>NZ_JBFBOG010000003.1:0-549234 GCF_040686855.1 Leifsonia sp. NPDC077715
GCCTATAGTTTTACTGAACAAGTTTATTCAAAACTCTGACCTTGGTTATTCTTATTAATTATTATTAAAAAGACAAATAATATATTTAGTTTATTTGGTTAATATATATTCGTTTGGATAGGTATATTTAGATGAAATACTGAACATATATATTAAGGTTATAATGGTTTTATAATAAATGAATGCTATTATAAAATAATATAAAGGTATTATAAAAATAAAAATTATATGGCATTTTTTTTAATTATATATATTTTGATGAGTGAAATGAGAAGAAGAAGCATTTAGGGGCTTACTTTGAGCTAAGCTACATAAGTTTGTTTGCAATTTAAATGGGGCTTAATCACTTTATAGGCAGTTAAGAGATATAGATTATTTTATTAATTTTCAGTATTTAAGCTTTAATAGAGTTGTTAAATAAAATAATAATACTTTTAGATTAAAAGAGCAAATTGAATAAATGAATCTAAAATAATTATTACATATATTTAAAAAAGTTATTTAGTTTTAAAAAAATACCCCAGCTAAATTGTGGGGCATTTAAATTAATAACGATTAGTTTTCATCAATTGATGAGTGTGTTTCGGTTTGTTCTAAAATTCGAGTTACAAGAAGTTGGTCAATTTTAAAATGGTCGACATCGACAACTTCAAATTTATATCCACCAAATTCCACAAAATCTGCTGGACGTGGAATTTTGCGTAAACGGTACATCATGAAACCTGCAAGCGTCTCATAGTTTTCTTCATCAGGCATTTCATCAATTTCAAGAGCATGTCTTAGGTCATCAATTGGTGTGCTGCCATCAATTAACCATGAGTTATTATCACGTTTAATGATTTGCTGTTCTTCTTCAATAGGAGTAACCCAATCACCCATAACTGTAATCATGATATCGCTTAATGTAATCACTCCGACAACGAGTGCATATTCATTGATAACGACAGCAAATTTTTCTTTTGTAGAACGAAAACGGTCAAGTAGTTCAGAGAGTGTGAGAGTGTCGGGAATCATGAGTACAGTACGAATGGTAGACTCATTTAATTGAGTTGGTGATTGATTATTTAAAATACGTACTAAGAAATCTTTAGCATCAACATAACCAATAACCTGATCAATATTTTCATTACACACTAAAAATTTTGAGTAAGGATATTCTGCTAATTTTTGACGAATACTATCTTCATGTTCGTTTAAGGTGAAATAAACAACGTTCTCGCGTGTCGTCATGCTTGAAGGTACAGTACGTTCTTCTAGTTCAAAAACATTCTCAATAAAGTGGTGTTCTTGTTTTTGAAGTACGCCGGCTTGAGCACCTGCATCCATGACCGCTGAGATATCATCAAAAGTAATGTTGTCTTCGCGTGTTGTATTGACTTTAAACAAGCGAAATAACAGATTCGCAATAGCATTAATTCCCCAAGCTAAGGGTTTACATACCTTAATAAAAACTTGAATCGGGTTAATAACGCTAATTGCAATTTTTTCAGGTGCAATCATTGCCAAGCGTTTTGGCATAAGATCGGCAAATAAAATAAATAGAGAAGTTACTAAAGTGAAGGAGAGGGCAAAACCGATAGTCTGTGTCCAAGGGCCTTCATAAAAGCGATCAACTAAAGTGACGAAAAAAGGACGAAAAGCAGCTTCACCCAAAATACCGCCTAAAATTGCAACTGCATTTAGGCCAATTTGAGAAGCTGCAAAAAAATCGGCAGATTGTTCTTGTAGATCAAGTACTTGTTGGGCACGTTCTTAGGTCGCGACCGACGAGAGCAACCTCGTGGTCCGCGCCATCGCGCACACCTTCGATGCGGTCGGCGTCCCGCTGCCCGGCCTGAACCTGCGCGCGCGCAACAGCATCCCGCACGGCCGGGGAATGGGCTCCTCCGGCGCGGCGATCGTGTCCGGCATCATGGCGGCCAAGGGACTGCTGGAGGGCGTCGTCGACCTCGACGCGCAGCAGCTGCTGGCGCTGGCGAACGACATGGAGGGTCACCCCGACAACGTCGCGCCCGCCCTGTTCGGCGGCCTGACGATCGCGTGGGTGACGCCCGACGGCCCGCGCTTCAAGAAGCTGATCGTGCACCGCGGCGTCTCGCCGCTCGTGCTGGTCCCCGAGCATGTCATGTCCACCGCCCTCGCGCGCAGCCTGCAGCCGCAGTCCGTGCCGCACGAGGACGCCGTGTTCAACGTCTCCCGCTCCGCACTGCTGGTCGCGGCCCTCATCCAGAGCCCCGAGCTGCTGCACGCGGCCACCGAGGACAAGCTCCACCAGAGCTACCGCGCCTCGGCCATGCCGGAGACCGACCGGCTGATCACGCTGCTGCGCGAGAACGGCTTCGCCGCCGTCGTCTCGGGTGCGGGGCCGTCCATCCTCGTGCTGGGCAGCGACCCGAGCCAGCGGCTCGCGGCCGCGAAGCTCGTCGAGGAGGCCGCGCAGACCCGCTGGCAGCCGCTCATGCTCGCCGTCGACTTCAAGGGCGCGACGGTCGTGCGCACCGAGTCGGCGCGTGCTGACACACCGGCGGCCTAGCGTCCGGAGCGTGTCGTCCAAGGTGGTAAACTGCACTCGCACCCGTGAAGAACCCGCGTCACGAGCGAATCCAGCTTTCCGGGTGATCTCCTAGCAATCATGCCGTCACTCCTGCCTGCCCTTCAGGTTCTCCTCTCGCGGGAACCGAAGAGGGCGACGTAGCGCGGATCAGAACGCAGCACGTACCGGCAGTTCATGTGACGAAGCTTCACAGACGGCGCGCAAGGGCGCGCCGGGGGAAAGGATCCTCTTCCGTGACTGATGTCGAACTCCACGCCGGGGGCGTGGACACCAGCGACCTGACCTCGCTCAAGGTGGCGGAGCTGCAGGCTCTCGCCGCCGAGCTCGGGCTCCAGGGCGCAGGCCGGCTCCGCAAGGGCGAGCTGGTCGAGGCGATCGCCGCTGCACGTGCAGCGGGCGCTCCGGCCGACGCCGCCGAGCCGGCCCTTCTCGAGACCGCCGAGGTGGAGGCGCCCGCCGCCGCCTCGCAGGTGCTCACCGAGCCGCTGATCGCCGAACCGCTCATCGCAGAGCCGGCCGGCGCCGAGCGCGTCGAGCCCACCGTGGGCGACCCGGTGCTGCCGCCGGCCGACTCCGCGCAGAGCGCCGAGGCCCCGACCGGTGACCAGGCCGGCTCCGAGCCGCGCCGCCGCGGCTCCCGCCGCGTGAGCAGCCCCGACGGCACCGGCATCGCCGCGCCCGTCGCGACCGGCTCGCACGTCAACTCCGGCGCCACCGGCGTCGACTCGCTCATCCCCGACGTGGATGCGCTGCTCGACTCCGCGCTCGCCTCCCGCGAGCAGGCCCGCGGCCAGCAGAACGGCCAGAACGGCGAGCAGGGCCAGGGCGGCGGACGCCGTCGCCGTGGCCGTGGCGGCCAGAACGCCCAGAATGGCGAGCAGGGTCAGGCCGGCCAGGAGCAGCAGAACGGCCAGCAGGGCCAGGATGCCGCGCAGATCCAGGGCGACCAGGCCGACCAGCAGGGCGAGCAGGGCGACGGCCAGAACGAGCAGCAGGGCTCCGGCCGCAACCGCCGCAACCGCAACCGCAACAAGAACAACCAGCAGCAGAACGAGCAGGGCCAGCAGAACCAGCAGGGCCAGCCGAAGGACCTGCAGCAGGGCGGCCAGGGCCAGCAGACCCGCGGCCAGAACGCCCAGAACCAGCAGAACGACCCCGAGGGCGAGCGCGGCGGCCGCTACCGCGACCGCAACCGCAAGCGCCGCGGCGGTGCCGCCGGCGACGAGTTCGAGCCGGAGCTGACCGAGGACGACGTCCTCATCCCGGTCGCGGGCATCCTCGACGTGCTCGACAACTACGCGTTCGTCCGCACCACCGGCTACCTGCCCGGTGCGAGCGACGTGTACGTCTCGCTGGGCCAGGTCAAGAAGTACAACCTGCGCAAGGGCGACGCCGTGGTCGGCGCCATCCGCCAGCCGCGCGACAACGAGAACAACAGCCGCCAGAAGTACAACGCGCTGGTCAAGGTCGACTCCATCAACGGGCAGACCCCGGAGGAGGCCGCGGCGCGCGTCGAGTTCGGCAAGCTGACGCCGCTCTACCCGCAGGAGCGCCTGCGCCTCGAGACCGAGCCCAGCAAGGTGACCCAGCGGATCATCGACCTGGTCGCCCCGATCGGCAAGGGCCAGCGCGGCCTCATCGTCGCGCCGCCGAAGGCCGGCAAGACCATCGTGATGCAGCAGATCGCCAACGCGATCACCGCCAACAACCCCGAGGTGCACCTCATGGTCGTGCTGGTGGACGAGCGTCCCGAAGAGGTCACCGACATGCAGCGCACGGTGAAGGGCGAGGTCATCGCCTCGACCTTCGACCGTCCCGCCGAGGACCACACCACCGTCGCCGAGCTCGCCATCGAGCGCGCGAAGCGCCTCGTCGAGCTGGGCCACGACGTGGTCGTGCTGCTCGACTCCATCACCCGCCTGGGCCGTGCGTACAACTTGACCGCTCCGGCGTCGGGTCGCATCCTCTCCGGTGGTGTGGACGCGTCGGCGCTGTACCCGCCGAAGCGCTTCTTCGGCGCCGCCCGCAACATCGAGCACGGCGGCTCGCTGACCATCCTCGCCTCGGCGCTGGTGGAGACCGGCTCCAAGATGGACGAGGTCATCTTCGAGGAGTTCAAGGGCACCGGCAACATGGAGCTCCGCCTGTCGCGCCAGCTGGCCGACAAGCGCATCTTCCCGGCCGTCGACGTCAACGCCTCCGGCACCCGCCGCGAGGAGATGCTCATGGGCCAGGACGAGGTCAAGATCACCTGGAAGCTGCGCCGCGCCCTCGCCGGGCTCGACCAGCAGCAGGCGCTCGAGATCGTCCTCGGCCGCCTCAAGGAGACCTCGAGCAACGTCGAGTTCCTGATGCAGGTGCAGAAGTCGATGCCGGCGCCGACCAACGGCCATGGCAACGCGCACTCGCACGGTCACGAGAACGACCACCGCTAGCTGCGATCAGCGCCCGTCCGCCCTGCCACGCGCAGGGCGGGCGGGCGCTTCGTCGTTCCCCGGCCTCCCCTCGGCAGAAAGAAGACCCCCATGTTCGAATCGGTGAACACGCTCATCGCCGAGCACGACGACCTGCAGCGCCAGCTCTCCGACCCCGACCTGCACAGCGACCCGGTGCGCTCGAAGAAGGTGAACCGGCGCTACGCCGAGCTGTCGCGCATCGTCGCGGCTTACAACGAGTGGAAGCAGCTGACGGACGACCTGGAGGCCGCCCGCGAACTGGCGGCCGAGGACGCCGCGTTCGCGGAGGAGATCCCCGGGCTGGAGGCGAGCCTCGCCGAGTCGTCCGAGAAGCTGCGCCGCCTGCTCATCCCTCGCGACCCCAACGACAGCCGCGACGTGATCATGGAGATCAAGATGGGCGAGGGCGGGGCCGAGTCGGCGCTGTTCGCCGGCGACCTCCTGCGCATGTACCTCCATTACGCCGACTCGCGGCGTTGGAAGGCCGAGATCATCGAGCAGACGTCCAGCGATCTGGGCGGCATCAAGGACGTGCAGGTCGCGTTCAAGGGCAGCTCCAGCGACCCGGCCGAGGGCGTCTGGGCGCACCTCAAGTACGAGGGCGGCGTGCACCGCGTGCAGCGCGTGCCGGCCACCGAGTCGCAGGGCCGCATCCACACGTCCGCCGCCGGCGTGCTCGTCTTCCCGGAGGTGGACGAGCCGGAGGAGGTCGAGATCAACCCGAACGACCTCAAGATCGACGTGTTCCGGTCGTCCGGCCCCGGCGGCCAGTCGGTCAACACGACAGACTCCGCGGTGCGCATCACGCACGTCCCGACCGGCATCGTCGTGTCGATGCAGAACGAGAAGAGCCAGCTGCAGAACCGCGAGGCGGCGATGCGCGTGCTGCGGGCCCGCCTGCTCGCGCGCCAGCAGGAGGAGGCGGACGCCGAGGCGGCCGAGTTCCGCAAGGGCCAGATCCGCACGATGGACCGCTCGGAGCGCATCCGCACCTACAACTTCCCCGAGAACCGCATCGCCGATCACCGCACCGGCTACAAGGCCTACAACCTCGACGCCGTCATGAACGGCGCCCTCGACCCTGTCATCGACAGCAACATCGCGCTCGACGAGGAGACCCGCCTGGCCGACCTCGCCAACGACTGACCCACCCCATCGAGTCCGCACAGAGTGCACGCGACACGCCGTAGGAGCGTGCACTCTTCGTGTACTCGACGGTGGGCGGCTGTCAGCGGAGGGCGGTGGTGGCCCGGTCGCGGGTGGTGAGGTCGCGGTGGGTGGCGGCGGCGCGCCAGCCGTCGGCCGTCAGGAGGTCGCGGATCGCGGCGCCCTGCAGTTCGCCGTGCTCGAGCACGAGGGTGCCGCCGGGGTGGAGCAGGCGCCGGGCCACGCGGGAGATCGTGCGCACCACATCCAGGCCGTCCGGTCCGCCGTAGAGGGCGGCGTGCGGGTCGTGGAGGCGCACCTCGGGGTCGCGGGGGATGGCGTCGTCGGGCACGTACGGCGGGTTCGAGATCACGACGTCGACCGTCCCGTCGAGCTGCGGGAGGGCGTCGGCGAGGTCGATGAAGACCGGCGTCAGGTTGGTGGCGCCGACCTCGTCGATGTTGCGACGCGCCCACATGAACGCCTCGGGGGAGTTCTCCACCGCGTAGACGCGGGCGTGCGGCACCTCGGTCGCCAGCGCCAGCGCGATCGCGCCGCTGCCCGTGCCGAGGTCGACCGCGACCGGCTCGGGCGACGGGACGGCGCGCAGCGCGTCGATCGCGAACTGCGCCACCTGCTCCGTCTCGGGGCGCGGGACGAAGACGCCCGGCCCCACGTTGAGCTCCAGCGACCGGAACGGCGCCCGGCCGGTGATGTGCTGCAGCGGCTCCCGGGCGGCGCGGCGCTCGACCAGCTCGCGCAGCCTCTCGGCGTCCGTGGCGGACACCGCGGCATCCATCACCACCAGCGCCTGGACGCGGCCGCGGCTCTCGCCGAGCACGTGGCCGAACAGCAGTTCGGCATCCACCTCCGGGTCCGGGACACCGGCGCGGGCGAGCAGGGCGACGGTCTCGTCGCGGAGGGCGCGGGCGGAGCGGGAGGAGGGGGCGGGTTCGGGATTCATCGCCTAACGAGCCTACCCGTCACAGACCTTCCGTGTTCGCCCACGACGTCTAGAGTGGTGACGCGCTCCCATCCGTCACGTCGCCCAAGGAAGAGGACCATGTCCGGACACATCTACGCCAACGTCACCGAGGCCGTCGGCCGTACTCCGCTCGTCCGGCTGAACCGGCTCGCCGAGGGGATCGACGCGACCGTGCTCGCGAAGCTCGAGTTCTACAACCCGGCCGCGAGCGTGAAGGACCGCATCGGCGTCGCGATCATCGACGCCGCCGAGAAGGCGGGCGCCCTGCGGCCCGGCGGGACGATCGTGGAGGCGACCAGCGGCAACACGGGCATCGCGCTCGCCATGGTGGGCGCTGCCCGCGGCTACACCGTGATCCTGGCGATGCCGGAGACCGCGAGCAAGGAGCGCCGCGTCGTGATGCGCGCGTTCGGCGCCCAGGTCGTGCTGACCCCGGGCCCCGATGGGATGCGCGGAGCGGTCGCGCGGGCGCAGGAGATCGTCGACACCACCGAGAACGCCATCTGGGCCCGCCAGTTCGAGAACGAGGCGAATCCGGCCATCCACCGCGCCACCACGGCCGAGGAGATCTGGGAGGACACCGACGGCGGCGTCGACATCTTCGTCGCGGGCGTCGGCACCGGCGGCACCATCACCGGCGTCGGTCAGGTGCTGAAGGAGCGCAAGCCCGACGTGAAGGTGATCGCGGTCGAGCCGCTGGACTCGCCCATCCTGAACGGCGGCCAGCCGGGCCCGCACAAGATCCAGGGCATCGGTGCGAACTTCGTGCCCGAGATCCTCGACACCACGATCTACGACGAGGTCGTCGACGTCTCGCTCGACGACGCGCTCGACGTCGCCAAGAAGCTGGCGAGCGAGGAGGGCATCCTCGCGGGTATCTCGTCCGGCGCGATCATCTGGGCCGCGCTGCAGGTGGCCCAGCGCCCGGAGAACGCCGGCAAGACCGTGGTCGCCATCGTGTGCGACACGGGCGAGCGCTACATCTCCACCCCGCTGTGGGCCGACCTGCTGGACTGAGCGGAGTGCCGATCTTCCGGGCGCGCGAGGACATCCGCAACGCCCGCCGGCACGACCCGGCGGCGCGCGGCGATGCCGAGGTCGCCGTCGTCTACTCCGGCCTGCACGCCGTCTGGTCGTACCGGGTCGCGCACCGGCTGTGGCAGGCCGGCCTGCGCATGCCCGCGCGTATCCTGTCGCAGCTGACGCGGTTCCTCACGGGCATCGAGATCCACCCGGGCGCACGCATCGGGCGGCGCTTCTTCATCGACCACGGGATGGGCGTGGTGATCGGCGAGACGACCTGGATCGGCGACGACGTGATGCTGTACCACGGCGTGACCCTGGGCGGCCGGGGGAGCGGGCACGGCAAGCGGCATCCCACGATCGAGGACGGCGTCATCGTCGGCGCGGGCGCGAAGGTTCTCGGCGCCATCACGATCGGCGCACACTCGGTGATCGGCGCGAACGCCGTCGTCACCCGCGACGCCCCTGCCGACTCGCTCCTCGTCGGCGTCCCCGCGCATCCGCGCCCGCGCTCCGGCCACGAGCAGATCGCCGGCGACGACTGGATCGACCCCGCCATCTACATCTGACCCGCCCCCTCCGTCGAGTACACGAAGAGTGCACGCGACACGCCGTGTGGGTGTGCACTCTTCGCGTACTCGACGGGGGCGGATCAGCGGGCGGCGCGGTCGGCGGCGCGGGCGATGGCCTCCCGCTCGCGCTTGCGGGCCTCGCGGAGCTTGGACTCAGCCTCTCGGCGCGCCTTGGCGGCCTCGCGCACGGCCTTGTCGCGCGGGGCGGACTCCGGGCGGGGGACCGGCGCCAGGGGGGCGCCCTCGGCACGCGCGGCGACGTACCGCTCGATGCCGTCGAGGATGCGCTCCAGCCCGAAGGCGAAGTCGTCCAGGTCGTCGCCCTCCGCGTCCGCGTAGGTACCTGACGCCACCAGCGGCGCGAGGTCCGGGAACCGCTCCGGCGTGACCAGTTCCGCGAGCGCCGCCGTGAACGCCTCGCCGTTCGCCGGCGGACCGTCCGCCTGGCGCGACCGGCTCACGTCCCGCTCGACGACGCCGACCGCCCGCGCGTACGACGACAGCAGCAGCGCCGTCGACATCTTCTCGGCGTCGGTCAGCGGCAGCGTCCGCATCTCGCGTAGCCCCCAGTCGAGCACCGCGAGGTTGTTCGGCATGAGGGGGATGCCGCTGATCGGGATGTCGGGGAACCACGGGTGCTCGCGCATCACGTCGATCGTCGCCATCGACCACCGGCGAAGGCCCTCGCGCCAGTCGTGGTCGGCGGCACCACCGGCGAGCGCGTCATCCGGCGGGATCGGGACGGCGCACACCGCATCCTGCATCAGCGCAAGCACGTCGTCCTTGCTGGTGACGTACCGGTACAGCGACATGGTGGTGAAGCCCAGCTCGCTCGCGATGCGGCTCATGGACACGGCGCCGAGCCCTTCGGCGTCGGCGAGCTCGATGGCGGTGTCGACGATGCGCTCGACGCTCAGCTCGCGTTTCGGCCCGCGTTGCGGGCGTTCCGCGACGCCCCAGCTCAGCGCGACGGCGCGGGGGAGCACGTCCTCGACGTCGTCGGCCATCGCACCACCTTCCTGTTGACACCCATCCTAGAACTGTGTATCACTTAAACAACCGTATGCGGCATAAACAGTTTACGTGACACACAGAGAGGGATCACCATGAACCGACCGGCGATCGAGGTCACGGGGGTGCGCAAGTCCTATGGCGCGCAGACCGTGCTCGACGGCATCGACCTGCGCGTTCCGGCGGGCAGCGTGTTCGCCCTGCTCGGGCCGAACGGAGCGGGCAAGACGACGCTCATCACCATCCTGTCCACGCTGGTGCTTCCGGACGCCGGGCGCGTGGTCGTCGACGGCCACGATCTGGAGACCGATGCGGAGGGCATCCGTGGCGTCATCAGCGTCACCGGCCAGGCCGCGGCCGTGGACGGCGTGCTCACCGGCGAGGAGAACCTGCGCATGATGGCGCGGCTCGCGGGCAGTACGCCCGTCGAGGCCAAGCGGCGGGCGGCGGAGCTGATCGAGCGCTTCGACCTCCGCGACGCCGCCCGCAAGCGCGTCTCGACCTACTCCGGCGGGATGCACCGACGGCTGGACCTGGCGCTCAGCCTGGTCGCGACCCCGCCGGTCATCTTCCTGGACGAACCGACCACCGGCCTCGACGCCCGCAGCCGCCAGACGCTGTGGGACATCATCCTCGACCTGGCTCGCCGCGGGACCACGATCCTGCTGACGACGCAGTATCTCGAGGAGGCCGACCAGCTGGCCGACCGCATCGCGGTGCTCGACCACGGCGTGATCGTCGCCGAGGGCACGGCCGCCGAGCTGAAGGCGCGGGTCGGCGGCGAGGTCGTCGAGCTCCGGGATGCGCGCGGCGAGCTCGTCCGCGAGCTCCCGACCGACGGCAGCGTGGAGGCCCTTCGTACGGCGATCGACGAGCTCGACGCCCTCGGGGCGGCCGGCGGGGCCATCGGCATCCGCAAGCCGTCGCTCGACGATGCGTTCCTCGCCCTCACCGGCCAGCCCACCGCCTCCACCACGTCCACCGCATCCGAGAAGGAGGCCGTCCGATGACCACCGCAACGCTCACCACGCGCCCCGAGCGCGCCGTCACACCGCTCACCAGCGCCCGCGTCTTCGTGGGCCGCAGCATCCGCCACTCCCTCCGGGACGTCGAGGCGCTGACGATGGCGATCGTTCTGCCGGTGATGCTCATGCTCCTGTTCACGTTCGTGTTCGGGGGAGCGCTGGACCGCGACGGCGGCTACGTGCAGTACGTCGTCCCGGGCATCATCCTGCTCTGCGCGGGCTTCGGCGCCTCGAGCACCGCGGTCGACGTCGCGCAGGACATGAGCGACGGCATCGTGGACCGCTTCCGCACCATGCCGCTGCGTTCGCGCGGCGTCGTGACCGGCCACGTGGTCGCCAGCCTGCTGCGCAACCTCTTCGCGACGGGCGTCGTGATCGGGGTCGCGCTGCTGGTCGGGTTCCGTCCAACCGCGAACCCGCTGCAGTGGATCGGCGCCCTCGGCGTCGTCGCCCTGTTCATCCTCGCGATCACCTGGCTCTACGCCGGGATCGGCCTCGCCGCGAAGAGCCCGACGGCAGCGAGCGGCTACGGCTTCGCCCTGCTGTTCCTGCCCTACCTGTCGAGCGCGTTCGTCCCGACGGACACCATGCCGACCTGGCTGCAGTGGATCGCCGAGAACCAGCCCATCACGCCGATCATCGAGACGATCCGCGCCTTCCTGTTCGGCCGCGACCCGGGCGGCGACCTGTGGTGGGCGCTCGGCTGGTGCGCGCTCATCATCGTCGGCGCCTACGTCTGGGCCGCCTGGCTGTTCCGCCGCTCAGCCGCGCGCCGCTGATCCCCGCCATCGAGTCCGCGATAAGTGCACGCCCGCACGGCGTTTCGCGTGCACTTATCGCGGACTCGATGGAGGTGGGTCAGCGCGGGCGGGAGGCGAAGGCGTGGATGGCCGCGACCATGGCGTCGGTGTCGAAGGAGCCGTCCTCGCGCTTGACGAAGTGGTACGCCTGCATCCCGCAGGCACGGGCGCCCTCGACGTTGGCGATCGAGTCGTCGAACAGGATCGCGTTCTCGGGCTCGACCCCGAACCGCCCGAGCGCCCGCGTGTAGATGCGGCGCTCGGGCTTGCGCGCGCCCAGCACCGCCGACACCAGGTCGTTACCGCCGAGGACATCGACGATCTCGGGCGTCAGCACCGGCAGCGAGTCCTTGAACGGGATGGGGTTGTTCGAGAGCAGCGACACCGTCCCGAGCCCGGCGGCCTCCTGCAGTGCCTCGATCGCACCCGGGATGGGCGTCATCGCGGCTTTCCGGGCCTCCTGCCACTGCTCGAGCGTGAGCCGCGCGCCGGTGACCTCGTGGAACGCGTCCAGGTACTCCTCGCTGGTGGCGTACTCGCCGATCTCTGCCGCCCGCTCGAATCCGCCCGCCCACCAGGAGGAGGCGAGCCGGTACTGGCTCACACCTCCCAGCTGCGCGAGCTTCGGCAGGCGCTTGTGGAAGTCGTAGTCGTAGAGCGTCTTGTCGCAGTCGAAGAAGTAGACGTCCATCGACTCCAGTATCGTCCTCCCAGTCTGGGCGTCTTCCCCCCGGCTATCATTGACCCCGTCATGGCAACCATCTACGACTGCTCGGTCGACTCCGAGCTGCTCACCGGCATGCGTCTCGCCCGGGCGGCGATCGGACGCGGCGAACTCGTCGTCATCCCCACCGACACGGTCTACGGCGTCGCAGCCGACGCGTTCAACCCGGCGGCCGTCCAGCGTCTCCTCGACGCGAAGGGACGCGGCCGTCAGTCGCCGCCGCCCGTGCTGGTCCCGGGCATCCCGACGCTCGCCGCGCTCGCCGAACGCGTGCCGGACGAGGTGGATGCGCTGGTCAAGGCGTTCTGGCCGGGCGGCCTCACCATCGTGCTGCCCGCCTCCCCGTCGCTGGTCTGGGACCTCGGCGAGACCAAGGGCACGGTCGCGCTGCGCATGCCCGACAACACCATCGCGCTCGAGCTGCTGTCCGAGACCGGGCCGCTCGCCGTCTCGTCGGCCAACAAGACCGGCCTCCCCGCCGCCCGCACCGCCGCGGAGGCCGAGGCGATGCTGGGCGACTCCATCTCGCTCTACCTCGACGGGGGAGAGGCCGGCGACGCCTACGAGCGCGTCGAGGGCAAGGACAGCTCCTCGACCATCGTGGACGCCACCGCGCTGGCGTCGGGCTCGGGGGGTCTGCGCATCCTCCGCCACGGCGTCATCTCGGTCGAGCAGCTGCGGGAGGTCGTCGGCGACGCCCTCGCCGTCCCCTCGGACGCCTGACCCGTGACCCTCCTCCTCGCGCTCGCCCTGATCTCGGCCGTCATCACGTTCGGGATGTCGTTCGTCGTCTACAAGCTGGCGATGCGCTTCAAGCTCTACCCGAAGATCCGCGCCCGGGATGTGCACACGCGCCCGACGCCCCGGCTCGGCGGCGTCGCGATGTTCCTGGGCATCCTCGTGGCGTTCGGCGTCTCGTGGCTGCTGTCGAGCCAGTTCGGCGTGCTGTCGCTGATCTTCTCGGATCAAGGGCCGATCCTCGCGATCCTGGGCGCGTCCCTGCTCATCGTGGTGCTCGGCGTCGCCGACGACCTCTGGGACCTCGACTGGATGACGAAGCTCGCCGGCCAGTTCGTGGCCGCCGGCCTCGTGGCCTGGCTGGGCGTGCAGATCTATTCGCTGCCGATCGGCGGCCTCACCGTCGGATCGCCCGTGATGTCGATCATCATCACGCTGTTCGCCATCGTCCTGGTGATGAACGCGATCAACTTCATCGACGGGCTGGACGGCCTGGTGGCGGGCGTCGCGCTCATCGCCAACGGCACGTTCCTCGTCTACACCTACCTGCTGCAGCGCGAGATCAGCCCGCAGAACTACTTCAGCCTCGCCGGCGTGATCGCGGCGATCCTGGTGGGTGCGTGCGCGGGGTTCCTGCCGCTCAACTGGCACCCCGCGAAGATGTTCATGGGGGATGCGGGAGCGCTTCTCATCGGGCTCCTCATGGCGACGTCGGCCATCTCGGTCACCGGAACGATCAATCCGGAGGCGCTGCAGACGCTCGGCAAGTCGTCGCTGGTGCCCGCGTTCATCCCGGTCATCCTGCCCTTCGCGGTGCTGGTCGTCCCGCTGCTCGACTTCGGGCTGGCGGTCATCCGACGCCTGCGGGCGGGCAAGTCGCCGTTCAGCGCCGACCGCAAGCACCTGCACCACCGCCTGCTCGACATGGGCCACACGCACCTCCACGCCGTGCTCATCTTCTACGCGTGGACGGCCGTGCTCTCGATCGGCTGCCTGCTGTTCTTCTTCGACCCGTACTGGATGGCGATCGTGTTCGTCGCCATCGGCCTCGTCGTGTGCACCGCCTTCACGCTCGCGCCGCTCAGCCGCCGCAAGGCCAACGAGGCCGTGGCCGAGCTCGCCCCCGCGGGCAGCCTCGAGGCCGCCGAGACGGCGCGCTTCGACCAGCTCGACGCCGCGAGCGAGCGTCCGGCGCCCGCATCCGCCACCCCGGCCCTCCCGGACCACACCCTGACAGAGGAGACCCGATGACCGACCACTCGGACGGCACCCCCGCCCCGCGGCCGGCCCAGCCCGCCGCTCAGCCCACCTCGACGCCCGTGCTGCGCGACGTCCTCAAGTACGGCCTCATCCTCGCCGGCGCCATCGCCATCGTCGGGATGCTGCTCGGCGGCCTGTTCGCCGGCTGGATCGGTGTCACCAGCGCTCTGATCGGCACGGCCATGGCCGCGGTGTTCCTCTCGATCACGGCGCTGAGCATCCTCATCGCCAACCGGTTCATCGGCTCCGACCTCTTCGTCGGCCTGTTCTTCGGCATCGTCCTGGGCGGCTGGATCCTCAAGTTCGTGCTGTTCCTGGTGCTCGCGATCCTGCTGCGGGACCAGCCCTGGATCAACCCCGTCGTGCTGTTCCTGAGCCTCATCGCGGGCGTCATCGGATCGCTCGTGGTGGACATGATCGTGGTGTTCAGGTCGCGCGTCCCCTACGCCAGCGACGTCACCCTTCCGGGTGAGAAGCGCTGACCCGTTTCTGATTCGTTATGGACTGAAAACTCTTGTAGAGTTATCAGTGATCCCCCACCCGTTCGCGCGAAGCAACCCGTAGTGCGAGTAGTGCCGGGTTCCCCACCGTTCGTCGTCGCGAGAGCCATGAGCTCGACGCCCCGAAACAGGAGATAGCGCTGTTAGCTAACGCTGTGAACCTGCTGGTCCAGGCCGCAAGCTCCGATGATGGAAGCTTCCAGGGTCCCTCGATCAACGAGTTCTTCCCCCCGACCCTGTTCACCATCGGTGGCCTCGAGTTCAACCGCATCATCGTCGTGCGCCTGCTCGCGACGATCGCGCTCCTCCTGATCTTCTGGCTCGGCACCCGCCGCATGAAGCTCATCCCGGGCCGCTTCCAGTCGGTCGTCGAGATGGGCCTCGACTTCGTCCGCGTCAACATCGCGGAAGACCTGCTCGGCAAGAAGGACGGCCGCCGGTTCCTGCCGCTGCTGACCACCATCTTCTTCATGGTGCTGTTCTTCAACATCACCGGCATCATCCCGTTCCTCAACATCGCGGGCACCTCGGTGATCGCGGTGCCGCTGCTGCTCGCGATCGTCGCTTACGTGACCTTCATCTACGCCGGCATCAAGAAGAGCCCGAAGAACTTCTTCAAGAACGCGCTCTTCCCGCCGGGCGTGCCGTGGTTCCTCTACATCATCGTGACGCCGATCGAGTTCGTCTCGACCTTCATCCTGCGCCCGATCACGCTGACCCTCCGACTGCTGATGAACATGGTCGTCGGGCACCTCCTGCTGGTGCTCTTCTTCACCGCGACCACGTTCTTCTTCTTCCAGGCCGGCGGCCTGTGGGCGCTGTTCGGCATCGGCACCTTCGCCTTCGGGTTCGTCTTCACGCTCTTCGAGATCCTGGTCGCAGTCCTGCAGGCCTACGTCTTCGCACTGCTCACCGCTGTCTACATCCAGCTGGCAGTCGCCGAGGAACACTAAGAACGATCCGCGCACCCGCACGGATCGCCATCACGGAAGGAAACACACAACGTGGACATCGCTGCAATCAACGGCAACATCGCCACCGTCGGTTACGGCCTCGCCGCCATCGGCCCGGCCATCGGCGTGGGCATCGTCGTCGGCAAGACCATCGAGGGCGTGGCCCGTCAGCCCGAGCTGGCCGGCCGTCTCCAGGTCCTGATGTACATCGGTATCGCGTTCACCGAGGCGCTCGCCTTCATCGGTATCGCGACCTACTTCATCTTCGTCTGAGCCCTCTTTTCTACCTCGGTAAGGAGGAACCATGCTCAACGGTGTGGTGATCGCCGCCGCGGAGGAGCAGCACAACCCGCTCATCCCGGCGTGGCCAGACATCATCGGTGCGCTGATCTGCTTCATCATCATCCTGTTCTTCTTCTGGAAGCTCGTGCTTCCGCGCATGAAGAAGCTGCTGGATGAGCGTGCTGAGGCGATCGAAGGCAACATCGAGAAGGCCGACGAAGCACAGCGCAAGGCCGAGGCCCTGCTGGAGCAGTACACCGCCCAGCTCGCCGAGGCACGCGCCGAGGCCGCGAAGATCCGCGAGACGGCTCGCACCGACGGTCAGAAGATCGTCGCGGAGGCCCGCGAGACCGCGACGGCCGAGGCCGCTCGCGTGACCGCTCAGGCTCAGGCGCAGCTCGAGGCGGAGCGCCAGACGGCGCTCGTGCAGCTGCGGGGCGAGGTCGGCTCGCTCGCGATCGACCTCGCGTCGACCGTCGTGCGCGAGTCGCTCGACGAGGACAAGCGCGCTCAGGCGATCGTGGACCGCTTCCTGGCGGACCTCGAGGCCGACGAGCAGAAGGCAGGATCGGGCAACTGATGGGAAGCGCCACCAGAGAAGCATTGGCCCGGTCCGTGTCGGCTCTCGCCGACCTGGGATCCAAGGCCGATCTGGCGACGGCCGAGGACCTGTTCGCCGCAGGACGAGTCGTCGCCGACTCCGCCCAGCTCCGAGCGGTCCTCAGCGACCCCACGGCCGACCCGGAGGGCAAGGCCGCGCTCGTGAAGCGCGTCTTCGCCTCCCTGTCGGAGCCGGCGGTCACGCTGCTCGGCGTGGTCGTCGCGCAGCGCTGGTCGTCGCACGACGACCTGCTCGCCGCGATCGAGGAGCTGGGGATCCGCGCGATCGCCGCCTCGGCGCCGCGGAACGTCGACATCGTGGCGGAGCTGTTCACCTTCGGAGGCGCCGTGACCTCCGACGCGCAGCTCGAGCTCGCGCTCCGCAGCAAGCTCGCCGGCACCGACTCCAAGGTCGCCCTGGTCGAGCGCCTGCTCGCCGGACGGGCGTCGAAGGAGACTCTCGCCATCGTGCGGCAGCTCGTCGAGCAGCCCCGCGGCCGCAGCATCCGGGAGTCGCTCCGCACGGCCGCGCGCATCGTCGCGGCCCAGGAGGGGCAGACCATCGCGACGGTCCACGCCGCGTCCCCGCTGCCCGAGGCCCAGGCCGAGCGCCTGCGCTCGGTGCTCAGCGCCACCTACGGCGACCTGAAGATCAACCAGGTCGTCGACCCCTCGATCATCGGCGGATTGCGCGTACAGATCGGTGACGACGTCATCGACGGAAGCATCGCATCGCGTCTGGCCGAACTCCGGCTTCAGCTGGCGGGCTGACCGCCTCAAGATAGGAATCACAATGGCAGACATCCAGATCAGCCCCGACGAGATCCGCGACGCGCTCAAGGACTTCGTCACCAAGTACGAGCCGGCGGCCGCTGAGGCGACCGAGGTCGGCCACGTCATCGACGCCTCCGACGGCATCGCGCACGTCGAGGGCCTTCCGAGCGTCATGGCGAACGAGCTCATCCGCTTCGCGGACGGCACCCTCGGCCTCGCGCAGAACCTCGACGAGAACGAGGTCGGCGTCGTCGTCCTCGGCGAGTTCGACGACATCGTCGAGGGCATGGAGGTGACCCGCACCGGCGAGGTCCTGTCCGTTCCCGTCGGCGACGGCTACCTCGGCCGCGTCGTGGACCCGCTGGGCAACCCGATCGACGGCCTCGGCGAGATCGCCAGCGAGGGCCGCCGCGAGCTCGAGCTCCAGGCCCCCGGCGTCATGCAGCGCAAGTCGGTGCACGAGCCGCTGCAGACCGGCATCAAGGCCATCGACGCCATGATCCCCGTCGGCCGCGGTCAGCGCCAGCTCATCATCGGCGACCGCCAGACCGGCAAGACGGCCATCGCCATCGACACGATCATCAACCAGAAGGCCAACTGGGAGTCGGGCGACGAGAACAAGCAGGTCCGCTGCATCTACGTCGCGATCGGCCAGAAGGGCTCGACCATCGCCTCGGTGAAGGGCGCGCTCGAGGACGCCGGCGCGATGGAGTACACCACCATCGTCGCCGCCCCGGCCTCCGACCCCGCGGGCTTCAAGTACCTCGCGCCCTACACCGGCTCGGCCATCGGCCAGCACTGGATGTACGGCGGCAAGCACGTCCTCATCGTCTTCGACGACCTGTCCAAGCAGGCCGAGGCGTACCGCGCCGTGTCGCTCCTTCTCCGCCGTCCGCCGGGACGCGAGGCCTACCCGGGCGACGTCTTCTACCTGCACTCCCGCCTGCTGGAGCGCTGCGCCAAGCTCTCCGACGAGCTGGGCGCCGGCTCGATGACCGGTCTGCCGATCATCGAGACCAAGGCGAACGACGTCTCCGCCTACATCCCGACCAACGTGATCTCGATCACCGACGGCCAGATCTTCCTCCAGTCCGACCTCTTCAACGCCAACCAGCGTCCCGCGGTCGACGTCGGCATCTCGGTCTCGCGCGTCGGCGGCGACGCGCAGGTGAAGTCGATCAAGAAGGTCTCCGGCACGCTCAAGCTCGAGCTCGCGCAGTACCGCTCGCTCGAGGCGTTCGCGATGTTCGCGTCCGACCTCGACGCGGCCAGCCGTCGTCAGCTCGCCCGTGGCGCGCGCCTCACCGAGCTGCTGAAGCAGCCGCAGTACTCGCCGTACCCGGTGGAGGAGCAGGTCGTCTCGATCTGGGCCGGCACCAACGGCAAGCTGGACGAGGTCGCCGTGGAGGACGTCCTGCGCTTCGAGTCGGAGCTGCTGGACCACCTGCGCCGCAACACCGACATCCTGACGACCCTCCGCGAGACCAACGTCCTCGACGACGACACGGTCGCGAAGCTCGACTCCGAGGTGGACGCGTTCAAGCTCGAGTTCCAGACCGGTGAGGGCAAGCCGCTCGCCTCGGTCGGACGCGAGGAGTTCGAGGCCATCGACGAGGGCGACGTCGACCAGGAGCGCATCGTCAAGGCCAAGCGCTGAGCGCGGCCTGACGAGACTAGGTATTTAGGAGACACATGGGAGCACAGCTTCGGGTCTACCGGCAGAAGATCAGATCTGCCCAGACGACCAAGAAGATCACCCGTGCGATGGAGCTGATCTCCGCCTCCCGCATCCAGAAGGCTCAGGCCCGGGTGGCCGCCAGCTCGCCGTACGCCCGCGCGATCACGCGCGCGGTGTCGGCGGTGGCGACCTACTCGAACGTCGACCACGTGCTGACCACCGAGCCGGAGAAGATCGAGCGCGCCGCGATCGTCATCTTCTCGTCGGACCGCGGCCTCGCCGGCGCGTTCAACTCGAACGTCCTCAAGGAGTCCGAGAAGCTCGCCGAGCTGCTGCGCAGCCAGGGCAAGGAGGTCGTGTACTTCCTCATCGGCCGCAAGGCGCAGGGCTACTTCAGCTTCCGCCGCCGCGCGTTCGAGCGGGTCTGGACCGGCAACACGGACGCCCCGGAGTTCGAGCAGGCGAAGGAGGTCGCCGACGCGATCCTCGAGTCGTTCCTGCGCGACGCCTCCGACGGCGGCGTGGACGAGATCCACATCATCTACAACCGCTTCGTCAGCATGCTGACGCAGGAGCCGCAGGTCGTCCGCCTGCTTCCCCTGGAGGTCGTGGAGGGTGTCGAGGAGCCCGACCGCACGCAGGTCCTGCCGCTGTACGAGTTCGAGCCCGACGTGGGCACCGTTCTCGACTCGCTGCTGCCCGTCTACATCGAGAGCCGCATCTTCAACGCGATGCTGCAGTCGGCCGCCTCCAAGCACGCGGCCACGCAGAAGGCGATGAAGGCCGCGAGCGACAACGCCGACAAGCTCATCACCGACTACACGCGTCTCGCGAACAACGCCCGTCAGGCGGAGATCACCCAGCAGATCTCCGAGATCGTCGGCGGCGCGGACGCGCTGAGCTCGGCCAAGTAAAACGTCTACGAGAGAGATAGAAATCATGACTACCGCTACCGCCGAAGCCCAGGCTTCGACCGCGCAGCCGGGCGTCGGGCGCATCGCGCGCGTCACCGGCCCCGTGGTCGACATCGAGTTCCCGCACGATGCGATCCCGGGCATCTACAACGCTCTGAAGACCACGATCACGATCGGCGACCAGTCGAACGAGATCACCCTCGAGGTCGCGCAGCACCTCGGCGACGACCTGGTCCGCGCCATCGCGCTGAAGCCGACCGACGGCCTGGTCCGCGGCGGCGAGGTGCGCGACACCGGCGCCCCGATCACCGTCCCCGTGGGCGACGTGACCAAGGGCAAGGTGTTCGACGTCACCGGTGACATCCTGAACCTCGAGCCGGGCGAGAAGGTGGAGATCACCGAGCGCTGGCCGATTCACCGCAACCCGCCGGCGTTCGACCAGCTCGAGTCGAAGACCCAGCTGTTCGAGACCGGCATCAAGGTCATCGACCTGCTCACCCCGTACGTGCAGGGTGGCAAGATCGGCCTCTTCGGTGGTGCGGGCGTCGGCAAGACGGTCCTCATCCAGGAGATGATCCAGCGTGTTGCGCAGGACCACGGTGGTGTGTCGGTGTTCGCCGGTGTCGGCGAGCGCACCCGTGAGGGCAACGACCTCATCCACGAGATGGAGGAGGCGGGCGTCTTCGACAAGACCGCGCTCGTCTTCGGCCAGATGGACGAGCCGCCGGGGACGCGTCTCCGCGTCGCGCTGTCGGCGCTGACGATGGCGGAGTACTTCCGCGACGTGCAGAACCAGGACGTGCTGCTCTTCATCGACAACATCTTCCGGTTCACCCAGGCGGGTTCCGAGGTGTCGACGCTGCTCGGCCGCATGCCGTCCGCGGTGGGCTACCAGCCGAACCTCGCCGACGAGATGGGTCAGCTCCAGGAGCGCATCACCTCGACCCGTGGTCACTCGATCACCTCGCTGCAGGCGATCTACGTGCCGGCCGACGACTACACCGACCCGGCGCCGGCGACCACGTTCGCGCACCTCGACGCCACGACCGAGCTCTCCCGTGAGATCGCGTCGAAGGGTCTGTACCCGGCCGTCGACCCGCTGACCTCGACCTCGCGCATCCTCGACCCCCGTTACCTGGGCGAGGACCACTACCGCGTGGCCACCACGGTCAAGCAGATCCTCCAGAAGAACAAGGAGCTGCAGGAGATCATCGCCATCCTCGGTGTCGACGAGCTCTCCGAAGAGGACAAGATCACGGTGTCGCGTGCGCGCCGCATCCAGCAGTTCCTCTCGCAGAACACCTACATGGCGAAGAAGTTCACCGGCGTGGAGGGCTCGACCGTCCCGCTGAAGGACACCATCGAGTCGTTCGACGCGATCGCCAAGGGCGAGTTCGACCACGTCGCCGAGCAGGCCTTCTTCAACGTCGGTGCGATCTCCGACGTCGAGGAGAAGTGGGCGCAGATCCAGAAGGAAAACGGCTGATCATGGCTGTCCTCAACGTGAGCGTCGTCGCCGCCGACCACGAGGTGTGGTCGGGCGAGGCGAGCATGGTCGTCGCGCGGACCGTGGAGGGGCAGATCGGTATCCTGCCCGGCCACGAGCCGCTGCTGGCCATCCTCGCCGAGGGCGAGGTGCGCGTCACCCTGAACGGCGGAGAGTCGATCGCGGCGAACGCCGACGACGGCTTCCTGTCCGTCGAGAACAACACGGTCACGATCGTGGCCCGTCAGGCCGAGCTGGTCTGACATGGCTGAACCGGGAGCCCCGCTGGAGCGCCAGTTCGGAGACGTCCGCGTCCCGATGCTGGTCGCGATGGCGGGGCTTCCTGGTTCCGGCAAGTCCACGATCGCCGAGATCCTGGCCGGCCGCATCGGCGCCACGGTGATCTCGGTGGACCCGATCGAGGCGTCGATCCTCCGTGCGGGGATCGACTCCGACCAGCCGACCGGGCTCGCGGCCTACCTCGTCGCCGAGACGATGGCCGAGCAGGTGCTGCTCTCGGGTCACTCGGTCGTCGTCGACGCCGTCAACGCCGTGGAGCCGGCGCGCCTGCAGTGGCGCGACCTGGCGGAGCGGTGCGACGTGAAGCTCCGGGTCGTCGAGACGGTGTGCTCCGACCCTGAGCTGCATGAGGATCGGCTGTCCAAGCGCTCGCCCCTCGTCGCGGCCTACGCGGTCGAGCAGAGCACCGAGGAGTACGACGAGTGGCGGGGCGCCTGCGGCTCCCTCCCGCGCGTCACCCTCGACACGTCGGCCCCGCTGGGCGAGAACGTCGACGCCGCCCTGGACTTCGTGGCGGGCTGAGTGCTCATCTTGCTCCCGCCCTCGGAGACCAAGAGGGACGGGGGAGCGGGGTCGCCGCTCGCCCTCGACCGTCTGCGCTTCCCTGCGCTGCATCCCGTGCGCCGGGACGTGATGGATGCACTGCTGGAGCTGTCCGCCGACCGCGAGGCGTCGGTGAAGGCGCTCAAACTCGGCCCCAAGCAGGCCGCCGAGGTGGAGCGGAACCGGTCCGTCCCGACCGCGCCGACCATGCGCGCGCTCGAGCGGTACACCGGCGTGCTCTACGACGCGCTGGATGCGGGGTCGCTGACCGACGCGCAGTGGCGGACCGCCGCCGAGTCGGTGGCGGTGCAGTCGGCGCTGTTCGGGATCGTCGGGGCTGCAGACCCCATCCCCGCATACCGGCTGTCGTTCGACTCGCGGCTGTCGACGCAGCGGGCGACGGCTTCGCTCAAGAAGCGCTGGGCGGCCGCGGGTGCCGCCGCGCTCGCCGATCGGGACGACCTCCTGCTCGATCTCCGGTCGGAGGGGTATGCCGCGCTCGCGCCGCTCCCGGACCGCGACGGCGCTCACTACGTCCGCGTGCTGGCTCGCGGCGACGACGGCCAGGTGCGCGCGCTGAACCACTTCAACAAGCAGGCCAAGGGGCTGCTGACTCGCGCACTCGTCGAGGCCGGAGCGGACTTCGGGTCCACAGGCGAACTGCTGGAGTGGGCGGAGGCGGAGGGCTACGAACTGCGCCCGGCAGGGGACGCGAGTCGCGACCTGCTGCTCGTCGTTCCCGAGGTGCGCGGCGTTCCGGGCCGTCTCATGGCGGCGCTGCGCGCCTGAGCGTTCGGAGCGCCGAGAGCTCCCCCGATCCCTGCTGGCCCACTGGCCGCGACGCTTCTGCGATTACTCCGACTCACCGCGAACTCACAGTGGTGCAGTGATGAAAAGTGAGATAAGCTCACGACCAAGAGAGAGGATCACTGATCCGAGGCGTAGGCGCGCACGTGTGCAGACCTTACGACCTCAACAAGTCGGGCCGATGTGCGGAGGCCGGCGCGTCATCCCCATGCGTCGTTTCCCTGTCGGAGTGTGAGGCACCAAGAATCCGCCTGCGGTCGGGCACGAGCGGTATCGCCCTCACCAGCGAGAATCCGGCGGTGGAGTCCTCCGCCGTCGGCCCGACTCTCTCGGTTACCCTCCTGCGCTGTGTGGGCGCGCCGTGCGCCCGCGCTACGCGCCGGCGCGGAAGCAGCCCTCGAAGTGGTCGTCGACCATCCCGGTGGACTGCATGAGCGCGTACATAGTGGTCGGCCCGACGAAACGGAAGCCGCGCCGCCGCAGTTCCTTGCTCATCGCCGTCGACTCCGGCGTGACCGCCGGAACCTCGCCCCACGAGGTCGGGCGCCGGCTCTCGCGCGGCTCGGGCGCGAACCCCCACATCAGCTCCTCGAGCGGCACGTCGAGCGCGAGCACCGCCCGGGCGTTGGCGACGGTCGCCTCGATCTTGCCCCGGTGCCGGATGATCCGCGCATCCTGCAGCAGCCGCTCCACATCGGACTCCGTCATCGCAGCCACCTTCTCGGGCTTGAAGTGCAGGAAGTCTTCGCGGAAAGCCGGACGACGGCGCAGGATGGTGATCCACGACAGGCCGGCCTGGAACCCCTCCAGGCACAGCTTCTCGTAGAGCGCCCGCGGATCGTGCTGGGGACGTCCCCACTCCTCGTCGTGGTACCGCTGGTACTCGGGGTCGCTCGCCGCCCAGGAGCAGCGGGCCAGGCCGTCGGCGCCGACCACGAGGGCGGTGCGCTGCGGCGCCTCGGCGGTGTTCGCGGGCGAGGCGGCTTCGTCGGTCGATGCGCTCATGCGGCCAGCATGATCCCCTCGTGCTCGAGCAGCCAGATCTTCGTCGGGATGCCGTCGCCTCCGCTGTAGCCGGTCACCCGTCCGCTCGAGGACAGCACACGGTGGCAGCCGACGATGATCGGCACCGGGTTGGCGCCGACCGCGCCGCCGATGGCCCGGCCGTACCCGGCGTGGCCGAGCGAGGCGCCCAGCTCGCCGTAGGAGACGAACGTGCCGAACTCGAGGCCGGCCAGCTGCTCCCAGACCGCCTGCCGGAAGGGCGTACCCTGCAGGCGCACGGGCACGTCGAACGCGCGGCGCGAACCGTCGAAGTACTCGGCGAGCTGCGCCGCCGCATCGTCGAGCACCGCCGTGCTGCGCTCGGGGTGCTCCTCGAGCGGCAGCCGCCCGGCGCGTTCGATGGAGAGCGACGTCACGGCCGTGCCGTCGCTGGTGAGTTCGAGCCGTCCGATGGGGCTCGGCGTGCGGAGGAGATAGGCGAAGGAACTGCTCATGGGTCGACTCTAGGGCGCACCGCCGACGTGCACTCGCGAGAATCGGACATGGGGGATAACTCGCGAACATCGCTCCCTGTGGACAGGTTCCGCGCGCCGGGCGGGCCCTCGTGGCGTGCCTAGACTCGGAGCATGGCGAACATCGAATACCGCACCCTCGGCCGCTCCGGACTCGTCGTCTCGACCGTCGGGCTCGGCTGCAACAACTTCGGCCGCACGGACACCCTGACCGAGACGCAGGAGGGCACGGATGCGGTCATCGGCGCCGCGATCGACGCGGGCGTGACGCTGTTCGACACCGCCGACATCTACGGCAAGGAGCGCGGCCTCTCCGAAACGCTGATGGGCAACTCCCTCAAGGGCAAGCGCGATCGCATCGTCCTGGCGACCAAGTTCGGGATGGACATGGCCGGCGTCAACGGCCCCGACTGGGACGCCCGCGCGTCACGCCGCTACATCCGACTCGCGGTCGAGAGCTCGCTCCGCCGCCTGCAGACGGACTGGATCGATCTCTATCAGCTGCACCGGCCGGACGGCATCACGCCGATCGAGGAGACGCTGGCGACGCTGGACGACCTCATCCGCGAGGGCAAGATCCGGTACATCGGGCACTCGAACCTGGCGGGCTGGGAGATCGCGGAGGCCGAGTTCACCGCCGAGCTGAACCGCCACCCGAAGTTCGTCTCGGCCCAGAACGAGTACAGCCTGCTCGCCCGCGACGCCGAGCGGGAGGTGCTGCCCGCGGTGAACCGGTACGGCCTCGGTTTCCTGCCGTACTTCCCGCTCTACAACGGGCTCTTCACCGGCAAGTTCACGCGCGAGGGCGGCCCGGCCGACAGCCGCATCATGAACCTGCGCAAGCACCTGCTCGACAACGCGCCCTGGGACCGCATGGATCGTTTCCAGGTGTTCTGCGACGAGCGCGGCGTGACGATGCTCGAGGCGACCTTCGCCTGGCTGCTGGCGCAGCCGGGACTCACCAGCGTGATCGCCGGGGCGACCAAGCCGGAGCAGATCGTGGCGAACGCCGAAGCGGCGACCGCCTGGACCCCGACCGAGGAGGACGTCGCCGCGATCTCGGAGATCTTCGCCCCCGCCTGAGCGTCGACGAGAACGCGCCGCTCACGGCTCCTTCAGCCGCGACGCGAACGCGCGGACGCACCAGAACAGCCCGTAGGCGATCAGCCCGAGGGCGATGAGGATCAGCAGGAAGACCCCGAACGGCACCGTGGTCAGCGCCTTGAGGCTGCCGTCGAGGCCGCCGGCCTTGCTCGGGTCCGAGGTGATCGCACCGAACACGACGAGGCCGCCGACGATGATGAGCGCGACGCCCTTCGCCACGTAGCCGACCCGGCCGAGCGTCGTGGTGATGTACGCCCACCGGTTCGGAGGGAGGCGCAGGTCGCGCTCGAAGCGGTGGGTCACGCCGTTGAAGATGAACACCGCGCCGACGATGGCGATGGTGACGCCGATGGCCGCGAGGAGGAAGACGCCGCCCGGCATGCCCAGGAGTTTGGCGGAGCTCGACTTCTCGGAGGAGGACGAGTTGCTGCGGCCGCCGAGCGCGATCGAGATCGCGATCACCGCGAGGGCGGCGTAGACGACGCACTTCAGCACCTCCGTGACCTTCTCGCCCGCTCCGTGCGCCGTGACCGCCTGGAGGATCTGCCACAGCGACAGGAAGATCAGGCCGACGATCACCACCCAGAGGACGAACAGGCCGCCGGGCACGGCCACGACCGCCTGGAGCGCACCCGACTGGTCGGCGTTGCCGCCTGCGCCGGCGGCGACCGCCAGCGCGATGATCCCGATCAGAATGTGGAGGAGGCCGATGGAGAACAGCCCCACGCGGGCCAGCACGCGCACGGCGGGCTGACGCTCGACTCGGGCGGCCGCTCGGGTAGGGGACGTCATGCCGTGCACGGTACCCGGCTCACACGGCTTCCGGAATCTCGGGTACCCTGGAGGACTGAGTCCGCCGCGCCATCGCGCGGCGGCGAGATCTGAATAGAGGAGGCCGGCATGGACATCGACCTCAGCGTCTTGCGTCTCATGGAGCGCGAGAAGGAGATCCCGTTCGACGAGCTGGTGCAGATCATCGAACAGGCCATCCTTACCGCATATCTGAAGCACACCAACCAGGCCGACCACCGGCACGGTCACAGCGACCAGCCGCCGGCTGCGCGCGTGCACCTCGACCGCAAGACCGGGCATGTCACCGTCTACGTGCCAGAGCGCGACGAGGAGGGCAACGTCATCGGCGAGGCCGAGGACAGCCCGAGCGACTTCGGCCGCATCGCCGCCTTCGCGGCCAAGCAGGTCATCAACCAGCGCCTGCGCGACATCGCGGACGACGCGGTGCTCGGCGAGTTCCGGGGCCGTGAGGGCGACATCGTCGCCGGTGTCATCCAGCAGGGCCCGAACCCGCGGATGATCCACATCGACCTCGGAACGGTGGAGGCCATCCTGCCGCCCGAGGAGCAGGTGCCCGGTGAGGAGTACACGCACGGTTCGCGCATCCGCGTCTACGTCACGAGCGTGACGAAGGGCCCGAAGGGTCCGTCGATCACTGTGTCGCGCACGCACCCGGCGCTCGTCCGCAAGCTGTTCGCGCTCGAGGTCCCGGAGATCGCGAGCGGCGTGGTCGAGATCGTCTCGCTCGCCCGCGAGGCCGGGCACCGCACGAAGATCGCGGTGCGCGCGACCGAGCCGGGTGTGAACGCCAAGGGCGCCTGCATCGGCGAGCTCGGGCAGCGCGTCCGCGCGGTCACCGCGGAGCTGAACAACGAGAAGATCGACATCGTCGACTACTCGCCCGACCTCGCGACCTTCGTGTCGAGCGCGCTGAGCCCCGCGAAGGTCACCAGCGCCTTCGTCATCGACGAGTCGCTGAAGGCCGTGCGGGCGCTCGTCCCCGACTACCAGCTCTCCCTCGCGATCGGCAAGGAGGGCCAGAACGCCCGCCTCGCCGCGAAGCTGACGGGCGCGAAGATCGACATCCAGCCCGATTCCATTCTCGATCGGGACTGATTCCGCGCTGGCGGCCTACTTCACGTAGGCCGCCAGCGCCGTCTTGACCGCGTCCGACACCACGTTCGTTCCGCCGACCAGCGCGATGTGGGTCGGACCGAGCCGCGTCAACTGCGAGCCCGTCGGTGCAGGGACCGCGCCGGGAAGCGTGAGCAGCAGCGGCGCACCCTTCTGCCCCGCGGCGGCGGAGGCGGACAGCGCATCGGGGAAGTCGAGGCCCGATGCCACGAAGGCGTTCGCGGTTCCGGCCGGGAACGCCTTGGCGACCGCAGCCGCCGACTCGAACCGGTCGCTGCCGCTCAGCCGCGTCACCGATCCCGCCGTGTACGCCCTCAGGGCCGTGAGCACCGCATCCGACACCGCGTTGGGACCGCCGACCACGACGATCGACTTCGGCGCGACGCGCTTCAGCTCCGTGGCGGTCGGCGCCGGGAGGGATCCCTGGGCCGTCAGCAGCAGCGGCGCTCCGCTCGTTCGGGCTGCGAGGGCGCCGGCGGCCAGCGCGTCCGGGAACGTCTGGCCCGAGACCACGTACGCGACCTGTGCTCCGACCGTCGCAGTGGCCCGCGACACCGCGGCACTCGTCTCGTAGCGGTCCGACCCGCTGACCCGCGTCACCGCTCCGCTGGTGAAGCCCTTCAGCTGCGTCACCACCGCGTCGGACACGCTGTTCGCGCCGCCCAGCACGACGATCTTCGACGGATGCAGCCGCTTCAACTCCGTCTGCACGCTCGCGGGGACGGCGCCCGGTTGCACGAGCAGCACCGGCCCGTGTGCCCGCGCAGCGGCGGGGGAGCCGGACAGCGCATCCGGGAACTGCAGTCCGGACGCGACGTACGCCACCGGTGCGTTCGCCGCGAAGGTCGCCGCCGACACGGCCGCGCTCGTGCCGAAGCGGTCGTCGCCCGCCAGCCGCCCGACCTTCTGCGCGCCCGGCGGGATCGTGTACGCCCGCAGCTTGCCGCCGCCGTCGGTGAAGTACAGCGCGCCGTTGACGACGATCGGGCTCTGCCAGTGGAGCCCGCTCGCCCCGGCGGAGGCGTCCGTCCAGAGCTGGGCGCCGGTGGCCGGGTTCAGTGCCCGGACGCCGTTGTGGGAGAGGTAGAACAGCACGCCGCCCGCGATGATCGGCGTCGTCCCGCCGACGTTCTGCGACCAGGCCGGCGATAGCTCGGGCTTCCCTCCGACCGAGGTCAGCTTCAGCGCGGAGATACCGCTGTTGTTGGCGATGAAGACCCACGAGGTGCCCGACCCGTCGACCCAGTTCGCCGGCTGGGTGAGCACCTGGCCGCCTTGGGGCACGGCGATGTTCTGCACCTCGCCGCCCGTCGCGCCGTGACCCGCACCCCCGAGCCTCGCGGTGTTCAGGAGCCGGATCCGGCCGTCCTTCCCGCTCTGCACGGCCAGGTGCGAGAGGTCGGACTCGGCCGGTGGGGCGACGACCTGCGGCGCCGTGCTGCCGAGATCGGCGTCCTGCTGGTTGAGCTGCGCGTAGTTCGCCGGGGTGTAGCTGTCGACGGGTCCGCCGTTGCTTCCGCTCCCGTCCGGGTTGATGGCGAGCACCGTGTCACCCCAGTTGCGGGAGCCGTCGAACACCGAGTTGCCGGTGGCGAACAGGATGCGCTGCGTGCCCGGGTCCCACACGACGCTCGGGCGCGCCCAGACCGCTGACTGCACGTTCGCGCATCCGCCCGCCCCGAGGTGGCCCGTCTTGTCGCTGCAGAGGGAGTTGAAGACCTTCTGGGATCCGCTGGCCAGGTCGATGGTCGTGACGTGCCCCTGATAGTCGCCCCGGTCACCGGGATAGCCGCCGTTGGCGACGTACAGATAGGTGTGGCCGCCGGTGCTGACGATGGTGAGCGCCGGGGAGCTCTTCTCGTCGTACGGCTTGACGGTCGCCACCTGCGGCCAGCCGCCGCCCGTCGTCTCCGCGCCCGAGCCGGTCGCGTACTTGTGCACCTTGCCGTCGAGCCCGTAGCTGTACACGAACGCGCCGCCCGGGTCGATCGCGGGGGAGGAGGTGGTGTAGCAGACGTTCGTGCCCTTGTTGATCCGGCAGGAGCCCGGACCGTTCTGGTGGGCCCACACCTCTGCGCCCGTCCGGGCGTCGGTGGCGGTGATCCAGCCGTCCTTGGTGGTCGTGAACAGCAGGTCGCGCGTTCCGCCCGCCGTCGCGACGCCCGGCTGCTCGACGGGCGGCCCGTCCGAGACGCCGCGGAGCGTCGCCGTGAACAGTGGCGCGAGGCCGCTGACGGTCGACGGAATGATCTGGGTCTCCGCCGCGTTGACACCGTAGTGCGATGGGCCGCTGCCGAACTGGCTCCACGCGATGGGCGCCGCCTCTGCGGGTGCGACCGCCGGCTGCACGACCGCGAGGGCTGTCGCCGCCAGCGCCGCTGCCAGGGTGAGGTGGAGCAGGCGCCGTCCTGCGGGATGCGCGTCGTCGCGATCAGTGGTCATGGTCCCTCCCAGCGCGAAGTCTCCACCAATCGCCGGGCGACTGCCAGTCCCCCACACGGCGGACCGGCCGGGGGACGACTAGCCTGGGACGGGCGCCCGGCGCCGTCAGGTTCGGCGCAGCGCGCCGGGAGGAGTAAGATGGAACCCGTCAGAACGTGCGTCGGATGCCGTTCTCGCGCTCCCCGGTCCTCTCTTCTGAGGGTCGTCGTCCAGGAATCGGAACTCGTGGCGGACCCGTCCGCCACCCGGCCGGGACGGGGCGCGTGGCTTCATCCGACAGCCGAGTGCTTCGACCTCGCGGTCAAGCGCCGGGCCTTCGGCCGGGCGCTCCGCGTCGAAGGAGCCCTCGACACCGCGGCCATCCGGTCGCAATTCATTAGAACAGGCTGAAGAAGTTGACTTCACATGAGTGACAACCGATGAGCGGCTCGAAATGAGTACCGTCCGCTACTAACGCCTGCCCTGTCCGGGGTAGGCCCCCAGACAGGAGAATTGTGGCTGCAAAACCACGCGTACACGAGGTCGCGAGCGAACTCGGCGTCGACAGCAAGGTCGCGCTCGCGAAGCTCAAGGAGATGGGCGAGTTCGTCAAGGGACCGTCCTCGAGCATCGAGCCTCCGGTAGCACGCAAGCTGCGTGCCGCCCTCGAGGCCGAGGGTGCCAAGCCGTCCGCCGACAAGGCGACCGCTGGTGCGCCCAAGGCGCCGTCGCAGGCGCCGCGTCCGGCTGCGCCGCGCCCGCCGCAGGCGTCCGGCACGTCCGCTTCGTCCGACACCGCCGCAGGCCCCAAGCCGCAGGCGCCGATGTCGGTCGCCGAGCGTCAGGCCGCGGCTGAGAAGGCCGCCGCCGAGAAGGCGGCCGAGAAGGCCGCGGAGACGTCCGCCCCGAGCTCGTCGAGCCAGGGCAAGCCCTCCACGCCCGACACCGCGAAGCCCGCGGGCCCGCGGCCCGGCGCCGGCAGCATCCCGCGTCCGAGCGCTCCGCGCCCGGGCAACAACCCCTACTCGAGCAACCAGGGCATGGGCCAGCGTCCGCCGCGTCCGGGCAACAACCCGTTCTCGTCGTCGCAGGGCATGGGCCAGCGTCCCTCGCCCGGCAACATCCCGCGTCCGACCCCGCCGCGCCCCGGCTCGCCGCGTGTCGGCGCGCCCGGTCAGGGCGGCGGCAACCGTCCCGGTCGTCCGGGCGGTGGCGGCGGCGGTCGTCCCGGCTTCCAGCAGCGTCCCGGCAGCGGTGGCGGTGCAGGTGCGGGAGCCGGCGGCGGCTTCCAGCGTCCCGGCGGCGGCTTCGGCGGCCCGCGTCCCGGTGGTGGCGGCGGTCGTGGCCGTGGCCCCGGCGGCGGTACCGCCGGTGCGTTCGGCCGCGGTGGCGGCAAGAGCAAGGCACGCAAGTCGAAGCGCGCGAAGCGTCAAGAGTTCGAGATGCGGGAGGCCCCGTCGCTGGGCGGCGTGACCGTACCCCGCGGCAACGGCGACACCGTCATCCGGCTGCGTCGCGGCTCCTCGATCTCCGACTTCGCCGACAAGATCGACGCGAACCCCGCGTCGCTGGTCACCGTCCTCTTCCACCTGGGCGAGATGGCGACCGCGACCGAGTCGCTCGACGAGGCCACCTTCGAGGTGCTCGGCGAGGAGCTGGGCTACAAGATCCAGGTCGTGTCGCCCGAGGACGAAGACAAGGAGCTCCTGGAGGGCTTCGACATCGACCTCGACGCCGAGCTCGAGGGCGAGTCCGACGAGGACCTCGAGATCCGTCCGCCGGTCGTGACCGTCATGGGTCACGTCGACCACGGTAAGACGCGACTCCTCGACGCCATCCGCAACGCCAACGTCGTCGCCGGTGAGGCCGGCGGCATCACCCAGCACATCGGTGCGTACCAGGTGTGGACGGAGCACGACGGCATCGAGCGTGCCATCACCTTCATCGACACCCCGGGTCACGAGGCGTTCACCGCCATGCGTGCCCGTGGTGCGCAGGTCACCGACATCGCGATCCTCGTGGTCGCGGCGGACGACGGCATCATGCCGCAGACCATCGAGGCGCTGAACCACGCCCAGGCGGCCGGCGTGCCGATCGTGGTCGCGGTGAACAAGATCGACAAGCCCGACGCCAACCCGGCGAAGGTGCGCCAGCAGCTCACCGAGTTCGGCCTCGTGGCAGAGGAGTACGGCGGCGACGTCCTGTTCGTCGACGTCTCGGCCCGCAACAACATCGGCATCGACGACCTGCTCGACGCCGTGCTGCTCACGGCCGACGCCGGTCTCGACCTGCGTGCGAACCCGAACAAGGACGCGCGTGGTGTCGCGATCGAGGCGAAGCTCGACAAGGGCCGCGGCGCCGTGGCGACCGTGCTCATCCAGTCCGGAACGCTCCGGGTCGGCGACGCGATCGTGGCGGGCACCGCCTACGGCCGTGTGCGTGCGATGGCCGACGAGAACGGCGAAGCCGTCTTCGAGGCGGCCCCGTCGCGTCCGGTCCAGGTGCAGGGTCTCTCCAGCGTCCCGCGCGCCGGCGACGTGTTCATCGTCACCGAGGAGGACCGCACCGCCCGTCAGATCGCCGAGAAGCGCGAGGCCGCCGAGCGCAACGCGCAGCTGGCGAAGGCCCGCAAGCGCATCTCGCTCGAGGACTTCACCCGCGCTCTGGAAGAGGGCAAGGTCGAGGCGCTCAACCTCATCATCAAGGGCGACGTGTCCGGTGCCGTGGAGGCGCTGGAGGAGTCGCTCATGAAGATCGAGGTCGACGAGTCGGTCAGCCTCCGCATCCTGCACCGCGGCGTCGGCGCGATCACCGAGTCGGACATCGACCTGGCGACCATCGACAACGCGATCGTGATCGGCTTCAACGTCCGCCCGGACGTGAAGGCGCGCGAGCGTGCGGCCCGCGAGGGTGTGGACGTCCGCTTCTACTCGGTCATCTACAACGCCATCGAGGACATCGAGAACTCGCTCAAGGGCATGCTCAAGCCCGAGTTCGAAGAGGTCCAGTCGGGTGTGGCCGAGATCCGCGAGGTGTTCCGCTCCTCCAAGTTCGGCAACATCGCCGGTGTCATCGTCCGGTCCGGAACGATCACGCGCAACGCCAAGGCGCGCGTCATCCGCGACGGCGTCGTGGTGGGGGACAACCTCGCCATCGAGTCGCTGCGCCGGTTCAAGGACGACGTCACGGAGGTCCGTACGGACTTCGAGGCCGGTATCGGCCTCGGCAAGTACAACGACATCCAGGTCGGCGACGAGATCGAGACGACGGAGCTTCGCGAGAAGCCTCGCGTGTGAGTCGGGACGATGGCCGGTGGCTGATGCGACCGGCCATCGTGCTTGAAGGGAGAGAATCATGGCCGATCCGGCACGCGCGAGGAAGCTCGCGGACAGGATCAAGGAGATCGTCGCCAAGCGGCTCGATCGCGGCCTGCGCGACCCGCGCCTGGGCTTCGTGACCATCACGGACGTCCAGGTGACCGGCGACCTGCAGCACGCGACCGTCTTCTACACGGTGTACGGCACCGAGCAGGAGCGCGAGGACTCGGCGGCCGCGCTCAAGGCGGCGACCGGGATGCTGCGCAGCGAGGTGGGCAAGAACATCACTGCGCGCCTGACGCCGACGCTGGAGTTCCAGCTCGACGCCATCCCGGAGAACGCCGCGCACATCGAGGACCTGCTGCGGGAGGCGCGCGAGCGCGACACCACGGTGGCGGGTCTCGCGGCGGGCGCGAGCTACGCCGGTGACGAGGACCCGTACGTCAAGCCGCGGGTCGACGAGGCCGACGAGGAGGAGTGACCTCCCGCCCGGGTCGGGGTCGGTCCTAGGCTGACGGCATGTTCGCCGTCTCCTTCTACGACCCCGATCCGGATGCCTCCCCCGAGCGCTTCCAGCGCATCGCCGAGGCGTACCCGCGACATCGCGCCTACCTCGACGAGTTCGCCAAGGGCGGCGAGGTGATGATGATCGGGACCTTCGGCGAGCCCATGACCCAGGGGTCCATGGCGGTCTTCCGATCGCGGGAGGCCGCTGAGCGGTTCCGCGACGGCGACCCGTTCGTCACCGAAGGGCTCGTGTACCGCTCCCGCATCCTCGACTGGGACCCGCTCGTGTTCCCCGATCAGGGGAGCGTGTAGCCGCCCTCGGCCGCGACGGCCAGACCGTCCGCGACGAGTCCGGCGAGTGCACGGTCGCGCTGTGCGGCATCCGGCCACACGGCCTCCAGCTCGGTCGCGGTGACCGGCATGTGCGACGCCCGCAGCTCCGCGAGGATGCGCCCGCGCACCTGCCGGTCGCTGCCCTCGTACTTCTTCTGCACCGCCTTGCGCGGCCCGTAATAGGCCGGGTAACCCGCCTGCCGCCACGCGCAGGTGTCCGCGAGCGGGCACGCGTCGCAGCGCGGCGTCCGGGCGACGCAGACGATCGCGCCGAGCTCCATCATCCCGGCGTTGAAGGCGGCCGCGGCGGGCCGGTCCTCCGGGAGCAGCGCCTCCATCGCGGCCAGGTCGCGCTTCGACGGCGGCCCGGGCTCGGCCTGGCCGTCGACGGCGCGGGCGATCACGCGGCGGATGTTGGTGTCCACGACGGGATGCCGGTGACCGTAGGCGAAGGCCGCGACCGCGCGGGCGGTGTAGTCGCCGATCCCGGGCAGCGCGAGGAGCGCGTCCACATCCTCCGGCACGACCCCGCCGTGCCGCTCGGTGATGGCGACCGCTGCGGCGTGCAGCCAGAGGGCGCGGCGCGGGTAGCCGAGCGACTGCCACGCGCGCACCGCCTCGCCCGGCGGCACAGCCGCGAGGTCGGCCGGCGTCGGCCAGCGGGTCAGCCACTCCTCGAGCCGCGGGATGACCCGGTTCACCGGCGTCTGCTGCAGCATGAACTCGCTGACCAGTGTTCCCCACGGCGTGAAGCCGTCGCGCCGCCACGGCAGATCGCGCCGATTGGCGTGGTACCAGGCCACCACCGTCCCGGCGAAGTCGTGCATGCTTCGAGGCTAACCGGTGCGCGGCCTATGCTCGTCGCATGATGCTCCCGCCGACCCCGCGCGTGCTGTTCCTGCGGGAGCTCGTGGCCGCCATCCGCCGGAAGGCGCCGGCGGGGCGGGCGGTCATCGCGGTCGATGGCGGGCGCCTGGACGGCGGGTTCGCCGACGACCTCGCGGACGTGTTCCGCGAAGCCGGTTCGGATACCTTCCGCGCGTCGATCTCGAATTTCCACTCGTCGCGCGCCTACCGCACGAGACTCGGCCGGGAGACGCCGGAGAGCTACTACCGCGACGCCTACGACTACGTCACCCTGCGTCGTGTGCTGCTCGACCCGTTCCGCCTCGGCGGCAGCACGGGCTTCCAGCTCGCCGCGTTCGACGCGGTCCGCGACCAGCCCGTGGAGGCGCGGTGGCTGACGGCGGGGATGGATGCGGTGCTCGTGCTGGACGGCGAGTTCCTGCTGCGCCCTTCCCTGCGCGCCGAGTGGACCGCGTCCATCCGGCTCGTGAACGCGCCGCCGAACGACCTCTACATCGAGGACGCGCATCCGGCCTCCCACGCCGACCACCTCGTCGACGACTCCGAGCCGTCGCGCCCGGTGTGGGCGGAGCGCGGCTGACTCAGCCGAGCAGGGGACGCATGCGCTCGGCGACCTGATCCGGGGTGAGGAAGCCGTTCTGCTCGACCTCGTGCACGAGCCCGGTGATCGCGGCGTTGATCGGCGCCTCGACGCCCGCCGCGCGCGCCTCGTCGACGACCGCGCCGTTGAGGTAGTCGATCTCGGTGAGCTGGCCGCGGCGGATGCTCTGCAGCGTGGATCCCGGGTTGGGCGTCGCGCCCATCCTGCGCTTCATGAGCAGCGGCACCGCCTGGGCGGCCCACCGCGGCGCCCGGGCGACGATGCGGAGCAGCCGGTCGTCGAGGCCCTGGATGCTGCCGTAGCGGACGCCGCGGGCGTAGCCGACCCGCGTCGCCTCCTGCAGGCTCGCGGTGAGGATCGGCCGCAGCCGGCGGTCGCCGATGACCTCCTGGGCGCTCAGCCCGGTGATCGCGGGGAGGGCGTTGATCTGGTTGACGATGAGCTTCGTCCATTGCGCGCCGGTGAAGTTGTCGATCGCCTGGGCCGGCATCGCGGCGTCGAGGATGCGCGCGGCCTCAACGGCGGCGGGCGGCGGCGGGCCGTCCCCGGCGCCGAGGTAGGTGTTCGCCGGGGTGGTCACCGAGACGCGGCCGGGGGAGAGGAAGCTGGCGGCGTAGAGGGCGAGCGCGCCGACGCAGTCGGAGTCCGGCAGCAGGGCCTGCGCCTCGCGGAGACCGGCGAGACCGTTCTGCACGATCACCACCGGGATACCGTCGAGCAGTGCGCGGTTCGCCTCGATCGCTGCGGCCGCATCCTGTGCCTTGGTGCACACGAACGCGAGCTCGGGGCGGGTCTGCAGGGTCTCAGCGACGTCGGGATGGGCGGTGTGCGTTCCCCAGGCTCCGTCGAGCCGCAGGCCGTCGGCCCGGATGGCCGCCAGCTGCTCGCCGCGCGCGGTCACCTCGACGAGGTGGCCGACCCGGTCCAGGAGCGCCGCGATGGTCCCGCCGATGGCCCCAGTCCCGATCACGCCGATACGCACGCGCTCCAGCCTAACGCCGCCCGAACCGCCCGACGATGGGACGCGACACGCCGTTATGGCGGGGCCATAACGGCGTGTTGCGTCCCATCGAGGTCAGTCGGCGAGGACCGGGGCGGGCTCGGCGGTGGCCAGCGCGTCGACGGCGGCCTCGGCCGGGGTCTCCTCGCGCTCCGCGAGCGCGGCGGCGGCTGCACGGGCTGCGCGGCGCGACGGCAGCGCCAGCGCGATCACGGCGGCGAGCCCCAGGACACCGGCGCCGACCCACACGGCCGGGATGGCCGCATCCACGTACCCGGTCGGGGTGAGCGTCCCGCCCGCTCCGGTGAACACGGCGGTCAGCACGGCGACGCCGAGCGCGACCCCGACCTCCCGGAGGGTCGAGTTGGTGCCGGACGCCTTCGCGTGGTCGGCGGGGCGCATATTCGCGAGCACGGCGGTCGAGCTCGGTGCGAACACCAGGCCCATGCCGACGCCTGCCAGCAGGAACGGCGGCCACATCTGGGAGTAGGGCAGCGTCGCCGACAGGGTCAGGGCGATCCAGCCCATGGCGACCGCGAGCAGCACCAGGCCGGCGACGACCGGGAGGCGGGTGCCGGTCCGGCCCGACACCAGGCCGGTGAGCGGCGCGACCACCATCGGCGCCAGGGTCCATGGCATGGTCATCACGCCGGCCTCGAGCGGGGTGTGGCCCTGCACGACCTGGAGGAATTGGATGAGGATGAAGATCGCCCCGAAGATGCCGAAGCTGAAGGTGACGCCGACGAGGTTGGCGACGGTGAAGCTGCGGTCGCGGAACAGTCGCAGCGGCAGCAGGGGAGCGGTGGCGCGCGACTCCCACAGCACGAACGCGACCAGCAGCGCAGCCCCGGCGATGAGCGGGATGAGCACTTCCGCGCTGCTCCAGCCCGCGTCGTTGCCGCGCACGATGGCGAAGACGACGCCGAGTACGCCCGGGGCGGCCAGCAGCAGGCCGACGACGTCGGCGCGGACGCGCGCGCCGAAGCTGTTGGGTAGGGCGGCGAGCACCAGCGGGACGGCGATCACGCCGAGCGGGACGTTGAGCCAGAAGATCGCCTGCCAGTTCCATCCCTGCACCACGGCGCCGCCGATCAGCGGGCCGAGGGCGACGCCGAGGCCGGAGATGCCGCCCCAGATCCCGATCGCGGCCGGGCGGAGGCGTTCCCTGACGCTGCCGGCGAGCAGGGTGAGCGAGAGCGGCATGAGCGCGGCCGCGCCCGCGCCCTGCACCGCGCGGGCGGCGATGAGCATCCACGGCTCGGTGGCGAGGGCACTCGCGGCGCTGGCGAGCGTGAAGACGGCGATGCCGGCCAGGAACACCGACCGCCGGCCGAGCCGGTCGCCGAGGCCGACGGCCATGAGCATGAGGGTCGCGAAGCTGAGCGTGTAGGCGTTGACCACCCACTGCAGCTCCTCGATGGAGGCGGACAGGTCTTTCGCGATGACGGGAAGGGCGCTGGTGACGACGAGATTGTCGAGCGTCGCCATGAACATCGGCAGGGACGCCGCGACGATCGCCAGCCAGACGGGGATGGAGCGGGTGCGCGGTGCGGCGGGTGCAGACATGCGGCGCCTCCAGTTGTTGTTATCGGATGATTACAAGAGCTGACATTAGTAATCGACTGATAACCTGTCAAGTGTGACGGATAAGAACACCGAGCGGATCCCGTCCGCCGAGCGCCGCGTCCAGATCCTCGAGGCCGCCAGCCGGGTCTTCGGGGAGCGCGGCTACTTCGGCGCGACCACCGACCAGATCGCCCGCGAGGCGGGCATCAGCCAGCCCTACGTGGTGCGGATGTTCGGCAGCAAGGAGAACCTGTTCGTCGGCGTCCTCTCGCGCTCGCTGGAGCGGCTGCTCGTCGCTTTCACCGAGACCATCGCGCAGTGGAAGGCCGACGGATCGCCCGCCGCCCCCGGCACGGACATCGCCGCGATGATGCCCGGAGTCCACGGCGAGATCGGCCGCCGGCTCGGCCTCGCCTACGTCAACCTGATCGAGGACCGCGGCCTCCTGCTCTCGCTGATGCAGGCGTTCAGCATGGGACAGGACCCGACCATCGGCGGGAAGGCCCGCGGCGGGTTCCTCACCATCTACCGGCTGCTGCGCGAGGAAGCCGGCTTCGAGCCGGAGGAGGCGCGCTCGTTCCTTGCCGAGGGGATGCTGCTCAACACGCTCCTGGGACTGCGCCTGACGGACGACTACCAGAAGGATCCCGCGGCGACCGAGCTGATCGAGTGCACGTTCCGCACCAAGCTGCAGCTGGTCCTCGACGTGTCCGCCGACGAGAGCATGCGCGCGTGACCGGCAGCGGACTCATCCTGATCGACAAGCCGGACGGGATGACGAGCCACGACGTCGTCGCGCGCGTGCGCAAGGCGGCAGGAACCCGGAAGGTCGGGCACGCGGGCACGCTCGACCCGATGGCGACCGGTCTGCTCATCGTGGGCGTCAACTCGTCCACGCGGTTGCTGACGTACATCGTCGGGGCCGACAAGGAGTACCTGGCGACCATCCGGCTCGGCGCCGGGTCCACCACCGACGACGCCGAGGGAGACCTGCTCGCTCCGGTCTCGCAGCACGCGCTCGATGCGGTGGCCGACGACGCGATCGCCGCGGGCATCGCCACGCTGACCGGGGAGATCCAGCAGATCCCGAGCGCCGTCTCGGCGATCAAGGTCGACGGCAAGCGCGCCTACGCACGCGTCCGCGCCGGTGAGCAGGTCGAGCTCGCTCCGCGCGCCGTCACGGTGTCCGAGTTCGAGCTGCTGGCGACCCGCCGGATCGACGGCGCGATCGACCTCGACGTCCGCGTGGTCTGCTCGTCGGGTACGTACATCCGGTCGCTCGCCCGCGACCTCGGCACGTCGCTCGCCGTCGGCGGCCACCTCACCGCCCTGCGGCGCACCCGCGTCGGGGTCTTCTCCGTGCGCGACGCCCACGACCTCGCTACGCTCGATGCGGAGGCCGCCCTCATCCCGGCCGTGGATGCGGCGACCGACCTGTTCGAACGGCTCGACCTCACCGAGCAGCAGGCCATCGACCTGACGCACGGACGGCGCATCCACGTGGCCGACCGCGAAGGGCCGGGCGGCGAGCCCGTCGCCGCCGTCGCGCCGAACGGAGCGCTTGTGGGACTGATCGAGTTCCGCGGAAAGGAAGCCAGGACGCTCGTGAACTTCCCCACGGACGAGGCCGTCGGCCGCGCATGATCGAGTGGTTCACGACCGTGCAGGTCCTGGTGGCCTGCGCTGCAGGCATCCTGTGCCTGGTGCTCGGACTCGTCGGGCGGCTGCCCGGCGACGTGTCCATGGGCGCCGTCGCCCTCGTCGAGCTGCTGCTGCTCGCGCAGCTGGTGATCGCGATCATCGCGCCGGCGGTCGGCAACAACCCGTCCGGCAGCCTCGCGGAGTTCTACATCTACCTGATCTCGGCGATCATCCTCCCGCTGGCGGGCGGCTTCTGGGCGCTGATCGAACGCAACCGCTGGAGCACCGTCATCCTGGGCGGCGTCTGCCTCGCGATCGCCGTGATGGTCTACCGGATGGGGCAGATCTGGTTCGTGCAGGGCGCCTGACGGCCCAGGGCGCCCCCGGCGGCAAATAGAATCGAAGCGATGTCCCACCACACCACCTCCTCGCGCACGAATGCCGCTCCGTCGTCCCCTCGGCGGCGGATGTCGGGGGTCGGCCGGGTGCTGGTCCTCGTCTACGGCGTGCTCGCGCTCGCCGCGACCGGGCGCAGCGTCTTCCAGATCATCGACCGCTATTCGGAGGCGCCGGTCGCCTTCACGCTGTCGGCACTCGCGGCGGTCGTCTACATCGTCGCGACGATCGCGCTCATCGCGCCGGGGCGCGTCTGGTACCGCGTGGCGTGGATCACGATCAGCTTCGAGCTCGCCGGCGTGCTCATCATCGGCTCGCTGAGCCTGTTCGCCCCGGCGGTGCTCGGGTTGCACGACATCGACCCGTTCGGGCGCGACGCGACGGTCTGGTCCGTCTACGGGATGGGCTACCTGTTCATCCCGCTCGTGCTGCCGGTGCTCGGGATGCTGTGGCTGCGCCGCCATCCGCCCGTCGACGCACCCGACCACGCGCCCGCCGGCGAGGTGGCGTCGTGAGGGTCTTCCACGCGGTCGAGGAGGTCCCGGACGGCTGGGGACCGTCGGCGGTCACGATCGGCAAGTTCGACGGCGTCCACACCGGGCACCGCGCGGTGATCGACCGCCTGCGCGCGGTCGCGGCCGAGCGCGGCCTGGTGTCGACGATCATCACCTTCGACCGCAACCCGCTGGAGGTGCTGGCGCCGGAGAAGTGCCCGGCGTCGCTCGTGAGCAACGCCCAGAAGCTCGCCCTGCTCGCTTCGACCGGCGTGGATGCGACGCTCATGGTCCACTTCGACCAGGCGCTCGCCGGGCTGCCGCCGGAGGAGTTCGTCCACCGCATCCTCGTGGACCGGCTGCACGCTGCGGCGGTCCTGGTCGGGAGCGACTTCCGCTTCGGCGCGCGCGGCGCGGGAGATGTGGCGATGCTCCGCGAGCTGGGTGAGACCTACGGCTTCACGGTCGAGCTGATCGACGACGTTCGGCCCGAGCACGGCCGGCGCGTCTCGTCCACGTGGATCCGCGAACTGCTGGCCGACGGCGACGTCGACCACGCGACCGAGCTGCTGGGCTCGGCGCCGACCGTCCGCGGGCTGGTGGTGCACGGCGCCGCGCGCGGCCGCGAACTGGGATTCCCGACGGCCAACCTGTCGCCCGAGTCGGAAGGCCTCATCCCGGCCGACGGCGTGTACGCGGGCTGGCTGACCGACGGAGGCGAGCGCTACCCGGCGGCGATCTCGGTCGGCAACAACCCGACCTTCGAGGGCGTGCCGCACAAGCAGGTCGAGGCGTACGTGCTCGACCGCGAGCTCGACCTGTACGACCACACGGTCGAGGTGTCGTTCGTGCACCGCATCCGCGGCATGGTCGCCTACACCGGCGTCGAGCCGCTGATCGCGCAGATCGCGGACGACGTCGAGCAGGCGCGGCGCATCCTGGGCGCGGGCGAGCCGTCCTGATGGCGGACTCCTCGCCGGCCGCGGGCGCGCGGCCGCTCTGGCACGGCCGTGCGATCGCGCTGGTCGGCATCCTGCTGGTCGCCGCGAACCTCCGGACCGCCGTCGCCGCCCTGTCGCCGATCTTCGCCGAGATCCGCACCGAGTTCGACGTGTCGAGCATCGACGTCGGGCTGCTCGGGATGCTTCCGCCGGTCTGCTTCGCCCTGTTCGGGCTGATCGCGCCGTCGTTCACGAGGAAGCTGAAGCTCGAGACCGTCGTACTGCTCGCGCTCGGCGTCATCCTGTTCGGCCACCTGGTGCGGGCGTCGGCGACATCGTTCGCGGTGCTCGCGATCGGCTCGGCCATCACCTTCGCCGGAATGGGCGTCGGCAACGTCCTGCTGCCGCCGCTCGTGAAGCGCTACTTCCCGGACCGCATCGGCCTGGTCACCTCGCTCTACGCAACGGTGATGTCGGTGTCGACCCTGCTGCCGCCGCTGGTCGCGGTGCCCGTCGCCGACGCCGCGGGCTGGCATGTCTCGGTGGGCATGTGGGGGCTGGTGAGTATGCTCGCCATCCTGCCGTGGCTGCGCATCCTGATCACGCACCGGCCGGCGCATCCCGATCACGATGTCGACGTCGAGAAGGCGCAGCCGGCCATGGCGGGTCGGGTCTGGCACTCGTCGCTCGCCTGGGCGCTGGCTGTGGTGTTCGCCGTGTCGAGCCTCAACGCGTACGCGATGTTCGCGTGGCTCCCGCAGATCCTGCACGATGTCGCAGGCACCTCTCCGGTCGAGGCGGGCGCCCTGCTCTCGGTGTATGCCGGGATGGGCATACCGGCCGGACTGCTCGTGCCGCTGCTGGCCGCCCGGATGCGGAACGTCGCCATCCTGATCTACGCGGGCGTCGCGTTCTTCGTCGCCGGCTACCTCGGGTTGATCCTCGCGCCGGGTGCGGCGACATGGCTGTGGGTCGCGTTCGCCGGCCTCGGGCCGCTGCTGTTCCCCCTGTGCCTCGTGCTGATCAACGTGCGGACGCGGACGCACGCGGGCTCGGTCGCGCTCAGCGGCTTCACGCAGGGCCTCGGCTACACGCTCGGCGCGCTCGGGCCGCTCGCCGTCGGCGTGCTGCACCAGCTGACCGGCTCGTGGACGCTGGCCCTGCTGGTCCTGACCGCGACCGTCGTCGCCGCCGCCATCGCGGGCGCGGTCGTCGCCCGTCCCCGCTTTCTCGAGGATTGACCGCCTCTCCATCGAGTCCGCAAAGAGTGCACGCCCGCACGGCGTGTCGCGTGCACTCTTCGTGTACTCGACGGTGGGTGGGGGCTCAGGGGAGCAGGTGGGCGCGGTGGATGAGGGCCGCGGCGCCGATGAGCGGGCCCTCGGAGGAGAGGCCGGACGGCACGATGCGGACCTTGCGCACGAACGGGAAGTAGTGCTCGGCGATGACGGCGCGCATGTGGTCGAAGAGGTCGGGCGTCGAGTGCGAGAACCCGCCGCCGATGGCGACCAGCTCCAGGTCGAGCAGTGCTGTCGCCGAGGCGATCGCGTGGCCGACCGCGCGGCCGGTGCGGGCGATGGCCTCGCGCGCGACCGGGTCGCCGGCCGCGTACGCCGCCGCCAGCTCCTCGCCCGTCGAACCCTCGAAGCCCTCGCGGCGCGCCCACGCGACGGTGTGGGGACCGGAGGCCATCGCCTCCAGCGCGAACGGGCTGCCGAACGTGTCCTCGCCCCGGATGTCGCCCACCTCGACGTGGCCGATGTGCCCAGCGTTCCCCGTCGGGCCCGTGATGACACGGCCGCCGACGATGAGGCCGCCGCCGATCCCCGTGGAGATGACCATCCCCATCACGTTCTCGACGCCCTGCGCCGCGCCGACCCAGTGCTCGGCCATGGTGATCGCGACGCCGTCCATCTCGAGCGTGACGGGGACGCTGAGGCCGAGCTCGGTCGCGACGCGCGACACGAAGTCGCGCATGGGGTAGTCACGCCAGTGCGGCACGTTCAAGGGGGAGACGAGTCCCCGCTGCCGGTCGATCGGACCGGCGCTGCCGATGCCGACGCCGACGATCCGGCCGCCCTCGGGCAGGGCCGCGAACGCGGCGCGCACGACGCCGCCGACGGACTCCTCGAGCTCCGGCACGGTCGCGTTGCGCCCGGTCGGACGGCGGTGCCGCGACCCTTCGACCAGGCGCCCGTCGGTGTCGACGAGCGCCGCCTCCACCTTCGTGCCGCCGAAGTCGACGGCGAGGGCGAACAGGGCAGAGCTGGGCTGGAGGTCCGTGGGCACGACTAAACGATAGACGAGACCGGGCGTGCTCATTTGAGCACTCACCACGCACATGTTGCTCGCGTGCGCGGGGGCTTCCTAAGCTGGAGGGGTGGCCCTGAACGATTCCGACGAGATCCTCGCCGTCAAAGCCGCAGAGCTCTACTACGAGGCCGGCAAGACGCAGGACGAGATCGGCGTCGCCCTCAACGTCTCCCGCTGGAAGGTCGGCCGCCTCCTCGTCGCCGCCCGCGAGCACGGGTTCGTGCGCATCGAGATCGTGCACCCGAGCGCACGCCGCTTCTCGCTCGAGCGCGAGCTGTGCGGCTTCTACGGCCTGGAGGACGCGGTGGTCGTGCCCGCCGCGGAGTCCGACGCCGAGGTGCAGGGCCGTGTCGCCCAGGCGGCCGCCGACTACCTGACCACCCTGCGTCCCGTTCCGCGCACCCTCGGGGTGAGCTGGGGTCGCACTCTGCACGCCGTCGCGGCGCGCCTGCGCCCGGGCTGGGCCGTCGGCGTCAACCCGGTGCAGATCAACGGAAGCGTCTCGTCCACCCGTCAGGCCACCGCAGCAGCCGACACCGCCGTCGTCATCGCGCGCAAGGCGCAGGGCACGGCCACGCTGCTGCCCAGCCCCGCCATCTTCGAGCACGCCGCCACCCGCCGCGCCATCGAGGCCGACCGCTCGGTGCAGAGCGTGCTCGACCTGGCCCGCAATGCGAGCGCCTACCTGTTCAGCGCGGGCGTCGTCGACACCAGCTCGGTGCACGTCGACTCGGGCTACCTGTCGGTCGAGGATGTGGCCCGGCTCGCCGAGAAGGGCGCCGTCGGCGACGTCGTCGGCCGCTTCATCACCGACGACGGCCAGGTCGCCGACCCCGAGCTCGACGCGCGCACGCTGGGACTCAGCCTCGACGAGCTCCGCTCGGCCCGCACATCCATCGCCGTCATCGCGGGGGAGGCGAAGCACCGGGTCGCTCACGCCGTCGTGGCGAGCGGCCTGTGCACCACCCTCATCACCGACGAGGCCACCGCCAACGATCTGCTCGGCCGCACCGCGCCGAGCGCCACGGCCGACCAGGTCGCGGCACAGTAATGGAGGACCACATGACCATCGAGACCACGCCGCCCGTGCGCACGCTCGCGCCGGCGGCCCGCGCCGTCGAGGTGCTGGGCGGCGACCTCACCGAGGGATCGCTGCGGCGCTACCTGGGCGGCATCCCGGGCGTGGACGCGGTCGGCCTGGAGCAGCGCGCCGCCGGCCTCGGCACGCGCTCGATCAAGACGACCAGCAAGAAGTGGGCCCTCGACACGGTCATCGAACTGATCGACCTCACCACGCTGGAGGGCGCGGACACGCCCGGCAAGGTGCGCTCGCTGGTCGCCAAGGCGCTCACGCCCGACCCGTCGGACCTCACCGCTCCGCGTCCCGCGGCCGTCTGCGTCTACGGCGACATGGTCCCGTACGCGGTGGAGGCGCTGGGCGCGTCCCACGCCGGAGCCGTGCGCCGCGCCGGCGGACACGGAGGCATCAACGTCGCCGCCGTCGCCACCGCCTTCCCGAGCGGCCGCGCATCCCTCAAGGTCAAGCTCGCCGACACGGCCGACGCCGTGGCCGCGGGCGCCGACGAGATCGACATGGTCATCGACCGCGGCGCCTTCCTCTCCGGGCGCTACGGCCAGGTGTTCGACGAGATCGTCGCCGTGAAGGAGGCCTGCCGCCGTGAGGACGGCACGTACGCCCACCTCAAGGTGATCCTCGAGACCGGCGAGCTGAACACCTACGACAACGTGCGGCGCGCGTCCTGGCTCAGCATCCTGGCCGGCGGCGACTTCATCAAGACCTCCACCGGCAAGGTGTCGCCCGCCGCGACCCTTCCCGTCACGCTGCTGATGCTGGAGGTCGTGCGCGACTGGCACCGGCTCACCGGCGAGGAGATCGGCGTGAAGCCGGCCGGCGGCATCCGCTCGTCGAAGGACGCCATCAAGTACCTCGTCACCGTCGCCGAGACCGTCGGCGAGCACTGGCTGCAGCCGCACCTGTTCCGGTTCGGCGCGTCCAGCCTCCTCAACGACGTGCTGCTGCAGCGCCAGAAGCTGACGACCGGGCACTACTCCGGCGCCGACTACGTGACGATCGACTGACCCGAAACGAGAACTGACATGAGCTTCCTCGAATACGCCCCGGCTCCCGAGTCGCGGTCGATCCTCAACCTGCGCGACGAGTACGGCCTGTTCATCGACGGCGAGTTCGTCGCCGGCCACGGCACGCCGTTCCAGACCATCTCCCCGGCCACGGAGGAGCGCCTGGCGACCATCGCGACCGCCGACGCCTCCGACGTGGACACCGCCGTCGCCGCCGCCCGCCGCGCCTACGACCGCGTCTGGTCGCGGATGAGCGGCAGCGACCGCGGCAAGTACCTGTTCCGCATCGCGCGCCTCATCCAGGAGCGCTCCCGCGAGCTCGCCGTCGCCGAGAGCCTGGACAACGGCAAGCCGATCAAGGAGAGCCGGGATGTGGACGTCCCGCTCGTCGCGGCCTGGTTCTTCTACTACGCCGGATGGGCGGACAAGCTCGACCACGCCGGCCTCGGTCCCGCGCCACGCGCGCTGGGTGTCGCGGCGCAGGTCATCCCGTGGAACTTCCCGCTGCTGATGCTCGCGTGGAAGATCGCCCCGGCGCTCGCCGCCGGCAACACGGTCGTGCTGAAGCCGGCCGAGACCACCCCGCTCACCGCGCTGCTGTTCGCGGAGATCGTGCAGCAGGCCGACCTGCCCGCCGGCGTCGTCAACATCGTGACGGGCGCGGGCGAGACCGGCCGCGAGCTGGTCGCGCACCCCGACGTGAACAAGGTCGCCTTCACCGGCTCGACCGCGGTCGGACGCGAGATCGCCCGCACGGTCGCCGGAACCTCCAAGAAGCTCACGCTGGAGCTCGGCGGCAAGGCCGCGAACATCGTCTTCGACGACGCGCCCATCGACCAGGCGGTCGAGGGAATCGTCAACGGCATCTTCTTCAACCAGGGCCACGTCTGCTGCGCGGGCAGCCGCCTGCTGGTGCAGGAGAGCATCCACGACGAGGTCGTCGACCGGCTCAAGCGCCGCCTCTCGACCCTGCGTCTCGGTGACCCGCTCGACAAGAACACCGACATCGGCGCCATCAACTCGGCCGAGCAGCTGCAGCGCATCCGCGAGCTCTCCGATATCGGCGAGGCCGAGGGCGCGGACCGCTGGACCGCCGACTGCGCCATCCCGGAGAACGGCTTCTGGTTCGCGCCGACGATCTTCGACAACGTCTCGACCAGCCACCGCATCGCCCGCGAGGAGATCTTCGGCCCGGTGCTGTCCGTGCTGACCTTCCGTACGCCGGCGGAGGCCATCGCCAAGGCGAACAACACGCCGTACGGTCTGTCGGCCGGCATCTGGTCCGACAAGGGCAGCCGCATCCTCGCCGTCGCCGACAAGCTCCGCGCCGGCGTCGTGTGGGCGAACACCTTCAACCGCTTCGACCCGGCCAGCCCGTTCGGCGGCTACAAGGAGTCCGGTTACGGCCGCGAGGGCGGCCGCCACGGTCTCGGCGCCTACCTGGTGCCCGGCCGTTCGCTGCCCGCCGCGGCATCCATCCCCGCCCGCCTCGCTCGCAAGGGAGCATCCAAGTGACCCGGCTCGCCGTCCCCAAGACCTACAAGCTGTACATCGGCGGGAAGTTCCCGCGCAGCGAGTCCGGCCGTACCTACGAGGTCGTCTCGGCCAAGGGCGCGTTCCTGGCGAACGCCGCCAAGGCCTCCCGCAAGGACGCCCGCGACGCGGTGGTCGCCGCCCGCGCCGCCGTCTCCGGATGGTCGGGTGCGACCGCGTACAACCGCGGCCAGGTGCTCTACCGCATCGCCGAGCTGCTGGAAGGCCGTCGTGCGCAGTTCGTCGACGAGATCCAGCAGGCCGAGGGCGTCTCATCGTCCGCCGCGACCACGCAGGTCGACGAGGCGATCGATCGCTGGGTCTGGTACGCGGGATGGGCGGACAAGTTCGCGCAGGTCGCGGGCAACGCCAACCCGGTCGCCGGTCCGTACTTCAACATCTCGGTGCCCGAGCCCACCGGCGTCGTCGCGATCGTCGCGCCGCAGGACTCGAGCCTCGTCGGCTTCGTCAGCGCGGTGGCGCCGGCGCTGGTCGCGGGGAACACCGTCGTCGTGATCGCGAGCGAGCGGTTCCCGCTCTCGGCGATCAGCCTGAGCGAGGTCCTGGCGACGAGCGACGTCCCGGGCGGCGTGGTCAACATCCTGACCGGCTCCCCGGCCGAGATCGCGCCGTGGCTGGCGTCGCACGCCGACGTCAACGCGCTCGACCTCGTGGGTGCGGGCGACCTCGAGTGGATCGACCTGCAGATCGCCGCCGCCGACACCCTGAAGCGCGTGCTCACCCCGGAGAACGGTCCGGACGCGGCGGCCCCGTCGCTTGACCGCATCGCGTTCTTCACCGAGACGAAGACCGTCTGGCACACCAAGTCCCTGCTCTGACCCCACCGCGATTCGTGCCGAATGTGCGCTATTCGTCACGAATGGCGCACATTCGGCACGAATCGTCGCCGGGGTTCGCGTTCCTTCCGGTTCCCAGGGTTGTGAGGGAGGATGGAAGGGATGAGACGGAGGCGCCATGGGGGATGAGTGGAGACCGGAACACGGTGAGCTGGCCCTCGTCGGCGACAGCCTGACGCAGGGCGGCGACTGGGACGCGCTGCTTCCCGGTGAGACGGTCCGCAACTTCGGGATTGCCGGCGACACGACCGACGACGTGATCGCGCGCCTCGGCGACGTGATCGACGCGCGTCCGGCGACGGTGGCCCTGCTCGTCGGGACCAACGACCTGGCCTGGCGACGGTCGGTCGAGCACGTCGTGCGCAACATCGAGACCATCCTGGTGACACTGCGGCGGGAGCTGCCCGACTCGCGCATCCTCGCCCAGTCGGTGATGCCGCGCGGGCACGAGTTCGCCGACCAGATCCGCGACATCAACCGCCACCTCTGGCAGTTCGCGCCGAGCGCGCACGCCGGGTGGCTCGACCTGTGGCCGGCCCTGGCCCTCGAAGACGGCGAGCTGAACCCCGCCTACACCGAGGACCGGCTGCACCTGAACGCCGAAGGCTACCGCGTCTGGGCCGGCGAGCTCGCTCCCGCGCTGGAGCGCATCCGCGAGCTCCCGCCGAACTCCCGCGCGATCACCCTCCCGTACCTCGGCGGCGACTCCTAGCCCCCACCATCGAGTCCGCACAGAGTGCACGCGACACGCCGTGCGGGCGTGCACTCTTCGTGTAGTCGATGGACGGGTCAGGAGGCCCGGAGCAGTCGCTCGTAGACGGCGATGCCGCGCAGCCACGTGGCCACACGGATGCGCTCGTCGCGTGCGTGGAGGGCGGCGCGTTCGTCCGCGCTCAGCTCGAACGGCGTGAACCGGTACACGGCCTCGCAGATGCCGGTGAAGTGCCGGCTGTCGCTCGCGCCGAGCATGATGTACGGCGTCACCACCGCGTCCGGATGCACGGCCGCGATCGCGGCGGCCAGCCGGTTCCATTGCGGCCCGTCCGAAGGAGAGACCGGCGACGGCTCGCTCGCGTCCACGGCCTCCACCCGCACGGCGTCGTCGCGGATCGCGCGGCGCAGGTGGTCCAGCGTCTCGGCGACCGATGAGCCGACCGCGATCCGGACGTTCACGATCGCCTCCGCGGTCTCCGGCAGCGCGTTCGCGGCGAGACTCCCGCGCAGTTGCGTGACGGCGGTCGTCGTGCGGACGATCGCCCGCGTCTCGTCGCTGAGCCTCCCGAACACCGTCCGCAGCACCGGCTGCAGGTGCCGGGCCCGCGTGAACACCGACCGCAGCGGGCCGGTCGCGTGCGCTCCCAGCGTCTCCACCATCCGCAGGTTCGTCTCGGACAGCCGGGCCGGGAAGGGCCGCGCATTCAGCCGGGTGATCGCCCGCGCCAGCCGCACGGTCGCGGTCATCGCCGGGGGAGTGGACGCGTGCCCGCCCTGCTGCTCGACCGTGAGCCGCACGCTGGTGATGCCCTTCTCGCTGACGCCGACCACGGCGATCGGCTTCGCGACGCCCGGGAAGATGCCCTCCACGACGGCACCGCCCTCGTCGAGCACGAGTGCCGGGCGGATCCCGCGCTCGGCCAGCACGGCGGCGATCCGGCGCGCGCCCGACCCGACGGTCTCCTCGTCGTGCCCGAAGCTCAGGAAGACGTCGTCGGCCGGCTGGAACCCCGCCCGCACCAGCGACTCCACCGCCTCCAGCAGGGCGACCACCGCGCCCTTGTCGTCGATCGCACCGCGGCCCCACAGCAGCCGCTGCTCGCCCTCACCGGTGAGCGTCGCGGAGAAGGGGGGATGCGTCCACCCCTCGTCCGTGGCGGGCACGACGTCGTAGTGCGCCATCAGCACCGTCGGGGCGCCCGATCCCGAACCGCGCCAGCGGTACAGCAGCGAGTGCCCGCGACGCTCGCGTTCCAGGACGTCGTGCAGGGCGGGATACAAGCCGGGCAGCGCGTCCACGAACCGGTCGAACGCCTCCCAGTCGGTCTCCTCGACGGCGTTGCGGGACATCGTCGGGATGCGCAGCAGCGTCCGGAAGCGCTCCAGCGCCTCCGCGGCGTCGGCGCCCGTCACTCGCCGGCCGCTTCCCGGAAGGCGTCGAAGGCCTCGTCGTTGAACAGCACGAACCGCACGTGCTCGACCGACCCGACGCCCGACGAGAGCACGGCCCGGACCGTGCTGATCGCGATGCGCGCGGCGTCGTCCATCGGCCAGCCGTAGATCCCGGCCGAGACCGCCGGGAAGGCGACCGTGCGGGCGCCGAGCTCGCGTGCGACCCGCAGCGACGAGCGGTACGCGTTCTGCAGCAGCGGGGTGCGGTCCTCGCGGGACGACCACACCGGCCCGACCGTGTGGATGACCCACTTCGCCTCGAGCTCGCCCGCGGTGGTGGCGACGGCCTGCCCGGTCGGCAGCCCGTCGGGCAGCGTCGTCGCGCGCAGCTCCTTGGTCGCCTCCAGGATGCTCGGCCCGCCGCGGCGGTGGATGGCCCCGTCGACGCCGCCGCCGCCGAGCAGCGAGCTGTTGGCGGCGTTGACGATGGCGTCCACGGTCTCGTCGGTGATGTCGCCGCGGACGATGCGGATCAGCTCCTCGGCCATCCTGTCAGCCCCGGTTGTTCGAGAGCTCGTAGATCTTCAGCAGCTCGACGATCGCCTCGTCCGCCGTGTCGCCACCCTCCTCGAACGCCTCGGTGACGTGGGTGCGGAGGTGGTTCTCCACCAGCAGGCGGTTGAGCGACCCGAGCGACTTCTGGATGGCGAGCGACTGAGTGATGATGTCGATGCAGTAGTCCTCGTTCTCGATCATCTTCTCGAGCCCCCGGAGCTGGCCCTCGAGGATGCGCGTCCGGTGCAGTGCGCGCTTCTTGATGTCCGCGATCATCCCCTCAGGATATGCCCGCGGGACGCATACCCCAGAGGGGTAGGTCGGCGTCGTTATGCGGACGCGCGACCGTCGGCATCCCCCGAACGGGGGATAGGGGCGGACATACAGCTGGGTCTATCCTCCAGGGAGGGGTTGAGAAATATTCGTTTAACAGGAAAGGCCCGACTTTGCTGAAGAACCTCAGCCCACTGCTGTCCGGCGCGCTCTTGAGCGCTCTCGACGCCATGCGAGATGGGGAGACGCTGACCCTCGTGGGCAGCGGCTATCCCGAAGACCGCATCACGTCGCCCGTCGTCCACCTCGGGGACGACGTCACCACGGAGGCCGCCGCCGAGGCGATCCTCTCCGTGTTCCCGCTCGATCAGGAGGCCGCCGCCCCGATCGTGTTCCTCGACCTCGCCGACGAGCCCTACGACGTACCCGACGTCGCGTTCGCGGTGAACGGGATCGCGTCGGACGCCGAACTCCGTCGGGTATCCATGACCCGCCTCGAGCTCGAGCCGTTCCTGGAGCTCGCGCGCGACTCCGCCGTCACGGTCCGGGTCGGCTCCGACGCGCCGCCGTGCGCCTTCCTCCTCCGCCGGGGAGTGCTCTGACCGGCCGCCTGCAACACAGCACCCGCACCACCACGTCGCCCGTCCGGGCCGGAGAGGACGTCTCCGATACCCGGGCGGGCGCACCATGTCCGGGCCGCGTAGAGTGGGATGCCGTGTCCCGTCCCCATACGCCGCAGCAGCCCGCCTACAACCGGGCGGCGCTCGCACCCGGGATGCTCGGAGCGCTGGTCCTCCTGTTCGGGCTGGCGCTGCCCGGCGACTGGTACCTCTACGTCCGCTACGCGGTCAGCATCCTGGCGCTCATCCTCTGCGTCTTCGCCGGGCAGGCCGGGCGCTGGTGGTGGCTGGCCGGCCTCATCCCGATCGCGGTGCTGTGGAACCCGGTCTGGCCGATCACCGCGATCGCGGGCGCGCTGCCGCTGCTGAGCCTCGCCGCGGCGGCCGTATTCATCGTCGCCGCGCTCACCATCAAGATCCCCGCCGACACTCGTCGCTGAACGGCTCCGCAGCCGGTAGAATGGATGCTGCGCGACCGTCCTGTGTCGCGCTCCCGGCGTCACCGCGTCGAGCCCGGGCCACTCGGTTCCCGAAGCTCGCCGCCCCGCCGGCCTCATGACCAATGGCGTCGTGCCCGCAGTCCGCGCGCGGCGCCCTCCACTGGAGGACCATGTCTCGTTCCGGTCAGCGCACCAGTTCGACCAGACCGCAGCAGCGGAAGAACCGCCACGCCAACAACGACGGCCTCATCCCCGTCCTCGCCCGCAAGGTGCGCGAGGTCGAGGCGAAGGCCGCCGACGGCAAGAAGCTCGGGCCGACCAACCGCACCAAGTTCCAGGTGATCGCCTTCCTCATGCGCGAGGAGCGTGCCCGCGCGAAGGCCGACACGGAGCTGAGCGACGCCGCCCGCGCCGAGCAGCTGAAGCGCCTCGACGGCATCGCCACCATCCTCGCCAAGACGGCGGCGCGCGACACGTCGCTCATCTCGCTGCTCGAGAGCGAGACCGCGTCGAGCGCCACCGCGCAGAAGATGCGACGGGACTGGCTGCTCGAGTCGGGCACGGAGCTGTCGCCCGACGACCTCATCATCACGATCGAGCGCCCGACCCCGAAGCAGGACAGCGTCATCCCGCCGGAGCTGGCGGAGAAGCAGGTCGTGCCGCCGTCGGTGAAGGCGCGCCAGCTGTCCAACCCGTTCCTCGCGCCCGACCTCTCGCGGCTCACGCCCGCGGCGCCCACCCCGCGCCGCCGCCTCGACTCGTGGGAACTGCTCGGACCGCTGTTCAAGTCGTTCGAGTACGGCGCGGGCGGTCAGGCGGCCAGCATGGAGCTGCCGCCGGCCCCGCTGATCGACCGCTACTCGCCGAACGGCCTGGAGCTGATGCACCACCAGTCGCGGTTCATCGAGAGCGTGCGCCAGGGTCACCGCTCCTTCCTGCTCGCCGACGAGCCGGGCCTCGGCAAGACCGCGCAGTCGGTGCTCGCCGCGTCCGTCGCGGGAGCGTACCCGCTGCTCGCCGTGGTGCCGAACGTCGTCAAGATGAACTGGGCGCGCGAGGTGGAGCGCTGGACCCCGCACCGCCGCGCCACCGTCATCCACGGCGACGGCGAGGGACTGGACGCGTTCGCCGACGTCGTCATCGTCAACTACGAGGTCCTGGATCGGCACCTCTCCTGGCTGAGCACCCTCGGCTTCAAGGGGATGGTCGTCGACGAGGCGCACTTCATCAAGAACCTGCACTCGCAGCGGTCGCGCCTGGTCCTCGGACTCGCGGACGCCATCCGCCAGGCCACGCCCGATCCGCTGATGATCGCGCTGACCGGTACGCCGCTCATCAACGACATCGACGACTTCAAGGCGATCTGGCAGTTCCTCGGCTGGATCGACGGCAACAAGCCGACTGCGCAGCTCATGGAGCACCTGGAGGAGACCGGGCTGACCCCGGCCGACTTCGGCTTCTACGCCGCCGCTCGCGAGTCCGTCATCGACATGGGTATCGTCCGCCGCCGCAAGATCGACGTCGCCGCCGACCTGCCGAGCCGCCGGGTCGTCGACCTGCCGGTGGAGCTGGACGACGAGCTCGGCCGCTCCATCCGCCAGGCCGAGAAGGAGCTCGCCGCGCGACTCGTCGCGAAGTTCCACCGTGCCGCGGCCGCCGGCCGCCCGGACTCGTTCGAAGGCGACGACGAGGCGCACCGCCGCCACCTCATCCGCCTGGTCGCCCAGTCGGAGCTCGAGGAGTCGAAGTCGGCGAAGACCGGCGACAACGTCTTCACGATGGTCCGCAAGATCGGCCAGGCGAAGGCCGGGCTGGCTTCCGACTACACCGCGCAGCTGGCGCGTTCGGTCGGCAAGGTCGTGTTCTTCGCCAAGCACATCGACGTGATGGATGCGGCGGAGGAGGCCTTCGCGGCCCGCGACTTGAAGACGATCTCGATCCGCGGCGATCAGTCCGCTCTGGCCCGCCAGAAGGAGATCGACGCGTTCAACAACGACCCCGAGGTGGCGGTGGCGGTCTGCTCCCTGACCGCCGCGGGCGTCGGCCTCAACCTGCAGGCCGCGTCCAACGTGGTGCTCGCCGAGCTCTCGTGGACCGCCGCGGAGCAGACGCAGGCGATCGACCGCGTCCACCGCATCGGCCAGGAGGAGCCGGTCACCGCGTGGCGGATCATCGCCGCGCAGACCATCGACTCCAAGATCGCGGAGCTGATCGACGCGAAGCAGGGACTCGCGGCGCGCGCCCTCGACGGCAGCGACGTCGAGGTCGGCTCGGCCGACTCCGTGCAGCTCGACGCGCTCATCCACCTCCTGGAGGACGCGCTGGCGTAAAAGCCGTCAGGCGATCTCGGCGTCGTCGGGGTCCAGCGGGACGGGGCGGTCGTCGTCGGGGAGCAGTTCGTCGTCCTCGTCGTCGGCCACCGGGATGTCTTCGGGGTCGTGCACGACGGGCTCGGGCTCGTAGTCGGTCTCCTGCGCCTCGCGGAAGTCGTCGAGGTCGTCGTCCTCGCTGTAGTCACGTCCTGTGGGGTCGCTCATGCCCCGAGGGTACCGCCGGGCGACGGACGGGTGAAGCGCCCGATTCAGTCGAGCTCGAACACGAAGAACGGCCCGCGGTCGTCGTGCACGATCCGCGCCGTCCCGCTGAACCCGGCGAAGTCGCCGGTGCCCGTTCCCGGCACGATGTAGGCGAACGCCGAGGGATCGTCGGGGTGCTGCAGCGCACCGTGGTGCACGGTGATCGAGCCCTCGCGTCCGTCGTCGAGCCGCCCGCTGATCCGCTCGGCGGCCAGGTAGCCGCGCCCGCCCTCCTCGGTGCCCGACGAGACGAAGTGGGCGACGGACTCGCCGATCAGGCCCTCCGTGTAGGTCTTGCGCATCACGACCGCACCCACCCAGTCGCCGTCGATGCCGGGCAGTTCGGCCGGGTCCCAGCCGGTGACGTCGAAGCGGGCGGTGATCGTCTCAGCAGTCATGCGTTCACCGTAGAGGAGGCCGCCGACAGCGCGCAGCGGATTTCGCGTCCACGGCAATGTGGACTAGACAGGGTGGATGCCGGACCAGAACCACCATTCCCAGGTCGAGATCGAGCGGAAGTACGACGTGGAGGCCGACGCCCGGCATCCCCAGCTCGTCGGCGTGGGCGCGGTCGCGGTCCAGAGTGAGCCCGTCCGGCACGAACTCGTCGCCACCTATTTCGACACCGCCGACCTGACCCTCGCGCAGCATCGGACGGCGCTGCGCGTGCGCCGCGGCGGCCACGACGCCGGCTGGCACATCAAGGAGCCGGCCGACGAGGGGCGCACCGAGCGGCACTGGCCGCTGACCGACGACGACGAGCCGCCTGCGGAGGTCCGCGAGCACCTGCGCCCGCTGATCGGCGACCAGGCGCTCGTCCCGATCGCCCGGGTCACGAACCAGCGCGACAGCGTCGTGCTGCAGGATGCGGCCGGCTTCGACCTCGCCGAGCTGACCGACGACCACGTGCGCAGCGAGAACCTGCGCGCTGGCGGCACGCAGGAATGGCGCGAGTGGGAGGTCGAACTGCTCGCCGGCGCCCCGGACAAGCGCGAGCGCCGCGAGGCGCTGTTCGACGCGATCGAGGAGCGGCTGCGTGCGGCGGGCGCCCGACCGTCGGAGAGCTCGTCCAAGCTCCAGCGCGCCCTCGGTCTCTGATCCGCCTACCACCGACGGCCGCCATCCGTCCAGTGCGATTTTGTGCAGCCCGGCGCGGGCGGGCATGATTCAAGCACGGACTCGAAACGGAGCAGCATGAAGATCGGCATCCTCACCAGCGGCGGCGACTGCCCGGGCCTGAACGCGGTCATCCGCGGCGCGGTCCTGAAGGGCGACCGCGTGCACCACTCCGAGTTCGCCGGCTTCCGTTACGGCTGGCGAGGCGTGGTCGAGGGTGACATCATGCCGCTCGACCGGCACAGCGTCCGCGGCCTGTCCCGGCAGGGCGGCACCATCCTCGGCTCCAGCCGCACCAACCCGTTCGAGGGCGACAAGGGCGGCCCGGAGAACATCCAGCGGATGATGGACGAGAACGGCATCGACGCCATCATCGCCATCGGCGGAGAGGGCACGCTGACCGCCGCCCGACGCCTCACCGACGCCGGCCTCAAGATCGTCGGCGTTCCCAAGACGATCGACAACGACCTGGCCGCCACCGACTACTCGTTCGGCTTCGACACCGCGGTCGAGATCGCCACCGAGGCGATCGACCGCCTGCGCACCACCGCCGAGTCGCACCAGCGCTGCATGGTCGTCGAGGTCATGGGCCGCCACGTCGGCTGGATCGCCCTGCACTCGGGCATGGCGGGAGGCGCGCACGCCATCCTCATCCCGGAGCAGCCGCAGTCCATCGAGCAGATCTGCGAGTGGGTGGAATCGGTGCGCGACCGCGGCCGCGCGCCCGTCATCGTGGTGTCGGAGGGCTTCCACCTCGACACCATGGAGGAGGCGCACTCGCACAAGGGCCTGGACGCGTTCAACCGTCCGCGCCTCGGCGGGATCGGCGAAATGCTCGCCCCGATGATCGAGGAGCGCACCGGCATCGAGTCGCGCGCGACCGTCCTCGGCCACATGCAGCGCGGCGGCGTGCCGAGTGCGTACGACCGGGTGCTCGCGACACGTCTCGGCATGGCGGCGGTGGATGCGGTGTACGAAGGGCGCTGGGGCTCGATGGTCTCCCTGCGCGGCACCGACGTCGTCAACGTCTCGATCGCCGACGCGACCGGCGGGCTTAAGACGGTCCCGGAGGCCCGCTACGAAGAGGCCGCGCTGCTCTTCGGCTGAGCATCCGCTGCACCCGGTGCCGGTGCACGCGCGGCGGGGCTAGGCTCCCTCCTACGAGAGGGAAGGAGCCCCATCGGTGCCGCGTTTCGTCCAGTTCGAGGAGTTCGGTTCCCGCGACTACCTGCAGGTGGTCGAGCGGGAGAGACCGTGGCCGGGGCCCGGCCAGATCCTGGTGCGCGTCATGGCGGCCGGGCTCAACCCGATGGACATCAAGGCGTACCGCTCCGAGCAGGCCGCCGCGCACATGGGGGTCACCCTGCCCTCGGGCATCGGGCAGGACTTCGCGGGCTTCGTCGAGGAGCTGGGCGAGGGCGTCACCCGGTTCGAGATGGGGCAGGCTGTGCTCGGCACGGCGCCGTTCGCCGCGATCGCGGATTTCGTCGTGGTGCCGGAGGACGGCCAGGTGATCGTCAAGCCGGACCCGCTGACCTTCGAGGTGGCCGGATCGCTGGGCGTCGTCGGCCGCACCGCGATGGCGACGGTGCACTCCCTCGACCTGCACGAGCGGGACACGGTTCTCGTGAGCGCCGCCGCCGGGGGTGTCGGCGTGCTCGCGGCGCAGCTCGCGGTCCGCTGCGGGGCGACCGTCATCGGGACGGCGGGGGAGGAGAACCACGAGTTCCTGGAGGCGCTGGGCGTCATCCCCGTCACGTACGGGGACGGTCTCGCCCAGCGGGTGCGCGATGTGCTCGACGACGACCATGTGACCGCGGTGCTCGACAACCACGGGGCGGACACCATCGAAGCGGCGCTGGAACTGAGCGTGCCGATCGAGCGGGTGAACACCATCGCGGTCTTCGGTCCGGACGCCCACGGCGCCCGGAGCGTGGGCGGCCGCGCCGCGGGCAACACGGAGCTGGCCGAACTGGCCGACCTGCTCGCCGAGAACGAGCTGCTGCTGCCCATCGACTCCATCTTCCCGATCGAGCGGACGGTCGAGGCGTACGGGCGGCTCGAAGGCGGCCACGTGCGCGGCAAGGTCGTCGTCGTCACCGACTGAGCGGCCCCGGCCGCCGAGAGGAGCATCCATGATCGCAGAGGACATCGCCCGGCAGCTGCGCGCCGCGGGCCTGCGGTGGCAGCCGGCGTCGGGCGACACGTTCGCCATCGACCGGCCCGGGATGGAGGGCGAGCGGTTCACGGTCAGCGAGATGACGATCGAGCCGCACCACTTCGACACCGGGACGATCCTCGGCTTCAACGGGACCACCGAGTGGGCGCTCGACTCGCTGGCCGTCGAGGACGCGCTGTGGATCCCGCGCGAGGACCAGCTGCGCGAACTGCTCGCCGGCAGCTTCCGCCACCTGGCGCGGACACCGGACGGCTACCGGGTGACCGTCTTCTTCGGCGGCGAGGAGCGCTTCTACGAGCACGACGACGCCGCGACCGCGTACGCGCAGGCGCTGCTGTCGCTGATCGGGGCGTCGGTGTCCTGAGCGCCCGTCACCCGGACAGGGCGGCGGCGGAGGTGGTGGTGAGGATGGACGCGTCCAGTTCCCCCACGCTGCGGACCCCCGCGAGGCCGAGGGTGATGTCCAGCTCGGCGATGGTGTTGCGCAGGAGTTCACGGACGCCGTCCTCGCCCGCCAGCGCGAGGGCGTAGGCGTAGGGCCGGCCGATCGCGACCGCGCGGGCGCCGAGCGCGAGCGCGATCACCGCGTCCGAGCCGCTGCGGACGCCGCTGTCGAACAGCACGGGGATGCGGCCCGCGGCAGCCTCGACGACGCCGGGGAGCGCATCCAGCGCCGCCACCTCGCCGTCGATCTGGCGTCCGCCGTGATTGGAGACCTGCACCGCATCCATCCCGGCGTCGATCGCGCGCCTCGCGTCGTCGGGATGCAGCACGCCCTTGAGCACGATCGGCAGGCGGGTGCGGTCGCGCAGGAAGGCGAGGTCGTCCCAGGTGAGGGACGGGTCGGCGAACACGTCCAGGAAGGTCTCGACGGCGGCCAGCGACTCGCCCGAGCGCAGGTTCTCGCGCAGCGTGCCGGGGTGGTGGCGCAGGATGCTCGCGAACGACGCGAGCGCGGCCGGCGTCGGGGTGGCGGCCGGACGCCCGCCGCGCGCGGCGCGTTCGCGCACCAGCTCCCGGAACACCGGGTCGCTGGTGTACTGCGCGATGCCGAGACCGCGGCTGAACGGCAGGTACCCGAGGTCGAGGTCGCGCGGACGCCAGCCGAGCACGTGCGTGTCGAGGGTGACGACGATCGCCTCGCAGCCGGACCGCTCGGCGCGGGCGACGAGGCTGGCCACGAGGTCGCGGGACGAGCTCCAGTACAGCTGGAACCACCGGGAGGCGCCGGGCGCGACGGCGTCCATCGATGCGGCCACCTCCTCCATCGGCTGCGACGCCTGGGTGGACAGCGTGACGGGGACGCCGAGGGAGGCCGCTGCCCGAGCTGCGGCAGCGTCTCCGCCGCGGCGAGCCAGCTCCAGGACGCCGATCGGGGCGAGCAGCAGGGGAGTGGGGCGGCGGACGCCGAACAGGTCGATCGACAGGTCGCGCGCCGAGACGTCGCGCAGCACGCGCGGCACGATCCGGTGCCCGGCGAACGCGTCGAGGTTGGCCCGCGCGGTGCGCTCGAGCCCCGCGGAGCCGGCGATGTACGCGAAGGCCGCGCGGCTCATCCGCCGCTGCGCCGCGCGCTCCAGCTGGCGGAACCCGACCGGGATGCGCGGTCGCCGCCCGGACACCCCCGCGCGGTAGATCTCCGACTGGGCGTCTCTGCCGGCGCTGCTCATGCCCCCATTCTGCGCCCGCTCATCCGCTGGTCCCGACACGCCGTTATGTGCGCCGCCGTAACGGCGTGTCGGGACGAGTAGGCGATCCGTGGGACGCAACGCGCCGTTATCGGCGCGCGGTAGCGGCGTGTTGCGACCCGTGGATGGCGTCAGCGGCGGCCGCCTGCTGGTCCCAACACGCCGTTAAGGGCCGCGCCGTAACGGCGTGTTGGGACGAGAAGGTGATCCGTGGGGCGCAACACGCCGTTACCGGCAGCGCGTAACGGCGCGTTGCGACCCATGGATGCGCGTCAGCGGCGGCGGGGGCGCTTGCCGCGGGCGGTGGGGGCGGGCTTGCGCGCGGGGGCGGGCTTGCGCGCAGGCGCCTCGCGGGGTGCGGCCTCGCGCGCGGCGACCTCGGGGTTGCGGGAGGAGTGCGCGGTGCGGCCCCGCACGATCCCGATGAAGTCGTCGACCAGGGGATGCTGTCCCTCGCGTGGCCAGGTCAGGCCGATGCTGCTCTGCGGGGCGTCCTCGACGCGCAGCGCCACGACGTCCTTGCGCCGCAGCGCCTTGGCCACCGACGCGGGGAGCAGGGCGATGCCGTCGCCAGCAGCGACGCTGCGCATGAACGCCTCCGACGGCTCGCCGGTGACCCGCGGCTCGTCGGCCAGCTCCTCCAGGAACAGATGCTCCTCCAGTGTCAGCAGGTGCTCGTGGTGCATGACCACGACCACGTCCTCCGCATAGAGCGGGATGAGGTGGCGCTCGTCGTCCGCCGTCGCGTCCCGGGCGAAGACCATGTCCGCCTCGCCGGCGGCGAGCATCCCCAGCGGGTCGTCGCTCGGCCGCACCACGAGCTCCACGTCGGGGAAGCGCTGCTCGAAGGTGCGGGTCCACTTTCCGACGGTGACGCCGAGCGGGAACGCGAGCGAGAAGCGGGTGGACATCCCATGAGGGTAGCGAACGGTAGCCTGGAGGACATGAAGGCGCAGACCATGAAAGCGGCCACGGCGGCCAAGAAGCTCGGCATCTACCTGCCGGCGGCGCCCGACGACTTCCGCGACCGCGAGATCAGCCGCACCGAGCTGGACGAGCTGAACGCCAACCCGCCGGAGTGGCTGCAGACCCTGCGCGCCGACGGGCCGCACCCGCGCGACGTGGTGGCGCGCAAGCTCGGCGTCTCCAACTCCGGCCTCGCCCGCGGCGGCGTCACGGAGGCGCTGACCACCGCCGAGATCAAGGCGCTGCTCGCCGATCCGCCGCAGTGGCTGGTGGACGAGCGGGCGACCCAGGCTGCGGTGCGTGCCGAGAACGCGCGCGTCAAGCAGCGCGACGCCGAGCGCGCGGCGCGCCGGGCCGACGCCGAGTAGGCGCTACACCCCGCTGGGCTGCTGGCCGCCGTCCGGCGTGCGCGTCGCCGACCGCGCCGCGCGCGCCAGCGTCTGCGGTCCGTTGGTGAGCAGCGCGCGCTTCCACGGCGCGACCCCGTCGATCTCCACCTGCAGCGAGAAGCTGAGGATGGTGCGGATCAGCACGATGATCGCCAGCACGATCGCGTCGGTGAGCGACGGTGTCGAGGTCACGGTCCGGACCAGGTCCGCCGCGACCAAGATCTCGAGCCCGAGCAGGATGACGCCGCCGAAGCTCTCGCGCAGGGTCCGGAACGCCGCGGCGCCGCTGCGCTGACGCGTCCATGCGACCAGGGCCAGAGCGATCGCCACGAGCAGGCCGACGGCCATCACGACCACCCCGGCGAATTCGAACGCGGTGCCGGTCGCCTCGAAGAACGCGTGCGCATCCATGCGTTCATCGTGCCACGTAGAATCTTCCGGTGCCTCCCGAAACCCCGGCCGCTCCCGGCCTCGATCCCGACGAGCTCGCTACGACCCTCCGCGTGCTGGAGCGGCTGCACGAGCTCGACAAGGACCACCCCGACTACGTGACCGTGCGCCGGGCGACCTCGCACATGTTCAAGGCGTCCAAGCAGGCGCGCCGCCGCGAGCTCCGTGAGCAGGAGCTCGCCGCCGACCGCGCCGTGATCGCCGCGACCGCGACCGGCGCGCCCGACCGCATCGACGACGAGACCCGTGGCCGCGAGCTGACCTCCAGCACCACCGGCTCGACCACCGCCGGCACCCTCCTCAACTCCCAGGCCTGCTACATCTGCAAGCAGCACTACACCGAGGTCGACTGGTTCTACCACCAGCTCTGCCCGTCCTGCGCCGCATTCAGCCACGCGAAGCGCAACGCCCGCACCGACCTCACCGGAAAGCGCGCGCTGCTGACCGGCGGCCGCGCGAAGATCGGCATGCACATCGCGCTGCGGCTGCTGCGGGACGGCGCCCACCTGACCGTCACGACGCGGTTCCCGCGGGACGCGGTCCGCCGCTTCTCCCAGCTCCCGGATGCGGGGGACTGGCTGCACCGGCTGCGCGTCGTCGGGATCGACCTGCGCGACCCCGCCCAGGTGATCGCCCTCGCGGACTCGGTCGCCGAGCGCGGCTCCCTCGACATCCTCATCAACAACGCAGCTCAGACGGTCCGCCGCTCGCCGGGCGCGTACTCGCTGCTCGCCGAGGCTGAGACGCAGCCGCTTCCCGACGGCCCGCTGCCCGAGTTGGAGACGTTCGGCCACACCGCCGATCCGCATCCGCTCGCCCTGGAGCGCTCGGTCGCCGCGCATCCGCTGCTGTCCGCGGCCGATGTACGCGGCACCATCGCCGAGCTGGCCGGAGCCGCGGCGCTCACCGCCGACGACCTCGCGACCGCCGCGATGAGCGCCGGGTCGTCGTCGCTGGCGAAGCACGCCGACGGCACGGCCATCGACGCGGGCGGTCTCGTGCCCGACGTCGCCCACGTCAACAGCTGGACGCAAGCGATCGGCAGCATCGACGCCCTCGAACTCCTCGAGGTGCAGCTGTGCAACCAGACCGCGCCGTTCATCCTGATCGACCGGCTGCGCCCGTCGCTCGCGGCGGCGGGACGTTCGTACGTCGTCAACGTGTCCGCCATGGAGGGCGTCTTCGGCCGCCGCTACAAGGGCGCCGGGCACCCGCACACCAACATGTCGAAGGCAGCGCTGAACATGCTCACGCGCACCAGCGCGGGCGAGCTGTTCGAGAGCGACGGCATCCTGATGACCAGCGTCGACACGGGATGGATCACCGACGAGCGCCCGCACCACACCAAGGTGCGGCTCGCCGAGGAGGGCTTCCACGCCCCGCTCGACCTGGTCGACGGCGCTGCGCGGGTCTACGACCCGATCGTGCGCGGCGAGGCCGGCGAGGACCTTCATGGGGTGTTCCTGAAGGACTACCGTGTCTCGGCCTGGTGAGAGCTACCCTGAGCACGTGAGTGAAGGCACGCCGCTGCCGCGGGTCACCCCGCGCAGCGAGATCACGGTCCCCGGGCAGGCGCGTCCCATCCCCTCGACGGCGAAGGGCGGCGCCCTCCGGCACTGGCTGCTCACCGGCCTGGTGGATGAGCGCGGCACCCAGCAGGGACCGCACGGCCGCAACCCCGAGCGCACGCATCCGTGGTGGCAGGTCATGTGCCTCACCGGTGTCGACTACTTCTCCACTCTCGGCTACCAGCCCGCCATCGCGGCGCTCGCCGCCGGCCTGATCTCGCCGTTCGCGACGCTGGTGCTGGTGGCGCTGACGCTGCTCGGCGCCCTCCCGGTCTACCGCCGGGTCGCGCGCGAGAGCTTCAAGGGCTCCGGGTCGATCGCCATGCTGGAGCGGCTGCTGCCGTGGTGGGCGGGCAAGCTGCTCGTCCTCGTGCTGCTGGGCTTCGCGGCGACGGACTTCATGATCACGATCACGCTGTCGGCCGCCGACGCGTCGGCGCACGCCATCGAGAACCCCTTCGCGCCGGACTGGTTCCACGGCAACAACGTGCTCATCACGCTCTTCCTGCTCGCGCTGCTCGGGGCCGTGTTCCTCCGCGGATTCAAGGAAGCCATCGGCATCGCGGTGGTGCTGGTCGCCGTCTACCTCGCGCTCAACGTGGTCGTGGTCGGCGTCTCCATCGTGCAGGTGTTCGCGCATCCCACCGCGGTCACCGACTGGTCGGAGGCGCTGTTCCGGCAGAACGGCAATCCGCTGATCATCGTCGGCGTCGCGCTGCTGGTGTTCCCGAAACTCGCGCTGGGCCTGTCCGGCTTCGAGACCGGGGTCGCGGTGATGCCGCAGATCAAGGGACGCCCGGACGACGACCCGGCGTACCCGAAGGGGCGCATCCGCGGCGCAGGCCGGCTGCTTACCACGGCCGCGATCATCATGAGCGTCTTCCTCATCACGTCGAGCTTCACCACGACGCTGCTCATTCCGCAGCGCGAGTTCCAGCCCGGCGGCCAGGCGAACGGGCGCGCGCTCGCGTACCTCGCGCACGAGTACCTGGGCAACGGCTTCGGCACGGTCTACGACCTGTCCACCATCCTCATCCTCTGGTTCGCGGGCGCCTCGGCCATGGCGGGCCTGCTCAACCTGGTGCCGCGCTACCTGCCGCGGTACGGGATGGCGCCGCAGTGGGCGCGCGCGGTGCGTCCGCTGGTGCTCGTCTTCACCGCCATCGCCTTCCTGATCACGCTGATCTTCGAGGCGAGCGTGGATGCGCAGGGCGGCGCCTACGCGACCGGCGTGCTGGTGCTCATCACGTCCGCATCCCTCGCCGTGACGCTCTCGGCCAAGCGCAAGCGGCAGCCGAAGCGCACCGTGGTCTTCGGCCTGATCACGGCGATCTTCGTCTACACGACCATCGACAACATCATCGAGCGGCCCGACGGCCTGCGCATCGCGGCGCTGTTCATCCTGGGCATCCTCGTGGTGTCGATCGTCTCCCGCATCGGCCGGTCGTTCCAGCTCCGCGCCACCTCGGTGACCTTCGACGTGACGGCGCTCGACTTCATCCTGGAGGACGCGGAGGAGGGCGAGATCCGTATCATCTCGCACGAGCCCGACGTCGACACGACCAAGGAGTACGAGCAGAAGAACAAGGACGAGCGGAAGTTCAGCCACATCCCGCAGCGGTCGCGGACCATCTTCCTCGAGGTGATGAAGTCCGACTCCTCCGACTTCGAGGAGGACCTGGTGGTGCACGGCGTCGTCAAACACGGCTACCGGGTGCTGCAGGTGAAGAGCGGCAACGTGCCCAACACGATCGCGGCCGTGCTGATCGAGATGCGGGATGTGACAGGCGTCGTGCCGACGATCTACTTCGAGTGGACCGAGGGCAACCCGATCTCCAACATGTTCCGCTATCTGATCACCGGCGTCGGCGAGGTCGCCCCTGTCACCCGCGAAGTCCTCCGAGAGGCCGAGAAGGACGTCAAGCGCCGCCCCGCCGTCCACGTCTCCTGACGTCCCCTCCGTCGAGTACACGAAGAGTGCACGCTCGCACGGCGTGTCGCGTGCACTCTTGGTGTACTCGACGGGGCGGGCTATTCGACGGGGAACTCGAGCCAGGCGAGGCCGCGGAGGTCGAGGCACAGGCGGCCGGCGCGTTCGGCGGCGACGGCGATGACGTCGCCGCAGACCGAGCAGCGGACCACCAGCCCGTGCTCGTCGACGTACACGCGGGCTCGCGCGACCACGGCCTCGTCGCCGCAGTTGGCGCAGCGGCCGATCGCGGTGGTGATGTCGGCGGCGAACACCTCGGACAGGAGCCCGGCGGCCGCATTGCCGTCGAGGTAGGAGAGATCGGTCATGGCGTGCCTCCGACTCCGCCGTAGCGCTCGGTGCGGACGCGCGCCGGGTCGTGGCCGGCGTCGACCAGCCACCCGGAGACCGCCTCGACGAACGGCGTCGAACCGCAGATGAAGAAGGTGGGGGAGTCGGAGGCCGGCAGCACGCGCTGCATCAGACCCTCGGCGGTGAGGCGACCGGGCTTCGCATCCGATCCCGGGGGAGCCTGCCGCGTGTAGATGTAGTCGACCTCGAGCGGCGCGGAGTCCATGGCGAGGGTCGCCAGCTCGTCCGTGTAGTAGCGGGAGAACGGCGCGCGGACCGAGTACAGCATCCGGAACGGCGCCGTGCTGTCCGCGGCGGCGTGCGCCCGGGCCATGGACATGAGCGGCACGACGCCCGAGCCGCCCGCGATGAGCTGCACCGGAGTCGTGTCGCCCGGTCGCCAGACGAACCAGCCGCCGACCGGTCCGCGCACCTCCAGCTGGTCGCCGTTCATGAGGCCGCGGACGAGGTAGGGCGACACCTCACCGTCGGCGAGCTCTTCGACCGTCAGCTCCAGCTCGTCGTCGGGTAGCGCGTGGGGCTCCAGCGCGCCGCGGCCGCCCCCGGACGCGATCGAGTACGAGCGGACCGCCTGGTAGCCGTCCGGGGCCGTCAGCCGGATGTCGACGTGCTGGCCGGCGAGGTGGCCGTGCAGGCCGGGGATGCGCAACCGGATGGTGCGGGCCGTCGGGGTCTCCATGCGCGTATCGACCACATCGGCCACCCGCCATACGCTGCTCACCAGTAGCGCTGTTCCTTCCACGGGTCCCCGTACATGTTGTAGCCGTTCTGCTCCCAGAAGCCCGGCTGGTCCTGCGGGAGCATCTGCAGCCCGTTGACCCACTTGGCGCTCTTCCAGAAGTACAGGTGCGGCACGAGCAGGCGGGCCGGGCCGCCGTGCTCCGGCTCGAGGTCTTTGCCGTCGAAGCTGTGCGCGACCCAGGCCTTGCCGTTCAGCAGGTCGGCGAGCGGCACGTTGGTGGTGTAGCCGCCGTAGCTGTGCGCCATCGTGTACTCGAAGCTGGTGTCGACATCCTTGAACAGGGTGTCGAGTGCGACGCCGCGCCACGACGTCCCGAGCTTCGACCAGCTGGTGACGCAGTGGATGTCGGTGCTCACGTCCTCCTGGGGGAGGGCCAGGAACTCATCCCAGCTCCACCGGTGGACGTCGCCCTTCTCGGTGGTGATGGTGAACGCCCAGTCGTCTTTGGCGATGCGGGGCGTGGGCCCGGCGCTGAGCACCGGGAAGCCCTCGGTCAGGTACTGACCGGGAGGGAGGCGGGGGTCGTCGGTCCTCCGACGGCCGAGGAAGCCGGACGAGATGATACCCATGTGCCGAAGCTTATCGACCTGTGCTCCGGCCGGTCTATGGTGAAGGCATGACCGCCGTGAATCTGGGACTCCCGTTTCGGGCGACCCTGCCGCCGGCGTCGCCGCCCGACACCTCCGATCGTCCCGATGACGCGGGGCTGATCGACCGGTTCGGCCGGGTGGCGCGCGACCTGCGCGTGTCGGTCACCGAGAAGTGCTCGCTGCGCTGCACCTACTGCATGCCCGCGGAAGGGCTGCCCGCGATCCCGCGCGACGACCTGCTGTCGGCGGCCGAGATCGCCCGCCTGGTCGGGATCGGCGTGCGCGACCTGGGCGTGCGCGAGGTGCGGTTCACCGGCGGCGAGCCGCTGATGAGGGCCGATCTCGCTGAGATCATCGGCCTGTCCGCGGCCGCCGCGCCCGGCATCGACCTCTCGATCACGACGAACGGCATCGGCCTGGACCACCGCATCCACGCCCTGGTGGACGCAGGGCTCACCCGCGTGAACGTGTCGCTGGACACGGTGGACCGCGAGCACTTCGCCCGGCTCACCCGCCGCGACCGGCTGCCCGCGGTGCTCACCGGCATCCGCGCCGCGCACGAGGCCGGCATGACGCCGCTCAAGCTGAACGCGGTGATGATGCGCGACACGCTGGCGGACGCCCCCGACCTGCTGCAGTGGGCGCTGGAGAACGGCTGCCGTCTGCGGTTCATCGAGCAGATGCCGCTCGACGCCGATCGCTCCTGGCTGCGCGAGAACATGGTCCCGGCGGCCGAACTGCTCGCCGTGCTGGGCGAACGGTTCGAGCTCACCGAGGCGGGCCGCGACGACCCGCACGCGCCGGCCGAGGAGTGGACCGTCGGGGGCTGGACGCTGGATGGCGCGCCCGCGACGGTCGGCATCATCGCGTCCGTGACGCGGTCCTTCTGCGCCGCCTGCGACCGGACGCGGATCACGGCGGAGGGCACCGTGCGCTCGTGCCTGTTCGGCGACGACGAGACCGACCTGCGCGGCCTGCTGCGCGGCGGCGCGGACGACGCCGAGATCGCGCAGTGGTGGCGCGCGGCGATGTGGGGCAAGCAGTCCGGTCACGGGATGGACGCGGCCGGGTTCGCGCCGCCGGTGCGGAGCATGGGGGCGATCGGTGGCTGAGGTGCTGGTGCGCTACTTCGCTGCGGCCGAGGATGCCGCGGGCCGCCCCGAGGAGCGCGTAGAGGTGACGGACGCCACGGTCGGCGGCCTCCAGGCTGAGCTCGTCGCCCGCTACGGCGAGCCGATGGAGCGCGTGGTCCTTTCCGGCTCCTTCCTCGTCGGAGGCGTCGTCTCGCGCGACCCGTCCCGCGAGCTCACCGCCACCGTCGACGTCCTCCCTCCGTTCGCCGGCGGCTGATCCCCCTCCATCGAGTCCGCAAAGATTGCACGCTCGCGCGGCGTGTCGCGTGCACTCTTCGTGTACTCGATGGTGGATCAGGCGGGGTAGAGGGTGACGGCGTCGAGGGGGATGTGGAGGGCGACTCGGGCGCCGATGTGGAGGCGGAGGTCGGCCACGACCGCGGGAGGGACCAGGGCGTCGAGGTGGTCGGTGCGGACGCGGACGAGGTCGGCCTGCGGTTCGAGGGCGGTGACGGTCGCGGTGACGGCGGCGTCGGCGGACCCGGTTGCGGGGCCGTCCGCCGCGCTGAGCCGCACCGCGGACGGACGCACAGCGGCCAGTGTGGGAGACCCCACCGCGGGTGCGGCGACCGCGTCGGCGCGCACTCGCATCCCGTCGGCGGTCTGCAGGCCCTCGGCGGTACGCACGCCGCGCAGCAGGGTGAGGCCCGACAGCTCTGCGGTGAAGGGATGCCTCGGCCGCTCGAGCACCTGGCGCGTCGGTCCCTCCTCGACGACCCGGCCGTCGTGCATGACGGCGACGCGGTCGGCCAGGAGGTAGGCGTCCAGCGCGTCGTGCGTCACGAGCACCGTCGTGCGTCCGGCGAGGACGTCCGCGAGCGTCCCGCGCACCTCCGCCGCCACCGACACATCCAGCGCCGAGAGCGGTTCGTCGAGGAGCAGCAGGCTCGGCTCGGCCGCGAGGGCCCGCGCGATCGCCACGCGCTGCGCCTGTCCGCCGGAGAGCTCCGAGGGGCGCCGGTCGGCGAACGCCTGGGTGCCCGTACGGCTCAGCCAGTCGTCGGCCCGGGATGCGGCCTCGGCGCGCGAGGCGCCGGCCGACCGCGGGCCGAACGCGACGTTGGCCCGGACGCTGAGGTGGGGGAACAGCAGAGCGTCCTGGGCGAGCAGCGCGACGCCGCGGCGGTGCGGCGGCAGCCACGCGCCGGGGAGGTCGAACAGTACCTCGTCGCCGAGCGTCGCGCGTCCGCTGTCCGGGCGGACGAGGCCGGCGAGCATCCCGAGCACGGTCGACTTGCCGGCGCCGTTGGGCCCGAGGAGGGCGATCGTCTCGCCGCGCGCGACGGTGAGGTCGACGGAGACGTCGCGCTCCGCCTCCACCGCTGCGATGCGCAGGCTCATGCGGCCGTCCGTGCGGTGGACGCCGCCGCCCGCCGCCGTGCCCGCGACGGCTGCACGCGCTCACCCGCGCCGTGCGCGACGGCGACGACCGCGACCGCGACGGCGACGAGCACGAGTGACAGCGCCACCGCCGCATCCGGGTCGGTCTCGCGCTGCAGGTAGATCTCCAGCGGAAGGGTGCGGGTGACGCCCTGCAGGCTGCCCGCGAAGGTCAAGGTCGCCCCGAACTCGCCGAGTGCCCGCGCGAACGACAGGATGGCGCCCGAAACCACCGCGGGCAGCACCAGCGGCAGCGTGACCCGGAACAGCACGGACGACGGGCGCGCTCCGAGCGTCGCCGCGACGGCCTCGTACCGCTCGCCCGCCGACCGCAGCGCGCCCTCCAGGCTCAGCACCAGGAACGGCAGCGCGACGAACGTCTGCGCGATCACCACCGCCGGGGTGGAGAACGCGACGTCGAGCGCGCCACCGAGGAGCCCGCGTCGCCCGTAGAGCGCGAGCAGCGCGAGCCCGCCGACCACCGGCGGCAGCACGAGCGGCAGCAGCACGATCGCCCGCACGACCCGCTGCCCCGCGAAGGGGACGCGCGCCAGCACGATGGCCATCGGGATGCCGAGCACCAGGCAGCCGGCCGTCGCCACAAGGGAGGTGCGCAGGCTGAGCAGCAGCGCATCCACCGACGACGGGGAGGTGATCAGGGGGAAGAAGTGCGCCCAGTCGACCCGGAGCGCCATCGCGAGGAGCGGGAGCAGCACGAACAGGGCGCCCACCACCGCGACCGCGACGATCCAGCGCGGGACGCCCAGCCGCGTGCCCGTGATCACGGCTCGCCGAAGCCGGCGGCGGCCAGTGCCTTCCGTCCGTCCGGCCCGGTGACGAAGGCCACGAACGCCGCCGCGCCCTCCGCGTTCGGCGCCTTCGCGACCGTCGCGATCGGATAGACGTTGACCGTCTTCGCCGCCTCCGGGAACGGGACCGACTCGACCGCCGACCCGGCGCCCTTCACATCCGTCCGGTAGACGATCCCGGCGTCCGCCTCACCGCTGCTGACCTTGCCGAGAACGTCCGTCACGGACGACTCCTGGCTGACCGGCGTGAGCGTCACGCCCGCCGCCTTCTCGACCTTCGCGGTCGCGGCGCCGCACGGCACCTGGGGCGCGCAGACGACCGTCTTCACGCCGGGCGAGGCGAGGTCGGCGAAGCTCTTCACGTGCGCCGGGTTGCCGGGAGGCACGGCGATGGCGAGCACGTTCGTCGCGAAGTCGACCGGGTCGCCGTCGATGACCTTCGCGTCCACGGCCTTGGTCATGTTCGCCTCGTCGGCCGATGCGAACACGTCGGCGGGGGCCCCCGCCGTCAGCTGCGACACGAGGTCGGAGGAGCCGGCGAACGAGAAGGTGACCTTCGCTCCGGGATGGGCGGCCTCGAACTCCTTCCCCAGCTCGGTGAAGGTCTTGGTCAGGGACGCGGCGGCGAACACCGTCACGGTGCCCGTCACATCGTCGGTGGCGGAAGCGGTGGGGCTGCTGCTCGGCGCGGATGCCGCGGAGCTGCAGCCGGTGAGCGCCGCACCCGCGAGAAGCAGGGCGGCGGCGACCCGCAGCCGCCGGCTCATCGCGCCACCGCCGGCGCCTCGACCATGACGTTGGTCGCCTTGATCACCGCGACCGCGACCGACCCGAGCTCAAGGCCCAGCTCGCGCACGGCCTCGCTGCTGATCAGCGACACCACGTGATGCGGACCGCACTGCAGCTCGACCTGCGCCATCACCCTGTCGGCGACGATGTCGGTCACCAGCCCGACGAACCGGTTGCGGGCAGACCCGGCGACACCCGACGGGTCGGCCGGCAGCACGGCGTTCTGCTTGGCCAGCTGCGCCAGCTCCAGCCCGTCGACCACCGTGCGGCCCGACCCGTCGTGCTGGCTGCTCAGCACTCCCGAGTCGATCCAGCGCCGAACCGTGTCGTCGCTCACCCCGAGGTAGAGCGCGGCATCCTTTACCCGTATCTGCGGCATGAAGCCCATCCTAGAGCCGCGGATGCGGCTGGTCGAGGGCTCGCCGACCGGCTCAGAGCCCGACCCACTCCGATGCGCCGTCGGTGAAGTGCTGCCGCTTCCAGATCGGGACGCGCGCCTTGATGATCTCCACCAGCTCCGAGCACGCGGCGAACGCCTCGGCGCGGTGCGGCGCCGCGACGGCGGCGATGAGGGCGAGGTCGCCGATCGTGAGCGACCCGACCCGGTGCTGGGCGGCCACGCGCAGCCCGGTCGTCCGGGCGACCTCCTCGCAGCACTGCCGGAGGAAGTCCTCGGCCTCGGGATGCGCGCGGTAGTCCAGCGAGACCACGCTGCGGCCGCCGTCGTGGTCGCGCACGATCCCCTGGAAGGAGACGACGGCACCCGCCTCGGCCCGCCAGACGAACTCGTCGACGGTCGACGGCTCCAGCGGGTCCGGGGTGACCGTGGCCAGGATGTCGCTCATCGGTGATCGCCTCCGCGCAGCTGGTCGAGCAGATGGGGGAGCAGGCCGTCCAGCACCTCCAGGCCGTCCGCCACGCCGCCGCGCGAGCCCGGCAGGTTGACGACGAGGGTGGTGCCCGCCACGCCGACGAGTCCGCGGCTGAGCGCCGCGAGCGGTGTGGCGGCGGCGCCGCGCGCCCGTAGCGCCTCGGCCACTCCGGGGAGCTCCCGGTCGAGGACGGCCGCGGTCGCTTCCGGCGTGCGGTCAGTGGGGGAGACCCCGGTGCCACCGGTCGTGATGAGCACGAGGGGACGTTCGGCGACGGCCTCGCGGAGGGCCGCATCCACCTCGGCGTCCGGCACCACGCGGACCTCGGCGGGGAGCCGTCGCTCGGCCAGCCAATCGGCGATGACCGGACCGGTGGTGTCCTCGTAGACGCCGGAGGCGGCGCGCGTGGAGGCGACCAGCACGATCGCGCCCGCGGCCGGCGCGGGAGCGGCCTCGCCAGCAGGCTCCGGCTCCCCGTCCCGCCGCCACTCGCCGCGCTTGCCGCCGCTCTTGGCCACCAGCCGCACGTCCGTCAGGCTGGCCGCCGGGTCCACCGCCTTGACCATGTCGTGGAGGGTGAGCCCGGCGACCGCGACGGCGGTCAGCGCCTCCATCTCGACCCCGGTGCGGCCGTGGGTGCGCGCGACGACCTCGATCTCGATCGCGCCGGCCTCGGCGTCCAGCTCGAAGTCCACCCGCACGCTGTTGAGCGGCAGCGGGTGGCAGAGCGGGATGAGCTCGCTCGTGCGCTTCGCACCGCCGATGCCGGCGATGCGCGCGGTCGCCAGCACATCCGCCTTCGGCAGATCGTCGGCCGCGACGAGCCGCACGACCTCCGGGGTCGTCACGAAGCGTCCGCGGGCGACGGCCTCGCGGTCGGTCTCGGGCTTGCCTCCGACGTCGACCATGCGCGCGCGGCCGTCGGAGTCGAGGTGGGTGAGCTGGGTCATAGCGTCCAGACTGTCACGGCGGCGCCCTCGTCCAAGACCTCCGTGTCGGTGGGGATGTCGATGAGCACGTCCGCCTGCGCCATCCCGGCGACGAGGTGCGACGACGGTCCGGAGGCGGGGGCCACGCCGCCGTCCCCGTCGAGTCGGCCGCGCAGGAACTGGCGGCGCCCCGGCACGGAGACGACGCGGTGCGTCAGCGTCGCCTCCATCGGCTGCACTGCGGGCAGACCGGCGGCCGCGCGCAGCGGGCCGCGGAGGAACACGGTGAACGACACCTGCGTGCTCACCGGGTTGCCGGGGAAGGCGAACACGGGCACCCCGCCGATCACGGCGGTCGCCTGCGGGCCGCCCGGCTGCATGGCCACCGTGGTGACGTCGGCGCCGTGGGGGTGCAGCACCTCCCGCACCACCTCGTAGGCGCCGCGCGAGATGCCGCCGGAGGTGATCACGAGGTCGCTGCTGTGCAATGCGTCGTCCAGGATGCGCTCGAACGCCGCCGGGTCGTCGCTGCTGCTCGCGCGCATCGACACCGTGGCGCCGGCCTCCTCGACCAGCGCGGCCAACGCGATGCCGTTCGCGTCGTAGACCTGCCCGAACGCCGGGGTGGATCCGGTCACGAGCTCCGTGCCGCTGGTCAGGATGCCGACCCGCAGCCGGGCCCGCACGGTCACCGTCTCGACCCCCGCCGCCGCCAGCGCCGCGAGGTGGCGCGGGGCGAGGCGCGTGCCGGCCTCGACCAGCACCTCGCCGCGGCGCAGGTCGCTGCCGCGCTCGCGCACGTACTCGCCGCGCTTCCGCGGACGCCGGATCTCGACCACCGCACCCGAGAGGTCGTCGTCGCGGCCGAGGACCAGCTCGGTGTCCTCGACCGGCACGATCGCGTCCGCTCCGGTCGGCACCGGGGCGCCGGTCATGATCCGCAGCGCCGTGCCGGGGATCAGCGAGACGGGGCTGGCGTGCCCGGCCGGGATGTCCCCGCTCACCTCGAGCGCGACGGGCGCGCTGCGCACGTCGGCGGCGCGCACGGCGTAGCCGTCCATCTGCGAGTTGCGGAACAGCGGCAGGTCGACCTCCGACCGCACCTCCGCCGCGGTCACGCGGCCGAGCGCGTGGTCGAGCGGCACGGACTCCGTGGCGGGCTGCTCGGTGAGCGGTTCGAGCATCCGCGCGACGATGGCGGCGTGCTCCTCGACGGTCCGGCGCTCGTCGGCGGGGTCGCGTGTCATGCGTTCAGTATCCCGCGCCTCGCACGTCGCGTTCAGTACCGCGCCATCGCGGGGTCGACGTCGCGCGCCCACGCGTCGAGCCCGCCCGCGAGCACCACACCGCGCATCCCGGCCTCGGCGAGCAGCTGCCGGGCGGTCTCGGCGCGGATGCCGTGGTGGCAGACGATCACGAGCGGGTCGTCCTGCGGCAGGCGGGCGGCCACGCCGACGGGGTCGCGCTGCACCACGCCCAGCGGGACGAGCAGCGAGCCGGGCAGTTCGACGATCTCCGCCTCCCACGTCTCCCGCACGTCGAGCAGCGTGTGCGGTTCCCCGGCGATCAGCCGGGCGTGGAGCTCGGCGGGCGACATCGTGTCGGTGACGCCGCAGAACAGGTCGTAGTCGATCAGCTGCGTCACCGGCGCGGCCTGCGGATCGCGCTCGTACGCGAGCTCGCGGAACGCGCCGCGCAGCGCGTCGTGCACGATCACCCGGCCGAGCAGCGCATCCCCGGTTCCGGTGATGAGCTTCAGCGCCTCGCCGACCATCAGGCCGCCGATCACGCCGCAGACCGACGGGAGCGCCCCGGCCTCGGCGCAGCTCGCGACGCTCCCCGGTGCGGGCGGCACCGGGAACAGGTCGCGGTAGGTCGGACCCTGCTGCGCCCAGCTCAGCCCGACCTGGCCGCCGGTCTGGTGAACCGCGCCCCACACCACGGGGATGTCCGCGAGGGTCGCCGCGTCGTCGACGAGGTAGCGGGTGGGGAAGTTGTCGCTGCCGTCGAGCACGAGGTCGAACCCCGCGAGGATGCGTTCGGCGTTCTCCGAGGTCAGCCGCTCGTGGAGCAGCCGCAGCTCGATCCCGTCGTCGAGCGCCCGGACGGTGTCCGCCGCCGACTCGACCTTCGGCCGCCCGACGTCCGCGGGGGTGTGGATGCTCTGCCGCGGCAGGTTGCTCGGCTCCACCCGGTCGTCGTCCACGATCCCGATCGTGCCGACACCCGCAGAGGCGAGGAGCGGGAGCACGGCGGAGCCGAGCCCTCCCGCTCCGACGACGAGCACGCGCGCGGCGGCGAGGCGGCGCTGCGCGAGCGGGCCGAAGCCGGGCAGCTGCGTGGTGCGGGCGTAGCGGGCGATGCGCTCGGGGGAGAGTTCGGGGCCGGGTTCGACCAGCGGCGGGAGGGGCATGTCCTCAGCCAATCACACCCGGCGCGCGGCCGCACGGGCCTCAGACCACGGTCACCTGCACCTCGTGCAGCCCCGTCGCGCCGTCGGGGACGACGTCCCGCTCGGTGGCGGTCTGCACCAGGCCCTTGGCGTCGGTCGCCCGCACCCGGAGGGTGTGCGCGCCGGGCGTCGCATCCCAGGCGAAGCGCCACTGCCGCCAGGTGTCGGCGGAGATCGCATCGGCGAGCGTCGCTTCCTGCCACGGCCCGTCGTCCACCTTCACCTGCACGGCGCTCACGCCGACGTGCTGCGACCACGCCACCCCGGCCACCGCGACCGTCCCGGCCTTCACCTGCCGTCCCGCGGCCGGCACATCGATGCGCGACGACAGCTTCACGGGACCGCGCTCAGACCAGCCGCGTGTCGTCCAGTACGCCGTGTGCTCGTCGAAGCGGGTCACCTCCAGCGACACCACCCACTTGGTCGCGGACACATAGCCGTACAGGCCGGGCACCACCATGCGCACCGGATAGCCGTGCTCGAGCGGCAGCGGGGTGCCGTTCATCCCGACGGCCAGGATGGCGTTGCGGTCGTCGGTCAGCGTCTCGAGCGGCGTGGACGCGGTCCAGCCGTCCTGGCTCGTCGACAGCACCATGTCGGCGTCGGAGGAGGGCTTCGCCTTCGCGAGGAGGTGGCGGATCGGGTAGCCGAGCCAGGTCGCGTTGCCGATGAGGTCGCCGCCGACCTCGTTCGATACGCACGTCAGGGTGGTCGTCGACTCCTCCAGCGGGAGACCCAGCAGCTCCGCGAACGTCACCTCGACCTCGTGCTCCACCATCCCGAAGATCCGCAGCTTCCACGCGTTGGCGTCGATGCCGGGGATCTGCAGGGCGGTGTCGATGCGGTAGAAGTCGGCGTTCGGCGTGATGATGGGCGACAGGCCCGGGATGTCGAACGAGGCTCCGGCGGGGATCGGCGGCGCTGTCGTCGCCGGGCGCGGCAGCCGGATCGCCGCCCGCGCCGCCGACGCCGCGCGGAAGCCGCCCGCGACCGCCTGGCCGATCACCAGCGCGAGCGCCCCGGCCGCCGCCGTCGCCGCCGTCGTCCCGACGAACCTCCGCCGGCTGACCCGCGCCCGCGGGGTAGCGCGCGTCGGCTCGGTGTCGCGCAGCATCCGCATCAGCCAGCCCAGCAGCAGGATGGCCAGGGCCGCCGCGAGGACCGAGGGGAGCGCATCCACGATCCCGTTGCCCGAGCGCGTGACGGCCGCGAGCACGCCGACCGCGCCGCCCACGCCGATGAGGATGCGGCCGAGAGGCGGGCGGATGCGCTCCAGCCAGCCGGCAACGGCGGCCCCGGCCAGCACGACGACGGCGAGCGACACGATCAGGAACGCCTTGTCGCCGGTCCCGAACAGGCCGATCACGGCCTCCTTCAGCCACGGCGGCGCGAGGTCGATGAGCAGCGCGCCCACGGTGAGCACCGGGCTGCCGTTCTGCACCAGGAACGCGCTCAGGAGCTCCGCGGCGCCGACACCCGCGACGACGCTCGCCACGCCCGCGCCCGCCGGCCGCCAGAACTCCGCCATAGCGCCAACCTAGAGCCGTCGGCTGTGTACCGGCCGTCTGATTACAGGTTCGTCATACCTGGCTGAGCCCGCGCGCCGCCGCCTGTGAAAGGGTGGAGGCATCATGTCGGACTCCGAAGCCTCCGCCCCACGCCGCCTGCGCGTCGAGGACATCCCCGGGTGGACCGGGCCCGGCTCGGTGTCCGAGGACGCCGTCTACGACACGTTCGTGGGCTGGGTCGAGCAGGGCGGCATCGAGCTTTACCCGGCTCAGGACGAGTCGGTCATCGAGGTCGTCGGCGGCGCGAACCTCATCCTGAGCACCCCGACCGGCACCGGCAAGTCACTCGTCGCCGTCGGCGCCCACTTCGCCGCCCTCGCCCGCGGGGAGCGCAGCTACTACACGGCGCCGATCAAGGCTCTGGTGTCTGAGAAGTTCTTCGCGCTGGTCGACATCTTCGGCGCCGAGAACGTCGGCATGACGACCGGCGACTCGGCCGTGAACGCCGACGCCCCCGTCATCTGCGCGACCGCCGAGATCCTGGCCAACCTCGCGCTGCGGCACGGCGACGAGACGCCGGTCGGCCAGGTCGTGATGGATGAGTTCCACTTCTACTCCGACCCCGACCGCGGCTGGGCGTGGCAGGTACCGCTGCTCACCCTTCCGCACGCGCAGTTCGTGCTCATGTCGGCCACCCTCGGCGACGTGACCGCGCTCGCCGACGACCTGGAGCGCCGAACCGGCCGGCCGACGGCCACCGTCACCGGCGTCGAGAGGCCGGTGCCGCTGCACTACTACTACGAGGTCACGCCCGTCCACGAGACCATCGAGGACCTGCTGGCCACCGGGCAGGCGCCGATCTACGTCGTCCACTTCTCGCAGCTCGCCGCTCTCGAGCGCGCGCAGTCGCTGTCCAGCGCCAAGATCGCCAGCCGCGAGCAGCGGGATGCGATCGCCGAGCTGATCGGCGACTTCCGGTTCACGACCAGCTTCGGCAAGACCCTCTCCCGCCTGCTCAGGCAGGGCATCGGCGTCCACCACGCGGGGATGCTGCCCAAGTACCGCCGCCTGGTCGAGCAGCTGGCCCAGCGGGGCATGCTGCGGGTCATCTGCGGCACGGACACGCTCGGCGTCGGCATCAACGTGCCCATCCGCACCGTCCTGCTCACCGCTCTCACGAAGTTCGACGGCACCCGGATGCGGCAGCTGAACGCCCGCGAATTCCATCAGATCGCCGGCCGCGCCGGCCGCGCGGGCTACGACACCGCCGGAACGGTCGTCGCCCAGGCGCCCGAGCACGAGTCGGAGAACCTGAAGGCGCTGGAGAAGGCGGGCGACGACCCGAAGAAGCGCCGCAAGATCGTGCGCAAGAAGGCGCCGGAGGGCTTCGTCTCGTGGGGTGAGCCGTCGTTCCGCAAGCTCATCGAGTCCGAGCCCGAGACGCTGACCTCGTCGATGCAGATCACCAGCGCGATGCTCATCAACATGATCGGCCGGGGCGGCGACGTCTACCGGCACGTCCGCGACCTCGTCTTCGACAACCACGAGCCGTGGAAGCGGCAGCTCGCCCTCGCCCGGCGGGCGATCGAGCTCTACCGCTCGCTCCTCACCGCGGGAGTGGTCGAGGCGGTTCGGAGCCACGACGGGGTGGAGATCCGGCTGACGGTCGACCTCCAGCCCAACTTCGCCCTCAACCAGCCGCTGTCGCCGTTCGCGCTCGCCGCGTTCGAGCTGTTCGACATCGAGTCCCCGGTGTACGCGCTCGATATCGTCTCGGTCGTGGAGGCGACGCTCGACGACCCGCGTCCCGTGCTGTCGGCGCAGCAGTTCCAGGCTCGCGGCGAGGCTGTCGCGGCGATGAAGGCGGAAGGCATCGAGTACGAGGAGCGGATGGAGGCGCTGGAGGAGGTCACGCATCCCAAGCCGCACGACATCCTGCTGCACGAGGCGTTCGCCACTTACGCGTCGAGCCAGCCGTGGGTCGCGGACTTCGAGCTGAGCCCCAAGTCGGTCGTGCGCGACCTGTACGAGCGGGCGATGACGTTCGGCGAGTTCATCGCCTTCTACAAGCTCGCCCGCTCCGAGGGCGTCGTGCTGCGCTACCTCTCCGACGCCTACCGGGCCCTCAACCAGACCGTGCCGCTCGACCTCCGCACCGAAGACCTCCGCGACATCGTCGAATGGCTCGGCGAGCTCGTCCGTCAGGTCGACTCGAGCCTGCTGGACGAGTGGGAGGAGCTGGTCCACCCGGATGCCGCCAAGCACGCCGCCGAGTTGTCCGAGCTGGCGCCGCCCGCACCGCGGAACGTCACCACCAACCGGCGCGCGTTCTTCGTGCTGGTGCGCAATGAGCTGTTCCGCCGCGTCCAGCTGGCCGCGCTCGACCGCGTCCACGACCTCGGCGTGCTGGAGGCGGAGGCCGCGGTGCTCGCGGACGGTGCCGCGCCGTTCACCGAGGCGCAGTGGGACGCCGCGCTGGAGGGCTACTACGCCGAGCACGACGAGATCCTGACCGACGCCTCCGCACGGTCGGCGTCGATGATCCTGGTGGACGAGAAGCCCGACGGCGCGGATGGGATCTGGCGCGTCCGTCAGATCATCGCCGACCCCGAGGGGGACCACGATTGGGGCATCGCGGCGGACGTGCTGCTTGCGGACTCGGCGCGCGAAGGGGTCGCCGTGATCCGGGTCACCTCGGTCGGACGCCTCTGACGAGTTTGACCCGGCGCGGACACCGTGTGAGTATCGTCACGGCGTCCCAAGAGCGCCAGGTCCCTTGCATGAACTCCCGATGAAGCTTTAGGTCGGGAGGGACGCATCCGACACGCGACAGCGTCAACGCGAGAAAGAGAACGGTGGATCTCACCCTCATCGTCGTGCTGGTCATTCTGCTGGCGCTCTTCTTCGACTTCACGAACGGCTTCCACGACACGGCCAACGCGATGGCGACCCCCATCGCGACCGGAGCGATGCGTCCGAAGGTCGCCGTCGCCCTGGCCGCCGTGCTCAACCTGATCGGCGCCTTCCTGTCGACCGAGGTCGCCAAGACGATCTCCGGCGGCATCATCAAAGAAGGCGACGGCGGCGTGCAGATCACGCCGGTGCTGATCTTCGCGGGCCTGGTCGGCGCGATCGTCTGGAACATGGTGACCTGGCTCTTCGGTCTGCCGTCGTCGTCCAGCCACGCGCTGTTCGGCGGCCTGATCGGCGCGGCGATCGTCGGCGCGGGCATCCAATCGGTCGACTTCGTCGTGGTCCTGGACAAGGTCGTGCTCCCGGCGCTGATAGCCCCGTTCACCGCCGGCGTGGTGGCGTGGAGCGCGACGAAGCTCGCGTACTGGATCACGCGCCGCTACGACGGGCGGCCGGACGGGCGCGGCGGCTTCCGCTACGGCCAGATCTTCTCGTCGTCGCTCGTCGCCCTCTCGCACGGCACCAACGACGCGCAGAAGACCATGGGCGTCATCACCCTCACCCTCATCTCCGCCGGCCTCCAGCCGCTCGGCTCCGGCCCGGAGATCTGGGTCGTCATCGCCTGCGCGCTCGCCATCGCCATCGGGACGTACTCCGGCGGCTGGCGCATCATCCGCACCCTGGGCCGTGGGCTCACCGAGATCAAGCCCGCGCAGGGCTTCGCGGCCGAGACGAGCACCGCGGCGACCATCCTCGCCTCCAGCCACCTCGGCTTCGCCCTGTCGACCACGCAGGTGGCCTCGGGGTCGGTCATCGGCTCGGGACTCGGCCGCCGCGGATCGTCGGTGCGCTGGGGGACCGCCGGCCGTATCGGCATCGGCTGGCTGCTGACGCTGCCCTCCGCAGCGATCGTCGGCGCGGTCGCGGGCCTGATCGCGAACATCGGTCCCATCGGCGTCGTCATCGACACGATCGTCGGGACGGCCGTGGTCGTCTACATCTTCTGGCGTGCCCGCCGCAACCGGGTCACCAGCGAGAACGCTGTCAAGCCGGTGCCGCTGCAGGGCAAGAGCGAGGTCGCGCAGTCCGGCAAGGCGGTCAGGATCGAGAAGGTCAAGCCGCTCAAGCGCGAGCGTCCGAGGAGGTCCGCATGATCGACTGGGCAGCATTCGTCGTCGTCTTCGCGGCCGCGCTGATCGGCTCCTGTGTCGTCGTCGCCTCGTACGCGCTCGGCACGCGCCTGCTGGCGGTCGCCGGCCGAGCGCTCTTCGTCGAGCCGGTCGAGTTCACCGACGCGATCACCGTCCTGACGCCCGAGAAGGCCGCCAAGCTCCAGCGCAAGGCCGAGAAGGCCCAGCGCAAGAACCCGCTCACCCCCGGCCAGATGCGCCTCGCCCTGACCGGCGCGTACGCGTGCTTCACCGTCTGCGCACTCGCGGTGCTGTACGGGCTGTACCTGATCATCCCGTACTTCCACCAGTGAACGATCGGTGAGACGCAACACGCCGTTCCCGTCGATCGGAAACGGCGTGTCGCGCCCCATGGAGGACGGGCTCAGTCCGTCCCGCGCACCCGGCCGATCGCGTTCATCACGTGGTAGACGACGATCGCGGCGATGGCGCCGAGCGCGATGCCGTTGAAGGTCAGCTGGCCGAGGTTCAGCGTGAAGTCGCCGATGCCGATGATGAGCGCGGTCGCGGCCGTGAACTGGTTCTTCGGCTTCGAGAAATCGACCTTGTTGTCCAGCCAGATCTTCACGCCGATGATGCCGATGAGGCCGTAGAGCGCGGTGGTCACGCCGCCGAGGACGCCGGCCGGGATCGTGTTGATCACCGCGCCGACCTTGGGGGAGAGGCCGAGCAGGATCGCGACGATGCCCGCGACCCAGTACGCCGCCGTCGAGTAGACGCGGGTCGCGGCCATGACGCCGATGTTCTCGCCGTACGTCGTGGTGCCCGAGCCGCCGAAGAAGCCGGCGACCGTCGTAGCCAGGCCGTCCGCGAACAGCGCGCGGCCGGTCAGCCGGTTCACCGCCGGGTCGGTGAGCTGCGCGACGCCGCGGATGTGGCCGACGTTCTCGGCGATCAGCACGAGCACGACCGGGAGGAACGCGGGCAGGATGCCCCACGTCGCGGCGGGGGCGGTGAACGGGTTCGCCGGCAGCGTGAACTGCGGCAGGCCGATCCACGCCGCCTTCTCGACGCCGCTGAAGTCGACCTGGCCGACGATCACCGCGAAGACGTAGCCGACGGCGACGCCGAGGAAGATCGACAGGCGCCCCAGCATCCCGCGGAACAGCACGGTGCACAGGATGACGGCGGCCAGCGTCACGAGCGCGGTCACCGGCGCCTTCGCGAAGTTCGCCCCGGCGGCCGGCGCGAGGTTGAAGCCGATCAGCGCGACGATCGCACCGGCGACCACCGGCGGCATCAGGCCGTCGATCCACTTGGTGCCGGTCCCGATGACGATCAGGCCGACGATCGCGAGCAGGATGCCTGTGATGAGGATGCCGAACAGCGCCGACGGCATCCCGTGCGCCTTCGTCGCGGCCACGATCGGGACGATGAAGGCGAACGACGAGCCGAGGTAGCTCGGCAGCCGGTTGCCGGTGATCACGAGGAAGAGCAGCGTCCCGACGCCCGAGAACAGCAGCGTCGTCGCGGGCGGGAAGCCGGTCAGCAACGGCACCAGGAACGTCGCGCCGAACATCGCGACGACGTGCTGCGCGCCGAGACCGATCGTCCGCGGCCAGGTCAGCCGCTCACCGGGCAGCACGATCTCGTGCGCTCCCACCTTCTTGCCGTCGCCGTGCAGCGTCCAGGGCAGAGCCATGCGTGTCCTCACCAGGGTTCGAGTCGGAATAGGCTGGTGTCTGCGCATTCGCGCACTACCCGACGAAGCTGAACGCTCGCCGGGTCACCGCTCACAAGATCCTAAACGGGAGTCAACCATTTCCGCTTCGACCAGCGCGCCCACGACGGCCAAGGGGCGCCTCGACCGCTTCTTCGAGATCAGCGCACGCGGCACCACCTGGGGCACCGAGGTGCGCGGCGGCGTCCTGACGTTCGTGACCATGGCGTACATCGTCATCCTCAACCCGCTCATCCTCGGCGGGACGAAGGATGTGGTGGGCCACACCCTCGGGACCACGCAGGTCGCCGCCGTGACCGCGCTCAGCGCCGGCGTGATGACCCTCCTCTTCGGCCTGATCGCGCGCCTGCCGTTCGCGTTCGCCGCCGGACTCGGCATCAACTCGTTCCTCGCCGTGAACGTGGTCAAGATCCTGACCTGGCAGGAGGCCATGGGCCTCGTCGTCATCAACGGCATCATCATCGTGCTGCTGTCGGCGACCGGCCTGCGCAAGCTGATCTTCAACGCCGTGCCCGCGCCGCTGAAGACGGCGATCACGGTCGGCATCGGCCTCTTCATCGCGTTCATCGGCTTCGTCGACTCCGGGTTCGTGCGCACCACGACGCTCTCGTCGCCGCCCGTGCAGCTCGGCGAGGCGGGCTCGATCGCGACCCTCCCGACCATCACCTTCCTCATCGCCCTGGTCATCATGGGCGTGCTCATGGCGCGCAAGGTCAAGGGCGCGCTCCTCATCGGAATCGTCGCGGCCACCGTCGTGGCGATCATCGGCGAGGCGATCTGGCACGTCGGGCCGTCGATGGGCAAGAACCCGGCCGGCTGGAACCTCACCGTCCCGCAGCTCCCGACCTCGCTCGTCTCGCTGCCCGACCTCAGCCTCGTCGGCCAGGTCGACCTGTTCGGCGCCTTCGGCCGCATCGGCGCGCTGGCCGCGATCATGCTGATCTTCACGCTCGTCTTCACCAACTTCTTCGACGCCATGGGCTCGATGACCGGTCTGGCGCGCAGCGCGGGCCTGGCGAACGAGGACGGCACCTTCCCGCGCCTGCAGTCGGCGCTGATCGTGGAGGGCGTGGGCGCGATCGTCGGCGGCGGCACGTCGTCGTCGTCCAACACCGTCTTCGTCGAGTCGGCGTCGGGCATCGGCGAGGGCGCGAAGACCGGCTTCGCCAGCGTCATCACCGGCGCGCTGTTCCTGCTCGCCATGTTCTTCACCCCGCTCACGCAGGTCGTCCCGCTCGAGGTCGCGGCGGCGGCGCTGGTCGTCGTCGGTGCGCTCATGGTCGTCCAGATCCGCCACATCGACATGAGCGAGTTCTCGGTCGTGCTGCCGGTGTTCCTGACGATCATCGTCATGCCGCTGACCTACTCGATCGCGAACGGCATCGGCGTCGGCTTCATCAGCTGGGTGCTCATCCGCTCGCTCGCGGGCAAGGGGCGCGAGATCAGCCCGCTGCTGTGGGTGGTCGCGGCCGGCTTCCTGATCTACTTCGCCCGCGGTCCCATCGAGGGCCTGCTCGGGCAGGTCTGACCCTCCGGGATTCGTGCCGAATGTGCGCTATGGGTCCTCCATAACGCACATTCGGCACGAATCCGTTGGGGAGGGTGGGGTGGCGCCAGGGTGGAATCGGGGGTTATCCGGATACCCTCCGGTTCCACCCGACGCTTGACTGGATCCATGACCACCACCACCAGTAACCCGAACCTCACCGCCGTCCCCGACCGCACGCTCATCATCACCAGCTTCGCGCTCGGCATCGCGTCCATCGCCTTCGGCTGGACCCTGATCGCGCCCATCGCCGGCCTCGTCGTCGGCGTCATGGCCCTGAACCGCGAGCCGGCCGGCCGCACCTTCGCGATCTGGGGCATCGTCCTCAACGCGGTCATGCTCGCGGGCGTCGCGATCGGCCTGCTGTTCGCCGTCGTCGGGCTCGGGATCGGGCTGGCGGCACTGCCGTTCGCCTGGCTCTGAACCGAGTTTGAGATGATGGGGGGATGGAACCATCCCCCCTCGTCCGGCCGCGCAGCTTCGTCGTCCGGGGCCGCAAGACCGAGGCGCAATCCCGCGCCATCGACGAGCTCTGGCCGACCTTCGGCCTCGAGTTCGACGGCTCGCCGCTCGACCTCGACGCCGCCTTCGGCCGCACCGCCCCGCGCGTCGTCGAGATCGGTTTCGGCAACGGCGAGAACCTGCTGACCCTGGCCGAGCGGCACCCCGACCGCGACTTTCTCGGCATCGAGGTGCACGGCGCGGGCATCGGCCGCGTGCTCGGCGCGATGCGCGACCGAGGGCTCACCAACATCCGCATCGTCCGGCACGACGCCGTCGAGGTCTTCGAGCGCGGGCTGGCCGCCGGGTCGATCGACGAGGTCCTGATCTTCTTCCCCGACCCGTGGCCGAAGGCGCGGCACCACCGGCGGCGGCTCATCCAGCCGGAGTTCGCCCCGGTGCTCGCCCGCGCGCTCGCGCCGGAGGGTGTGCTGCGGCTCGCCACCGACTGGGAGCCCTACGCCGAGCACATGATCGAGGTGCTGGACGCCGAGCCCGCTCTGGTCAACCTGGCCGGCGCCGAGCACTACCTCCCGCGCCCGGACGACCGCCCCGTCACCAAGTTCGAGCGCCGCGGCGAACGCCTCGGCCACGCGATCTTCGACCTCGCCTACCGCCCCGCCCCCTGACGCGCTCCATCCGGCCGCGCGAAAGGGAGGAGTTCGGTCGCGACACGCCGGACGGAGGCGGCGAACGGAGGGGTTCGGACGAACCCGGCCGCAGATCTCCTCCGTTCCGGACTCGCGCACCGCGGCGATCCCTAGGATGGGCGCATGACGCACGCCATGGTCGATGAGCTCCGGTCCGCTTTCGACGGAGGGCTCACCAAGCCGCTCGCCTGGCGGCTCGCCCAGCTGCGGGCGCTGCGCCGCATGCTCACCGAGCGCGGGGCCGAGTTCGAGGACGCGCTGCGTGCCGATCTGGCCAAGAACCCGACCGAGTCGCAGATCGCCGAGCTCGGCTTCGTCGTCGGCGAACTCGACCACACCGTGAAGCGCCTGCGTCGCTGGCTGCGCCCGCGCCGGGTCTCCGTGCCGGGAGCCCTCCTGCCCGCCCGCGCCTACACGATCCTCGAGCCCGTCGGCGTGGTGCTGATCATCGCGCCCTGGAACTACCCCGTGCAGCTTCTGCTCGCCCCGCTCGTCGGCGCGCTGGCCGCCGGCAACGCGGTCGTGCTCAAGCCCAGCGAGCTCGCGCCCGCGACCTCCGCCGCCATGGCCCGGCTCATCCCCGAATACCTCGACTCCCGGGCGGTCGCCGTCGTCGAGGGCGGCGTCGAGGAGACCACCGACCTGCTCGCCCAGCGCTTCGACCACATCTTCTACACGGGGAACGGACGCGTCGGCCGCATCGTCGCGGCGGCAGCGGCCGAGCACCTGACCCCGGTCACCCTGGAGCTCGGCGGCAAGTCGCCGGTCTACGTCGATCGCACGGTCGACGTGGCGGCGGCCGCCCGCCGGATCGCGTGGGGCAAGTTCATGAACGCCGGCCAGACCTGCGTCGCCCCGGACTACGTGCTCGCCGACCGCGACGTCGCACCCCGGCTGGCGACCGCCCTGCGCGAGGCCGTGCGCGAGCTCTACGGCGACGACCCGTCGCAGAGCCCCGACTACGGCCGCATCGTCAACGACCGCCAGTTCGAGCGGCTGACCGGGATGCTCGGCTCCGGCACCGCAGCCGTCGGCGGCGACCACGACGCCGCGACCCGCTACCTGGCACCCACCGTGCTGACCGACGTCGCGCCGGACTCGCCCGCGATGGCGGAGGAGATCTTCGGCCCGGTCCTGCCCATCCTCCCGGTGGACGGGGTGGACGACGCGATCCGCTTCATCCGGACCGGCGACAAGCCGCTCGCTCTCTACGTCTTCACATCGAGCGCCCGGACGCGCCGCCGCATCCTGACCGAGACCAGCTCCGGCGCGGTCGGCTTCGGCGTGCCCGCGGCGCACCTCGCGGTGGCCGGCCTGCCCTTCGGCGGGGTGGGGGAGAGCGGTGCCGGGGCGTACCACGGCGAGCGTTCGCTGCGGACCTTCAGCCACGAGAAGGCGGTGCTCAGCAAGCCGCTCAGCCCCGACACCCTGCAGCTGATCTACCCGCCGTACACCGAGTCCAAGGACCGCTTCGCGCGCGGTCTGCTGCGCAAGCTCGGTTGATCGACATCGTGTACACGGACGCTCGGGACGCCGGACAGTGAGTCCATCGGACGGCGCTGACCCGGGGGTAGGCTCGGCACTGCCGGAGGCCACGAACTCCCGGCGACAGAAGCATGCCAACGCACGACGAGAGGCAACGGTGCCAACCGTGAACCCGACAGCAACCATCCCCGTGGTGACCGACGCGTCCGAGAACGTGTCGGACGTCCCCGCACCCACCGACGAGGGACGACCCACCCGCACCGAGACGGACTCGCTCGGCGCGCGCGAGATCCCCGCCGAAGCGTACTGGGGCATCCACACATCCCGCGCGCTCGAGAACTTCCCGATCGCGAAGCGGCCCATCTCGGTCTACCCGGACCTCATCGTCGCGCTCGCCAGCGTCAAGCAGGCCGCCGCGCGCGCCAACCTCGAGATCGGCGTGCTGGAGCCGCACAAGGCCGAGCTGATCGACCGCGCCTGCCAGCTCATCATCGAGGGCGGCTTCCACGACCAGTTCGTCGTCGGCGTGATGCAGGGCGGCGCAGGCACCTCCACGAACATGAACGCCAACGAGGTCATCGCGAACATCGCGCTCGAGCTCGACGGCCACCAGAAGGGCGACTACGCCCACCTCCACCCGATCGACGACGTCAACCGCAGCCAGAGCACCAACGACACCTACCCGACGGCCATCAAGATCGGGCTCACCTTCGCGCTCGGGCACCTGCTCGACGAGCTGGCGCTGCTCCGCGACTCGTTCGCGCACAAGGCGGAGGAGTTCCGCAACATCCTCAAGGTCGGCCGCACGCAGCTCCAGGATGCGGTGCCCATGACCCTGGGGCAGGAGTTCCACGGCTTCGCCACGACGCTGACCGAGGACCACGCCCGGCTCACCGAGACCAAGTGGCTGCTGGCCGAGATCAACCTCGGCGCGACCGCCATCGGCACCGGCATCACCGCCGACCCGGGCTACGCCGCCGCGGCCGTCCGGCACCTCAATGCGATCACCGGACTCAACCTCGAAACGGCTCCCGACCTCATCGAGTCGACGAGCGACGCCGGCGCGTTCATGTCGTTCTCCGGCTCGCTCAAGCGCAGCGCGATCAAGCTGTCGAAGATCTGCAACGACCTGCGGCTGCTGTCGTCCGGTCCGCAGGCGGGTCTCGGCGAGATCAACCTCCCGGCTCGTCAGGCGGGCTCCAGCATCATGCCCGGCAAGGTCAACCCGGTCATCCCGGAGGTCGTCAACCAGGTCGCCTTCTCGGTCGCCGGCGCGGATGTCACGGTCACCATGGCCGCCGAGGGCGGCCAGCTGCAGCTCAACGCGTTCGAGCCGGTCATCGCGCACTCCCTGCTGCAGAGCATCACGTGGATGGCGCAGGCCTTCCACACCCTCCGGATCAACTGCGTCGACGGCATCACCGCCAACGAGGAGCGCCTGGGCGCCATGGTGGGCTCGTCGGTCGGCGTGATCACCGCCCTGACCCCGCACATCGGCTACGCGGCCGCGGCGGCGCTCGCGAAGTCGGCACTGCTGACCGGCCACAACGTCGCCGATCTGGTGGTCGAGGCGAAGCTGATGAGCCGCGAGCAGGTCACCCGGCTGCTGTCCCCGGCCCGCCTGAGCGGTCTGGAGACGATCACCACGGCCATCCCCGTCGTCGAGGCGGACGCGATCGCGGAGGCGCGCCAGGAGGGCGAATAGCCGCCTACTCGGGCAGCTGCGGGCCCTGCTCGCGGGGCTCCGTGCCGGTGATCTCGTCCATGCTCACCGGCACGGTGCCGACGTACATGTAGACCGCCTCGGGCGGGATGTCGCGGTCGTGCGAGAACGCGTAGACGTCCAGCACCGCGGCGCCTCCCAGCGAGGAGGGCACGCGGACGCGCGAGGGCGGCACGTCGCCGAGCGACGGCACGGTGAGCACGGTCTCCTCGCCGTCCTCCGCGATCAGCACGCAACGCAGCATCGACGACCCTGAGCGCTGGTAGGTCATGGGGAGAACATTATTCCCCGGCCACCCGTCCCCGCGAGCACCCGAAGGCGGGACGCCCGTTCAGCCGGCCTGCCGCGCCTCCGCCTCGCGGAACAACGCGATCATGTCGCGTCCGAGCTGGTGCGGGGCCGTCTCGCACGGACTGTGCCCGGTGCGGTAGACGGCCAGCCGCGCCCGCAGCGCCTTCGCGTTGGCGGCGTGCAGGTGCGTCGGCCACAGGTCGTGGTCGCCGGTCGCGACGAGCACCGGGATTCCCGTCGCCGCGACCCGCGCCCGCACGTCCGGGACGTTCTTCATCAGGCCGACGATGTCGTCGACGCTGGAGCGGCGGGTCAGTGCGAACCGCGAGCGCACGAACGCGAGACGGCTGTCGGACACGCGGTTCTTGTTCGTCGTGATGCCCCAGATCATCAGGGACGCGCCGATGTGCGGCGTCGCCACCCAGCTCAGCGGCCCGATGACCCGCACGCCGCGGAACGACTGCCCGGGCTCGGGCGGTGCGGTCAGCAGCGTCAGCGACCGGAACAGCTCGGGATGCGTCACCAGCGCGAGCTGCGCCAGGATGCCCGCGAACGAGTAGCCGAGGACGTGCGCGGGGCCTCCGTCGCGCAGGAAGGCCACCACGTCCCCGGTGAGCAGCGGGTAGGTGTACTTCTCACCCGCTGCCGGCCCGGCGCCGGCCGACTCGTACTGCCCGGCGAGGTCGAAGCTCTGCACGTAGTACCCGGCCGCCACCAGGATCGGCGCGAACAGGTAGAAGTCCTCCTTGGAGCCGGTCACTCCCGGGATGAGGACCACGCGCGGGTCCTCCGGATCGCCGAGCGCCGCGACGGCCAGTTCACCGCTCGGCGCCGCGAACCGCGAGAACACCGTCCCGACCGGCGCGATGGACCAGTCGATGTCGGGCAGCGCCGCGTCGAGGCGCTCGGCCTCGTCGTCGCCGCCCGTGACGGGTCGCCGCTCTCCGATGGACACGAGGCTACGCTAGACCACCGCGTGCCCCGGCGCGCGTCATGTGACGCGGCAGAAGGTGGTGAGGGACCCGATCCCGCCGATGGAGACGGTGACGGTGGACCGGTCGTGCAGGAACACCGGCGGGGTGCGCGAGTAGCCCGCGCCGCCCGGGCTGCCGGTGGAGATCAGCGTGCCCGGCGGGATGGTCGCCGAGCGCGACAGGAACTCGATCAGCTCGGGGACGCTGCGCACCATGTCGGCGGTCGACGCGTCCTGCAGGATGGCGCCGTCGACGTTGGTCGTGAGCCAGAGGTCTTGCGGGTCGGGGATCTCGTCGGCGGTGACGACGACGGGACCGGTCGGCGTGAATCCGTCGAACGACTTGCAGCGCGCCCACTGCGCCTCGGAGAACTGCAGGTCGCGGGCGGTGATGTCATTGACGACGGTGTAGCCCCAGACGTAGTCGAGCGCGTCGCGCACCGGCACGTTGCGTGCGGGCCGGCCGATGATGACGCCGAGCTCGGCCTCGTAGTCGACCTGGGTCGAGAGGTCGGCGGGCCAGGAGGTGGTGCTGCCGTGGCCGGTGAGGGAGTTGGGCCAGAGGTTGAAGACGGTCGCCGCCTTCTCGGTGCGCAGCTTCAGCTCGGACGCGTGCGCGGCGTAGTTCGCGCCGATGGCGATGACGTGGGGCGGGCGCAGCACGGCCGATGCGTGCCGCAGGCCGTGCACGGGCGGCAGCTCGACGCCGGAGGACTCCGCCTCGGCCACGACGGCGCGCACCTCGGCCAGGCCCTCGTCGCCGCGCTCGATCAGCTCCTGGAGGTCTCGCGGCGGCCGGTCCATCACCTGGTCGAGGAACAGGGCTCCGTCGCCGAGGACGGCGGCCAGACGGGGATGGGGATCGGCGACGTTGCTGAGGTGCGAGAATCTCACCGATCTAGGCTATCGGGCTTCGGTTGCCGAGCCGAACTCAGCCGATGGCGTGGGGGAGGCCGTCTTCTTCTTCGCGCAGGCGACGCCTGCGTGCTGTGCGGCGGCGCCAGGGGGACTGCTCCGGCAGGTGCATGGCCAGCGTCGTGTACGCCCAGCGGAGGCGCCGGCCGAAGCCGCTCCAGGTCGAGAACGGTCGGGCGGAGATCCCGACGGTGAGCCGGTCGTCGTAGCGGACCACCGTGGCGAGGTCGAGGTGGAAGGCCAGGTCCAGGTCGTCGTGGATGTCGGTGCGGTCGCGGTGCACGCGCGTCCGTGCATCCCGCCACACCTCGCGGCGCATGGCGAAGTTGGAGCCGAAGATCGGGGGGTTGCCGAGCCACAGCTCCATCGACCAGAAGTAGCCGCCGATGTAGAGCACCTGACCGAGCCCGGAGACGACCGCGTTGCCGTCGTAGAACACGCCGCGCCCGGTGAGCACGCCGACCTCGGGGGAGTCGACCAGCTCCGCCTCGATGTGCAGCAGCCAGTCGGACGGCGGCCGCGAGTCGGCGTCGAGCCGGGCGATGATGTCGCCGCTGGCGGCGTCGTAACCCGCCGCGGCCGCGGGCCAGATACCGCGCGTCGGCTGATTCACGACGCGGGCTCCCGCCGCACGCGCGATGGCGGCCGTGTCGTCGGTGCTCCCGTTGTCGACGACGACGATCTCGTCCGCCGTCCGCAGCTGCGCCGCGAGGAGCGCCAGGCAGCGGGCGAGCATTTCGGCGTCGTCCAGCACGGGGATCACGACGGAGACGGTGGGCACGTTTGGATCCTATGCGCGCGGTGGAGCTTTGGGGCGGCGCTCACGCCCGCCACAGGTGCAACCCGGCATAACTGCGCCACGGCGCCCAGCGCTTCCCGTACTCCGCGAGCGCGCGCGGCTCGGTGGGGAGGCCCAGCCGGGCGGCGCCCTGGCGGAGCGCGAGGTCGCCGGTGAGCAGGATGTCGGGGCTGCCGAGAACCCGCAGGGCGATGTATCCGGCCGTCCACGGCCCGATCCCGGGGAGTGCGAGCAGGCGCTGTTCGAGGTCGTCGCGGGACTCGCCGACGTCGATGGCGAGGCTGCCGTCCGCCAGTGCCTGCGCGACGCCGACGATCGCGTCGATGCGTCGGCCCGGCCCCCGCAGAACCTCCCGCCCGTGCTCGGCGATCGCCGCGGCGGTGGGGAAGAGGCGGGTGAAGGCGACGTCACCGCCGGGCGCGGCGAGGTCGACCGGCTCTCCGAGCGCGTCGGTCAGCCGGGTCAGGGCCGTGCGGGCTGCGGCGACAGACACCTGCTGACCGATCAGCGCGCGGAAGACGATCTCCTCCGCGTCCACCGCGCCGGGGAGCCTCAGGCCGGGTGTCGCCGCCACGCTGGGCGCCAGCGCCGGGTCGGCGGCGAGGGCCGCGTCGATCGCCTCCGCGTCGGCGTCCAGGTCGAGCAGCCGGCGCACGCGGGCGACCAGGGGCGCGAGGTCGGCGACGTCGGCGAGGGCGGCGTCGCACTGCACAGCCGGCGCGTCCGGGGTCCCGGTCGGGGACAGGCGGACCGCAGCGGGGCCGTGCGGGAGCCGCAGGGCGCGCGCGTAGCCGGGCGCGGTCGCGGCCTCCACCCCGGCGATCGCGCGGGCGCCGAGGAACCCGAGCACCGAGTCGGCGTCGAACGGCGCCCGCGCGGGCAGCCGCAGGCTCAGCGTCACGGCGCCCTCCGCCCGGTGCGCGCCCGCGGTGGGGGAGCGGCGGGCGGACGCGCGGAGCGCTCCGGGCGTGAGCCGGTAGACCTCGGCGATGGTCTCGTTGAACTGGCGGACGCTGCTGAACCCGGCCGCGAAGGCGACGTCGGTGATCGGCAGGTCGCTGCCGACGAGGAGCAGCCGTGCGGTCTGTGCGCGGTGGGCGCGGGCGAGCGCGAGGGGACCGGCGCCGAGCTCCGCGGTCAGCACACGGCCCAGGTGGCGGGGCGTGTACCCGAGGCGGCGCGCGAGTCCGGGGACGCCCTCCCGCTCCACCGTGCCGTCGGCGATGAGGCGCATAGCTCGGGCGGCCAGGTCGTCGCGCATGTTCCACTCGGGCGACCCGGGCACGGCGTCCGGCAGGCACCGCTTGCACGCGCGCAGTCCCGCCTCGTGGGCGGCGGCGGCCGTCAGGTAGAAGGTGACGTTGCCCGGCTTCGGCGTGACCGCCGGGCAGCTCGGGCGGCAGTAGATGCCGGTGGAGTGGACGCCGGTGATGAACTGTCCGTCGAACCGCGCGTCGCGGGCGCTCATCGCGCGGTAGCGCTCCGCGAACACCGGGTCGGCGAGTTTCGTGTCGCCTGCGGTCGCTGTGCGCTCGATCGTGCTCATGCCACCATCCTGACGCCGGCCGCCGACATCCGATAGCGGAAATCGGACATGAGCGCAGGGCGGCTAGCCTGAGGGGATGGACGTACTCGACTGGCTCTCGGCGGCGCTCGGCGAGGAGGCCGTCGCCGATGGCGTGCTGACGACCGACCCGGCGTTGCTCGACGCCGCCCGCACCGACCGGTCCGGCTGGGTGGCGCCCGGCGCCCCGCGCGCCATCGTGACCGCCCGGTCCGTGCAGCATGTACAGGCGACGCTGCGGGCGGCGAGCGAGTTCCGTGTGCCCGTGGTCCCGCGCGGCGCCGGCACCGGGCTCGCGGGTGGCGCCAACGGCACCGACGGCTCGCTGGTGCTGGATGTGTCCGGGATGAACACCATCCTCGAGATCTCGGTCGAGGACCAGCTCGCCGTCGTCCAGCCGGGCGTCATCAACAGCGATCTGAACGCGGCGCTGCAGCCGTTCGGCCTGTTCTTCGCGCCCGACCCCGCCAGCAAGGCCATCTCGACCGTCGGCGGCAACATCGCGACCAACGCCGGCGGCCTGCTCTGCGCCAAGTACGGGGTGACCCGGGAGGCGGTCCTCGGGCTCACCGTCGTGCTCGCCGACGGGCGGATCGTCCGCACCGGGCACCGCACGGTCAAGGGCGTCACCGGCTACGACCTGACCGCCCTCTTCGTCGGCTCGGAGGGCACGCTCGGCGTGATCGTCGAGGCGACGGTGCGCGTGCAGCCGATCCCGCCGGGCGAGCCGGTGACCCTCGGCGCCCTATTCCCCGACGTCCGGTCGGCGGCGGAGGCCTCCGCCCGGATCACCGCCGCGCAGTTGCGTCCCGCCGTCATGGAACTGCTCGACGCGCCGTCGCTGGAGCGCATCGCGGCCTACCTCGGCGAGGAGCGCATCCGCGAGGCGTTCGGCGCCAGCAGCGGGGCGGCCTACCTCATGGTGCAGTTCGACGGCGCCACGGCGGCGGTGGATGCGGCGGCCGCGGGCGAGCTGCTGGCGAAGACCGGCGGGACCGTCCGCGTCGCCGCCGACGCCGAGGAGGGGGAGCGCCTGCTCGCCCTCCGTCGCGCGTTCCACCCCGCGCTCGCCTCGAGCGGCGAGGTTCTGATCGAGGACGTCGCCGTGCCGCGCTCGCGCATGCCCGAGATGTTCGCGGCGATCGAGCGCATTTCGGCGAAGTACGGCATCCCGATTCCGACCGTCGCGCACGCCGGCGACGGCAACCTCCACCCCAACTTCGTCTACACCGGCGAGGAGGTGCCCGGCGCGGTGTGGGATGCGGCGAACGACCTGTTCCGGACGGCGATCGAGCTCGGCGGCACGCTCACCGGCGAGCACGGCGTCGGCGTGCTGAAGCGTCGCTGGCTCGCGGACGAGGTCGGGCCCGACTCGTACGAGCTGCAGGTCAAGCTCAAGTCGGTGTTCGATCCGCTCGGCATCCTCAACCCCGGCAAGGTCTTCGGCGCCTGAGCGCGAGAAGGGGAGCCCGGGGAGATCACCCCTTAACGGACTCGACCCCCGGTGGTGCGGCGATGCCTGCAGCTCTCCCGGGGGAACGAGTTATGGCTTAAAGGATGCCCCCGGCCCGCCACGAGCGCAACCCTCAATCCGCGGTGCGCGGTCAGCGAACGGGGTTTCCTGAATCGCCCCGCTCGCGGTTGGATGGTGGACATGGCAGAGAACACCAACCAGAAGCCCGAGGTCGACGCCCCCGAGGGCCCGGCCCCTGAGACGCTCGAGATCGTCGACATCGTCGAGGGCACCGGCCCGGAGGCGACCCCCGGCTCCAAGGTCGACGTGCACTACCTCGGCGTCGAGTACGAGACCGGCGAGGAGTTCGACTCCTCGTGGAGCCGCGGGCAGTCCATCAACTTCCCGCTGAACAACCTCATCAAGGGCTGGCAGGACGGCATCCCGGGCATGAAGGTCGGCGGGCGCCGCAAGCTCACCGTCCCGCCCGCGCAGGCCTACGGCCCGGCCGGCGGCGGTCACCCGCTGTCGGGCAAGACCCTGATCTTCGTGATCGACCTGCTCGGCGTCAGCTGAGCCCCGTCCCTCGCGAACAGAAGCGCTCCCTCGGATCCGTCCGGGGGAGCGCTTCGCCGTTCGGGCGTCAGAGCGCCGCCGGCTCCATCCGGGTCGGGATGGCGATCCGGTTCCAGACGTTGATGGTGGCGATGGCGAGCAGCAGGTTGGCGAGGCCGTCCTCCCCGAACTCCGCGAGCGCCCGCGCGTACAGCTCGTCGGGGACTCCGTCCTCGTGAATGAGCGTGACCGCCTCCGTCAGCTCGAGCGCCACGCGCTCCCGCTCGGTGAACCACGGCGACTCGCGCCAGGTGATCACGGCGAACACCTTGCGCAGCGGCACCCCGCGGCCCTGCAGGTCGACGGAGTGCATGTCGACGCAGTAGGTGCACCCGTTGATCTGCGACGCCCGCAGCTTGATGAGGTCGCCCAGCGGCTCCTCGACGACGCCGCCGACGTAGCCGTCGAGGTTGACGACCTTGCGGTAGCCCTCGGGGGCAAGGGACGGGATCTGGATTCGTTCTGTCATGGCCCCTACGCTAGGAACTGGATCGGCTCGGTGTAAGCGCCAATCCGACGGAATCCGACCAGACCATTCGGGAGCATCCTGGACCTCCATGTCGCCATCGGCGGTCGCGGCGACCGCGCCGACCGCATCTACCGCCAGCTGCGGGACGCGGTGCTCGACGGCCGTCTGCGCCGCGGCGAACGTCTGCCCGCCACCCGCGAGCTCGCGGAGCGGCTGCAGGTGTCGCGATCGACGGTCTCGACCGCGTACGAGCGGCTGACCGCGGAAGGCTACCTGGAGGCGCGGGTCGGCGCCGGCACGTTCGTCGCGTACACCGCCGCTCCCGTCGCCGACGCGCGCCCGCCGCGTCGCCGGAGCGCCGCGCGCCCGGCTCCGGTCTGGCGCGGCCTGGACGACCCGCTGTGGACCGAGCCGCGCCCGATCGCCTACGACTTCAGCGTCGGCTCACCCGATCCCGCCCTATTCCCGCTCGACACCTGGCGCGGGTACGTGGCCGCCGAACTGCGCGGCGGCTTCCTGCGCTCGTCCGGGTACGGCGACCCCGCGGGCGCGGAGCGGCTGCGCGCCGGGATCGCGCGCCACCTCGGCGTCTCGCGCTCGGTGGAGGCGGGGCCCGCGGACGTGGTGGTCACCAGCGGCGCGCAGCAGGCGTTCGACCTGCTCGCCCGTGTGCTGCTGCGCCCGGGCGACGCGGTCGCGATGGAGGACCCGGGCTACCCGCCGGTCCGTCAGCTGTTCGAGCTTGCGGGCGCGCGCGTGCTGCCGGTGCCGGTGGACGAGCAGGGGCTGCGCGTCGACCTCCTGCCGCCCGCGCGGCTCGTCTACGTGACGCCGTCGCACCAGTTCCCGCTCGGCGGCGTGCTGCCGCTGGAGCGCAGGGTCGCGCTGCTGGACTGGGCGGCGCGTCACGACGCCGTCGTCGTCGAGGACGACTACGACAGCGAGTTCCGCTTCGGCGCGCGGCCGCTCGACCCGCTGCAGCGGCTGGATGCGGACGGGCGCGTGGTCTACGTCGGCACCTTCTCGAAGACCATGGCCCCCGCCCTTCGGCTGGGCTTCGTGATCGCGCCGCCCGCGCTGATCGCGGCGATCCGCCATGCCAAGCGGCTGACGGACTGGCACAACGACACCGTGACGCAGCGCGCCATGGCGCGCCTGCTCGACTCCGGCGGCTTCGCGCGCCACGTGCGCAGCGCGACGCGCGTCTACGCCGAGCGGCACGCCGCGCTCGAGGAGGCGGTCGGCGCGCTCGCGCCCGACCTGCGGCTGGTGCCGTCCGCCGCCGGTCTGCATCTGGCGGTGCTCCAGCGCGAGCCGGGTTCGTTCGACGCGCGGCGGGTCGCCGAGCGCGCGGCGGTGGCGGGCGTCGCCGTGCAGCCCGTGTCGCGGTTCCGGGCCGCCGCGGGAGGCCCGGACGGGCTCCTCCTCGGCTTCGGCGGCATCCCGGCGGCGCAGATCCCGGACGGGCTCCGCATCCTCGTGGAGGCGATCGCGCGCGAGCGGGTCGGTCACGACGACCATCCGGTGCCATGATCGAGGGATGACCCCGCCCGCCGACGCAGCCCGCGCCGCCGCGCCCGCGCCCCGCCGCCGCGGGCGCCCCGCCGACGTCGACCCCGAGCGCGTCGCCCTGCTCGCCCTCCGCCACTTCGACCAGCACGGGTACGAGCAGACCACGATGGACGACATCGCCGCCCTCGCGGGCATCGGCCGGCGGACGCTGTTCCGCTACTTCCCGAGCAAGCCCGCGCTGGTCTGGGGCGGCATCGGCCCGGTGGTCGACCGGATGCACGCCGTGCTGGACCACCCGGCGGCCGACGCGTCCATCCGCGACGTGCTGACCGACGCCGTCCGCTCGGCCCTGACCCTGCCACCGGACGCCGAGGAGGCCACCCGGCGCCGCCTCGCTCTCATGGCCACGCATCCCGCGCTCATCGGGTTCGGCCTCACCGCGATGGCGGCGCACCGCGATCTGATCGTCGGCGTCCTGGCCGATCGGCTGGGGGAGGATCCGGCCGGCCTCCGGGTACAGGTGCTGGCCGACGTCCTCAGCTCGGCGAACTTCTCGGCGCTGCTCTGGTGGGCGCGCAACGACGACGGGCCGCCCGCGCCGGTCGTCGTCGCGGCCATCGACGAGGTGCTTCGCGGCATCTGAACCTCGCCCCGGATGCGCCAGGGCGAGTAGCGTGGGCCCATGCCGATCGAAGACGCGTTCCCGCACGGCACTCCCATCTGGGTGGACCTGCAGAGCCCCGACCAGCCCGCCGCCGCCACCTACTACCGCGAGCTGTTCGGCTGGGACGTCGGTCCGGCGCTCGCCGAGACCGGCCACTTCTCCCTCGCCCGCGCGCGCGGCGTCGCGGTCGCCGCGCTCGGGCCGCTGCCCGCCGACGACGTTCCCACGATGTGGACGGTGTACTTCGCCGTCGACGACCTGCAGGCCGCGGCAGAGGCCGCGCTCGCCGCGGGCGGCGCCGTGCTGCTGGAGCCGTCGGAGACGGTGCCGGGCATCCACCTGTCGATCGTCCAGGACCCGGCCGGCGCGGTCTTCGGTCTGTGGCAGCGGAAGGACTCGAACGAGCCGTGGCTGCGCGACGAGCCGGGCGCCGTCGACTGGCTGGAGCTGGTCGCACCCGACCCCGCGTCGACGTTCGGGTTCTACGAGAGCGTGCTGGGCGTCGGCGTGAGCGAGATGCGCGTGGGGGAGGAGCCGTACGGTCTGTTCGACGTCGGGGACACCAGCGTCGCCGGCGCCTACCGGTCGGACGGCGCCGATCCCGCCGCGTGGCTGGTCTACTTCAACGTCGCCGACCTCGACGCGGCCGTAGTGCGCGCGACCGAGCTCGGCGGCACGCTGCGCACCGAGCCCAACGCGGCGCCGGGCGTCGGACGCTGGGCCGAGGTCGTCGACCCGCAGGGCGCCCTCTTCGCCCTCCTCGAGCCGGAGCCCGAGCCCGTCTGAGCGCGTCGGGGCACCCGCCGGCTCTGGTAGACTCTTCCAGTTGCCGTCGAACGGCCGCGGATCAAGAGAGCCCAGGCATACGGCCCCGGGCACCGCGCAACGAGCAGAAAGGGGATCCCTCTATGGCGCTGGATGCAGACACCAAGAAGGCGATCATCGAAGAGTACGCGACCCACCCCGGTGACACCGGATCCCCCGAGGTCCAGGTCGCGATCCTGACCAAGCGGATCAAGGATCTCACCGAGCACCTCAAGGAGCACAAGCACGACCACCACTCGCGTCGTGGCCTGCTTCTGCTGGTCGGTCAGCGTCGCCGTCTGCTGGGCTACCTGGCGGACATCGACATCAGCCGTTACCGCTCGCTCATCGAGCGTCTGGGGCTGCGTCGATAATTCGACCGCGAACTTCTTCACAACGGGCCGTCACCTCCGGGTGGCGGCCCGTTCTGTGTGCGCGCATTCGTTCGCGCTGACCCTTGGCAGCGGCTTTACAGCGCTGTAGCGTGTGACGCACGCCACGACTCGAAGGGGAGTTCTCGTCATGCGTCATCCGTCACGTCCGATCCTCGCCGCGCTTACAGCGCTGGCGCTGGCTGTCGGCATCCCAGCGCTCGCGGCGCTGGCCGCGGCCGCGCCGGCGGCCGCCCGGCCAGCGCCTGCCACCGGCGCCACCTACAGCAACCCGCTCGACCTCGAACTCGGTAACGGCACGCGCGCCGAGCAGTGCGCCGACCCCGACGTGATCCGTTCCCAGGATCCGTCGGACCCGGCCTGGTACCTCTACTGCACTCGCGACGTCATCGACCCGTCGCTGCGCAACCCGGACGGCTCGCTCGTCTTCTCGAGCATCCCGACCTACCGCTCCACCGACCTGGTGCACTGGACCTTCGTGCGTGAGGCGCTGCCCACCCGTCCCGCGTGGATCGGGAACGGCGACACGTGGGCGCCCGACGTCGTATACGTCGGCGGCCGTTACCTGCTGTACTACACGGCGACCAACACGGTGACTCCGGGCGGCGGCTCCGCGATCGGCGTCGCGACGAGCGCCAGTCCCGCAGGCCCCTGGACGGACTCCGGCGGCCCGGTCGTCGAACCGATGCCGTCCCCGGGCAACGCCGACCCGAACGACCGCCGGTGGGTCTACGACCCCGAATTCCTTTCGGTCGGCGGCACGAACTACCTCTACTTCGGCAGCTACTACGGCGGCCTCTCCGTGCGCACGGTGAGCGCCGACGGCCTGCACTCCGACCCGGCCAGCCAGGTCCAGGTGGCCATCCCGAACCGATACGAGGGCACGCATGTCATCCAGCACGGCGGCTACTTCTACCTGCTCGGCTCGGCGACGAACTGCTGCAACGGCCCGCTGACCGGCTACGGCGTCTTCGCCGGCCGCTCCACGTCGCCGACCGGGCCGTTCCTCGACCGCACCGGGGCGTCGTTCCTAGACTCGCGTGTCGGCGGCACGCCCGTCCTGCACCAGAACGGCAACCGCTGGGTCGGGCCCGGTCACGTCACCAGCACCGTCGACGCGACCGGTCAGGAGTGGATGCTCTACCACGCCGTCGATCGCACCGACCCCTACGTCGCCGGTGGCGGCACCTACACGAAGCGCCCCGTGCTCATGGATCCGCTCGATTGGAAGGACGGCTGGCCCGTCGTCCGCGGGGGAGCGGGGCCGTCCGACAGCCGGCAGCCCGCGCCGGTCGTCACAGCCGGGCAGCCGGCCGCCTACCACCCGGCGTTCGTCGGTCCGCTCGCGCGCGGGCCGAAGCTCCCCGCCTACTCCGATGAGTTCGGCGGCCACGCGATGGATCCGGCGTGGACCTGGATCCGCGACCCGGGCGCCTCCACGCGGTCCGTCTCGGGCGGAGTTCTGAACTGGCAGATGCAGGCGGCCGACCTCGGTCCGGACGCCGGCGCCGCCGGTCTGCCGGTGCGCGCCCTCCCGGCCGGCGACTACACCGTGGAGACCCGCGTGAAGACGACGGTCCCGCGCGACGGCTGCTGCCAGAACTACGCCCAGGGCGGTCTGGTGATCTACCAGGACGACGCGAACTTCGTGAAGCTCGCCGTCACCTCCATCTGGGAGACCCGCCAGACCGAATTCGGCAAGCGCGAGACGCCGGAGGGTCCCGGCTACCCGGCGTACGGCAACTCGGTCGGCGGACCGGTCGGCGAGTGGACGGTGCTGCGGCTGACCCGCACGCACACGGCCACCGAGAACGTCTACACCGCGACCACCAGCAAGGACGACGGAGCGACCTGGGACACCGCGGGCACGTGGACGACGCCGCTGGCCGCGAGCCCGCCGCGGCTCGGACTCGTGTCGATGGCCGCTGCCGGCTTCACGACGACGTTCGACTACGTCCGCGTGTACGGAGCGCCGCGCGGCCACGGCGGCTAGCGAGAGGCGCCGGTGCGCCCGGGCTCAGCGGTCCTTCGGATCGGAGCCCGGGCGCACTTCCGCGTCGTCGCGGATGTCGATGCGGCGACGGCCGCCCTCGCCCTCGGACACGTCGATTCGCGGGTCGGCGTCGCTCTCTTCGGCGGCGGGCGCGGTGGTCAGCTGATCGGCGCGGTCGTCACGTTCGGTCATGACCAGAGCCAACCGCGGCACGCGCCTCAGGGCAAGGGGCGGGACGCGGTCGGCTCCTTCTCGCGCGACCGTGCCGCGAGTGCCCGGTCGATGAGGGTCGTGGCAACCAGGGCCGACGCGACCAGCGCGATCCCGATCGTGACGCCCACCAGCCCGAGGAAGGGGGAGGCGAGCGGCAGCAGCAGGACCAGGGCGATCGCGACGCCGGTCTTGAGCGGCCGGATGACGACCTCGTCCACCAGCGGGGCGTGCAGGATGTACAGCATCAGCAGGAAGACGGCCACCGGCACCGCGATGGCGTACTCGACCGCCGTGTCCGACGCGTGCGCGTCCGCCGCACCTGCCTGAACCGCGACCTCCAGCCCCGCCCCGAGCGCCGCCAGAGACGCGAAGACGAAGTAATGACCGTACCCCCAGTAGAACGACCTCCCGCGCTTGCTGCTCAAGCCCTCGGCCGCCGGCTCCAGGAAGTACAGCCACCACAGGGCGAACAGCAGCACCAGAGCGGCCGAGGCGATCCAGACCAGGGAGGCCGAGAATCCGCTCGTCGCCAGCGCCTGCTGCACTCCGACCGCCGACGCCGACACGGACTCGCCGAGAACGATGATCGTGAACAGCCCGTAGCGCTCGGCGATGTGGTGCGGGTGCCACGACGTCATCCCGGTGCGCTCCGCCCACAGCGGCACTGCGAGCTCCAGCACCACCCCGACGGGGAAGAGCCAGACGGCGCTGTGCGGAGGGAGGAAGCCCCACGCCACCCACAGCACCTGCACCACCGCGATGCCGGCTGCATAGCGGAACGCCGTGCGCCGTCCGGCCGGATCCTCGATGCCCGCACGGAGCCACTGCCCGACCAGCGCCAGCCGCATGATCAGGTAGCCGACGATGATCGCCGTGAAGTTCTCCTCGTCGAACGCGGCAGGCACGCCCGCGGCGAGCACCAGCACGCCGCCCATCTGCACGAGCGTCATCAGCCGGTACGGAACGTCGTCGGTGTCGTAGGCCGAGGCGAACCAGGTGAAGTTCATCCACGCCCACCAGATGGCGAAGAACACCATGAGGTAGAACGGCAGCCGCTCGAGCACGTGGCCCGCCTCGCCCGCGTGCGCCAGCTGCCCGGCGACCTGGGCGATGGCGACGACGAACGTCAGGTCGAACAGCAGCTCCAAGGGGCTGGAGACGCGGTGCCGCTCGTCGGTGGAGCGCCCGGTCATCGGGATGCGGAACGCACTGGTCATGTGCGCCAGCATAGGAGGATGCGCCGTCGTGCTGTGCTGCCCATCCTGACCGTCGTCTACCTGCTCGCGGTCGCCGGCATCACGCTCGACCCGGCGCCGGGGAACCCCGCGGGCAACCCGCTGCTGCGCGCGCTGCTGCGCGCGGTGTCGGCCGTGCCGGGTCTCGGCTGGGTGGACTACTCCGTGGCGGAGTTCACCGCGAACGTTCTGCTGTTCGTGCCGATGGGCGTGCTGTTCACGCTGCTGCTCGGGGTGTGGCGCTGGTGGCTGGCTGTGGCGATCGGCGTGGTCGCGACACTCCTGATCGAGTTCACGCAGCTCTTCCTGCCCGCGCGCGTGAGCGACCCGCGGGACCTGCTCGCCAACACGCTCGGGACGCTGATCGGGGTCGCGATCGTCGTGCTGTTCACCCGCGCCGCCGCGCGGGCTGAGACGCCCGCCTCCGACGCGCGGTGAGTGCGCCCGCCTCCGGCGCCGCGGGAAACGGAGGAGACGCGTGAGCGACACGCCGTCGATGTGCGTCGCGGGAGGAAGGACCGGCTACGACGCGGTCGGTTCACCTCCGTTTCGCGCGGCCGAGCCCGCGCGGCGCCGCGCGCGGTCGTAGGGTGGCCGCGTGGAGACGGTGACCAAGGAGCGGGAAGACGCACCCGAGCGGTTCTTCGAAGCGGAGGCCGCGGGGCTCGGCTGGCTCGCCGCGGCGGAGCCCGAGGGCGGCGCCCGCGTCGTGCGCGTCGCCTCCGCGGGGTCGGGCTGGATCGAGCTGGAGCGCATCCATGAGGTCCGTCCGACCCGCGAGGCCGCGCGGTCGTTCGGGGCAGCGCTCGCCGTGACGCACGCGGCCGGTGCGTCGGCGTTCGGTGCGCCGCCCGACGGCTGGGACGGCCCGCTGTTCATCGGCCGGCGCCCGCTGCCGGTCGCCCACGAGACGAGCTGGGGACGCTTCTACGCCCGCGACCGCGTCCTCCCGTACCTGGGGATCGCGGTGGAGGCCGGCACCGTCACGCAGGCGCAGCTGCCCGTGATCCGCGAGGCCGTCGACCGCGTGGACGCGGGGGAGTTCGACGACGACGAGCCGCCCGCGCGCCTCCACGGCGACCTGTGGAACGGCAACCTGCTGTGGGATGCGCACGGCGGCGTGCTCATCGACCCCGCGGCGCACGGCGGCCACCGGGAGACCGACCTCGCGATGCTGGCCCTGTTCGGCGCGCCGTTCCTGGACGACATCCTCGCCGCGTACGAGGGGGCGCGGCCGCTGCGGGCCGGCTGGCGCGACCGCATCCCGCTGCACCAGCTGCATCCCCTCGCCGTTCACGCCGCCGGCCACGGCCCGTCGTACGGGCACGCGCTCGCCGACGCCGCGCGGGCGACGCTCGCCCTCTGAGCTGGGTGGTGGCGGGAGGACGCCGGTCGCGCCCGATGCGACGCCCTCCCGCGGCTCATATCCTCAGACCAGGCCGAAGGCCGTCAGCTCGTCGTCGGTGAGCATCCGGGACCTGGTCAGGAACCGCTTGCCCTCCGGAGCCTCCGCGGAGAAGCCGCTGCCCCGTCCGTCGACGAGGTCGATCGTGAGGTGGGTGAACTTCCAGTACTCGTACTGCGCCGCGGACATGTACACCGGCACCGGGGCGGCGCCCTCGACGTCGAGCGTGCCGAGAAGGACGTCCGCGCCGCCGACCCGGAACATCCCGACGGGGTAACACATGGGCGCGGAGCCGTCGCAGCAGCCACCGGACTGGTGGAGCAGCAGGGGCCCGTGGACGCCGGCCAGCTGCCGCAGCATCGCCGCGGCAGCCGGCGTGACGTCTACGCGGGCGGGGGACGGGTGGGTCACGGCGACTCCTAGAAGAAGCCCATCGGGCCGTCGGCGTACGACACCAGCAAGTTCTTCGTCTGCTGGTAGTGGTCGAGCATCATCCGGTGGTTCTCGCGCCCGATGCCGGACTGCTTGTAGCCGCCGAACGCCGCGTGCGCCGGGTACTGGTGGTACGTGTTGCACCAGACGCGGCCCGCCTCGATCGCGCGCCCCGCGCGGTAAAGCTGGGAGCCGTCGCGGCTCCAGACGCCCGCTCCGAGGCCGTAGAGCGTGTCGTTGGCGATGCCGATGGCGTCGTCGAAGTCGCCGAAGCGGGTGAGCGCGAGCACGGGGCCGAAGATCTCCTCCTGGAAGATCCGCATCGAGTTGTCTCCCTCGAACACGGTCGGCTGCACGTAGTAGCCGCCCGAGAGCTCGCCGCCGAGGTCGGCGCGCTCGCCGCCGGTGAGCAGGCGGGCACCCTCCTGACGGCCGATGTCGATGTACGACAGGATCTTCTCCAGCTGGTCGTTCGAGGCCTGCGCGCCGATCATCGTCGACACATCCAGCGGATCGCCCTGCTTGATGGCCCGGACGCGGTCGAGACCGTCGCCGACGAACCCGTCGTAGATCGAGGACTGCACCAGCGCCCGCGAGGGACAGGTGCACACCTCGCCCTGGTTGAGGGCGAAGAAGGTGAACCCCTCGAGCGCCTTGTCGTAGAACGCATCCCGGCCGGCCGCCACATCCTCGAAGAAGATGTTGGGGCTCTTGCCGCCGAGCTCCAGCGTGACCGGGATGAGGTTCTCGCTCGCGTACTGCATGATCAGCCGGCCGGTCGTGGTCTCGCCCGTGAACGCCACCTTCCGGATGCGCTTGTGCGAGGCGAGGGGTGCTCCTGCCTCGAATCCGAAGCCGTTGACGATGTTGACCACGCCGTCCGGGAGCAGGTCGCGGACAAGGTCCAGCCAGACGTGGATGGACGCGGGCGTCTGCTCCGCGGGCTTGAGGACGACGCAGTTCCCGGCGGCCAGGGCGGGGGCGAGCTTCCAGGTCGCCATCAGCAGCGGGAAGTTCCACGGGATGATCTGGCCGACCACGCCCAGCGGCTCGTGGAAGTGGTACGCGACCGTATCGTGATCGAGCTCGCTGATGCCGCCCTCCTGGGCCCGGATCGCCCCGGCGAAGTAGCGGAAGTGGTCGATGGCGAGCGGGATGTCGGCCGCCAGCGTCTCACGCACCGGCTTGCCGTTCTCCCAGGTCTCCGCCACCGCGAGGAGTTCGAGGTTGGCCTCCATGCGGTCGGCGATGCGGGTCAGGAGGAGGGCGCGGTCGGCGACGGAGGTGCGGCTCCACTCGGGGAAGGCGGCCCATGCGGCCTCCACGGCGGCGTCGACGTCCTCCGCGTCTCCGCGTGCGATCTCGGTGAACGGACGGCCGGTCACGGGCGTGATGTCGTCGAAATAGCGGCCGCCGTGCGGGGCGACGTAACGGCCGCCGATGAAGTGGTCGTAGCGCGGCGCGAACGCCATCACCGCCCCTTCGGTTCCGGGGTGCGCGTAGGCGCTCGGCTTCTCCGCGGCGACGGGTTCGCCGGCGGTCTGCGCGGCGGTCTGCTCCGGGCTCAGGGTCATGGTTCGTCTCCTTCGACATCGCATGGACGCGCGTGGATCACGCGCGCTCCGCACGCTAGCCAGGAGAGGGTTGCATCCGGTTGCATCCCGCCCGGGCGCTGTCAGTCGCGAGCCTCGAGAGCCGTCAGGTGCGCCACCACCAGGGCGCGACGCGGCGACTGCGGCGGCAGCGCCTGCAGCGCCGCGCGCCAGATCTCCACATCGTCGACTCCGCGGTCGGTCTGCGCCCATGCCAGCAGCAGGTCGGGGGAGGCGGACTCGAGCAACGCCTCCCGCAGTCGGCCGACGACCTCCTCGCGCAGCTCCTCCAGGCCGGGCGCCCGGGAGCCGGGGAGGGGACCGCCGCCGTACGACGCCACCGCGGCCCGGTGGGCGCCGCGCCGCTGGAGGTCGACGACGGCGCCGAGGTCCGTCTCCATGGGCGCGCCGAGACGGTAGGGGCGGGTGAGCGGACCGAGCTCTGGTGCGATCCGGCCGAGCGCCCGCCGCAGCCGGACCATCTCCGCCCGCAGCGTGACGACGCTCCGCCGGTCCCCGTAGACCAGTTCCGCCAGCCGCTCCGCCGACAGTCCGTCGCTGTGCCAGGCGAGCAGCGCGAGGAGTTCGCTGTGACGGGTGCTGAGCCCACCGCTGCGGCCGCTCGCGCCGGTGAGCTCTCCCGTGTCGCGGCCGAGGATGCGCAGCTGGGCGGGCTGCCCGGGCGAGCGGCCCGTCCGTGCCGGACGTCGCGCCCCTCCTGCTCTCGTGTCGGCGGCCGCGTCGCGCAGGCGTGCGATCAGCAGCTCTCGCTCGACCGCGGCGACTGTCGCCTCCACGAGCGCGAGGACGTGGGGCGCGGCGACCTGGTCCTCGCCGGTGACGTCGACGACCCCGATGATGTCTCCCGTGTCCGGGTCGCGCACGGGGACGGCCGTGCAGCTCCACGGCTTCACCTCCCGCGCGAAGTGCTCCGCACCGCGGATCTGGACGCCGTCGCCGATCGCCAGCGCCGTTCCGGGCGCCGAGGTGCCGACATCGCCCTCCGCCCAGGCGGCGCCGGGGACGAACAACATCGCTTCCGCTCGCCGCCGCAGGACCGGGTCGCCCTCCACCCAAAGGAGCCGTCCGCGGGCGTCGCCGACGGCGACCACCACGCGGGAGTCGGGCTCCGCGTCCCGCACGAGAAGCGTGCGGATGACCGGGAGGGCGGCGGCGAGAGGATGCGCTCGCCGCGCGTCCTCCAGGCCGGGGCCGTCGAGGACCAGCGGGGCGCTCACGTGCTCCGGGTCCAGCCGCGCCCGCTCGGCGCGACGCCACGACGCGTCCACCACGGGGCGCATCGTCCGTGAGACTCCCTCGTCCATGCGAGCATCGTAGCTCCCTTGCGGCGCGCCGCACCGGCCCGCGATGGCCGCCCGGCTGGTAGGATTGTCGAGGTCGGCCGTGCGCCGACATTCCAACTCAATACCGAGAAGGAACCCGGAGCAGGCTGGCAGGAGCTGGTCCTCGGTGGTGGTATCCGGATGCGAGACCGTGCTGAAGAGGCGTCGCAACCGTGTATTTCTACTGATGGCCAGACGGGCTCAGCCCACGCACCCGCATGGGATGCCGCGTACACAGAACGTGTCGAACTGCCTGTTCCTGCTCCTTGGATGAAGTCGCGTCCACACGGGACCGCGACGTTAAACAAAGGAGACAGACCTCTTGGAAGGTCCTGAGATCAAGTTCGCCGAAGCCGTCCTCGACAACGGCCGCTTCGGCACCCGCACCGTCCGGTTCGAGACCGGACGCCTCGCCCAGCAGGCGCAGGGCGCCGTCGCCGCCTACCTCGACGAGGAGACCATGCTGCTGAGCGCGACCAGCGCCAGCAAGCACCCGAAGGACAACTTCGACTTCTTCCCGCTGACGGTGGACGTCGAGGAGCGCTCGTACGCCGCCGGGAAGATCCCCGGCTCGTTCTTCCGCCGCGAGGGACGTCCCTCGACCGAGGCGATCCTCGTCTGCCGTCTGATCGACCGCCCCCTGCGTCCGTCGTTCGTCGACGGCCTCCGCAACGAGGTGCAGATCGTCATCACCGTCCTGAGCATCGCTCCGGACGAGTTCTACGACGCGCTCGCCATCAACGCGGCCAGCGCCTCCACGCAGATCTCCGGTCTGCCGTTCTCCGGCCCGATCGCCGGTGTGCGCCTCGCGCTCATCCCCGGCAACGGCCAGCACGAGGACCAGTGGATCGCGTTCCCGAAGGCTTCGCAGCTCGAGGAGGCCGTCTTCGACCTCGTCGTCGCGGGCCGCGTCCTCACCAACGAGGACGGCTCCGAGGGCGACGTCGCGATCATGATGGTCGAGGCCGAGGCCACCGAGAACAGCTGGAACCTCATCCAGGGCGGTGCCGTGAAGCCGAGCGAGGAGGTCGTCGCCCAGGGTCTGGAGGCGGCCAAGCCGTTCATCCGCGAGCTCGTGGGCGCGCAGAACGTGCTCGCGCAGCAGTCCGCGAAGGCGATCGCCGACTACCCGGTGTTCCTGCCCTACTCGCAGACCACGTACGACAACGTCGCCGGCCTCGCCTACGACGAGCTCGTCAACGTGTACCAGATCGCCGACAAGGTCGAGCGCCAGAACGCCGACGACGCCCTCAAGGAGCGCGTCAAGGCGGCCCTCGCCGAGAAGGTGGAGGCGGGCGTCCTCGACCCCGAGGTGCTGACCCAGTTCTCCGCGGCGTACAAGTCGGTGTCGAAGGTCGTCATGCGCGGTCGCGTGCTGCGCGAGGGCATCCGCATCGACGGTCGCGGTCTGACCGACATCCGTCCGCTCGACGCCGAGGTGCAGGTCATCCCGCGCGTCCACGGTTCGGCGATCTTCCAGCGCGGCGAGACCCAGATCCTGGGCGTCACCACGCTGAACATGCTCAAGATGGAGCAGCAGATCGACTCGCTGTCGCCGGTCACGAAGAAGCGCTACCTGCACCACTACAACTTCCCGCCCTACTCGACCGGTGAGACCGGCCGCGTGGGCTCGCCGAAGCGTCGCGAGATCGGGCACGGCTTCCTCGCCGAGCGCGCCCTCGTGCCGGTGCTGCCGAGCCGCGAGGAGTTCCCGTACGCGATCCGTCAGGTGTCCGAGGCGCTGAGCTCGAACGGCTCGACCTCGATGGGCTCCGTCTGCGCGTCCACCCTGTCGCTGCTGAACGCCGGTGTGCCCCTGCGCGCCCCGGTCGCCGGCATCGCCATGGGCCTGATCTCCGACGTCGTCGACGGTGAGACCCGCTACGCGGCGCTCACCGACATCCTGGGCGCCGAGGACGCGCTCGGCGACATGGACTTCAAGGTCGCCGGAACCAGCGAGTTCGTCACCGCTATCCAGCTCGACACGAAGCTCGACGGCATCCCGTCGTCGGTGCTCGCCGGCGCGCTGACCCAGGCGAAGGACGCCCGCACCACCATCCTGAGCGTGCTGAACGCCGCGATCGACCGTCCGGACGAGATGGCCCCGACCGCGCCGCGCGTGATCTCGGTCCAGATCCCGGTCGACAAGATCGGCGAGCTGATCGGCCCGAAGGGCAAGACGATCAACGCGATCCAGGACGAGACCGGCGCCGAGATCTCCATCGAGGAGGACGGCACCGTCTACATCGGCGCCACCGACGGCCCGTCGGCCGAGGCGGCCCGCGCTCAGGTGAACGCGATCGCGAACCCCACCAACCCGGAGGTCGGCGAGCAGTTCCTCGGAACCGTCGTCAAGATCGCCGCGTTCGGCGCGTTCGTCTCGCTGCTCCCGGGCAAGGACGGCCTGCTGCACATCTCGGAGGTCCGCAAGCTCGCCGGCGGCAAGCGCGTGGAGAACGTCGAGGACGTGCTCGGTGTCGGCCAGAAGATCCTGGTCGAGATCACCAAGATCGACGACCGCGGAAAGCTGTCGCTCGCTCCGGTGATCGCCGAGGAGGGCGCCGAGGCTCCGGCCGAGACGGCCCCCGCGGAGGCTCCCGCCGAGGCGTAAAGCTCTCGCACCGCGAAGGCCGCGTCGACCCCTGGTCGGCGCGGCCTTCGCCGTTAAGCGTCGCGGGTCAGCAGGGGGCGGAGGCGGTAGGGGATGAGCTCGCCCATGTCGAGCGACGTCTCGGCGCGGTCGACGCCCTCCGTGGACTGGATGATGCCGGTGATGCGGAACAGGTCCTCCGCATCCACGCACACCACCCGGAGCAGGAGATCGGACGGCCCGGACAGCCCGTGCGCCTGCACGATCTCGGGGATCGCCGCCAGGCTCTCCACCACCTCCGCGAGCCGCTGCTGCTGCACGTGCACGTTGACGAAGGCCGCGAGCGGGTACCCCGCCATCCGCGCCGAGATGCGCCGCTCGAACGACAGGAACGCGCCGTTGCGCTCCAGCTCCGCCACCCGCGCCTGCACGGTGTTGCGGCTGAGTCCCAGGCGGTCGGCGAGCGACACGTTGGTCGAGCGCGGGTCGTCCGCGAGCGCCAGGAGGATGCGTCGGTCGGTGTTGTCGAAGGTGCGCATAGTGTGAAAAGTAGCAGGTCTGGCCTTGTGCGGATAGTGCATCCTGCACGGTCGACACGCCGATGGTTGTGCGCGCTGATCCGGGAGCGTAGCCTTCCCTCAATTCCGGCAAGGAGGCCGGAAGCCGGTCGCGCGCGCCACAAGCGTGTCGCCCGGGCGCGAGAGTGAAGGTTGCGTGAACCGTGACGATCGACAATCAGCCCGCTACCCGTCAGGGCGGCTCCCACACGGATCTTGGGTCGCTCGGCCTCGGCGTCATCGACGTCGTGAGCCTGCTGGACGCGGAGGGCGTCCGCCACGAGGACGACCGCTACGACGCGTGGGTCTCGGACATCGGCACCGAGCAGCTGCTCTCGCTCTACGAGGACATGCGCGTCATCCGCCGCATCGACGCCGAGGCGACCGCCCTGCAGCGTCAGGGCGAGCTGGGCCTGTGGCCGCCGCTGCTCGGCCAGGAGGCCGCCCAGATCGGTTCCGGACGCGCCCTGCGCTCCGACGACTTCGTCTTCTCCAGCTACCGGGAGCACGGCGTCGCGTACTGCCGCGGCGCCGGCCTCGTCGACCTGCTGCGCGTCTGGCGCGGCACGACGCAGAGCGGCTGGAACCCCTACGACATCAACATGGCGACCCCGCAGGTCATCATCGGCGCGCAGACGCTGCACGCGACCGGCTACGCGCTCGGCATCCAGGCCGACGGCACGGATGCAGTCGCAGTGGCGTACTTCGGCGACGGCGCGACCAGCGAGGGGGACGTCAACGAGGCGCTGATCTTCGCCGCGACGTACGCCGCGCCGGTCGTCTTCTTCTGCCAGAACAACCAGTACGCGATCTCCGAGCCGGTGTCGCTCCAGGCGCAGCGTCCCATCGCCGACCGTGCGCCGGGCTTCGGGGTGCCGAGCGTCCGTGTCGACGGCAACGACGTGCTCGCCGTCCTCGCCGTGACGCGCGCCGCCCTCGACCGCGCCCGCACCGGAGGCGGCCCGACCTTCATCGAGGCCGTCACTTACCGGATGGGCCCGCACACCACCGCCGATGACCCGACCCGCTACCGCGACGCGTCCGAGCTCGACCAGTGGCGCGGCAAGGACCCGGTCACCCGGGTCGAGGCGTACCTGGACGCGCAGGGTGCCCTCACCGGCGAGCGGATGGCCGCGATCGTCGCGAAGGCGGACGCCGTGGCAGCCGAGATGCGCGCGGGCATCACGTCTCTCGCCGACCCGGAGCCGCTGTCCGTCTTCGACAACGTCTACGCCGAGCCGCACACCGGCCTCGCGCGCCAGCGCGACCACTACTCGCGGTACCTCCGCACCTTCGTAGGGAGCGACGGACGATGACCTCCCTCAGCATGGCCAAGGCGATCAACGCCGGCCTCCGCCGCTCGCTCGCCGCCGACGACCACGTCGTCCTGATGGGCGAGGACATCGGCACCCTCGGCGGCGTCTTCCGCGTCACCGACGGCCTCCAGACCGAGTTCGGGCCGCGCCGGGTGATGGACTCGCCGCTCGCCGAGTCCGGCATCCTCGGCACCGCGGTCGGGATGGCGTACCGCGGCTACCGGCCGGTGGTCGAGATCCAGTTCGACGGCTTCATCTACCCGGCCTTCGACCAGATCGTGAACCAGGTCGCGCGCATGCACTACCGCACCGCCGGGAACGTGCGGATGCCGATGGTCATCCGCGTCCCGTTCGCCGGCGGCATCGGCTCGGCCGAGCACCACTCCGACTCGCCCGAGGCCTACTTCGCCCACACGGCGGGCCTGCGCGTGGTCAGCCCATCGGACCCGCAGGACGCCTTCACGCTCATCCAGCAGGCCATCGCCTCCGACGACCCGGTGCTGTTCTTCGAGCCGAAGCGCCGCTACCACGCCAAGGGCGAGGTGGATGAGGACGCCCCGCTCGCGGACGCTCGCCCGATGGGCACCGCGCGAGTTGTGACGCAGGGCACCGACGTGACCCTCGTGACCTACGGCGGTCTCGTGCAGCTGGCGCGGGACGCGGCGGTCGCGGCGTCCGACGAGGGCGTCTCGGTCGAGGTGATCGACCTGCGCTCGCTGTCGCCGCTCGACCTGGACACGGTCGTCGCGTCGGTGAAGCGCACCGGCCGGCTCGTCGTCACGCACGAGGCCGCCTTGTCCGGAGGTCTCGCGGCCGAGATCTCGGCGTCGATCACCGAGCGCTGCTTCTACCACCTGGAGCACGCGCCGGTTCGGATCACCGGGCACGACATCCCGTACCCGCCGGCACGCCTGGAGTCGGCGCACCTGCCCGACCTCGACCGCATCCTCGACGGCATCGACCGCGCGATGGACCGGCCGAACTCGCTGAGCGGGGTGGAGGACTGATGGCGGTCAAGGAGTTCGCGCTGCCCGACCTCGGTGAGGGTCTGACCGAGTCGGAGCTGGTCGCGTGGAAGGTCGCCGTCGGCGACACCGTGCAGCTCAACCAGATCATCGCGGAGGTCGAGACGGCCAAAGCGCTGGTGGAGCTGCCCGCGCCGTACGACGGGAAGGTGTCGCGGCTGTTCGTGGAGCCCGGCGTGACGGTCGCGGTGGGGGAGCCGCTGGTCGCGTTCGAGGTCGAGGGGGCGGATGCGGGGGTCGTGCCGGGCGCGCCGGAGCCGGGGGCTTCAGTCAGCTCGGCGGATGCGGGGGCGGCGCCGGGCGCGCCGGAGCCGGGGGCTTCGGACAGCTCTGCGGATGACGGCCGGGCGGCGGATGCGCCGGAGCCGACTCTGGTCGGGTACGGTGCGCGGCCGGATGCGGCGAGCCGCCCGGCGCGCCGCGCGCGGCCGGGGCTGGCGGCCGGGGGAGTGGAGGGGTCTGCCGGGGCGGCTACGTCGCCCGTGGCGACCGCCGCAGCGGTCGCCACCGCTTCACCGGCAGTGGCGGAATCCGGGTCGGATGCGGCGGCTGCGCCGGCCGGGCCGGCTTCGGCATCGGTATCCGGGTGGGATGCGGCGGCTGCGCCGGCCCCGGCGCCGGCGGCGGTGACCGCGCCGCCGGTGGCTCTCGCAGAGCGGCCCCGGGCGACCCCGCCCGTGCGGAAGCTCGCGCGCGAGCTGGGCGTCGACCTCGCGTCCATCGCCGGCTCGGGCGAGCGCGGCCTCATCACGCGGGCGGATGTGGAGTCCTCGGCGCAGGGGGCCGTCGCACCGACGGCGTCCGCGCCGTCCGTCGGAGCGCGCGAGACGCGCATCCCGATCCGCGGCGTGCGCAAGGCGACCGCGGAGGCGATGGTCCGCAGCGCCTTCGGCGCACCGCAGGCGACCGTGTTCCTCACGATCGACGTCACTCCCACGAGCGAGCTGACCGCGAGGCTGCGCGCACGCCCCGAGCTCGCCGACGTGCGCGCGGGGCTCCTCGCCGTCGTCGCGAAGGCGTTGACGCTCGCCGTCCGCCGGACGCCCGAGGTCAACTCCCGCTGGGACGACGCGGCGAACGAGATCGTGCAGGCGGACTACATCCACCTGGGCATCGCCGCCGCCACCCCGCGGGGCCTGATGGTGCCGGTGATCCGGGATGCGGACGCCCTGTCGCTCGCCGACCTCGCCGGCGCGATCCGGCAGCTCGCCGAGACCGCCCGCGCCGGGCGCACCGCGCCCGCCGACCTCAGCGGCGGCACCATCACGATCACCAACGTCGGAGTCTTCGGCGTGGACATCGGTACGCCCATCCTCACCCCTGGCGAGGCCGCCATCCTCGCGATCGGCGCCGTGCGGAGGCAGCCGTGGGAGCACGATGGCGGCATCGCGCTCCGGGACGTGCTCACGCTGGCGCTGACGTTCGACCACCGGATCGTCGACGGCGAGCAGGCCTCCCGCTTCCTCGCCGACGTGGGCCGCGTCCTCGCCGACCCCGCCTCCGTCCTCACCATGGTCTGATCCGCTCTGCATGACGCAACACGCCGTGCCGCGCCCGCGCCGCACGGCGTGTCGCGTCAACCAGCCGCATCCATGGGTCGCAACGCGCCGTCACGGCGACCGCGTAACGGCGTGTTGCGACCCATAGACGAACTACTGGTCCCGACTCGCCGTTACGCGCGCCTGCGTAACGGCGTGTTGGGACCAGTAGATGGGCGTTGGCTCGGCGACGCAAGGCGGCGTCCATGGGTCGCAACGCGCCGTCACGGCACCCGCGTAACGGCGTGTTGCGTCCCGCCGACGAACGACTGGTCCCGACTCGCTGCTATGCGCGCCCGCGTAACGTCGTGTTGGGACCAGTAGTTGGGTGCGGGCTCGGCAGCGCAAGGCGGCATCCATGGGTCGCAACACGCCGCCACGGCGCCCGCGTAACGGCGTGTTGCGTCCCACCGACGAACGACTGGTCCCGACTCGCCGTTATGCGCGCCTGCGTAACGGCGTGTTGGGACGAGTAGACGGATGCGGGCTCGGCGGCGCAAGGCAGCATCCATGGGTCGCAAAGCGCCGTCACGGCGCCCGCGCAACGACGTGTTGCGTCCCACAGACGAACTACCGGTCCCGACTCGCCGTTATGCGCGGCGGCGTAACGGCGTGTTGGGACCGGCAGGTGCAGCGGCTACGCGTGCAGGGCGGCGTTCAGCTCCACGCCGACGCCCGCGCGGCGCAGCACCTCGACCGCGCCGGTCAGCGAGTTGCGGCGGAACAGCAGCCCGGGCTGCCCGGACAGCTCCGCCGCCTTCACGGTGCGCGGGCGGCCGTCGGCGGTCGGCGCCTCGCCGACGAGTACGACCTTCGTGCCTGCGGTCACGTAGAGGCCGGCCTCGACGACCGAGTCGTCGCCGATCGAGATGCCGATGCCCGAGTTGGCGCCGAGCAGGGCGCGCTCGCCGATCGAGACGCGGTGCGTCCCGCCGCCGGACAGCGTGCCCATGATGGATGCGCCGCCGCCGATGTCCGACCCGTCGCCCACCACGACGCCCTGGGAGATGCGGCCTTCGACCATCGACGAGCCGAGCGTCCCGGCGTTGAAGTTCACGAAGCCCTCGTGCATCACGGTCGTGCCCGGCGCGAGGTGCGCGCCGAGGCGGACGCGGGAGGCGTCGGCGATGCGGACGCGGTCCGGCGTGACGTAGTCGAGCAGCCGCGGGAACTTGTCCACGCCCGAGACCTGGATGCCCGCACGCTGCAGCCGCGGACGCAGCCGGTCGAGGTCGGCCGGGTTGACCGGGCCGGCGTTCGTCCAGGCGACGTTGGGCAGGTGGGCGAAGATCCCATCCAGGGACAGCCCGTTCGGCTGCACGAGCAGGTGCGAGAGCAGGTGCAGGCGCAGGTAGGCGTCCGGCGTGGAGGCGGGAGGCGCGTCCAGGTCGATCTCGACGGTCACGATGTCGATGCGGACGGCGCGTCGGGGGTCCTCGCCCGCAAGCTCCTCGAACTCGGCCGGGGCGATCCAGCGGTCGCGGCCGGCGGGCAACGTCCCGAGCCGCGGCGACGGGTACCAGGTGTCGAGCACCGTGCCGTCGGCCGCGACGGTGGCGAGGCCGTAGCCCCAGGCGGAGCGGGGCGCGGCGGAACTGTCAGGCACGTCAGAAGGCATGCCCCTAGGTTAGTAGGGTGCAGAACGACAGCCTCCCCCTCGACCTCAGCGCCACCTCCATCGACCTGACACGTCAGATCTGCGACATCGAGTCCGTCTCCGGCAACGAGGGCACCCTCGCCGACGCCATCGAGGCGTCGCTGGCCGCCCTGCCGCACCTCGAGGTGATCCGCGACGGCGACACGATCGTCGCCCGCACCAACCTCGGTCGCGAGCGCCGCGCGCTGATCGCCGGGCACATCGACACGGTGCCGCTCAACGGCAACCTGCCGACGCGCTTCGAGACGCAGGACGGCATCCGCTACCTCTGGGGCCGCGGCACGGTGGACATGAAGGCCGGCGTCGCGGTGCAGCTGAAGCTCGCCGCCGAGCTCACCGACCCCGCCGTCGACGTCACGTGGATGTGGTACGACCACGAAGAGGTCAACGCCGAGCTGAACGGCCTCGGCCGCCTCGCCCGCAACCGGCCCGACCTGTTCGTCGGCGACTTCGGCATCCTGGGGGAGCCGAGCAACGGCGTCGTGGAGGGCGGCTGCAACGGCAACCTGCGCGTCGAGGTCCGCACCTACGGCCTCCGGGCGCATTCGGCCCGCGGCTGGGTGGGCGACAACGCCATCCACAAGGCGGCGCCGATCCTCGACATCCTCGCCGGCTACCAGGCGCGCGAGGTGGAGGTCGACGGTCTCGTCTACAAGGAGGGCCTGAACGCGGTCGGGATCTCCGGCGGCGTCGCCGGCAACATCATCCCGGACGAGTGCATGGTGCACATCAACTACCGGTTCGCGCCGTCGCGCAGCTCGCAGGAGGCCATCGAGCACATGCACGAGCTGTTCGGCGACTACGAGATCACCGTGGTCGACCGTGCCGACGGCGCCCGTCCGGGACTGGATGCGCCGCTCGCGCAGGAGTTCGTCGCCGCGGTCGGCGGCGTGGCCAAGCCGAAGTACGGGTGGACGGATGTGGCCCGCTTCAGCGCGCTGGGCATCCCCGCGGTCAACTACGGACCCGGCGACCCGCTGAAGGCGCACGCCGACGACGAGCGTGTGGACGTCGAGCAGATCGTGGCGGTCGAGGAGGGGCTGCGTGCCTGGCTCACGGGTGCAGGCGCCCGCTGATTCCGTCGCGCTGAGCGACGCCGACGACGCGCCCCACCCGGGCGCGGGCGTCCGTCGCGCCTGGTGGACCCTGTGGTGGGTCCGCGTCCTGGCCGTCTACCTGGCCGCGCGCGTCGTCACCACGGTGATCCTGCTCGCGTTCGCCGCCGCGGAGGCGAAGAACGCGTGGACGTCGGCCGCACCCGACTACTTCACCTTCGCCAACATCTGGGACGGACGCTGGTATGAGATCGTCGCCGGCTTCGGCTACCCCGCGAGCCTCCCGACGACGGACGGCGTGCACGTCAGCGAGAACGCCTGGGCGTTCATGCCCGGCTTCCCGGGCGTCGTGGACGCGGTCATGTTCGTCACGCGGCTGCCGTGGCCGTACGCCGCGGTGCTGGTGTCGTTCCTGGCGGGAGCGGGTGCCGCGCTGGTGTTCCACCAGCTCATGCGGCGGGTGGGGCTCTCACGGTCGCAGAGCCTGTTCGCGGTGGTGCTGTTCTGCGTGGCGCCGGTCTCGCCGCTGTTCCAGGTCGCCTACGCCGAGTCGCTGTACATCCTGCTGCTGGTCACCGCGCTGCTGCTTCTCGTCGAGCGGAGGTACGGCTGGCTGTTCCCGGTCGTGCTGGCGATGGCGTTCACGCGGCCGAGCGGGCTGGCGTTCGCCCTGGCGCTGGCGATGCACGTGGTCTACCGCTGGGTGCGTCGGCGCGACGACCCCTATCCCGTGCGGGAGCGCGTCCTGAGCGTGTCGCTGACCGTGTTCAGCGGGCTCGCCGGGCTGGCGTGGCCGGCGATCGCGGCCATCGCGACCGGGTCGCTCACCGCCTACACCGACACCGAGCTGGCGTGGCGCTCCCCGTACATCGGTTACGTGCACCTGGTGCCGTTCGCGCCGTGGTTCCAGGGCGCCGACTGGTGGGCGAGCGCGATGCTCGGCCTGCCCGGATGGATCGGCGTGGTCGCCCTGGTCGTGATCCTGGCCGCGTTCGCGGTGCTGCTGTTCTCGCCCGCGGTCCGGCGGCTGGGCGTCGACCTGCGGTTCTGGGTGGCCGCCTACTCCCTCTATCTGCTTGCTGTGTTCTTCCCGCAGTCGAGCACCTTCCGCCTGCTGATGCCGTTGTTCCCGCTGCTCGGCGCGCTCGCCCTGCCGCGCAGCCGCGTCTACCGGCTGGCGCTGGTCGCGCTGTTCGTCGCGCTCCAGGTGGGATGGGTCGCGATCTGCTGGACGATCGACGGATACGACTGGTCACCGCCGTGATACCCACGATTTCCGCAGGCCCACCAGGATGTCGGATAATAGGAGGACATCCACGAAAGGGGAGCTGCATGGCGGCCATGAAGCCGAGGACCGGGGACGGGCCTATGGAGGCTGTGAAGGAGGGACGGCTCATCATCGTGCGTGTGCCGCTCGAGGGTGGGGGACGACTGGTGGTCTCCGTCAACGACGCGGAAGCCAAAGAGCTCCATGACGCGCTCGCGAGTGTCGTGACCTCCGCCTGAAACAAACGTTCTACCGAGAAGGGCCCCGGATCGCACCGATCCGGGGCCCTTCTCGGCATCCGCACGCCTTACGGCGCGAGCTTGGTGATCTGCAGCAGCCCTTCTCCCGCGGGGGAGAGCGCCGCGATGACGGCGCCGGAGGCCGACGTCTCGGTGATGAGCGTCCGGAAACCCGTGGCCACCTCATCCCGTGCGGCCGGATCGGCGACGCGGCCGCGCCACAGCGCCCGGGCGACCAGCACGGTTCCGCCGGGGCGCACCAGCCGGAGGCCGTGCTCGACGTACTCGATGACCGACTGCGGGTCCGCGTCGATGAACACGATGTCGTAGGAGTTCTCGTTCATCCGCGGCAGCACCTCGAGGGCGCGGCCCGGGATGAGGCGCACCCGGTTGGCGGGGACGCCGGCCTCGGTGAAGAACGCGCGCGCGTGCTGCTGGTTCTCGACCTCCACGTCGATGGACGTCAGCTGCGCCTCCGTGCCGCCGGTGAGCAGCCACAGGCCGGAGACCCCGACGCCGGTGCCGATCTCGACGACGTTCTCCGCGCGGGTGGCGGCGACGACGACGGCCGCCTGGGCGCCCGTCGCGGGGGAGATCGGCTCGATGCCCAGCTCCAGCGACTGCTGCCGGGCGCGCGCGATCACCTCGCTCTCGACGACCACGTCGTCGGCGAACCTCCAGTTCGAGTCCTTCTCTGACACAGCACTCCCGTCGATCAGCTGCTTCTCGCGGCTTCTTCCGAGGATACGGTCGGCTGGCACGGCATCCGTGGAGGCACCGCCGCGATACCCTGGAATGGTGTTCGGGCTGACCTTCGACAAGCTGCTGATCGTGGCGGTGATCGCGGCGTTCGTCATCGGCCCGGAGCGCCTGCCCACGTACGCGGCGAAGCTCGGTCAGCTGGTGCGGTCGCTCCGCGACTTCGCGAACGGTGCGAAAGACCGGATGCGCGACGAGATGGGCCCCGAGTTCGACGAGGTCGACTGGAAGAAGCTCGACCCGCGGCAATACGATCCGCGGCGGATCATCCGCGAGGCGCTGCTGGAGGACCCGGCGGCCGGCGCGGGCGCTGCGGCGGGTGGCGCCATCAAGCCGGTGACGCAGTCGGCGTACGCGCAGCGCAAGATGCCGCTGACGGCGGGCGCGGTGCCGCCGTACGACACCGAGTCCACTTGAGCCGCTGCGGGGCGCGCGGTCGCGCATCCACTACGCTGCGGACATGATCGCAACGGAGCAGTCGCTGACCCGGGCGACAGTCGCGCGGTACGCCGTCGGATCGCTGGGGACCGGCGGCTTCGCCACCCTCCCGGGCCTCGTCCTCGTCTACTACCTGACCGACTCGCTCGGCGTCGCCGCGATCGTCGCCGGCGTCGTGGTCACGGTCGCGAAGGTGTGGGACGTGATCATCGACCCGGTCATCGGAGCCCGCAGCGACCGGATGCTCGCCGTGCGCGGCTCGCGCCGGCCGATGATGCTGCTCGGCGCGATCGCCCTCCCGGTGTTCTTCCTGCTCACCTTCGCCGTGCCTCCCGGTACCGCGGCCGGGATCGCCGCGGTGTGGGTGCTGCTCGCGTTCGTGCTGACCGCGACGGCGTTCAGCCTCTTCCAAGTGCCGTACATCGCGCTCCCGGCCGAGCTCGCGTCCGGGTACGACCAGCGGACGCGTCTGCTGACGTGGCGCGTCGTGGTGCTGACCTTCGCCATCCTGCTGTTCGGCGCGGGCGGACCGGCGCTGCGGTCGCTCGGCGGCGGCAACGCGTTCAGCGGCTACCTGCTCATGGCGCTCGTCGCCGGCGTGGTGATCGGGGCCGGGATGCTGGTCTCCGCCTTCGTCGCCCCGCGCGGCCTCCCTGCGGCCGACGTGCCGCCGCGGGAGAGCATCCTGGTCACGCTGCGCTCGAACTACGCCGCCGGAGTGCGCGTGCTGCGGGACAGCCAGCCGTTCCGGGCGCTCCTGCTCACCTTCCTGCTGCAGGGGCTCGCGACCGGACTGATGCTCGCGGGCGCCAACTACGTCGCCACGTGGGTGCTCCACTCGGAGGATGCGGTGACGTTCCTGTTCATCGCCCTGATCGGCCCGGCGCTGATCGTCACGCCGGTGTGGGGTGTGGTGGCGCGGCGCATCGGCAAGGAGCGCGGATTCGCGATCGCGAGCATCCTGTTCGGCGTGGCCGCCCTGTCCATGATCGCGCTGCTGTGGGCGCCGGGCGCGTGGGTGTACGCGCCGGTCGCGCTGGCGGGCGCCGCGTACGCCGGGATGCAGTCGCTGCCGATGGCCATGCTCCCCGACGTCATCTCGCACGACGCGCGCCGCAACGGCGAGGGCCGCGCCGGGACCTTCGGCGGGATGTGGACGGCCGGCGAGACGACCGGGATGGCGCTCGGCGCGACCGTGCTCAGCATCGTGCTCGCCGTGAGCGGCTACGTCTCGCGCAGCGCTGCCGCGGCCGACGCGGTGCAGCCGGGGAGCGCGGTGGCGGGCATCGGGCTGAGCTTCAGCCTCATCCCGGCCCTGATCATCGCGGTCAGCGTGGTGCCGCTTGCCCGGTACCGGCTGCGGAAGGGAGACATCGATGGCGTCGTTTGACCTGGCCGCGATCCTCGGGCGGCTCTCCGCGCTGCGGGCGGCGGATGCGCCGACGCACGGCGGGCGCGTCCTCAGCTACGTGTACGACTCGGGGCTGCCCGAGCTCGACGAACTGGCCGCCGAGGCCATGCGCCTGGTGCAGCCGGTGAACGGACTGGACCCGACCACGTTCACGTCCGTCGCGGTGATGGAGCGCGAGGTCGTCGGGTTCGCGCGCGAGCTGCTGCACGGCGACGACGAGGTGGTCGGCTCGGTGACCTCCGGTGGGACGGAGTCGTGCCTCCTCGCGGTGAAGACGGCGCGGGACGCGTGGCGCGCGGCGGGCGGGACCGGCACCCCGCGGCTGGTTGCGCCGGTGACGGTCCATGCCGCGTTCCAGAAGGCGGCGGCGCTGTTCGACCTCGCGCTCGAGCTGGTGCCGGTGGATGCGGAGACCGGCCGGGTCTCCGCCGACTCCCTCGTCGAGCGCATCGGGCGGGACGTCGCGCTCGTCGTCGTGTCCGCCCCGTCATACCCGTACGCGACCCTCGACCCGGTGGAGGAGGTGGCGGCGGCCTGCGACGCCGCGGGTGTGGCGTGCCACGTCGACGCGTGCATCGGCGGCTGGGTGCTGCCGTTCTGGCGGTCCGCCGACGGCTCGGCGCTGCCCGCGTGGGACTTCCGCGTGCCCGGGGTCACCAGCGTCTCCGCCGACCTGCACAAATACGGCTACGCGCCGAAGGGAGCCAGCGTGCTGCTGCAGCGCGACCGGGACCGCCAGCGCCGCCAGTACTTCGCGACGACGGGATGGCCCGGCTACCCGGTCGTGAACGCCACGCTGCTCGGGTCGAAGTCGGCGGCGGCGCTGGCCGCATCCTGGGCCATCGTGCAGGCGCTCGGCGCGCGCGGGTTCGCCCGGCTTGCGGAGTCGTGCGGACGGGCGACGCGTGCCCTCGTGGATGTGGTCGGCGACATCGAGGGGCTGCGGGTCGTGGGCTCGCCGACCGGGCCGCTGTTCGCGGTGGCGACCGACGAGTCCCTGCCTGAGGAGCGGCGCGTGGACCCGCACCACTGGGCGGATCGCGTCCGCCGGCGGGGGTGGATCCTCCAGCTGCAGCCCGGCCTCGCGCAGCCCGACGGGACGCGCCTGCCGCACACCACGCACCTGACGATCACCCCCGTGACGGAGGGGCGGCTGGACGAACTGGAGGCGGCACTGCGCGGGGCGGCCTCCGAGGCGCGCGGCGTCCCGCCGGTGGACCGCGGTGCGGTGCTCGGAGCGTTGCCGCCCGGGCTCGCAGACGCGGCCGCGCTCGACTCCGCGACTGCGGCCCACATCCTCGGCGCGCTCGGCCTCACCGGCGGCGCGACCCCCGGCCTCCCCGACGACCAGGCCCCGCTGCTCGCCCTCGTGGAGGCGCTGCCGCGCCCCGTCGCCGAGCGCCTCCTCGTGGAGCTCCTAGCCCGCGCCGTCGAGCCCCCGGCCTGACCGGCGCGCCCGCCCCGTGAGGTGCAGGTACGTGCGGTCGACACGCCGCGCGGCCGCGCAACTACCTGCACTTCGCGCCCCGGCCCCGCGCGTCGAGTGGTGAGTGGATGCGGTCATTCACCCCGAGTGGCGACCTCTTGTCACCACTCGACGGGTGAGGTGCAGGTACTTGCGGTCGACACGCCGCGCGGCCGCGCAACTACCCGCACTTCGCGCCCCTGCCCCCGCGCGTCGAGTGGTGAGTGGATGCGGTCATCCACCCCGAGTGGCGACCTCTTGTCACCACTCGACGGGTGAGGTGCAGGTAGTTGCGGTCGACACGCCGCGCGGCCGCGCAACTACCTGCACTTCGCGCCCCTGCCCCGTTGAGTGGTGCGTGGATGCGGTCATCCACCCCGAGTGGCGACCTCTTGTCACCACCCGGCGTGAGGTGCAGGTACTTGCGGCCGACACGCCGTGCAGCCGCGCAACCACCTGCACTTCACGACGTGGACGGGGCGGGGTGGGTCGGGGGCGGGTCAGCGGACGGAGAGGCCGAGCTTGCGGCCGGCGAGGCCGCGGGCGCGCGTCGCGAGCCGGTCGGCGACCGCGCGGATCGCGGCGGCAGCCGGGTCGGCGGGTTCGGACACCACGATCGGCGCGCCCGCGTCCCCGCCGGCACGCAGTGGGATGCTGAGCGGCACGCTGGCGAGCAGCGGCACCTCCTCGTCCTGCCCGGCCGACAGCCGACGCGCGACCTCGGCGCCGCCGCCCGACCCGAACAGCTCGAGCACCGACCCGTCCGGCTGCACCAGACCGGCCATGTTCTCGATCACGCCGATGACCTTCTGCCCGGTCTGGCGGGCCACCACGCCGGACCGCTCCGCCACGTCCGCCGCCGCCGGCTGCGGTGTCGTCACGACCAGCACCTCCGCGGTCGGCAGCAGCTGCCCGACCGAGATCGCCACGTCGCCGGTGCCGGGCGGCAGGTCGAGCAGGAGCGCGTCCAGATCGCCGAAGTACACGTCCGTCAGGAACTGCTGGATGGTGCGGTGCAGCATCGGCCCGCGCCACGCCACCGCCGCCGACGCGGAGTCGACGAACATGCCGATCGAGACCACCTTCACGCCGTATGCGACCGGCGGCAGGATCATGTCGTCGACACGCGTGGGCCGCGGCGCCACGCCGTTCTCGTCGGTCAGGCCCAGGATGCCGGGGATCGAGAAGCCGTGGACGTCCGCATCCACGATCCCGACGCGCAGCCCGCGCTCCGCCAGGGCGACCGCGAGGTTCGCCGTGACGGTCGACTTGCCGACGCCGCCCTTGCCGCTGGTCACCGCGTACACGCGGGTCAGCGACTCCGGCCCGAACTGTTGCCCGCGAGCTGGACGCCCGGCGCGCAGCTTCTCCGTCAGCGCGCGGCGCTCGGCCGGCGTCATCACCGAGACGTCCACCGCGACCGACGTCACGCCCGGCACCGCCGCCGTCGCCGCGCGCACATCGCGCTCGATCGCGTCAGCGGCCGGGCACCCGACGATGGTCAGCTTGATGCCGACGGACGCGCGTCCGTCCGCGTCCACCGACACCGCGTCCACCATGTCGAGCTCGGTGATCGGCTTGCGGATCTCCGGGTCGAGCACCGCCGCCAGCGCGCCGCGGACCGCGCCGGACAGTCCGGACACGTCAGGCACGGGCCGCCTGTTCGCCCTCGCCGGACTCGGATTTCTCAAGGTCTTCGAGCAGCGACCTCAGCTCGGCGCGGATGAAGTCCTTCGTCGCCATGTCGCGCACGGCCAGCCGCAGCGCGACGACCTCGCGGGCCAGGTACTCGGTGTCAGCCAAGTTGCGCTCGGCGCGCTGCCGGTCCTGCTCGATCTGCACGCGGTCGCGGTCGTCCTGGCGGTTCTGCGCGAGCAGGATGAGGGGAGCCGCGTACGACGCCTGGAGCGACAGCACCAGGGTGAGCGTGATGAAGCCGAGGTCGGCGGAGTCGAACCGCCACCCCTTCGGCGTGAGCGTGTTCCACGCCATCCACGCGATGACGAAGACCGTCAGCCCGAGGACGAACCAGGGCGTGCCCATGGCGCGCGCGATCCACTCGGTGAACCGCCCGAAGCGGTCGCTCGACTCCACCGGCGTGCGCCGGAGCACCGGCGTCCGGAGGCCCTTCGGGGCGTCGAGCGCCGTGTCCTGCCTACCTCGTGCCACTTCCGCCCCTCCTTCCGTTCACGATGCGGATGCTGCCGGTCTCGTCGGACGGCTCCGTGCGTTTCACGGGGTCGTCCTCGTCTTGACTTCGCCAGTCGTCGGGGAGCAGGTAGTCGAGGATGTCGTCGATGGTCACCACCCCGACGAGCCGGTGCTTGTCGTCCACCACGGGGACGGAGACGAGGTTGTACGAGGCGAGGATGCGCGACACCTCGGCGGCGGAGGTGTCGGCGGTCACCGGCTCCAGGCCCGGGTCGAGCAGGGTGCCGAGGCGCACGTGCGGGGGATAGCGCAGCATCCGCTGGAAGTGCACGACGCCGAGGAAGCGGCCGGTCGGCGCCTCGTACGGCGGCAGGGTCACGCACACGGCCGCGCCGAGCGCCGGCGCGAGCTCGTGGCGGCGGATGAGTGCGAGCCCTTCCGCGACCGTGGCGTCGGCCGACACGATGATCGGCTCGGTCGTCATGAGACCGCCCGCGGTGTCCGGGTTGTAGCTGAGGAGCATGCGGACGTCCTCCGCCTCCTCCGGCTCCATCAGCTCGAGCAGGTGCTCGCCGCGCTCGTCGGAGAGCTGCGCGATGAGGTCGGCCGCGTCGTCCGGCTGCATCTGGTCGAGCACGTCGGCCGCGCGGTCGTCGTCGAGCTTGGCGAGGATCTGCACCTGCTCGCTCTCGGGCATCTCCTCCAGCACGTCGGCGAGCCGGTCGTCCGGCAGCTCCTCCGCGACCTCCAGCATGCGCTGCTGGGGGAGATCGAGGAGCGTGTTCGCCAGGTCAGCGGGCTTGAGCTCGGAGTAGGTGGCGATCAGCTGCTCGGCGGACTGCGCTTCTCCGCGGTTCTGCTTCTCGCGCACCTCGTTCCAGCTGACGAAGGTGGTCGGGCCCTTGCCGAACGGCGACGGACCGGTCTTCGGCTTCCGCACGAACAGCTGGCTGATCGCCCAGTCGCCGGTATCGCTGTCCTCGATCGCGACGTCCTCGATGGTCGCCTCGCCGCTGCCATCGGCGAACACGACGCGCCGCCCGAGCATTTCGGCGATGACGCGCACCTCGCCGCCGCGCTGCTCGAAGCGGCGCAGGTTGATGAGCCCGTTGGTGATGATCTGGCCGCTGGAGATGCTGGTGACACGCCCGATCGAGAGGAACACGCGGCGCTTTCCCGGGATCTCGACGATGAGGCCCACCACCCGCGGCGGATCGTTCTTGCGGTACACCACGAGGACGTCGCGGACCTTGCCGACCCGGTCACCGACAGGGTCGAACACGGTCGTCCCGGCGAGGCGGGCGACGAACACTCTCGTGGCACTCACCCTATAAACCTAAGCCCTCGCGGGTGAACGACAGCTGTTTCCTGTGCCCGGCACGGGCGGGGATGGAACAATGGCCCCATGAGCACACCCGGCCCGATGAACGCGCGCAACCGCATCCTCTTCCCGACCCTGCCGCGGGGTGAGGTGGTCGCCACCTTCGAGAGCTACCCGCAGGCGCAGGAGGCGGTGGATGTGCTGGCCCGCGCCGACTTCCCTGTCGACAAGGTCTCGATCGTCGGAAGCGATCTGAAGAGCGTCGAGCGGGTCACCGGGAAGCTGACGTGGGGACGCGCCGCGCTCGCGGGCGCTGCGTCCGGAGCCTGGCTCGGCCTGTTCTTCGGCTTGCTGCTCATCATCTTCTCGCCGACGGTCAGCCTGGCCTTCGTGATCGCCGCGCTGCTGATCGGCGCCGGGTTCGGGATGCTGTGGGGCCTGGTCTCGTACGGCGTGAACCGGCGCCGACGCGACTTCACGTCGATCCAGCAGGTCATCGCCACCAGCTACTCGGTCGTCGTGGACAACGAGCTCGGCAACCGCGCCCGCAACCTGCTCCAGGGCGGGGGAGCGGAGCAGCCCGCCGCGCCGACCGCCACGGCACCCGGATGGACGCCGCCGCCGCAGGCGCAGCACCCGTCCGACCCGCCGCCCGCGCCCCCCGCGGGCGACGAGCGTCCGCCGGCGCCCCCGGCCTAAGCCGCCGAAGTGTAGGTCGTTGCGGTCGACACGCCGAAGAACGCCGCAAGAACCTGCACTTCGCGAAGCACGGTCAGCGCGAGAGGCGGCGCACCCAGGCCTCGACGTCGTCCGCCGTGCGCGGGATGCCGATCGACAGGTTCTCGGCGCCGTCGGCCGTGACCAGGATGTTGTCCTCGATCCGCACGCCGATGCCGCGGAACTGCTCGGGCACCGTCAGGTCGTCCGGCTGGAAGTACAGCCCCGGCTCGATGGTGAACACCATCCCGGGCTCGAGCACCCCGTCGAGGTAGAGGTCGCGCCGCGCCTGCGCGCAGTCGTGCACGTCGAGGCCGAGGTGGTGGCTGGTCCCGTGCACCATGTAGCGGCGGTGCTGCTGGTTCTCCTGCTGCAGCGCCTCCTCCGCGCTCACCGGCAGCAGCCCCCACTCGGCGGTGCGGCGCGCGATCACGCCCATGGCGGTGGCGTGGATCTCGCGGAAGCGGATGCCGGGCTTGACGATCGCGAACGCCGCGTCCGCGGCCTCCCGCACCGCCTCGTAGATCATCCGCTGCGTCTCGGTGAACGTCCCGTCGATCGGGAACGTGCGCGTGATGTCGGCGGTGTAGTAGCTGTCGAGCTCGACGCCCGCGTCCATCAGGATGAGGTCGCCCGGCACGACCGGACCGTCGTTGCGGGTCCAGTGCAGGATGCAGGCGTGCGGCCCGCTCGCGGCGATCGTGTCGTAGCCGACCGTGTTGCCGTCGGCGCGTGCGCGTCCGTTGAACACGCCCTCGACCAGCCGCTCGCCGCGCGGGTGGGCGGTGATGCGGGGCAGGTCGGCGATGACGTCGTCGAAGCCGCGCGCGGTCGCGTCGACCGCCGCGCGCAGCTCGGAGATCTCGAAGTCGTCCTTGATCAGTCGCAGCTCGGAGAGGTCGCGGGCGAGCCGGTCGTCGTCGGCGTGGTCCTCGGCATCCGCGGTGTCCACGTCCGCGTCGCCGAGCAGCAGGCGTGCCGCATCCACCTCGTCGGTGAGAGCGGGGTCCGCCTCGCGCAGGATGATGGTGTCGGCGTCCACCCCGTCCAGCACCGCCTGCACCTCGGCGATGCCGCGGGTCGGCAGGTCGAGGTCGCTCGCGACCTGCGCGAGGGACGGGCGCGGGCCGATCCAGAACTCGCCGATCTCGGGGTTCGCGTAGAACTCGTCGGAGTCGCGCCCCGCGCGCTCCCGGAAGTACAGGGTCGCCTCGTGGCCGGAGGCAGTGGGCTCCAGCACGAGCACGCTGCCCGGCTCGGAGTCGGAGCCCCAGCCGGTCAGGTGCGCGAACGCCGAGTGCGCGCGGAAGGAGTAGTCGGTGTCGTTGCTGCGCTGCTTCAGCCGCCCGGCCGGGATGATCAGACGCTTGCCCGGGAAGAGCTCCGACACGCGCGCGCGGCGGGCGGCGGCGTACCCGGCCTGCGGCCGCGCGCCCGGAAGCACCTCCGGCCGCTCGGCCCACCCGCTGCCGATGTACTCCCGGAACGCGTCGGACCCCGGCGTGGTCGAGCGGTTCTGCGTGGCGCGCGGCGCCTGGTCGGTCGTGCTCTGCGTGGACTGCGACATGCCGACCATTCTTCCACTCCTAGGATGTTGACCATGGCTGATGCGCGACGGTTCCGTGGTCCCGTCGACCTGCACACGCACTCCAGCGTCTCCGACGGCACGGAGACGCCGGCGGAACTCGTGCGGTCGGCCGCCGCCGCGGGCCTCGGCACCGTGGCCCTCACCGACCACGACTCGACCACGGGATGGGCGGATGCGGCCGCCGAGGGCGCACGGTCGGGCATCACGGTCATCCCCGGGATGGAGCTGTCCACGCGCATCGAGTTCGCCAGCGTCCACATGCTCGGCTACCTGTTCGATCCGGCGAACGAGGCGCTGATGGCCGAGACGAAGCGCATCCGCGACGGCCGCATGCGCCGCGCAGAGGACATGGTGCGCCGCATCTCCGCCGACTACGACATCACCTGGGACGACGTGCTCGCCCAGGCGACGGAGGGCGCGACCGTCGGCCGCCCGCACATCGCCGACGCCCTGGTCGCCCGCGGCCTCGCGTCCGACCGCAGCGCCGCGTTCGCCGGCATCCTGCACTGGCGCAGCGGCTACTTCCAGCCGCACTACGCCCCGGAGCCGCTGACCGGCGTGCGGCTGATCCGCGGCGCGGGCGGACTGCCCGTGCTGGCGCATCCCGCGACCGGCGGCCGCAGCCGTGTCATCCCCGAGGACCGCCTGCGGCGCTTGGTGGACGCGGGCCTCTTCGGGCTCGAGCTCGACCACCGCGAGAACACGCCGGACGGAGTGGCCCGGCTGCGGGAGCTGGCGGCGCGCTACGGACTGCGGATCACCGGCTCCAGCGATTACCACGGCGCAGGCAAACCGAACCGGCTCGGCGAGAACACGACCGATCCGGCCGTCGTGGACGCGATGATCGAAGAAGCGACAGGCGCGGCGCCTTTCTACGCTCCGTGACCTCCACGCCGTAGCCTGGACCCCGGTCGGGGTCGAGAAGGCGAGGTGTGCGGGTGAGACGGTTCTGGCGAGGATCGGTGGTCGCGGCCGCCCTGACGGCCGCCCTGGTGATCGCGGGCGGTGCCGCCCCGGCCAGCGCCGACACGTACCCCTCCTGGGATGACGTGCAGGCCGCCAAGAACAACGCCGCCGCCGCGCAGGCCGAGGTGGATCGCATCAACGGCCTCCTGCAGAGCCTCCAGTCCGCGGCCAACGCCGCGGGCGACCTGGCCGTCAAGCGGCTGGGCGAGTACGGCGCCGCCGAGGACGCACTGCAGAGAGCGACCGCCAAAGCCGACGACCTCGCCGCCAAGGCGCAGGACGCGACGGCGAAGGCCGATCAGTTGAGGACGCAGAGCGGCAAGCTCGCCGAGCAGCTGAGCCGCGCGGGCACCTCCTCGGTGTCGCTGCGCCTCTTCCTCAGCCCGACCGCCTCGACGTCCGACACCCTGCTGTACCAGCTCGGGGCCGTGTCCCAGCTGGCCGACCGCAACAGCGCCCTCTTCGCGCAGGCCAACGCGCAGAAGAACGTCGCGTCGTCGCTGAGCAGCCAGGCGGCGGACGCCAAGACCATCCGCGACCAGCTCGCGACCGCGGCGAAGAAGGCGCTGGATGCGGCGACCGCCGCTAAGAAGGCGGCGGATGCGCAGCTCGCCGACCAGAAGCAGCACGCCAACACCCTCTACGCGCAGCTCGCGGCGCTCAAGAACACCCAGGCGTCGGTCGAGCAGCAGTACGCGGCCGGGCAGGCGGCGGCCGCCGCTGCCGCCGCCGCCGCGAACACCGGGGGAGGAGCGGACGGCTTCGCGCCGCCGCCCGGCATGGTCGTCGACCCGGCCGGTGCGCAGGCGTACGCCGCGAGCCGCCTCGGGGCCTTCGGCTGGGGCAGCGACCAGATGCCGTGCCTGATCAAGCTGTGGAACCACGAATCCGGTTGGCGCGCGGACGCCTACAACACGTCGAGCGGCGCCTACGGCATCCCGCAGTCCCTGCCGGCCAGCAAGATGGCGAGCGCCGGCGCCGACTGGATGACGAACCAGAACACGCAAGTCAACTGGGGACTGGACTACATCAACCGCGCCTACGGCTCACCGTGCGCCGCATGGACGTTCGAGATGAGCCACGACCCCAACTGGTACTGACCGGCGGGGCGGGCATGCCGCCCGCCGGCGAGTGGCGACATCAACTCACCACCGGCCGCGGATGGCAGCATCTGCTCACGACTGAATTCGGGCGAACCCCGACGAGGAGCCGACGTGACCCCACGTCCGCCGGGCGAGTGGCGACATCAAGTCACCACCGGCCGCGGATGGCAGCATCTGCTCACCACTGGATGGCGAGCGAGGGGAGTGGGTGCTCGGTTGGAAGGGGACGGGCTCAGCTCGCGGGGGTCGCGGGCGAGCCGCCGCGGGAGCGGCGACGACGGCGGCGCGGTGCGCTGTTCCCGTCGCGGTGCTGCTGTCCGCCCCCGTCGTGCGTGCCGGTCGCGGCCTTCGGCTCGCCGCCCTCGTCGGGAGCCGCCGCGGTCTCGCCTTGAGCCGCCTGGCCCTGCGCCGATCCCGAACCCGAACCGCCGCGCGTGCGGCGACGGCTCCGGCTGCGGCCGGAACGCTCGCCACCGTCGGGCCCGGTCGAGTCCGAACGGCCGCCGCGGGACGGCTGCGCGCCCTCGCCCTGCGGCGCCTTGACCGCGGGCGTCGCCTTCAGACGGCCCTTGGCGCCGGCGGGGATATCGAGGTCGGTGTAGAGGTGCGGCGACGACGAGTAGGTCTCCGTCGGCTCCGGCTGCCCGAACTCCAGCGCCCGGTTGATGAGGGCCCACTTGTGCAGGTCCTCCCAGTCGACGAAGGTCACGGCGATGCCGGTCTTGCCGGCGCGGCCGGTGCGGCCCGCTCGGTGCAGGTAGGTCTTCTCGTCGTCCGGGATGGTGTGGTTGATGACGTGCGTCACGTCGTCCACGTCGATGCCGCGGGCGGCGACGTCGGTGGCGATCAGGATGTCCTTCTTGCCCGCCTTGAACGCGGCCATGGCGCGCTCGCGCTGCTCCTGGTTGAGGTCGCCGTGCACGGCGGCGGCGTTGAAGCCGCGGTCGTTGAGCTCTTCGACCAGCTTGGCGGCGGCGCGCTTGGTGCGCGTGAAGATCACGGTCTTGCCGCGTCCCTCGGCCTGGAGGATGCGCGAGATGACCTCGTCCTTGTCGAGCGAGTGCGCGCGGTAGATCAGGTGCTTGATGTTCGCCTGGATCTGGCCCTCGTCGGGGTCGGAGGCGCGGATGTGCACCGGGCGCGTCATGAAGCGGCGCGCGAGTGCGACGATCGGGCCGGGCATGGTGGCCGAGAAGAGCATGGTGTGGCGGGTGGCCGGGGTCTGCGCGAACAGCTTCTCGATGTCGGCGAGGAAGCCGAGGTCGAGCATCTTGTCGGCCTCGTCGAGCACCATCTCCTGCACGCCGCCGAGGCTCAGCAGGCGCTGGCCGGCGAGGTCGAGGAGGCGGCCGGGGGTGCCGACGACGATCTGCGCCCCCGCCTTCAGCTGGGCGATCTGGCCCTCGTACGCCTTGCCGCCGTAGATCGCGGCGATGGTGGTCGGGCGGCCGGCGGCGGCCAGCTCGAGGTCTTCGTAGACCTGGATGGCCAGCTCGCGGGTCGGCACGACGACGAGCGCCTTCACGCCGGGCTCGGGGTCGAGACCGAGGCGCTGGATGAGCGGGAGGCCGAAGCCGAAGGTCTTGCCGGTGCCCGTCTTGGCCTGGCCGATGATGTCCTGGCCGGTCAGGGCGAGCGGGATGGTCTGCGACTGGATGGGGAACGGCTCCACGATGCCCTTGGCCGCGAGCTGGTCCACCATGTCCTGGTCGATGTTGAGTTCTGAGAAAGTCACTGTGAGGTTTGCCTGTCGATTCGATCGGAAGGTCTACGCCCTGTTCTCTGTCGCAGGCGTAGGGCCGTCGATCCTGCGCCGACGGCGTTCCAAGCCTACTGGACCCGCCCGATACACTGCTGAGCATGTCCACGTGGTTCACCCGGCGCCGGCCCACCGTCGAGCTCCCGCGCCTGACCCCGCGCCGGCCCGTCACCACCGTGCGCGTGGACCTCCACGAGGTCATGCCCGACCTGGTGCCGTACCTCGGACAGGCCGCGTACCTGCAGCTGGAGCAGTTCGAGACGCTTTCGCGCGTCGCCGCCGAGACGGAGGACCTGCACGCCAAGCAGCTCGTGTCGGCCGCGGCCGGGCACGCGCTGTCGAAGCACCAGGGCATCGTCGCCGAGCTGCGTCGCCGCGGCCACGACCCGGCGGCCGCGATGGAACCGTTCGCCGTGGAGATCGAGGGCTTCAGCGCCCTCATCGTCGGCGCCGACTGGCGCGAGACGCTGCTGTCGGCGCTGGTGACGGGCGGCCTGCTCGACGACTTCTTCATCCGTCTCGCCGCGGGCCTCCCCGGCGACGTCGGCCCGCGCCTGGCCCACCTGCTCGGCTCGGAGTCCGGTCAGGAGGGCGTGCTGGAGGTGCTGCGCACGCAGATCGGGAAGGACCCGCAGCTCGCGTCCCGGCTGGCCATGTGGGGCCGCCGACTCGTGGGTGACACGCTGCTGGTGGCGCGTTCGGCGCTTCACCTCTCGGGCAACCGAGCCACGGACGAGGAGCGGATCGAGCCGATCTTCACCGAGCTGATCGCGGCCCACACGCGGCGGATGGATGCGCTGGGACTGACCGCGTAAGACGCACGGCTGCGCAACTCCTCCCACATCGTCAGCCGGAGCTGACGGGGCGCACGCTCATGCCGACCTCGCATGACCGCCGGAGGGATCGGCATTAGCCGGACGTTCGCGCACGACGGGACCCTGGGTACGTCGCACCCGGTTCTCTCGACGGGGTACGACACGAACCTCATCCGAAGGGAACACCATCATGCGTCTTCGTCTCCGCCCGTGGATCGCCGCGGCCGCAGCGCTGACCGTCGTCCTTGTCGGCGGCACCGCGGCCAACGCCATCACACCATCTCATCACCCCGCACCGGCTCCCGTCGCCAAGCCGACGGTCGTGCTCGTGCACGGGGCCTTCGCCGACTCCTCCAGCTGGTCCGCAGAGATCGCCGGATTGCAGTCGCGGGGCTATCCCGTCGTCGCCGTTGCGAACCCGCTCCGCGGAGTGGCCTCCGACACGGCCTATCTGCAGAGCGTGCTCGCGACGATCCCCGGGCCGATCGTGCTCGTCGGGCACTCGTATGCGGGCTTCCTGATCACCGGAGCGGCGGCAGCGAACCCTGCGGTCAAGGCGCTGGTGTACGTGGCTGCGTACATCCCGGTCGCGGGCGAGTCGCCGGCCGACCTCACCTACAAGGATCCCGGTTCGCTGCTGACCGGTGACAATCTCGTCGCCCGCCCGATCCCGGGAGGCGGGACCGACCTCTACGTGAACCCGGCGACGTTCGGCAAGGTCTACGCGGGCGGGCTTCCGTCGTGGGCCGTCGCGAACGCCGCGGTCGTGCAGAGGCCGATCACCGCTGCGGCGCTTGGTGAGGCCGCCACCGCCGGGCCGCCCGCCGCGACACCGAAGTGGGAGATCGTCGCCCTCGAGGACAACGCCATCCCGACCGTGACCCAGAAGTTCATGGCCGCCAGGGCCGGCGCGAAGATCGTCACCGCCCACTCCGGCCACGACGTACCTGCGGCACAGCCGGCCGTGGTGACCGGCGTCATCCTCGACGCGGCGCGCAGCGTCCACTGACGGACGGGCCGCACCATCCGCCCGGAGCGTGGTGCGGCCCTCCCCGTCCCCTTTCATCCACGAGCCCACCTCATCCTCGAGAAAGAAGAGATCCATGACTGCAACCGACCCGGCCGCCTCGGGCGGCCTTCCCACGGTCGTGCTCGTCCACGGCGCCTTCGCGGACTCCTCGAGCTGGACGGCGGTGAACCGCGAGCTCGCTGCCCAGGGCTTCCCCGTGGTGTGCGTCGCGAATCCGCTGCGCGACCTCGAGGGGGATGCTGCCTACGTGGCCAGCATCCTTGGCACGATCGACGGGCCGAAGATCCTGGTCGGCCACTCCTACGCAGGGTCCGTGATCACGCGGGCCGCCGCCGACCACGAGGGCGTGCAGGCGCTCGTCTATGTCGCCGCCTTCATCCCGGTCGTGGGCGAGAGCTCCGGCGGGCTCAACACCATGTTCGACGGGTCCCTCCTCGTGCCGGACAACCTGATCGCCCGCCCGACGGCCGACGGCAAGACCGACCTGTACGTCCGGGCGGATCGCTTCGAACAGGTCTACGCGGGCGGACTGTCTCCCGAGGGTGTCGCGGCCGCAGCGGGATCGCAGCGTCCCATCACCGCAGAGGCCCTGGGCGGCGTGCTCACTGCGGCGCCCACCCGGCCGATACCGGTCTGGCAGATCGTCGCAACCGAGGATCACGCGGTGCCCACCGAGCTGCAGAGGTTCCTCGCCGAGCGAGCGGGGGCGACGGTCATCACCGCCGACAGTGGCCACGACGTTCCTGCAGCACGGCCGGCCGCGGTCCTCGCCGCGATCGCGGAGGCCGCCCTCGTCGTCGTGGCCTAGGGCACAGGGTGGCTGCGGACGCGCGGCCACCCTGCGCCTGCGACGGCAGTCCCGACCCGTGGCTTCCTCAGCTCCCGCTCCTGCCGCCCGACAACAACTCCGGGAGCGCGCGGACCCGCGACTCGAGCGCTTCGCGGCAGAGGTCCGCGAACGCCAGGGTCTGGGGCATGGCCCGATCTGCGAGGTACGCAAGGGACACCGTCTGCGCCGGTGCGTCGGGCACCGGCACGTAGGCCACGCCCGGGTCGGAGTAGAAGGCGGCGACGCCGGCGGGCAGGATCGCTATTCCGCGCCCCATGGCGACCGCGATCACGGCCTCCTGTGCATCGGTTTCGCGCTCGGGGTCACGTGTGCCGCCGGGCGCCGGCGGGTAGAGCACGTCCCCGGTGGCGATGATCTCGTCGATCGGGACACTGTGCGCGTCGGCGAACGGATGGTCGCGGGGCACCGCGGCGACCACGGGTTCGTCGAACAACTCGATGATGCGCGCCCCGTCCACGGCGAGAGGCGTCCGGCAGAACACGATGTCGGCTCGGCCGTCGAGGAGGAAGGCGGCTTGGTTCGTCGTCGACGTGAAGATGGGCGCGACGTCGACCTCGGGATGCAGCGCCTCGAACTGCGCGATCAGCGCGCCGGCGTCCACCCCGGGCATGAATCCGATCACGAAACGGACGGGGGTGCGACCGAGCACACGCGCCTGGCGCTCGAAATCGGCGGCGTCCCGCAGCAGGGCGCGCGCCCGGTCGAGGAGGGCGGCGCCGTCCGTCGACAGGCTCGTTCCCTGGCGCGAGCGGTCGAAGAGCGTCACGCCGAGCTCGGACTCGAGTGCGGCGATCTGCCGGCTCAGGGCGGGCTGGGTCATGTGCAGCCGCTCGGCGGCGCGCACGAAGCTCAACTGCCCGGCGACCTCCACGAAGCATCGAAGCCTGCGCAGATCCAGGTCCACACGCCGATGTTAGCGGTGGGCTGCCCTATTCGCGCGACGACGTCGCCCCGTCCGCCCTCCAGGCGGACGGGGTCACCCCGTACACCCGGTGGAACGTGCGGGTGAAGTGCGCGTGGTCGGCGAAGCCGACGCTGTAGGCCACGGCGCTGACCGTGAGCGTCGTGGAGCGCAAGAGGCGCTGCGCCTCGGCGAGGCGCAGCGCGCGGACGGTCTCGCTGAGGGAGACGTCGCGTCGGGACAGGATCCGGTAGAGATATCTCGTCGAGATGCCGAGCGAATCCGCGATCAGCTCCGGCGTCAGGTCGGGTACCAGCGCGTTCAGGTGGATGGAGGCCATCGCCCGCTCGAACAGCGAATCCCGCAGCGGTTCACGGAGGCGGAACTCGTCGCCGACCGTCGCCGCCACGAGCGCCCGTACGAGCGCCACGGTCGGATCCCGGAGCGCCCGCAACGCGGCGGGAGACGAGCCGTCCAGAGGGAGATCGCGCAGGTACCGCGCCAACGTCGGGGCGACGGGATGGCCGGCGCCCAGGGGCCTGCCGATCGCATCGCGGACCATGCTGCGGGGCAGACGCACCTCGTCATGCGGAATCGTCAGCGCCATCCACGTCCGGCTCCCTGCGGCAGCCGCCGAGAGGGGGAACTCCGTCGTGGCGAGGAACATCTCGCCGGGTCGGGCCCGCAGCTGCCACCCGCTCTGCTCGAAGCTCGAGGAGCCGGAGCTGGCGAGCACGAGGATCAGGTGCCCGGCGCTGGCGTCGGACACCGCACGGGTATGTCGCAGTTCGAGCCAGCTGGACCGGATGCTCACGTCGAGCGTGTTCATCCCGTCGCCGAAGGTGTCGGCGTCCAACACCGCATCCACGGTCGGCGCGCCCCGGTAGCTGACTGCCAACGGAACGGCGCCGCCGGCCAGCCGGTCGCGCAGCGCGTCCGCACGATCCTCGTCGGGGATGCCGTCGAATGTGACGTGCATGGCAGCTATCAGCCTTCGTGTTCGTTCTGTGCACAACCGGTCAAGCAGTCTGTTCCGGGAGGTCCAAGACCACGGGATCGCGCTTCCATACGCTCGGTGGTCCACAGGCTAGCGGCACAGGGGGTGATCGGGGAGTGCGAGCCGTCGTCAGATACCGGGGACTGCCTGCATCGGATCCGGACTCGCTCGTCGACGTGCGGATCCCGGAACCCGTCGCAGAAGGACATGACGTGCTCATCGAGGTCCGGGCCGTCTCGGTGTCCGCCGTCGATGTCCGCGCTCGCGTTCGCCGGAGCGCGACGCCCGAGGGGTTCGTCCTCGGGAGCGAGGGGGCCGGCACGGTCGTGGAGGCGGGGCCGCAGGTCTCGAGGTTCGCTCCCGGTGACGATGTCTGGTGGGTCAGCGACACGGTTCGGCCCGGGAGCAACGCCGACTACCAGGTCGTCGACGAAGGCAGTATCGGGTTGATGCCGCACACCGCGTCGTGGGAGGAGGCGGCTGCCGTGCCCCTCGCGGCGATAAGCGCCTGGGAGGTGCTGTTCGACCGCCTGCACCTGACCGAGAACTCCACCGAGACGCTTCTGATCGTCGGGGCGCACGGCCCCGTGGGTTCCGTCCTCCTCCAACTCGGACGAGCGCGCTTCCCCCGCATCAGGACGATCGCGACCATCTCGGACGACCGCGATGCGTCCTGGATCCGATCACTCGGCGCGGATGCGGTGATCGACTCCCGTCACGACCTCGTGGAACAGGTCGATGCGGCCGCCCCCGACGGCGTCGACTGGATATTCACGCCCAACACCCGGGGCCTTCGCGATATCGGTTCCACCGTGTTCAGGCCCTTCGGGAACGGGCTCATCCGACGCGATGGAAGCGGGCGCGCCGCCGGCACGGGGCCGCGAGGAGTCGCCTCGCACTGGGACCTGGTGTACAGCCGGGATCTCGAGCGGATCCCCCCGAGCGTCGACACGCGCGGCATCCTCGGCCGGGTGGCGGGGATGGTCGACCGGGGCGAGCTCCGCATCGGGGTGCCACGGCGACTGTACGGCTTGGAGGCGCGCACGCTTCGAACGGCGCACGCGTTCGTGGAGGCGGACGGCGCGACCGGCAACGTCGTGGTCGTGCGGTGATCGGGGGCGCTAGCGCGCGACCGCGCCCCGCGTGAGGGTGTGCAGCATCCGGTCGTCGCCGGCCGTGCGCGCACGCCCGACCGCGAGGTCGACGACCGCGACCACGAGCGCCGTGCCGAGGAGGGTGATCCACCAGATCCAGCCGCCGTCCCATTTCAGTCCGGCCCAGGTCAGGCCGACCCAGAGGACGGAGGCGGCGATGACGCCGACCGCCGGGATCAGCACGGATCCGTGCGTGTGGCGGTACGGCAGGAGGTAGCGCCCGGCGAGCCCGATGATGGCTCCGCCGAGGACGACGAAGAGCAGTTCCACGAGTGGAGGCTAGCCGACGAAGCCGATCCGGCGCGATTCCTCGGTGCCGAACTCGACGTAGGCGATGCCGGCGGTGGGGACCACGTAGAGGCGGCCCTTGTCGTCGTGGAGCTCGAGCACGCCGCCGCCGTTGGTCAGGGCGGTCTTCACCTGCCCGGTCAGCTCCTCGGCCGACTGCGACGTCTCGAAGCTGAGCTCGCGGGGGGCGTTGACGATTCCGATGCGGATCTCCACGACGGTACCTTTCAGGAGTTCTGGGCGTCCCGAGCCTGACCGGCCGGTGTGAGTTCAGACTACGGCACACGGCTCGCGGCCCCCGCTCGCGTTCTCTGTCGGCGGACGCCGATACCGTGAGAGGCATGAGCACCACAGGCTTCCGGATGCGCGCCGAGCGCACCGCCGCAACCGCCGGCCTGGTGCTCGATCCGGCGCAGTCGGAGGTGATCGGGCTGGCCGACGGAGCGTCCGCGGCGGTGCTCGGCGCGCCGGGCACGGGCAAGACGACGACCCTCGTGGAGGCGCTGGCCGAGCGGGTGCACGGACGCGGCTACGGCACGGATCAGGTGCTCGCGCTCAGTGCCTCCCGCACGGCCGCCACAGCCCTGCGCGACCGCATCGCGCTGCGCCTGGAGGTGCCGACGCACGGGCCGCTCGCCCGCACCGCGACGTCGCTCGCCTTCCAGCTGGTCGGGGAGCGCGCCAGGAGGCTCCAGCTCGACCCGCCGCGCCTTCTCACCGGCGGCGAGCAGGACCAGATCATCGCCGAACTGCTCAGCGGTCACCTGGAGGACAACTCCGGTCCCGCATGGCCCGAGCCGCTGGTCGAGGAGGTCCGATCGCTGCGGGGCTTCCGCACCGAGCTGCGCGAGCTGATGGCGCGGTGCGCCGAGCGCGGGGTGACGCCGTCGCGGCTGTCCGAGCTGGGCGCGATCACGGGACACGACGAATGGCGCGCTGCGGCCCGCTTCATGGCCGAGTACCAGCTCGTCGTCGACAGCTACCGCGGCGGGTTCGTCGACTCCGCCGAACTGATCGCCTCGGCGGTGACCGCGGTCCGCGAGGGCAGCTCGCTCGACCGGCTCCGCGCGGTGTTCGTCGACGACCTGCAGGAGGCCACGGTCGCGACCCTCGCCCTGCTGCGCGCCCTGGCGGAGCGCGGTGTCGCGGTCGTCGCGTTCGGCGACCCGGACGTCGCCTCCACGACGTTCCGCGGCGCGGAGGCGACCGCTCTCGGCCAGCTGGGCTCGCGGCTCGGGGTGCCGGTGACGCGTTTCGTGCTGACCACCGCGCACCGCCAGACGCCCGCCCTGCGCGAGCTCACGGCACGCGTCACCGAGCGCATCGGCGCCGCCGCCGCGGGTGTGCAGCGCATGGCGTCGGCCGGCCGGCCGGAGCCCGTAGCGTCCGCAGCCGGTGACGGTGCCGCCGCCGTGGACGGTCCGCGCCCCGAGATCGTCCGGCTGGTCGCCACCTCCGCTCCCTCCGAGGCCGCCCGCCTCGCCCGCAAGCTTCGAGAGCGCCACCTGCTCGACGGCGTCCCGTGGAGCGAGATGGCCGTCATCGTGCGGTCCGGTGCCCACGTTCCCGCGCTGTCGCGCTCCCTCGCCGTGGCCGAGGTGCCGACGACGACGAGCATCGCCGGGCGTCCGCTGCGCGACGACTTCGCCGCCCGGCAGCTCATCACCGTGGCCGGGGTGCAGCTGGGCGCCATCGAGTTGGCGCCGATCGTCGCGACGGAGCTGCTGCTCGGACCGTTCGGCGGCCTCGACAGCATCAGCCTGCGGCGGCTGCGCCTGGCGCTCCGGCAGGAAGAGCTCGCCGGCGACGGCAACCGCCCGGGCGACGAGCTCCTGGTCGAGGCCCTGGAGCATCCCGCGCACCTCGCGACCATCGACGCGTCGCCCGCACGCCGCGCGGGCCGACTCGCCGAGACGCTGCGTTCGGGCCGTGAGAAGGCCGAGCAGGGCGCCTCCATCGAGGAGCTGCTGTGGCATGCGTGGGAGCGCAGCGGTCTGGCGCCGCGGTGGCTGGAGCACTCGCAGCGCAGCGGCATCGTCGCCGACGAGGCGAACCGGCACCTCGACGGCATCGTGGCCCTCTTCACCGCGGCACGACGCTTCGTCGAGCGGTACCCGGAGCGCCCGGCGTCCGACTTCGTGGTCGAGCTGCTGGGTGCCGAGGTCCCGGAGGACACGCTGGCCGCGCAGACCGCGGCCGACGCCGTGCTGGTCTGCACGCCGAGCGCTGCGATCGGCCGCGAGTTCGAGGTCGTCGCTGTGGCCGGTCTGCAGGAGAGCGTCTGGCCCAACCTGCGCCTGCGCGGCTCGCTGCTGCACCCGCAGGAGCTCGCCGACGCGGTGGAGGGACGCAGCACCGAGACCGAGGACGCGCGCGCCGAGGTGCTGGGCGACGAGCTCCGGATGTTCGCGCTCGCCGTGTCCCGCGCCCGCGGCCAGGTGCTGCTCACGGCCACCGCGAACGACGACGAGCAGCCGTCCCCCTTCCTGCGGCTGGCGGGAGAGCTTGCGGTCGACGACGTTGACGAGAGCGCGCATCCCCTTTCGCTCCGCGGCATGGTCGGCCGCCTGCGCCGCCGGCTCGCGACGACCGGCTCCGCCGACGCCGCCGCAGCCCTCGCCCGGCTGGCCGACGCCGGGGTGGAGGGCGCCGATCCCGCTACCTGGTACGGCCTGCTCGAACCGTCCACCACCGAGCCGCTGGTCGACCTGGACGACCCTGAGGCGGTCGTGCGCGTCTCGCCGTCGCGGCTCGAGACCTTCGAGAAGTCGCCGCTCGCCTGGTTCGTGGACACGATGGCCGCCTCGCCGAGCGGGCTCGCCGCCGGCATCGGCACGGTGGTGCACGCGGTGATGGAGGAGGCGAGCACCAGCGACGATCGGGATCTCAGCGTCGAACGGCTGTGGCAGGGCATCGAGAAGCGCTGGGGCGAGCTGGCCTTCGAGTCGCCCTGGCTGGAAGAGAAAGAGCGGCGGCGCACGCGCATGCTGACCACGGGCGTCTCCGAATATCTCCGCGACTTCGAGCGGGCGGGAGGGGCGCTGCTCGGGTCGGAGGGCTCCTTCGAGCTGCGCGTCGGCCGGGCACTCGTCCGCGGCACCATCGACCGCGTCGAGCGCACGCCCGACGGGACGGTCGTCATCGTGGACCTCAAGACCGGCAATCGCACGCCCTCCGCCGCCGAGGCGGCCGAGCACGCGCAGCTCGGCGCGTACCAGCTCGCCATGGAGCACGGCGCCGTCGAGCAGGCGGGCGGCCTGCCGTCCGGCGGCGCGAAGCTGCTGTTCGTCGCCAGGGGCGTCCGTGGCAAGGGCTACCGCGAGGTTGCTCAGGACAGGGTGGACGAGGAGCGGCTGGAGCGCCTTCGCGAGCGCGTCGCCGGTGCTGCCGAGGGCATGGCCGCCGCGACCTTCGCCGGCGTGGTCGACCTCGGCGAACGCGACCCGCACGGGCGCTACGAGTACCGCATCCATCTGGTCCCGGCCGTCAGTGCAGGCGCGGGGAGTGCAGGCGCGGGCAGCGCGGGGAGCGGCGCATGACCGAGGAGACGACCCGCATCGACGACGAGAGCCTGCTGGAGTGGGCGACCGAGCAGGCCGGGCTCGACCTGGTCGAGCAGGCGTTCTCCCTGGCCGAGGAGGAGGCGGCCGCGCCCGAGAGGCCCCGTCCGGCGCGGGCCCTCAGCGCCGCCGAGATCGCGGACGCGCTCGGGTTGCCCATCCCGACCCCGCAGCAGCAGGCGGTCATCGAGGCGCCACTGCGTCCCGCGATCGTCGTGGCGGGCGCGGGCAGCGGCAAGACCGAGACGATGGCGAACCGCGTCGTCTGGCTGCTGGCGAACGGGCACGTGCGCGTGCCGGAGATCCTGGGCCTGACGTTCACGCGCAAGGCGGCGGGCGAGCTCGCCGGCCGCATCCGCACACGTATCGAGCAGCTGGTCGCCTCGGGCGTGACCGATGTCGAGTTCGACCCGTTCGAGGCGCCGGAGGTGGCGACGTACAACGCGTTCGCGAACGCGATCTTCCGCGAGAACGCGCTGCTGATCGGGCGCGAGCCGGAGTCCGCGGTGCTGAGCGAGGCGTCCGCCTGGCAGCTGGCGCGCCGGCTCGTGGTGACGAGCACCGACGACCGCCTGGTCGAGCTCGACAAGGGGGTGGAGGCGGTCACCAGCGCCGTCGTCGGGCTCAGCCGCGCGCTCAGCGAGAACGTCGCCGACGCCGACGAGGTCGAGCGCATGGTGGAGCGTTTCGGCCGGGTCGCCGAGCTCCCCACCGGCAACGGCCGGGTCAAGGAGCTGTACGCCTCGGTGCGGTCGGCGGTCGAGGCGGTCGGGTCGCTCCCGCCGCTGCTGGACCTCGCTCGCGCCTTCGCCGACGAGAAGCGGCGCCGCGGATTCGTGGAGTACTCCGACCAGGTCGCGCTGGCCCTCGCCGTGTGCGAGCGGGTGCCGGAGGTGGTGGCCGACTACCGCCGCCGGTACCGCGTCGTCCTCCTCGACGAGTACCAGGACACCTCCGTCGTGCAGACGCGCCTGCTGTCGCGTCTGTTCGGCGGCCAGCCGGTCATGGCGGTGGGCGACCCGCACCAGTCCATCTACGGCTGGCGCGGCGCGAGCGCGGCCAACCTCGGCCGGTTCTCCGCCGACTTCACGGGCGAGCGTCCCGGCACCGATGGCGCGGCCGACGAGTACGCCCTCAGCACGAGCTGGCGCAACCCGACGCGTGTGCTCGACGCGGCCAACGTGCTGGTGGCGCCCCTGACCGCGGCGTCGCCGGTGCATGTCGAGCAGCTGCAGCCGCGTCCAGGGGCCGCCGCGGGCGAGCTGACCGCGGCGTTCGAGCAGACCGTGGCCGACGAGGCCGAGACCGTCGCGACCTGGCTGGGCGAGCGGATGCGCGAGCACGACGCCGACGGCGCGCCACCGAGCGCGGCGCTGCTGTGCCGCTCGCTCAAGAAGATCGACGTGTTCACCACCGCGCTCGCGCGCCACGGCATCCCGTACCACGTGCTCGGTCTCGGCGGCCTGCTGGAGCAGCCGGTGATCGCCGACCTGGTCAGCGCCCTGCGGGTGATGCACGATCCGACCGCCGGGGCGGAGCTGATCCGCCTGCTGACCGGCGCGAAGTGGCGCGTCGGGCCGAAGGACATCGCCGCCCTGCGCGACGTCGCCTCCTGGCTCGCCGAGCGCGACCACCGTCACCAGCGGCTCGACCCGGAGCTGCGCGACCGCCTGCGCCGCTCGGTCGCGGGGGAGGAGGGCGCCTCGCTGGTCGACGCGCTCGACTTCGTGCTCGAGGCCCCCGACGGTCACGGACGCCTCGAGGGCTTCAGCGCCGCCGGACTGGAGCGGATGCGCGACGCGGGGCGCCGTCTCGACCACCTGCGCTCGCGGGTCGGCCTCGACCTGCTCGACCTCGTCACCCTGGTGCAGCAGGAGCTGCTGCTCGACATCGAGGTCGCCGCCAACGAGACCGCCCAGCTCGGCCAGGCCAGCCTCGACGCCTTCGCCGAGCAGGTCGCCTCGTACCTCGCCGCCGACGATCAGGCGACGCTCGGCTCCTTCCTCTCGTGGCTCGCCGAGGCCGAGCAGCGCGACAACCTCGCGCCGCGCAGCGAGGATGCGGAGCCCGGCACGGTCCAGATCCTCACCATCCACGGTGCGAAGGGCCTGGAGTGGGACGTCGTCGCGGTGCCGCGGCTGGTCGACGGCGAGCTGCCCGGGCCCCCGCAGAGCCGCAAGGGCTGGCTCGCGTTCGGCCAGCTGCCGAACGAGTTCCGCGGCGACTCCGCCGAGCTTCCGGTGATCGCCTGGCGCACGGCCGAGACGCAGAAGGACGTGCACGAGTCCATCGCCGCGTTCGAGGACGAGAACGTCGCGCGCCACCTCGACGAGCAGCGCCGCCTCATCTACGTCGCGGTCACCCGCGCGCGGCGCCGGCTGCTGCTGACCGGGTCCTACTGGTCCACCCAGACGAAGCCGCGCGGCCCCGGCTCGTACCTGCTCGAACTGCAGGCGGCCGGGCTGCTGCCCGAGGACGCGTTCCCCGACTGCGACGAGCCCGACGAGAACCCGCTCGCGCTGACCTCGTCGACGGTCACCTGGCCGCTGGAGCCGCTGGGCGCGCGCCGCAGCCGGGTGGAGGCCGCCGCGGAGGCTGTGCGTCGCGCCCGGGACCTCGGCCCGGGCGACGGCGGCGTGTACGCCCGCGACCTCGACCTGCTGCTCGCCGAGCGGGCACGGCGCGACGAGGAGGCCGAACTGGTCGAGCTCCCGGCGCGCATCCCGGCGTCGCGGTTCAAGGACTACGTCAGCGATCCCGCGTCCGTTGCGGCGGGACTTCGGCGGCCGATGCCGGAGCGCCCCTACCGGCAGACCCGCCTCGGCACGCTGTTCCACACCTGGGTGGAGGAGCGGTTCGGCACGGTCGCCGGCTCCGCCGACGAGCTCGACGCCTCCAGCGCCGAGCTCGACCTGGCCGGCGACATGCTCGAAGCAGAGCGCTTCGCCGATCTCACGGCCACGTTCGAGCGGAGCGAGTGGGCCGGCCGGGCACCGGAGGAGGTCGAGCTCGAGATCCACATCACGCTCGCCGGTCAGGTCGTCGTCTGCAAGCTGGATGCGGTGTACCGCGCCGAGGACGGCGTACACGACTACCAGATCGTGGACTGGAAGACCGGCAAGGCGCCGCGCGACGCGGACGACCTCGAACGCAAGCAGCTGCAGCTCGCGCTGTACCGGCTGGCGTTCGCCCGCTACGCGGGCATCGACCCGGAGCGGATCGACGCCGTTTTCTACTTCGTCGCCGACGACCGCGTGGTGCGGCCCGAGCGGCTTTACGCGGAGGAGGAGCTGACGTCGCTCTGGTCGTCGGCCACCGGCTTCATCCCACCCGAGCGGCGGTAGCCCTCGGCGCGGTCGCCCGGCGTGCGGTCGAGCATCGCCTCGACGTCGGTCACGGCCATGATGGGGCCGGTCGCGGTCGACAGCGGGTTCATCGAGTTGCTGTGCACCCGATCCACCAGCCCGTCGAGCATTTCGACGGCGTCGTCCACGATGGACTGGTCGCGCACCTCGCGGCCGTGCAGCAGCCAGCGGGCCACCTCCAGCTCCGCGTACAGCATGGCGCGCTGGGTGAACTGCCGGTCGGTCGCCACCTGGCGGGTGGAGGCGTACGCGCCGAGCGCGCCGTCGGTCGCCTCCGGGTTCATCGCGAGCAGCCAGTGCAGGTCGCGCGCCGGGTCGCCGACGCGGAGCGCGGACCATCCGAGAACCGCGGAGACCGAGTCGTCCTCGACGAGGAAGGACTCGGCGGTGAGCGACCCGTTGATGACGGTCGGCTGGAACTGCCAGATCGAGTGGTCGGCGGCGGCGTCGCGCCAGCGGTCGCGCAGCGCGGTCGGCAGCAGGCCCGTGGAGGCGGCCGATTCGATCACCGAGTTGGCCGCGGTCAGGCACTCGGCGGCCGACATCACGGGGAGTCCCGCCTCGCCGACGAAGGCGGTCGGGAGGGCGTGGATGGCCGCGATCGCGTGTCCGATGGAGCCGGCGAGCCCGTCGCCCGGCGGAACGTCCTCGACCGAGATGTGTCGACCGGGAAGGTATTCGTAGACGACGGCGCGCGTCCCGCCGACCGGTGCCTGGCCGAGGTACTGCGGCACATCGAACGGCAGACGGCTGCGGATGCCGGTGGTCAGCGCGCGCAGGGCCACGAGGTCGGCGCTCTGCTCCGTCTCGGCGACCTGCGTGGTGGGGACGCGGACGATGACGGTCCGGCCTTCCCTCGTGCTCAGCAGCGCGGAGTCGAAGTCGCCGGACCCGCCGGCGCTGTGACTGCGGGCCCCGGAGACGTCGAGGGCGGGGACGGCCGAGGTGGCCAGCGCGGCTAGAGTGAAGTGGGATCTGGCCATGCACCTAGGCTAAACGGGCCTCACCTGCGTTCGGCCTCCGCCACGCCCCGAAAGGACCTCGATGTCGTCCGCCCCCACCTCCTCCCTTCCCCTCGCGGCGCTGCCGCTGTCGCGTCACGCGACCGACCGCGACCACGCCGCGCGCTCGCGCCCGGCGCTGTTCGACGAGCTGTGGCGCGAGCCGGCCACGCGCGTGCTGCCGCTGTGGAAGGGCCGCGCGCTGCTGACGGCCGAGAGCGTGGAGGCCGCCACCCCCGCTGCGGACGGCTGGTCGGCTCCGGATGCGGGACCCGCGGCCCTCGACCTGCTCCCGGTGGAACGGGTCACCTCCGCCCTCATCCGGGTCTACCTCGGCCGGACCACCGTCGGGACCGACACCGAGCCTGTCGGGACCGCGGTCGTCCTGGAGGTGCTGACCGATGCGGCCGCGCAGGAGCTGGAGCCGGACGAGTCGCGCTGGGGGAACCTCCGCACCGTCGCGACCGCGCTCAGCGACCGCGACGCCGGCCTGTTCACCGAGGCGCTGGCCATGGCCAACTGGCACGCGTCGCACACGCACTGCCCGCGCTGCGGGTCGCCGACCGTGGTCGAGCAGGCGGGATGGGTGCGCCGCTGTCTCGAGGACCAGTCCGAGGTGTTCCCGCGCACCGACCCGGCGGTGATCGTGACCGTGCTCGACGCCGACGACCGCCTGCTCCTCGGCTCGAACGCCATGTGGGAGCACTCCCGCTATTCGCTGCTCGCCGGTTTCGTCGAGCCGGGGGAGTCGTTCGAGGCCGCGGTCGAGCGCGAGATCTTCGAGGAGGCCGGCGTCCGCGTGGTGGATGCGCGGTACAAGGGGTCGCAGCCGTGGCCGTTCCCCGCGTCCGTCATGGTCGGGATGACCGCACGGCTCGCCGACGACCAGGCCGCGTCGGCGCTCGACCCGGACGGCGAGGAGATCCTCGACGTGCGCTGGTTCAGCCGCGACGAGCTGTGGGAGGCGCGAGACCAGATCATCCTCCCCGGACGCTCGTCGATCGCCCGCGCCCTCATCGAGGACTGGTACGGCGGCCCGCTCGACGAGCCGCCGGCCGCGTGAGCGCCGTGGAGTCCGCCGCCGCGCCGGACGCGCTGCTCGCCGGGCTGGACGCGCAGCAGCGGGTGGCCGCGGAGGCGCTGGTCGGCCCGGTGTGCATCCTGGCCGGCGCGGGCACCGGCAAGACGCGGGCGATCACGCACCGCATCGCGTACGGGGTCGCGTCGGGCGCCTACGCGCCGAACCGGGTCATGGCGCTGACCTTCACGAACCGGGCCGCGGCCGAGCTGCGCGGTCGTCTGCGCCAGCTCGGGGCGGGCGGCGTCTCGGCGCGGACCTTCCACTCCGCGGCGCTCGCCCAGCTCAACTACTTCTGGCCGCAGGTCGTCGGAGGGCAGCTGCCGTCCGTGCTCGACGGCAAGGGCCGCATCCTGGGCCACGCCGCCGAGACGCTGAAGCTGAAGGTGGACACCGCCACCCTGCGCGATGTGGCCGCCGAGATCGAGTGGCGCAAGGTCTCCGGCCTCGGCATCGACCAGTACACCGCGGCGGGGCGGCCGACGCCGGGGACGCTGTCCGCGGAGCAGGTGGCCGATCTGCTGCAGCGCTACGAGGACCTGAAGGACGAGCGCAAGCAGATCGACTTCGAGGATGTTCTGCTCGCCTGCGCCGGGATGATCGAGAGCGAGCCCGCGGTCGCCATGCAGGTGCGCGAGCAGTACCGGTTCTTCGTCGTCGACGAGTACCAGGACGTGTCGCCGCTCCAGCACGACCTGCTGTCGCTGTGGCTCGGGACGCGCAACGACCTCTGCGTGGTCGGTGATGCGAGCCAGACCATCTACTCGTTCGCCGGTGCGCGCAGCGACTACCTCCTCGGGTTCGAGCACGAGCATCCGGGAGCCACCGTCGTCCGGCTGGAGCAGAACTACCGCTCGACGCCGCCGATCATCGACACGGCCAATCGCCTGATGCGCGGCCGGTCGGGCGCGCTCACCCTGCGACCGGCGGAGCTGGCCGGGGCCGGGCCCGGGGCCGGGGACGGGGCCCGCGAGGCGGATCCGGTGCCCGCTCCCGTCGGCTTCGAGGACGACCGTGCCGAGGCGCGCGCCGTCGCCGGCCAGATCGCCGCCGAGCTCGCCGCGGGCGCGCGCCCGGAGCACATCGCCGTCCTCTACCGCGTCAACGTTCAGGCCGCGGCGCTCGAGCAGGCGCTCGGCGACCTCGGTATCAGCTACCAGATCCGCGGGGCGAAGCGCTTCTTCGACCTGCCCGAGGTGCGCCAGGCGGTCATGTCCCTGCGCGCCGCGAGCCTCGTGGCGACCCAGGACCCGCTGTTCAAGTCGGTGAGCGACGTGCTGCGCTCGCTCGGCTGGTCGGTCGAACCCCCGGAGGCGCGCGGTGCCGTGCGCGAGCGCTGGGAGTCGCTGAACGCGATCATGGGCCTCGTCGACGAGCAGCCGCCCGGGCAGACGCTGCGCGGCTTCACCGACGAGCTGCGGGCGCGCCAGGCGGGCCAGCACGAGCCGACGATGTCGGCCGTCACGCTCGCCACCCTGCACGCCGCGAAGGGCCTCGAGTGGCCGTCGGTCTACCTCGTCGGCCTCAGCGAGGGCCTGGTGCCGATCAGCTACGCCACGACGTTCGAGCAGATCGACGAGGAACGCCGCCTCCTCTACGTCGGCATCACCAGAGCCCGCCGCCGCCTGCGCCTCAGCTGGTCGGAGCGCAGCAACCAGCCCGGCCGCCCGAGCCTCCGCCAGCCCTCGCGCTTCCTCGCCGAGCTGCGCCCGCCCGCCGCCCGCCCCGCCGCCGCACCTCCCGGCGACGTCACGGCGGGCCGCGAAGCCACAGCAGCCCGCGACTCCCACCGCCCCGCCGACGTCACGGCGGCAACCCCAGGCACCCGCACTCGGGGTGAGGCTCCCACGCGCGGCTGACCCACTCCACGGCCCCGACCGCCAGCTGGGCGCTCTGCGCGCTCACTCCGGATTTCGCTCCCACCCCCGGCCGCGCGCTCCGCACACCCACACCGTCGGCCTTCCGCTCTCCGAGCTCGGCCAGCAGCACCGCCGCCGCGCGCGCCGCCGCGGCGGCCGCCGCGACCGCGGTCTCGCCGACCGGATCGCGCGTGTGCAGCTGCGTCGCCATGGCCGGCCACGCCGGGTCGGCGTCGGTCCGGTGGAGGTCGATGCAGCGCAGGCACGGACCACGACCCGGACGCACGAGAGGCCCCACCGTGACCCCGCCGTCCCCGTACACGATCGGCAGGTGCGGCACATCCCGCCGCAGCCAGCGCGCATGACGCTGCGGCTCGACGGCATACGACGCGACGATCACCACCGCATCCGCCACGCCATCCACGCCACTGGCCGCGCCGGCCGCACCGGCCGCGCCGGCCGCACCGGCCGCGCCGGCCGCACCGGCCGCGACCGCCGCATCGGCCGTCTCGGACCACCGCCGCCACGGCGCCCCCGATCCGACCTCCACCCCCGCCGCGCTCAGCATCCGCCCGAGCACCGCCGCCGTCTCGCCGCCGCCATCGACCACCACCCGCATCGGCGGCACGGGCGCGCGACGCCGCGGCCCCACGAGCACCGCCCGCACCCGCTCCAGCAGCGCCTCCGTCTCATCCGGCGACGCCCGCGCCCTCTCCGCGACGACCCGAAGCCCCTCGGCGGTGACTCCGGTCGCCAGCGCGGCCAGCATCCGCTCCTCGGCCGGACTCACCCCCTCCAGCACCAGGACGGGCGACTCCACGCCGAATTGGATGCTGTCGGGTGTGCGCCAGACGCGGGGGAGACGGGGATCGAGTGCGTAGACCATTCCGCCAGCCTGCCGGAGCGCGCACGCCGATCAGCGGTTGTCCACAGACCCGATTTCCGGACGCGCACCCTCCACAGGGTGGGGACGGTCTCAGCCCTCGGTCGGGCGGTCCCGGTCGTCGCGCAGCAGGTCTTCGATCGCCTGGTCGAGGGCGTCCTGCTCGGGCGCCTGACCGGTGGCCGCCGCGGTCAGCCGGGCGACCAGTGCCGACGGGTCGTCGAGGTCGGAGGACTGGGGGAGGAGGTCCGGGTGCGACCAGAGGTCGTCGCGGGCGTCCATGCCGACGGCGTCCGATACGGCACGCCACATGGCGGCCGCCTCGCGCAGCCGGCGCGGGCGCAGCTCGAGACCGACCAGGGTCGAGAACGCCGACTCGGCCGGTCCGCCCGACGCCCGGCGGCGCCGCACGGTTTCGGCGATCGCGTCCGCCCGCGGCAGGAGCCGGGTCGCGTTCGCGGTCACCACGTCCACCCAGCCCTCGATCAGCGCGAGCACGGTCTCGAGCCGGCCGAGCGCTTCCTGCTGCTCCTCGGTGCGCGGCGGGATGAGCCGCCCGCTGACCATGGCCTCGCGCAGCTCCTCCGGGTTCGACGGGTCGAAGTTCTCGGCCAGCGACTCGAGGGCGTCGGTGTCGATGGTGATGCCCTTGGCGAAGGCGGTGATCTGCGTGATGAGCTGCAGCCGCAGCCACTTGGCGTGGCGGAACAGCCGGGCGTGGGCCAGCTCGCGCACCGCGAGGTACAGCTGGATCTGGTCCTCGGGGATGTCGAGCCCGTCGCCGAACTCCGCGACGTTCTGCGGGATGAGCGCGGCCTGGCCCTCGGGCAGCAGCGGGATGCCGATGTCGCCGCCCGAGACGACCTCCTTCGAGAGCTGCCCGACCACCTGGCCGAGCTGCATCGCGAACAGGGCGCCGCCGATGGAGCGCATCACCTGGCCGGCGTTCTGCAGCAGCGCCTGCATCTCCTCCGGCGCCTGCTCCGAGAGCACCCGGGTCAGCGCATCCGAGATGCTGAGGGCGACGGGCTCGGCGAGCTGGGTCCACAGCGGCATCGTCTGCCGGGCCCACTCGGCGCGGCCGATGAGCTCCGGGGTCGCGCTGAGACCGGCTACGCCGGTGGCCTGGTCGAGCCAGAGCGAGGCGACGTGGAAGGCCTGGTCGAGCGTCGCGCGCTCCGCGGGGGTGACCGCGTGTGCTCCGTCGGACGCGAGCTGCCGCGCCTGCTGCGCGGCGATGTCCCAGTTGATGCCGCCGCCCGGGTTCATCAGCGCGTTCTGCAGCTGCCCGAGGAGCGCCTGGATGCTCGCCGGGTCGTTCGGGAGACCCGCGGCGCCGGCCAGCCGGCTCGGGTCGATCGACGCGCCGTTCCCCGAGAGGAACTGGCTCAGCATGTCGCGGAACTCGTCGTCGTCGCGATCCGGGTCCCGGTCGTCGTTCCGATCGTCGGCCATGGTCAGCGTCCCTCTTCTCGATGCGAGCCGGCCGTCGGGAAGGCCGTCGGCGCGGCTTCAGGCTCGTGATCTACGCTAGCCGCTGGCGCCGGGGTGTCGGGTGAGAATTGGCCTAAGCTCGCCTTCGGACCGTGCGCCTGTGGCGAACACCGATCGAGAGGACCCGCCCCGTGACCCTGTTCGACGACGAGCGCCAGCCGCCGGCGGCCGGTGAGCCGGTCAGGGTCGCCCCGCCGCGACGCGTCATCGCCGGATGGATCGCGATCGGCGTCGCCGTCCTGCTCGCCCTGGTCCTCGCCCTCGTTCCCGCTCCCTTCGTCATCGAGCAGCCGGGTCCGGTCTTCAACACCCTCGGCACCGACCAGCAGGTGGGGGCGCCGCCGAGCGGGGACGCCAAGCAGCTCATCACCATCCCGGACAAGAAGACGTATCCGACGTCCGGCTCGCTCGACCTGCTGACCGTCTCGGTCGTCGGCAACCCGGACCAGCGTCCGACCTGGTTCGAGATCGCGTCCGCCTGGTTCCAGCCGAGCAAGGCGGTGCTGCCGCTCGACACCGTCTTCCCGCCCGGGACCACGACAGAGCAGTCGAACGCCGAGAACGCGGCGCTCATGGTCGACTCGCAGCAGGATGCGATCGCGGCCGCGCTGAACCAGCTCGGCTACACCTTCCCCGAGAACGTGGCGGTGAAGCAGCTGATCAAGGGCACCCCGGCGGCCGAGGCGCTGAAGGTCGGCGACGAGATCACGTCCGTCAACGGCGAGAAGATCTCGAGCGTCCAGGAGCTCCGGGACGCGGTCAAGGCAAACGGGACCGGCAAGGCCGCCGAACTCGGCATCCTGCGCGACGGCGCCGCATCGACCGTGTCCATCACCCCGACCGAGTCGCAGGGCCAGGTCGTGCTCGGGATCGGCGCCGGGATGGACTACACCTTCCCGTTCGACGTCAAGATCCAGCTGAACAACGTGGGCGGTCCGAGCGCCGGCCAGATGTTCGCCCTCGGCATCATGGACAAGCTCACCCCGGAGTCGCTGAACGGCGGCAAGCGCGTCGCAGGCACCGGCACGATCGACAACACCGGCCAGATCGGCCCGATCGGCGGCATCCGTCAGAAGATGTACGCCGCTCGCGACACCGGTAAGGCCGCCTACTTCCTCGCACCGGCGTCGAACTGCGACGAGGTCACCGGCCACATCCCGGCCGGGCTGAAGGTGTTCGCGGTGAAGACGCTGTCCGATTCGCTGAAGGTGCTGCAGGCGGTGCGGGACGGATCCAGCACGGCGGATCTTCCCACCTGCCCCGCAGGCTGATCACCGCCGGGCCGCAGCAATCTCGCAGCGTCCACTGCCTAGGATGGTTCTCACCCCCGCCACGCGAGACCAAGAAGGCCATACGTGAGTTCAACAGCTGCAGTTCGACCCGCAGGCCGCCGGCGCGCGGCGATCTGGATCACCCTCGGGGCGATCGTCGCGGTCGTGATCCTGTTCTTCGTCTTCGCGGGACTGTACGCCGACATCCTCTGGTACAACCAGCTCGGCTACCTCAACGTCCTGACCACCCAGTGGTTCGCGGGCATCGCGATGTTCTTCATCGGCTTCTTCGGGATGGCGCTGCCGCTCTGGCTGTCGATCCAGCTGGCCTACCGCCTGCGTCCCGTCTACGCCAAGCTCAACTCGCAGCTCGACCGCTACCAGCAGGTCATCGAGCCGCTGCGCCGCCTGGCGATGTACGGCATCCCGATCGTCTTCGGCATCTTCGCCGGCGTCTCGGCGGCGAGCCGCTGGCAGACCGCGGCCATGTGGCTGAACGGCACGGCGTACGGCAAGACCGACCCGCTGTTCCACCTCGACATCGGGTTCTACCTGTTCGCGCTGCCGTTCTACCGCAGCGCCGTCGGCTTCGCCTCGGCGGTCGTGCTGATCTCGCTGCTTGCGACGCTCGCCACCAGCTACCTTTACGGGTCGATCCGCGTGAGCGGCCGCGAGGTGCGCATCTCCCGGGCCGCGCGCGTCCAGATCTCGGTCATCGCCGCGCTCTACCTGCTGCTGCAGGGCATCAGCATCTGGCTCGACCGCTATGCGACGGTCACCGATTCCAACGTCAACGACATGATCAACGGCGCGGCGTACACGGATGTGAACGCGACCATCCCGGGCCGCGCCATCCTGGCCGGGGCCGCCATCCTCGTCGCCCTGCTGTTCGTGCTGACGGCGTTCATCGGCCGCTGGCGGTTCCCGATCGTCGGCACCGCGCTGCTGATCGTCGCGGCGCTCGTCGCCGGCGCGATCGTGCCGTGGGTGATGCAGCGGTTCCAGGTCGACCCCAGCCAGAAAACCCTCGAGACGCCGTACGTGCAGCGCGGCATCGACTCGACGCGCGAGGCGTACGGCCTCACCGACATCGAGACCATCCCGTACAACGCCAAGACGACCGCCGAGCAGGGCGCCCTCCGGCAGGACGCGCAGACCACCGCGCAGATCCGCATCCTGGACCCGGCCGTGGTGTCCCCATCGTTCCGGCAGCTGCAGCAGTTCCGGCAGTACTACGCGTTCCCCGAGAAGCTGAACGTCGACCGCTACGAGCTGAACGGCACGCAGCAGGACGCGGTGGTCGCCGTCCGCGAGCTGCAGCAGTCCGGTCTCGGCAGTGCGCGCAACTGGTTCAACGACACCATCGTCTACACGCACGGCTACGGGCTCGTCGCCGCGTACGGCAACCAGCGCTCGCCCGACGGACAGCCGGTCTTCATGGAGTCCGGCATCCCGACCACCGGGACGCTGGGGGAGTACCAGCCGCGCATCTACTTCGGCGAGCAGTCGCCGACGTACTCCATCGTCGGCGCCCCGAAGGACAGCAAGGCGGTCGAGCTCGACTACCCGGGCGGTTCGGACGGCGCGCAGCAGACGTACACGACGTTCAGCGGCAACGGCGGCCCGAAGCTCGACAACATCTTCAAGCGGCTGGTCTACGCGCTGAAGTTCCAGGACGAGCAGATCGTGCTGTCCGACGCTGTCAACAGCAACTCGCAGATCCTCTACGACCGCGACCCGATCAAGCGCGTCCAGAAGGTCGCGCCGTACCTCACGCTCGACTCGCAGGCGTACCCCGCGGTCGTGGACGGGCGGGTCAAGTGGATCATCGACGGCTACACCACGAGCGACCAGTTCCCGTACTCGCACGTCGGAAGCCTGAGTGAGGCGACCGCGGACAAGGACACCCCGAAGCCCGCGTACGCCTTCGACGACATCAACTACATCCGCAACTCGGTGAAGGCGACGGTCGACGCGTACGACGGCTCGGTGACGCTCTACGCGTGGGACACCACGGACCCGGTGCTGAAGACCTGGGAGAAGGTCTTCCCGACCACGGTCAAGCCGGTGAGCGACATGAGCGCCGCGCTGATGAGTCACGTACGCTACCCGTCCGACCTGTTCAAGGTGCAGCGTTCGGTGCTCGGCCAGTACCACGTCGACGACGCCGGCTCCTTCTACTCGCGTGAGGACGCCTGGACCACGCCGAACGACCCGACCTCGCCGTCGAGCAACCCGGCCCTCCAGCCGCCCTACTACCTGACGATGAAGATGCCGGGCCAGGAGAACCCCGCGTTCTCGCTGTACTCGACCTTCATCCCGGCCGGAACGAGCGAGTCCAGCCGATCGGTGCTCAAGGGCTACCTCGCGGTGGATGCGGACGCCGGCAGCACCAAGGGCACGGTGTCGTCCGGCTACGGCAAGCTCAGGCTCCTGCAGCTGCCGTCGAGCGACACCATCCCGGGCCCCGGCCAGATGCAGAACCAGTTCGACTCCGATCCGACCGTCTCCCAGCAGCTGAACCTGCTGAGACAGGGTAAATCGGAGGTCATCAACGGCAACCTGCTGACCGTTCCGGTCGGCGGCGGCCTCCTGTACGTGCAGCCGGTCTACGTCCGGTCGTCGGGCGAGACCAGCTACCCGCTGCTGCAGAAGGTGCTCGTCGCCTTCGGCGACAAGATCGAGTTCGAGGACACGCTCGACCAGGCGCTGGATGCGCTCTTCGGCGGCGACTCGGGCGCGACCGCGGGCGACAACAACGTCCCGACCACGGGCGGGAGCACCGGCGGACAGTCCGGCGGCGGCCAGACCAGTGGGGGAGGCTCCAGCGGCGGCAGCAGCTCGGCCGGGTCGAACACTGCCCTGCAGGAGGCTCTGCAGCGCGCGAACCAGGCCCTCTCCGACAGTCAGGCAGCGCTGAAGGCCGGCGACTGGAGCGCCTACGGCGAGGCGCAGAAGCGCCTGCAGCAGGCGATCTCCGACGCCGTGGCGGCCGAGGGGCAGCCCGCAGCCAAGTAGGTCCGGCTCTGTCGAAACGGCCCGTGCATCCCGCACGGGCCGTTTCGCTATGTTCGGCGACCGTCGGAAGTCGCCCATGGTGTTCGGCACGCGCAGAAAAGTCGGCCGAAATGGTTGCCAGGACTTTGATTGTCAGCTTTACTAACAAACATGGTGATCGACCAGGGCACGCGTCAACCCGACCGCGGACTCATCCCGGGGCGAGCGTTGCGCCCGCGCACCAAGGTGCTGCCGGAGCACGCCCGCGGTCACAACCGCTCCCTGGTGCTGCAGTCGCTTTACCGGTCGGGACGCGTCTCCCGCGCCGACCTGGCCCGCACGACCGGCCTCACCCGGGTCACCATCTCCGATCTGGTCGGGGAGCTCATCGCCGAGGGACTGGTGGTCGAGCTCGGCCAGCGCGACGACGCCCGGCCCGGCAAGCCCGCCGTCCTGCTCGACGTGAACCGCGGCGCGACGCAGATCATCGGCGTGGACCTCAGCGAGCACGCGGTGTTCCGCGGCGCGGTGCTCGACATGGACGGCCGCATCCTGAGCACGGTCGAGGTGGAGCTGGCCGGCAGCCGCGGCGAGGAGGCGACCTCGAAGGTCCTCACCCTCGTCGATCGTCTCGTCGCCGCCACGACGGCGCCGGTGCTCGGCATCGGCATCGGCTCGCCCGGCATCGTGGATGCGGAGGGCACCGTCGCCGCCGCCCCGAATCTCGGCTGGGTGGATGAGCCGCTGCAGCGCCGCGTCGCCGAGCGGACCGGCCTGCCGGTGTTCGTCGCCAACGACGCGAACGTCGCCGTGCTCGCCGAGCACGGTTTCGCCGACGCCCAGGGCGACATGATGCTCGTCAAGGTCGGCCACGGTGTCGGCTCGGGTCTGCTGGTGGCCGGCGCGCTCGTCTTCGGCAGCCGCTTCGCCGCGGGCGAGATCGGCCAGGTCATGGTCGGAACCGACGACGGCCCGGAGGCGCCGTACGATCGCGAGCGCTGCCTCGAGGCGTGGCTCGCCGTCCCGCGGCTGGGGTCGCGCGTGGCCGCCGCGGAGGCCGCGGGTGAGCCCGTCGCTCCGGTGCTCCGGGAGGCCGGGCAGCGTCTCGGCGTCGCCCTCGCCCCGATCGTCGGCGCCCTGAACCTGTCCGAGGTCGTGCTGAGCGGTCCGGAGGAGCTGATCGACGGCGTCCTGCTCGACGCGGTCGGGGAGACCCTGCGCAATCGCACGATGGCCGGCTTCCACTCGGGTGTCGCCATCCGCATGACGAGTCTGGGTCGCGACATCGTGCTGCGCGGCTGCGTGGTCATGGTGCTGTCTGCGCAGCTGGGGGTGTCCTGATGACCCTGGTCGTGGAGCCGGAGGCGCGCGCGACGACCCTCGTGCCGTTCCGGTTCGCGCCGGGTGTGCGCGAGGGCTTGGCGCGGTTCCAGGGCCGCTGCACCGTGGTGCGGCTGGCGACCGTCGACAACGACGCGCTCGGCGTCCCGCGCTGGTACACGCTAGGGGAGGCGTGGGCCGAGCCGGGGAGCGCTGCAGCGTCCCGCTGGAGCGGCAACCCGGTCGTCATGGTGGGCCCCGGCGACGACCCGGAGCTGGTGCTCGCCACCGCGACGCCGGTCGTCGTGGTCGGCGCCGACAACGCCGCGAACCGCTGGGCGCGCCGGGTGGTGGATGCGGTGCGCGCGACCTGCCGCAGCGTCCTGGTGGTCGACATGGGCTCGCACCCCGAGCCGTCCTACGCCGACATCGCGACCTTCGGCCACGACCGCGCCCACGGCGCCGCCCTCCTCGCGCTCCTCACGACCGCCTGAGCGGGCAGGCTAGCTCGCCCAGGTGACGCCGAGGGTGGAGCGGAGCGCGTGCTGGGCGGCTCCGCGATACGGCTGCTCCTGCGCGACGCGGGCGTACCGGAAGCCGAGCGGCATCGCCGCCTTCACGGGGTGGCGGGCGGCCTCGGCGCGGAGATGACCGATGAACTCGGGCCCGAGCTTCGGCGCGGCGCCGCCGAGCACGATGGTCGGCACGTCGAGGGCGGCGCCGACCAGCAGCAGAGCCCGTGCGAGCACGCGGGCGCCGTCGGCGATCCGCTGCCGCGACTCCGGGGTGGCCGCCAGTGCGGCCAGGTCCAGGGCCTCCAGGTCGGTGCCATGGGGGAGGCCCAGCAGGCTGGTCACCGACACCACCTCCTCGAGGCAGCCGCGGTTGCCGCACGCGCACACCGGCGCCTCCGCGCCGAACAGCACGGGGACGTGCCCGATCTCGCCCGCCCGGTGCGACGCCCCGGCGACCACCTCGCCGTCCAGGATGACGGCCGCGCCGACCCCCGTGCTCAGAGAGACGAACAGCTGGCTGGCCCCGAAGTCGTCGGCGCCGGGGTCGTCGGACGCGGTGGACTCGGCGATCGCCTCGGCGTCCGCGTCGTTGATGAGGTGGATCGGCGCGTCCACGATGCCGGAGAGCTCGCGCGCGAGGTCCACATCCGTCCAGCCGAGCTGCACCGATTCGCGGATCAGCGGACCATCGGCGATGCCGGGCACCTGCACGCCGACGGCCACGATCCGGGCCGACGTCGCGCCGACGAGCTTGCGGACGACCGCGCGGACGTCCTCCAACGAGCCGGGCGTGGCCGGGCGCTGCGACACCGTCGCGATCTCGCGTCCGAGCAGGTCGAGCACGGCCCCGCGCACCAGGCCCGGCTGCACGATCAGCGCGATCAGCATGTGGTTCTCGGCGGCGACCCGCAGCGTGGTCGCGCGCTTGCCTCCGGTGCTCTCGGCGAGCTGCCCCTCGATCACCAGTCCGTCGGCGATGAGTCCGGCGAGGAGCGAGGACACGGTCGCACTGGTGAGGCCCGTGCGGCGGGCGATGCCGGCGCGGGTCGCGGTCCCGTTCCCGGAGAGGACGAGCTGCAGCGCCGTGGTCAGGTTGCGCTCGCGGACGGCGGCCTGGGTCGCCTTGCCGTGGTCCTCCATCACCGCCGCTCCTCTGCTGCTCGCGTGTCGTCAGCACGACCCTAGCGAATGGGCCGCTGCGACCGATGTTTCCGCAACCGGTGTCCGGACCGCGATTTCCGGTAGCGTGACCGCCGGGGGCGATCGCTCCCGCCTATCGAGGGGAAGGACGCGGCGCGTGGCTGCTGGCAGGGGAGCGAGTGCGATCGGGGCGTGGGCACTGCGCGTGCTCATCGGAGTGGTGGTGCTGGCGGCGCTGCTGTCCATCGGCTTCGTGCTGTTCGGGGTGAGCGGCGAGACGCTGGGCCGGGTCATCAGCACCAACGTGGCCCTGGTGGTGTTCGCCCTGCTGGTGTGGGTGGACTCGGTGATCGGCCGGTACCGTCCGGACTGGTTCGAGCTGTCCTCCCTGGCGCTGGATGCGTACCTCCTGCTGCTGTGGATCGGCGTGATCTGGTTCGGCTCGTACACCGGGAGCGACATGGTGGCCGCCTTCTTCATCGGGCTCGGGACGCTGCTGTGGGTCCGCGCGATGATCGGGCTCGGCGACCTGCTCCGGCTGCTGTGGAACCGTTGGCGCTCGCAGGCGACCGACATCATCGCGATCATCGGCCTGTCCGCGATCGCGCTGATCGCCGTGCTGGTGACGCTGCCCGCTCCGCAGCCCTTCCACGACTTCTGGGATCTGGACTACTACGGCCGCGTCATCGGCGCCATCAGCATCGTCGCCGGGGTGTGCTTCGTGCTGGTGCCGCTGTGGGGGCTGGTGAGCTCGCGCGGACAGCGCGCGGCGGCGCCGGGGCCGGTGCCGTCCTACCCGCCGGCGTATGCGGGCGGGAACGCGCCCTACGCGGCGCCGGTTCCAGCCGCGCCGTACGCGGCTCCAGCTCCGGCTCCGGCCCCGCAGACCGCTCAGCCCGCCCCGGCGCCGGAGGCTGCCCAGCCCGCTCCGGCGCAGCCCGCGGCGTTCCCGCCGCCCGTGGCCCAACCGGCGCCCGCGCCGGCCGCGGCATTCCCGCCGCCCGTGGCACAATCGGCTCCCGCGCCGGCGCAGCCCGCGCCCGCTCCGGTCGTCGCTCCGGTTCCGACGTTCGCGCCCCCGCCCGCCGCCGCCCAGCAGCTGGCCTGGCCGCGTCTCCTCGACGGTCGCCCGGTCCCCGCTGGGCGGGACGGTCGCCCCGACTTCGCCGCTCTGGCCCCCACCGACCGTCTGGCGTGGCCGACTTTCGTCGACGGCACCCCGGTCCCCGCCGCCCCGGACGGTTCCCCGCTCTACCGCTGACGCCCAGCCGTCCCGGAGGTATTCGCGCACATACTGCGGCCCATCTCCTCCCTTTCGCAACGTTCTGCGGCGTGTCGGCCGGCTCATCCTCCCTTTCGCCCGCCGGCCGCACGCCGCACCCGGCCCACGCAGGCGCACCAAAAAAGGCCCCCTGATCAGAGAATCCCTGATCAGGGGGCCTTCGTGGTTGCGGGGACAGGATTTGAACCTGCGACCTCTGGGTTATGAGCCCAGCGAGCTACCGAGCTGCTCCACCCCGCGGCACAAGAGAAAACACTAGCACGAGTTCCGAAGCGCGTGAAATCGCGAACGCCGCCCGGGCGCGTCCTCTCGTGTGGACCGGTCGTCCTACTAGAGTCGTGTCCAGTAAAGGGGATGCGATGGCGAGTGCCGTGACGAAGTTCCGGGTGGTGGTGGTCGAGGACGACCCGGATGTGGCCTTCTTCATGAAGACCGTGCTGGAGAAGCGCGCGGACGCGGTCGCGATCGCGGTGACCGATCCGTCGATCGCTCTCGCGACGATCGACGAGTTCGAGCCGGACCTGGTGATCACCGATATCGAGATGCCCGGCATCTCTGGGATCGACCTGCTCAAGGAGCTGCGCAGCCAGCATCCCGGCCTCCCGGTCGTCGTCATGACCGCCCACGTCTCGGTCGACTACGCCGTCTCCGCGCTGCGCGCCCAGGCGGACGAGTTCCTGACCAAGCCCGTGGCCTCGGCCGAGCTCGTCTCGATCGTCAACCGCCTGGCCGCGGAGGGACGCGTGAAGCGCGCCGCGCAGCGGCAGCAGGTCGTCCTCGCGATCGGCGCCCATCCCGACGACGTCGAGATCGGTGTCGGCGGCATCCTCGCGGCCCATCGCGACGCCGGCAACCAGGTCGTCATCCTGACGATGTCCCGCGGCGCCCGCGGCGGGGACGCGGACGACCGTCAGCACGAATCGCTCGCGTCGGCCGAGCTGCTGGGCGCCCGGCTGTTCCTCGAGGACCTGGAGGACACCCAGATCTCGGCCGCCGACCCGACCGTCGGCATCATCGAGCGCGTGGTCGCCGAGATCCAGCCGGACATCGTCTACACCCACTCGGCGCACGACCGGCACCAGGACCACCGCGCCGTCCACGCCGCCACGGTCGTCGCCACCCGCAGCGTCCGCACCGTGTGCTGCTACCAGAGCCCGTCGGCCACGATCGACTTCCGGCCGACCCGGTTCGTCCCGATCGACGGCTTCACCGACACCAAGCTGCGGCTGATCGACTGCTTCCGCTCGCAGACCGAGCTGCGCGCCTACCTCGAGCCGGACTTCGTGCTCGCCACCGCGCGCTACTGGTCGCGGTTCGGCGGCGGCAAGAACTGCGAGCCCCTGGAGGTGATGCGCGACACCGCGGACATCTCCGTGCCCGCCTCCTCTATCGAGGCCTCCGCCCGCTATCCGGGATCCCGACTGAACAGGACAGCCGAATGACCGACCCCGAACGAATCCGCGTCCTGGTCACAGGAGCCGGCGGCCCGGCCGGCGTCGCCGTGATCCGCTCGCTGCTCGCGCGGGACGACGTGGACGTGTTCGCCGCCGACATGGACGGCTGGGCCAGCGGCCTCTACCTCGTCTCCGACGACCGCCGGCGGATCGTGCCGCCGGGACGCTCCGACGGGTTCGTGGACGCGCTGATCGCCATGAGCCGCGAGGACGGCATCGACGTGCTGTTCTCCACCGTCGACGTCGAGCTGCCCGGGCTGGCCGCCCGCCGTGACGAGCTGGAGGCCGTGGGCACGAAGCTCGCCGCGCCGTCCCTGGACACCCTGGTCACCTGCCTCGACAAGTTCGCGCTCGTCCAGCGGGTCGCGGGCCGGGCGCGCATCCCCGAGACGCGGCTGCTGAACCAGGCCGGCGTCGGCGCCGACTGGACCTTCCCGGTGATCGTGAAGCCCCGCTCCGGAGCGGGTTCGCGCGGCGTGCGCCTCATCGCCGATCGCACGGCCCTCGAAGAGCTCGGCACCGACGAGAGCATCATCATCCAGGAGAACCTGCCCGGCGAGGAGTTCTCGGTGGATGTGCTCGCCGGTCTCGACGGCGAGGTCATCGCCGCCGTGCCGCGGTCGCGCGAGCGCGTCGACTCCGGCGTCTCGATCGCGGGCCGCACGGTCCGCCGCCCCGAGCTCTCGGACGCCGCCGCCGCGGTCGCGCGCGCCATCGGCCTCACCGGCGTCGCCAACGTGCAGCTGCGCTACAGCACCGAAGGCGTCCCGGCGCTGCTCGAGGTCAACCCGCGTTTCCCCGGCGCCATGCCGCTGACGATCGCCTCCGGCGTCGACATGCCATCCCTCATGCTCGACCTCGTGCTCGGACGCCCGGTGCCCTCCGCGATCGACTTCGAGGAGCTCGCCAACGTGCGCTTCCTGGAGGACGTCTTCCTGCGTCCCGCCGACGTGCTGGTCTCCGAGAACGCCGCGCACACGGAGGGACCCGAGGAGTGAGCAGGACCGAGGCCGAGCGCCTTCCTGCCCTGCTGCTCGGCGACTTCCACGTCCACTCGACGTTCTCGGACGACGCCCGCAGCACGCTCGCCGAGAACATCCAGGCGGCCGCGGACGCCGGGCTCCGCACGCTCCGGCTCACCGATCACGTCCGTGCCTCCACGACCTACGTTCCCGACTTCCTCGCCGCCGTCGCCGCCGAGCGCGTACCCGACGGCCTGACCGTCCTCACGGGCGTCGAGGCCAAGCTGCTGGATGCGTCCGGCGCCGTCGACACGCCCGCGGACCTCGTCGTCGGTCCGGGTGGGGTGGATGCGGTCGTCATCGGCGACCACCAGTTCCCCGGAACGGACGGGCCGTGGTCTCCGCGCGCGACACGCGAACGGCTCGACGCGGGCCTCTCGGAGGAGGACGCGCTCGACCTCCTGATCGAGGCGAGCATCCGGGCGATGGAGCGGACGCGGCACGCCCAGCTGGCGCACTGGTTCTCGATCCTGCCCAAGATCGGGCTCGACGAGGCGCAGCTGGGGCCGGAGCGCCTGCTCGCCTGGGCCGAGGCGGCAGCCGCCACCGGCACGATCGTCGAGGTCAATGAGAAGTGGGCCTGCCCGGGCCCGGCCGCCATCGCCGCCCTCCTGGACGCCGGTGCGCGTATCGTTGCCTCCACCGACAGCCACGTGGCGTCCGACGTCGGCCGCTACGACCGCGTCCCCGCCCTGTTGGAGGCGGCGGCCGCGCAGGTGGGCGCCGAGCGGCGTCCCACGCAGCAGGAGGGAGCGCGATGAGTCCCGTCGAACCGTCGTCCGAGCTGCGCGAGCGCATCCAGAACGAGTTGGAGCGCAACCGGCGCTGGGAGTTCCGCCTGCCGCTGTACGCCGGGATCGCGTTGCTGGTGTGCGCGGCGATCATCGTGGTGCGGGTGGTGTTCCTCCATGTCTGACGCCGACGCCCGCGCCAAGCGCGTCGTCATCGCGGACGACGACGACGACATCCGGGGCCTGATGAAGATCGCGGCCACACGCGCCGGCGTCGAGATCGTCGCCGCGGTGGACAACGGACAGGCGGCACTGGATGCAGTCCGCTCCGGAGACATCGACCTGGCCGTTCTCGACATCTCCATGCCCGGCCTCAACGGCATCGAGGTGGCGGAGGCCATCCGTTCGGACGACCTGACCCGCTCGACGCTCATCCTCATGGTCTCGGCGTCCGTGCAGCTGCTGACCGACCACGGAGTCGTGGCCGACCGGTCGGACAGCTTCATCGTCAAGCCGTTCAGCCCGCGGGTGCTGTCCACCCGCATCCGCGAGATGCTCGAACTGGGGGAGCCCGCATGACGATCGACCGCTGGCTGGGCCGCATCCCCATCGACTCACCGTCGGCGTTCATGAAGCAGATGCCGACGATCGTGGGCTTCGCGATCGCGGCCATCATCGCCGTGATCCCGAACGGCGTGCCCGTGACGAACGTGCCGCTGTTCTGGAGCGGGATCGGGCTGGTGGTCGTTGCGTCCGTCCTCGCCGCCGTCGTCCCGTGGCGACGGTTCCACAGCGAGTGGACCGTCGTGGTGCCCGTGCTGTCGCTGCTCGCGGTCACCCTGCTCAGGCTCGGCACCGGCTCCTCCATGTCGCCGTTCGCCGTCCTGACCCTGCTCCCGTTCGTGTGGATCGCGACCGAGGAGGGGCGCGTCAACATCCTCATCGCGGCGGTCGGCACGTTCATCGTGCTGTTCGCGCCTCTCGTGGTCGACGGCGGCACCCGCACCCCGGGGGATGTGGTCCGCGCGTTCTTCTCGCCGCTGATCTACCTCATCGTCGCGATCGTCATCAACGAGATCGCGCACCGGATGCGGCTCCAGCTCAAGGCCGCGCACGATTCAGCCGAGCAGCAGCAGGCCCTCCTGGCGCAAGCGGTCACCGCGCAGGACGAGCTGGTGCTCAACGAGGCGCGCCTCAAGACCGCGAACCGCCTCATCCAGAGCATCTGGAACGCCGTCACCGAGCAGTCCGTCATCGGCACCGACCTCGACGGCCTCATCGACGTGTGGAACCCGGGGGCGGAGAAGATGCTCGGCCTGACCGAGAAGCAGGTGCTCGACGGCAAGCACCACGTGATCGACTTCCACCTGCACGAGGAGCTGGAGCAGCGGCTCCAGGAGATGGACGCGCGGTTCACGACCGTGTCGAGCATCGACGACTTCTCCGCGCTCGTGGACACCGTGCGAGCCGGATCGGCGGATGTCCGCGACTGGACGTACGTGCGTCCTGACGGCAAGCGGGTCGCCGTGCAGGTCGCCGCGACCCCGCGCCTGGACGAGAACGGGCACCGCGTCGGCTTCATCTTCGTGGCGACCGACATGACGCAGGCGCGCGAGTTCGCCCGCCTGAAGGACGAGTTCGTCGGGCTGATCTCGCACGAGCTGCGCACGCCGCTCAGCTCCATCCTCGGCTACCTGGAGCTCATGCGCGACGACGACGAGTCGCCCCTGTCGGAGGAGCAGCTGCAGTACCTCGGCGTCGCCGAGCGAAACGCGCACCGCCTGCTGCGCCTGGTCGGCGACCTGCTGTTCACTGCCCAGGTGGAGTCTGGCCGCTTCCCGCTGGAGATCAAGGACGTCGAGCTGGGAGGCGTCGTGTCGACGTCCGTCGAGTCGGCGGGCCCGGTGGCAGCCAACGCCGGCGTGAACCTCGTGAGCGAGGTTCCGGACCGTCCCGTGGAGGTGCGGGGCGACCCGGTGCGGCTCGGCCAGGCGGTCGACAACCTCGTGTCCAACGCGCTCAAGTTCACGCCGCGCGGCGGAACGGTCACCGTTTCCTTGCGGCCGGATGGCGAGCAGGCCGTGATCGCCGTGACCGACACGGGCATCGGCATCCCGGCGGTGGAGCTCAGCCAGCTCTCGCAGCGGTTCTTCCGCGCCTCCACGGCCACGCGCAACGCGGTGCCGGGCGTCGGTCTCGGGCTCACCATCACGAAGGCGATCGTCACGGCCCACGGCGGCCGGCTCGACATCGCCAGCGAGGAGGGCGTGGGCACCTCGATCAGCATCGTGCTTCCGGTCGAGACGCCACAGCCGGTGACCGAGGCGATCCCGCGGGCCGAGGTGACGAAGTGAGCGACGACCGTCCGGCCGAGCTGACGATCGACGACCGCACCATCGCGGTCGCTGTGGTGCAGTTCGCGCCGGGGGAGGACCGCGTCCACAACCGGGACGTGGTGTCCGGGCTGATCGCGGTCGCGGCGTCCCGGGGCGCGCGGCTGGTGGTGCTGCCCGAGTACTCCTCGTACTTCGTCGACCCGCTCGGGGCCTCCTTCGCGCGTAACGCGGAGGGTCTGGACGGCGAGTTCGTCGGCGCGCTGGCCGCCGCGGCGCAGGAGCACGGCGTGTGGATCGTGGCGGGGCTCGTCGAGAAGACCGACGTGCCGCACAAGTTCTCGAACACCCTCGTCGCGGTCGATCCGGCGGGGGACGTGGTGGCGACCTACCGCAAGCAGCACCTGTACGACGCGTTCGGCGCGCAGGAGTCGGAGTGGGTGGTCCCGGGTGACCTGGACGCGCCGCAGACCTTCGCGGTCGACGGGATCGTGGTCGGGCTCCAGACCTGCTACGACCTGCGGTTCCCCGAGGTGACGCGCCGGCTGGCGGACGCCGGAGCCGAGCTCGTGGCGGTCCCCGCCGAGTGGGTGCGGGGTCCGCTCAAGGAGCACCACTGGACGACGCTGCTCGCCGCGCGAGCCATCGAGAACACGCTCTACGTCGCCGCGGCCGACCATCCGCCCGCGATCGGCGTCGGCGCGAGCGCCGTCGTCGACCCCATGGGCGTCACCGTCGCCGGGCTCGGCGAGACCACCGGTGTGGCGGTCGCCGAGGTGTCCTCCGCGCGGGTGCGCGAAGTGCGCGAGCGCAACCCGGCCCTGCGGTTGCGCCGTTATCGCGTCACGCCGCTCTGATCGAGGCAAGCCGGCGGGCGGCCTCCTCCAGCACCTCCGTGCGCTTGCAGAACGCGAAACGGACGAGGGATGCGGTGCGCGCCGCGTACTCGTCGCGCGCGAACGCGCCGAGCGGCACGGCGACCACGCCCCCCAGTCCGGGCAGCGCGCGGCACAGCTCCACCGCGTCCGTGAAGCCGAGCGGCGCCGCGTCCGCGACCACGAAGTAGGTGCCGTCGGAGGGGAAGACGCCGAACCCGGCGGCCCGCAGGCCGTCGGAGAGCAGGTCGCGCTTGTGCGCGAGGGCGGCCGCGATCCCGGTGAAGTAGGAGTCGGGCAGCCGCAACCCGGCCGCGATCGCCGGCTGGAACGGCGCGCCGTTCACGAAGGTGAGGAACTGCTTCACCGCGAGCACGGCGGTCAGGAGCTCCGGAGGCGCGGTCAGCCAGCCCACCTTCCAGCCCGTGGTGTTGAACGTCTTGCCGCCGGACGAGATCGCGATGGTCCGCTCCCGCGCGCCGGGCAGGCTCTCGATCGGGATGTGCTCCGGTCCGAAGGTCAGGTGCTCGTAGACCGAGTCGGTGACGATGATCGCGTCGTGCCGCTCGGCCAGCTCCACCACGGTGGTCAGCGTCTCGCGGTCGAGCACCGAGCCGGTCGGGTTGTGCGGGGTGTTGACCAGGATGACGCGCGTACGGTCGGTGACGGTCGCGCGCAGGCGGTCGAGGTCGGGCCGGAACGCGGGCGGCTCCAGGGGCACCGTGCGGTGGACACCGCCCGCCAGGGCGATGACCGCTCCGTACTCGTCGTAGTAGGGCTCGAACGTCACGACCTCGTCGCCCGGCTCCACCAGGGCGAGCAGCGAGGCGGCGATGGCCTCGGTCGCGCCCGCGGTGATCAGCACCTCGCGGTCGGGGTCCACCTCGAGCCCGTAGAAGCGCCGCTGGTGCTCGGCGACGGCGAGCCGGAGGTCCGGGATGCCGATGCCCGGCGGGTACTGGTTCTCGCCGTCGCGGATGGCCGCGACCGCCGCGTCCAGCACCTCGGCGGGACCGTCCTCGTCGGGGAAGCCCTGGCCCAGGTTGATCGCGCCGGTGCGCACCGCCAGGGCGCTCATCTCGGCGAAGATCGTCGGTCGCACCGTGCCGTCCGCGCCGAGCAGTCCGGCGCCGTCGGCGGCGCGTCTCCAGCCTCCGGAAATCGTCATACCGACACGCTACGGCCTTACTCGCACCTGACCCATCGGATACGTTGTGGAGAGTCATCGACTTGCACAAGGTCGTCCACAGCATCGGCAAATAGAACGCTCAGGTTGGCATCCCAAGCTGTTCGTGCTTGGAAGGAGCAACACCATGACCGACACCCCGAACACCCCGGAGCCCGCGAACTCCCAGCACGACGCCGACACCGACGCGGTCGTGGATGCTGCCGCCGGTTCCGAGCACACCACCCCGGCCGCGGGCCAGTCCGCGACCCCCCAGACCCCGGCCGCACAGCCGACGGCGGAGCAGCCGACGGCCGCGCAGCCGACCGCCGAGCAGCCGACCGCAGAGCAGCCGACCGCGCCCGTTCCGCCGGCCCAGTACACCCAGCCGACGCAGCCCGTGCAGCCGCAGCCGTACGGTCAGCCCTACGGCCAGCCGTACGGACAGCACCCCCAGCAGCCGCACTACGGCAACGGCGCCTTCGGTCAGCCGGCGGGCTACGGGCAGCAGCCCTATGGCGCCGACGGCCACCAGCAGCAGTACGCCACGGCTCCCGGCGCGCCCACGGCGACCGCGACGGCGCCTGCGCAGAAGAAGCGCGGCAACACCGGCCTGATCATCGCGACCCTCGCCATCGGCGCGCTCGTCGGCGGTGTCGCCGGCGCTGGCGCGGGAGTCGGCATCTTCGCCGCCACCGACGCGGGCAACGCCACGATCAAGACGGTGTCCGGCCCGCAGAACATCACGGTCAACGACGCCAACAACGCGAGCACGGTCACGGCCGTCGCCGCCAAGGCGTCCCCGAGCGTCGTCACCATCTCCGTCACCGCCTCCAGCTCCGGCGGCACCGGCTCCGGCGTCGTCCTGACCTCGGACGGCTACGTGCTCACCAACACCCACGTCGTCACCCTCGACGGCCAGGCCAGCAACGTGAGCGTCACGGTCACCGACAACGACGGCAAGATCTACACCGCCAAGGTCGTCGGCACCGACCCGACCACCGACCTCGCCGTGATCAAGCTCGACAACGCCTCCGGAATGACCCCCATCAGCTGGGGCGACTCCAGCAAGCTCAACGTCGGCAGCACCACGGTCGCCATCGGCGCCCCGCTCGGCCTCTCCGGCACGGTGACCGACGGCATCGTCTCCGCCCTCAACCGCTCCATCAGCATCGCCTCCTCGGCGGCGCCGAAGGACGACTCCAACAGCGGAGGCGGCAGCCAGAACCCGTTCAACTTCAACTTCCCCGACCAGGGCGGTTCCGGCTCGCAGCAGCAGCAGCAGACGCAGAGCACCGGCACGATCTCCCTGCCGGTGATCCAGACCGACGCGTCCATCAACCCGGGCAACTCGGGTGGCGCACTGCTGAACAGCAAGGGCGAGCTGATCGGCGTCAACGTCGCGATCGCGAGCGCCGGCGGCTCCAGCTCCGACGGCTCGCAGTCGGGCAGCATCGGCGTCGGCTTCGCCATCCCGTCCAACCTGGCGAAGCGGATCTCCGACGAGATCATCAAGGACGGCAAGGCCACGCACGGCCTCCTCGGCGCCTCGGTCGCCGACGCCAGCAGCGACGCCAAGGCCACCACGGTCGGTGCGCTCATCAAGAGCGTCACCGGCGGGGGAGCGGCGGCGGACGCGGGCCTGAAGGCGGGCGACATCGTCGTGAACTTCGGCGACCACCCGATCACCGACGCCACCGACCTCACCGCTCAGGTGCGTGCGGAGGCGGCCGGCGCCAAGGTCGACGTCACGTACATCCGCGGCGGCCAGACCAAGACGGCCTCGGTCACGCTGGGGTCGCTCCCGGCCGAGTGATCGGCAGCCTCACGGAAGGCCGTCCCGCAGACGCGGGGCGGCCTTCCCGCCGTCATGGGGCTCCCGGGTTCGGCGCAGACCCGGCTGATAGGCTCGACGCCGACCCGCGACACCGAAGGACCAGATGACGGACCAAAGCGCTGACACCCTCCCGGGTGTCTCGTACGTGATGCCCGTCCTCAACGAGGTCACCCACGTCCGAGCCGCCGTGGACAGTCTTCTCGCGCAGGACTACGCGGGCCCGTTCGAGGTCACCATCGCGCTCGGCCCGAGCATCGACGGCACCACCGAACTGGTGGAAGAGCTCGCCGCCGTCGACCCCCGCATCCGCGTCGTCGACAACGTGGTCGGCTCCACGCCCGCCGGCCTCAACCTCGCCATCCGCGAGTCGCGCTACCCGGTCGTCGTCCGCGTGGACGCGCACAGCGTCCTGCCGCCCGACTACGCCCGCATCGCGGTCGAGACGATCCTCGAGACCGGAGCCGACAACGTCGGCGGACTCATGGATGCGCAGGGCACGACGGACTTCGAGCGCGCCGTGGCGCGCGCCTACGGCAGCCGGGTGGGCCTCGGCGGCACCAAGCTGCACGTCGGCGGCGAGGCCGGCCCCGCCGAGACCGTGTACCTGGGCGTCTTCCGGCGCGACCGCCTGCTCGAGGTGGGGCTCTTCGACGAGGAGATCAAGCGCGGACAGGACTGGGAGCTCAACCGCCGCATCCGCACGGCCGGCGGAACGGTGTGGTTCACTCCGAAGCTCAAGGTGACGTACCGACCGCGACCGAACGTGTACCGGCTCGCGCGGCAGATGTTCTCCACGGGCATCTGGCGAGGAGAGCTGGCCCGGCGCTTCCCGGCGTCCAACGGCCTCCGCTACTTCGCGCCGCCGGTCATGGTGATCGGCGTCGTCGTCGGAACCCTGCTCGGCATCGCGGGAATCGTGCAGGCACTCCTCGGCGCCGCCCCCTGGCTGCTGTGGGGCTTCGCCATCCCGGCGTTCTACGCGCTCATCGTGATCGTCTCCGCGCTGCTGTGGGGCCGGCGCGACGGTTTTCGCCCGTTCCTGTGGTTTCTCGTAGTCTTGCCCTGCATCCATTTCAGCTGGGGGATCGGCTTCGTCCTCGGATACCTGTCGCTCACCCGCAACATCACGGCCCACACGGGAAGGTAGGCATGACCGTACCCGGACCTGCGGCGCACGGCGCCCGTCCGTCCTCGATCGCCGAGCTGCGGGCGGTCGCGCAGCCCCCCGAGGTGCGCGGTCGCCGCAACGCCGAGCACTGGACCGCATCGCTGTACCTGCGCAACCTGTCGCCGTACCTCACGTGGTTCCTGCTGAAGACCTCGATCTCGGCCAACGGCGTGACCGGGCTGATGATCCTGACGGGATGGGCGACCGCCGCGGCGCTCCTCATCCCGGGCATCGCGGGCGCGGCCCTCGCTCTCGTGCTCGGCCAGCTGCAGATGCTGGTCGACTGCTGCGACGGCGAGGTGGCCCGCTGGCGCGGAACCTCCTCGCCCGCGGGCATCTTCCTCGACAACGTCGGGCACTACTCGACCGAGACGCTGATCGCCATCGTCCTGGGCATCCGCGCGGCGGGGTACCCGTTCGAGGCGCCCCAGGACTTCCTGTGGACCAACCTCGGCACGCTGCTCGCACTGGTGATCGTGCTGAACAAGGCGCTCAACGACATGGTCCGCGTGGCGCGGGCGAACGCCGGGCTGCCGAAGCTCGCCGACACGCAGTCGGAGTACGCGCCCACGCACGGTCTGGTGGCGACGCTCCGCCGGGCCGCCCGCTTCCTCCCGTTCCATCGGCTGTACCACTCGGTCGAGCTGACCATCCTCATCTTCGTGTTCTCGATCGTCGGCCTGTTCATCGGGGCGACCCTCGCCGACCGCATCCTGCTCAGTGCGCTGGTGCCGCTCTCGATCCTGGCGCTGATCGGCCACTTCGTGACCATCATGGCGTCGCGGCGGGTCCGTGGCTGAGCTGCCCGCGGTCGCGGTCGTGGTGCTCACTCAGGGCACGCGGCCGGTCGAACTGCGGCGCGGCCTGGAGTCGGTGCTCGGCCAGCAGGGCGTGGTGACCGACGTCGTGGTCGTCGGCAACGGCTGGGACCCGGCGACGGCCGACCCGTCCCTGCCCGCGGGCGTGCGCTCACTGGCGCTTCCCGAGAACATCGGCATCCCGGCCGGGCGGAACGCGGGCGTGCCGCTCGTCTCGGGCGAGTGGCTGTTCTTCCTGGACGACGACGCGGACATCCCGTCGCCCACGTTTCTGGCCGACGCGGTGGCGAAGCTGCGCGGCGAGCCCGACCTCGGGATGCTGCAGCCGCGCCTGCGCGTCCCCGACGGCGGCCCGGCTCCCCGCCGCTGGATCCCGCGCATCCGCAAGGGCGACCCGGAGCGGTCGAGCAACGTGTTCGCGGTGCTCGAGGCGGTCATCGTCATGCCGCGCGCGGTGTTCGAGCGCGCCGGTGGATGGGCGGCGCCGTTCTTCTACGCGCACGAGGGCATCGACCTGGCGTGGAAGGTGTGGGACCAGGACAAGCGCGTCTGGTACGCCGGCGACCTCGTCGCCGAGCATCCGTCGGTCTCGCCGACGCGGCACTCGTACTACTACCGCCTCAACGCCCGGAACCGCGTCTGGCTGGCGCGGCGCAACCTGCCCGCGGTGCTCGTCCCGCTGTACGTCGGGTCGTGGACGGGCATCCAGCTGCTGCGCTGGTTCCGCAAGCCGGCGGTGCTGCGCGCCTGGTTCGGCGGCTGGGCCGAGGGCTGGCGGACGGACCCGGGGGAGCGGCGCCCGCTCCGCTGGCGGACCGTGGCCCGCATGACGGCCGCCGGTCGCCCGCCGATCGTCTGAGGTCCGTCCAACGAGCCGTCTCGGACGGCTCAGCCCGTCGCCTTCTCCGATCCTCTGTCGTCCGTCAGCTCGGCCGCCGCGGGATCGTCCTCGGGACGAGGGAGTGCTTCCAGAGCGCGCGGGGGCTCGGGGGCCTTGTCGTCCGCAGAGGCGCGCCCTGGAAGCGCTCCACGCAACGCCTTGCCCAGGCGGGCGGCCCGCTCGCCCGTCGCGCGGCCGAGGCGGGCTGCGCCGTCGCCGGTCGCGCGTCCGAAGCGCACCGCGCCATCGCCCGTGGCGCGTCCGAGCTTCACCGCGCCACCGCCGGTCGCTGCTCCCAGACGGCGTACCGCACCGGGACCTTCGACCGGCGTCAGCGCCTCGGGGATGACGATGGGCGCGGGCCCGAAGGCGAGGCGGGCGTTCTGCACCACGCGGCGGGCGAGGATGTTGTTGCCCGCGCCGCCGATCACGGCGCCCACACCGAACGGGATGGCCCGCGCGACGATGCTCGCGCCGCCCCGGACCGCGAACTGGCGGATGAACGCGCTCTTCAGCCGGTCGACCAGCGGGCCGACCACCATCGACGGGAGGGTCGAGGTGACCAGTTCGCCCCAGTACGCCGTACGGGTGACCCCGCCGCCGCCGAACTGGCCGGCGAGCTGCCGGACGAGGTCGGAACCCTCCCGGCCGAGCATCATCGTGAGGACGAGGGCGCGCGCTCGCTCGGGGTCGTCGACGGCGATTCCGTGCAGCTCGCTCATCGACTGCGCATAGAGCGCGGTCGCCTCCAGGAATCCTGCGGTCTCCAGCCCGGACAGCGCCAGCGTGACGCCCGTGCCGATCGCCGGGATGACCGCCGTGGCGCCGACCGCGGCGCCGCCGCTCGTCACGGCCGCGACGTAGCGGCGCTCGAGCATGCGTGCCAGGTCGTCCGCCGTCGCCTCGGGGTGCCGTCGACGGAGGCTGCGCAGGTGCGCGAGCACCGCCGGACGCTGGATGCCGAGGAAGCGGTCCAGCGTCGTGTTCAGACCCCGCGGGGTGTCGCCCCCGCGCTGCGGGCCGCCGGTGACGGAGATGATCGGTTGCTGCTTCTTGGCCATCACCGGAGAGTGTAGGCCGGTTATCCGTGAGCGCCATCGACGCCACGGCATCCGCGGTGTTCACGGCGAACGGCGAGTGCGCCGCCGCCGCTCGCGGAGGTATTCGCGGGCGGAGTGCACGCGATGGTCGGGCGGAAGGTGCTCGCGCTTGATGTCCTGCGTCAGGAAGGCGACGTCGGTCCCGAGGGCGGTCGCGATCCGGACGACGGTGAGGAGGCTCGGATTGGCCACCCCGCGTTCGATCTTGCCGAAGTTGGTGACGTGCATCGCTGCGAGGCCGGCGATCGCCTCCTGGCTGAGCCCCAGGTCGAGGCGGGCTCGGCGGATGCGTTCACCGAGCAGGGCGGCGGCTGGGGCGACGGGGTCATTCATGGTGTTCCCAGTACACGGGCATCGCCCGAGCGACGCCAGAGCACGAGCACCCCGTTCCCGGGACCTCATGCGTTCTGCGCCGCAAATACGGTCGATGCACGCATTCGGCGGCAGCGAGCGTGCGGGGACCGTGCCCCGGGCCCGGCCCGGGCGGAGAGACCGCCCGGGCCGGTGGGCGCGGCGTCAGAGGCTCAGCTGCCACAGGTACTCGCGCCCGTCGGGCGGGAACCAGCGCACGACCAGCACCGTGTCGCGGGCCGGCTCTGAGCCGCGGACGCTGGCGCGCACCGCCTCGCCCGGCGCGACGGAGGTCGGCCCGCTGACGCGCAGACGCGAGCTGCCGGCGATGCTGACCGTCACGCCGGTCAGGGTCTCGCGCCCCTCGTTGACGAGGCGGTAGTGGGGTGCGGTGGTGCGGTCGACCCGCCACGGCACGCGGTACGCGAAGCGCCGGGGACGAGGGGCCGGAGAGGGACTGCGGAGGATGCGGAGTCGATTCATGCGACGAAACTAACGAGGCCCTCCGACGCTCGAGGGCCCAGAACCGGGCACGAACGCTGTTTCTGTGGACAACTCGTCGAAGTATTTTCTGTGGACACTTTCTCCGCACGGAAGAAAGGTCGTCCGACCAGCGGTTTCCTCAGCTGCCGTAGTCGGTGTTGTAGAGCTCCAGGACGTCGCCGATCGGGCCGTCGAGCACCAGCTTCCCCTTGTCGAGGTACAGTCCGCGCTGGCAGAACCGGCGCAGGTCCTTCTCGTTGTGCGAGACGAAGAAGAGCGTCCGGCCGCCGGCCAGCAGCTCCTCGATGCGCCGGTAGCACTTCTCGCGGAAACCGCGGTCACCCACTGCCAGCACCTCGTCCACGAGCAGCACCGGCTCCTCGAGCTGTGCGATCACGGAGAACGCGATGCGCACCTTCATGCCGCTGGAGAGATGCTTGTAGGGAGTGTCCACGAAGTCGCCGATCTCGGCGAAGTCGATGATCGAGTCGAAACGCGCGTCGATCTCGGCCTTCGACATCCCGTGCAGGCCCGCCGTGAGGTACACGTTGTCGCGTACGGTCAGGTCGTCGACGAAGCCGCCGGTGATCTCGATCAGAGGAGCGACCCCTTCGGTCACGCGCACGGACCCCTCATCGGGCAGCAGGACGCCCGCCACGAGCTTCAGCAGGGTCGACTTGCCCTGTCCGTTGCGGCCGACCACGCCGATCGCCTCACCGGGCTGGACGTGGAAGGTCACGTTCCGCAGTGGCCAGAAGTCGTCGGGGCGCGTGCGGCGCTCCCGGGACGAGAACAGGTCCTTGAACGAACGGCGCGCGCCGCGGTTGCGGCGGAAGCGCACGCCGAGTCCGTCGACGGCGATGACCGGGGCCACTCAGATCTCCTTCAGCACGTCGCGCTCGAAGCGCCGGAACACGAGCCACCCGATCCCCAGGATCACCAGCGACATGGCCGCGGCGACGCCGACCAGGAACCAATCCAGCTCCTCGGCGAAGAAGGCGGAGCGGTAGAGGCTGAAGATGCCGGTGAGCGGGTTGAACGCCGACCAGAAGTGCAGCGAGAACAGCACGTCGGTGGAAGCGCCCGGATGCGTCGCGACGTACGCGGCGCAGTGCTTGGCGGCGATCCCGCCCCCGCAGCCGCCGGGGAGGTCGCGGGCGCTGTAGATGATGGGGGAGGCGTAGAAGAGGAACCGCAGCGCGAGCTTCACGGCCCGCTCCAGATCGCGGAAGAACACGACGAGCGGGGCGACGATGAGCCCCACGCCGATGGTCAGCACGGTCTGGATGAGGATGGCAAGCGGGAAGAACACGACGTCGACGTTCAGCTTCGCGCCGGTGATGATCGCGAAGAACGCGAGCACCGGCAGAGACAACAGGAACTCGATGCCCTTGGACGCGACGATCCGGTTCACCCAGATCGTGCGCGGGATCATGGTCGAGCGGATGAGCTTCGCCTCGCGGATGTACGCGCGGGTGCTGTCCGACACGGCTCCGTTGAACCACATCCACGGCAGGAGCGCTGCCAGCAGGAACACGATGTACGGGTTCTCGCCGACGTCGCGCTTGAAGATGACCGTGAAGACGAACCAGTAGATCGCGCTCATCACGAGCGGATCGAGGATCGACCACAGGTAGCCGAGGACGCTGGTGGAGTAGCGGACGCGCAGGTCGCGCTTGGTCAGCAGCCAGAGGGAGTGCCGGTAGCGCGTGAAGCGCGTGCGCTGCGCAGGGCGCACTTCAGTCGGGATACTGGTCACGAGAACCCATCGTATTGATCGAAGCTGCGTGAGGGCTCACGCGGCGGCTTCGACTATACGAAAAGATTCGCGCGCTCCAGGTCCTCCTGGAAGTCGACCTCGACGGCGTACAGGTCGGAGATGTCCACCGGCTCGGCCAGCAGGCGGTCCTGTTCGATGGCGAGCTCGATGCCGCGCTCGAAGTAGTCCTGGTCGCCGACGCGCTGCAGCTGGCGCAGCAGGGTCGCCTTGTCGGCCGAGGAGATGTAGTTGATGCCCACGGCCTCGCCGAGACCGTTCTTGACGGTCTTGGACAGCTCCTGGATGTAGCCCTCGGGGCCGGTGGTGTACTTCACCTCTTCGTCGGCGACGGACGAGGTGTTGACGGTGACGAAGGTCTGGTCGCGGGCGACCATCGCGGCGCCGCGGACGAGCACGGCCGGGTCGAAGACCACGTCGCCGTTCATCCACAGCACGCCGCCGTTGCCGGAGGCCTGCAGGGCGCGCATGAGGCTCTTGGAGGTGTTGGTCTGGTCGTACTGCTCGTTGTAGACGAACTGCGCGTCCGGGAACGCCTCGATGATGTGCTCGAGCTTGTAGCCCACGACGATGGTGACCTGGACGTCCGTGCCGAAGGCGGCGTGGATGTTGTCGAACTGCTGCTGCATGATCGTGCGGCCATCGCTCAGCTCGGTGAGCGGCTTCGGGAGGCTCCGGCCGAGTCGGCTTCCCATTCCGGCCGCGAGGATCACTACCTGGGTCGTCACAATCGTCTCCTTGGGTCGTCGCTCTGCGAGCGCTGAGCACGCACGGGCCGGGAGTTCACGAAGTGGTCACCCAGGATTTCCATGCTCCGACGAGAATACCGGGGTCCCCTGTCCGGGGGCAGGGGTTGACGGATGTCGTTGTTGTGTCGTTATCTTCCGCACAGGGTTTTCGGAGGGAGTCGACCCGCGCCACATGCCGTCCGGGGGGTTCGCATGAATGCAGGTATTGGTACGTTAGCGGGGTGAGTTCCGAGCACGCCCTCCCTACGCCCTCCTCATCCGTCGAGGAGCCGCAGAAGGCGGAACCGGCGGGCTCGCAGAGGGGGGACACCATGGCGGACACCGCTGAGCAGGCGGCCGCGCAGACCGAGGAGGCGCAGCCCGTCGCCGCGCCGAAGCGCGCACCGGCGAAGACTGCTGCGGCTGCGGCGGCGACGAGCACGCGCGCCCCGCGCAAGCGCACCACGACGGCGAAGCCGCGCACCACGCGCGCCGCTGCGAAGCCGGTAGCGGAGGAGCCGAAGCCGGTCGACACGCGGCCGACCGTGCTGTCCATCGGCGGGTTGCACAAGCGCTACGGCGACACGGTCGCCGTCGACGGCGTGACCCTCGACATCAAGGAGGGGTCGTTCTACGGCATCGTCGGCCCGAACGGCGCCGGCAAGACCACGACCCTGTCCATCGTCACCGGCCTGCTGCGCCCCGACGCCGGCCGCGTCGTCGTCCACGGCGTGGACGTCTGGGCCGAGCCGGTGCGCGCCAAGCACATCATCGGCGTGCTCCCGGACAAGCTCCGCCTCTTCGACCGGCTGACCGGCGCGCAGTTCCTGCGCTACGCGGGGACGCTGCGGGGCCTGAGCACGAAGACCGTCCGTGCGCGCACCGCGGATCTCGCCGCTGCCTTCGGCATCGAGGACGCGCTCGACCGCCTCGTGGCCGATTACTCCGCAGGCATGACCAAGAAGATCGCCCTCGCGGCGGCCATGATCCATTCGCCGCGGCTTCTCGTGCTCGACGAGCCGTTCGAGTCGGTCGACCCGGTCTCCGCGGCCAACATCATCGACATCCTGCAGCGGTACACCGCCGCCGGCGGCACGGTCGTCGTCTCGAGCCACGGCATGGACATGATCCAGCGGGTCTGCGACAGCGTCGCCATCATCGTGCGCGGGCAGGTCCTCGCCGCGGGCACGATCGAGGAGGTGCGCGGCGCGCAGACGCTCGAGGAGCGCTTCGTCGAGCTGGCCGGCGGTCGCAAGGCAGCGGAAGGCATGGAGTGGTTGCACAGTTTCTCCGACTGAAGGCCCAGATCATGGGGAACGCCTTCCGGCGGACCCCCTGGCAGGTCTTCGGCCTGGTGATCGGGCTGCTCTACGGCGGCTTCATCACCGTGCTCGTCGTCGGGTCGCTCATCGCGGCGCGCACGGTCGCCGACACCGCGGCCACCCACAGCGTGGTCGTCGTGATCGGCTCGGTCGTGGTCGCCGGCTTCGCGTTGCTTCCCCTGCTGTTCGGCGTCGACGACACCCTCGACCCGCGCGAGTTCTCGCTGTTCGGCATCCCGAACCGCACCCTCGCCACCGGGCTGCTGCTCGCGGGCCTGCTCGGCATCCCCTCGTTCGTGCTCATCGTGTGCAGTGCCGCCACGATCATCACCTGGTCGCAGAACCCGGGCACCGTGCTGATCGCGCTCGTCTCCGCGGTCGTGGTCGTGCTGACCTGCGTCCTCGCCTCCCGGGTCACCACGGCGATCGCGCACGCGATGCTCTCGACCCGACGCTCGCGCGAGGCGGGCGGGGTCATCGGCATCCTGCTGCTCGTGCTCGTCGCCCCGGTGCTGCTGCTCCTCGTGACCGTGGACTGGGGCCGCGACGGCCTCGGCGCGCTCGGCGGCTTCGCCCGCTGGCTCGCCTGGACCCCGCTCGGCGCCGCCTGGTCGGCCCCCGGCGCTGCGGCCGAGGGCCAGTGGGGAGCGGCGCTGCTGCAGCTGCTGATCGCCCTCGTCACGCTCGGCGTGCTGTGGCTGGGCTGGGTCGCGCTCGTCGCCCGCGTCATCGCGTCGCCGGAGCGCGAGGCCCGGTCGAAGGCGTATCACGGACTCGGCTGGTTCGACCGCCTGCCCGGCGGCCCGACCGCCGCGATCGCCGCGCGCTCCATGACCTACTGGGGGCGGGACGCCCGCTACTGGGTGTCGATCGTCCTCATCCCGGTCATCCCGATCTTCGTGATCGTCGCCCTCGCCCTCGCCGGGCTGCCGTCGCACTTCATCGCGCTGGTGCCGCTGCCGCTGGTGTGCCTGTTCCTCGGCTGGAGTATCCACAACGACCTCGCGTACGACAGCACCGCGATCTGGATGCACCTGGTGTCGGGCACCCGCGGTCTCGCGGATCGCGCCGGGCGGATGTTCCCGCCGATCGTCGTCGGCATCCCGGTGCTCGTGCTCGGGTCGATCGCGACCACGATCGTCTTCGGCGACTGGGCGGTGCTGCCGTCGGTCGCAGCGCTGAGCGGCGCCATCCTGGTCATCGGCCTGGGGCTGTCGAGCATTTCCTCCGCCCTGTTCCCGTACCCCGCCACGAAGCCCGGCGACAGCGCGTTCACGCAGCCGCAGACCTCCGGCGCGTCGGCGGCCGTCGTGCAGTCGCTCAGCTTCTTCGCCATCCTGATCCTGGCGTCGCCCGTTCTGATCTTCCTGGTGCTGGGTCTCACCGTGAACGCCTTCTGGCTGGCCGTCGCGCCGGTCGTGGCCGTGCTGATCGGGTTCGGGACGCTGTTCCTCGGCCTCTGGCTCGGCGGCCGGGTGTTCGAGCGCCGCGGGCCGGAGCTCATGGCGTTCGCCAACCGCAACGACTGAGTCCAGGAGCGTCGCGGCCTGCGGCGTCTACACTGGAGGCATGAACGAAGCGAGCATCTCCGAGCCCGGCGGCATGCCCAGCGGCGGCGGTGCGACCACGCTCGATCGCGAGCTCGAGGAGCTTCTGCAGAACCAGGAGCCGGGCGACCACGAGCGCTTCTCGCACTACGTGAAGAAGGAGCAGATCCTCGAGTCGGCGATCACCGGCAAGCCCGTCAAGGCCCTGTGCGGCAAGATGTGGACGCCGAACCGCGACCCCGAGAAGTTCCCGGTCTGCCCGACCTGCCGCGAGATCTACGAGGGCCTGCAGGGCGAGTAGCCCTCCGCCTCACTCGAAGAGCGTCGGCAGCACCGGGTCGCCCCGGCCCAGGCGGAACGCCTCGTCCGGCAGCTCGCTCATCGCCAGCTCGCGGTGCTCGCGTGCGCGGCGCGTCCCCTCGATCCCCAGGTGCTCTGCGTGCACCTCGCCGTCGGTGATGAGCGGGGTGAGGAGGTCGCGGCCGGTGTCGTCCGGGGTGTCGCCCTTCTCGACGATGTGCACCACCTCGGCGATCGCCGTGCCGTTCGCGTCGTGACGGCGGACCGGGTGCTTGCGCCCGCCGACGCTCGCCTTGTGCTCGGACTTCTTGGCCACCGGGATCCACTCGCCGTCGCCGCCGGTGCTGCGGTGCGCGACCAGCTTGTAGACCATGCCGGAGGCCGGATAGCCGGAGCCGGTGACGACGGACGTCCCGACGCCGTACGAGTCGACCGGGGAGGCGGCGAGGGCCGCGATGGTGAACTCGTCGAGGTCGTTCGTAACGGTGATGCGGGTCTTCGTCGCGCCGAGGTCGTCCAGCTGCGCCCGCACCTGCTTCACCAGCTTGGGCAGGTCGCCGGAGTCGAGGCGGATGGCCCCGAGCTCGGGACCCGCGACCTTGACCGCCGTGTCGATCGCCTTCTCGACGTCGAACGTGTCCACCAGCAGTGTCGTGCCGGGGCCGAGCGCATCCACCTGGGCCCGGAACGCGGCCTCCTCGCTGTCGAACAGCAGCGTGAACGCGTGCGCGGCGGTGCCCATGGTCGGCACGCCCCAGGTGCGGCCGGCCTCCAGGTTGGAGGTGGCCGAGAAGCCGGCGATGAACGCGGCGCGGGCGGCGGCGACGGCCGAACGCTCGTTCGCCCTGCGCGAGCCCATCTCGGCGAGCGGCCGCCCGACGGCGGCGGACACCATGCGCGCGGCCGCGGACGCGACCGCGGAGTCGTAATTGAAGACGCTCAGCAGCAGGGTCTCCAGGATGACGCCCTCGGCGAAGGGGGCGTCCACGATGAAGAACGGCGACCCGGGGAAGAACAGCTCGCCCTCGCGGTAGCCGCGGATGGTGCCGGAGAAGCGGTAGTCGGCGAGCCAGTCTATCGTCTCGTCGCGCACGACATGGTTGTCGCGGAGGAACTGCAGCTCCGCATCCCCGAACCGGAACTGCTCGATCAGCTCCAGGAGGCGGCCGGTGCCGGCGAGCACGCCGTAGCGGCGCCCGGCGGGGAGACGCCGGGTGAACGCCTCGAAGACGCACTCGCGGTCGTGCGTGCCGGCGAGCAGGGCGGCGTCGAGCATGGTGAGCTCGTAGCGGTCGGTCAGGAAGGCGGTGGACGCGGGTGCCTGGGTCACGCCGCCCAGCCTACTCAGCCGGGTAGGCTGGACTGCTGTGACGGATGCGCCGATTGGGATCTTCGACTCGGGAGTGGGCGGGCTGACCGTCGCCCGGGCGATCCGCGATCAGCTGCCGAACGAGTCGCTGCTCTACGTCGGCGACACCGCGCACAGCCCGTACGGTCCCAAGTCGATCGCCGACGTTCGCCGCTACTCGCTGGAAGTGCTCGACTTCCTGGTGGACCAGGGCGTCAAGCTGCTCGTGATCGCGTGCAACACGGCCTCGTCCGCGGTGCTGCGGGATGCTCGGGAGCGGTACGACGTGCCCGTGATCGAGGTCATCCAGCCGGCGGTCCGCCGGGCCGTGGCGGCGACGCGCACCGGCCGGGTCGGGGTGATCGGCACGGTCGGCACCATCGCATCCCGCGCCTACGAGGACGCGTTCGCCGCCGCCCCGACGCTGCAGCTCTTCACGCAGGCGTGCCCGCGTTTCGTCGAGTTCGTCGAGGCGGGGATCACCAGCGGCGAGGAAGTCCTCCGCGTCACGGCCGAGTACCTGCAGCCGCTGCGCGACGCCGACGTCGACACGCTGGTGCTGGGATGCACGCACTACCCGTTCCTGAAGGGCGCCATCTCGTACGTGATGGGCGAGGGCGTCTCGCTGGTGTCGAGCGACACCGAGACCGCGAAGGACGTCTACCGGACCCTCGTCGAACAGGGCCTGGAACGGCGCTCGCCCCTGCCGCCGACCATCCGCTACGAGGCCACCGGCTCGGACGCCGACTACTTCCTGCGCCTGGCGCACCGGTTCATCGGCCCCGAGGTCTCTCGCGTCGATCTGGTGCAGACCGGCGTCATCGACCTGCCGCTGTAGACCACCATCGAGGAGAATCCGTGACCGACATCACCCGCGCCGACGGGCGCACGCCGAGCCAGCTGCGTCCTGTCACCATCGAGCGCGGCTGGAGCCGCCAGGCCGAAGGGTCGGCCCTCGTCTCGTTCGGCAACACCAAGGTGCTGTGCACGGCCTCCTTCACCAACGGCGTCCCGCGCTGGATGTCGGGGAAGGGCCGCGGCTGGGTCACGGCCGAGTACGCGATGCTGCCCCGCTCCACCAACGAGCGGATGGACCGCGAGTCGATCAAGGGGCGCGTCGGCGGCCGCACCCATGAGATCAGCCGCCTGATCGGCCGCAGCCTGCGCGCGGTCGTCGACATGAAGGCTCTGGGCGAGAACACCATCGTGCTCGACTGCGACGTGCTCCAGGCGGATGGCGGCACGCGGACCGCGGCCATCACCGGCGCCTACGTCGCACTCGCCGAGGCGCTGGAGTGGGGCCGCGAGCACCGCTTCATCGGCCAGAAGGCGACGCCGCTGATCGACTCCGTCTCGGCGGTCTCGGTCGGGATCATCGACGGCACGCCGATGCTCGACCTCGCGTACGTCGAGGACGTGCGGGCCGAGACCGACATGAATGTCGTCGTCACCGGCCGCGGGCTGTTCGTCGAGGTGCAGGGCACCGCCGAGGGTGCGCCGTTCGATCGCAACGAGCTGAACTCGCTGCTCGACCTCGCGCTGGGCGGCGCGACCGAGCTGGCCGCCATCCAGACCGCGACCCTCGCGCCCGCCGCAGAGGCGTGAGCGTGCGGGTCGTCCTCGCCACGCACAACCGGGGCAAGGCGCAGGAGTTCCAGGAGTTGCTGGGCCGCGAGGTGCCCGGACTCGAGATCGTGACCTACGAGGGTCCGGAGCCCGTCGAGGACGGCACCAGCTTCGAGGAGAACGCGCTGATCAAGGCGCGCGCCGCAGCCTCCCACACCGGACTGCCCGCGCTGGCCGACGACTCCGGCATCTGCGTGGATGTGATGGGCGGCGCGCCCGGCATCTTCTCGGCGCTGTGGTCGGGGACGCACGGGGACGCGCAGGCGAACATCCGCCTGCTGCTCGCCCAGCTGGCCGACATCCGCGACGAGGACCGTACCGCCCACTTCACGGCGACGCTCGCACTGGTCGTGCCGGGCGGGGAGCCGACGCTCGTGCAGGGCGTCTGGCCGGGCCGCATCGCGCGCGAGCCGCGCGGCGAGCACGGGCACGGCTACGACCCGATCTTCCTGCCGGACGGGCACGACCGCACCGCCGCCGAGCTCACCCTGCAGGAGAAGAACGCCGAGAGCCACCGGGCGCGGGCGCTCGCCGCGATCGTCCCCGCGCTGCGCGAACTGGGCTGAGCCGGCCGGTCTGAGAACGGCACTCATTCCCATCTAGCCGCGGGCTCTGGCGGGAGCGGCGACTTCTATCTACCGTAGAAGCTGAGATGAGTCACGACCACGGCCACACCGCCAACCGCAACCGCCTGCTGATCGCCATCGGCATCGTGGCGGCGGTGCTCGTCGTGGAAGTCGTCGGCGCGTGGATCAGCGGCTCGCTGTCGCTGCTCGCCGACGCGGGTCACATGCTGAGCGACCTGGCGGGACTCATCATCGCGCTCATGGCGACCATCGTCGCCGCGCGACCGGCGACGGACCGGCAGACCTTCGGCTTCCAGCGGGCGGAGGTCTTCGGCGCGCTGATCAACGGCCTCATCCTCGTCGTCGTCGCCGTGACCGTGACGATCGGCGCGATCGGCCGGCTCGTCGGCGGAGAGACCGAGGTGCACAGCGTCCCGATGCTGATCGTCGCCGTGATCGGCCTCGTCGCGAACCTGGCGGCTCTCCTGATTCTGCGTCCGTCCGCCGGGCATTCGATCAACATGCGCGGCGCCTACCTGGAGGTGCTGGGGGACCTCGTCGGCTCGGCGACCGTCATCGTGGCGGCTGTCGTCATCCTCACCACCGGCTTCATGCCGGCCGACGCGATCGCCTCGCTCCTCATCGCCGTGCTCATCGTGCCGCGCGCGTTCTCGCTGCTGCGGGACGTGGTGCGGGTGCTGAGCGAGTCGGCGCCCGCGGACACCGACGTCGCCGAGATCCGCGACCACATCCTGGGCACCCCCGGCGTCGTGGCGGTGCACGACGTGCACGTGTGGGCGATCACCTCGGGGGCGCCGGTGTTCAGCGCCCACGTGGTGTGCGAGCAGTCCGTGTTCCGCTCAGGACGCACCGGCGCGCTGCTCGACGAGCTCTCCGGCTGCCTGTCGAAGCACTTCGACGTGGAGCACTCGACCTTCCAGCTCGAGCCCGCGGAGCACGCCGCCCACGAGGACGAGTTCCACCGCTGACACGGGTCGCGGCGCGCGTGCGGAACGGAGGAGATCCGGACGCGCGGTCGCGCGGTTCTCCTCCCGGACTGCTTATCGGAGGAGATTCGGGACCGGACTTCCTCCGTTATCGACGGAGAGGGCGGGTCAGACCTCCGGGCGGGCGGCCGGCTCGCCGGCGGTCGGCTCCTCGATGACCGGCGTCGCGGTGACATCCTCGGCCGCCTTGCGCTTCGCCTTGCGGACCGACTGGAAGTAGTGGAACAGCGTCGGCACCAGCGTGATCACGACGGCGCCGATCAGGATGATGTCGATGTAGTTCGACACGAACGTCGCCACCGGCGGGATGTAGCCGATCAGGTATCCGAAGTACGTGACGCCCGCGCCCCAGATCAGCGCGCCCATGGCGTTGTAGAGGGAGTACTTCTTGTAGTTCATGTGGCCGACGCCCGCGGCGACCGGCGCGAAGGTGCGGACGATGGGCACGAAACGCGCCAGGATGATCGCGAGCGCACCGAAGCGCTCGAAGAAGCGGTTGGTCCGGCGCACGTTCTCCATCGAGAACAGGCCGGACTCTTTTCGTTCGAACACCTTCGGACCGGCCTTGTGGCCGATCAGGTACCCCACCTCGCCGCCGACGAACGCGGCGAACGCGATCGCGAGGCACACCCACCAGATGTCGACGCCGAACACGAGCGAGGTGTGGGTGAGGAGCCCGGAGATGATCAGCAGCGTGTCACCCGGGAACAGGAAGCCGATCAGGAGACCCGTCTCGGCGAAGATGATGCCGCACACCACGAGCAGCGCCCAGGGACCCGCCGAATGGATGATGGTGTTCGGGTCGAGCCACGGGATGAGGCCGGCGTGATGGATCACAGTTCTCCAGGGATTTCAGTGGGAAAGCTGTGGCCGAGTTTAGCGGCGCGAGGCGTCGCGAAGCTGCACGAACCGTGCGAATACGGTGCGGGAGAAGGGACTCGAACCCTCACGCCGAAGCACAGGAACCTAAATCCTGCGTGTCTGCCAGTTTCACCACTCCCGCGCGCCTGTGCGCGGCTACGACATTAGCTCATGGACGCGCGGCGCGACTTCGGTGCCGTACAGCTCGATCGAGCGCATCAGGTCCTCGTGCGGGAGGGTGCCGTTGCTCATCTTGACGTCGAAGCGGCTCGCGCCGAGTCCCTTCGCCGCGTAGGCGATCTTCTGCGCGACCGTCTCCGGCGAGCCGACGACCAGGGCGCCGTCCGGTCCCGCCTCGTGCTCGAATCGCGCGCGGGAGGCGGGCGGCCAGCCGCGCTCGCGGCCGATCCGGTTGGTCATCACCTCGTAGTGCGGCCACAGCGTGTCCTTCGCCTCCTGGTCGGTCTCAGCGACGAAACCGGGGGAGTGGATGCCGATGGGGAGGGTCGCATCCTGCCCGAACTGCTCCAGCGCCTTGCGGTACAGCTCGGCGAGCGGCTGGAAGCGCATCGGGCCGCCGCCGATGATGGCGAGCATGAGCGGGAGGCCGTAGTGCGCGGCGCGGACCACCGACTCGGGGCTGCCGCCGACGCCGATCCACGTCTTCAGGAGGCCGTGCTCGAGGTGCGGGTAGACGGACTGCTCGGTGAGCGGTGCGCGCAGGCTGCCCTCCCAGGTGACCGGCTCCTGCTTCCTGACCTCGGTGAACAGGTTCAGCTTCTCCTCGAACAGCTCCTCGTACTGCGCGAGGTCGAAGCCGAACAGCGGGAACGACTCGATGAACGATCCGCGGCCGAGGATGACCTCCGCGCGTCCGTTCGAGACGCCGTCGAGGGTGGCGAAGCGCTGGAACACGCGCACCGGGTCGTCCGAGCTCAGCACGGTCACGGCGGAGCCGAGGTGGATGCGGTCGGTCTGCGCCGCTATCGCCGCCAGCACGACCTCCGGCGCGGAGACGGCGAAGTCCGCACGGTGGTGCTCGCCCACGCCGAAGAAGTCGAGCCCGACCCGGTCGGCCAGCACCCCCTCCGCGACGACGTTCCGCAGCACCTGCGCCTGCGGCAGCGGCGTGCCGTCGGCGTCCAGCGTCACGTCGCCGAACGTGTCGATCCCGAGTTCCATCGCGGCCATCCCATCCCTCGATTCATGCGTGTGCATGGATTAGCGCTGTCTGCGTCGAGGGTATTCCCTGTCAGGCCGGGCGCGCCCTCCTCGGCACGTAGCGGGGGATGTAGCGCGCCAGCATGCCGGCGCCGACCAGCCCCAGCACGCCCATGACGCCGCTGGCGAACGAGATCGAGACGAGCGCGGTCAGCAACGAGACGAACAGGGGAGCGGCGGCCTGACCGGCGTCGGCGGAGAACCGCCACGCGCCGAGAAAGGCCGCAGGCTGCTCCTTCGGCGCGAGGTCGGCGCCGAGCGTCATCACGATGCCCGAGCCGATCCCGTTCGCGACCGAGAGGAACAGCGAGACCCCGATGTACCAGGCGACCGCCGAGCCGAGATCGTGGCTGAACGACAGCACGAGGAAGCCGAGGCCGAGCCCGATCATCGAGGGGATGGCGCTCCACATCCGGCCGAACCGGTCCATGATCTGGCCGCTCGCGTAGAACAGGGCGAAGTCGACCGCGCCGGCGATGCCGATGATCAGCGCGGTGTTCGACTCGCTCAGCCCGATCGACACGGCCCACAGCGGCAGCAGCACCGTCCGGGCCGACCGGATGGCCGCGACCAGCGAGACGCCGGCGCCCATCCGCGCCAGCACCTCCCGGAACGACCAGATGGTGCGGAACAGGCCGTGCGTGCGCTCCTCGGCCTCCTCCTCTCCCGCGGTGACCTGCGCGCCGGACTCGTCGGCGACCCGCGACGACGGGCCGAACATCCGCTCCGGATCCGGCAGCGCGATGAGCACGATCACGGAGCCGAGGCAGCTGACGATGAAGATCCAGAACACGGACTGGGTGGAGCCGGTGAGCGCGATGATCCCGGACGCGATCAGCGGCCCGACGAACCAGCCGGCGCGGAAGATCCCGCCGAGCGTGGAGAGCGCGCGGGCCCGGTAGCGGATCGGCACGTACGTCGTCATGAACGCGTGCCGGGCCAGGGCGAAGACCGCGGTCGCGACGCCGACCACGAAGATGCCCACCATGAGCACCCAGTAGTTCGGGGCGAGCAGACACACCACCACACCCGCGATCGCCACCGCGGCGGCGCCGATCATGGAGGTGCGCTCGCCGAAGCGCGAGACCACCCATCCGCTCGGGATGTCGCCCGCCAGCTCGCCGAGCATCACCATGGACGCGATGAAGCCGGCCATCGCGAGCCCGGCCCCGAGGTTGCCCGCGGCGACGGGGATGATCGGGATGATCGCCCCCTCGCCGATGGAGAAGAGCAGCGTCGGCAGGAAGGCGGCGAGGGCGACGGAGCGGAATTCGAAGGGGCGCTCGTCGGAAGTCATGTCGTTAACACCGTACAACTGTTGGCTCGGTCGACTGTGCTGACCGTTCGGTAGGCTGGATGCCGACATGATCGAACTCGACCTCTCCTCCCAGATCGCGGACCTGCGCTCCACCTTCGACGACATCGCGGCGGTGGTCGACGTGCCGAAGCTCCGCGCCGAGATCGCCGACCTCAGCGAGCAGGCCGGCGCCCCCGACCTCTGGGACGACACCGCCAACGCGCAGAAGGTGACGAGCGCCCTCAGCCACCGCCAGTCGGAGCTCGGACGCATCACCGCGATCGAGCGGCGCCTCGACGACCTCGAGGTGCTGGTCGAGTTGGCCAACGAGGCCGACGACGAGGAGTCGGCGGCCGAGGCGCGCGCCGAGCTGGCGTCGCTGCAGACCGCGCTCGGCGACCTCGAGGTGCAGACGCTGCTCAGCGGCGAGTACGACGAGCGCGCGGCGATCGTGACCATCCGCTCCGGCGCAGGCGGCGACGACGCCACCGACTTCGCCGAGATGCTGATGCGCATGTACCTGCGCTGGGCCGAGCAGCACAAGTACCCGGTCAAGGTGATGGACACGTCCTACGCCGAAGGCGCGGGGATCAAGTCCGCGACCTTCGAGGTGGATGCGCCGTACGCGTTCGGCACGCTGTCGGTCGAGGCCGGCACGCACCGCCTCGCCCGGATCAGCCCGTTCGGCTCGGCGGACAAGCGCCAGACGTCGTTCGCGGCGGTCGAGGTCATCCCGCTGATGGAGGAGGCGACCGAGGTCGACATCCCCGAGGGCGACATCCGCATCGACGTCTTCCGCTCCTCGGGCCCGGGCGGCCAGTCGGTCAACACGACCGACTCGGCAGTGCGCATCACGCACCTCCCGACCGGCATCGTCGTCTCGATGCAGAACGAGAAGTCGCAGATCCAGAACCGCGCCGCCGCCATGCGCGTGCTGCAGACGCGACTACTCCTGCTCCAGAAGGAGGAGGAGGCGGCCAAGAAGAAGGAGCTCGCCGGCACCATCACCGCGAGCTGGGGCGACCAGATGCGCTCCTACTTCCTCTACGGCCAGCAGCTCGTGAAGGACCTCCGGACAGGCTTCGAATCGGGCAACCCGAGCTCCGTCTTCGACGGCGACCTCGACGGCTTCATCGCGGCGGGCATCCGCTGGCGGGCCGGCAGCAAAGCCGACGACTAGCGCGAGTCGTTACTGCGGATCGCGCCCCGGTTGCTTAGTCTCGAAGGGTCATGATCCGGTTCGAACACGTATCCAAGCAGTACGCGGGCACGGCGCGCCCGGCGCTGAACGGCATCAACCTGGAAGTGCTGCGCGGAGAGTTCGTCTTCCTCGTCGGCGCCTCGGGTTCCGGCAAGTCCAGCTGCCTGCGTCTCATCCTCAAAGAGGAGAAGCCGACCAAGGGGAAGATCCACGTGCTGGGTCAGGACCTCGGCACGATCTCCTCCCGCAAGGTCCCCTACTTCCGGCGCAACATCGGCGTCGTCTTCCAGGACTTCCGCCTGCTGCCGAACAAGACCGTCTTCCAGAACGTCGCGTTCACCCTGCAGGTCATCGGGAAGTCGCGCGGCTTCATCCAGGAGGCGGTCCCGGATGTGCTCAAGATGGTCGGCCTCGACGGCAAGGCCCAGCGCCTGCCGCACGAGCTCTCGGGCGGTGAGCAGCAGCGCGTGGCGATCGCCCGCGCGGTGGTGAACAAGCCGCAGGTCCTGCTGGCCGACGAGCCGACCGGAAACCTCGACCCCGCCACCAGCGCCGGCATCATGGCCGTGCTGGAGCGCATCAACGCCGGAGGCACCACGGTGCTCATGGCGACGCACGAGGCGGCGATCGTCGACCAGATGAAGCGCCGCGTGGTCGAGCTCGTCGGCGGCCAGATCGTCCGCGACGAGCGTCACGGCGGCTACGGCTTCACGGCCGCGGTTCCGATCGCCCAGCCGCTGGAGCGCGACGAGCCCGTGTCGGTGGCGACGCCCGTGTACGCGGGCGGCATCCCGGCGGAGGCTGCCGCGGACGCTCCGATGACCCGCCCGCACGCGCCGACCTCGGTGCCCACGGCGCCGGTCGCGCTGCCGCAGCAGACCGCCCCGGTGCAGCCGGTGCCCGCGCAGCCGCAGCACACGGCCCCCGTACAGCCCGTCGCGCAGCAGGCCGCTCCCCAGCAACCCGTCACGCAGCAGCAGCCCGTCACGCCGCCGCCCTCGTCGGAGCAGCTGCCCGACCACCTCAACTTCACCGCCAACCTCGACCTCAGCGGCCTGCGCGACAACGCCGACCGCGAGGGCGACCAGAATGTGGGGCCGACGAAATGAGATTCGGACTCATCTGGTCGGAGGTCGGCAACGGCCTCCGCCGCAACCTCTCCATGGTCGTCTCCGTCATCCTGGTGACGTTCATCTCGCTCACCTTCGTGGGCACCGCCGTCCTGCTCCAACTGCAGATCGGCCAGATGAAGACCTACTGGTACGACCGCGCCCAGGTCGCCGTGTACATGTGCACCGAGACCGACAACTGCCCGGGCGGCGCCGCCAACGACCAGACCATCGCGGCGGTCGACAAGCAGCTGAAGTCGCCGGAGCTCGCGCCGTACATCCAGAAGTTCTACTTCCAGGATCAGAAGCAGGGCTACGAGCAGTTCAAGGAGCAGTTCAAGGGCAACCAGATCGCCGACTTCGTCACGCCGGACATGATCCCGCAGACGTTCTGGGTGAACCTGAAGGACCCGAACAACTCCGCCGTGCTGACCGAGACGCTGTCGGGATCGGCGGGCGTGCAGAGCGTGGTCGACCAGCGCAGCTACCTGGACCAGATCTTCAGCATCCTCAACGCGGCCAGCTACACCGCGATCGGCATCGCCGCGCTGATGCTCGTCGCCGCAGTACTGCTGATCGCCACGACCATCCGGCTCTCCGCCTTCTCGAGGCGACGGGAGATCGGGATCATGCGCCTGGTGGGCGCCTCCAACCGCTTCATCCAGACGCCGTTCATCATCGAGGGCGTGATCGCCGCGCTGATCGGCTCCATTCTCGCGTCGGTCGTCATCGCCGTCGGGGTGCAGTTCTTCGTGCGCGGCTACCTGAGCCAGCGCATCCAGTCGATCAACTTCGTCGGGATGGATCAGGCCTGGCTCGTGATCCCCATCCTGATCGTGATCGGCGTGGTGCTGGCCGCCGCATCGGCCAACTTCGCGATCCGCCGGTATCTGCGGGTCTGACCCGCTAGACTGGATGGCTGCCCGGCGACGTGCCGGGCAGCGATCCGCGTCGACGTCAGGAGCGAGCAGTGCCGAAGGAGAAGGGCCAGAAGGTCGTGGCCACCAACCGCCGCGCGCGCCACGACTACACGATCGAGGACACCTTCGAGGCGGGCCTGGTGCTCACCGGCACCGAGGTGAAGTCGCTCCGGCTGGGGCGGGCGTCGCTGGTCGACGGCTACGCGTTCGTCGACGGTGGAGAGGCGTGGCTCGACGCCGTGCACATCCCCGAGTACGCGGACGGCACCTGGAACAACCACGCCCCGCGGCGCAAGCGCAAGCTGCTCCTCCACAAGGCGCAGATCCTCAAGATCGAGAACAAGGTCAAGCAGGGCGGCTACACGATCGTCCCGCTGTCGATCTACTTCAACGACGGCCGCGCCAAGGTCGAGATCGCCATCGCGAAGGGCAAGCGCGAGTACGACAAGCGCCAGGCGCTGCGCGAGCGGCAGGACCAGCGCGAGGCTCAAAGGGCCATGTCCACCCGCAACCACCTCGGCGAGTGACAGACTGAGGGGCATGGACTCCACCGCTCAGCGCATCCCGATCGAAGGCACGTACAACTTCCGGGATGTGGGCGGATACGCGGCCGACGGCGGCTCCACCCGGCCGGGCAAGCTGTTCCGCGCGGATGCTCTCGGCCGGCTCGGCGAAGCGGGACGCGAGGGCCTGCGCGAACTCGGTGTGCGCGTGGTGATCGACCTGCGCGACGACTTCGAGGTGCAGGCACTTCCGGACGACCTGGACGGGCTCGGCATCGAGGTGCTGCACCTGCCGGTGTTCGAGGGGTCCGGAGCGTCGGCGTCGACCGTCGGGTCCACCATCGTGCACCTATACGACAAGATCGTGTTCCAGCACACGGATGTCATCGTGCGGGCGCTGCGCGAGATCGCCGACACGGGCGAGGAGCCGGTGGTCGTGCACTGCACTGCGGGCAAGGACCGCACGGGGATCGTCGTCGCGCTGGCGCTGCTCGCGGTCGGTGTCGACCGCGAGACCGTCGTGGAGGACTACGCCGCGACCGAGGCGAATCTCGAGGGCCCCTGGCTCGAGGGGATGCTCGAACTCGTCCGCGGCTACGGCGTCGAGGTAACACCCGACCTGCGTGTCATCCTGGGCGGCAGCCCGCGGGAGGCGCTGGAGACGACGATCGACCGCATCGAGGAGCGGCACGGCAGCGTCCACCGGTACCTTCTCGCGGCCGGGCTCGACGAGGTGGAGCTGGCGAAGCTGCGGTCGGTGCTGGTGGATGCGGACGCCTCCGAGGCATTCACACCGAACCCATAACATCCCCGAAGCCGCACCCCGGGTCGCTGCTGCTTATATATGAGAATGAGCAACACCGAGCCCACCGAGCCGATCCCGCCTCGACAGGAGCCGCCGGTGCCGCCGGCGCCGCCGGCGCCCGCGGCCGGGCCCGCGCCCGTCCCCGAGCCGTTCTACAAGCGGCACGGTCTCGCGTTCGCGATCTCGACCCTGGTGCTCTCGATCGTGGTCCTGATCGGCATCTTCACGGCCGGGGCCTTCGCCGTCGCCGGCGTCGTGACACGCGTGGGGGAGCGGATGATCTCGCACTCCGTCCCGCACGAGGTGCAGCCCGGAGTCCCCGGGATGCCGGGCATGCCGGGCCAGCCCGGCGAGGGAGGCGGCAAGGCAGACGGCAACGGGAAGGGCAACGGTGGCGGCCTGCAGCAGGGCCAGGCGCTGGTCCGCGGCACCATCGCGTCCATCTCGGGTGACACCTGGACGATCGACCGCCAGAACGGCGCATCGGTCGACGTGAAGGTGAACGCGTCCACCGTCTACGGCACGCCGGGCCAGTCGTCGTCGAAGTCCGACTTCAGCACGGGTGATGAGGTCGTCGTGATCGGCAGCCGCTCGGACGGCACGCTCACCGCGAAGCGCATCCTGAAGCTGGACTCCTTCCCGACCCGTCCGCCGTCGACGCCCGGGCCGGCGACCCCCGGCTCCTGAGACCGAGGGTGCTCAGGAGGCGGTGAACCGTGCGTGCACCTGCACCGCGATCGTCAGCTGCTCCGGCTTGAGCGAGAGCGTGGCACCGCCCGTGTCCGCCGACACCGCCCGGGCGAACAGCGGCTGCGGCGGTTGGCCGGGCGCGGACCCGTCGCCGAGCATCCCGGGGTCGCTGAGCGCGAGCGGCGTGACGGACGAGAGCCCGAGACTGGTCGCGTAGACCGTCGCCTTCGCGACGGCGTTCTCGACCGCGCGCCGGCGCGCCTCCTGCGTGAGCGTCTGGCGCCGCGCCTCGGTGAGCGACCAGGTCACGCCGTCGACCGCGACGCCGTCGAGCAGGGACGCGACGCCGACCCAGTCGGAGAGCGCGGCCAGGTCGCTGAACACCGCGTCGATGCCGACCTCGGCATGATGCACCACGTCGCCGCGCGACCCGTCCGGGTTCCAGGGCCGGTCGCCCCAGACGCGGAGCTGGTCGGACGCCCACTGCACCACCGGTCCGCGCTGCGGGTCGTGCAGGTCGCGCAGCTCTGCCGTCAGCGACACCTGGCGCTGCGTGGTCAGCGCGAGAACGTCGTCCCGGGACGGCCCCTCATAGGAGACCCGGAGCCGCAGCGCGCCGCGCTCGGCCGGGTGCTTGAGCTCGTACTCGCCCTGGACGGTGATGATCGTGTCGGCCATGACCCGATGCTGGCATAAACGGGACGGCCTCGGTGTTGTATGATGTGAAGCTCGCCGCTGATGTGGCGAGGCGGTATCTGCAACAACTCAACAGCGCGTGACAGCGACCCGGCCGACAGGCCGCGCATGGGGATGATCGGTTTCGACATTGTCTGCGTGACTGTGAGAAGCGGGTCGAGGATGCATGGTTATCTCGTTAACGATCCATGCGAAAAAATAAGTGCCAATAACAAGAGCACTGTCTCGGCCAAGGCCGACTTCGCCCTCGCGGCGTAAGTTCACCTCCGCCATTTGAGAGACCGTCAGACCGGGAATTGTTCTCTACCCGGATCCTGGCGTCAGCTAGAGAACTTGCTTCTGCGTTGAGCATCAGGGCGCAGAGGGACTTCCACTGATACTGGGCCCGCCGGAACAGGTGCCAGCGACAAGTTCCGGGGCCGAGAAAGCGACTTCACTGGCTACGCCCGTAGAAGGCACATGACCACAGCAGTGGACGGGGGTTCGATTCCCCCCATCTCCACCATTCGGTCGCTGTCACTCGTTGTGAGGAGTAGCGTTCGGTGGGTGAGTGACATGCAGACCATGCTGCGCACCGAGGTGACGATCAACGGTCGGTCATTCTTCCTGGCGCAAGGTCAGGACCCGCACGACCTTCAGCGGCGTATCGAGGCGGCCGCCGACTCACCGGGGACGTTCGTCACGTTCACCGTGGTGGGGAATCGGGAGGTCAGCGTGCTGATCACTCCGAGAAGCCAGGTGGTCTTCACGGTCGAGACCGTGCAGTTCGATGCCCGCGACACCGGCGACAGCGAGTTCCCCTTCGGCGGCTTCTACGACTACTGACGCCGATGCTGGGCTCTGCTCGCCACGGGTATGCTCCCGTCTTCGCCGATGACGACGAGGCCCACCGAGCTCTCGGCTGCGTTCCCCAGCCGGGCGAGCCATTCGCGATTGATCGACGGGATGCGTGAGCCTTCGAACTCGAAGTAGAGCGGGATGGACGGGTCCAGCCAGATCGCCGCGCGGCCGCTCCCGGCGTCGGACGCAACGCGCCAGGGCATGACGAACGATTCCCTCCGGCGCAGCTTGTTCACGATCACGACTTGAAGGTGAGCGAGCAGTCGGTCCTCGAACTCGAAGACCATCGACTCGTAGACCAGCGTCCCCATGCGCCTTCGCCCTTCTCCATAGTCGGACACTGCACACACGCTACGACAGCAGCGCGGAGTGGGGAAGGGACGCCCGGGCCCGCATCCATGATGAGAATCACTCAAGAAGCTCTTGCCGTCCACTCGCCGGCGGCCTATCGTGCGCCTGGGGCGCGCAGCGGCGCGACTGCAGGTTCTGATCGGGGTCGTCATGCGCGCTCATCTTCGTCCGTTTTCTCTGCTCATCGTCGCGGCGGTCGTCGGAACGGGGGCGGCGACGCTGGGCGCCGGAGTGGCGGAGGCTCAGGCTGCTGCTTCGGCGAGCGTCATCACCGACTTCGATACGACATTCCTCCCCGGTGCCCCGTCGGGCGTCCATCTCTTCGATGACGGCGGGGCCGCGGTCCTCGCTGCGGGATCGTCGGCGACGACGTCCATCCGGATCGACGTGCCGAATCCGCGGGCGGGGGAGTCCCCGTACTCTGTCGAGATCGACGCGCCTGCGGACGGGACGGCGCTCCATGCGGGCCACTACACGGGTATCCGGTCGTACGAGACGCACGCCGACCTGCCGATCGTCGAGCTGCCCTATTCCGGGTACGCCTTCGCGGGCGACCTGGACATCCTCGACATCGCCGACGACGCGACAGGGCGGCTGACCAGGTTCGACATCGTCGTGCGCGACTTCAACGACCCGAGCCCGCAGATCACCTTCGGCGAGTTCCGGATGGGGGAGCCCGAGCCGACGCCGCTGCTGCTGGGAACGCGCAACATCGAGTGGCCGACCACAGCGGTCGGGTCGGTGCCGATCGTCGCGACCGAGTGGCTGCACAACACGTCGGCTGCTCCGGTCGCGGTCGGCGCCCTGAACATCGGCGGGGCGGCCGCGGCGGACTACCGGCTCAGCGCCGACACGTGCAGCAACCGGTCGCTCGCCGTCGGAGCGATCTGCTCGGTCGGCGTCGGGTTCTCGCCGAAGGCGGGTGGACCGCGCAACGCCACCCTGAGCATCCCCACCGGGTCGGGCACGGAGACGGCGTCGCTGGCCGGAACGGCTCCCCTCGGCACCAACACGATGACGACGTCCAGTGACAACCCGACGCTGCCGCTGACCCACAGCTTCACCGACACGGGAATCGACGACTTCGTCTACCTGCCGCAGTCGCCCTACACCTGGCAGGACTTCCATGTCGGGGAGCAGGTGGATGGAGCGACCGGCTTCCGCATCTTCCTCTGGGGGCCGAACGGGCAGATCCCGACCGGGACGCATCCCACCCTGCCCATCGCGTCGTCCCGTGACTCCACGCCGTACAGCAACAACGTGGAGGTGCGCGGGATCGGCTGCGACGGCGCCGGCACCGAGACGGTGAACGCATTCCGCCTGAACGGCGACGGTTCCGTCAACGAGGCCGACGTGTCGTTCGCCCAGCTCTGCGACGACGGCAAGACGCACTTCAGCGGACGTTTCCAGTGGCAGGTCCGGTCCGATGTGACCCAGCCGGCGCCGGTCACCGGCCTCAGCGCGTCCGGCGGCCGGTTGAGCTGGGCGGCGTCCGCGTCCTCCGACGTGGCCACGACGGTCGTGCGACTCATGCGCACTCCGGACGCGTCGTCGGCGTCGCCCACCTCCGGCTACGGGGTGTACGCGGGGACCGCCACCTCGGTCGCGCTCCCGGCGCTGGTGGCGGGTGAACGCGACACGGCGGTGGTATACGCGATCGACAAGGCGGGCAATGTGAGCGCCGCCGCGTCCATCCCGGTCGTCAACGGAACTCCGGCGCCGATCATCACCGCGCCCTCGGCTCCGACGGGCGTTCGGGTGACCCCGACGGACCGGGGCGGCCTCGTCTCGTTCACGCCGCCCGCGAGCACCGGCGGGTCCCCGATCATCCGATACACCGTCACGGCCGCCGCGCTCGGGGGAACGGACTACTTCGCGTACGGCACGTCCAGCCCGATCCAGATCAGCGGACTGCCGACCGGCGTCACCTACCAGGTGACGGTCGCCGCCACGAACGGCATCGCGGGCCGAGGTCCGGCGTCGAGTCCGCCTGTCGCGCTCACGTCCGTGGCCGCGCCACCACCGCCTCCGCCCCCGAGCACCGAGCTGCTGCCGGACCCGGGGTTCGAGTCCGGCCTCGGCGGCTGGCGGGCGTTCGGAACGGCCACGGCCGGCTCGGTCGCGACGCCGGTCCACTCGGGTGCCCACGCGGCACAGGCCGTGACGACCGCCACGACGCCGGTGCTCGCCGGCATCACGCAGAACACCGTGGTGCCCTCGACCGTCGCGGGGACCGCCTACACGGCGAGGTGCTGGGTCCGCACGTCGACCGCCGGCGTGAAGGTGACGGGGCGGTTCCTGGAGTATGTGCACGACTGGAGCTCGGACACGCACTTCCCGGCGACCTCCGTCACCGTCACCCCGGGCGTCTGGACGCTCGTCAGCGTCACGAGCACCGCTGTCGCGAGCGGAGACCGGATGGTTCCGCAGTTCTACGCCACCAACCTCACCAAGAGCGCCGGCGCGCTCACGCTCGACGACTGCTCGGTGAAGTGACCGCCTCTACGCGGGCTCGTGCTCCCGGTCCGCCCGGAGCGCTTCCCGCGCGGCCGTCGCGACGTCGGCAGCGGACGGTCGCTGCCGTGCGTCGGGCTGCGTCATCGACAGGATGAGCGCGCGCCAGGGCTCGGGGACGTCGTCGGGCATGTCGGGGTCGCGGTCCAACCTCGCCATGGCCGACTCCACGGGCGAGCCGGGAAAGGCGACGGTGCGCGTGAAGCATTCCAGCAGGACGAGGCCGAGGGAGTAGATGTCCGACGCCGGCGTCAGGATCTCGCCCCGCACCTGCTCGGGGCTGAGGTAGGCGGCCGTTCCGAAGGTCTCCTCGGTGATCTCCTGGGGACGCGTCGCGTGGATCGCGATGCCGAAGTCCGTCAGGCGCGCCCGCGGGCGGGAGAACCGGGTGCCGTAGTCGACGACCATGATGTTCGTCGGCGTCACGTCCCGGTGGATCACACCGCGGGCGTGCACGTACTCGAGTGTTTCGGCGACCTCGAACGTGACCTCGCCGATCTGCCTGGTCGTGAGCGGCCCGGCGTTCAGCAGGGCGCGGAGCGTGTCGCCGTCGACCAGCTCGATGACCAGGAAGGGACGCGGGTCGCGCGGTGACGAGTCGTCGACGCCGGCGTCGAGGATGGATACGACGCCGTGATGCCGCAGGCCGGCTAGCACGCCCACCTCGGTGCGGAAGCGCGCGACATCGTCGGCGCTCCCCGACGAGAAGAGCTTGATGGCGACGTCGCGACCGAGGTTCTCATCGCGGGCGCGGAAGACCATCGAGGATCCGCCGCGCGCGAGCAGCTGGTTCGGCCGGTAGCGCCCGAGCAGGAGCGGGACCGGGGCGGCGGGTTTACTCACCCCGATATTCTCCGGGATTCCGCGAATTCCCGCCGACCGGTAGACGGCGGCGCCGCATCGCGGTATGCATCGTGAGAGCGCGGCATGGAGGGCGATGGCTTATTATCTGCGTATGGATGCAGATAAGCCGATATGCGGACGCCTTCCTGACAGCCAGTTCGTCGAGCTCGCCGTCGAGGTGTTCGGGATGCTCGCCGACGCCACGCGCGTGCGGATCGTCCTCGCGCTGAAGGACGCGGGCGAGCTGTCGGTGAACCACCTCGCGGACATCCTCGACAAGCAGCCGGCAGCGGTGTCGCAGCACCTCGCCAAGCTCCGGCTCGCACGGATCGTATCCACCCGCCAGGACGGGCAGCGTGTGTTCTACCGCCTGGAGAACGAGCACGCGAGTCGTCTCGTGACCGATGCGATCTTCCAGGCCGAGCACTCGCTCGGCGGGACGCCGCGCCACCACCACGCACAGGCCTCGATTGTCGAGGAGGCCGGAGAGTGAGCGGCGCACACACGCACGAGCACGGGCATCCGCACGAGCACGGGCATCCGCACGATCACGAGCATCCGCACGACCACGACCACGATCACCCGCACGGCGGCGTGAAGGGCTTCCTCTACGACCTCTTCGTCCCGCACACGCATGACGCCGCCGACGCGGTCGACGACGCGCTGGAAGCCAGCAGGGCCGGGGTGACCGCGGTCAAGGTGTCGATGTTCATCCTGCTCGGGACGACCCTGCTGCAGCTCGGCTTCGTCTTCTTCACCGGATCCGTGGCGTTGCTCGCGGACACCATCCACAACTTCGCCGACGCGCTGACCGCCGTTCCGCTGTGGATCGCGTTCGTGCTCGGACGACGGGTCGCCACCCGCCGGTACACGTTCGGCTACGGGCGCGCGGAGGATCTGGCGGGCTTGTTCATCATCTTCGTGGTCGCGCTGTCCGCGGTGGTCGCCGGGTGGGAGGCGATCGACCGCTTCATCCACCCGCAACCGGTCGAGAACCCGGGGTGGCTGATCGCGGCCGGCGTGATCGGCTTCGCGGGCAACGAGCTCGTCGCGATCTACCGGATCCGCGTGGGGCGGCGGATCGGCTCCGCGGCGCTGGTGGCCGACGGCGTGCACGCCCGGCTGGACGGGATCACCTCGCTATCGGTCGTGCTCGGGGCGATCGGGGTCCTTCTCGGGTTCCCCATCGCGGACCCGATCATCGGCCTGCTGATCTCGGTCTCGATCCTGGTGCTGCTGTGGGGCACCGTGAAGTCCGTCGGCGCACGCCTCATGGACGCCGTCGACCCGCAGCTGATCGAGCGTGTCGAGCACAGCCTGGAGCACGCGGACGGCGTCACCGGCATCCGCTCGGTGAAGCTCCGCTGGGTGGGCCACCGGCTCCTCGGCTCGGCCATCGTCACGACCAGCGCGGACAGCCTCCGCGATGCGACTCATGTGGCACAGCACGCATCCGAGCGGGTCCGTGGCGACCTCCGCAACATCGACGACTTCGTCGTCACACCGGTTGCGGCCGACACCGTCCCGCCTCAGAGCTGGAGTTTGTAGGGCGCCCAGTCGTCCAGGTCGTACTCGAGCTCGACGCCCGTGTAGAGGAGCACCCGCCAGCAGTGCGAGTCGCCGCCCGTGTATTGTCCGGTCACCGTCTCGCATTCCCATTCGCCGTCCGACGTCCGCCGCCAGCGGACGAGGCCGATGTGCTCCCGCACCCGAGGTGCGTGCGGCGGGTGGTTGTATTCGCCCTCGTCGATCATGATGAGTCCTCCCCTCGAGAACGATCCGATCGAAAGATAGGGCGGCGCGAGGGGAGGTGACATCATCCTTTCGGTATGAAATGGGCTCAGCCGTCGAGCAGTGCGAGCTGCCGGGAGCGGGTCACCGCCTCGGTGCGCGTGGTCGCCCCCAGCTTGCGGAAGAGCGAGTAGACCTGCGACCTCACCGTGTTCTTCGAGACGTACAGCTGCGACGCGATCTCGGAGTAGGACAGCTGGGTGGCGAGCATCGGGAGGACGCGCAGCTCGGCGGTCGTGAGCGAGGATGCGCCCGCGACGCTCGGGCCGGCGACTCCGCTGAGGAGCGCCCGCGCTTCGGCGGCCTCGGCGACCAGCGTCCCCAGCCGGGGCCGGCGCGCCAGGATGTCGTCGACCTCTTCGAGGACGGTCCGCGCGCCCGCCGAATCGCCGAGTCCGAGTTGGGCGTGCACGATGGCCAGCCGGGTCTGCACAGCGAGGTGTGGGATGGCCGAGCTCAGCAGCGGGCGGCGGCGCAGTGCCACGGTGAGTTCCTGGCGCGCACCCGCGATGTCGCCGTCGTGCTGCATCACCCGCGCCCGCGTCGCGCTCGCCACGACCACGGCGTAGGAGTCCTCCACGCCGACCTCGCGGAGCAGGGACTCCGCGCTGCGCGAGAACTCCGATGCGGCCCTCCACTCGTGGCGGCCGATCGCGATGAACGCCCGCCCGCTGAACGACGACGACACGACGTCTGGCGGCTCCCGGCCATCCCCGACGACGGTGGCCTCCGCGAACATCTCGTCCGCCGCCTCGTCGTCGCCCTGCAGGACGCGCGCCCTCGCCTGGAGGTTGAGGGCGCTCGCGAGCGGCCATCCCATGGAGACGAAGAGCCGGGCGGCCTCGTCCGCGTCGGCGCGCATCCGCTCGACGCCATGCGGGCACGCGATGGCCTCCAAGGTGAGCGCGAGTGCCCGCACCCAGGGGGAGGCCAGCGCATCGCTGTCCGAGTCCAGCCACCCCTCCACCACCTGCAGCAACCGTTCGGCGGGGGCATCCTGGCCCAGTGTGCTGGCGAGGAAGGCGGCATTCAACACGTTCGCGGGCTGCGCCTCCAGCCCCTCATGGTCGGCGAGCCAGGCGAACCAGCGCTGCAGCGTCGACGTCTGGCCGCGCGTGTACACGGGTGACCACAGCTGGGCGGTCAGGTCGGCGACACGCTGGACGTCCTCCCCGGCGAGCGCGTACGGCATCGCCTCCTCGGGCAGTCCGCGATCCAGGTACCAGTCCGCTGCCCTGCGGCGGATGACCGGGACGATCCCCGGGTCGATCCGGGTCAGTTCGGCGAGCAGGAGGTCGCGGAACAGGTGGTGGAAGCGGTACCAGTCGCCCCGATGGTCGAGCGGCACCAGCAGGAGGTTGGAGTGGGCCAGCTCCTGGAACGACTGCGCGGCCCCGGGCAGGCCGAGGGCGGCCTCGCAGAGCGCGGCCGACATCCGTTCCAGCACGGACGCCCGCATCAGGAGTCGGCGCTGAGGATCCGATACTCCGTTGAGGAATTCCGAGCGGATGTACTCGGCAACGAAGGTGTCGTCGCCGCTGAGGCCGGACGGCACTCCGCCCCACGAGCCGCCATACCGGTGGGCGAGTGCGGCGAGGTAGAGCCCGACCGGCCACCCCTCGGTGCGCGCGTAGACGTCGTCGAGCTGCGCGTCGACGAATCCGGCATCCGCCGCGTGCAGCAGGCGGCCGGCCTCATCCTTCGTGAGGGTCAGGTCCTCGGCGGAGATCTCCAGCAGCCGCCCTTCGGCGCGTAGCCGGCCGACGCGCAGCGGCAGGGGGGATCGGCTCACCAGCACGACCTGCGAGCCGGCCGGGACGTTGTCGGCGATGACCGCGAGCGCTTCTCGGCCCTCCACATCGTGGAGCAGCTGGACGTCGTCGACGACAAGCACGGCCGGGACCGTCATCGCGGCGAACGCCGACGCCAGCCGCGGGGCGATGGTACCGGGGACGGAGCTCGCGGGGGAGGTGAGGGCGTCGAAGACGCGGTGGGGCAGCGGCTCCACGCGATCCAGCGCCTCCGCCACGTAGGACAGCAGCGTCTTCGGGTCGTCGTCCCGCTCGTCCACGGCGAGCCAGGCGAACGGACGCGGATCGCGTTCCGCCCACTGCACGACGAACGTGGTCTTGCCGTAACCGGCCGGAGCGACCACGGACACGATCGGCGTCGACGACGCATCCAGGGCGCGCTCGAGCAGGGTCTCCCGGCCGACGATGCCTGCTCGGAGCGGTGGGCGCGTCAGCTTCGACTCGATCAGGTCGAAGCCGGCTCCGGCCTCATCCCGCGGCTCGGACCTCGGCCCCATCGTCCGCCACCCGGTGCATGCCCCTCATGGCCCCATATGCTGGCATAGCGTCCCGTCGTGTGGGTAGGACCGCAGTCCTGGCGGTGTTCAACGTCTCTCGAGCTTCCCGATCTCCGTGCCGCCGGAGCGGTAGACCGTGAGGGTGTCGCCGTCGACCTTCGCGGTGTCGGCGAGGTTGAGCCACGGCGTGACCCCTTCGCACGCCTTCAACGTCGACGCGAACGGCCCGAACGTGAAGGTGTCGCCGGAGATCGTGCCGGTGCCCTTCAACGGGTTGCAGCCGTCCGTGCCGGAGAACGAACCGTTCGCCTCGATCGTCAACGACGGCTGGCCCTGGGCCACCTGGCCCCAGTCGCCCGCGAAGGAGGAGCCGGACGGCGCGCATCCGGACAGCAGCATCAGGGCCGTGACGGCGACGACGGTGAGACCGGTACGCGACGTGCGCATCCTCATGTGAAGATCGCCCACTCCGTGCGGTCCAGGATCATGGGGCATCCTTGAGCGACGACCTGCCAGGTCTTCTCGTCGCGGCCGGCGTACTCGGCGAGGAGCGTCGTGTACTTCCAGTCGCCGGCGACGCGGTCCCAGCGGATCAGCGAGATGAGCTGGCCGTTCCGCAGGTAGGGCACCGGGGCGATCTCGTCCGGGTGCGGGTCGTGGATCTTCGCGTGCAGTGTCACGGCAGTCCCCTCCCGTTGCCGATTCCGGTTCTCCGATGCGTTCCGTGGACGCCCGGATGCGCACAGTGTCGCTCGGAAATGGTTCAAAAGACAAGTAGTTAGTCGGGTGACTTTCTCCATCTTCCCGAGGACGGGTCGAGCGAAGTACCGTGCGGCCACGCACAGCGAACCCCGCGTGCCCAAGGGTTGGAGTCGTCATGACGTTCTGGGATTTCCTCGTCTGGTCGTTCTGGTTCTACCTCGTGTTCGTATGCATCACGATCTTCATCCGCGTCATCATCGACATCTTCCGCGACCCGACCTTGAGCGGGTGGGCGAAGGCCCTGTGGGTGCTGTTCCTGGTGATCTTCCCGTTCCTCGCCGCGTTCATCTACCTGATCGCGCGCGGCGGGAAGATGGCGCAGCGCAACATGGCCGGGATGGCCGAGGCGCAGCAGGCGAACGATCAGTACATCCGCCAGGTGGCCGGGTCGTCGGCGGCCTCGCCCGCGGGCGAGATCGAGTCGGCCAAGCGGCTGCTCGACAGCGGCGCGATCACGCCGGCGGAGTTCGACACGCTGAAGGCGCAGGCGCTCGCCGGGACACGCTGATCGCACGATGAGCACCACGACGACGCGCACGGTCGCCGGCTGGACGCTGGTGCCGCTCGCGCTGGCCCAGTTCATCTGCTCGTTCGCGGGCTCCAACATGAACGTGATGCTCAACGACATGAGCCGGGACCTCGGCACCACGGTCGCGGGCATCCAGCTCTCGATCACGCTGTTCCTGCTCACGATGGCGGCGCTGATGGTGCCGTTCGGCAAGCTCACCGACCTCCTCGGGCGCAAGACGTGCTTCCTGCTGGGCCTCGGCATCTACGGCCTCGGCGCGGTGCTGAGCGCGCTGGCGCCCGGGCTCGGTCTGCTCGTCCTGGGCAACTCGATCCTGGAGGGGGCAGGGACGGCGCTGCTCATCCCTCCCGTCTACATCCTGGTGACGCTGTACTGGAAGGACACGCAGAGCCGCGCCCGGTCGTTCGGGCTGGTGAGCGCGGCGGGCGGCGTCGGCGCGGCGATGGGTCCGCTGATCGGGGGGTGGATCTGCAGCGCGATCAGCTGGCGCGCCGCGTTCCTGTTCCAGGCGCTGATCATCGTCGTCATCATCCTGTTCGCGCTCGCGCTGAAGGACCCGCTGGCCCCGGATCCGGGACGCCCCTACGACGTCGTCGGAGCCGTGCTCTCCGGCACAGGCCTCGTGCTGTTCGTCGCGGGCATCCTGGTCGTCGACACGTCGCCCCTGCTGGCGGTGGCGCTGCTGATCGCGGGGGCCGCGGTCATCGCCTGGTTCTTCGCGTGGATCCGGAGGCTGGAGCGACGACATCGCGAACCGCTGCTGTCGACCTCGCTCTTCGCGAACCGGACCTCGAACTTCGGCCTGGTCACGCAGAACTTCCAGTGGCTGCTCCTCATGGGGATCTCGTTCCTCGTTTCGAGCCACCTCCAGGTCGTGCGCCACTACGACGCGATCGAGACGGGCGTCATCTTCACGGCCGCGACGGTCGGCATCCTGGTCTCGTCGCTCGCCGCCGGACGCCTGGTGCGGGTCATCGCCCAGCGCACGCTGATCCTCGGCGGCTTCGTGCTGACCGGGATCGGGACGATGCTGCTCCTGCTGGTGGGCGCGATCCCGGGCGGCTGGCCGTTCGTCCCGGGCCTTCTCGTGATCGGTCTGGGAGTCGGGGTGATGCTCACCCCGAGCGTGAACGTCGTGCAGTCGGCGTTCCCCGAGGCGCAGCAGGGCGAGATCTCGGGACTGTCGCGGAGCGTGTCCAACCTGGGATCCAGCTTTGGCACGGCGATCGTCGGCACTGTGCTGGGGTTCGGCGTGGGCCAGCGGGCGGGAGGGTACGTGCTCGCCATGGCCGTCCTCGTCGTGGTGGCGGTCGCGGGCGCGGTGGTCGGCGGGTTCCTGCCGCGGGGTCGCTCAGAGGAACGGGTCGGGATATCGAGCCCGGCCGTCGACGGCTAGGGCCGGCCGGCCCCGGTACTCCAGCCTCGGGAAAGGCCTGATCGCGCGAGTGACGCTGTCTGGCGCCCGTCCGCGCGTGGTCGCTAGCGTGAGCCCATGAGCGACATGGTGACCATCCCGGGCGGCCGCTTCCACATGGGCTCGGCCGAGTTCTACACCGAGGAGCAGCCGGTCCATGAGCGCGAGGTCGCCGCCTTCCGGATCGACCGGTACGAGGTCACCAACGCCGACTTCGCTGGCTTCGTCGACGACACCGGATACGTGACCGTCGCCGAGCGCCCCCTCGACGCCGCGCTGTTCCCGGAGCTCTCGGAGGAGGATCGGCGACCCGGCTCGATGGTCTTCACCGCGACGGCCGGACCGGTCGACCTCCGGGAGTGGCGCAACTGGTGGCGATGGGAGCCGGGTGCGGACTGGCGGCATCCCGAGGGCGTCGACAGCGGCATCGAGGACCGGATGGACCGCCCCGTCGTGCAGGTCGCGTACGAGGACGCGACCGCCTACGCCGCCTGGGCCGGAAAGCGCCTGCCCACCGAGGCCGAGCACGAGTACGCCGCGCGCGGCGGCGTCGACGGCGCCCGGTTCGCCTGGGGCGAGGATCCCTATCCCGGCGGAGAGGCGCAGGCGAACTCCTGGATCGGCCGCTTCCCGTACGACAACCGCGGCCGCTTCGGAGCCACCCCGGCGCCGGTCGGCTCCTACCCGCCCAACGGCTACGGCCTCTACGACCTGATCGGCAACGTCTGGGAGTGGACCAGCGACTACTACGCGCCGCGCCACATGGTCCCCGGGGAGCGGCCGGTGGAGGCGGGTGCCCGGCCGAGCCTGCTCTCGGCCGGGACCTCCGATCCGTCGCCCGTGCGACGGGTCCTCAAGGGCGGGTCGTACCTGTGCAGCCCCGAATACTGCCTCCGGTTCCGTCCCGCGGCGCGCTCGCCGCAGACGGAGGACACCGCGACCACGCACATCGGGTTCCGCTGCGCGGCGGATGTGACCGGCTGATCCCGGTCACTCGTCCGGCTTGAACCCGCTGGTGGCCTGCTCGTAGGTGGTGTGCGGGCGCTTGGGGTACGACATCACCGGCGGCGGCACGTCCGTCTTCTGCAGCGCACCGAGCACCAGCTGCTCGACAAGGTGCGCCGCCGTGGTGTTCCTGTTCCGCGCGATGCGGACCAACGCCGCATACTCCGGCTCTCCCAGATGGATGCGCAGCGGGATGCCTCCCGGGGCCCGCCCCGGACCGAGGGTGGTCGCCGCGATGTTCTCCGCCTCGCCCATGATCGGATTGTGCATCACGCGCACCCCCGGGCGGAAGACGGTAAAAATCATGTCTAGCCGACCCGGTGCACCGGGGTGCATCATGCGGGCGAAGGCTCAACAGGCGATGCGCTGGACCCGGGACTTTTCGGCACCCGAGTGGCACCCGGCGCGTCCAGCCGGCCGGCTCGCGGGGGTGGGCCGGCCGGCCCTCCGGCGTTCCGGCGACCGCCGGGGCGTCCTTGCGCGAAAGGCGGTTCCCATGTCTCAGGCACCATCGGCGACCGGCTGGGTCGGCTGGGCGTACTTCGCGTCCATCATGCTCATCATCGGCGCGGCGATCGACATCTTCTACGGGATCATGGCGATCGTCGGACCGAACACCGCCTACTTCGTGAGCGGCGGCACGGTCGCCTCCTTCAATGTCGCGGCCTGGGGCTGGTGGTCGCTGATCGTCGGCGTCCTGCTCCTGCTCGCGGGCATCTTCCTCATGCGCGGAGCGATGTGGGCGCGCGTGTTCGCGGTCATCATCGCCGCGGTCAACGCCGTGTCCCAGCTGATGTCGCTGCCCGCGCAGCCCTGGTGGTCGATCGTGATGGTCGCGATCGACGTGCTGGTCATCTACGCGGTCACCGTCCACGGGCGCGAACTGCGCTCCTGACATCCGGCCGTCGGGGGATGGGGAGATGAGCGACGCGACGTTCCTCGCGCTTCTCCTCTACCCCGACGAGTCGCGCGACTCGTTCAGCGTTCGTCTGCCCATGGAGGGAGGGCGCCCGCCGAGCATCCTCCGCACCTCGGCGACGTTCGAGGGGGCGCAGGCGGTGGAGGTCTTCCGCCTCGCCGACGCCAGCTCCTGGCCCGACTGCGCGGCGTTCCTGTACGAAGAGACGCTGCCCGGGACGGTCAAGGACGGGTCGATGGTGGAGCAGGTGCAGACGCCGGACGACTGAGGGGCCCGCGTTTTTGCTTATATCCGGGGGATATCAGCTGATTCGCGGGTTCAGAGCCGGATACCCAGGTTCCTCGCGTAAGGCTGCAAGCCGAAACCCAGCGCGATCGCCACCGAGGCCGCGTTCTCCTCTCGGCAGCGCCAGCGAGCGATTCCCGACCGCCGGGTCGCAGCGTTGAGTGCCATCGCTGCGACCCGGCGCCCGAGGCCACGGCCGCGAAACCCCGGCGCGACGAGCAGGCCTACGTCTGTGCGCCCACCCACCCAAGGGCTCAGCGAGGAGAGCGCGGCGAGCGTGCCCGCAGCCCAGAGTCCGAAGCGGTCGACGTCCGGATCGAGCACGCCCGACTCCTCGACCTCTTCCGGGGGGATCCTCTCGGTCATCCGTCGCACCTCGTCGATGGATGGAACGCGGGCTTCGCGCGACGAGGGGATGTCCTCGCCCGCGAGATAGTGAGCGGCCGGGCCCAGGACCACGGGATCCGAGTCGGCCAGTGCCGCTCGCCACACGGCTCCATCAAGCGCGGTCTCGATGCGAATCCCGTCGACGTCGGCGCGCCGCCTCATCGGTGCCCGCACTCGCACCGTTTCGTCGAGCTGCAGGACGTAGATGCCGGCGCGCGGCTCGTCGACGTAGGTGAAGTGCACACCCGGCCGCCGCAGCTCAGCCCGCTCGACGTGGAACACCTCCGCCCAGTACTGGTCAGCGCGGTCCACGGGTGAAGTCACGCCGCGATCGCCGCTCCTCACCACTGCGTCAGTGCCCAGTCCAGCGCCACCCCGAACGCGGTGAGCACCGACACGTGCCCCTCGCGGGGTCGGATCCACAGTTCGGCGTGGGGGAGTCGTTCGAGCATGGCCGCCGCGTGCGGCGCGGGGACGACGCGGTCGGCCCCGCCCTGAATGAGCAGCACGGGCGGTCGGACACTCCGCAGCTCGACGCCCCACGGGGAGGTGTAGGCGACGTCGTCGTCCACCTCTCCCGTCGGTCCCGCCGCCGACCCGGCCTGCGCGTCGGCGCCCAGGGCGCCCCAGGGTCCGGCGAGCGTTTCGAAGTCTCGCGCCGTGAACTGCTCCGGGTCCCACTCCGCCGTCTCGGCGTAGGCCGTCCGGGCATCGTGGCCCGCGAGGGCGGCCTGCAGGCCGCCCGGTGAGGCCATCCCCGAGAACCAGTCCGGCGATCCGTCGAACGGTGCGATGCCCGCCAGGGTGACGACCGCGGCCACCCGGTCGGGGGCGAGGGCCGCCAGCGCCAACGCGTGCGGGCCCCCTCCGGACGCCCCGGCGGTGATCGCGCGGTCGATGCCGAGCGCGTCGAGGACCGCGAGCACGTCGGCTGCGGCGTCGGCGACCGAGCGGCCGGGGAGCGGGTCCGATCCGGGATAGCCGGGACGGGTCACCGAGACAACGCGCAGACCCCGCCGGCCGGCCTCGGCGGCAACGGGCTCGATCACCGCGCCGGTCTGCGGGGTCCCGTGATGCCACACGAGCACCGGCGCGTCCTCGGCGCCGCCGGCGTCGGCGTAGCGCACCGCCCGGCCGTCGGCGGTGACGAAGTGCTGCGGCTCGCTCACGGTCGCCACGCCTCGAGCTCGGCGAGCAGTGCGTCCTTGCGCTCGGGCGACGCGAACGACGACTCGATCGACGTGCGCGCGAACCGGCGCGCCTGGTCGGCGGTCAGCCCGAGGGCGTCCCGCACGGCGATGAAGTTCGTGCCTACGTAGCCGCCGAAGTAGGCGGGGTCGTCGGAGTTGATGGTGACCGGCACGCCCGCCGCGTCGAGCCGGAGCAGGGGATGGTCGCGCAGGTCGGGCGTCGCCTGCAGCCGCACGTTCGACAGCGGGCACACCGTCAGCGGGATGCGCTCCTCGGCCAGGCGCGCGACCAGCTGCGGGTCCTCGATCGAGCGGATGCCGTGGTCGATCCGTTCGGCGTGCAACAGGTCCAGCGCCTCCCACACGTACGCCGGCGGGCCCTCCTCGCCGGCGTGAGCGACGGCGTGCAGGCCGGCCTCGCGGGCCCGCGCGTACACCGCCTCGAACAACGACGGCGGATAGCCGACCTCGGCCGAGTCGAGTCCGACGCCGACGATGCGGTCGGTCCGGGCCAGTCCGGCGGTCAGCGCCTCCTCGGCGGTCGCCACCGGCGCATCGCGGAGGAAGCACAGGATCAGCGCGCCGGTCATGCCGTGTTCGCGCTCCGCCTCGTCGAGGGCGTCGCCGATCCCGTCCACCACGTCGTCGAAGGCCACCCCGCGCGACGTGTGCGCCTGCGGATCGAAGAACAGCTCGACGTGCCGCACGCCCTGCGCGTGCGCGCGCCGCAGGTAGCGCCGGGTGAGCTCGGCGAAGTCCTCCCGGGTCAGGAGCACCGCCATGGTCGCGTAGTAGAGGTCTAGGAACGACTGGAGGTCGTCGAAGTCGTACTGCGCGGCGAGCTCGTCCACGTCGGCGTAGGGCAGCTCCACCCCGTTGCGCGCGGCGAGCTCGAACGCGAGATCGGGCTCCAGCGTGCCTTCGATGTGGAGGTGCAGCTCCGCTTTGGGCAGGGCGAGCAGGGCGTCGTCGGTCAGGGCGTCCGTCATGATGACGATCCTCCCACCGACCGACGACGCTGCGCCTCCCGACGGACGCGGGTCCGCCGCATCCGCCGTAGCGTCGCCGTATGGCCCGACGCCGCATCGCCCTCGCCCTCACCGCCGCCGCGCTCATCGCCGCGGGCCTGGTCGTGGCCCGTACGACCGACAGTGCCGCCTGGACGTTCGTGGGCGACGCCCTCTATGCGGCGATGCTCTACGCCGTGGCGGGAGCCGTGCTCCCGCGCGCCGCTCCGCCGCTCGTGGGGGCGATCGCCTTCGGTGTCAGCGCCGCGGTCGAGTTCTTCCAGCTGACGGGCATACCCGGCCACCTCGCCACCGTCGTTCCCGGCGCCGCCCTCGTGCTCGGGACGACGTTCCAGGGCAGCGACCTCGTCGCCTACGCGCTCGGCGCGGGGTTCGCGGTCGCCGCCGATGTCGTCATCCGACGCGCAACAGGATCTTCCCGCGGTGAGCGGACGACTCCATCCGCCGGTGCGCCGCCGCCGCGTCCTCCAGCGGGAACACCGAGTCGATGACCGGCCGGACACGTCCCTCGGCGAGCAGCGGCCAGACGTTCTCGCGCACGGCGGCGATGATCGCGACCCGCTCGGCGAGCGGCCGGGCGCGCAGCGTCGTGCCGTGCAGGGAGGCCCGCTTCCGCATCATCAGGCCCATATCGACCGACGCCGGCTCGCGGTCGCGCACGGCGATCGACACGATGCGGCCGCCGGTCGCCAGCGCCTCCAGGTCGCGGGCGATGTACGCCCCGCCGACGATGTCGAGCACGACGTCCGCTCCGCGCCCGGCGGTGAACGCGTCCACCGCCTCCACGAAGTCCTGCGTGCGGTAGTTCACGGCCGCGTCGGCGCCGACCTCGCGGCAGAAGTCCGCCTTCTCGTCGCTTCCGGCGGTGGCGATGACCTGCGCGCCGCGGGCGCGGGCGAGCTGGATGGCCATGGTGCCGATGCCGCTGGAGCCGCCGTGGACGAGCAGCACCTCCTCGGCGGCGAGACGGCCGAGGTCGAAGACGTTCGACCAGACGGTCGCGGCGACCTCGGGCAGCCCAGCGGCCTCCACGAGGTCGACGGAATCGGGAACCGGGAGCACCAGCCCGGCGTCGACCGTGACGAGCTCCGCGTAGCCACCGCCGGGGAGCAGCGCGCACACGCGGTCGCCGATGCTCCACCCGTCGACACCGTCGCCGAGCGCGTCGATCGTGCCGGACACTTCGAGCCCGGGCCACTCCGGCGCCCCGGCCGGCGACGGGTAGTACCCGCGCCGCTGGCTGAGGTCGGCCCCATTGAGTCCGGCCGCGACGACGCGGATCCGCACCTCATTCGCCCCGGGCGTCGGGTCCGGCCGCTCGGCGACCTCGAGCACGTCCGCGTCCCCGGGCCGCGACACGACGACGGCGCGCATCAGGGACGCCCCTCGCCCTGCACCGACCGGGTGCGGTCGGACCGGCGGCCGAGCACATCCCGCACCTTCACCTTGCTGGAGTACTCGATCGAGCCGTACCGGAACAGCCGAACCGCGATCCGCAGCACGATCACCGACAGCACGAACAGCTCGACGATGATGATGATCGCCTGCCAGAGCGGCAGCGAGCCGAAGGCGTTCAGGATCAGCGCGGTGATCGGGGCCGTGTACGGGAAGTACGCGAGCAGTTGCACGACCGGCGACTGCGGCGAGCTGATCGCGAACCCGGATGCGTAGAGCGGGATGACGACCGCGAAGACGACGACGGAGAACACCGGGGCCGCATCCTTCGCCGTCGGCATGATCGCGCCGACCGCCACCAGCGTCCCGGTGAACAGGGCGAAGCCGCCGATCAGGATGAGCGCGCCCACGATCATCTTCTGCGGGTCGAACACCAGCCCGCTCAGGTCGAAGTCCGGCAGCTGCAGCTGATTGCGGAAGAAGAGGTACCCGATCAGCATCGGCAGCGCGAACACCGCCAGCTGGATGATCCCGATGGCGAACAGGGAGATCACCTTGCCGAGCAGGAGGTTGGTCGGGTTGATCGTCGTCAGGATCATCTCCGTGACGCGGTTCTCCTTCTCCTCCAGCGTGGAATTGAGCATCTGATTCCCCAGGAAGACGATCACGATGAAGAACGCCGCGAGGAAGAGGAGCGCGGGCAGGATCGCCTCGAACCCGGGCGCCACCTTCCCGTTCAGGAACGTCGTGGTGTTCGTCTTCACGTCGCCGCGGAGCACGGCGACGGTGGTCGGGTCGTCCACCTTCTTCTGCACGCTCGCCGAGAGCAGCGACTCCGCGACGGCCGAGTACTTGCTGTTCTGGAAGACGCCGGAGTCCTCGCCGTAGACGCGGATCGTCTGCGTGGCGGGATCGGCCGGATAGGAGAAGTACGCCGGCGTCCCGCCGATCTGCACCTCCTCGACGCCCTCCGCCTCCGAACGGATCTCGGTGCCGCCGTACTGCTTCGCGATGGTGGGATCGACGAGCCCGGAGGAGTCCGAGTACAGGAACTCGAACCGTGCGTTCTTCTGCTGGTCGGCCGTGTTCGCGGTGGACACGTTGGACGCGATGATCAGGCCGCCCAGGCCGAACACCAGGATGGGGATGATCAGCGTGATCGCCCAGAATCTGCGCTTGGTGATGGTGCGCCGGAACTCGAAGCCGATGACCGTGCCGAGGTTGTGCCGGGCCATGGTCAGTCCTCCTGGCTCTGCGCGCCGTAGACCTCGACGAAGATGTCGTCGAGCGATTTGCGGGTCGGGGCGAAGCGCGTCACCCGCACGCCCGCATCCACCAGGTCGCGGAGGATGCCCGCTGTGTCCGCGCCCTCGGCGGGCTCCAGCTGGGCGTGGCCGTCCGCATCCGACAGCACGGTGTACGACGCCGACGCGGGGATCGCCCCTTCGTGGTCGACGTGGACGATCGTGCCGCCGAACTGGTCCTGCACCTGCTCGACCGTCCCGTAGGCGCGCGCGACGCCGTCCTTGAGCAGGATGACGCGGTCGCACAGGCGTTCGACCTCCTCCATCTGGTGGGTCACCATCATGACCGTGGAGCCGGCGCGCTTCTGGTCGTCGATGATGTCCATCAGCAGGCGACGGTTGACCGGGTCGAAGCCCTTGGTGGGCTCGTCGAGGATGAGCAGTTCCGGGTCGTTCATGATCGTGACGCCCAGCTGCACCTTCTGCTGCTGGCCGCCGGAGAGCTTGTCGAGCCGCACCTTCTCCTTGTCGCCGATGCCGACCCGTTCCAGGTACTCGCGCGACCAGCGCCGGGCCTGCTCCGCGCCCAGACCCTTCAATCGGCCGAAGTAGACCATCACGTCGATAACCGACTCCTTCTTGTACAGTCCGCGCTCCTCGGGGAGGTAGCCGAGCCGTTCGCCGGCCTCCGGGCTGAACGTCTTGCCGTCGATGTGCAGGATGCCCGCGGTCGGCTGGTAGATCCCCAGCAGCGCGCGGATGGTCGTCGTCTTGCCCGAGCCGTTGCTGCCGAGGAAGCCGAACGTCTCCCCGCGCTGGATGTCGAACGAGAGGTCGCGGATCACCGTCGTGCGGCCGAAGTCCATCCGGAAGCCCTGGATATGGACCAGCGGCTCGATGGCGTCGCTCATGCCAGCGCCTCCAACAGGGCCGCATGGATGAGGCCGTTGGACGCCAGCGAGGAGCCGTTTCCGGGACCGGGGGTGCCGTCGACCGACGTGAACGTTCCCCCGGCCTCCTCCACGATCGGGATCAGCGCGGCGAGGTCGTACGTCTTCACGCCGAACTCGCCGACCGCGTCCACCAGCCCGTCGGCGAGCAGCATGTACGACCACATGTCGCCGTAGGCGCGGTCGCGCCAGATGCGGCGGGTGAGGGCGATGAGCCGGTCGAGGTATCCCGCCTCATCCCACTGCGCGATGCTCTGGAAGCTCAGCGACGCGTGCTCGAGATCGGCCACACCGGACACGCGCATGCGGCGCGGCTCGGCGCCCGGTGCGTCCGTCGTCCACGCCCCTCCGCCGGCCGCCGCCCACCACTGGCGCCCCAGCGCGGGGGAGCTCACCACGCCCACGCGCGGAACCCCGTCGATCGCGAGCGCGATGAGCGTGCCCCAGACGGGCACGCCGCGGAGGTAGTTGGCGGTGCCGTCGATCGGGTCGATGATCCACTGCCGCGCGGTGTCTCCCTCGGTGCCGTACTCCTCGCCGAGGATGCCGTCCTCCGGTCGCTCGGTCGCGAGCGCGTCCCGGATCGCCCGCTCCACGGCGAGGTCGGCCTCGGTGACGGGGGAGCGGTCGGGCTTCGTCTCGACGTGCAGGTCGCGGTCGCGGAAGCGCCCGAGCGAGATGCGGTCCGCAGCGTCGGCGAGACGCAGGGCGAGGTCGAGATCGGCGGCGAGGGAGGACGCTGCGGTGTCGGTCACGCTCACGAGCCTAGCGGCGGGCTTGGCAGCCGGGCCAGCGGAGAGTACCTGTGAATGCATGCGCAGGATCGTGTATGCGGGGAGCGTCTTCTACACCGGCGACGAGCTGGCAGAGGCGCTTCTGGAGTACGCCCGCGCGCTCGGGCAGCAGGGGGTTGCCGACACCGTCTTCATCCCGGGCCGCACCATGCAGGGCGATGTCGACATGGTGGAGATGCTGGTCGGCCCGGCGAGCCAGATCGTCAGCGAGCCGGTGGAGCTGATCGGCCCGGAGCTGCAGGACCCGAAGCTGGTGGACCGGCTCCGCGGGTTGACGGCGCAGCTGGCGCCGCGCAGACCGCAGGCCGAGCCGGCCGGTACGGAGACCGGGGCGACTGGCACCGACGGCCGCCCCGGCTTCGACGACCTCTGAGGCCGTCACCCGTTCAGTGCGTGCGGGCGGCGACTCCGAGGGGGACGGGAGCCGTCATGGTGCCGATACGCGCCGGACGTTCGGTGAGTTCGCCGTCCTCGCCGGTGACCACGAGGCCGTGGGCCGACGCGGCCGAGTCGGCCAGCTGCTCCACCCAGTCCCGGTTGATCGCGGGCACGCGAGAGCCGTCGAACTTGAAGTAGATCGGGATGCTCGGGTCGAGCCAGATGGCGCTCCGGCCGTCGCCCACCTCGGGCGCATCCCGCCACGACATCGTGAACGACTCACGGCGGCGCAGCTTGTTGACGATGACGATCTGCAGGTGGGCGAGCAGCCTGTCCTCGAACTCGATGACGATGGAATCGTATGTGAGTGTCCCCATGAGACGCCCCCTCCTCCGTTGAGCGCAAGCTTTGCGAAGCTCGGGCGGCGGTAGGTCCAGTGTGGTCCCTTATGCGCAGAAAAGATACATCAAGCGAAGAGATTGCAGAAGTGCAACGCCCGCCCGGATGTTCGCTGAGGCGATACGCTCGCCGTAGCCCGGGGGCGGGCGGAGCGGAGGGGCGATGCGATTCATCCAGAAGCCGGCGAGCGCTACGCGAGGGCCGGCGCTCCGGGACCGTCCACTCGTCTACGGCTACCTGCTCGCGCTCGGCGCGATCGGAGCGGTCGCGACGGGCTTCATGCTCTACGGCCTGCGGTCGATCCTGTTCTCGGTCTTCTTCGCGATGTTCGCGACGGTCGGCCTCGACCCCCTGATCCGCTGGTTCCAGCGCCGGGGGATGAAGCGCGGCTGGGCGATTGTCACGGTCATCCTGCTGATCGTCGCGGTGCTCGTCGCGATCATCTGGGTGATCGTGCCGCTGATCGTGCAGCAGATCGCGTTCCTCGCGGACGCCGTGCCGAAGGAAGTCGCCACCCTGCGCAGCGAGGGCTGGTTCGCCTCCGTCAACGAGTCGACCAACGGGCTCGCCGGCCAGCTGGTCACCTGGGTCGCCACGCAGGTCAAGGACCCGCACACCTGGGCGACCATCGGCAACGGACTCGTCGGTTTCGGGCTGTCGGTGCTGAACGCGGTCACCACAGGCTTCTTCATCGCGATCCTGACCATCTACTTCATCGCCTCCTACGACTCCACGAAGCAGGCCGCGTACCGGCTGGTCCGCCGCTCGCACCGCGCCCGCTTCGAGAACTACGCCGAGCGGATCCTCGAGAACTTCGGCAAGTACCTGAGCGGGATGGTGATCCTCGCGTTCTGCAACTCGGTGTTCAGCCTCATCCTGCTGCTGTCGACCGGAGTGCCCGGGGCCTTCCTCATCGCGCTGGCGGCGTTCTTCATCACGCTCATCCCGCTGATCGGCACGGTGCTGACGACGGCCGTCATGTCGGTGCTCGCGTTCATCCACTCGCCGGTGAGCGGCGTCGTGGTGCTCGTGCTGATGCTGATCTACATGCAGGTGGAGGCGTACATCCTGACGCCGCGGGTCATGGGCAAGGCGGTGCAGGTGCCGGGATCGGTGGTGCTGATCTCGGCGCTGGCCGGCTCCACCCTGTTCGGGCTGCCGGGCGCGCTGGTCGCGATCCCCATCTCGGCGGGTCTCATCCTGATCATCAAAGAGGTCGTGATGCCCCGAAAAGAGCGTGAGTGAACCGAGCGATCCTCGATTGGCGAGCACCCGCGATCGGATGCTAGTGTTGAGCCTCGGTTCGGGAAACCGAACCGGATGCGCCTCTAGCTCAATCGGCAGAGCAATTGACTCTTAATCAATGGGTTCAGGGTTCAAGTCCCTGGGGGCGCACCATCGAAAAGCCCGGTCAGATCAAAATCTGACCGGGCTTTTTCGCGTTATGGCGTGACCCCTCGCGTATGATCCGCTATTTACTCGCTGTTTTCCCGAATGACTCTTCGAGGATCGCGGTCGCGTCCGGGCCCTCGTTCACCATCGGCACGTAGTGGCGACGGGTGACCGCCTCGGATGCGTGGCCCAGCTGCTCCTGCGCGGCACGGATGCCCTGCTCCGCCTCCAGGAGCGTCGCAACGGCCTTACGGAAGTCCCTCGGCGTGATGCCCTCGTACGGCGTGCTCTGCAGCGCCTGACGCCACTGCCGGCGCACGTTGGCCGGCCACCGCGGCGTGCCGGCGGCGGACGGGAACACGAGCTCGCTGATCGAGTCGACACGGCGGCGCATGCGCATATCGACGGCGAACGGCGGGAGCTTCAGATCGCGCATCGACTTCTCGCTCTTCGGGTGCGGCTGGATGACGAGCTTCCCATCCTCGTCCTCGATCTGCCGTCGATAGTCAGCTGCGGCGGCGTGCGGTCGAAGTAGATCGTCGACCAGCCGAGCACAAGGATCTCCGCCGTGCGGGCGCCGGTGGCCACGTACAGGTCGGTGACGTCGGAAAGGTCGGTCCATCTCTTCCGCACCGCTCCGGGTCAGCGCCGTCGACGACATCGACGACGCGTACGAGCGCCTGATCTACTGGGTGGTCACCGCGAGCGAGGCGCTGACCCTGTCGCCGGCGGCCACGACGGTCGTCGCGTGGGCGGTGGGCGACGAGGTGAAGGGCTTCCGCGGCGACGCCACCCCGGAAGGCGTCGCACTGCTCACCCGGCTGCAGACGGCATGGATGCTAGTCCACGCGGAGCAGCTGCAGGTGTGGGCGAAGTACGAGACCTTCCCCGACGACGTCCTCGGCATCTGGCCGGCGGAGCGCGAGGGCAAGAACCCGCTCGGGAAGGGCTGATCACCGCCGACAGCTGCTGGCTATGGACCGCTCGCAGCCGGCAGCGATGGTGGCCGCGAACACAATCGGCCCGCAGTGTAGGTTGTGACCGTGACTGACAGGGGTCGGGACGGGGGCGGACGGTCGCTGGCGATGCAGAGGATTGCGATCGGACGAGCTCGAATCTTCGCGTTGATCGGAATCGTCGTAGGAGCGGCGTACACGCTGCTCGCCGTAGTGCTGCTTACCTCGGCCGGCAAGCCGATTTACACGTTCCAGCTCGTGCTAGGCGTGCTTATTCTCATTACCGCCATCGTGCGCTTCATCGCCGCGCGAAGGGCGTTGAGCCGGTTCGAGCAAGAGAACGGTCCTGACGCCGGGAAGCAGTAAACCAAGGGAGACAGGACCGTGTCGGGTTGGAAGGGCAGCGACCGCCGACGCCAGCTCCCGAAGGACTGGCCGGCGATCGTCATGTTCGTCCTCCGCCGCGACCGCCACCGATGCCAGCGCGTCCGCGAGGACACCGGGAAGAAGTGCGGCCGCCACGCCAACCAGGTCGACCACAAGATCCGGCCGGCCGATGGTGGCACCGATCACCCGTCGAACCTGCAGGCGTTGTGCGAGTGGCATCACCAGCGGAAGAGCTCGAGCGAGGGCGGCACCGCATCCGCGATCGCGCGCCGCGCACGACGTGATGCAGCGAAGCCGCTGCACGCCGGATTGTTGGACGCCGATCGCTCCAACCATCCCGCGCCGTTTTGACCGAGGCCGCCCATAGAATCGGTCCATGTTCGAGGGCTACCGGCCATTTGGGTACAGCGATGACGAGTGGGAAGCGTCACAGGTGCTCATCGATGGCGCACCAGACGAGATGCGGCAACTGCTGTACCACCCCCTTGCGCGACGGTTGACTCGAAGCGAATCGGACTGGTTGGACGAAGGCGTAGGCCTTCTCATTCGAGCGAAGATCAAGGTTGACCTAGGGGAGCGAGCAGGATCCTACGTCTCGCGGCAGCAATTACTGATGCAGTTCGATGCGCTCAGCGACCTGGAACTCCTGCGACTCGTGGACTTCGTTCTGTTGATCACCCAACCCCAGCGCGAAGACGAAACACCCACAGACTTCGCTATCGCCTTCGACGCCTCGTCGTCAAAGTGGGCGCCGCAGTGGGATGGGACCCGATGGGCGCTCCTCGAGCGGGTACCGCAAGGCGTACAGACGGCAGTCGAGAACACGATCAGCACCAGCAGATCCGGTGGCCGCCTACTTCAAGAGGCTTGGGCCGCCGCGTACGGGATCCAGCCAGACGCCGGAGCGGCATACCGGGCTAGTGTCCGAGCCGTCGAAGCGGCCGCTCACGACATGGTAGAGCCGCGCAACCAGCGGGCAACTTTGGGCACCATGGCTCGGGTCATCGACGATCAGAAGACCTGGACCCTTCCGCTAACTGAGCGTGACGACCATGTCGGAGACAACCGAGCACTGATCGTCCGGATGATGCTCATGCTCTACGAAGGCCAGCAGGATCGGCATGGAGCTGGAGCTATCACGTTGGATGAGGCGCGTACTGCGGTGCACGCCGCAGCGACTCTCGTCGCGTGGTTCAACGCCGGCTACGTCACGAACGACGATTGACCCCGCCGCACCGTTCTAAGGAGCACACCGTGACCGATCCGACCGCGCCGACCATCGGCCGCATCGTCCACTACCAGCTCGCTGACCACGACGTCACCCACATCATGAACCAGCGCGACCTCACGGGCAGATCGCCGGCAACCCGCCGCAGGCCGGCCAGGTGTGCCCGGCGTTCGTCGTCCGCGTCTTCGACGGCAGCCCGGCCGTGAACCTCAAGGTTTTCCTCGACGGCAACGACACCATTTGGGCGACGTCCCGCATCGAAGGCGAAGAGCACGGCCGATGGGCATGGCCCGCACGCAGCTGACGGCAGTCACCTGTACTCTCGCACCATGAAGAGGTGGTGGGAGCGTAGGTGGCGGACGGTGCTGATCGTCATCCTCGCGCTAGCACTCATTGTGGTCGGCTCGCTCCTCCTGAAGTGGTTAGGCCTTGACTCGAATGCCTTCGCCGCGGTGGCATCCGCGTTGGCTGCCATTGCCGCGTTCGCATCCGCGCGGGAGAGTAGCGCTACGGCGCGAGAGGCTGCACGCGCGCTGGCGTTCGCCACCAAGCCAAGTCTGCACCTAGAGATCTTCAACCTCGATAATCCTCCTCTGATGCTCTCTATTGAGAACACCTCGCTGCATCGGATAGGCGGCGCCAACGTGCGATGGGAACTCCGCGACGGGCGAACCGGGAACAAGCAGTTGGGCCCGCTCGAGGGCCGTGCCGTGCCGTACGCTCCGCACCCGGGATCACGCGGGATTGCCTATGAGCTTGTGGACTTGGGACCGTTCGAATGGACGAACGGCAGGGACTACATCAGCGTCGACTACTGGGGTGTCAACAGCAGCGTTCGATGGAGGCTCAAGTTTGAGGCTCTCTACCAGTACAGCAGCGACGGTCGACGCACCGGCACGGGTTTCGGTCAACGCATAGTGTCCGACGAAGAACTCCCATAGCAGGTCTGCCTAGGTTCGGGTAGCGTCAGCCCATGGATCCCAGCACCATGGCCGGTATGGCACTAAAGGCGTCGGAGTCGGAAGGCGGAAAGACGGTCGCCCGTCTCTGGGAGCGAGTGCTTGGCCCGTCTGCGGACGTACTCGGTCAGGCACTCGGCGCGTACACCCAGCGGCGAGTAGATAATCTTGCGACGGTCGTCAAGAAGGCCAACACCAAGAGCCGCGGTAGAGAGGGCTCGGTGCATCCGAGGGTCGCTCATCGTCTCATTGAGGAAGGCTCCTACGCCGACGACGAAATGATGGCCGAATACCTTTCCGGCGTCTTGGCTTCTGCTCGTACGCCTGACGAGGCTGATGATCGCGGAGTATCCCTCGCGGCGCTCGTAACCAGCATGAGCTCTATCCAGGTACGTCTTCACTTTCTCCTGCACCGCACGTGGGTAGATCGCATCGCCGGCATCGACGAAGACCTGGTGAGCATGGGCGACCAGCGAGGGAAGCTAACGCTTCGAGGAGATGTCATCGAACTTGCAGACGCTCTCGGCATCCCACGCGACGACAAGCTCCAGGCACGAGTGACGCACGCGTTCGCCGGGTTGATCCGGCTTGGACTGATCGAGAACGCCTGGACGCTAGGGCCTCGGGAGGAAAGCGATCCACTCGAGTGGCTGGGCTACTATCAGTGCCAGCCGACCCCCTTCGGCTTCGACCTCTACGGCTGGGCTCTCGGCATGCCAGACGTCTCGACAGCGCAAGCCCGCACGTACGCACTGGCTGAATTCGACCCTTCCTTACCTCTTCCCCTCCAGCGAGTCCTATACCCGAACGCCTGATTGCAGGCACCCGGGGCAGGGGCCCCTCCCCACCTATCACCCTCTAGGCCAGCCTGAAGGCTGTGCTCCTGGCGGCGGCCGCCCTCGTCACCTCGGTGGTGACGTCGTGGATCTCAGCCCTGCACCACCACGAGGCCTTCGAGCTGTACCAGGCGCTACTCACCTTCGGCGGAGTCTTCCTTGTCGCGGTCGCGTCGCACTTCGGTTTCTGGAAGCCCACCGGCGTCGCCGACGCCGCACAGAACGCGATCGGCGGAATCGGCGGGAAGCACGCCGCCGACAGCTTCGGTTCGGACGCCAGCTGAATGGCTGCTGGCGAGAAGGACGACGTCGGCGGCTACGCGGTGCCGGTCGATCCGATTGACGACATGCAGTGCGAGAGCTGCCAGTAGCGCATGAACAAGAGCCCCGGCTCACCTTCGGGTGGGCCGGGGCTTACTCATTATTACTGTCTGGCTTGGGCAAGCCAGTCTCAACGCCCAGGTGCGCGCGCAGAGTTTCAACAAACTCCCACACGTCCCGCAGCAATTGCTTGTGAGCAGCGTCGACTCTTCCGGCTGAAGAGCTGTTTGGGTACAGGGTCCCTTGGAAGTCCCACGCCGAGCGCGAAATGCGGTTCAGCGCGGCATAGACATTAGGAGGCGCAATCAGTTGGCACTCGACTAAGAAGCCAGCGAGGGATTCCACGTGCTCGTTAGTCTGGCGTTCCGCTTGCAACAACGTGGCGCGGTCAGGCTTCCCGCCGCGAACGTACAGGGTTCGCACTTCTAGTACAGCGCCGGTTCGGGTCATTTCGTTGACCGTAGTAAGGACCTCCGCCCCTATTTCTCTCAGCTCCGAGTCCCAGCGAATCGCGGCGGCTTGTTTCGCCTTGCGATCCTCGTTGAGACGGTTGAACACGAATCCGAGCACAGCACCTAGCAATAGGAAGCCACCAGCGATGACTGGCACTCCCCACCAGGGCGCGCCCGCAGGGTCCATGGCGAAAAATTAGCAGGGCAAGTGCGATCCCACCATGGAGCAAGTCCTTCCCTTCCCTTTTCTCTTGTACACAAAAGGACCCCGGCTCACCTTCTCGGGTGAGCCGGGGGTCCTTTTGCATTCTGTTCCGGGTATCAGCAGGTCTTGAGAGCCGCCACGTTCGCGGACAGTGCGTTCACACCACCGATCAGCGTGACCGTGCTTACCGACAGGGCCTTCATCTCCTGCTTGGCACCTGCGGGCAGACATGTCGGCATCGACGTGAACAGCGGCGCGTGCTTTGCCGCTGCGAGCGCCGAGCCGGCGAGCGCGTCCGGGAACTGCAGGCCGGTCGCCACATACGCGGCGCTGCTCGACGTGAAGGCTTCCTTGGCGACCAAGACGGATGTCGTGAACCGGTCGGAGCCTGCGAGACGAGTGACCTTCGCGGCGCCCAGCTTGCTCTTCAGGGACGCCTCGATCCCGGTGCTCACCGCATTCGTCCCTCCGACAATCGTCACGGACACGATCCCGCGCGAGCTCAGCAGAGCGCTGGTAGGCGCGTCGATCGTTGAGGTGGTTCCGTTCACCAAGACGACGGGGTCGCTCTGAGCGCCAGCGGCTGCTGCGGCCGACAGTGCGTCTGGGTAGTTCAGCGCGGTCGCGACGTAGGCCTTCTGCGCCGTGGGGAACGCGTAGGTGACGACCTTGCGAGCGGTGTCGAAGCGGTCACTGCCGGAGACGCGATCCACGGTCGGTGCGAGCTTCTTCAGCTGCTGCTCGACCGCGGATGTCACGGCGTTGAGGCCACCGACGATGACGATCTTGCCGGGCTTCAGCCGCTTGATTTCCGTCGACACCGAGGCGGGAAGGTATGTCGATGCTGTTAGCAGCAGCGGGCCGCCAAGCTTGGCTGCCGCGGGGCCGGCCGCGAGCGCATCCGGGTAGTTCATGCCGGTGGCCACAACTACGACCGGCGCGGTCGACGGGTAGCCCGCCTTGGACAGGGCGACGGAAGTGTCGAAGCGGTCGGTGCCGGCGATCCTCTTCACCGTGGGCGACCATGGCTTGATGGTCACCGGGGTTCCGATGAGGGTGCTCGTCGACACCGACGTCACCGGGTCCTTGTCGTACTGGTGGAGCAAGATGCTAGGGGTGTTTACGGGGATGGACGCGATCTCAGACAGGTCCGCCTGGGCCGGGATGGTTGCGTGCATGACGGTGGACCCGTTGGTGATCGAGTCAGTCATGTCGACTGGCCCGACGCCCTCACCGCCTGCCCCGCCGAAACCAATGCTCGCTCCCCAAGTCCCAGTGAACAGTGGTGTTGCAGCCGTGTAAGTGAACGAATCCCCTGGCGTTACCGCAAGGGGTGTGGGTGGAGTAACCCAGTAGCAAGTGGTGTTGCTGGGGAACGATCCTGGCGTCACGTTCGAGTCGCTGAAGGTCACTGTCACCGCAGAAGATCCAGGTGTGGAGCTGTACGGGACGACGGCGCCGGCGGTTAGTGAGTACGCCGTCGAGGGTTCGATGTCGCAATTCGGACGCTGTTCGCGGGTTGGGTGGGGTGTCGAAGGAGCAAGAGGCGCGTACCCGGCCAGCTGGACGCTGTACCCGTCTGGACCGGCCGGGTGTGCAGTCGCAAATCCTGCGGGGAGGGTGATCGTCACCTGCTGACTGACGATCGTCGCGGTGCCCGAGAGGACAGTGCCGATGAACGGTATGAAGATGCTGTAGTTCACCGTCCCAATGCCGTGTCCTTCCCACGCACCGTCTGGCAGGTTGATCGTGTACGAGGTCGTCGATGGCGTGATCGGGTCGGTGACCTTGTACCAGCCGCTCGTCCCCGCCTCGTAGGGGACCGTCGGAATCGCCAGGTTCGTCGTCGCGGCAGCGGCGCCTGTGGCGGGTATCGACACCGCGAACAGCGCCGCAGTTGCCAGCGCTGACGCGAGAACGGTAATCCTGCGTGGGCTCATGGTCGGGTCCTCCAGTTCGGGTGAGCTCGCTTCAGCACGCGAGCATGGCTCACTTTATTGACCGGTGGCAACGACGAACCGCCCCCATTCGAGGGGTATGCGTGAGTGTTCTCGAGGTGTTGCGGCTATCTGATGCGAGGCTCTGTGGGTATCGTCGCGGCATAAGACGACGGACTATTTGAGCGCTCCGACGCGATCTTCCGCCGCGGCGACGGTGACGATGTTATTTCGCTCTGGCTGCTCGACGGCCGACCGCCGGGCAGCGTGCGACTTCCGCTCGACGAGGAGACGTTCGAAGAGTTCCGCCTGGTCTCTCGTGACGACGTCGGCCGCCCGGTGTTCCAACTTCTCGGGACCGTGGCGCGCGACCGCCCAGAACGGGGGATGTAGGACGCTTGCCGGTCGGCCCTAGGCTCGCGTCATGGCGAAGCGGGGCGCGACCGGGGGAGACCTGGTGAAGCTGTGGCTGATCGTCGCGTTCGTAGTGGGGTGCTGCGTCTTCACACTGGCGAACTCGACGCCGAAGTGTGGTGTCACCTCTGCGGGCCTGATCGCGGCGGAGTGCGTGGGGACGTCGATGGCGCATGGCCTGGCGCCATATCTGCCGTGGCTCATTGCGGTGATGGTGGGGCTGGCCGTCTTGGCGACGCTGAGGTTCGCGCTCCGGCGCCGTTGAGCTGCGCCCGCTGCTGATATCTCCACGATTGGAACGCGCAGCAGTGGTCCCAGCCGAGCGCGGCGATCGCCACCACTTGGCACCAACAGCGCCCAACCGAACTCCCTGACAATGGGTTCAGGGTTCAAGTCCCTGGGGGCGCACCACGAAGGCCCCCGATCGCGCAAGCGGTCGGGGGCCTTTCGCGTACGGTCCATCGTCATGGGATAATTCGTGCCATGATCACCGCCGTGCCGCTCGACCTGCAGGCGATCGTGCGCGCGTGCCAGGCCTACGGAGTGGAGCGGCTGCGCATCTTCGGTTCGGTGCTCGGCGAGACGTTCGACCCGGAGACGAGCGACGTCGATTTCCTGGTCGACTTCCTTCCCGGGCGAGGCGGGCTCTTCCATGATTACTTCAACCTGAAGGAAGAGCTGGAGCACATCATGGGCCGTGAGGTCGACCTCGTGGACGCTGGGGCCGTGCGTAACCCGTACTTCGCGCGGTCTGCATTCGCCAGCGCCGAGGAACTCTATGCTGGCTGATTCGCCGGCCTTCCTCTGGGACGCTCGCGAAGCGGCGACGAGGGCCGCTTCCGTCGCGCACGGCCATGAATCGACGGAGTATCTCGGCGATTGGGTGCTCCAGGCCGCAGTCGAACGGCAGCTGGAGATCCTGGGTGAAGCTCTCAAGAACCTTCGCTCGGTCGATCCCGACACAGCAGCCCGCATCCCGGATGTCCATGCGATCATCGCGACGCGGAACATCCTCGTGCATGCCTATGCGCGAGTGGATCAGCGCCGCGTGTGGGAGATCCTGACCGACGATCTGCCGGTGCTGATCCCCGTGCTCGACGGCTTGCTTACGGAAGCCGACAAGCAGTAGCGGCTCACCCGGCCCCGCCGGTGCGCAGCCCCGGCGTGATCAGCCGCCACAGCGCCTCCAGCTCCGCGTCGACCTCGTCCTCGGTGCCGGAGTCGATCGCGACGGACAGCACGCCGAACAGGCAGTTGACGATCGTCTTCGCGGCGCGAATCCGGTCGAGGGATGCGGGGGCGTCGCCGTCCTCGATCGCCTCGTCCAGGAATGGAAGGAAGCGCTCGGCCCACGCGTCGTACGGGTTGAAGCCCTCCGGGACGAGGCGGAGCTCCTGGCTGAGGCGCATCGCCGCGCGGGTGCGGATGTTCGTCGCCATGGTGCGCGTCACCCGCCAGGCGAGCAGGCGCATGCCGGACAGACCGCGGCCGCCACGGTCGCGGACGTCCTGCACCATCGCCGGCCACGCGTCGAAGCGGCCCGAGAGCACCGCGTCCGCCATGGCCTGCTTCGACTCGAAGTGGAAGTAGACCGCGCCCTTGGTGAAGCCGGTCGAGGCGATGATCCGGTCGAGGCGGGCGCCGCTGAAGCCGTACCGGGCGAACTCGGTCGCGGCGGCGTCGAGCACCGCCTCCCGGGTCTCGACAGCCTGCCGGGAGCGTTCTGCCATGCGACGGACCTTCCTCGTGCGGATGCTGCCCCCCGTGTGAAGGATATCGTGATGACTCGACTCCCGGCCCGACGGTGGACGGTATGGGTACGATCCCAGCAGACCATATGGTCTGGCAGGCATCCCGTGTCGGCTTGAAGACGCGCTCGCGTCCAGCTAGGGTGAGAGCGCGCCGACAGGGATTTTGGTATGTCCGCGGCGCGGTCTTCGGAGCCCGGCGCTAGGGGAGCAGTTCGCAGGCGACGGAGACCCTGGGCGGGGGCGGCGTGGGGGCGCCGCCCTCACCGCACCAGCCGCAGCCTGACCCACCGGTAGGCGAGCCCGACGGCGACGACCCCGAGCCCGGCCACGATCGAACCCACGGGGAGGGCCGCCACGAGCACGACGCAGCCGACAGCGCCCGCTGCCGCCAGGAACCGCGGGTAGCGACGGTGGTCGCGGGACTGCGTCCACGCCGACGCGTTTGCGACCAAGTAATAGAGGAGCACGCCGAAGCTCGAGAACCCGATCGCACCGCGGAGGTCGGTGACCGCGACGAGGATGCACACCACGAGACCGAGCACGAGCTCAGCCCGGTACGGGACCCGGAAGCGCGGATGCACGGGCGCGAGCCACGACGGCAGGTCGCCGGTGCGCGCCATGGCCAACGCGGTGCGGCCGATCCCCGCGATCATGGCGAGCAGTGCGCCGAGCGCCGCGGCGGACGCGCCGATGGCGATCACGACTCCCGGCCACGCAGCGCCGGTCGCGTCGGCGACCGCGCCGAGGGGCGCCGTAGCGGAGGCGAGGCCGGCCGGTCCGAGCGCGTGCAGTGCGGAGACGGCGACCAGGGCGTAGACGACGAGAGTGATCGCGAGCGCCGTCGTGATCGCACGCGGGATGGTGCGGGACGGGTCCATCACCTCCTCGCCCATCGTGGCCACCCTGGCGTACCCGGCGAAGGCGAAGAACAGGAATCCGGCCGACTGCAGCACCCCGTAGAGGGTGATCGGCACCCCGGGGAGGGACGCGGAGCCGGATGTGTGCGTGAAGCCGACGATGACGGCGACCGTCAGCGCGAGCAGCGAGACGGCGACGAGGATGCGGGTGACCAGCGCCGTGCGGGTGACGCCGAGCGTGTTGACGACCGTCAGCGCGGCGACGGCGAGGATCGCGACGGGCTTCACCCAGGCGGCGGGCACGGCGTACGTGGCGAAGGTGATGGCCATCGCCGCCGAGCTGGCGGTCTTGCCGATGACGAAGGACCAGCCGGCGAGGAACCCCGGCCATTCGCCCAGCCGCTCCCGGCCGTAGACGTAGGTGCCGCCGGACGTCGGGTACTGGGCGGCGAGCTGCGCGGAGGAGGTGGCATTGCAGAAGGCGATGAAGCCCGCGATCAGCAGTCCGACCAGGAGACCCGCGCCGGCCGCCGCGGCGGCGGGGGAGAACGCCGAGAAGATGCCGGCGCCGATCATGGAGCCGAGACCGATGACGACCGCGTCTCCGAGGGTCAGGCGCCGGGCGAGCTGGCCGTTCGTCACAGGCCGAGCGTAGCGCGTCAGCGGTCGCGGGCGATCACGGAGAAGTCCTCGTCGCCGTGGCCCGCGTCCACGGCGCGCTGCAGCTCGGCGGCGACCAGGGCGGCGGCGGGGAGCGGGGTGTCGGCGGTGGAGAGCATGAGGCGGAGGTCCTTGGCGAGGAGGGCCGCGGAGAACTGCGTGTCGCCGAAGTCGCCGGACGCGACGACCGGTCCCTTCATCGCGGCGATGGGCGCGATGGTGGTGAGCGGGAGGACGGCCAGCGCCTCGTCGGTCGACAGTCCGCCGGCGTGGCCGAGGCGCAGGGTCTCGCTCAGCGCCTCCATCGAGATGGCCAGCGCGAGGTTGGCGACGAGCTTGGCCGTCGCCGCCTTCGCGGGCGCGTCGAAGGTGCGGATCTTGTCGGGGTCCGCCCAGAGGCTGACGACGCCACGGGCCTCGCGGACGTCGTCCTGCGCCCCGCCGATGAGCACCGCGAGGCTCCCGGCACGAGCCGGTGCGAGCGACCCGACGACGGGCGAGTGGACGTACCGCACGCCATGATCCGAGGCCCAGGCGGCGAAGTCGGCGGCGTCCGACGGCGCGACGGTGGTCACGTCGATCCAGAGAGCGCCGGAGGGGATGGCGAGGCCGGGGTCCACGATCGTCTCGCGTACCGCATCCGGTCCGAACAGCACGGAGACGACCACGGCTGCACCGGCGACCGCCTCCTCGGGGGAGGACGCGATGCGCGCGCCGCGGCGGCCGACGGTCTCGGTGGGGCCGGGCGAGCGGTTCCACGCTGTGACCGTGTGACCGGCGTCGATCAGGTGGGGGACGAGCTCCCGGCCCATGCGGCCGAGTCCGAGCAGCGCGATGTCCATGCCGTCCACTGTGCGCCCGCCGTCGCGTCGGGGGAAGGGGTGCGCTCAGACCGGGAGGGCGGCGCGCCGGCGGAGGAGGAAGGCGCGCTCGGCGTCGTTGGCACAGAGGGGCGCGGCGTGGTCGTACGCGGCGGCGGACTCCGCCGGGCGATCCGCCCGGGCGAGCAGGCCGGCGCGCACGCCGTGCAGCAGGTAGAACCGGGCGAGCGGTTCGCGCAGCGGCTCGACGGCCTCGAGGGCGACGGCGGGACCGTCCACCTCCGCCACGGCGACCGCCCGGTTGAGCGCCACGATCGGCGTCGGCGCGACCGTGAGCAGCTGGTCGTACAGCGCCACGATCTGCGGCCAGTCCGTCTGCTCCGCCGAGCGGGCGTCGGCGTGGACCGCCTGGATGGCCGCCTGCAGCTGGTAGGGACCGGGGCGTCCGCGCCGCTGGCAGTCGCGCACGAGCGCATGACCTTCCGCGATGAGCGCCGGGTCCCACAGGGACCGGTCCTGCTCGGGGAGCGGCACCAGCTCGCCGGAAGCGTCGACGCGTGCCGCGCGGCGCGCATCCACGAGCAGCAGCAGTGCGAGGAGACCCAGCACCTCCTCCTCGTCCGGGAGCAGCGATCGCAGCACGCGCGCGAGCCGCACCGCTTCGTCGCACAGCTCCTCGCGAACGAGTCGGTCGCCCGCCGACGCGGCGTAGCCCTCGCTGAAGACGAGGTACAGCACCGCCAGAACGGAACGCAGCCGTCCCGGCAGGTCGCCCGCCGAGGGGATGCGGTACGGGATCCGCGCGTCCCGGATCTTCGCCTTGGCGCGCGAGATGCGCTGTGCCATGGTCGGCTCGGGCACCAGGAACGCGCGTGCGATCTCCGCGGTGGAGAGCCCGCCGAGGAGCCGCAGGGTCAGCGCGACGCGCGCCTCGGGGGAGAGGGCCGGGTGGCAGCAGGTGAAGATGAGGCGCAGGCGGTCGTCCGGGATATCGTCCGGCTCGGCCGCGGGTTCCGGTGGCGGCGCGAGCTGCACGGCTTCGGCCTCCCGCGAGCGGCCCACCCCTTCACGCCGCAGCCGGTCGATCGCGCGTCGCCGGGCGGTGGTGATGATCCAGCCCGCGGGCGCGGGCGGGATGCCGTCGCGCGGCCAGCGTTCCGCGGCGACCGCGAACGCTTCCTGCACCGCGTCCTCGGCGCCGTCGAGGTCGCCGAGCACGCGGTACAGCACCGAGATGGCGCGGCCGTACTCGTCGCGGAAGATCCGCGCGATCCGGGCGTCGTCTTCCATCGGTCGTCAGCCGCGGAACGGCCGCACCTCGATCGGCAGGGTGGTCGCCAGCGCGAGCCGGCGTCCCCACTCGAGCGCCGCGTCCAGGTCCGGCACGTCGACGATCGAGAACCCGCCCAGGTGCTCCTTGCCCTCGGCGAACGGGCCGTCGGTGACGAGCACGTCGCCGTCGGCGGGCCGGAGCACGGTGGCGGATTCCGGAGGCAGCAGGCCGTTGGAGAACACCCACACCCCGGAGGTGCGCATGTCGGCATCCACAGCGGTCACGTCGCGGTCGATGCGCGCCATCACGTCGGGCTCCGGGATGGGGCCGTCGGGTTCGATGACGCTGAGCAGGTACTGGGTCATGGTGGTGATCCTTCCCGAGCGCCCGGGTCGAGGGGAAGGGCGCTCTCACCGTCTACACGAACGCGACCCCGCTAATTCGACACCTCGCGCTCCAGCAGCGCCACACCGATCTTGGAGTCGGCCATGCCGTAGAAGACCCAGTCGCGCCCGTCGACCGTCTCGATCGCCGTCGGGAACACCACGTTCGGAACGATGCCGCTGCGCTCGTCCTCGGTCTCGGCCGACAGCAGCGGCTCGGAGGTCCGCTGCAGCACGCGCCACGGCTCGGCCCCGTCGAGGATCATGGCCCCGGCCGCGTAGTTGACGTTCTTCTGCTGCGCGACGCCGGACTCCAGCCGCCCGGTGACACCGTGGTGGAGGAGCAGCCAGCCCTCCGGGACCCGGCGGGGAGCGGGTCCCGCGCCGATCTTGAGTTCTTCGAAGGGGAACTCCGGTCCCGCGAGGAACCGGTTCTGCCGCCAGCGCGCCAGCTCGCCGAGGTCGCGCTGAACGGCGTCGAGCGGGATGAAGGCGATCCAGATGCTCGGCCGCGTCTCGCCCGCGGGCGGATGCTCGCCCTCGCCCGGCCGGATCTCGCCGAGGTCCCACACCGGACGGTGGAGCACGGCGAGGCTCGGGGTGCCGTCGGGTGCGGTGACCGGCTCGGGGAAGAACACCGTGTCCTTGTTGTGGAAGAGCGACAGGTCGATCCCGAGCGCGTCGTCGTACTCGAAAGTGACGGGACCGAGGCGCCGCCAGGCACGCAGGTCGTCGGAGACCGCGACGGCCGTGTGCGGGCCGAGCGGGCCGTAGGCGACATACGTCATGACGTGCAGCCCGAGCGATGGGATGAACGTGGTGCGCGGGTCCTCGACGCCGGAGTTAGTGCGCCCACGCTCGAACGGCCGGTCGGGCTCGAGTACGACACCCTGCCGCTCGACGGCGATTGGTGTGCCGTCCTCGACGATCACCCGGGCGAGGCCGACGCGGGACACGTTGCCCTCCGCGACCAGCCGCGGCAGCAGGTAGAGCTCGCCGTCGGCACCGCGCCCGGAGGCGGGGTTGAGCACCCCCTCCGCCTCGAGCGGGTCGCCGGCGACCGGCGTCATCACGACGCCGGCGCGGGTCAGCCGATACGGAAACGGGGTCATGCGTCCACCTCCCGGTAGAAATAGAGTTCACGTTCGCCGGCGGGGGCGTCCCAGCCCTGCGCGAAGGACCAGCGGCCGCCGATCTTCTGCAGGCCGCCCCACGCGAGCGACCCGCCGCGGTTCACGGCGCGCTGCGTGAACGGGTCGTCCAGCGTGTACAGCGCCTGCGCGGCGGCGAAGTCGCCCTGCTCGTCGGCGTAGAAGAAGTCGAGGACGAGGTCGTCGCCGTCCACCACCGCGCAGGCGACCTCGAAGAGCGAACCGCCGAGGGGCGACAGATCGAGGTACGGCTGCGTCTCGAAGCGCCAGTCGAGCCCGTCCGCCGAGCGGCCGACGGTGGGCCGGCCGCCGCATCCCTCCGACAGGAACATCAGGTACTCGCCGCCGATCCGCACCGCGCGCCCGGCCGCGTCACGCGGAATGACCGCGCCCTTCGCCCAGTACTCGGAGACGTCGTACGGCACGACGAGCCCGCGCTTCTCCCACTGCTCGAGGTCGTCGGAGACGGCCGACATGATGTCCACCGCGACCGAACCGTCCTCGCGCCGCCAGATGGCGTTGTAGAAGAAGACGTAGCCGTCGTCGAGCGCGTAGATCTTCGGGTCTTCGCAGCCCAGCTCCTCGTTCGCCAGGGTCGGGTAGACGATGGGGTTGAGCGCGAAGTCGGTCCACACCCCGTCGCGGCGCACGGCGTGCCCGATCCGGCTCGCGGTCGACTCCTTCCGCGGCGAGGCCCGGTAGATCAGGTGCAGCTCGTCGCCGCGCTCGATGACGGTCGGGTTGAAGATCGAGTCGCTGGTCCATCCCACACCGGTCGGGTCGGCCCATTGGCCGTCCAGCCGGAAGGTCAGGGACGGGTCCCGTTCGAACGGCCCGATCGCCCAGGAGGGGCGCTCGGCGTAGTGCGCCGAGAACTGGTCGGTCGAGATGCGGTCGGTCAGGGCGTTGGTGTGCGCCAGCGCCTCGCGGTAGCTCGCGAGCAGGGCTGCCCGGTCGACCGCCGTGTCCACCCCGCTCACCCCTTCACCGACGAGCCGAGGTCGCTGGAGGTGAAGTACCGCTGGAAGACGATGAACAGCACGACGACGGGGGCCGCGAGCACGACCGCACCGGCCAGGATGGCGCCGTACGGGTTCGCGGTCGAGCCCGACACGTTCGAGATGTAGTTGGCGAGCGAGACGGCCAACGGCTGCAGGCTCGCGTCCTTGGTGATCAGGAACGGCCAGAGGAATTCGTTCCACGGCCCGATGAAGGTCAGCAGCAGCGCCGTGACCAGCGCCGGACGCACCAGCGGGAGCGCGATCCGCCACAACAGCCGGAACTCGCCCGCGCCGTCCACCCGGGCCGCGTCGAACAGCTCCCGGGGCAGCTGCAGGAAGTACTGACGGAAGATCAGCACGGCCGCGGAGTTGATCGCGAACGGGAGGATCATGCCGAGGTAGTTGTCCGCCAGCCCGTAACTGCGGGCGATGAGCACGTACAGGGGGATCATCAGCAGCTGGAACGGGATGGTCTGCACGAGCAGCGCCAGGCCGAAGGTCACCCCGCGGCCGCGCCACTGCAGGATCGCGAGGGCGTACCCGGCGAGCACGCCGAAGACCACCGTCCCGAGCAGCACCCCTCCGGTGAAGATGCCGGAGTTGATGAGGCCCTGCACGAGGTCGATGCGCGAGTCGATGTTCACGTAGTTGTTGAGCGTCAGGTTGGCCGGGTTGGGGAACGCACCGGCGACCGTGGTGTTCGGCGACGTCTGCAGGGACCCGACCACCATGTAGTAGAAGGGGAACAGGAACGCGATCGCGCCGATGGTCAGCACGATCCCCTGCACGATGGCCTGGCCGCGGCTGAGGCCGCGCGGGTTGGCGAGGTCGCGGCGCTTCCGCCGCGGGCTGCGCGTGGGCGGCGGCGCCGGCTCCATGCGCTGATTCGTCTGGGTCATCAGTCCCTCCCTCCGACGAAGCGGTTCTGCAGCCATCCGATGATGAGGACGCCGATCACGAGCACGATGCCGATCGCGGCGGCGTACCCGGGGTGTCCCTGCTGGATGCCCTGCTGATAGACGAGGAGCACCGGGCTGGCCGAGTGCCCGTCGGGACCGCCGCCTCCGGTGAGGAGGTACGGCTCGGTGAACAGGTTCGCTCCGGTGATCGTGGCCAGCAGCAGGACGAGCACCGTCGCCGAACGCACGCCGGGGACGGTGACCGAGAAGAACTGACGCACCTTGCCCGCGCCGTCGGTCGCCGCTGACTCGTAGAGCTCGGTCGGGACGTTCTGCAGTGCGGCGAGGTACAGCAGGATGTAGAACCCGAGCCCCTTCCACGTCACGTAGATCGCGATGGTCGGCATGGCCAGCACCGGGCTGGAGAGCCAGCTCGGGCTGGGCGCGAGCGGACCGAGGATGTTGTTGATCAGGCCGTTCTGGCCGAAGAGGAACAGCCAGACTCCGATGATCGCCACGCTCGCCGTGACGTAGGGCACGTAGTAGCTCGTCCGCAGGAACGTCCGGAAACGCGTGATGCTGTTGAGCCCGGAGGCGAGCAGCAGCGACAGCACGACGGTCAGCGGGACGTTGATGATGAGGAAGATGCCCACGTTGCCGAACGACTGCAGCACCGCCGGGTCGGTGAACACCTGGATGTAGTTGTCCAGGCCCACGAACGGCTGGGTGACGTTCGCCCCGGGCGCCGCGAAGAAATAGTCGAAGAACGACATGTACACCGCGAAGCACAGTGGGAACGCGAAGATGACCAGCACGAACACGATGTACGGCGCGCTGAACAGCCAGCCGAGCGGGTTCCTCCCGAGGACCCGCTGCACGATCGGCGCGCGACGGCGCCGGCCGGGACCGGCGGCGGGCGCGGTGCCCGCCGCCGGGGGAGCGGAAGTGGTTGTCATGGTCACTTCTGCGCCTGGAGCTTGTCGATCTTGTCGGAGGCGCTCTTGAACGCGTCCTCGACCGAGCCGCTGCCGTTCACCACGGCCTTCGTGTAGGCGTCACGCAGAGCCTGCATCTGGGCGATGGTGTTGGTGCCGGTCGGGTCGTCCGTGGTGCGGGCGCTCTGGTCGCCGAACTCCTTGTAGGCCGGGTGCGCGTCGAAGTAGCTGGAGTAGGTGCTCGCCACGTCGGTGCGGATCGGCATCTGGCCGGTCACATCCAGCAGCTTGCCGTCCTGCTCCTTGCTGGTCGCGAACTTGATGACGTCCCATGCCGTGCCCTGGTTCTTGCACGAGGTGTACATGCCGATGTTCTTCGCGTCCGGGAACGTGTAGACCTCGTTCGCCGGCTTGCCGTCCTTGGTCGGGACGGGCACGGAGCCCCACTGCACCTTGTCGCCGTAGTAGGCGATGGCCCACGGTCCGACGATCGCCATGGCGGACTTGCCGTCCGCGAACGCGTCGCCCTGGTACTGCTCCTTACCGGCGAGGCCGTCGCTGTAGATCTGCTTCCAGAAGTTCGCGACGTCGAGCGAGTCCGAGCTGGTGATGGTGGACTTGCCGTCCTCGATGAACGTCTTGCCACCGGTCTGCGCGGCGAGCAGCGGGAGGTAGTCGAAGTTGACCTGGAAGAACTCGCTGGTCGGCGCCGGGTAGATCGCGTACGGCGCGGCGCCCGACGACTTGATCTTCTGCGCGGCGGCGAGGAAGTCGTCGTAGCTGGCGAGCTTCGGGTTCTCGGGGTCGAGACCGGCCTTCTGGAAGATGGCCTTGTTGTAGAAGATCATCACCGGGTTCTGCTTCCACGGCATCTGGTAGTAGTCGCCGTCGGCGGACTTGTACTGCTTCGCCGCGTCGCCGCTGCGCGCCTCGATGTACTTCGCGCCGTCGGAGAACTTCGACAGGTCGACCAGGCCGCCCTGCTTCTGCCACTGGCCGGTGGCCGCCGGGAGGTTGTTGAACACCAGACAGGGCGTGGTGCCCGCCGTGATGGCCGCGCCGATGACCTCCTCGGTGCTCTTGCCGGCCGGGACCTCCTGGGCCTTGATCTTCTCCTTCGGGTGCGCGGAGTTCCAGGCCGAGACCATGGCCTTGCCCCACTGCACCTCCTGCTCGTTGTTCGAGTACCAGATGGTGATGGGGCCGTGCGCCTTCATGGCGTCGCCGCCACCGCCGCCGCCGCTGGAGCCGCAGGCGGCGAGGGTTCCGGCGACGATGCCGGCGGTGACGAGCGAGACGGCGATTCTGCGCATTCGCATGGTGTGCCTTTCGATGGGTTGCGGGGGTTCAGCTGCCGGCCGGCGACGCCGTGGAGGCGCGCACCACCAGCCGTGCCGGAGGGAGGGCGACATCGCCCGCTTCGCCGTCCTCCACCAGCCGCAGCAGTGCGGTGGCGGCGGCCTGTCCGAAGCCGGCGGGGTCGTTGTCGAGGGTGGTGAGGGAGGGGTAGACGTAGGACCCGATCTGGGACCCGTCCAGCCCCGTGACCGAGAGCTCGACCGGAAGGTCGAGCCCGCGTTCGTGGGCGACGCCCATCCCGGCGATCGCCATGGGGTCGTTCCCGTAGACGATGGCGGTGGGGCGGTCCTCCCCGTCGAGCAGCGCGGCGGTGGCGGCGGCGCCCTGCTCGGGGGAGAAGTCGGTGGGGACGACGAGGGGAGTGAGCCCCGCCTCGTGCATGGCGGACTCGAACCGCTCGCGGCGACGGCGCCCGTGCAGCATCCGCTCGTCGCCCGAGACGTGGGCGATGCGGCGGTGGCCGAGGCCGACGAGGTGCGCGACGAGTTCGTCGATGCCGGGGTCGTAGTCGCGGGTGACCGCGGGGAAGGGGCTGCCGCCCAGCGGCTCGCCGAGCGACACCGCGGACGAGCCGAGGCGTTCGATGAGCGGGATGCGGGCGTCCTCGGCCAGCAGGTCGGTGAGGAGGAAGCCGTCGACGCGCTTGTCCGCGGCGAGCCGTTCGTAGGCGCGCTCCTCGGCCGCAGCGTCGGCCACCATCGTCAGGACGAGGACGTTGCCGCGGTCCGAGAGGACCGCCTCGACACCGGCGATGAAGCCGGCGAAGAACGGGTCGACCTCGATGGTGCGCGGCTCGCGGCGCAGCACGAGGCCGAGCGCGTAGGCGCGGCGCGTGGTCAGCCCGCGGGCTCCGGGGTGCGGCGTCCAGCCGAGCTCCCGCGCGGTCTGCAGGATGCGCTCCCGCGTCTCGGTCTTCACGCCCGGACGGTCGTTGAGCGTGAGCGAGACCAGCGACTTGCTCACGCCGGCTGCGCGCGCCACGTCGTTGATGGTGACGTTCGCGGGACTCACTTGGGCGTCACCACCGTGAACCCGCCCGGCTGCACGAGCACGAAGCCGTGGGCGCCGACGGTCTGCGTGCGGCCGACCTGACGACCGGCGGAGTCATAGCTCGTCGCGGTGACCGGGCCGGTTGCGGAGAGCTTCTGCGGCACCGGCACGTTCGTCGCGTTGACGTACACGTCGAGGGCGCCGGAGCCGGCGAGGCCGAGGTGGGACACGACCGGCTGCACCAGGAGCGCATCCAGCCGGGCGGTGCCGGACACCCTCGCGGTGACGGTCGTCGCCTGCGCGGGGACCGGAACCGGCAGCGTCTGCGGGAGGAGGAACACCGGGCTGGGTGCGATGCCCTGCTCGCCGGCACGGACGTTGTCTGTGCGGCCGAGCGGAAGGGTGACGCGGCCGGCGGAGGCGGTCCAGGACGTGGTGCCGGAGCCGCCGGGTCCGAGGTCGGCGATCGGCAGGATGCGCGCCGCCGGATGACCCGCGGGAAGCCCGATCGTCACCGTCGAGCCCTCCCCGGCCTGCAGGTACGCGCCGCCCGACCAGTTGGCCGATCCGGTCCAGGCCGACGGCGGGGTCACCGTGGTCACCGGGCCGGTCGTCGTGCCGCTCTCGGCCTCGACGACGCTCAGGCCCTGGGTGGCGGTGGTGCGGGTCAGCGCGGTGGCGGTGCGGGCGATCGCGGGATGCGCATCCAGCGCCAGCATGCTCAGCTCGGTGTGGATGACCGACTCGGCGCCGCAGTTGCGGTTGACCGTGCCGTCGGCCGCGATGCCGTCGACGCACACGCCGGTCGCCGGGTCGTAGGCGGGCGTCCCGGCGCGGTTGGCGCCGAAGTACCAGGCGGCCTGCGCGCCCGCCAGTGCGGCGAGGCCCGAGGCGCCGGTCGCGTCGGAGGCGGCCACGAGCCCTTCGAGGCGGGAGTCGACGCCGTACGCGATCTGGGTGCGGTCGGCCGGGGTCGGGGTCCAGCCGTTGTCCGGTCCGCCGGTCGCCAGCAGCTGCGCGGTGAACTGCGCCAGGTCGGTGGTCGCCGCCTTCTGCAGCCCGCCGTCGTGGAGGACACCGGCCGCAGCGGTCAGGGCGGCGGGTTGCATGCCGGCCCAGGCGTGCCAGAACGTGGGGGAGTTCGCCTCGGGGAGCAGGGCGCCGAACGGCCACTGGCCGACGCCGCCGCTCTGCAGCTTCGCGATGCCCTCGCTGTAGTGCGCGAGGGCCGTACGCGCCGCGGTGTCTGCGGGAGCGGCCGCGGCGAACGCGCTCAGGCCGAGCACCGCCTCGGCGGTCGCGCCCGCGCTGCCGACGATGAGCCAGTCGGGCACGGTGACGCCGTTGGCGACCTCGGTCTGCGGGTACTGCGCGAGCGACTGGCGCTGGAGCGCGCCGAGCGCGAGGTGCATCCGGTCGGCGAGGAAGGCCGCGAACGCCGGGTCGGCGGCCCGGAAGCCGGCGTAGCCCTCGCCGAGCGCCCACACCGTGCGCGCCAGCCAGAACGACTCGGCGGAGTCGGACGGGTCGGGCAGCTCCTTGGGGATGGCCGACGGGTTGAGCGTGCCGTCGTGCTGCTGCCAGAGGACGACGTTGCCCGCGTTGGGACCGTCGGTGGTCTGCAGGTAGGTCAGCGAGCGGAGCAGTTCGTAGGCGGAGGTCCTGCTCGACGCGGTGCCGTTCTGCTTCCAGTCGCGGAGGTAGACGACCGCGGCCCGCGAGATGTCGTCGGCGTCGTAGGCGCCCTGGGCGTACCAGCCGCGGGCCGGGTCGGTGATCGGCCCGCCGCCGACGCGATGGAAGCTGCCGTCGGCCTGCCGATCCGCGTACACCCACGGCGCGCGAGCGGTGGGCTCGTCGGCGGCGCGGTAGGTGGTGTGCCCCGCGACGCCGGGCAGCAGCGGGACGTCGTCGAGCAGGAAGTCGAGGTGGGAGAGGTTCGTCAGCTTCGCCGGCGCGGCGACGGTCGGCGCGGTCGGCGCGGTCGTCGCCTGGGCGGGGATCCCGGCCCCGGTGATCGCTAGAGCGGCGCTTAGGGCGAGGCCGAGGACGGCCTTCGGCATCGTCAGTGTTCGGTTGCGCATCGTTGCGTCCCTTGTGGTCGTTCCCTCGAATGGGGGTCATCTAAACCGGTTTAAAGGACGGTAGACCCCGTCCGCGAGAAAGTCAACGTGGAGTCTTGTGGAGCCGCCCGCGGCACGGCCAGACTGGCCGCACCGCGACCGACCACGCCGCACCGACGGGGCAGGAGGACCACCCGTGGAGTACAAGGACATTCCCACCAAGGCCGACGTCGAGCGGATCGCCGCGATGCGTCAACCCGGCTGCGTGAGCATCTACCTGCCGACCGGGACGACCCCCGCGGAGGCCGATCGTGCGCGCATCGAGCTGAAGAACCACCTCGCCAGCGCCGTCCGGGCGCTCGAGAAGCTGGAGGTGGGGCGGGCGCGCATCCAGTCCATCCAGGCGGAGGGGCAGCGGATCCTCGACGACCGGGACTTCTGGCGCTACCAGTCGCGTTCGCTGGCGGTGTTCCTCGACGGCGAGCTGGCCGAGACGTTCCGGCTGCCGAACCGGCTGGGCACGGCCTGCGAGATCGCGGACCGGTTCTACGTCAAGCCGCTGCTCCGGGCGCTGACCTTCCCGCAGTCGGCGCTCATCCTGGCGCTCGCGGGCAACTCCGTGCGGCTGCTGCACATCACGCCCGACCGGCCGCCGGAGCGGATCGACGTGCCCGGGATGCCGCGCGACGTCGCCGCCGCCGTCGGGCTCGCCTCCGTGAGCGGCCGCTCGCCGGACGGCCGGATCCAGGGCTCGGAGGGTCAGAAGGTTCGGATGCTGGAGTACGTGCAGGCGATCGAGCGCGCGCTGCACCCGCTGCTGGCCAACTCCACCGAACCGCTCATCCTCGCCGCCGCCGAACCGCTCGCGGGCATCTTCCGCGGCGCCGGCGAGCATCCGCGGCTCGTGGCCGAGACGATCGGCGGAAACCCCGAGGACAAGACCGACGAGGAGATCGCGACGGCGGCCCGCGGCGTGCTCGACCGGTTGTACGCGAGCAAGGTCGCTGCGCTGCGCGACGCCTACGAGACCCGGATCGCGGCCGGCACCGCGCTCGTCGACCTCAGCGACATCGCCCGCGCCGCGACCTTCGGTGCCGTCGAGTCGCTGGTGATCGACATCGACCGCCGCGTGCCCGGATCGGTCGACGAGGATACCGGCGCGATCACGCTCGCACCCGAGGACGAACCGGGGGAGTACGGCGTGGTGGACGAGGTGCTGCGGCGGGCGCTGGGCTCCAAGGCGAAGGTCTACGCCCTGCGGGCGGAGGACGTCCCCGGCGGAGGCGCCGCGGCCGCCGCCGTGCGCTACCCGGTCTGACCGCCGCTTCGTCACGCTATGGCCTGTCCCTCCCGGTTCACGGCGGAGGAGTTCCCCCGCTGACCGGCCCTCCAACTCCTCCGTTTCCAGCCGACACGCCGTCCCGGGCTTCGGACCTCCTCCCTTCCGCACCCGGTTCAGAATGGAGGGGCAGAGCTGTCGACACGCCGCTATCCGTAGTCGATCGAAGGAGCGTGGCCGGTGGAACGGCCGGATCTCCTGCGTTCTGCGCCGTGCGCTACCCGGTCTGACCGCCGCTCAGCGGCGGGGCTGCACCGTCATGACCAGCAGCTCCTGCACCCCGGCGAGCCAGTCGTAGACGGCGCGCTGCAATGCCGAATCTTCGTCGTGGATGTCGCCCTCGTCGCCGTCCTCGTGGATGCCGAGCCGCGCCGCCAGTACGAGGCGGATGTCGGTGATCGTGCGCAGCCACGCGGTCACCTGCGCCGGGTCGAGCACGGCGACGGCCATCCCGTCCTCGCGCCGCGACAGGGACTCCACCATCGTGCGCGCGCTGGCCTCCTTGCGCTCGGCCAGGCCGGCGGCCGTGTAGCGGCGGAACTCGGCCGACGCTTGCGGGTCGTCCGGGTAGGCGTCGGGCAGCAGCCGGTCGAGCGCTGGGTCGAAGCCGTCGGCGTCCGGGTCGGCGGCGGCACGCGCCAGGTCGATGGACTGCTCGGCCAGCGAGGTCAGCAGCTCCGCCTCGTCTTCGGGGAACCGCGCGGACACGGTCCCGTCGCGGTGCTTGCGGAACGGGGTCATGCGTCCGCCTTCGTCAGGGTCGCCCACAGGCCGTAATCGTGCATGGCCTCCACGTGCCGCTCCATCTCCTCCCGGGTGCCGGTGGCGACGACCGCCCGGCCCTCGGTGTGCACCAGCATCATCAGCCGCTCCGCCTCGCGCAGCGGGAAGCCGAAGTAGGTCTGGAAGACGTAGGTCACGTAGCTCATCAGGTTGACCGGGTCGTTCCAGACGATGGTCACCCACGGGGAGCCGAGCTCCAGCAGCTCGTCCGTCCCGGTCTCTTCGAGGGTGTCGGCGCCGGTGGCCGGGAGGGAGCTCACAGCGGCAGGCCGCCGATCGCGTCCGCCGCGCGGACCAGCGTGAGGTGTGTCAGAGCCTGGGGGGTGTTGCCCGCGTGGGAACGGCCCTCGACGTCGTATTCCTCCGAGAGCATACCGACGTCGTTCGCCAGGCCGAGCAGCCGGTCCATCATGCGGACCGCGTCGTCCCGCCGGCCGGAGAGCGCGTACTGCTCCACCAGCCAGAACGAGCAGGCGAGGAACGGATGCTCTCCCGGCGGCAGGCCGTCGACCCCGGACTCGGTGCGGTAGCGCAGCAGCAGTCCGTCCCGCAGCAGGTCGGTCTCGAGCGCCTTGACGGTGCCGAGCATCCGCGGGTCGTCGTAGTCGATGTAACCGACCTGGGCGAGCTGGAGGAGGGACGCGTCCACCTCTGTCGTGCCGAAGTGCTGCACGTACGTGCCGCGGTGCGGGTCCCAGCCGTTCGCCTCGATGTCGGCGCGGATGGCGTCGCGCTCGCGCTTCCACCGCTCGGCCGGCCCCTCCAGGCCGTACTCCTCGACCGCGCGGACGGCGCAGTCGAACGCGGCCCAGACCAGCGCGCGGGAGTGGACGAAGTGCTGCGGCTTGTCGCGGATCTCCCAGATGCCGTGGTCGGGCTCGCGCCAGTGCTGCTCCAGATAGTTCATCAGCGCGCGCTGCAGCGCCCACGAGAACCGCGTCTCGGCGTTGCCCTCGCGGCGGCCGCGGTCGAGCGCCAGCATGACCTCGCCGATCACGTCCGCCTGGAACTGGTTGGAGGCGTCGTTGCCGATGCGCACCGGATGCGCACCCTGATAGCCGGGGAGGCTGTCGATGATGCGCTCGTCGAGGTCGCGCTCGCCCGCCAGGCCGTACATGATCTGCACGTCGCCCGGATCCCCGGCGATCGCGCGCAGCAGCCAGTCGCGCCAGTGGTCGACGTAGTCGTCGTAACCGTGGGCGAGGAGGACGGCGATGGTGAGGGAAGCATCCCGCAGCCACACGTAGCGGTAGTCCCAGTTGCGCTCGCCCCCGTAGGCCTCGGGCAGCGAGGTGGTCGCGGCAGCGACGATGCCGCCGGTCTCGAGGTGCGACAGTGCACGCAGCAGGAGCAGCGAGCGGACGACCTCGTCGCGGTACGGGCCGTCGTGCTCGCAGCCGCTGGCCCACGTGGTCCACCACTCCCTGCTGTGCTGGATGGAGTGCTCGACGTCGAGCGCCGGGGGAGCGTCGCGGTGCGAGGGGAACCAGGTCAGGGTGAGGTCGACGGTCTCCCCGGCGTGCACGGTGAACTCGCCCTCGTGCGCGTGGTTGGTCGCGTGCAGCTGGGCGCCGCGCACGACGATCGCGTCGGGTCCGGCGACCGCGATGAGCGCGTGCGGCTTCTCGGTCTTGTCCTGGCGCACCCACGGGATCGCCGTGGCATAGCCGAAGCGGATGCGAAGGTCCTGCCGCATCCGCACGGTCCCGCTCACGCCGCGGACGCGACGGATGATGTCGGCCCGGTGGTCGTCCATCGGCATCAGGTCGACGACCTCGACCTCGCCCTCGGCGGTCACCCAGCGGGTGACGAGGATCATCGTGTCCTTCTCGTAGCTGCGCGTGCTGCTCGCCTCGGCGTCGGCCGGGGCGACCAGCCAGCGTCCGTGATCCTCGGTGCCGAGCAGCGCTCCGAACATGGAGCGCGAGTCGTAGCGCGGGAGGCACACCCAGTCGATGCTCCCGTCATTTCCGACGAGGGCCCCGGTGAAGCAGTCACTGATCAGGGCGTAATCCTCGATGGGGAGCGACATATTCCCAGTATGGCCGTACTGTGATCGGCATGACGCAGGCTGTGGACACTCTTGTCATTCTCGGAGCATCCGGCGACCTCACGTCGAGGCTGCTCCTCCCCGCCATCGGCCAGCTGCTCACCGATCAGCCGCAGCGCTCCATCTCGCTGGTCGGCTCGGCCGGAGACGATCTGGATGCGGACGCCTGGCGCGCGATCATCAAGAAGTCCTTCGCGACGGTCGGGGCGAAGGGCGACGCCGTCGAGAAGCTGCTGAAGGACACCCGCTACGTGAAGGCGGACGCCACCAGCGCCGACGACCTCAAGAGCCTGCTCGGGAGCGTGAAGGGCGTGCCCGCGCTGTACTTCGCGCTGCCGCCCGCGGTCACGGCGAAGGCATGCCAGGCGCTCGGCACCTTCGACCTGCCGAAGGGCCTCACGCTCGCGCTCGAGAAGCCGTTCGGGACCGACCGGCAGAGCGCCATCGCGCTCAACGCGCAGCTGGCGACCCTCGTGCCGGAGGACCAGATCCACCGCGTCGACCACTTCCTCGGGCGGTCGAGCGTGTTCAACATCCTCGGCGTCCGGTTCGCGAACAGCATCATGGAACCGCTCTGGGACGGCCTCCACATCGACCGCGTCGACGTGATCTACGACGAAACCCTCGCCCTGGAGGGACGCGCGCGCTATTACGACGGAGCCGGCGCGCTGATGGACATGATCCAGAGCCACCTGCTGCAGGTCATGGCCGTGCTCGCCATGGAGCCCCCGTCGACGCTCGGAGCGGCCGACCTGCGCGACGCGAAGCAGCTCGTGCTGCGGGCCACGAAGGTCTGGGGAGACGATCCGGTCGCCTCCAGCCGCCGGGCGCGCTATGCGGCGGGCGAGATCGACGGCAAGAAGCTGCCCGCCTACACGGACGAGGAGGGCGTCGACCCGTCGCGCGAGACGGAGACCCTGGCCGAGGTCACGCTGCAGGTGGACACCTGGCGATGGAAGGGCGTGCCGTTCACCCTGCGCTCGGGCAAGGCCCTCGGCAGCCGCCGGCGCGAGATGGTGGTCACCTTCACACCAGCGGCGCACATCCCGACCGGGCTGAAGGGGTCGACGGAGCCCGCGAAGCTGCGCCTCCTGTTCGCGCCGGACTCGATGTCGATCGAGATCAACATCAACGGCACCGGCGATCCCTACGAGCTGGAGCGGACGACGCTCACCGCCGACTTCGGCCCAGGCGCGCTCCTGGCCTACGGCGAAGTGCTGGAGGGCATCCTCGACGGCGACCCGTCGCTGTCCGTGCGCGCCGACACGGCGGTGGAGTGCTGGCGGATCGTCGAGCCGGTGCTGGCGGCGTGGCGTGACGGGAAGGTCCCGCTCGAGGAGTACCCGGCGGGCTCGGAGGGCCCGGAGGACTGGCCCGAGCTGGGCTGAGCGCCGCACGTGCGCGGCGCGCGGCCTGCGGCGGCGCGCCGCCCGGGGTCAGGCCGCGGTGCGGTGCGAGACCAGCGGGAATTCGCCGGTCACCGGCTTGCGGAGGTCCGTCCACTGCGTGATCGGGGCGGGCTCCCAGCCGAACGCGGCGGGCTCGACCTCGGTGGCGGGCTCCTCCGCCTCGGCGGCGGAGACCTCTACGACCGGAGCGGCCTCGGCGACGTGCGCGTGCACGACGTCGGTCTCGGCGGGCGTGTCGGCGACCGACGCGGCCAGGTGCTGCGGTGCGGTCAGCGACTCGCCGGCCTCGAGGCGGCGACGTGCCTCGGCGATCGCGGCGGCGATGCCGACCGAGACCGACTGGGCGAGGATCGAGTGGAAGATGGTGTCGGTGTCGTCCTGGGCGCGGCGGACGACAGTCCACTCGCCGTCCTCTCCGATGAGCTCGGACACCTTGCCGTGCACGAGCTCGAGGATCTGGGCATCCGTCAACTGCGGAACCGGAGCCGCCGGCACCGCCGCGGCATGCCGCCTACGACCAAACATCGCGCAACCCCTTCCAGGTTCACCAAGTAATACAAGTGTCCTGGAGGAATGCCGCGGAAACCCGCGCAACACGCCGGGAGATCCGCGGAAATCGGCGGGTCAGCGGCCCTTTCGTCCACCGGCCGGGTTGGATTCGCGCTCGGAGGCCTCGCGCGTCTCCTGCAGCACGGCCCCGACGGCCAGCGCCAGCGAGATGCCGGCGTTGATCCACATCAGGGGGACGCGCCAGTCGCGAGGTCCGCTCTTGGAGGACTGGATGGTCGTCCAGAGTCCGATCGCCGCACTGATCACGGCGCCGTTGAAGAGGTACTTGCGCATCCGATTCCTTTCCGGGTCGTCCCGTAGCGTACGCTTCGATGGTCTGGGCCGGGAGGAGGAGGATGCGCACCGCGATCGTGGGCGCCGTGCTCCTCGTGCTCGGCGCGATCGCCGTGGCCACCGGTCTGCTGCCGGTGCCGGAGGCGATCGAGCTGTGGGACCGTGTCTGGCCCATCCTGCTCTTCGTCGTCGCCATCACCGTGGTGACCGAGCTCGCCGCCGAGGCGGGTGTCTTCACCGTGCTCGCACAGCAGACCGCGCGCTGGGGCCGCGGGCGCGCCTGGGTGCTGTGGCTCCTCGTCGTCGTCGTCGCGGCGCTGAGCACCGTCTTCCTGTCGCTCGACACGACCGCGGTGCTGCTCACGCCGGTCGTGATCGTGATGGCGCGGCACGCCGGGCTGAACCCGCTGCCGTTCGCGCTGACCACCGTGTGGATGGCGAACGCCGGCTCGCTGCTGCTGCCCGTGTCCAACCTGACCAACCTGCTCGCGCAGCACTCCATGGGCGACCCGTCGCCGGCGGCGTTCGCCGCGCTCATGTGGGCGCCGGCGCTGGTGGCGATGATAGTGCCGATGATCGTGGTGTTCGTCATCGCGCGGCGTTCGCTCCTCGTCCGCTACGAGACCGGGGAGGAGGACGGCATCGAGGACCGGGTGCTGTTCTGGGTCTCCGGAGCGGTCGTGGTGGCGCTGGTCCCGCTGCTGGTCTCGGGATTGCCGGTGTGGCTGCCGACGACGATCGCCGCGGTGGTGCTCGTGGTCCTGTTCCTGGTGCGCCGCCGCGGGGTCGTGCGGTTCGGGCTGCTGCCCTGGCAGCTGGTGCTGCTCGCCTCCGGACTGTTCCTGTTCATCGAGGCGCTGCACGCGGCCGGGCTCGGGACGCTGATGGCGACGGTCTCCGGCACGGGGGAGTCGCCGCTGGCCCTGCTGCGCCTGTCGCTTACCGGGCTGGTCGGGGCGAACGCGATCGACAACCTCCCGGCCTACCTCGCGCTGGAACCGGTCGCCGAGAGCCCGGCCCGGCTGGCCGCCCTGCTCATCGGCGTGAACGCCGGTCCGCTCATCACGCCGTGGGCGTCGCTCGCGACCCTGCTGTGGCACCAGCGGCTGACGTCGTTCGACGTCGAGATCCGCTGGTCCCGCTACATGCTCCTGGGCCTCATCGTCGCCCCCGTCACCGTGGTCCTCGCCACCCTGGCCCTCTCCGCCACCCTCTGACCCTCCGCCCCGTCGAGTACACGAAGAGTGCACGCTCGCACGGCGCGTCGCGTGCACTCTTCGTGTACTCGATGGAGGGGGCTATTCGGCGGGGAGGAGCTGGGCGGCGTTGATCACGCGGCGGCGGGCGACGGCGATCAGGGCGAGGGCGAAGCCGAGGGCCGCCCACAGGAGCAGGCCTCCGAGGCCGCGCCAGGCGTCCGCGGAGCCGTCGATCGCGCCCTGCATGGCGGCGATGGCGGGAGCCGTCGGCAGCCGCGGCAGCGCCGCGTCGAAGAAGTCGGGCGCGGTCGAGACGATGCCGGAGGCCAGCGTGATCACCACGACGAGCATCGACAGGAAGCGCCCGACCCCGCCGAGCAGGGCGACCAGCCCGTGGTTCACCGCAGCGAAGGCGACGCCGGTCGCGGCCGCCAGCGCGGTGAAGCCGAACCAGTGCCCGACATCGAGTCCGAGGGCGGGAGCCATCACCGCGGACACGAGGACGCCCTGCAGCACGCCGAGCACGGCGGCCGGCACGAACCCGTCGAGCGCGATCAGGCCGGCGGCCCGCGAGGTCAGCAGCGCGCGGCGGGAGAGCGCCTGCAGCACGAGGAACGTCGCCAGCGCGCCGAGCCACAGCGCGACGGAGGCGAAGAGCGGGATGCTGGAGCTGCCGAACGCGGTGGTGCCCGAGGCCTTCTGCGTGACGGGCTCGGCGGCCACCTTCGCGAGGCTGGTCCGCTCGCCGCTGTCGTACGACGGCAGCTGCTTCACCGCCGTGTGCAGGCCCGTGGCGAGGGACGACGCGCCGGAGGCGGACTGGTCGGCCCCCGAGGCGAGCGCCGGGATGCCGTCGCTCAGCTGCTGGACGCCGGTCGCGAGCTGCTGCGCGCCGTCCGCGGACTGCGAGGCTCCCGAGGCGAGCTGCTGGGCGCCGGAGGCGGACTGCGCGACGCCGCCGGAGAGCTGTGCGGCGCCCGCGGCCGACTGCCCGATGCCGCTCGAGAGCGCCGTCAGCCCGGTCGCGAGTCCCGCGTTGCCGCTCGCCACCGTGGAGGCGAGGCCGGACAGGCTCGGGCGCCCGCCCGGCCCGGGCTCCGTGATCCCGTTCTGCGTCTGCTTGATGCCCGCGCAGATGGGGTCCGCAGCAGTGTGGAGGGCGACGCAGTTGGTGTAGAGCTCGCCCAGCCCGGAGGCCGTCTGATCGACGCCCGTCGACACCCCGCCGGCCGCGGCGGCGAGCTGCTGCGCCTGCGAGGGGAGGGCAGCGGTCTTCTCGTTCAGCGTCTGCAGGCCGCCCGCGAGCGAGGTGGCGCCGCCGGAGAGCTGCTGGAGTCCGTCCGCGAGCCCGGACGTCCCGTCCGACAGCTGCGAGATGCCGCCCGCGAGGGATGATGCGCCGGTCGACAGCTGCGCGGCACCGTCCGCGAGCTGGTGCGTCCCGCTCGCGAGCTGCGTCAGTCCGCCGGCCAGCTGATCGGCGCCGGTGGCGGCCTTGCCCAGCTGCTCGCCGAGCGTGTTGAAGCCCACGTACACGTTCTCGATGTAGGTCGAGGTCAGCTGCTTGTTCAGCACCGACGTAGCGGTGGTGGTCACCGCCTGGCTGATCGCCGGGTCCACGAGCTTCGAGTCCTTGCTGGTGCGCACGTCGATGGTGGCCTGGGTCGCCTCCGACGCCTTCCCCGCGGTCGAGGTCGCCGCCTTCGAGAAGTTCTCCGGGATGGTCACGACCGAGACGTACTCGCCGCTCGCCATGCCCTTGTCGGCGTCCTTCTTATCCGTGAGCACCCAGGTGAAGTTGTCGTTCTTCGTGTCGAGCAGCCCCGCGGCCATCTGGCGCCCGAGCGGGACCGTCTGGCCGTTCAGCGTGACCGGCTGGTCGAGGTTGACCACGGCCGCCTTGACGTCGTGCAGGCGTTCGGTGGGGTTCCAGAGGGCCCAGACGAGCAGCCCGCCGATGACGAGCGGGACGAGCAGGATGCCGGCGATGGTGAGCCACGTCACTCGCTTGTCGGAGCGCATCCGCTCCAGCGAGAACAGCGACCCGGGACGGCGCAGGGGAGAGGTGGGCGTGGTCATCAGGCGTTCGTCTTCTCGAGGTGGGCGCCGTGCTCGGCGCGGTCGGTGTCGGTGAGGTCGGTGACGGGCGCCGCGGTGCGCGGCGCGCCGGAGAGGTCGACGGCGGTCGGCTCGGCCGTGTCGGGCAGCAGATCGTCGAGGCCGGACGGGTCGACGCAGCTCACGACGAGCGCGAACGGACGCTCGTCGACGCGCGCCCGGCTGAGCGCCGCGGTCAGCTCGGCGCGGAGGCGGCGGCGCTCGACCGGGTCGGTCACGGTGTCGACCCCGTCCAGGGCCAGAAGCTTCGGGCGGCTGTCGAGCGCGCGACGGACGTCCTCCACCGGGGTGTCGGAGTGATCGAGCCGCACGACCGAGGTGGCGGACCGGACTGCCGCCCCGCGCGTCGGCAGGACGAACCCGGCGACCTTCACGATGCCGCCGTCGACGTGCGTCCGTCCGGTGATCGCCATCAGCAGCGCGAGGGCCGCGGTGCGGTCGCCGCCGTGCACGACCAGCACCTCGCCGTCGCCGAGCCGGAACGACACGTCGCCGACCAGCGTGCGCGTGCGCGTCGCGACCGTCAGGCCCTCTGCGGCGGCGACATCGGTCGCGCCCGGCTCGGGCCAGTCGGCGAGCTGGAGCTCCTTCTGCAGGCCGTCGCCCTCGACGTCGAAGGACGGGAGGATGCGGTCGAGCCAGCGCGGCATCCACCAGGCCTTGTCGCCGAGCAGCTGCAGCACCGCCGGCACCAGCGTCATGCGGACGATGAACGCGTCCACGAACACGCCGACGGCGAGGCCGAGCGCGATCGGCTTGATGGACGCGTCGCCTTCCGGCACGAACGCGGCGAACACCGAGATCATGATGATCGCGGCGGCGGTCACGACCTTGGCCGAGCCGACGAAGCCGCTCTGGATGGCGCGGCGCGCGTTGCCGCCGTGCACGTAGTCCTCGCGGATGCGGCTGACCAGGAAGACCTCGTAGTCCATCGCCAGTCCGAACAGCACGCCCATCAGGATGATCGGCATGAACGAGATGATCGGCCCGGTCTTGTCGACGTGCAGCGCATCCGACAGCCAGCCCCACTCGAACACGGCCGTCACGGCGCCGAACGCCACGCCCACCGACAGCAGGTAGCCGAGTGCCGCCTTGATCGGCACCGCGATCGAGCGGAACACCATCGTGAGCAGGATGAGCGACAGCCCGACCACGAGAACGCCGAACGGCAGCAGGGCGCCGCCGAGCCGCGACGACACGTCGATCTGCGCGGCGGTGTTGCCGGTGACCTTGAGGTCGACGCCGTACTCGTCGAGGAAGTGCTGGTGCTTCGCGCGGATCTCGGCGACGAGGTCGGCGGTCTTGGGATCGTCCGGGCCGGTGGTCGGCACGACCTGCACGATCCCGGTGTCGGCGGTCGCGTTCGGGGTCGCCAGCGGCACCGAGGCGACGCCCGGCATGTCGGCGATCTCGTCGCCGATCTTCTTCATGAGACCGAGCGGGTCGGTGCTCTGGATGATGGACCCGGTCACGATCAGCGGCCCGTTGTAGCCGGGGCCGAAGTGCTCGGAGACGAGGTCGTACGCGACGCGTGCGGACGAGCTCTCGGGCTGCGAGCCGGCGTCGGGCAGAGCCAGCCGCAGCTGCAGCGCCGGGAGGGCGGCGATGCCGAGGCCGACGATGACGGCCACGACGGTGACGATCGGGAAGCGCGTGACGGCACGCACCCAGCCGCGGAAGAACCCGCGGGGGATCTCGGCGTTCGCCGCGTGCGCGAAGTCGGCGGCGGGAGCGGGCGTGGGCTCCGGAGAAGGCGTCTCCTCGCCTTCGGCCGCAGCCGCCGCGCGACGCTTCTCCTCGCGGGCCGCCTTGCGGCGACCAGGGGTGAGGCGGGCTCCGGCGAAGCCAAGCAGCGCCGGGGTGAGCGTCAGCGCGATGATGACGGCGACGGCCACAGCGGCCGACGCCGCGATGCCCATCGTGGTGAGGAAGGGGATGTTCGCGACGGCCAGACCGGCCAGCGCGATGATGACCGTGATGCCCGCGAACAGCACCGCCGACCCGGCGGTCGCGACGGCTCGCGCGGCGGACTCCTCCGGTGGTACCCCGGCCTTCAACTGCCCCTGATGTCTCGAGATGATGAACAGCGAGTAGTCGATCCCCACCGCGAGTCCGAGCATGAGCGCCAGCATCGGCGTGGTCGACGAGATCGACCCGAAGAGCGTCGCGATGAAGATCAGGCACATCGAGATGGCGACGCCGAGGATGGCCGTGAGCAGCGGCATCCCGGCAGCGAGGAACGAGCCGAACGTGACGATCAGCACGACGAGCGCGATCCCCACGCCGATCAGCTCGATCACCGACAGCGTCGGCAGGTTCTGTGAGAACAGCTGACCGCCGACGGCCGACTTCGAGCCGTCGGGGAGCTGCTTCGCGAGGTCGGCGCCGACCGCCTTGATGTCGTCCTTCGTCTCAGCCGTCACCGTGGTCATCTGACCCTTCAGCTGCACGGTGATGATCGCGGCGGAGCGGTCGTCGGACACGAGGTCCTTGACCTGGTCGGAGTACGGGGACGTGACGCCCGAGACGCCGTCGACGTCCTTCAGGTCGGTCACCGCGTCCTCGATCGGCTTCTTCACGTCGCTGTCGTCGACGGTGTGCCCGTCGGGAGCGACCACCACGATCTGCGCGGTGGTGCCGCTGACCTGCGGGAACGTGCGGCTCAGCGTGTCGAGCGCTTCTTGCGATTCGGTGCCCGGGATGCTGAAGCTGTTGTCCGTACCCTGGTTGAGGAGCAGGGCGCCGCCGCCGAGGAGGGCGAGGAGGCCGATCCAGAGGATCAGGACCAGCTTGCGGGCGCGGTAGGCCCACCGGCCGACCGAGTACAGGAGCGAGGACACGGGTTCTCCAGTGGGTGAGTACCGAAAGCGACGTAGAACAGTTCGATACACCGTTGTATCCGTACAGAACCGTATCGGATACACTGCTGTATCGAAAGTTGGATTCAGGAAGGTTTCAGCTTGAACAGCACGACTCTCACCGACGACGCCCCCGCCGAGTCCGGCCGGCGCCGGCGCACACGGGCGCGCCTGCTCGACGCGGCCTTCGAGGTCTTCGCCGACCAGGGGGTCAGCGCGGCAAGCGTCGAGACGATCGTGGAGGCGGCCGGATTCACGCGAGGCGCGTTCTACTCCAACTTCTCCACCAAGGAGGAGCTGTTCCTGGCGCTCATCGAGCGTGAGATGGGGATGCGGCTGGAGCAGCTGAACGCGGGCGTCGAGCAGTTCCTCACCCCGCTCGTCGGCGAGCAGGGTGCTGGGCTCGATGACGAGGACGTGCTGGCGACGATCACGCGCATCCTGGAGCTGCAGTCCGACGATCGCCGCTGGTGGCTCGTGCAGGCCGAGTTCCAGCTGATGGCGCTGCGCGACCACTCCATCGCGGCCGACTACCTGCGCTACTACGACGAGTTCTTCGCCGAGCTGACCCAGATCGTCGTGCAGGCGCTCGCGAGCGCCGGACGCCGGTTCACCATCGAGCCCGCGGAGGCCGTGCGGGTGATCGCCGAGCTGTGCGCCAACGGCGAGGCGCGGGCGGTGCTCGCCGACGACCAGCGCACCTTCCCCGAGCGGTTGTCGGAATCCGTGCCCGCCATCCTGCTGGCCCTCACCGAGCGCGTGTGATCCGGCGCGTTTGAGCGTTCCCCAAGCCGGGCGGTCTAGTGTCGACGGATGCGACCCGAAGCATCCCGAGACACCCGCGCGCCGCGCGCCTCCCGTGTGCTCCGCGCCGTCGCCGTGCTGGCCGCCGCGTCCGCCGCCCTCCTCCTGAGCGGCTGCTCCGGCGCGCCCTCGAGCGCGGGTGCACCGCGGCCGGCGGCCACGTCCGTCCCCGCGCCCACCCAGACGCCCGATCCTTTCCCGAAGGAACCGCTCACCGCGTCCACCCGGTACGTCGCGGTCGGCGACTCGTACGCCGCCGGCATGGGCGGGGGAGCAGAGCAGGGCAAGTGCCGGCTCAGCCCGAACGGCTACCCGTCGGCGTTCGCCCGCAAGGCGGCCGTCGACCTCGTCGTGAACGCCGCCTGCGCCGGAGCCACCACCTCCGACCTCCTCAAGCACCAGTTGATCGCCCTCGACGAGCGCACCGACCTGGTCACCGTGAGCATCGGCGGCAACGACCTCGGCGTCGCCGAGATCGCCGGGAGCTGCGCCGCAGGCAAAGCGGCCGCCTGCCGGAACCAGGTCACCGCGGCCCTCTCGCTGCTGAACGTGCTGCCCGACCGGCTGGATACGGTCTACAGCGCCATCGCTCAGGCTGCCCCGAATGCCCGCATCGTCGTGACCGGCTACACGCTGCTCTACGACGCGTCCGATCCCTCGGCCCCCGACTTCCAGACCGCCGCGGCCATCAACGCGGCGACCATCGGCCTCAACGAGGTCATCCGCCAGGCGGTCGACCAGCAGCGCGCCGACGGCAAGCCCCTGACGTACCTCCCGGTCGACTTCACCGGGCACGCCATCGGCGACAGGACGCCGTGGCTGAACACCTCGGGGGCTGACGTCTTCCATCCCACCGCCGCGGGCTACGCGGAGTACGCGAGCCGGCTCATCCAGCTGCTCGGCAAGGCGCAGTAGGGGCGCTGGTACCCTGTCTGGTGTCTCACGCCGAGAGCCATACAGGGAGTTGACCGACCATCACCGCGACGCCAGAACCGACGACCTACGACCTGATCATCGTCTCCAACCGCCTCCCGGTCGACCGGGTGGTGGACGACGACGGCAACGCGGACTGGCGGCCGTCGCCGGGCGGCCTGGTCGCGGCGTTGGAGCCGGTCATGCGGTCGCAGGACGGCGTGTGGATCGGCTGGGCCGGCGTCTCCGACGAGGAGATCGAGCCGTTCGAGGCGGGCGGGATCAACATCCTGCCGGTGCCGCTCAGCGAGCAGGAGCTGCAGGAGTACTACGAGGGCTTCTCCAACGACACGCTGTGGCCGCTCTACCATGACGTCATCGCGCAGCCGTCGTACCACCGGGAGTGGTGGGAGAGCTACGTCAAGGTGAACCGCCGCTTCGCCGAGGCCGCCGCCTCGGTCGCCGCGAAGGGCGCCGTGGTGTGGGTGCACGACTACCAGCTGCAGCTGGTCCCCGCGATGCTCCGGGAGCTGCGCCAAGATCTCGTCATCGGGTTCTTCAACCACATCCCGTTCCCGCCGTACGGCATCTACTCGCAGCTGCCCTGGCGGCGGCAGATCATCGACGGTCTGCTCGGCGCCGACGTCATCGGATTCCAGCGGGTCGCGGACGCGGGCAACTTCTCCCGCGCCGTCCGGCGGCTCAAGGGGTACGAGACGCGCGGCCCGATCATCGAGGTGCCGATCGACACGGACGACCCGGAGGCCGGGTCCCACCGCCACGTCACGACCGACCGTCGCGGCGGCCTGGTGCGCACGGTGCTCGCGCGGGCGTTCCCCATCTCGATCGACGCCGACCAGTACCAAGACCTGGCTCGTCGCCCGGAGATCCAGGCGCGCGCCCGCGAGATCCGCGAGGAGCTGGGCAATCCCGAGAAGATCATGCTCGGCGTCGACCGGCTCGACTACACGAAGGGCATCGGCCACCGGTTGAAGGCGTTCGGTGAGCTCCTGGCGGAGGGCCGGGTGAAGGCCGAGGATGTCACGCTCGTCCAGGTCGCGAGCCCGAGCCGGGAGCGCGTTGAGACCTACCGCCAGCTGCGCGACGAGATCGAGCTGACCGTCGGCCGGATCAACGGCGACTACTCCACGCTGGGCCACACGGCGGTCGCGTATCTCCACCACGGGTACCCGCGCGAGGAGATGGTGGCGCTGTATCTGGCCGCCGACGTCATGCTGGTCACGGCCCTCCGCGACGGCATGAACCTCGTCGCGAAGGAGTACGTCGCCACCCGCGTGGACGAGGACGGTGTGCTGGTCCTGAGCGAGTTCGCCGGCGCCTCCGACGAGCTGCGGCAGGCGCTGCTGATCAACCCGCACGACATCGAAGGCCTCAAGGACACCGTCATGCAGGCGCTCGCGATGCCGAAGCGCGACCGCACCCGGCGCATGCGCGCCCTGCGCAAGAAGGTGCTCACCAACGACGTCGCCCGCTGGTCCGCCTCCTTCCTCGACGCTCTCACCCGCAGCGCGCACGGCGACCACCCGCTCCAGGACCCGCCGGTCAACCGGCGCTGAGCCCATCCACTGTTCGCTCCTCCCCGTCTGAAAGCCGCATGACCGACACCGCCTCGCACCTCCCTCCCGCCTCCGCCGTCGCCCTCGCCACCGCACTGCAGAAGCTGGCGACGACCGACCGCCTGCTTCTGGCGCTCGACTTCGACGGGACGCTCGCGCCCTTCGTCGACGTCCCCCGCGGCGCCCGCGCTCTGCCCGAGTCCAAGGCCGCGCTCGACCGGCTCGAGCACCTGCCGAACACGTGGGTCGCCTACGTGTCGGGGCGTCCGCTGTCGAGCCTGGAGGTCGTGACGGAGGCCGATGCGGATGCGCTGCTCATCGGCTCGCACGGGGTCGAGATCCGCTTCGGGCGCGACGGGGTGTCGCTCGACCTCTCGCCCACCGAGCAGGAGACGCTGGAACGGCTGGGCGACGTGCTCGGCGCCCTGGTGGACGACATGCCGGGCGCGAAGCTGGAGACGAAGCCCGTCGGGTACGGCGTGCACTACCGGCTCGTCGAGGGCGACCGCGACGCCGAGGTCGTCGCCCGGGCGCGCGAGGCGGCCGCGACCGTGAGCGACGCGCTCACCATCCGCTACGGCAAGGACATCATCGAGTTCTCGATCCGCGAGGCGCACAAGGGCGACGGGGTCGAGCGGCTGCGTGAGTACACGAAGGCGACCGCCGTGCTGTTCGCGGGCGACGACGTGACCGACGAGGACGGCTTCTCGGTGCTCCGTCCCGCCGATGGCGACGTCGGCATCAAGGTCGGGAGGGGCGAGACGGCGGCGCAGTACCGGGTCGCCGACGAGCGCGCGATCGCGACGCTGCTGACCCTGCTGGCCCAGGCGCGCGAAGCCCACCTGAAGTCGTCCACAGACTGACCCGACCGCGGGTTCTCCACCGTTCTGGACACATGGTCGGAGGGGCATTCGAGACGTCCTAGAGTTGTTCCATGCCAGAAGTCGATTGGAAACCGCGTTCGCGCGTCGTCACGGACGGGATCGAAGCCACCACCAGCCGCGGGATGCTCCGCGCCGTCGGCATGGGCGATGAAGACTGGGAGAAGCCGCAGATCGGCATCGCCTCGTCCTGGAACGAGATCACGCCCTGCAACCTCTCGCTCGACCGTCTCGCGCAGGGCGCGAAAGAGGGCGTGCACGCGGGTGGCGGCTATCCGCTCCAGTTCGGCACCATCTCGGTCTCCGACGGCATCTCCATGGGCCACGAGGGCATGCACTTCTCGCTGGTGTCGCGCGAGGTCATCGCCGACTCGGTCGAGACGGTGATGATGGCCGAACGGCTCGACGGCACCGTCCTGCTCGCGGGCTGCGACAAGTCGCTCCCCGGCATGCTCATGGCGGCCGCGCGACTCGACCTCTCGGCGGTCTTCCTCTACGCCGGGTCGATCGCGCCGGGCTGGGTGAAGCTCTCCGACGGCACCGAGAAGGACGTCACGATCATCGACTCCTTCGAGGCGGTCGGCGCGTGCAAGGCCGGCAAGATGAGCGAAGAAGACCTGAAGCGCATCGAATGCGCCATCGCTCCGGGCGAGGGCGCCTGCGGCGGCATGTACACCGCCAACACCATGGCGTCCGTGGCCGAAGCGCTCGGCATGAGCCTCCCGGGCTCGGCCGCGCCGCCCTCGGCGGACCGCCGCCGCGACTACTACGCGCACCGCTCCGGCGAGGCCGTGGTCAACCTGCTCAAGAAGGGCATCACGGCCCGCGACATCATGACCAAGGAGGCGTTCGAGAACGCCATCGCCGTGGTCATGGCGTTCGGCGGCTCCACCAACGCGGTGCTGCACCTGCTCGCCATCGCGCACGAGGCCGAGGTCGACCTCACGATCGACGACTTCAACCGCATCGGCGACAAGGTGCCGCACATCGGCGACCTCAAGCCGTTCGGAAAGTACGTGATGAACGACGTCGACCGCCACGGCGGCGTGCCGGTCGTCATGAAGGCGCTGCTCGACGCGGGCCTGCTGCACGGCGACTGCCTCACCGTGACCGGCAAGACGGTCGCCGAGAACCTGGCCGAGATCAACCCGCCGGCTCCGGACGGCGAGGTCATGCGGTCGCTCGACAACCCCATCCACCCCACCGGCGGCATCACCATCCTCAAGGGTTCGATGGCCCCCGAGGGCGCCGTGGTCAAGACGGCCGGCTTCGACGCCACCGTCTTCGAGGGCCCGGCGCGGGTCTTCGAGCGCGAGCGCGCTGCGATGGACGCGCTGACCGAGGGCACCATCAAGGCCGGCGACGTGGTCGTCATCCGCTACGAGGGCCCCAAGGGCGGCCCGGGCATGCGCGAGATGCTGGCGATCACCGCCGCCATCAAGGGCGCGGGCCTCGGCAAGGATGTACTACTATTGACGGACGGACGATTCTCAGGCGGCACAACCGGCCTGTGCATCGGCCACATAGCACCCGAAGCGGTGGACGCAGGTCCCATCGCCTTCGTGCGCGATGGTGATCTGATACGGGTCGATATCGCGGCTCGCTCCCTCGACCTACTTGTCGACGAGTCCGAGCTGACCGCCCGCCGTGAAGGCTGGGCGCCTCTTCCTCCGCGCTATACCCGTGGCGTTCTCGCGAAGTTCTCCAAGCTCGTGCGCTCCGCAGCTGAAGGAGCCGTCACCGGCTGAGGCATAGCTCCGCACCGAAAACCATCTTCGTACGTAAGGGACTGATAAAGGCATGTCCACGGATGCAACCCCCAGCACTGTGTTGCCGTCCGCGGCGCCGGGCACGGCGTCGCCCGAGAATCTGACCGGCTCACAGGCGGTCGTCCGCACCCTCGAGCTCCTGGGCGTCACCGACGTCTTCGGGCTGCCGGGCGGTGCCATCCTGCCGATCTACGACGCCATCATGGACTCGACCAGGATCCGGCACATCCTGGTGCGCCACGAGCAGGGAGGCGGTCACGCGGCCGAGGGCTACGCGGTCGCCTCGAACCGGGTCGGCGTCGCCATGGCGACCTCCGGACCGGGCGCGACCAACCTCGTCACCGCCGTCATGGACGCGCACATGGACTCCGTCCCCGTCGTGTTCATCACCGGCCAGGTGTTCTCCACGCTGATGGGTACGGATGCGTTCCAGGAAGCCGACATCGTCGGCATCACGATGCCGATCACCAAGCACTCCTTCCTCGTGAAGAGCGTGGAGGAGATCCCGGCGACCATCGCGGCGGCGTACCACATCGCCGGCACCGGCCGCCCGGGTCCGGTGCTCGTCGACATCACCAAGGACGCGCAGCAGAACACCGCGCCCTTCGTCTGGCCGCCCAAGGTCGACCTGCCGGGCTACCGGCCGATCACGAAGGCGCACGGTAAGCAGGTGCTGGCAGCGGCCCAGCTGCTCGTCGAGGCCAAGAAGCCGGTGCTCTACGTCGGCGGCGGTGTCATCCGCGCCAAGGCGTCGCAGGAGCTCCTGGAGTTGGCGGAGGCCACCGGCGCGCCGGTCGTGACGACGCTCACGGCGCGCGGCGCCTTCCCCGACACGCACAAGCAGCACCTCGGCATGCCCGGCATGCACGGCACGGTGCCCGCGGTGCTGTCGCTGCAGGAGTCGGACCTCATCGTGTCGCTCGGCGCGCGGTTCGACGACCGCGTCACGGGCAACACCTCGCTGTTTGCACCCAACGCGAAGATCGTGCACGTCGACGTCGACCCGGCCGAGATCTCCAAGATCCGGATGGCCGACGTCCCCATCGTCGGCGATGCCAAGGACGTCATCGTCGATCTGACCGCGGCGTTCCAGGAGGCCTCGCGGGCCCAGAAGCCCGACATCATCGAGTGGTGGACGTACCTGAACGGGCTCCGCGAGGAGTTCCCGCTCGGCTACACGCCCACCAGCGATGGGCTGCTCGCGCCGCAGTACGTCATCCAGCGGATCGGCGAGCTGACCGGGCCGGAGGGCGTCTACACCGCCGGCGTCGGCCAGCACCAGATGTGGGCCGCGCAGTTCATCAAGTACGAGCGCCCCAACTCGTGGCTGAACTCCGGCGGCGCGGGCACCATGGGCTACTCGGTGCCGGCGGCGATGGGCGCGAAGGTCGCCCAGCCCGACCGCACGGTGTGGGCGATCGACGGCGACGGCTGCTTCCAGATGACCAATCAGGAGCTCGCCACCTGCACGATCAACGACATCCCGATCAAGGTCGCGATCATCAACAACTCGTCGCTCGGCATGGTGCGGCAGTGGCAGACCCTCTTCTACGACGGCCGCTACTCCAACACCGACCTGAACACGGGCCACGACACCGTCCGCGTCCCCGACTTCGTGAAGCTGGCCGAGGCGTACGGCGCCCTCGGCATCCGCGTCACGAAGGAAGAAGAGGTGGATGCCGCGATCAAGCTCGCGCTCGAGACCAACGACCGCCCGGTCGTCATCGACTTCGTCGTGAGCGCGGACGCCATGGTGTGGCCGATGGTGCCGCAGGGCGTCAGCAACAGCTACGTCCAGTACGCCCGCGACCACAGCCCGTCGTTCGGAGGGGAGTGACCATGAGCACGCACGTTCTGAGCCTCCTCGTCGAGGACAAGCCAGGTCTGCTGACCCGCGTCGCCGGGCTGTTCGCCCGCCGCGGCTTCAACATCCACTCGCTCGCGGTGGGCACGAGCGAGGTCGACGGCCTCTCGCGCATCACCGTGGTGGTCGACGTCGAAGACCTGCCGCTCGAGCAGGTGACGAAGCAGCTCAACAAGCTGATCAACGTCATCAAGATCGTCGAGCTCGACCCCGCGCAGTCGGTGCAGCGCGAGCACCTGCTCATCAAGGTGCGGGTGGACAACTCCACCCGCTCGCAGGTGCTCGAAGCGGTCAACCTCTTCCGCGCCCGCGTGGTCGACGTGGCCACCGACGCGCTCGTGATCGAGGTCACCGGCGACAGCGGCAAGACACAGGCGCTGCTCAAGGTGCTGGAGCCCTACGGGATCAAGGAGATGGCCCAGTCAGGCCTGCTCGCGATCGGCCGCGGCGGCAAGTCCATCACCGAGCGCGTTTTCAAGAACTAAGTTCGTCCGAACAAACCAGCAAGGAGAAGCCAAGTGGCTGAGATCTACTACGACAACGACGCGGACCTCTCGATCATCCAGGGCAAGAAGGTCGCCGTCATCGGCTACGGCTCGCAGGGCCACGCTCACGCGCAGAACCTGCGCGACTCGGGCGTCGAGGTCGTCATCGGCCTCAAGGAGGGCTCGAAGTCGAAGCCGAAGGCCGAGGAGGCGGGCTTCCGCGTCCTCAGCGCCGCCGACGCCGCCGCGTGGGCCGACGTCATCGTCATCCTCGCGCCGGACCAGGTGCAGCGCCACCTCTACGCGGAGGACATCCAGGGCAACCTGCAGGAGGGCAACGCCCTCGTCTTCGGACACGGCTTCAACATCCGCTTCGGCTACATCGAGGCGCCCGAGGGCGTCGACGTGATCATGGTCGCCCCGAAGGGCCCGGGCCACACGGTCCGCCGCGAGTACGAGGCCGGCCGTGGCGTCCCCGTCATCGTCGCCGTCGAGAAGGACGCGACCGGCAACGCCTGGCCGCTCGTCCTCTCCTACGCCAAGGGCATCGGCGGCCTCCGCGCCGGCGGCATCAAGACGACCTTCACCGAGGAGACCGAGACCGACCTGTTCGGCGAGCAGGCCGTCCTCTGCGGCGGCGTCTCGCAGCTCGTCCAGTACGGCTTCGAGACCCTGACCGAGGCCGGCTATCAGCCGCAGGTCGCCTACTTCGAGGTGCTGCACGAGCTCAAGCTCATCGTCGACCTCATGTGGGAGGGCGGCATCGCCAAGCAGCGCTGGTCGGTCTCCGACACGGCCGAGTACGGCGACTACGTCTCCGGCCCGCGCGTCATCGACCCGCACGTCAAGGAGAACATGAAGGCCGTGCTGTCCGACATCCAGGACGGCACCTTCGCCAAGCGCTTCATCGCCGACCAGGACGCGGGCGCGCCCGAGTTCCTGGCGCTCCGCGCGAAGGGCGAGCAGCACCCCATCGAGGCCACCGGCCGCGAGCTGCGCAAGCTCTTCGCCTGGAACGCCTCCAACGACGACGACTACGTCGACGGCGAGGTCGCTCGCTGAGCCTGACCCACACGGTCACCGCGCACTAGTCTCAAGGGTGCCGCACGCGATGCGTGCGGCACCCTTCCGCGTGTGAGGAGCAGGCCATGGGCGTCGCCGTCGAGATCGCGGTGCAGGATGCGACCGGCGTGCGTGTCGCCCTCGCCGAGGGCGCCGACCGCGTCGAGCTCTGCACGGCGCTGGGTCTGGGCGGCCTCACGCCATCCGCTGCACTCGTCGCGGCGGCCGTCGAGCAGGCGACACGCGACGAGCGGCCCGGCTTCGTGCACGTGCTCGTCCGTCCCCGTGGCGGCGGCTTCGTCTACGACGCCGCCGAGGTCGCGCTGACCGTCGCCGACATCCGCTTCGCCCGCGCGACGGGAGCAGCCGGCGTCGTGGTCGGTGCGCTCGACGAATCCGCCACCGTCGACGGCGAGGCGATGCGCCGGTTCGTGGACGCGGCGGAAGGACTCCCGGTGACCTTCCACCGGGCCTTCGACATCATCGGCGACCAGGCGACCGCGCTCGAGGAGCTGATCGCGCTCGGCGTCCACCGCGTGCTGACGTCAGGAGGCGCGAGCCGCACCATCGACGGCGTCGCGACGTTGAGGGCGCTGGCCCAGCGGGCCGGCGGGCGCATCCAATTGATGGCCGGCGGAGGCGTCCGCGTCGACGACATCCCGACGATCGCCTCCACCGGGGTGGATGCCGTCCACCTCTCCGCCCGCGACTCGGTGGTCGGAGGGCCCAGCGGCCCCGGCGGCGGGGAGGCGCGCTACGACATCACGGACGCGGCGACGGTCGCCGAGGCGGTCGCCGTCGCACGCCTCGCCCGTCTCGTGCGCTGACGCCCGCTACAGCGCGCACACCACGCACAGCGCGATGAGCACCACCTGCAGGATCGCGCGCGGCACCAGCGGCGTGGCGAACACCCCGAACCGCTCCGTCTTGCCCGCGGCGTAGGCGTTCGCCGGGAAGACCGCGACGAGGAACACGACCAGGCAGATCGCCGCCGCCACCCGCGTCGCCGGAATCAGCAGCCCGATGCCGCCCGCCAGCTCGCACACGCCCGTGAAGGCCACCAGAGCGCGCGGGGACACCACCCGCACAGCCGGCGGGATCATCGCGGCCATGCCGCGGGCGGGCCTCGGGACGAAGTGCAGCGTCCCCATCCCCACGAACACGAGCGCGAGCGCGATGCGCAGGACGAGTTGGACGATCTCGAACGGGGTCACCCGTCCATCCTCTCCCGGGCCGCCGCCCCTGCGCCCGTAACGCGGCGAAAAGCGCCCTTGACGCCCCGCTAGAGTTAAGCCGTTCGGCGCCCCACCGACCGTGGCGCATTTCATCCCAAGCCAGCCCTCGCACCACCGTAAGGATCTGCCACGTGACAAAGCCGGTCGTCCTGATCGCCGAAGAACTCTCGCCCGCCACCGTCGAAGCCCTGGGGCCCGACTTCGAGATCCGGAACGTGGACGGCACCGACCGCCCGGCGCTCCTGTCCGCCGTCGCCGACGCGGACGCCATCCTGGTCCGGTCCGCGACCAAGGTCGACGCCGAGGTGCTGGAGGCCGCGAAGCAGCTCAGGGTCATCGCCCGCGCCGGCGTCGGCCTCGACAACGTCGACATCAAGACCGCGACCAACGCGGGCGTCATGGTCGTCAACGCCCCTACCTCCAACATCATCTCGGCCGCCGAGCTGACCGTCGGCCACATCCTGAGCCTCGCCCGTCACATCCCGGCCGCGCACAGCGCGCTCGCGCAGGGGCAGTGGAAGCGGTCCAAGTACACCGGTGTCGAGCTGTACGAGAAGACGGTCGGCATCATCGGCCTCGGCCGCATCGGCGCCCTCATCACCGCGCGCCTGCAGGCCTTCGGCACGAACGTCATCGCCTACGACCCCTACGTCACGAGCGCCCGTGCGCAGCAGCTCGGCGTGCAGCTGGTGACCCTGGACGAGCTGCTGGCGCAGGCGGACTTCGTCACCATCCACATGCCGAAGACGCCGGAGACCACCGGCATGATCTCCGACGACCAGCTCGCGCAGATGAAGGACACCGCGTTCATCGTCAACGTCGCGCGCGGCGGTCTCATCGACGAGGACGCGCTGTACCGCGCCCTGACGACCGGCACCATCGCGGGCGCCGGCCTCGATGTGTTCGTGTCGGAGCCGCCGCAGGACTCGCCGCTCCTCGCGCTCGAGAACGTCGTCGTCACGCCCCACCTCGGTGCGTCGACCGATGAGGCGCAGGAGAAGGCGGGCGTCTCGGTCGCCCGCTCGGTGCGCCTGGCGCTCTCGGGCGAGCTGGTCCCGGACGCGGTCAACGTCGCGGGCGGCGTCATCGACCCGTACGTGCGGCCGGGTATCCCGCTGGTCGAGAAGCTGGGCCAGGTGTTCTCGGGACTCGCCGGCAGCCCGGTCACGAGCGTCGACGTGGAGGTGCGCGGCGAACTCGCCGACTTCGATGTCAGCGTGCTGAAGCTCGCGGCGCTGAAGGGCATCTTCACGAACATCGTCAGCGAGACCGTCTCCTATGTGAACGCGCCTCTGCTCGCCGAGCAGCGCGGCATCGAGGTGCGCCTCATCACGGACTCGGTCAGCGAGGAGTACCGCAACCTGATCACGCTGCGCGGCGCGCTGAGCGACGGCTCGCAGATCTCGGTCTCCGGCACGCTCACCGGTCCGAAGCAGATCGAGAAGATCGTCGGCATCAACGGCTACGACGTCGAGGTGCCGGTCGCCGAGCACCTGGTCGTCATGGTCTACGACGACCGCCCCGGCATCGTCGCGGTCTACGGCCGCGAGTTCGGCGAGGCGGCGATCAACATCGCCGGCATGCAGATCGCCCGTACCTCCGCCGGCGGCAAGGCGCTGAGCGTCCTCACCGTCGACTCGCGCGTGCCCGACGGACTGCTCGAGAAGGTGCGCCTCGCGATCGACGCCGACCTGGTGCAGGAGATCGACATCACGGAGTCCTGACCCCGGGGAAGATTTCTCTTCCGCGCTGTCGATTCGGGCGCTTGACTTGCGTCGTAGGGGTGTCGATATCCCTACGATCCGAGGAGACACCATGTCCGACGAGTACGTTCTGCTCATCCGCGAGCCGAACTGGAGCCCCGAGACGATGACGGCCGACGAGTGGCAGGCCGGCATGGCCGGTCACAAGGCGTTCCAGGACGCCGTGGCGGCCGCGGGCGAGCGCATCGTCGCCAGCAACGCGCTGCAGGAGGCCGGCCAGGCCACCCGCATCACGCCCGGCTCCGACGGAACGCCGGTCTTCACCAGCGGTCCGTTCGGCGAGACGAGCGAGGCGATCACCGGGTTCTACAGCTTCACGGCGTCCAGCCCGGAGCAGGCGCGCGAGCTCGCGTCCCTGTGCCCGACGCGCGGCTCGATCGAGCTGTACCCGGTGCTGGTGCTGGATGCGGTGCGCTGAGTGATGGCGGCCCCTGGCGGCGGCCGATGACGGCGGTTCCCGATGGCGGTTCCTCATGGCGGCCCGTGAGGGGCCCCGTGACGGCCGCCTCGTGACCACGGCCGCGGACGCCGGTCGCGCCGCGCTCGAACGGGCGTGGCGCGACGAGTCGCCGCGCATCCTGGGCGCCGTCGCACGCACCACGGGAGACCTCCTGCTCGCCGAGGACGCGGTGCAGGAGGCGTTCGCGCGCGCCGTCGCCGAGGCCGATCGCGGCCGCGTTCCCGCCAACCCCGCTGCCTGGGTGACCACGGTCGCGCGTCGCGTCGCACTGGACGCGCTGCGGCGCGAACAGACCGCGGTGCGCGCCGCCCCCGCCCTGGCGGCGGAGGCGGCGCTCGCGTCGGCCGCCGCTGCAACTATCGAGGAGGATTCCGTGTTCACCGGGGACGAGCGGCTGGAGCTCATCCTCGTCGTCGCGCATCCCGAGCTCGCACCGGAGGCGCGGGTCGAGCTGGCGCTCCGCTTCGTCTGCGGTGTGCCGACGGGCCGCATCGCCGACGTGTTCCTGGTGCCTGAGCCGACGATGGCGGCGCGGCTCACCCGGGCCAAGAAGCGCATCCACGACGCCCGGCTGCGGTTCGCGCTGGACGACCCGGCGGCGGTGGCCGCCCGGATGCCCGACGCCCTCACCACGATCTACCTGCTCTACACCGTCGGTCACCAGACGGTCGACGCGACCCTGCGCAGGGACGCGATCGAGCTCGCCCGTGACGCCCACCGCGTGTTCGCCGAGGCCGAGAGCGCCGGGCTGCTGGCGCTCCTGCTGCTGACCGAGGCGCGCCAGTCCACCCGGCTGACCGACGGGGACGAGTTCGCGACCCTCCGCGAGGCGGATCGGCGACGCTGGGATGCGGCGCTGATGGCCGAGGGCGAGGCGCTTGCGACGACGGCGCTGGCGGGAGGCGGCCGCTACGCCCTGCAGGCGGGCATCGCCGGCCTGCACGCGATCGCGCCGACGTGGGACGCGACCGACTGGCCCGCGATCGTGCGGTTGTACGACGGCCTGGTGCGACAGTGGCCGAGCCCGTCCGCCCGGCTGGGAAGGATCGTCGCGCTCGGCCACAGCCCGGATGCGGGGCCCGAGGTGGCGATGGCGGCGCTGGACGCCGATCCCGCGCTCTCGGTGGGCGTGCTGGAGACCGAGGCGCACGCCGCCCGCGCCGACCTGCTCCGGCTGGCGGGGCGCGGGACGGAGGCGGCGGAGGCCTATCGCGCGGCCATCCGGTCCGCGCGCGACGACCGCACGGCGCGATCGCTGGAGCGCCTGCTGGCCGAGGCGGGCTGAGGCGTTGCGGCATTCGTCACGAGTGGTCCCGATTCGGCACGAATGGCGCCCATTCGTGACGAATCGCGCGGTGGGAGGCGCTACCGCTCGGACGCGATGTCGCGCACGAGCGCGATCAGCTGGTCCACATCCGTCTCGTCGCGCAGCACGGTGTTCGCCGCGGGCAGCAGCGCGGCGTTGTAGTACATCCCGTCGCCGATCAGCATGACCATCCGTGCGGCCAGCGGATCGCCGACCGCCTCCTCCAGCGCGGCCAGCCAGACGCGCTGGGCGTCGGCGAGCGCGTCGCGGGCACGCGGGTCTGCGGCCTGGGCGAGCCGCGCGACCGCGACCACGGCGCGCTCGAACCGCGAGTCGGTGGGGATGGAGGTGCGCAGGAAGTAGTCGACCGGTCCCGCCTCGTCGGCGCGCATCCGCTCGACGTCGTCGGCCAACAGGCCGGCGAAGCGGTCGAGCACCCCGCCGACCAGCGCCTCCTTCGAGGCGAAGTGGTAGAGCAGGCCGCCCTTCGAGACGCCCGCGCGGGCCGCGACCGCGTCCAGGGTCGCGGCGCGCTCGCTCTGCTCCGCCAGCAGCTCCTCGAAGGCGTCGAGCACGCGATCGCGCGCGCTGCGGGAGGAGGCGGGGGAGGCGGACGGGTCGGACGGCATGACCACATGCTAGTCGGGCGGCTTGCTACTGTACCGTCCAGACGGTACAGTAGTCGCATGTCCACCACCGCCACCCGTCTGCCCGTCGCCGTCCCGCCCCGGGCCGGCGGTCGTGCGTGGGCGGCGCTCGCGGTGCTCATGCTCCCGACGCTCCTGGTCTCGGTCGACAACACCGTGCTGAGCTTCGCCCTGCCGTCCATCTCCGAGGCGCTGAAGCCGAGCGCGACCGGGATGCTGTGGATCGTCGACGTGTACCCGCTCGTCCTCGCCAGCCTGCTCGTCGCGATGGGCAGCCTCGGCGACCGGATCGGCCGCCGTCGTCTCCTGCTCATCGGCGCGACCGGCTTCGCCGCCGTGTCCGCGGTCGCCGCGTTCGCGCCGAGCGCCGAGCTGCTGATCGGCGCCCGCGCGCTGCTCGGTGTCTTCGGCGCCATGCTCATGCCGTCGACGCTGTCGCTGCTGCGCAGCGTGTTCCTCGAGCGCGAGCAGCGACGGCTCGCCATCGCCATCTGGGCCGCCGGTTTCGCGGCGGGTTCCGCTCTCGGGCCGATCGTCGGCGGCGTGCTGCTGGAGCACTTCTGGTGGGGGTCCGTCTTCCTGCTCGCGGTGCCCGTCCTCATCCCGCTGCTCGTGCTCGCGCCGCTGCTGGTGCGGGAGTCCCGCGACCCGGAGCCGGGGCCGGTGGATGCGCCGGGCATCGTGCTCTCGCTGCTCACCATGGCGCCGGTGGTCTACGGCATCAAGACGCTCGCCGTGGACGGGTTCTCGCTCGTCGCCGTGGTCGCCATCCTGGTCGGGGTCGCCTCGGGAGCCCTGTTCGTGCGCCGCCAGCTGCGGCGACCGATCCCGATGCTCGACATGCGGCTGTTCACGCGTCCCGCCTTCAGCGGCGCGGTCGTCGTCAACCTCCTGAGCGTGGTGTCGCTGGTCGGCTTCCTGTTCTTCGTCTCGCAGCACCTGCAGCTCGTGATCGGGTTGACGCCGCTGCAGTCGGGCCTCGTGCTGCTGCCGGGGCTGCTGACGATGATCGTCGCGGGTCTCGTCGTGGTGCCGATCGCGCGGCGCAACCGTCCGGGCGTGGTGATCGCGGGCGGCCTGACGCTGTCGGCGGCGGGCTACCTGCTGGTCGCGCTGACCGGCGGCGGCGCACCGTGGAGCGTGCTGCTCGCGTCCTTCGTGCTGCTCGGAGCCGGCATCGGCGCCGCCGAGACCGTGTCGAACGAGCTCGTGATCTCGACCGCGCCGGCGGCGAAGGCGGGTGCCGCGTCCGCTGTGTCGGAGACGGCGTACGAGCTGGGCGCAGTGCTCGGCACGGCGACCCTCGGGACGCTCATCACCGCGTCCTACCGCGCAGCGCTCGTCGTGCCGGCCGGCCTGACGTCCGCGCAGGCGGATGCGGCGGGGGAGACGCTGGGCGGGGCCGTGTCCGTCGCGGACGGGCTGCCCGCTCCGCTCGCCGAGCAGCTGCTCACCTCGGCGCGCGCGGCGTTCGACAGCGGTGTCGGCGTCACCGCCGTCATCGGCGTCGGACTGGTGGCGACCGCCGCAGTCGTGGCGCTGGTCACCCTGCGTCGCGTCCGCTCCTGACGGGCGGCGCGGCGGTCGTGCGGCGATAGGGTGGCTGTACCGGATCCGCCCATCGAACCAGCGCAGGAGTGCCATGTCCCGTTCCGTCAAGCTCGCCGTCATCCCGGGTGACGGGATCGGTCCGGAGGTCATCGCCGAGGCGGTGAAGGTGCTGGATGCGGTCACCGCCGGCAGCGACCTGACGTTCGAGAAGACGCGCTTCTCGCTCGGCGCCGACCGCTACCTCGCGACCGGCGACGTGCTCACGGACGACGACCTGGCGGCCATCTCCGGCCACGACGCGATCCTGCTCGGCGCGGTCGGCGGGAAGCCCGGCGACCCGCGGCTGGCGGGAGCGAACATCGAGCGCGGGCTCCTGCTGAAGCTGCGGTTCTCGCTCGACCACTACGTCAACCTGCGTCCGACCACGCTCTTCCCCGGCATCGCGAGCCCGCTCGCCGAACCGGGTGAGGTCGACTTCGTCGTGGTCCGCGAGGGCACCGAGGGCCCGTACGTCGGCAACGGGGGAGCGATCCGCCAGGGCACGCCGCACGAGATCGCCAACGAGGTCTCGGTCAACACCGCGTACGGGGTCGAGCGCGTCGTCCGCTACGCCTTCGACCAGGCCGAGCAGCGCCGCAAGAAGCTGACGCTGGTGCACAAGACGAACGTCCTGACCTTCGCGGGCTCGCTGTGGAAGCGGATCGTGGACGCGGTGGCCGCCGAGCATCCCGACGTCGCGGTCGACTACCTGCACGTGGACGCGGCGACCATCTTCCTCGTCACGGATCCTGCTAGATTCGATGTGATCGTCACGGACAACCTCTTCGGCGACATCCTCACCGACCTCGCGGCCGCGATCAGCGGCGGCATCGGGCTGGCGGCCTCGGGCAACATCAACCCGGCCGGGGCCTTCCCGAGCATGTTCGAACCGGTTCACGGATCGGCCCCCGACATCGCCGGCCAGCAGAAGGCCGACCCCACCGCCGCGATCCTCTCCACGGCGCTCCTGCTCCGCCACCTGGGCGAGCCCGAGCTCGCCGGGCGGATCGAGTCCGCGGTGACCGCCGACCTCGCCGCCCGCACGGGCGCTGTGCGAACGACCGCCGAGATCGGCGACGCGATCGCCGCCCGAGTGGCGCAGAATTGAATCACCCGTCGCATAAAGGACTGTCATGACCTCGACCAGCATCTCCCTCACCAACGGACCCACCGAGACCTCCGGCCTGCTCTGGAACGTCAGCCGCAACGAGGCCGCCCGCGAGGCGGCGGAGCGCGCCGAGATCCTCGCGAACCCGGGCTTCGGCAACTACTTCACCGACCACATGGTCGACATCTGCTGGTCGGCGAAGGGCGGCTGGCACCGCCCGCGCGTCTCGCCGTACGGCCCGATCTCCCTGGAGCCCTCGGCCGCGGTGTTCCACTACGCGCAGGAGATCTTCGAGGGCCTGAAGGCGTACCGCCATGAGGACGGCTCGATCTGGACCTTCCGTCCGGAGGCCAACGCCGCCCGCATGCAGCGCTCGGCCTACCGCCTGGCGCTGCCGGAGCTGCCGGTGGAGCACTTCCTCGACTCGCTCAAGCAGCTCGTCGCGGTCGACGGAGACTGGGTACCGGATGCGCCGGAGACGAGCCTCTACCTGCGTCCCTTCATGTTCGCCAAGGAGGCTTTCCTCGGCGTCCGCCCGGCCAACAAGGTCGCGTACTACCTGATCGCGAGCCCCGCCGGCGCGTACTTCCCGAGCGGCGTGGCCCCCGTGTCCATCTGGCTGTCGGACCGCTGGTCGCGCGCCGGCAAGGGCGGCACCGGTGCGGCGAAGACCGGCGGCAACTACGCCTCCAGCCTCCTGCCGCAGGCCGAGGCCTACGAGCACGGCTGCGCGCAGGTGCTGTTCCTCGACTCGGTCGAGGGCAAGTACCTGGAGGAGCTGGGCGGCATGAACGTGGTGCTCGTCTACAAGGACGGCACGCTCGTCACTCCGGAGTCCGACAGCATCCTCGAGGGCATCACGCTCGACTCGGTGCTGCAGCTCGCCCGCGACCGCGGCCACAAGGTGGAGCGCCGCAAGGTGACGATCGACGAGTGGCGCGACGGAGTCGAGTCTGGCGACATCGTCGAGGTGTTCGCCTGCGGCACGGCCGCGGTGATCACGCCGATCGGCGAGTTGAAGTCCGACACCTTCACCGTCGGCGACATCACCGCGCCTCCCGGCGAGCTGACCATGTCCCTGCGCCAGGAGCTGACCGACATCCAGTACGGCCGCGAGCGCGACCGCCACAACTGGATGTACCGCCTGGACGCGTAAGCGCGCGACTGCCTGAAAGGGAGGAGTTCTCGGCCACCTCGGCCGCGAACTCCTCCCTTTCCGCGCATCCAGCGGCGCGTCCTACCTGATCTCCTCCCTTTCGCACGCGCGGCTAGCATCGAGGCATGGGTGACGTGGTGTTCGCGGTCGTCGGTCCGGGGGCGGTCGGCGGGTTGTTCGCGTGGCTGCTGCAGAGGTCGGGGGAGGAGGTCGTCGCCGTCGGACGCCCGGCGACGGTAGCGGCCATCCGGCGCGACGGCATCGAGGTGCGGAGCGCGACGTTCGGCGACGGCGTCCAGCGGGTGCGCGCCGCGACGGAGGTGCCGGAGGGCGCGAGCGTCATCCTCGCCACGAAAGCGTACGGGCTGGCGGATGTGCTCCCCGGCATCGTCGCCGCGCGCCCGGCCGAGGTGATCTCGTTCCTCAACGGAGTCGAGCACATGGAGCCGCTGCGGGCCGCGCTGCCCGGCGTCCCGGTCGCGGGCGCGTCGGTCGCGGTGTCGGCACTGCGCGCCTCGCCGACGGTCATCGACCACCGCAGCCCGTTCGTCCGCATCGAGGCGCCGGAGGCCGCGGTCGGGTTCGCGTCCGTGCGGGCGCTGACGGATGCCGGGCCGAGCGTCCGGGTCGGCGGCACCGAGGCGGAGGTGCTGTGGGCGAAGTTCCGCCTGCTCGCATCCCTCGCGCTGCTCACGTCGTACTGGCGGCAGCCGGCCGGCGCGGCGCTCAGCGAGGACCCGGAGCTGACCGAGGCCGTCGTCTCCGAGGTGGTCGCCTGCTCGGCGGCGGAGGGTGTCCCGGCCTCCGAGCTGGACCTCGTACGCGCCCTGCGGAGCGTTCCGGGCGGGATGCGCACGTCCCTTCAGGAGGATCTGGCGGCCGGCGCCCCGAGCGAGCTGGACGCCCTCGGCGGCGCGCTGGTCCGGATCGGCGAGCGGCACGGGATCGCGATGCCGGCGATCGACCGCATCGTCGCGACCCTGGGTGCTCCCGACTGAGATGCGGCGTCCCGCTGCGGGATGCGCTGCGCCGGCCGTGGCGCCCACGGGGCTAGGCTCGACTCCGTGAAGATCGCACGTTTCAGCCACACCCGCGAGGGGTCGACGACCCCCGTCATCGACTACGGCATCGTCGACGAGGACGCCCTCGTCGTGCTCGCCGGCGATCCGATGTTCGTCGGGTTCGAGACCACCGGGGAGCGCGTCCCGCTCGGCAAGGTCGGCGCGCTGCTGGCGCCGGTCATCCCGCGGTCGAAGGTCGTGGCGGTCGGCAAGAACTACCGCGACCACGCCGCCGAGATGGGCGGGGAGGCGCCGGGGGAGCCGCTGCTGTTCCTCAAGCCCAACACCGCCGTCATCGGGCTGGGCGACGCCATCATCCAGCCGCCGCAGTCCGAGCGCGTCGACTACGAAGGCGAGCTCGCGGTCATCATCGGGAAGATCGCACGCAATGTGAGCGCCGAGGACGCGGCCGACCACATCTTCGGCTACACCGTCGCCAACGACGTCACCGCCCGCGACCTGCAGGAGAAGGACGGCCAGTGGACGCGCGCGAAGGGCTTCGACACCTTCTGCCCGCTCGGGCCGGTCATCGAGACCGAGCTGGCTCCGGATGCCGTGCTGCGCACCCGCCTCAATGGCGAGCTCAAGCAGGAGGCGCCGATCTCGGATATGGTCCACGACATCCCGTCGATCATCGCGTACGCGTCGAGCGTGTTCACGCTGCTGCCGGGCGACGTCATCCTCACCGGGACGCCGGCGGGGATCGGGCCGATGAAGCCCGGCGACACCGTCGAGGTCGAGGTGGACGGCGTGGGGTCGCTCGTCAACCCGGTGCGCGCCCCGAAGTAGGCGGCAGTGAACCGGGCCTCCCCGGTAGGATCGAAGACGTATGTCTGACTCCATCGCTCACCCCTTCTCCGAGGCCACCGGCGCCGATGTGCGCGTGCGCTTCTGCCCGTCGCCCACCGGGACGCCGCACGTCGGCCTCATCCGCACGGCGCTGTTCAACTGGGCGTACGCCCGGCACACCGGCGGCAAGCTGATCTTCCGCATCGAGGACACCGACGCGGCGCGCGACAGCGAGGAGAGCTACCAGCTGATCCTCGAAGCGCTCCGCTGGCTGCGGCTCGACTGGGACGAGGGGATCGACGTCGGCGGCCCCGACGGCCCCTACCGGCAGTCGCAGCGCTACGACATCTACCGCGACCTCATCGAGCGGCTGAAGGAGTCCGGCCACATCTACGAGAGCTTCGCCACGGCGGAGGAGATCGAGGCGCGCAACATCTCGCTCGGCCGCGACCCGAAGCTCGGATACGACAACTTCGAGCGCGACCTCACGGACGAGCAGAAGGCGGCGTACCGCGCCGAGGGCCGCGAGCCCGCGCTGCGCCTGCGCGTGCCGGACGACGACCTCAGCTTCGACGACCTCGTCCGCGGCGAGATCACCTTCAAGGCCGGCTCGTTCAGCGACTTCGTCGTGGTGCGCCCCAACGGCCACCCGCTCTACACCTTCGTGAACCCGGTGGACGACGCGCTCATGGGCATCACCCACGTGCTCCGCGGCGAGGACCTGCTGTCCTCCACCCCGCGCCAGATCGCGCTGTATCACGCGCTCATCGACGCCGGAGTGACCACCTTCGTCCCGCGCTTCGGGCACCTCCCGTACGTCATGGGCGAGGGCAACAAGAAGCTCTCCAAGCGCGACCCCGAGTCGAACCTCTTCCACCACCGCGACCGGGGTTTCATCCCCGAGGGCCTGGTGAACTACCTGGCGCTGCTCGGCTGGTCGCTCACCCACGACCGCGACGTGTTCTCGCTGTCCGAGATGGTCGCCGCCTTCGACGTGAAGGATGTGAACCCCAATCCGGCCCGCTTCGACCTCAAGAAGGCCGAGTCGATCAACGGCGACCACATCCGCCTGCTCGACGTGGCGGACTTCACCGAGCGCACCATCCCGTACCTGGCGGCCGCCGGCGTCGTGGAGGAGCCGCTGACGCCCGCGCAGCACGACGTGCTCGCGCAGGCCGCGCCGCTCGTGCAGGAGCGCGTGCAACTCCTCGGTGAGACGCCGGGGATGCTGGGCTTCCTTTTCACTGACGCGGCATCGCTCACGATCGAGGACGACGCACGCGCCTCGCTGCCGGACAACGCCGGCGAGGTGCTGGCCGCGTCCCTCGGCGCCCTCGAGCTGGTGCCCGAGGCGGAGTGGACGCACGACGCGATCGAGGCGGCGCTGCGCGATGCACTCGTGGAGGGCCTGGGCCTCAAGCCGCGCGTGGCCTTCGGCCCGCTCCGCGTCGCGATCTCCGGCCGCCGGGTGTCGCCGCCGTTGTTCGAGTCGATGCAGATCCTCGGCAAGGCCGAGACCATCGCCCGCCTCGACCGGCTGTCGGCGGCGCTGGGGTAGCGGCGTGAGCGGGGAGTCGTTCGAGGTCGTCGTCATCGGCGGGGGACCGGCCGGACTGTCGGCCGCCCTCAATCTCGCGCGGGCGCGGCGGCGTGTGCTCGTCGTGGACGGCAACCGTCCCCGGCACGCGGCGACCCTGCGCGCGCACGGCTTCGTCACGCGTGACGGCATCTCGCCGCTGGAGCTGCGCCGCCTCGGCCGCGAGGAGGTCGACGCGTACGAGAACGCCGCGGTGGTGTTCGCGCAGGTCGGCGCCGTGGAGCTCGAGGGCGACGGCTTCCGTGTCACCGGGCGCGGGGTGCGCGGCGGGGCGGATGTCGACGTCCGGGCCGACGCGGTGGTCATCGCGACGGGTGTCTCGGAGATGATGCCCGCCATCCCGAGCCTCCGCGCCTATTACGGCACGCAGCTGCACAGCTGCGTCGAGTGCGACGGCTACGAGACCGCGGATCAGCCGCTCGCGCTGATCGGCGAGACCTCCGACCTGGCCGAGCGCGCCCTCCTGCTCACCCAGTGGACCGACGATCTGATCGTCTTCACGAACGCGGCCGAGGTCGTCGACGCGGAGGAGGAGCGGATGCTCGCTCAGCTCGGCGTGACGGTCGAGCGCCGCCCGATCGACGATGTCGTGGGGGAGAAGGGCGTGCTGACCGGCGTGCGCCTGACGGACGGCACGGTGATCGAGCGGGCGCGCGGCTTCCTCCGACCGGTGTGGTCGCCCCAGCTCTCGTTCGCCGACGCTCTGGACCTCGACCGCGACTCCGACGGTTACCTGGTGACCGACGCACAGGGCCGCACGTCCGTCCCCGGCGTCTACGCGGCGGGCGAGACGACGGCACCCGGGCCGCAGCAGCTCATCGTCGCCGCCGGCTCGGGCGCGGTGGTCGCGGCGGCCGTCAACCGCGACCTCATCGGACTGTCGCTGGACGGGGCCGCCGTTTTGTAGTCCGGCCCGCGCGTAGGCTAGAGTTGTTTCTCGTGCCCGGGCCGCGGTTCGGAGCAGTGGGGTATGGTGTAATTGGCAACACGGCTGATTCTGGTTCAGTTGTTCTTGGTTCGAGTCCAGGTACCCCAGCAGTGAAAGGCCCCGATTTTTCGGGGCTTTTTCGCGTGTCCGCGACGTCGCGACGAGGAGCCGGGCAGACTGGCGGGATGCTTCTCGCTGACGCCTTCCCTCCTTTCGGCCTGCGCATCGAGGCGGGCCCGCTCGTGCTGCGGCCGATCACCGACGATGTGCTGCCCGACCTGATCCGCGTGGCGCTCGGCGGGGTGCATGATCCGGCTGACATGCCGTTCTACTACCCGTGGACAGACGCCCCGGCCGACCGGCTGCCTCTGGAGTTCGCGCAGTATCACTGGCGGACGCGTGCCGGCTGGTCGCGCGAGGCGTGGACACTCGAGTTCGCCGTCGAATACAACGGCGAGATCGTCGGTATTCAGGGCATCGGGACGCGCGACTACCCGATCACGCGCACCGGCGAGACCGGCTCCTGGTTGGGGCTGGCACACCATGGGCGTGGCATCGGGACGAGAATGCGGCAGGCCATCTGCGCTTTCGTCTTCGACGAATTGGGCGCGAGCAGATCACCTCCGGTGCGTTCACCGACAACCCGGCATCCCTCGCGGTCAGCAGGAAGGTCGGCTTCCAGCCCGACGGCACCGCCCGGCTCGCTCGACGCGGTGCTTCCGCCGTGAATCAGCGGTTGGTCCTCACCCGCGACGCCTTCGTGCGGGGCGAACCGATCATGGTCGCCGGAGCCGACGCGTTCCGCCGGTTCATCGGGGTCGAGCGGTAACGATCACTCCTGCGCGCTCTGCCTCCGCCAGGCGCCGCTGAACTCCTGGTCGTGCAGCTTCCGCAGCGAGTGGGCCAGGTGGTCCACCTTGTCGGCCGCCTGCTGCATCTCGTGGAAGTCGTTGCCGTGCTCGCGTGGCGTCGTCTTCTCCTCTCCGCGCTTGCGGACGATGCTGAGCTCTTCTCGCACGTACTCCGCGAGTTCGGTGAGGGTCTGCTCCAAGGTCATGTCGTCCTCCTGTTCGACGGTTCTGCGGGCAGCCTAGGGAGGTCCCCCTCATTGGGGTAGACGCAATCCGTGCGCGATGGTCTTGACTGAGCGGGATGCTCGCGCTCTCAGAAGCGAGCCCTTCCCGAAAGTGAGCCGCCGTTGCGTGATCGCGCCGCCTCCGTCCCCGTCGTCGATCGATCCGGAACGGCGCATCCCCGTCGGCGCTCCGTCGCTGCACTGACCATCGCCGCACTCGCCGCCACCGGGCTCGCCGCGCTCGGCGTGGCGCCCGCCTCGGCGAGCCCCGGCAACGGCGTCTGGTGGAATGCATTCGACAGCACGGTAGGCACCCTCACGGACGTCGCCGTCGACTCGTACACCGCTCAGGCCTTCGCCGCCGTCCCCGGTCAGGTGACGATCGTGGACGAGTTCTCGGGTGATGTGATCGGCTCGGTGCCGCTCCCCACCGCCGGCAGCCCGCTGCTGGCTGTGGATGCGAGGCGGGCGCTGGTGTGGACGCTCGACGCGGGACAGCACAAGCTCTACCGGATCGACGAGCGCACGAACACGGTCACCGGCACAGCGACAGTCGCGGGCGATGTCCGCGATCTGACCGTCGACCACAGCACCGCGACGGTGTTCGTGGCGACCGGGACCGACGGGACCATCGTGCCCGTGAACGAGGCGACGCTCGCCGTCGGCACCCCCATCACGGTCGGCGGGACGCTGACGCGCGTCGACGTCGACGCGTCGGCCGGGACTCTCTACGCGATCGACGCGGCCGGGCCGAAGGTCGCAGTCGTCGACGAGGCGTCGTCCACCGTCTCCAAGGTGTCCCTCCCGACGGCACCCCCGTCGGCGCTCACCGTCGACGCCGCCCACCACAAGGCCTACGTCGGCTTCACGTCGCTCTCCACGCTGAGCGTCATCGACGGGCCGACTCTGACGGCGGGAACCCCCGTCGTGTTGCCGACCGGCTACGGCGCCGGGGTGCAGGCCCTGGGCACCGATCCGACCACTCAGACGGTGATCGCCTTCAACAACGCGCAGATGGCCGCGGTCGACACGGTCACCGGCACCGCCGCCACCGCGAGCACCCCCGTCGCGCCGGCCACCGCGCCGCATGTCGCCATCGACGTCTTCACGAACACCGTGGCGTACGGCTCGGGCTTCAAGATCTACGGGTACTGGGAGCCGGTCTCGTTCCTGAGCAGCGTCTCCGGCGTGGTCCCAGTGGGAACGTCGTACCTGAAGCAGATCGAGGCATGGTCCTGGTCCAACGAGTCCCTGTCCTTCTCGGTCACCAAGGGGGCGCTCCCCACCGGCTTGACGATCAGCGGCGACACCATCGTCGGCACGGCCACCACGCCGGGCGACTACACGTTCGACCTGACGGCGACGGACGCGGAGAAGGACTCGGTCACGCAGACCTACACGCTCCGCGTCGTCACGGTGAACCGCACGTCGGGCAGTGACCGCTTCGCCACCTCCGTCGAGGTCTCGAAGGCGTCGTATCCCGACCCGGCCGATGCGAAGACCGTCTACGTGGCGAACGGCATCTCGTTCCCCGACGCGCTCTCGGGCGGTCCGGCCGCGGCGGAGGACTCCGGTCCGCTGCTGCTGACGGCGCCGGGGTACCTGCCGACGGTCGTGTCGAATGAGATCAAGCGCCTGAACCCGGCGCACATCGTCGTCGTGGGCGGCCCCGCGGTCGTCGGCGCCGACGTGTTCTCGGCCCTGCAGAAGCTCTCGCCGGACGTCAAGCGCGTGTACGGCAGCGACCGCTTCGGCACGTCGCAGGCCGTGATCAAGCACTCGTTCAGCACCGCCCCGACCGTCTACGTGTCGACCGGTCTCAACTTCCCGGACTCCCTGAGCGCCGGCGGGGCCGCGGGCAGCCTGCATGCTCCGCTGCTGCTGGTCAACGGGAACGCGACGTCGGTGGACGCGGCCACCGCGTCCCTGCTCCAGTCGCTCGGGACGAGCAAGATCGTCGTCATCGGAGGCTCGGCCGTGATGTCGCCGTCGCTCGTCGCCGACTTCGCCCGGTTCGGGACCGTCGTGCACCTTGCGGGCTCCGACCGGTTCGACTCCTCGCAGCAGGTCGTCGAGTCGGCGTTCAGCACGAGCAGCCGGGTCATCCTGGCGAACGGACTCAACTTCCCCGACGCGCTGGGAGCCTCCGCGTGGTCCGGCGCGTCCGGCTCGCCGCTGTTCATCACGTTGCCGAACTGCGTGCCCCAGCGCACGCTCGACGACACGTACTTCCTCGGGGCCACCAAGGTCACCCTGGTGGGCGGGACGACCGTGCTCAACGGCTCGGTCTTCGGGCTCCAGACCTGCGGCGGCTCGTCCGTCATCGCCCCGGCCTACCCGGCGTCCGCGCCGGTGACGGGCAAGAAGGTCACGGCCTTCGGCAGCGGTTCTGCAGCGTCCGGCCAGCCGGTCGCCCCGCTCCTGCGCGTGAGCCAGGGAACGGAGCGCCCGACCGGTCACTGACCCAGGACGCGCCGGCGGGGATCACCCCGCCGGCGCGTCCTCCGCGTCCTCCTCTGCCTCCTCGCCGTGCTGGACGATGTCGCCGTCCTGGAACAGGATCCCCTTCGCGGTCTCCCGCCACTGCTGCTTCGCGCGCAGCAGGAACTCCAGCTCCATGCTGAAGTGCTTGTACTCCTCGGCGAGCGAGTCGAGCATGATCGCCTTGGCGACCTCGTCCTTCTCCACGGCGATGCGCTGCTCGTACCAGCCGATCGCCTCCGCCTCCTCGGACAGGCTCGCGCACATGCGGGCGAACGTCCGCGTCTCTTCGCCGAGCTCGTTCGGCGGCTCGTGATACTGGTCGGTGGACACCGGCTCTCCCTTCGTCGGAACGGCTTCCGATATACGGTCTACCCGCATCCGGTCCGGCGCGGGAGGATACCGGCATGACGGACAGCGACGGAGCCGGCATCGTCGGCGTCAACACCATCGGCATCCCGGTCGCGGACCAGGACCGCGCACTCGCGTTCTACCGCGACGTGCTCGACTTCGGCGTGCTCGTGGATGCGCCCCTTCCGCAGCTCGGCGCGCGCTGGATCATGCTGGCACCTCCCGGTTCGGCGGTGTCGGTCTCGTTGGTCAGCGCGACCGACAGCGCTCCGGCAGGGGTCGAGACGGGCATCCGGTTCGAAACCCTCGACGCCGAGCGCACGCATGCGACGCTCAGAGAGCGGAAAGTGGATGTGGGGGAGCTGCTGCGCTGGCCCGGCGTACCCGCGATGTTCGCCGCCTCCGACCCCGACGGCAACCGCTTCGAGGTGGTCGAGCGGTCGGAACGCTGACGCAATCGGCCCCGATCCCACTAGGGTGAGCCCAAGGGGGTGGTCGCCGATGAGCGCACTGATGGAGGGATTGCAGCGGGAGGAGCGCCGACGCCGGCGCGTCGCGCTGTTCGTGGTGCTCAGCTGCGTCGCCGGTCTGGGGGTGTGGCTGACGGCTCCGTTCGGGATCGTGCTGCTCACCCGGGGCGAGGTCGCGGGGTGGCTGCTCGTGGCGGCCGGTGCCGTGCTGCTGGCGCTGACCGTCCTCGGCATCTTGGCGGCGCGACGTTCCCACCAGCCCGTGCAGAGTCTTCCGGGCAAGCCGAACCCGCGTTTCGACGAACCGGAGCCGTCGCCGGACCCGCGCGGCGGGTTCAGCATGTCGGGCTCATACCTGGGGTCGCATTAACAAACCGAAACAGCCGGGAGCCCGCTCGATAGGGTGACGGCATGGCTGCGCGTGTGATCGTCATCGGTGCGGGCGTGGTCGGCGCCGCGACCGCCTGGTCCCTGGCCCGCGAGGGCGCCTCCGTGGTGCTTCTCGAGGCGTTCGAGCGCGGGCACGACCGCGGGTCGTCGCACGGCGGATCGCGGATCTTCCGGCACGGCTACACCGAGCAGGACTACGTGGAGCTGTCCGTCCGGGCGCTTCGGGGATGGACGCACCTCGAGCAGGTCAGCGGGCGCCGCCTGCTCGACCCGACCGGCGCCCTGGACCACGGCGACCTGGCCGCGCTGACGGCGATCGCCGAAGCCCAGGATGCGGCCGAGCTGCCCTACGAGTGGTTGACCGCGGGCGAGGCGGTATCGCGCTGGCCGGGGCTGCGGTTCGAGCAGCACGTGCTGTTCAGCCCGGGCGGCGGACGCCTTCGAGCAGCGGACGCGATCGAGGCGCTGCTCGACGCCGCGGCGGCCGCCGGAGCGGACCTGCGGTTCGACACGCGCGTGACGGACATCGCCGAGACGGGCGACGGCGTGACGGTGACGGCCTCCGACGGCGTCCACAGCGCCGACGCCGTCGTCGTCGCGGCCGGATCGTGGACGCCCGAGCTGCTGCGCCCGTTCCTGAACGCGCAGGGCGTGGAACTTCCGACGGTCCGGGTCACCGAGGAGCAGCCGGCGCACTTCCCGCTGCTGCCCGGCCCCGCGGACGGCGAGGCGGCCTGGCCGAGCTTCGTTCACCATCCCACGGAGGAGGGCGTCACCGGCGCGTACGGCCTGCTGACGCCGGGGGAGGGCGTGAAGGTCGGCTTCCATGGCGTCGGCCCCCAGGTGAACCCGGACGATCGAGACCGCACCATCGACCCGGACCGCCTGGCCAGCCTGCAGCGGTACGTCGCGGACTGGGTGCCCGGCGTCGACTCCACGCGCCCGGAGGGGATCAGCTGCCTCTACGACAGCACCCCGCAGGAGGAGTTCGTGCTCGACCGCGTCGGCCCGGTCGTCATCGCAACCGGGTTCTCCGGGCACGGCTTCAAGTTCGGGCCCGCGCTCGGCGATGTGCTGGCGCGGCTGGCGTTGCACGGCGAGCCCGCGGCGGAGCGGTTCCGGCTGCCGGTCGCGTCGCCCGACGCGTGAGGGACGTCCTCAGCGACGCGCCGGATCCAGATTGACGCCGATCCCGTACTTCAGCTCCGGATCGCTGCCGGTCTGCACCATCCACGGGTTCAGCCAGAGGAACTGCGGCTGGGTGATGCCGAAGCGCTGGGTCACCGCCGTGATCGTGTCGTAGGGATTGGGCACGTAGGTGGTGAGCACGCCGTCCTCCGTCAGCACTTTGCCGCGGGCAAACGGTATGAGGCCGGAGTCCTTCACCGTAAGTCCCGGGTACGGGGAGGTCAGCGTCCACGTGAGGTTCGCGGCGGCGAAGACCCGCGCGTCACCCTGCAGGCTCTCCTCGATCGAGTGCAGCCAGCTGGGATCGCCGAGCGCGGTGAACTGCCCGTTGATGGGCATCACCAGTTCCCCGTCGGCCTCGGTTCGATCCAGCGCTGACACCAGCTCGAACTGCTGATTGGTCTGGATGCTCTCCGGCTGTCCGTCATGCCGCGTGCCCGTGATGAGGAGGCTGAGGCCCGTCAGGTCGGCGGTGGCCGGATCGTCGGGCCTGATCCGCACCTCGATCGTGCCCTCGCCGTCCACCGTCACGCGCACCGCGCCGGTCAGCGGGTGTTGCGCGCGCGGGTCGTCCACCGGGTCGTGCGCGATGGGCACGAGGCGCCCGGTGGCGATCGTCTGACCGCGCATCTTCAGCTGCGGGTACGACGCGGCGGCGGGCTGGGCATCCGGCGCGTCGACCGCCGCCGGCGTCGGCGACGGATGCGGGGGCGGCGCGAGCAGCGCGCATCCCGATGTCAGCCCCACGGCAGCGACCACGACCAGGGCCGCGGCGACGCGACCCACCCCCCAACGGATCATGGGCCGACCCTATCAGTGCTCACTCCACGACGACGGGCACCCAGTAGCCGGCGCAGGAGTGGCTTCCCGTGTCGTCGCACTCGTCGTACGGGCTGCCGGTGACGTTCAGCACCGCGTCCCCGCGGGGGAAGGTCTCGGGCACGGTCAGCTCGGTCTCGAAACGGCCGTCCCGGGCGACCGCGACGTGCAGCGGCGGCGTGGAGAGCTCGCGGTGCTGGAGGACGACGACGTATAGCCGGTCCCGCGCGTAGCCGAGATCGCAGGAGGCCGCGCCGCTCGAGAGCACGACGGTCTCACCGGGGTGCACCACGGCGGGACGCGCGTGCAGCGGTGCAGGCAGGCACATGGCCGCGGGCCGGATGATGCCGGCCGACTGAGCCGCAGCGGCGAGAGCGATGGCGCCGCCAGCGAGGACGACCGTCATCGCGGCGCCCGCCCCGATCACCCGCGCGCGTCGCCCCATGGCGACATCCTGGCCGACCGCCGGCCCTGCGCGCGACGGGTCAGACCTGCGCGCCGAGCTTGAAGCCCTGCGACTCGTCGCCCTTGCGGGTGTACGAGAAGCCGTCGGCGCCGATCGTGACCTCCATCTCGGAGTCGTCGGTGCGGCTGGTCAGGGGCTGCGGGTTGCCGTCGAGGTCGAGCACGAGCGACGCCTCGGTGTACCAGGACGGGACGACCGGGTTGCCCCACCAGTCGCGGCGCTGGTTGTCGTGCACGTCCCAGGTGACGACCGGGTTGTCCGGGTCGCCGGTGTAGTAGTCCTGCGTGTAGATCTCGACGCGGTGGCCGTCGGGGTCGCGCAGGTACAGGTAGAACGCGTTGGAGACGCCGTGGCGGCCGGGGCCGCGCTCGATGCAGTCGCTGCGGCGGAGGGCGCCGAGCTTGTCGCAGATCGCGATGATGTTGTGCTTCTCGTGCGTGGCGAACGCGACGTGGTGCATCCGCGGGCCGTCGCCTCCGGTCATCGCGGTGTCGTGCACGGTCGGCTTGCGGCGCATCCACGCGGCGTACGTGGTGCCGGCCTCGTCCTGGATGTCCTCGGTCACCCGGAACCCGAGGTCTTCCATGTAGGCGACGGCGCGGGGGACGTCGGGCGTGACCTGGTTGAAGTGGTCGATGCGCACGAGGGCGCCGGGCGTGTAGAGGTCGTAGCGCCAGGCCAGGCGCTCGACGTGCTCGACCTCGTAGAAGAACTCGTACGGGAAGCCGAGGGGGTCCTCGACGCGCACCGAGTCGCCGACGCCCTTGGTGAAGCCCGACGCACGACGCTCCACGCGGCAGCCGAGCTCGGTGTAGAACTCGACGGCGCGGTCGAGGTCTTCCGGGGTGCGGACGCGGTACGCGAACGCGGCGACGGCCGCGACCGGGCCTTTCCGCAGCACGAGGTTGTGGTGGATGAACTCCTCCATCGACCGCAGGTACACGGTGTCCTCGTCCTCCTCGGTCACGACGAGGTCGAGGACGTCGACGTAGAACTCGCGGCTCGCGGCCAGGTCGGTGACGACCAGCTCCATGTAGGCGCAGCGCACCACATCCGGCGGGGTGGCCTTCGGCGTCGGGATGCGGTCGGTCGGCGCCGGGATCGGGTCGCCGGCGGTCACGATGGGCTCGGGGGAGCCGGGGGTGATGGTCATGGTGGTGCTCTCTCTGCGCTGAGGGTGGTTCGGACTGGGGTTCAGGCGTCGCCGGCGTCCTCGGCGGCCTCGGCCGCCTCCTCCGGCTGGTGCACGGTGGCACCGAACCGGGCGGTGTGGACAGGGCCCAGCGTGATGTGGACCGCCTGCTGGTCGGTATAGAAGTCGATGGAGCGGTAGCCGCCCTCGTGGCCCAGACCGGACGCCTTCACACCGCCGAAGGGCGTGCGGAGGTCGCGGACGTTGTGGGAGTTCAGCCACACCATCCCGGCCTCCACGTTCCCGGCGAAGGTGTGCGCGCGCTCCAGGTCGCTGGTCCAGATGTAGGCGGCGAGGCCGTACTTGACGCCGTTGGCGAGCTCCAGCGCCTCCTCGTCGGTGTCGAACGGCGTGATGGCGACGACCGGGCCGAAGATCTCCTCCTGGAAGATGCGGGCGTCGGCGGGCACGTCGGCGAACACGGTCGGCGCGACGTAGTTGCCGGTCTCGAGCCCGTCGGGGCGGCCGCCGCCCGCGAGCAGGCGGCCCTCCTGCTTGCCCAGCTCGACGTACGACATGACCTTCTCGTAGTGCTCCGGGTGGACGAGAGCTCCGACCTCGGTCTTCGGGTCGTGCGGGTCGCCGACCACGATGTTCTTCGCCCGCTCGGCGTACCGCGTCAGGAACTCGTCGTAGATCGGCCGCTCGACCAGGATTCGCGACCCGGCGGTGCAGCGCTCGCCGTTCAGCGAGAACACGCCGAACAGGGTGGAGTCGATGGCCGCATCCAGGTCGGCGTCCGCGAAGACCACCGCCGGGGACTTGCCGCCCAGCTCCATCGACAGACCTTTCAGGAAGGGCGCCGCGTTGGCGAAGATGATCTGCCCGGTGCGGCTCTCGCCCGTGAACGAGATCAGCGGCACATCCGGGTGCTTGACCAGCGCGTCCCCGGCCTCCTCGCCGAGGCCGTTGACGAGGTTGAACACACCGTCCGGCACGCCCGCCTCGCGGAAGATCGTCGCCCAAAGGGATGCCGACAGCGGCGTGAATTCCGCGGGCTTCAGCACCACGGTGTTGCCGGTCGCGAGCGCGGGAGCGAGCTTCCAGCTCTCCAGCATGAACGGCGTGTTCCACGGCGTGATGAGCCCGGCGACGCCGATCGGCTTGCGGTTGACGTAGTTCAGCTGGCTGCCGGGCACCTTGTAGGCGTCGTCCGCCTGCGCGACGATCAGGTCGGCGAAGAAGCGGAAGTTCTCCGCGGCTCGCTGCGCCTGCCCGAGCGCCTGGGTGATCGGGAGGCCGGTGTCGAACGTCTCCAGCTCGGCGAGCCGCGCGTCCTGCGCCTCGACGGCGTCGGCGATACGGTTCAGGACGCGGGCGCGCTCGCGGGGCTTCATCCGCGGCCAGGGCCCGGTCTTGAACGCGCGCCTGGCGGCGGCGACGGCGAGGTCGATGTCCTCCTTCTGCCCGGCAGCAGCCTGCACGTAGGTCTCGTTCGAGACCGGGTCGAGCACGTCGAAGGTCTTCTCCGAGACGCTGTCGACGAACTCGCCGTCGATGAAGTGCTTGATCCTGTCGGGCAGGCCGGCGGGGATGTGGTGCTGCGCCATGGCGCGGCCTCCGTTCCGATCGGTGGGTCAGTGCTGCTTGTGCTCGTTCTGGTACGCCTGCAGCGAGTCCAGGGTGGCCAGGCGGTGGTTCCGCGCGGCGAGCTCGATCTCCAGCGGGGGAGCGCCGGACTCGATGAGGGTGAGGATGTGCTCGTGCTCGTCGACCGACTCGCGCGCCCGGCCGGGCACGAAGCTGAAGGTGGAGTCGCGGAGCACGGTCAGCCGGTTCCACCCGCGGTGCACCAGGTCGAGGATGTGCGGGTTGGGGCACTCCTCGAACAGCACCGCGTGGAACTCCTGGTTCAGCTGCGTGAAGCGGTGGGGGATGAAGTCGTCGAGGCACGCGATCATCTCGCGGTTGACCGCGCGCGCCCGCTCCAGGTGCTCGGGGGTGAGGAACGGGGCCGACTGCTGGGTCGCCGCGCCCTCCACGAGCGCCAGCGTCTCCATCGTCCAGGTGTACTCGGCCTCCTTCAGCAGGGCGACCTGGGCGCCGACGTTCTTCTCGAACGTCACCAGCCCTTCTGCCTCCAGCCGGCGGATGGCCTCGCGCACGGGCACGACGCTGATATCGAGCTCGCCCGCGATCTGCCCGAGCACGAGCCGGAAGCCCGACACGTAGCGCCCGTCATCGATGCGCGCCCGGATGAAGTCGTAAGCCAGCTGCGACTTGCTCGGCGCGACCGTCTTCACTGCTGGGTCCGCCATGCGCGGTACCGTTCCTTCCACTCGGCGTTCATCGGGAACAGCCCGTCGACCGCGTGGCCCGCGGCCACCTGCTCGGCGATGTACTCCTCTTCGCTCTCCTGCTCGATCGCCGCGTCCACGACCTCCTCGACCAGCGCGGGCGGGATGACGAGCAGGCCGTCCGCGTCGCCCACGATCACGTCGCCCGGTTGGACGGTCGCGCCGCCGCAGGCGATGGTGGTGTCGGTGTCCCAGGGCACGTGCTTGCGGCCGAGCACCGCCGGGTGCGGGCCGTTGTGGTACGTCGGGATGTCGAGGGCGGCCACCACGGCCAGGTCGCGGACGCCGCCATCCGTGACGATCCCGGCCGCCCCGTTGACCTGGGCGCGGAGGGCGAGCACGTCGCCGACGGTGCCGCTGCCGCGCTCGCCGCGGGCCTCGATGACGAGCACTTCGCCCGGGCCGACGGCGTCGAAGGCGCGCTTCTGGGCGTTGTAGCCGCCGCCGTGGGACTCGAAGAGGTCTTCGCGGTTCGGGACGTAGCGGAGCGTGCGCGCGGTGCCGACCACCTTCGTGTCGGGACGGGTGGAGGTGAGGCCGTCGATGCTGACGTTGTTCAGGCCGCGCTTGCGGAGCTGGGAGCTGAGGGTGGCGGTGGCGACGGATGCGAGCTTGGCGCGCAGGTCGTCGGTCAACGTCCAGGCCGGTTCTGGCTGAGTGCCCCAAGCCTCCGCGCGCTGCGTCTCGTCCACGCTGGGCCTCGTCCCGAAGTCGCCGAACGGGATGCTGCCCGCGGTGATGCGGGTGACCAGGCGGCCGGTGCTCGGCGCGCCCGGCGCGGTGGGCGCATCCACTTCGACCTCGACCGTGTCGCCGGGTTCGGTCACGGACGAGCCGGCCGGGGTTCCGGTCAGGATGACGTCGCCCGGCTCGAGCGTCATGAGCTGCGACAGGTCGGCGACGAGGCGGCCGAAGGGGAAGAGGAGGTCGACGGTCGTGCCGTCCTGGACCAGCTCGCCGTTCAGCCAGGTGCGGACGCGGAGGGCGTCGGGATCGAGGTCGGCCGCGGCGAGCACAGTCGGCCCGAGCGGGGTGAACCCGTCGCCGCCCTTGGAGCGGACGTTCGAGCCCTTGTCGGCCGCGCGCAGGTCGTAGAGCCCGAAGTCGTTGGCGGCGGTGACGCCTGAGACGGCCGCCCAGCCGTCCTCCGGAGAGACGCGGCGGGTGAGCCGGCCGATGATGAGTGCGATCTCGCCCTCGAAGGCGAGCAGTTCCGTCCCCGCGGGGCGCTCGAGCTCGCCGCCGGTGACAGCGACGGAGGAGGACGGCTTGAAGAAGTACGACGGCTGGGCCGGGGTCCGGCCCCGCTGTGCGGCTCGGGACCGGTAGTTCAGATGCACGGCGATGATCTTGCCGGGGCGGCTGATGTCGGTCACGTGCGTGGTGCTCCTCGTCGTCGGGGAAGGTCCGGGAGGACTGTATTCAGGATTGTATACGATCTGCGTCGGTGCGGCAATGCAGTCAATAGGCGGCCGGGGCGGGGCCGCCGGAGTCGCCGATGAAGCGGTCCGCCAGCGCCTCCGACGCCCGCGCCAGCAGGGTCACGTCGGAGCCCACCAGCACGTACGCGGCGCCGGCCGCGGCGTACCGGTCGGCCGTCGCCGGGTCGAACGCGTTCACGCCCACAGGCGTCCCGGCCGCGCGCCCCGCCTCGATGACGCGCTCGACGGCGGCGACGACGTCCGGATGGTTCTGCTGCCCGAGCAGGCCCATCGACGCGGCGAGGTCCGCGGGCCCGACGAGCAGCGCATCCACGCCGTCGACCGCCGCGATCCGCGCAGCCGCCTCCAGACCCTCCGCGGTCTCGATCTGCACGGTCAGCGACACCAGTTCGCTCGCGCGGGCGAGGTAGTCCGGGATGCGGCTCCAGCGCGACGAGCGCGCAAGCGCGCTGCCTACACCGCGCACGCCCTGCGGCGGGTAGCGCACGGCACGGACCATCGCCTCCGCCTGCTCCACGCTGTCGACCATCGGCACCAGGATGTTCTGCGCGCCCAGGTCGAGCAGCTGCTTGATCACGACGGTGTCGCCGTACGGCGCACGGACCACAGGGACGGCCGGGTAGGCGGCGACCGCCTGCAGCTGGGCGAGGATCGACTCCAGCCCGACGGGGGAGTGCTCGCCGTCGATGAGGACGATGTCGAGTCCGCTGCCCGCGCAGATCTCCGCAGCCAGCGCGCTCCCGCCGCACGACCACATCCCGAACAGCGTCCGATCCGCTGCGCGGAGCCGGTCGGCGAAGGTGGGCGTCGGGTCTAGACGAATCGGCATGTGACGGCTCCCAGGGTTCCGTAGTCGGCGTGGACGGTGTCGCCGCGCTCCACCCACATCGGGCGGGTGAACGACCCGGCGAGGACGATGTCGCCGGCCTCGAGGCGCGTCCCGTGCTGGGCGAGCTTGTTCGCCAGCCACGCGACGCCGGTGGCGGGGTGGTCGAGCACGGCGGCGGCGACGCCCGACTCCTCGATCGTCTCGTTGCGGTAGAGCAGGGCGCTCACCCAGCGCAGGTCGACGGCGTCCACCGCGACAGGGCGACCGCCGACGACCATGCCGCCCATCGCCGCGTTGTCCGAGATGGTGTCGACTATGGTGCGGCCCTGCAGCTCGATGCGGGACGACAGGATCTCGAGCGCGGGCACGACGTACTTCGTCGCGTCCAGGACGTCGTAGAGGGTGACGTCCGGCCCCTCCAGCGCCTCGCGCAGCACGAACGCCAACTCGACCTCGATGCGCACGTTCGAGAACTGATCGAAGGGGATGACCGAACCGGTCTCGTACACCATGTCGGCGAAGATCGCGCCGTAGTCGGGCTCGGTGATGCCGGTCGCCTGCTGCATGACCTTCGAGGTGAGCCCGATCTTGCGGCCCACCAGCCGCCGCCCGCGGGCGAGCCCGCGCTCGACCCAGACGCGCTGGACGGCGTACGAGTCCTCGACGGTCATCTCCGGGTGGCGGGCGGTCGGCAACGGAACCGTGGTCCGGTCGCGTTCCGCCGCGGCGAGCTCATCCGCGATCGCCTGGATGGTCGGGCTGTCGAGCACGCGGGCTCCCTTCGACGTCGGAGGAGGGGCGTGAGGCCCCGCGATGGATCGTATATCATCCGGGCGCGGTTGCCTATTGCGGCCATGCGGAAATGGCGGCGCGCCGGACGTGCCAGCGTTGTACCTACCTAGCACCATCAGGAGGTACGCCATGGCGATCATCACAGCGCGAGAGTTCAATCACGACGTGTCGGCGGCGAAGCGCAGCGCGACGACGGAACCGCTCATCATCACCGATCGGGGTGAGCCGGCCTATGTTCTCCTCACCTATGCCGACTTCGAGCGGATGACAGGACGGCAGAAGAACATCGTCGACATCCTGCGGCAGGACGATCCGGAGAGCGACTTCGACGTCGAATTCCCGCGAGCGGCGCTCGCGGCCAGGGACGTCGAACTGTGAAGTTCCTCCTGGACACGATGGTGTTGTCCGTGACGAGGCGACCCCAGCGGTCGGATCCACGAGTGGTGCGCTGGTTGGAGGCTCAGAACGCCTATTCGCTGTACATCTCTGCCATGACGGTATTCGAGATCGAACGTGGAGCTGCGCTCAAGGCGCGGACCGATCCCGTTCAAGGCGATCGCCTGCGTCACTGGGTGGACGAGGTGGTGGACCAGTTCGCAGACCGGATCCTCCCCGTCGACCACGAGGTGGCGACCGTGGCGGCCGGATACCACGTTCCGGACCCTTGCCCCGAGGCGGACGCGATCATCGCTGCGACCGCCGAGGTGGCAGGGCTGGCTGTGGTAACCCGAAACGCGCGGGACTTCGAGCGCTTCGATGTCCCGCTGTTCGACCCGTGGCAATCACGCTGAACGCCGCCGCCGCGCCTCCGCCCACCCGTACAGCGCCGCGTACGCCACCAGCGACACCGCCAGCCCGCCCGCGAACAGTGGCGCCGACGGCCGCGACCACAGCAGCTCGCCGCCGCGCAGCGCGAGCGCGAGCAGCATCAGCGCGAGCGCCAGCAGCTGCGCCTGGAAGATCTGCCGGAACGCGCTCCACCGGGCGTCGCCGAGCATCCAGAGGTTCACCATCCCGGGCAGCGTCAGGATGGCGCCGCACACCCGGGCCGTCAAGGGCGTCAGCGGCCACGCCCACACCGAGATGCCGACCTGCGGCGCGGCGAACAGCACCAGCCCGGTGACGAGGGACCCGATCCCGATCAACGCGAGCAGGATGCGCACCCACGCGGGCAGGACCACCTCCCGCGGCGACGGCGATCGGTCGTCCTCCCCGCGGTTGAGGATCATCGCCACGAGGATGAGGAACGGCGTCGTCACGTACAGCGTGACCCAGACGTTGAACGACAGGAAGCCGAAATGGAAGCGGTCCCAGTGCAGAAACGTCGCCACGGCGAGCAGGGTCGCGAACAGCAGCACCGCCGGAAACCCGTGGCGCACCGACCGCCAGGTGTTCGGGCGGACGACGTGCGCGAAGAACACGATCCCCCCGGCGTACGCGCTGCCGAGCAGCATCGCTGTGATCGGCGGCAGGATGGTCCAGGCGAACAGCGCGTCGGTCGTGTCGGCGAGGGGATAGAGCAGCACGAACGCCGCCACCAGGAACGGGATGATGATCGCGCCCACGACGCGCGTGTAGGGGTGGATGCGGTCGCTCACGCGTGTCCCTGCGCCTCGGCCACGGCGTCCTCGACGGCCAGGCCCCGACCCTCGGTCACCGCCGCGTCGAAGGCGTCACGGTCGGCACCGGCCGCGAGCATCTGGTCGACGAACAGCTGGTGGAACGAGAACGCCGGAGCGTTGTGCAGGCCCGTGCGCTCGCGCAGGGTGCGCACCGCGCCGAGCAGGTGGCCCGCGCGCCGCACGTCGCCCGCGAGCGCGGCGACGGCGACCATGCCCTCCAAACCGTAGGCGACGCCCTCCACGTGTCCGAGCCGGACGGACAACGCCAGGCACCCGGCGAAGTCGGAGGTCGCGCCGGCCGGGTCGCCGAGCAGCAGGCGCGCCCAGCCGCGGTGGTGCTGCGCGATCGTCACCCCGAGCTCGTCGCCGTTGTCGCGCGCCAGGGTCAGGCTCTCCTCGAACTGGGCGAGCGCCGCATCCACCTGCTGCCGGAGCAGCGCGACGCGGCCCAGCATGACGTGCGCCATCGCCTGGCCCCAGCGGTCGCCGCCGTCACGGAACAGGCCGAGGCTCGTCGCCATCGCCCCGTCGGCGGCGGTGGGGTCGGGTTCGGCCGACGCCAGCATCGCCAGCGCCACGGAGATGAGTGCGAGCGCTTCGCCGTCGGGGTCCTCGGCGCGGTGGAAGAGGTCGGCGCTCTCCGTCAGCTTCTCGACGACGGTACCGCCGTGGTCCTGCCAGAACGCGATCGCCTGCGTGAAGTAGAGGGCGATGGCGCGCGTCCGGTCGTCCAGGGGGTCCCCGCTCGCGAGCGGCCGCTCCATCCAGCCGCGCACCTCACCGAGAAGGCCGGAGACCCACCAGTAGACGTAGAGGCTCCAGGCGAGGTGGGCGGCGCGCTCCCAGTCGCGCTGGTCGAGCAGGTGCCGGACCGCGGCCCGCAGGTTGCCCGTGTCATCGGCCAGCCGCATGACCCAGGCGTGCTGCCCGGCGCCCTCCAGCTCGGGGTCGGCGCGGTCGCCGAGCGCGAGGTAGTACGCCGCGTGCGCGTCTCGGGTCCGTGCGAGCGCGCCCTCCTTCTCCAGCTGCTCGAGCGCGTACTCGCGGACCGTGGCGAGCAGCGAGAAGCGCGGCGTCTCCACGTCGTCGTGCTGGCGGACGAGGCTGTTGTCGACCAGTGCGGCCAGGCACGAGAGCGTGTCGGCGTCATCCGCTCCGGAGTCGACGGTGGCCGCGACGACGGACTCCGCCGCCTCCAGGCTGAAGCCGCCCTCGAACACGCCGAGCCGGGAGAGCGCCACCCGCTCGGATGGTTCGAGCAGCTGCACGCTCCAGTCGATGGTCGCCCGCAGCGTCCGCTGCCGCTCGGGGAGGTCGCGGGCGCCCCCGACCAGAAGGGGAAGCCGGCGGTCGAGGCGGCGCGCCAGCTCGGCGGGCGGCAGCACCCGGATGCGTGCGGCGGCGAGCTCCACGGCGAGGGGGACGCGGTCGAGCGCCGCGCAGATCCGCTCGACGTCGGCGGCGTTCGACGCGGTGACCTCGAAGTCGGGGCGCACGGCGTGCGCGCGCTCCACGAACAACGCCACCGCGTCGCCGTCGGGGAGCGGGCCGAGGTCGTAGCTGCGCTCGCCTCCCACCCGCAGGAGCGACCGGCTCGTGACCAGGGCGGCGACGCCGGGGGCGGCCGCGAGGAGGGCCGTGACGGCGGGCGCCGCGGCGAGCGCCTGCTCGAAGTTGTCCAGCACGAGCAGCAGGCGGCGGTCGCGGAGGGCGGTGGTCACCTTGTCGTCGAGGGGCGCATCGCCGGTGTCCCGGACACCGAGTGCCCGGGCGAGGGCGCGGGTGAGCCCGGCGCTGTCGTGGACGGGCGCGAGGTCGACGAACACCGACCCGTCCGGGAAGTGGGCCGCCATGTCGCCCGCCGCAGCGATCGCGAGGCGGGTCTTGCCGATCCCGCCGGGGCCGAGGACGGTGACCAGCCGCGCGCCCTCGTCGAGCATCCGGCGCACGGCGGCGATGTCGTCCTCGCGTCCCACCAGGCGGGTCAGTGGCACGGGGAGCGACGTCGCAGCTGACGGCGCGGGTGCGGGAGCGGTGCCGGCGGTCGTGGGCGACGAGGCGACCGCCCGGCTGAGCTCGAACCGCTCGGCGAGCAGCACCGCCAGGTCCGCCTCCAGCAGCACCTCCAGCTCCCCGGCGGACTCGAAGTACTTGAACGAGGCGTGGTCGTCGTTCCGGATGCGCCCCAGCAGCTCCGTCAGCCGCTCCTCCCGGGCCGGGGCCGGGTCCTTGATGTAGATGAGCCGGGGGAGGTCGGGCGGGCACAGGTTGTACTCGTCCTCCAACCCGGACACCTGTTCGTCCGGCGCGACCCAGCCGTAACGCTCCCAGTACAGACCCACGAAGACGTCGCTCTGCTCCAGGTAGGCGCGGTACAGCTCACGCGGTGGATGCGGGCGCGCGCCGAGCTCGAACATCACCGGGGCGAGGTGCAGACGCTCGATCGCGGAGCGCGCCGCGCGGCGTTCGGCGGCGAGCTCCTTGAGGGTCGAACTGACGAAGATCCGCAGCCGCTGGTCGGGTGTCCGGATCACGGGTGGCCCCGGAGTCATGCCCGCATTGTGAGGCACCCACCGGGGCGTGCAACAGGGGGCGGATACGCTACTTCGCCCGCAATCGACGGCCGTCGGCGGGCTCCGTCCGGCCGCGTTCCGACTCGTCACGCAGGGTGCGGATCGCCGCCGCGGACGCCGACCCCGGCTCGGCGTGGTAGATCACGAGCAGCTGGCCGCCCGAGTCGCCGATCGGCAGCTTCTCGCGGCTGAGCTCCAGCATCCCGAGACTCGGATGGTCGAGCCGCGCGGCGCCGCCGCCCAGCCCGCGCACATCGTGACGCGCCCACAGCCGGCGGAAGTGCTCGCTGCGCAGGGAGAGCTCGCCGACCAGCTGGGCGATCCGCGGGTCGGCGACGTCGCTGCCGATCGAGGCGCGGAACGACGCGATGAGGCCGGCGGTCGCCTGCTCCCAGTCCGGGTAGAGCGCACGCTCGGCGTCGTCGAGGAACAGCGACCGCAGGCGGTTCATCCCGGGCGCGATGGCGGGGGAGAGGGCGGTGGCGAGGGGGTTCGCGGCGAGCACGTCGAACATCCGGTCCTCGACGAAAGCGGGGAGCTCCAGCGAGTCGAGGAGCTGGAGGATCCCCTTCGGGACCGTGCGGCGGGCGGCGCGGCGGGCCGCGGGCGGTTGCGGATCGGCCAGGCTCAGCAGGTAGGCGGTCGCGTCGGGGTCGAGGTCGAAGACGCGGGCCAAGGCGGTGAGCACTTGGGTGGACGGGTGCCGGTCCCGCCCCTGCTCGAGCCGCAGGTAGTAATCGGCGCTGATCCCGGCCAGCGTCGCGACCTCCTCCCGGCGCAGACCCGGGGTGCGGCGCACACCGGTGACCCGGAGTCCGACGGCCGCCGGATCGACCAGCTCGCGGCGGGCGCGGAGGTATTCGCCGAGAGAGTTGGGATCGGAACGGGTGGGCACGGGGCGAGTCTAGAAGTGTCCACAGGTCGTAGCCAGGCCCTCTCATCCCCAGGATCGCCGCGGCACTCCCTGTGTGCTTGACCGACGCGCAGAGTGGAGGCATGACCGATTCCGAACACACCCTCTCCACCCTCCCCGGCGGCACCTACCGCGTGGGAGACCTCGACCTCACGCGCGTCGGCTACGGCGCCATGCAGCTCGCCGGCCCCGGCGTCTTCGGGCCGCCGGCCGACCGCGACGAGGCCATCGCCGTGCTGCGCGCCGTCGTGGAGGCGGGGATCACCCACATCGACACCGCCGAGTTCTACGGGCCCCACGTCACCAACGAACTGATCCGCGAGGCGTTGGCGCCCTATCCCGGGCAGCTGCACATCGTCACGAAGGTCGGCGCCGAACGCGACGCTGACGGCGGCTGGCCGCATGCGCGCTCGCCGCAGCAGCTGCGCGACCAGGTGCACCAGAACCTCCGCTCGCTCGGGCTCGACGCGCTCGACGTGGTCAACCTGCGGGTGGGCGGCTTCGACCGCCCGGAGCCAGGGTCGCTCGCCGAGCAGTTCGGCGCGCTGGCCGATCTGCAGCGCGAAGGACTCATCCGGCACCTCGGGCTGAGCACCGTGTCCGCGGACCAGCTCGCCGAGGCTCAGACGATCGCTCCGGTGGTCACCGTGCAGAACTTCTACAACATCGCCAACCGGCACGACGATGCCCTCATCGAGCAGACGGCGCGCGAGGGGATCGCGTACGTGCCGTACTTCCCCCTCGGCGGCTTCAGCCCGTTGCAGTCCGGCGAGCTGGCCGCGGTCGCCGCACGGCTCGAGACGACGCCGCTGGCCGTCGCGCTCGCCTGGCTGCTTCAGCGGTCGCCCAACCTGCTGCTGATCCCCGGCACGTCGTCGGTGGCGCATCTGCGCGACAACATCGCCGCCGCTGCGCTCGAACTGCCGGAGGATGCGGTGCGAGAACTGGACGCGATCGGCTGACGAACGGGATGTGTAAATCGGCCGTTGCGTCGGATCCGAAATCGTATATCATTGCCGCACGGAGCGCCGCTCCGGACGATGATGTCAGCAATTCCGGGAGTACACGACGATGAGCACATCCCCTTTCACGCCGACTGGTAGCTTCCGGTCGCCGACCGACCGCCGCCGCGTGGTCTTCGCCACGGTGATCGGCACCACGGTCGAGTGGTACGACTTCTTCATCTACGCGTCCGCCGCCGGACTCGTCTTCGGGCAGCTGTTCTTCGCCCCGGCGGGGCCGCAGTTCGCGACCGTGCTGTCGTTCCTCACCGTGGGCGTCAGCTTCCTGTTCCGTCCGCTGGGCGCGTTCCTGGCCGGTCACTTCGGCGACCGGTACGGCCGGCGCCGGGTGCTCGTCGCCACGCTCATCCTCATGGGTCTGGCGACGGCTCTCGTCGGCCTGCTGCCGACGTACGAGGCGATCGGGATCGCTGCGCCGATCCTGCTGGTGCTCCTCCGGGTGCTGCAGGGCATCTCGGCCGGCGGGGAGTGGGGCGGCGCGGTGCTGATGGCGGTCGAGCACGCTCCCACCGCGAAGCGTGGACTGTTCGGCGCATCCCCGCAGATCGGCGTGCCGCTCGGCCTGCTGCTCGCGTCCGGGATCATGGCGCTGATGACCGTGATCGCGCCGGGCGACGCGTTCCTGGCGTGGGGATGGCGCGTGCCGTTCCTGCTTTCGGTCGTGCTCATCCTGATCGGCTACTGGGTCCGTCGCCGCGTCGAGGAGAGCCCCGTGTTCACCGAGATCGCCGAGCGTCGTGCGCGCACCCGCATGCCGATCGTCCAGCTGTTCCGCAAGCACTGGCTCCTGGTGATCGTCGCCGCGTTCGTGTTCGCGGGCAACAACGCCGTCGGCTACATGACCACCGGCGGGTACATCCAGAACTACGCGACAAACCCGGACGGCCCGCTGAAGCTCGAGCGCGGTCCCGTGCTGTGGGCGGTGGCGGCGTCCGCCGTGACGTGGCTGCTGGCCACCTGGGTCGCGGGCTGGCTCAGTGACAGGATCGGCCGCCGCACGACCTACATCGTCGGCTGGGTCCTGCAGCTGGTCGGCGTCTTCACGCTGTTCCCTCTGGTCAACACGGGAAACATCGGGCTGCTCCTCCTCGGGCTCGCGATCCTCACCATCGGTCTCGGCTTCACCTACGGACCGCAGGCGGCGCTGTACTCGGAGCTGTTCCCGGCGTCGATCCGCTTCTCGGGGGTGTCGATCTCGTACGCGATCGGCGCGATCCTGGGCGGGGCGTTCGCGCCGACCATCGCCACGGCGCTGGTGCAGGCGACCGGCAGCACGGTGTCCGTGACCTGGTACCTCGCGGGGATGACGGTCCTCGGCCTCCTCGCGACCCTGGTCCTCCGCGACCGCACCGGTATCCCGCTCGGCCCGGACCACGAGGCCGAGCAGGAGTTCAGCCCCATCCGCGGCATCCGCACCCCCGAGCCGGCCCCGGATCGCGCCACCGCGCGCTGACCCACGACGCGCGCGCTCCATCGAGTCCGCCCTCCATCCAGTCCGCCCTCCATCGAGTCCGCCGTCCATCGAGTCCGCAGAGAGTGCCCGCGACACGCCGTCGCGACGGGCATTCTTTGCGGACTCGATGGCGTTGTGGGCTCGTTCAGGCGGTGAGGAAGCGCAGGAGGTGCGGAGCGACGGCGTCGGCGGAGACGTCGTGGGTCTGGCCCGCGACGATCTCGTAGGTGCCGTCCTGGGCGCCGGATGCGACGCCCTCGGCGCCGAGGCGCAGGAAGTCGGGCGTCTGCTCGCCGGCGAGACCGAGCACCGGGACGGGGATGGCCTGGAGCAGGTCGTCCGGCACACGGCTGTCGCCCATCGCGGCGTCGTCGTACGCGAGCGTCGGAGCGAGCGCCAGCGTGGCGTCCCAGCCGGGGGAATGGCGCATCCCCTCGATGCCCGCTTCCGGCACTCCGACGCGTCGGAGGAACAGCGCGACCGCGCCCGCACGATCGTCCGCCGCGAGGGCGGCCCGCAGCTGCTGGGTGTACGCCTGCGCGGACGGCAGCATCGGGTCGGGCAGGTACGGCGGCTCGTAGACGGCGACGCGGGGAACCCGACCCGCCCCGAGCGCGGCGGCCGCGGCGAGCGCCAGCGCGCCGCCCGACGACATCCCGAACAGCGACGCCGACCCGCCGGCCGCGTCGATCAGCGCGGCGAGGTCGTCGATCTCGCGTGCGACGGCCACCGCGCCCGCGGCGGGGTCGGCGAGCGCGTCGGTGCTCTCGCCCCGGCCGCGCCGGTCGTAGAGGACGACGGTCAGCCGGTCGCGCAGCGCGGCCGCGATCGGCCGCATGGGACCGGCATCACGGAAGCAGAGCGCGCCGTCGACGAGGATGACGGCCGGGCCGCTCCCGTCGAGCTCGTACGCGAGTGAGGTGCCGTCGGGGGAGGTGACCGTGCTCATGCGCGCCAGCGTAGTCCTCGCACCTGCCGCGGGGTCGCTCGCCGGCGCAGTCGACGCACCGCGTCGGGCACCAGGAGCCTGCAGCCCACCGAGGCTCAGCGACCCTCGGCGCGCCGGCGCCGCACCGCGGCCCCCGTGCAGGCCGCGAGTCCGGATACCAGGGCGAGCGCGGCGAGCACCGTCCACGTCGTCATCGGGCGGACGTCCGCGCCGGTGGCGGCAAGCTCCGAGGTGGATGCCGTCGTGGCCGGGTCGGTCGCACCGGTCGTCGCGTCGCCCGCGGGCGGGACGCCGCCGCTCGGTCGCGGTGTCACCACCGGCGCCGCGAGCGCGAAGTCCTGCGCGTCCACAGTCTCGCCGGCGGCGGTGATCGTGAACGCCCGGGTCGACGGCCCGGACACCGTGTACCCGTTCGGCGGTGTGACCGTCACCGTGTAGTCCCCGGCGGGGAGGCCGCCGAGCGCGTACGAGCCGTCAGCGGCGGTCGTGAGCGCCGTGGAGACCGGTCCTGTGAGCTCCACCGAAGCGTCCGCGACCGGCTGTCCGGCCGCCGTGACCGTTCCCTCGACCGCACCTGCGCGGGCGAGGGCGAAATCCACGCCCCCGACGTCCGAACCCGCGACCGGGACCGTGATCGCCGACGCGCCCACCACCGTCGACCCGGGAGGAGAGGTGACCGTGACCGTGTAGCTGCCGGCAGTGAGACGCGCGAGCGTGTACGTCCCGTCCGCTGCGGTGACAGCGGACACCGTCCCGCCTCCCGTGAGGGTCGCGGTGATGACCACCCCGGCGACGCCTCCGCCCGCGTCGGTGACGCGGCCGGTGACGTCCGGGTTCTCCCGGACCACGGCGTCCAGTCCGTCGATCGGCGTCTCGCTGCCGACGGGCACCGTGAACGGCGGCGGCGTGACGAGGGAGAAGCCGGGAGGCGGTAGGACGGCCACGGTGTGCAGCCCGGTCGGCACCTCCTCGAACCGGTAGACGCCGTCCGGCCCCGTGGTGGTGGTCGCGCCGGTGTCGAGGGTCACCGTGGCGCCGGAGACCGGGTCGCCGGCCGTGTCGCGCACGGTGCCGCTGACGCCGACCGGGACGACCACATGGATGCCGAAGTCGACCACCGCGTCCTGGGCGGAGAGATCGGCGGGCAGGGTGACCGGCCCGTCCGCGATGGAACCGCTGGGCGGCGTGATCGAGACCGTGTAGCCCGCACTGGCCTGCACGCCCGGGAAGGCATACGTGCCGTCCGCCTCCGGTGACGTGGTGGCGACGACCGCGCCGTTCGCATCACGCAGGGTCAGGACGGTTCCCGCGATGGAACCGGTGGCGGCGCTGACCGTGCCGGTGATGTCCCGGGTCAGCGCGGTGAACCAGGTCTGGTACACCGGGAATCCCGACCGCTGGGTGTAGACGAAGGTGAGCGCGACGATCGGCGCGCTCGGCTCGAACCACGCGGAGGAGCCGCTGGTGTCGGTTGCGGATGGGTTGCCGGTCAACGTCGCGGTCGCCGGGTCCCACGAGGGGACGTCGGAGGCGGCTCCGGTGCACGACGGCTTGCCGGGGAGGCCCGGCGCACAGTAGTTGAAACCGCCTCGGAAGCCGAGCTGAGCGGTCGTCAGCGCCTCGCCGTCGGGGCCGATGGCGGTGACACGCACCTTGTCGGCGTCGATGTCGCCGAGCACGAACGCCCAGCCGCTGGTCGGGGTGGGCGCGGCGAACGAGTACGTCGTGGTGGACGGCGCGGAAGGAGAGTCGGCCTTCGGCCGCAGGTTGAGGTACGGCTGGTTCCGGCTCGTCCCGTACTTCGCGCCGACGGGAGTGCCCGCCGCGAGCCATGTGCTCGTGCCGGAGATGACCCCGATCTGGCCGCTGCGGGAGTCGGTGGTCACCGTTGCGGAGAGCCGTGGGGTGTTCGCCGCTTCCATCGTGAAGGAGGTGGGCCCAGTCGTCGTCCAGGAGGCCCATTGCGCCGTCGTCACCGCGGAGGCCGATGTCGGCAGCAGAAGGGCGGCTGTCGCCGACGCCAGGGCGGCGGCGAGGGCGACGGTCGGGCGTAGGCGGCTCCGGCTCATGCGGGCAGGCTAATCGTTGACCGACGGCTACGTCTAGCCCGGCTAGGGATGCTCAGCGCCCCTGACGCCGCCGCACCCCGAAGCCGATGAGCACCGCGCCGCCGATCGCGACCAGCACGCCCGCCCCGCGGACCAGCCACTGCACGTCGCCGGTCGCCGCGTCCACCAGGAGAGGTCCTACCAGCCCGACGACGACCAGCGCCACGCCGAGGATGAAGAACCACGGCGACCCGTTCGTCCGCTCGACCATGCCCCGAGCCTACCGGCGACGGCGGCCCGGAGCACGGCCGAGCAGACCCGTCACGGGAGGTAGTACGTCGGGTTCGGCAGCTTGACGGTCCGGTCGGCAGAGCCGCCGATCAGGTCGCTGTACTGGTCGCCGAAGTTCGCCACGATGTCGAACTTCCCGCCCGCAGCCGACTCGATGTGGGCGCGCGTCTGCGACTTGTACTCGATCGTCGTGCACTTGGCGGTGGCGCAGGTGATGTAAGACGGCTGCTGGGAGGCGCCGACGCCCGTCCACTTCGTGTAGAAGTTCTGCGCCGTGAAGCCGGTGTAGCCGACCTTGGCGAGGTTGCCCAGGGTGGCCGCCTTCTGGTCGTCGTTGCGGCCGGTCAGCCCGATGAGCGTGCAGCCGGCCTTCTGCGCGACGGCGGCGAGCGTCGTCATGTGCGGCGTGGCCGGGAACCGCTGCTCCTGCACCCACACGTTCTGCTCGACCGGGTTGAAGGTGAAGTGCATGTCCGCCACCTCCATGTCGTAGGTCCACAGGGTGGTGTCGTCGGTGTCGAGCACGATCGCCGGATTGCGATGCAGCTTCTTCTCGACGAAGCACTGCGCGGCGACCACCGGCGCCTGGCGCTGGACGATGGAGCGCAGCTCGCGGATGTACGGCGAGTCCGTCTTGTCCGCGATGCCCGTGCCCGGGTCGCCGTAGTAGGTCGCGATGGTCTTCTTCACCGAGTCGATGTTCGGGATACCTTCGCCGCCCTGGGTCGCGCCGCTGGAGCCATCGGGTGCCATGGTGAAGTGCGTGCGGGGCGCGAGCTGCGGCTCGTTCACGCCGGGCAGATCCGGCGACGGGAGGTAGTACGTCGGGTTCGGCAGCTTCAGCGCCTCCTGCGCGAAACCGCCCTGCAGGTCGGACCACTGGTCGCCCACGTTGAGCGTGATGGTGTAGCCCAGGTCCTGGATGTGCTTGCGCGTCAGCGCCTTGTACTCGACCGTCGTGCACTTCGCCGTGGCGCAGGTGACGTACGACGGCTGCTGAGATGCGCCGACGCCCGTCCACTTCGTGTAGAAGCGGTCGGCGGTGAACGCGGTGTAGCCGTCCTTCGTCAGGTTGCCGAGGGTCGCGGCCTTCTGGTCGTCGTTGCGGCCGGTCAGGCCGAACACGGTGTAGCCGATCGCGGCGGCCTGGTTGACGAAGTCGACCATCCCCGGGGTGGCCGGGAAGCGCTGGTCCTGCACCCAGACGTCCTGCTCCTTCGGGTCGAAGGTGAAGTGCATGTCCGCGACTTCCATGTCGTAGGTCCACAGCGTGGTGTCGTCGGCGTCGAACACGATCGCCGGCTTCTGGCCGTGCTTCACCGCGCGGTCGTACCCCGCCTGCAGCTGCGACTTCTCGCGGGCGAGGATGCCGGCGAGCTCGCGGATGTAGGGCGAGTCGGTCTTGTTCGCGATGCCGGTGCCCGGGTCGCCGTAGTAGGTCGCGATGGTCTTCTTGCCGGAGTCGATGTTCGGGATGCCCTCGCCACCGGCCGTCGCGCCGCTGGAGCCGTCGGGCGCCATGGTGAACGACGTCCGTGGCGCGAGCGCCGTGTCGCCGTGGCCGCCGCCGTGGCCGGGATCCCAGGCCTGCGCCGCGGGCGCGTCCGCCAGCCCGACGCCGAGCGCCAGGGCGAGAGCGCCGGCGCCCGCGACGAGCGCGCGCCGGAGCCGGGAGGGAGTGGGGGGAGTATTCGCCATGACCGCACCTTCGCCATCGGGTCGTCGGATTCCACCCCTGTTCGGGGGCCGGGTGCAGCCTAGCCACCACGCGCCCGAGACTCCAAGTGCGCGGATGAGCACGGTGGCGCGGAACGCACAGCGGGATTGAAGCGGACGCCGGTAACGTTGTTGCCCGTATGCGCACCGAAACCCTCGACACGGCCGCGATCCGCGCGGACTTCCCGATCCTCTCCCGCGAGGTGAACGGGCATCCCTTCATCTACCTCGACTCCGGGGCCACGTCGCAGAAACCGCGTCAGGTCCTGGACGCGGAACGCGCCTTCGCCGAGCGCTACACCTCGGCAGTCCACCGCGGCGCGCACACCGTCGCCGGCGAGGCCACGGAGCTGTTCGAGGACGCCCGCGCGCGCGTCGCCGGCTTCGTCGGCGCACGGCCCGACGAGCTGGTGTGGACCTCGAACGCCACCGAGGGCATCAACCTGCTGGCGTACGGGATGTCGAACGCCTCCCTCGGCCGCGGCGGCGCGGCCGCCGAGCGCTTCCGCCTCGGCGCCGGCGACGAGATCGTCGTCACCGAGGCCGAGCACCACGCCAACCTCATCCCGTGGCAGGAGCTCGCCGCGCGCACCGGCGCGACCCTCCGCGTCATCGGTCTCACCGACGACGGGATGCTGCGCCTCGACCAGGCCGCTGAGCTGATCGGCCCGCGCACCAAGGTCGTCGCGTTCGCCCACGTCTCCAACGTCCTCGGCGGCATCAACCCGGTCGCCGAGCTCGTCGCGCTGGCCCACGCCCAGGGCGCGCTGGTCGTGCTCGACGCCTGCCAGTCCGTTCCGCACCTCGCCGTCGACTTCCCGGCGCTCGACGTCGACTTCGCCGTCTTCTCCGGCCACAAGATGCTGGGTCCGACCGGGGTCGGCGCGCTGTACGGCCGCAGCGAGCTGCTGAACGCCCTGCCGCCGTTCCTGGCCGGCGGCTCGATGATCACGCAGGTGACCCTGGAGGGCGCCGAATACCTGCCCGCACCGCAGCGCTTCGAGGCGGGCACGCAGCGCGTGTCGCAGGCGGTCGCGCTGGCCGCCGCCGTCGACTACCTCGAGGGCGTCGGGATGCCGGCGATCGAGGCGCACGAGGAGGCGCTGGGCGAGCGGCTGCTCGCCGGGCTCTCCGAGATCGAGGGCGTCCGCATCCTGGGCCCGGGCGCCGGCGTCCCGCGCGTCGGGCTGGCGAGCGTCGTCGTGGACGGCATCCACGCGCACGACGTCGGCCAGTTCCTGGACGACCGCGGCATCGCCGTGCGCGTCGGCCACCACTGCGCGCAGCCGGTGCACCGCCGCTTCGGCGCGACGGCGAGCACCCGCGTCAGCACCTATCTCTACAACACCGCCGACGAGGTGGATGCGGCGGTCGAGGCGATCGCCGACGCCCGCGTCTTCTTCGGCGTGGCGGGAGGCGTCCGATGAGCGACCTGCAGAACCTGTACCAGCAGGTCATCCTCGACCACGCCAAGGAGAAGCACGGCTACGGCATCGCCGGCGACGAGGCCGCGAGCTCGCACCAGTTCAACCCGACCTGCGGGGACGAGGTGACGGTCGGCGTGCGCACGGACGCCGACGGCCGCATCCGCTCGATCGGCTGGGAAGGACACGGCTGCTCCATCTCGACCGCCTCGGCGTCACTGCTGAGCGACCTGGTGCACGAGGTCGACCGGGAACAGCTGGCCGCATCTATCGCCGCGTTCCGCGAGCTGATGCACTCTAAGGGTGCACTCGAGGGCGACGAGGAGCTGCTGGGCGACGCGGTCGCTCTGGCCGGCGTCTCGAAGTATGTCACGCGCGTGAAGTGCGCGATGCTGCCCTGGGTCGCCCTCGAGGACGCGCTGCTCAAGTCCGCCTGACGGCTACGGCACCGGAGACAGGTCGACCTCGGCCGCGATGGCTTCGAGCGCCGACGGCAGCGAGGGGAACGTCGTCCCGTAGACCAGCCCCGACGGCCCCGCTGCGATCCACGTCTCCGAGCCCTTGGTCACCCGCCCGACGAGGTACCGCTTGTGGCCGCCGAGCGCCTGCCGCTGCGCGATGGTCAAGGTCAGCGGGAAGGCGTAAACGTCGCCCTGGGGGCTGACGACCAGCTCCCAGCGGGCTCGGCCGGGGTTGAACGTGCTCGTGAAGATGCGCGACATGATCGACTGTTTGTATCGCGCCGCGGCAACCCGTCGCCATGAAGATGACGACCTGTTGCGTCACCCTTCGCCGCGTTACGCGATCGGCTCTGCGAAGCGGGCGAGGAAGGCGCGCGTGCGGTCCTCGCGCGGTGCGCCGAACAGCTGCGCGGGCGGTCCCTGCTCGGCGATGACGCCCGCGTCGAGGAACACGACGCGGTCGGCGACATCGCGTGCGAACGCCATCTCGTGCGTCGCCATCACGATCGTCGTCCCGGATGCCTTGAGCGAGCGGATGAGCTCCAGCACCTCGCCGACGAGCTCCGGGTCGAGGGCGCTGGTCACCTCGTCGAGCAGCAGCAGCTCGGGGTCGGTCGCGATCGCGCGGACGATCGCCGCACGCTGCTGCTGGCCGCCGGACAGCCGGTCGGGGAACTCCTTCGCCTTGTCGCCCAGGCCGATCCCGTCGAGCAGGGCGAGCGCCTTCCGTTCGGCCTCCGCCTTCGGGAGGCGGTGCACGCGGCGGGACGCGAGCGTCACGTTGTCGAGCACCGACAGGTGGGGGAACAGGTTGTAGTGCTGGAAGACAACGCCGATCCGCCCGCGGACCGCGTCCGCGTCGACGCGCGGGTCGCTGATGTCCTGCTCGCCGAGGAAGATCTGCCCGTCGTCCAGCTGCTCCAGGAGGTTGACGGTGCGCAGAAGCGTCGACTTGCCCGACCCGCTCGACCCGATCAGCGCGACGACCTCGTGCTGGTGCACGTCGAGGTCGATACCGCGCAGCACCTCCGTGTCTCCGAACCGCTTGCGCACGCCGCGCAGGCGCAGGACCGGCTCGCTCATACGATGCTCCCCACCTGTTCGCGGCGCCGGATCCGCGCCGAGTACCAGTCGGTGAGCCGGATCATCGGCAGCGCCAGGAGGACGAACAGCAGCCCTGCGAGCACATACGGGGTGAAGTTGTACGTCGCCGCGGTCTCGATCTGGGCGGCACGGACCGCATCCACCGCTCCGAGCACCGAGATCAGGCCGACGTCCTTCTGCATCGCGACGAAGTCGTTCATCAGCGCAGGGGTCACCTTGCGGACGGCTTGCGGCAGGATGACGAGCCGCAGCGTCTGCGAGTGCGACAGCCCGAGCCCGCGGGCGGCGAGCCGCTGCGACGGGTGGACGGCCTCGATCCCCGCCCGGAACACCTCGGAGACGTACGCCGAATAGACCAGGACGAGCGCGATCGTGCCCCAGAACTCCGGTGGCATGCGCGGGAAGACGCCGAGACCAGGAAGACCGAAGCCGACCAGGTACAGCACGATGATGAGCGGCATCCCGCGGAACAGGTCCGTGTACCCGGCGGCCAGCGCCCGCAGCGGGAAGAAGATCGGACCGCGCAGCGTGCGCGCGGTGGCGAGCAGGATGCTGACGATCAGCACGCCGATCGCCGCGACGATGAGCACCCGGATGTTCAGCAGCAGTCCGTCGAAGACGCGCGGCCACGCCTCTGCGGCGACGGCGGGGTCGAAGAACGTCTGCTGCACCCGCGCCCAGCCGGGCGTGTTGATCACGAACACCCACGCCAGCACCGCGACTACGAGGGTGCTGGCCAGGCTGATCAGCACCGAGCGCGTGGTCTGGCGCTTGCGGTAGAGCCGGCGGTCGAGCTCCGCCGCGCTGGGCGGGGGAGAGCCGGTGGACGCTGGAGGGGTGGACGTGGTGGTGCTCACCGTCGAAGGCTACTTCAGCACGGGCGCGTCGCCGTCGGCGGCGAGCCACTGCGTGGCGAGCTTGTCGAGCGTGCCGTCGGTGCGGAGCGCGTCGACCGCATCGGTCACCTTCTTCGTCAGGGCGCTGTCCTTGGCGAGCACGAGGCCGAACTGGTCGCCCTGCTGGCCGTCGACCTTGGGGAGCTGGCCGACGATCTTGCCGTCCTTCAGCTCCGCGTCGCGCAGGTAGAAGGCGGTGGGGAGGTCGACGACGATGGCGTCCACCTGCTTGTTCTCGAGCGCGAGCTTGGCGTCGTCATTGGTGTTGAACGCCTGAACGCCGCCGCTCGGAGCGATCTGCTTCTCGGCCGCGTCGAAGCTGGTCGTCCCGGTCTGGGCGCCGATGGTGAGCTTCTTGAGGTCGGCGATCGAGCCGGCCTTCGCGGCGGGGGAGGCGGCCGTGGTCACGACGACCTGGCTGGTCTCGTAGTAGGGCGACGAGAAGTCGACGGCCTTCTTGCGCTCGTCGGTGATCGAGAACTGCTGCAGGTTGAAGTCGAAGGTCTTCGGTCCGGGTGCGATCGCCTGGTCGAAGGTGGTGCGCACCCAGGTCACGTCGCCCTTCTTGAAGCCGAGCTTGTCGGCGACGGCGTATGCGACGGCGGCCTCGAAGCCTTTCCCGGACTGCGGCTTGTCGTCGAGCACCCATGGCGAGTAGGCCGGCTCGGCCGTGCCGATGGTGAGCTTTCCGGGGGTGATGTAGCCGGCGTCGCCGGACGAGGAGGCGCCGCTTCCGGCGGATCCCGCGGAGCAGCCCGCGAGGGCGAGCGCGGTGGCGGTGACGGCGGCGGCGACGGCCAGGATGCGGCGCGAGCGGGACATGGATCCTCCGGGTGGATGCACGGTGCGGGGCAGGGGTGCTGCCAGGCTCTCGCACGCGCGCGCGAGCGGCAACTTCCTTGCGCTGTGTTACGCGCCCAGCCGGCCGAGCCAGAGGGTCAGGATGCGCTCCAGCTCGGCTGCATCGTGCGCGTCCAGCTCGTCCACCAGGCGGCGCTCGTTCGCCATGTGGTCGGTGAACGCGGCATCGATCGCCGCGCGGCCGCGCTCGGTCAGCGCCACGACGCGCCCGCGTCCGTCGGTCTCCGACGCGCGCCGGGTGACGAGGCCGGCGCGTTCCAGGCGGTCGATGCGTTTCGACATCCCGCCGGTCGTGATCATCGTGTGCCCGGCCAGCTCGCCGGGTGTGCGCTCGAAGGGGGCGCCAGCACGCCGCAGGGTGGCGAGGACATCGAAGTCGCCTTCGGCGAGTCCATGCCGGTCGTAGACGGTGGTGAGCTCGTCGGTCAGCCGGGCCGCGACCCGGTGGAGGCGGCCGATGACGCCCTGGGGCGAGACATCGAGCTCGGGCCGCTCGCGCCTCCACTCGGCCTGGATGGCGTCGACGGCGTCCGGTTCGTGATCCATAGCTTCACAATACCTTCCATGGAAGCTAAATTAGTTTCCATGGAAGATACATCGCTCCGCGCATCCTGGCGGTGGATGCTCCTAACCGCGATCGCACCGGTCGCCTGGGGCTCCACCTACGTCGTCACGCGCGCCGTCCTCCCGGAGGATCCGCTGTGGGGCGCCGTCATCCGCGCCCTGCCCGCGGGGCTGCTCCTGCTCCTGATCGCGCGTCGCCGTCCGCGCGGCGCGTGGTGGTGGCGCGCCGCGGTGCTCGGCATCCTCAACACCGGAGGCTTCTTCGCCCTCGTCTACGCGGTCGCGCAGCGTCTGCCGTCGGGCGTGGCCGCCACCGTGATGGCGGCGTCGCCGCTGGCGCTGATGGCAGCGGCGCGGATCGTGCTGGGCCAGCGGGCACGGGCGGTGGCGGTGGCCGGTGGCGTGGCGGGGATCGCCGGCGTCGGGCTGATGCTGTTCGGCGGTGACGGGCCGGTCGACCCGGTCGGCATCCTGCTCGCCGTCCTCGCCCTTGGCGGCTCGGCGACCGGATACGCCCTCGCGACCCGCTGGGGCGGTGTCGACCTCGTCGCCTCCACCGCCTGGCAGCTCCTCGCGGGCGGCGGCCTCGTCCTCCCGGCAGCGCTCGTCGTCGAAGGGCCGCCGCCCGCGCTCGACGGCCCGGCGCTGGCCGGATTCGCCTACGTGACCGTCGTCGCGACGGCGCTGGCGTTCGTAGCCTGGTTCGCGGGGTTGCGCCACGTCCCGGCCGGCACGGTCGGGACGATCGGGCTGCTCAATCCCGTCACAGGAGTCGTTCTGGGCGCCCTGGTGGCGGGGGAGGTGCTGAGCGGGCGGCAGCTCGCCGGGCTGGCGATCGTTCTCGCCGGCATCGCCGTCGGGCAGGTGCGGCGGCGGCCTCAGTCCCCGAGCGACTCCAGGAACGTCCTGGTCGGGGCGAAGAACGTGACTCCGGTCATCGCGGTGGAGAAGTCCAGGATGCGGTCGTAGCTGCCGACCGGGTCGCCGACGAACATCCGCTCCAGCATCCGCTCGATCACCCAGAGCGCGCGCGAGTACCCGATGAAGTAGGTCCCGAACTCGCCGTGCCCGGGGCGGCCGAACGGCATGTTGTCCCGCAGGATGTCGTGCTCCACGCCGGCCTCGTCCACGATCGTCGCGAGCGTCTTGTGCGACTTCTGGCCGTGCTCCGCATCCGGCAGCTCGATGTTCTCGACCTTGGTACGTCCGATCACGCCCTCCTGCGAGGGCACGGGGAGCGTGCCCCACTTCGACAGGTCGTGCAGGTACTTCTGGATGACGACGTAGCTGCCGCCGGCGTGCTCCGGGTCCTCGTCGCCGACCGTCGTCGCCTGCGTCATGTCGCCGCCGGCCGGGTTGGCGGTGCCGTCGACGAAGCCGAGCAGGTCGCGGGCGTCGAAGTAGCGGAACCCGGTCACCTCGTCCACGACCTCCACCGCGTCGCCGAGCGCGTCGAGCAGCTGTCGTTCCAGCTCGAAGGTGAAGTCGCCGCGCTCGGCGCGGATGTGGAACAGCAGGTCACCGGGCGTCGACACGGCGGTGTGCACCGGGCCCGCGATCTCGCGGAACGGATGCAGCTCCCGCGGCGGCGCTGTGTCCGTCAGGCGCGACCACAGGGCCGCGCCGATGCCGACGTTGCACGACAGCCGGGCGCCGAGGTCGCGGAAGCCGACCGTCTTGACCTGGTCGGTGATGCCGCTGAGCACATCCTTCACGGTGGCCAGCGCCTCGTCGGACGCGCCGACCGTGACCACGAGGAAGACCGCGGCGCGCGACAGGGGCGCGTCGACGCTCTGGGGATCGATGGGGACGCGCTGCCAGGGCTGGTCGCCGGTGTTCGCCATGCCGCCATGCTGCCGCACCGAGGCCGCGCTCCGCCACCCGCGCGCGACCGTAGGCTGGAGGGATGACGTTCCCCGCCACAGACACCGTCGTCACCTACCCCGACGGCGACCTCGCATCCACCGGCACCGTGCTCCACGTGGAGCCGCTGGAGGACGGCCGCACCGCCGTCGTGCTCGACCGGACGGCGTTCCACCCGGTCGACCCGGTCTGGCCCGACCAGCCGGCGGACGCGGGGGCGCTCACAGTCGATGGCCGCGACTACGAGATCGTGGACGCGGTGGTCGGCGCGACCGACGGCTCCGCCCTGTACGTCGGGAACGCGCCCGTGCGCACCGGCACCGAGGGTTGGGCGTTCGTCGTCTGCCACCTGGTCGAGGACGCGTCCGGCATCGAGCCGGGTGCGACGGCGACCGTGACGGTCGACGCGGAGCGACGGCGCGCGCTCTCCGCCGGTCACACCGCCTGCCACCTGGCCTCGCTCGCCCTGAACGACGCCCTCGCCCCGCTGTGGACGAAGGACGTGCCGGTCGATGGACGCGGCCGCCCGAACTTCGACCAGCTCGCCATCACGTCCTCGCGGATTCTGCCGGACGGATCGCTCGACGAGTACCGGATCGGAAAGAGCCTCCGGAAGAAGGGCTTCGCCGCCGCCGAGCTCGCCGCGCGGCTGGAGGACTCGTCCGAGACGATCGATCAGACCCTCGCGGGCTGGGTGGCGGCGGGTGCTCCGATCGCGATCGTCCGCGACGGCGACGGGCACGGGCTCGGGGAGCGGCGCCGCTGGCGCGCCGAGCTTCCGGAGGGCGTGGTCGAGATCCCGTGCGGCGGGACCCACCTGCGGTCGCTGGCCGAGCTGGAGTCCGTCACGGTCGCATTGGAGCTGTCCGAGGCGGAGGGGGCGCTGAGTCTGACCATGCGGACGACGGCGCAGCCCGTCTGACGCGCACGCTGCGCGCGGCCCCGTGTCGCGCGCGGCCCCGTGTCAGTGGGGCAGGAACGGCAGCGCCACGGCGACCGCCCCGAGCGCACCCGCGAGGATCCAGCCGAGCCGCACCCAGTGCGCGCTCCGGACCTCCCGCTCGATCGCGCCGAAGCGCTCGAGCGTGTCGTCGGTGGGGGCGACCGGACGCCAGGTGGCGGGGTCGTCGAAGAGTGCGGCGGCGCGCGCGACCGTCTCCGCATCCAGGCGACCCGGGCGTCGCGACAGCCAGCGCACCAGACCCTCGGAGCGCAGCACGGCGGCGCGCCGGGGCTTCTGCCGCATCCTGAGCTCCTTCGCGCCGACGACGACGATGACCGGCTCGACCGGGGCCTCGATTCCGGCGCGGAGCAGGAGCCCGCGGATCCGGGACGCCTCCAGGTCGGAGTTGCGGAGGTACGGCTGCTTGACGCCGTTCACGAGCACCGACCGCTCGTAGACGGTCAGCGCCGCCCCGCGATGGTGCTTCGTGTTGATCACGAAGACGCCGCCCGGGCCGACGACGAGGTGGTCGACGTCGGCGTCGCCCGAGCCGACCGGGACGGCGTGGAAGGCGCTCCAGCCCTGCGGGAGGCGTGACAGCGACGCGCCGACTTCGCGCTCGCCGAGCGCCCCGGCGAACCAGGGCTGGGCGTCGTCACTGAGCGGGTGGCGGCCCAGCGCGCGGGCGACAGTGGAGCGGGGCGGGGCCTGCGCGTGCAGCCGCACGACCTGTTCCATCACGGCCGCTCCGGGGGCCCTGTCGCGCATCCGCTGTCCACTCACCCGGCAACCATACGGAGCGTCGGGGGAGCGTCCCAGCCCCCAAGGCTGGGACGGAGCGAGGAGGCTACCCCTGTTCCGGGGACCCGTGCGTGCGCGGCAGGTCGTCGTCGCTCGGCAGGCGCTCCTCGAGGGATTCGTTGTGCTCGCGGACCGCCTCCAGACGGTCCTCGTCGGTCTGACCCAGGTCGCTGACGGCGTCGGTCAGCTCGTCGGCGTCGCGGGGGGCTGGGGTGTCGTCCGGTCGGTCGCTCATGGCCCGCACTGTACGCCGCGGGCGAGGGGATAGCATGCGAGCATGAGCCGCATCGAAACCGGGATCGTCTCCTACACCCTCTCCGGCGACTACCTCGCCCGCGTCGGCGCCGACTTCGACACCGAAGCCGTCGACGACGCCATCCTCGCCGAGCTCAACCGGATGCTGCCCGCCGGCGTCGTGGTCGAGCGCAGCGGCAAGGTGTTCGCCGAGGAGGAGGCGGCCGACGAGGCGCGGTCGCTGGACTGGGACGCCCTGCTGCAGCGCATCGACGTGGACCAGATCCTGGCCGAGCACGGGCGCTGACCCGACCGTCAGCGTGACCGCTTGACCGCGTCGTAGGCGGCGAGTGCGGCCTGCCGGGTCTCTTTGAGATCGACGATCGGCTCCGGGTAGTCGCCGGTGTCCCACTCGGGGACCCAGCGGCGCACGTAGTCGCCGTGCGTGTCGAACTTCTCGCGCTGCAGCTCGGGGTTGAAGACCCGGAAGTACGGCGCCGCGTCCGCGCCGCTGCCGGCGACCCACTGCCAGTTGAACGGGTTGTTGGCCGGATCGGCGTCCACCAGCGTGTCCCAGAACCACTGCTCCCCATGCCGCCAGTCGATCAGCAGGTTCTTGATGAGGAACGACGCGGTCACCATGCGCACACGGTTGTGCATGACTCCGGTTCTCCACAGTTCCCGCATCCCGGCGTCCACGAGCGGCATGCCGGTGCGACCCTTCTGCCAGGCCCTCAGCGCGGACGGATGCAGCCGGGGCCAGGGGAAGGAGTCGTACTCGCGATGGATGTTCACGGTCGCCATATCCGGATGCTCGAACAGCGTGTGGTAGGCGAACTCGCGCCAGCCGAGCTCGGAGGCGAAGGTGGCGGCGCCCTGCGCGGTCGCACGGTCTCGGCGCTCCTCGGTGGCGTGCCAGATCTGATGGGGGCTCAGCTCGCCCCAGCGCAGGCGCGGGGAGAGCCGCGACGTCGCGTCCACGCCGGGCACGTCGCGCTCCTCGCGATACGCGCCCAGGTCGTCGGCCAGGAACTTCTCCAGCTGGTGGTGCGCTGCCTTCTCGCCGGGTTCCCACGCCTCGCGCAGGCCCTCGGCCCAGTCGGGATGCGTCGGGAGGAGGCCGAGGTCGTCGAGCGGCGTTGTCTTCACGGTGCCGGGAAGCGCCGCGCCGCGAAGGCTCTTCGGCGCCGGGCCCGGCTTGCGTGGGGCGGGCGCGGCGAGGCACGCCCGCCAGAACGGCGTGTAGACCGAGAACGCCGTGCCCTGACCGGTGCGGATGGTCCATGGTTCGAAGAGCAGGTTCGCGCCGAAGCTGGTCGCCTCGCGGCCGTCGTCCCGGGCGGTCGACTTCACCGCCTCGTCGATGCGGCGCTCGACGCCGCCGTAGCGGCGGTTCCAGAAGACGCCGGCGGCATCCGTGTCCCGCAGCAGACGGGTGACGGTCTGCTCCGACGGCCCGCGCAGGATGGTCAGCCGCGCGCCCAGGCGCTCGAGCGCGTCCCCGAGGGACACGAGGCTGTGGTGCAGCCACCACCGGCCGGCAGCTCCCGGCGCCCGCAACTCCGGCGTCGCGTCGTCCCAGACGAATACGCACAGAACGGGCCGCCCGGACTCGGCGGCCGCGTGCAGCGCAGGGTTGTCGGCGATGCGGAGATCGTCGCGGAACCAGACGACGGCGGGGCGGTCCTGCTCGCGGGGCTCGCTCATCCGGCGGCGGTCACAGGTCGAGCGAGTCGCCGGGCTCGAGCGCGTAGAACGTGCCGCCGCCCTGCTCGGTCGCCCACTGGAGCCGCCCGTTCGCCATGTCCTTGCCCGCGCGTGCGAGCACCATCTCGTGGATGGGGAACGCCCGCTTGGGCTTCACTGCGAGCACATAGTCCATCGTCTCGGAGATCTTCATCCACGGGGCCCCCGCGGGTGCTGCGAGGACGTCGACCTCGACGCCCTCCGGAATGAAGAAGGAGTCGCCAGCGTAGTAGAGCTGATCGTTGATCAGCACGCCGAGGTTGTCGACCACCGGGATGCTCTCGTGGATGACGGCGTGACGTCCGCCGAAGAAGCGGAGGGTGAACGGTCCGGCCTCCACGGTGTCGCCCGCATGCACCACGGTGATGACGAAGTCCGCCGCTGCCTTGGCGACGCCCTCCGGCGCGAAGATCTTCACATCGGGGGAGAGGTCGAGGACACGGTTCAGCTGCTCCGGCGTCCAATGGTCGGCGTGCTCGTGGGTGATGACCACGGCCACGGCGTTCGCGGTATCGGTCAGCGGCGAGGTGAAGCCGCCCGGGTCGACGAAGAGCTTGCGTCCGTCCTCTTCGAGGAGGAGTCCCGAGTGTTCGAACTTCGTGAGTCTCATATGTCCCAGGAAATACCGGATGGGATGCGCACGCAAGCGCGGAACGGTTGAGGAATATACCCCTAGGGGGTACCGTTGGAGGCGTTATGGACGAGAGAGAACAGCACGCACCGGTCGCCGAGCACGGGCACGAGCACCACGGACACGAGCACGAGCACGACCACGGTGGGCATGACCACTCCGGTCACGCGGCGCACGACCACTCCGACCACGCGGCGCACGACCACTCCGACCACGCGGGGCACGACCACTCCGGTCACGCGGGGCACGACCACTCCGGTCACGCCGGGCACGACCACTCCGGTCACGCGGGGCACGACCCGGCCATCTTCAAGCGCAAGTTCTGGCTCACCCTCGTCCTGACCATCCCCACGCTCGTCTTCTCGCAGGGGCTGCAGGAGATCCTGGGCCTCGACGGGCCGCGCTTCCCGGGCAGCCAGTACATCCCCGCCGTCTTCGGCGTCGCCATCTTCTTCTACGGCGGCCTCGTCTTCCTCCGCGGTGCGGTCGACGAGCTGAAGGCGAAGCAGCCGGGCATGATGACCCTCATCTCGCTCGCCATCGTGGTCGCCTTCGGCTACAGCGTCGCGGTGACCCTCGGCCTCCCCGGCATGGACTTCTGGTGGGAGCTCGCGACCCTCATCCTGATCATGCTGCTCGGCCACTGGATCGAGATGTCCGCCGTCATGGGCGCCCAGGACGCCCTGGGCGAGCTCGCCAAGCTCCTCCCGGACACCGCCGAGCGCGTCGCCGATCCACACGCCGAGCCGCAGACCGTGCCGGTCTCCGAGCTCCGCGTCGGGGACCTCGTCCGCGTCCGCCCGGGCGCCGCCGTCCCCGCCGACGGCGAGATCGTCGACGGCCGCAGCGACATCGACGAGTCCCTGCTGACCGGTGAGTCCGCACCCGTGACCCGCACGGCGGGGGAGCAGGTCGTCGGCGGAAGCATCTCCGGAAGCGGGTCGCTCGTCGTCCGCGTCACCCGCACCGGCGGCGACACCGCCCTCGCCGGCATCATGAAGCTGGTCTCCGAGGCGCAGGCCAGCAAGTCGGGAGCCCAGGTGCTCGCCGACCGCGCCGCCGCCTGGCTGTTCTATGTCGCGCTCGCCGTCGCGATCGTGACCCTGATCGTGTGGACCATCCTCCGCCCGGGCGACCCCGCGTTCATCCTGGAGCGTGTCGTCACGGTGCTGATCATCGCCTGCCCCCACGCCCTCGGCCTCGCCATCCCGCTGGTCGCCCAGATCTCCACTGCCCTGGGCGCCCGCAACGGCCTCCTCATCCGCGACCGGCACGCCATGGAGGACGCCCGCCGTATCGACGTCGTCCTGTTCGACAAGACCGGCACGCTGACCGAGGGCCGTCAGGGCGTCGTCTCGGCGCTCGCGAGCGACGGCGACACGGATCGGCTGCTGGCGCTCGCCGCGGCCGTGGAGGCACCGGCCGAGCACCCGATCGGCGCGGCGATCGTCCGCGAGGCGCGCGAGCGCGGCCTGACGATCGCGCCTGTCGCGGAGTTCGAGGCGCTGGGTGGACGCGGTGCCTCCGCCCGAGTCTCGGGGGAGACGATCACCGTCGGCGCGCCGCGACTCCTGACCGAGCGAGGACTCGCGCCCGCCCCGGAGCTGAGCGCGGCCGCCGACGCCGCGGGACACGAGGGCCGCACCGTCGTCTACGTTCTCTCCGGCGACCGCGTCCTCGGACTCATCGCCCTCGCGGACGTCATCCGGCCCGAGTCGCAGGAGGCCGTGCGCTCCCTCCGCGACGCCGGCATCCGCGTCGCCATGCTGACGGGCGACTCGCGAGCCGTCGCCCAGTCCGTCGCGGCGCAGCTCGGAATCGACGAGGTCTTCGCCGAGGTGCTGCCCGGCGACAAGTCGGCGACCGTCGCCCAGCTCCAGGCCGACGGCTCCCGCGTCGCGATGGTCGGCGACGGCGTGAACGATGCCCCGGCGCTGGCGCAGGCCGACGTCGGCATCGCCATCGGCGCGGGGACGGACGTGGCCATCGAGTCCGCCGGTGTGGTGCTCGCCTCGAGCGACCCGCGGGGTGTCGCGAAGGTGATCACCCTGTCCCGGGCGACGTACCGCAAGATGCTACAGAACCTCGGCTGGGCCACCGGATACAACGTGATCGCACTGCCGCTCGCGGCGGGCGTGGCCATCGGGCTCGGCATCCTGGTGTCGCCGGCGTTCGGCGCCGTGCTCATGTCGGTCTCCACGATCGTCGTCGCGCTGAACGCCCAGCTGCTGCGCCGCCTACGCCTCTGACGGCGGGCGGTGCATTGCCCGGATATCAGCGGCGCGTGTGTCATCATCGTCCACTGTGACCGTGACTCCGCGGGCCGTGGTCGTCGCGGTCAACCCGATGGCCTCCTTCGGCCACCGTCGTGACGTCGGCCCGCGCGTGGTCGAGCGGCTGCACGCGGCCGGCCACCGCGTGGTCGCGATGGACGAGGCGAACATCGAGCTGCTGCGTCGCGAGACCGCGAAGGCGATCCAGGACGGCACCGACGCGCTGGTGGTCGTCGGCGGCGACGGGATGGCGAACCTCGGCATCGACCTCGTTGCGGAGACCGGACTGCCCCTCGGCATCGTCCCGAGCGGAACCGGCAACGACCTTGCCGACGGGCTGGGCATCCCCGTGGACGACACGGAGGCGGCGATCGACCTCCTCCTGGCCGCACTGCAACGGGAGCCCCGCCCCATCGACGCGGGCACGATCCGCCACGGCGAGCTCACCACGTGGTTCGGCTGCGTCGTCTCGGCCGGTTTCGACGCGACGGTGAACGAGCGCGCCAACCTGATGACGCGCCCGCGCGGCCGCAGCCGCTACGTCGTCGCCCTGATCCGGGAGCTCGCGACGCTGCGTGCGCGGCCGTACCGCATCCACGCCGACGGCCGCCTGATCGAGGTGGACGCCATGCTCGTCTCGGTCGCCAACAACCGCTCGCTCGGCGGCGGGATGCGCATCGCCCCGGACGCGGACCTCGCCGACGGAATGCTCGACCTCTTCATCGTCGAGCGGATGTCGCGCCTGCGGTTCCTCCGGATGTTCCCGAAGGTCTTCCGCGGCGAGCACACCGACCTCCCCGAGGTCACCCTGCTCCGCGCCGCGGCCGTCCGCATCGAAGCGGAGGGGATCGTCGCGTACGCGGACGGCGAGCGCATCGGCCCGCTGCCGATCGACGTCACGGTCGCGCCGGGCGCCCTCCGCGTCCTCGCGTGAATCATGCCGGCCACGGCCCCGCGACGCGCCCGGGACGCCGCCCTCGTTTTGGCACCCGCATCCCATCTGTGGCATGATCTTCTAGTTGCAAGACGGCCCCATCGTCTAGCGGCCTAGGACGTCGCCCTCTCACGGCGGTAACGCGGGTTCAAATCCCGCTGGGGTCACCAACGCCCGCTCCCACGGAGAAGTCCGCCGGGAGCGGGCTTTTTTCTTGCCATCCCGGGACCCCTGGGCCGGGTGGCGCAACACCGTCTGTCGGCATCGTGCGGTTGTCGCGCCGCCCCTAACGAAGCCGGAAGTCCGCCGCGTAGGCGTCGCAGTACGGCTGGCCGGTTGAATCCGCCAGGTCGTGCATTATCTCGTCGGTTATCGTCCGGAGTGTGCCCTCCTCCATGTTGCCGCCGTATTGCCTGTAGTCCCTTGGCTGGCCGAAGACCACGCCGACGCGGTGGATTCGGGGTACCTTCTTCCCGATAGGCAGGACGCGAGCCGTGCCGATCACGGCGACGGGGACGACGGTCGCGCCTGTTTCCAGGGCGAGGCGTGCTACACCGGTACGACCCCGGTACAGGCGACCATCCGGGCTACGAGTACCCTCCGGGAAGATCCCGATCGCCGAGCCGCGTCCGAGAATGTCGACTGCGCGGTCGAGGGCGCGATCCGCCTCCGGGCCGCCCGCCCTGTGAACCGGGATCTGCCCTGTCGTCCGCATCAGCCACCGGACGAATGCGCCGCCGACCCCGGGTGATTCGAAGAACTCGCTCTTGGCGAGAAAGGTCACGCGCCGCGGTGTCACCAAGGGAATCAGCAACCAGTCCACGAACGACAGGTGGTTGGCCGCGAGGATGAGGGCGCCCTGCGAGGGCACGCCGGCTCGCCCGCGCGTCCACGGTCGGAACACCATCATCGCGAGGGGCCCGAAGACGACCTTGAGGATCCAATACAGGGTCATCGACCCGCCTTCCCGCCGAGGGTGTGGGTTCACGCTATCGTGCGCCCGTGGGATGGTTCGTCGCAGAGTTCGGGTGGAACCTGCTCGTGGTAGCAGGTGGAATCGCCCTTTTCGCCCTGCCTTTCGTCGCGGTGTTCTTCTTGCGCCACCGCCGAGACATCCGTGACAAGCATCCCCACATCAATCAGTTCATGGAGTTCTTCCTCGTCAGCAGGGAGTCGAACGCCCTGGTGTTCTGCTGGGCCTTCGCCGAGGCGCTCGTGTGGTGGGTGATCCCCGAGTTCCTGCTGGCTTTGATCGTCTTCATGAAGGTGAGGCACAAGCTGAGTCTGCTCACGTACGACCTCGCCGGCACAATAGTCGGAACGGTCGTCGCGCTGACGTGGCGCCTGCCGGACGAGGTGCTACTTCGTGTCCCGTACGTCTTCCCGCGGATGCTGACACAAACGGATGAGTGGTACCGGACGATGGGAACGCTCGCTCTCGTCAACCAGCCGTTCTCCGGCGTTCCGTACAAGGTCTTTCTCGCCCACGCCCCCACGATGGGCCTCTGGAGCGCGCTCGTGTTCGTCGGATTCGCCGTCGTGGTACGCATCTCCCGCTACCTCATCGGCTACTCGGTCGCCGTCGCGCTCTTCCCGATCGTGCACCCTTTCGTGTACCGGAACTACATGCGTCTGCTCATTGCGGCGGTCGTCATCTTCACCCTGCTTCTCATGCGGGTGAGCGCCCTCTACAGCTGAGCCAAGGCCAGGCCGTCGGAGCTCAGGGGGCGTAGCAACCGCTCCAGCCGCAGAAGGCCACCCACAGCAGAATGATGGCGCTGAACGGATTCACCACGGCGATGAGGCCGAGAATGAGCATTGTGCGGCTTCGGCCCTTCCACGCCTTCACGCCCCAAATGCACACGACTACGCCGAAGTAGGTGACGATCATGCCGAACAGCGCCGCGGTAGCGATCGGCTTGCCTTGGACGAACTTCGATGCGTATTCGGGGTCGCCCTTGACCGCCGTCAGGCTTCCGAGGAGGAACATGTCGATGATCCACACGAGCAGGAAGATGGCGAACGCGATACCCCACCATCGGGTCGGGCGGGGCGCTTCCGATTGCGGACGCGTCGCGAGATATTCGCCTTTCGACTTCCAGCCGAGCGGATCGGGGTTCGCGTGAGCGGATGTGGCTGACGCCTCCGGGTCATCCGCACCGCCCCTCGCGGAGGGCGTGGGGCCCTCAGCCTGGGACTGCTCGTCTTCGGGCTCCGGCATCTGCTTTCTCCTCAATAGCGATTCATCTGGGTAACAGGACGGCTGCAGCCAGGGCGATGTTCAGGCTGCAGAATCGATCGATCACGCCGCCGTGACCCGGGATCGTGGAGCCCCAGTCGTCGATCCCCACGATGCGCTTGGCGACGCTGTTGACCAGGTCACCGATCGCACTGGCCGCGCCGATGACAAGCCCCGCGAGCATGGTCGGCGCAGTGCCGAAGATCATCCCGAGAACGAGCACGCCGAGCACCCCTCCGAGCAACTGCCCCAAGACGCCTTCCCAGGACTTGTCACGGTTGATCCAGTCCGGCAAGCGGTGACGACCGAGGTATCTCCCGAAGAAGAAGGCCGTCACATCGGAGAAGACAGAGGACAGGCAACAGGTCATCCATAGAGGCGGGGTGAGTTGAGCCGTCGAGATCGGCCAAACCGCGCACGAGGCCACGAACAGAGCAAGGTACCACCGGGTGCGACCCGCGGTGTCGCGGCGCAGCCACTCCATGGCCCCGATCGAGGCGAGCAGGACGCCCGCGACGAGCCCAGTGAGGAGACCGCCGGCAACTGTCCCGACGAACGCGACGAAGAGGGGGACCCACATCACCACCTTCACGAAGAGGCTTGAACGGAGAAACCGGCGGACGTTCCCGCCGTACAGCGGAAGACAAGCAGCGGCACCGCCCACAAGGCTCACCACGAGCCACGGTATCGCCGAAAGCACGACCGTCATCCTGAGCCTCTCCGCCGACTTCGCCACTGGTGAGTGGAGGCTATCCTGGCGCGGCGACAACTCTGAAGCTGTCCCTCGTGAGTCCCGGATCCGACTACTATGGCCGGAGCGAAGGGGAGTATCCCGGACGGGCCCGCAGGGTTCCGGCGCTGCGCACGTCATCACGGCCCCCCATGTCGGCGGACCCGGGCGCAGGGGCACCGCGAGGTGCGGGAGAGACTTTCGGCCATGCCGCACGCCCTCCGAAAGGTTCCCCCGTGGAAGTCGCTTTGCCCCTCTGGTTCGAGATCGGCTCGTTCGTCGTCCTGCTCGCCATCCTCGCGTTCGACCTTTTGATCATCTTCAAGCGGCCGCACATCCCGAGCCCGAAGGAGGCGGCCATCTGGGTCACCTTCTACGTGGCCCTCGCGCTCGTGTTCGCGCTGCTGATGCTGCTGATCGGGGACGCGGAGCATGCCGGGCAGTTCCTCGCCGGGTGGCTGACCGAGTACAGCCTGAGCATCGACAACCTGTTCGTGTTCGTCATCATCATGGCCAGGTTCCAGGTGCCCAGGAAGTACCAGCAGGAGGTGCTGATGGTGGGCATCATCCTGGCGCTGGTCTTCCGCGGCATCTTCATCCTGCTGGGCGCCGGGCTCATCGCGAGCTTCAGCGCGATCTTCTACCTGTTCGGCGCGTTCCTGCTGTGGACGGCGTTCAACCAGGCCTTCCGCAGCCACGACGACGAGGGCGAGGAGGACTCCTGGTTCATCCGGTTCGCCCGCCGTCACCTGAAGGTGTCCAACCAGTACGAGGGCAACAAGCTGCGCACCACGGTGAGCGGGCGCCGGATGTTCACGCCGCTGATCATCGTCTTCCTCGCGCTCGGCACCACCGACCTGCTGTTCGCACTCGACTCCATCCCCGCGATCTTCGGCATCACGCAGAGCCCGTTCATCGTCTTCACCGCGAACGTGTTCGCCCTGATGGGCCTCCGGCAGCTGTACTTCCTGCTGGGGCACCTGCTCGACAAGCTGGTGTACCTCAAGTACGGGATCGCGTTCATCCTCGCCTTCATCGGCGTGAAGCTGATCTTCCACGCCATGCACGAGAACGAGCTGCCGTTCATCAACGGCGGGGAGCACATCGAGTGGGCGCCCGACATCAGCACCTGGACCTCGCTCGCGGTGATCGTCGGTGCGATGCTTGTCGCTACGATTGCAAGTCTGGTGAAGCTGCGGATGAGCGGCACCACCGTCGCCGAGGCCATCCACGGCGACGACATTGAAGAGGACGAAGCCGAGAACGCGGCCGTCGACGGCATCCAGGAGGACCCCCGCACATGAGCTCTCTCGTCGGCGTGAGCGTCCGCAGCGACACGGGTGCGGTGCGGCACGTCAACGAGGACAGCGCTCTGGCGCAGGACCCGGTGTTCGTCGTCGCCGACGGCATGGGCGGGCACGCGCGCGGGGACCTGGCGAGCAGCACCGCGGTCGAGAGCCTGGCGCGCACGCTCCAGCCCGGGACGCGGCCGACGCCCGACGAGGTCATCCGCGCGATCGACGAGGCCAACGCGGCCGTCCGTGCGCTGTCGGGCGCGGACGAGTCCGGGGCCGCCGTCGCGGGGACGACGCTGACCGGCATCGTCCGGGTGCGCGTGCCCGAGCTCGCCGCCGAGCAGTGGATGGTCGTCAACGTCGGCGACTCCCGCGTCTACAGCTGGGACGGCCGGGGCCTCCGGCAGCTGACCGTCGACCACTCGGCGGTGCAGGAGCTGGTGGACGCGGGCCTCATCTCCGAGGCGCAGGCGGCCGTGCATCCCGAGCGGAACGTCATCACGCGGGCGCTGGGCGCCGAGGACTTCGTCGACACCGACAGCGCGCTCATCCCGGAGCACGGGCGGCAGATCTTCCTGATCTGCTCGGACGGCCTGACGCGGGAGCTGAGCGACGAGCAGATCGCCTCGATCCTGGCCGAGGGGCCGGAGGACCCGGCGGCGGCGCTGGTGGCGGCGGCCAACGCGGCGGGTGGCCACGACAACATCACCGTGATCGTGGTTGAATCGGTGACCGGGGAGGATGCTCCGGCTCCCGTCGACACGCGCGAACGCGTGGACGGCGCAGGCGGCCGAGAGCTCGAAGACACGCAGCCGAGGGAGTAGGTCGTCCGTGTTCGAGGTTCAGCAGACGACGGCAGGGGAGTGGGCGGTCGTCGCGGGCGGTGGACGCGCGCTGCTGGTCGCCGAGACCGACACCGGCCGGCTCCGCACGCTGCTGGACGCGGTCCGTGCGGGGTTCGCCGAGACGCTGGATGCCCTGGTCGCGCGAGGTTTGAGCCGTACGCCGTCGTTCGCCCTGCTCGACGCCTCCGCCGAGACGGTGCTTCTCGCCGTGCGCGGGGCCGCGTCGGCGACGGTGACCGAGGGCGGCCGGGAGCGGGACGTCCGGGCGAACGGGGTGTCGTCGTGGGTGGAGACGCAACTCGCACAGGCTGATGCCGCCGCGCTGGGCGAGCACGTGGACACCGGGGCCCTGCCTCTCATCGACGGGGTGGTCCGCGCCTCGGGTCTCGCGTGGTCGGCGGCCGACCGCGCGGAGGACGTTGGCGCGACGGTGGCCGCACCGCCGAAGCGCGAGCGCGACACCGGTCCGCTCGATGCGGTGGTCGTCGAGGCGGTCGTCGAGGCTCCCGTCGAGCCGGTCGTCGCAGGCCCCGCGGTCGAGCCCTTCGCCGGGGATGGGTTCCCCGCCGAGCCCGACCCGCAGACCCGTGTCCCCGAGGCGACGCTGACGGAGGTCGCTCCCGTCGCATCTCCTCCCGCGACCGCGGCGCCCGTCGCGGAGACCACCGGCTACGACCACCTGTTCGGCGCCACGATGGTGCGCAGCGTCGAGGACGCCGCCGTGCGGCCCGACGAGGAGGAGGCGGCGCCACCGCGCATCGACCTGCCCGGGTTCATCACCGACTCGTTCCCGCCCGCGGCCGGCCGAATGGAGGGCGACCACGACGGCCTCACGGTGATGAGCGGCGACCTGCCGCAGCGAAGCGGAAGCGATCGGTCCGAACCCGTACCCGCCGCTCCGGAACGCCTCGAGTACGCGCTCCTGCTCTCCGACGGCCGTCGCGAGCCGCTGTCCGTGCCGATCGTCGTCGGCCGCGCGCCCAACGTCTCTGCGGTTCCGTCGCTGCGCGACGCACGTCCCGTCACCCTGACCAGCGCGGAGGACGACATCTCGCGCTCGCACGTCGCCGTCGCCGTGGAGGGGGACAGCGTCGTGGTGACCGACCTGCACTCGCGCAACGGCACCCTGATCGTGCTCCCCGGCGCGTCCCCGCAGAAGCTCCGCAGCGGCGAGCCGACGACCGTCGTGCTCGGCACGCTGATCGACCTCGGGAGCGGCGTGACGCTGACGGTCGAGGCGGCCGGATGAGGCGTATGGCGTCGCAGCCGCCCGAGCTCGACGGCTTCCACTTCATCCGTCTGCTCGGGTCCGGCGGGTTCTCCGACGTCTTCCTCTACGAGCAGGAGCTGCCCAAGCGCAGCGTCGCCGTGAAGGTGCTGCTGACGGACGGCGTGGACGAGGCCGCCCGCGCCCGGTTCGTCGCCGAGGCGAACGTGATGGCCCGGCTCTCGGCGCATCCCTACATCGTCACGATCTTCCACGCGGGGGTCGCGGGCGACGACCGGCCCTACCTGGTGATGGAGTACTGCTCCGGACCGTCGCTGGCCGACCGGCTGAAGCGCGAACGGATCGGCGTCGAGGACGCCCTGCGCACCGGCGTCCGCCTCTCCAGCGCCGTCGCCACCGCTCACGCCGCGGGCATCCTGCACCGCGACATCAAGCCCGCGAACGTGCTCACCAACGCGCTCGGCTGGCCGGCGCTGACCGACTTCGGCATCGCGTCCGCGCTCGAGGAGCTGCCGGTGCACACGACCACGCTGTCCGAGCTCCGGCGCGAGCCGTCGGACACCGCCACCTCGGGCAGCCGCAGCGTCGGACTCAGCGTGCCGTGGTCGCCGCCGGAGATGTTCTCCGACGACCCGGACCCGGATGTGCGCAGCGACATCTTCTCGCTCGCCGCCACCGTGCACACGCTGCTCGCCGGGCGGACGCCGTTCGAGGTCCCGGGCCGGTCGAACGGCACCCTCGACCTGATGGGACGCATCGAGCGCGGGATGATCACGCCGCTGGACCGCACCGACGTGCCCGCGTCGCTCACCGCGTCCCTCCGGCGCGGCATGGCGACGCGGCGCGAGGACCGCTACCAGTCGGCCGTCGACTTCGCCCGCGCCCTGCAGCGGGTCGAACTGGAGCTGGGCCTCGCACCGACCAGCATCGACGTGCCGAACCTGACCGTCGGGGATGCGCGTCCGGCGCCCGGCGGCAGCGGCGACGAGCAGGAGACCCGGGCGCGTTCGGTGGCGACCATCCGTGCTCAGCCGGAGGAACCGCCCGCGTCCCCCGTCCAGCAGGTCGCCGAGCCGGTGGCGCCCGAACCGGCGGCGACCCGCGTGCGCGGTGTCGTCCCGGTGGCCCCGCAGCCCTTCGCGCCCACCGCGCGCGAGAGCACGGTGGCCGAGCACACGGTGCTGCGCTCGCGCCCGCCCGCCGAGGACGCGCCGGTCACCACTCCGCGCGACCCCCGCCGCCGTCTCCTCACCTGGATCGGCGTCGGTGCCGCCGCCGTCGTCCTCCTGGGCGTCGCGGCCACGATCGTGGCCAACGTCCTCGCGCCGACCGGCGCACCGCGCACCCCCGGCGCCGGCTCGACGGGCGACGACGGCAGCATCGCCGTCACCGTCGTCCCGCCGCCGGTCCTGGTGTCCGCCGTCCGCGCGCCCGACGGAACCAGCGCCGCGTTCGCATGGAAGACCGAGGCCCCCGCGAAGGGCGATCAGTACACCTGGGTGCAGGAGGGGACGACCAACGGCCCGTCCGTGACCGCCCAACCGAAGGTCACCGTCACCGGGCTCACGCCCGGCGTCCCGGTCTGCATCGACATCGCGACAGTCCGGGCCGGGCGCACCTCCGAGCAGCTGAAAGCCTGCGCCCCGTGACCGGCGCGGCGGCTTCGCTCACCGTCGAGTTCTGCGGCGAGCTGTACACGGTCGAACCGGGCACCGAGTTCGGCATCGGCCGCGAGGCCGAGCTGACCATCGACGACAACCCGTACCTCCACCGCCGCTTCCTCACGGTGGTGCACGACTTCGGGATGTGGTGGCTGAGCAACGTCGGCACCCTCCTGACCGCGACCGTCACCGATGCCACCGGCACGATGCAGGCGTGGCTCGCGCCCGGCGCCAAGCTCCCGATCGTCTTCCCGACCATGCACGTGATGTTCAGCGCCGGGGCGACGACGTACGACTTCACGATCACGAGCGACGAGGACTGGTACGCCACGGCCGTCCAGGTGGACTCCTCGCACGGCTCCACGACGGTCCTTCCGGTCACGCTCACCACGAGCCAGCGGCAGCTCATCGTCGCCCTCGCCGAGGGGGTGCTGACGCAGACCGTTCCCGGCCGCGGGACCATCCCGACCTCGGCGGAGGCGGCGGAGCGCCTGGGCTGGAGCATGACCACCTTCAACCGCAAGCTCGACAACGTCTGCGACAAGCTCGACAAGCTCGGCGTCGCGGGTCTCCGAGGCGGCCGGGGCAAGCTGGCGACGAACCGTCGCGCCCGCCTGGTCGAGTACGCGGTGACCACGCGGCTCGTCGGCGTGGAGGATCTGCCCCTCCTTGAGGGGGCGCCCGAGCGCCTTGACCCTGCCGCGACCCCGCGGGATGGTGGGGCGGACGACTGACGCGCGAGGTGCGTGGCCCGGCGGGAATGGGGAGTCCTCCCCATTCGGACGCGTCGCCGCACCGTGTTAGCGTGGACGCGTTTTTCCAGCCCGGGGGATAGCAGAGTCTTGGTTTCGTTGAGCAGGTGGATCCGTGAGCGCAAGACGCTCGCGATGATCACCGCAGTCGCCGTCGTCGCCGGCGTCCCGCTCACGATCGCCGTGCTGCACAAGGGGTTCCCGGTCAACGCCGTCGAGCTCGACACCCGCGACGTCTGGGTCACGAACGGCGAGAAGCTGCTCGGCGGTCGGCTGAACCACCAGATCGACGAGCTGGACGCGGCGGTCACCGGCGCGAGCGCCGACCTGGACGTGCTCCAGGACGGGTCGGCGTACTTCCTGACCGACCTCCCGCACGGCACGGTGGACCGCATCGACCCGGCCTTCGTGTCGCTGGGCGGCCGCATCCAGATCCCGGAGGACTCGCAGGTCGGCTACGGAGGCAACACCCTGTCGGTGCTCGCGCCGAACGGATCGCTGTGGGTGCTGGACGCGTCCGGGCGGCTCGATTTCGACAAGGCGAAGACGAAGCCGATCGCGAAGGTCGGGAGCGGCGCGAAGCTCGCCGTGGCGAAGTCCGGCAAGACCTTCGTGGTCGCGCCGAAGAGCAAGCGGCTGGTGACGGTGGACGAGCCGAATGGGAAGCCGCAGACCCGCGACTTCCCGGTGCCCGGCGCGTTCCAGGTGACGGCGGTCGGCGATCAGCCCGTCGTGCTCGACACCCAGCGCAACCGCGTGATCACCGGGTCCGGCACGACCGTCGACCTGCCGGCGAAGGGACTGAAGCTGCAGCAGCCGGGGCAGGACGACCCGTCGGCGCTGGTGGCCACTGCGAACAGCCTCCTGACCGTCCCGCTCGGCGGCGGGAAGGTCACGGCCGCCCCCGCCGGCAGTGCGTCGAAGGGCGGACCGGATGCGGTGTCCGCGCCCGTCCGGCTGGGCACCTGCTCGTACGGCGCATGGTCCGGCTCCGGCCGCTACCTCTATTCCTGCGACGGCAAGAAGCCCGTCGGACTGGACATCGACCAGCCGGTCCAGGGCGACGACCTCGAGTTCCGCGTGAACCACGGCGTGATCGCGCTCAACAACCTCCGCGACGGCAACGCGTGGGTGGTCTCCTCCAACATGCGGCTGGTGCAGAACTGGGCGCAGCTGAAGCCCAACGACACCACCGTGCAGGGCGACACCGGCGAGGAGAAGCCGGTGGTGCAGTCCTTCGCCGACACGCTGGCGCAGCGCACGGAGGTCAACCGGCCGCCGGTCGCGGTGAACGACGCGTACGGCGTCAGGCCCGGCCGCTCCACCGTGCTGCACGTGCTGGCGAACGACACCGACCCGGACGGCGACGTCCTGACCATCTCGGACGTCTCGGCCATTCCCGCCGCACAGGGGGTGCTGCAGCTGGTCGAAGGCGGGCGCGCCATCCAGTTCACGCCGAAGGAGGGTCTGAGCGGGACGATCTCGTTCCGGTACTCCGTCGACGACGGCCGCGGGGGCACCGCCGGGGCGCAGGTGGATGCGACGCTCAAGCAGCCGGCCGAGAACACGGCCCCCGCCTCCACCCGCTCGAGCACCGCCCAGACCGAGGTCGGCCAGTCGGTCGCCTACAACGTCCTGAACGACTGGCTGGACCCGGATGGGGATGACCTCAGCCTGGTGGCCGCGACGGCGACCACCGAGGACGACGTGCGCTTCAAGCCGAACGGCGACGTCACCTTCACGAGCAAGACCGGCCAGGCCGGGTCGAAGGAGGTGCGGGTCACGGTCTCGGATGGCCGCGCGTCCACGACCGGCAGCCTGATCGTCACGGTCAAGCCGGCCGGCACGCTCGACCCGGTCGCGGTCACGGACTTCGCGGACGGCTTCACCGGGCGGCCGGTCGTGCTGCATCCGCTCGACAACGACCAGTCGCCGTCGGGCGAGCCGCTGACGCTCGTCGGCGCGTCCCTGGACGGCTCCGGCGCCCAGGTGACCTCGGACGCCACCAAGGGCACCATCACGGTCAAGAGCAATGCCCCGGGGCAGTACTACGTCGACTACACGCTCGGCGCCGGCCCGAAGACGACGACCGGCCTCGCCCGCGTCGACATCGCGGCGCAGGGGGCCAGCGAGGCGCCGCCGATCGCGGTCACCGACAAAGCGTATGTGCGGCCGGGGGAGCCGACCTCGGTCGCGGTGCTCGACAACGACGTGTCGCCGTCCGGCCGCGTGTTGGCGGTGCGCTCGGTCGCGGTCGGCAAGGGCGCCCAGGACCTCAACGTCGAAGTGCTCGACAATGCGGTCGTCAAGATCACCGCTCCCACGGTGCTCACCCAGCAGGTGCAGCTGACATACGTCGTCTCCGATGGCGTGGCGCAGGCGACGGCCGGGATCACGGTCGTCCCCGTCCCGCCGCTGGTGCAGCACCAGCCCCCGGTCGCCGTCGACGACCAGGTGCCGGTCCGTGCGGGCGACGTCGCGACCGTGTCCGTCATGGACAACGACTACTCGCCCGACAACGCTCCGTTCACGCTGGATGCGCAGCTCCGGGATGCGTCCGCCGCCGGCGACGGCGCGACCGCGTTCGTCAGCGGCGAGACCGTCCGGTACCAGGCGCCCAGGACGCCCGGCCAGTACAACGTCGTCTACGGCATCACCGACAAGTACGGGCAGAAGGCGCAGGCGACGGTCACGTTCGTCGTCGAGGCGCCCGACAAGGGGTCAGACCGTGCGCCGCAGCCCACGCCGCTGACGGTGCGCGCCTTCGCCGGCTCCTCGGTTCCCGTCGACGTGCCCCTCGACGGGATCGACCCGGACGGCGACTCGGTCACCCTCTCGGGCCTCGCCACCCAGCCGACGCTGGGGCGCATCTCCGACTCGACCAGCCGGTCCTTCACCTACGAGGCCTACCCGGACTCGGCGGGTACGGACACCTTCACGTATCAGGTGAAGGACACCTACGGGAAGACGGCCACCGGCACGGTCTCAATCGCCGTCATCCCGCGCCCGGACCAGGTGCGGCCGCCGATCGCCGTCAACGACCCCGTGCAGGTCAAGCCCGGCCGGACGATCGCGGTGCCGGTGCTCGACAACGACTCGGACCCGAACGGCTACGCCATCGCCCTGCAGAAGAAGCTGCTCCAGGTGGACGAGGGCCTGAAGGCGTCCGTGCACGGCAAGATCGTCCTCGTCACCGCGCCGAAGGACGAGGGCTCGTTCGTCGTCCGCTACCAGATCACGAACGGTCAGGGTGGTGTCGCGAGCGCGTTCATCCAGGTCACGGTCACGCCGAACGCGAAGGACGTGCCGCCGACCGCGGTCGACCACGTGCTCGAGGCCGACGAGGTCGCGAACAAGTCCAGCGTGAAGGTGAACGTCCTCGACGGCGCGACGAACCCCTCCGGGCTCGTCGACGCGCTGAAGGTGGGCGTCACCGGCCCGAACGCCGGGGCGGCGACGGTGGGCGACGACGGCACCCTGACCGTGACGCCGGGGGAGCAGCGGATCGCGATCGCCTACACGCTGACCGACCCGGTGACCTCGCTGACGGGTACCGCGTTCGTCGTGGTCCCGCCGAAGGGCGACGCGACCGCGCCGCCCCGACTCCGCGACGGACTGCCGCAGCAGATCGTGCAGGCCGACGGATCCAAGAGCTGGAAGCTGTCCGACATCCTCACCGTGCCCTCCGGCCGCGGGTACAAGCTCACCGGCGCCTCGGGCGTCAGCGCGACGAACAGCGCGGGCGGGTCGTCGTACGACGACGAGCAGACGCTGAGGTTCACGGCGGCGAAGGGATACCGCGGGCCGGCCGCGATCACCTTCAAGGTGAACGACGGACGCGAGTCGGGAACGACCGCGGACCGCATCACCACGCTCGTGCTCCCGATCACCGTGGGGGAGCCCGACCAGTCCGACGTGGCGCCGACGTTCACCTCGCCCAGCGAGAAGATCGAGCCGGGGGAGGCGCCGCTCTCGGTGGACCTGCGGGCGTCGAGCTTCCACCCGAACCCCGACATCCTGAACAAGCTCACCTACTCCGGCGGAACGTCGCCCAACCCGAAGATCCAGTCCTCCCTCAGCGGGTCGACGCTGACCCTGTCGGCGCCGCTCGGCACCCAGGCGGGCGAGACCGCATCCATCCCGGTGACGATCAGCTCGGGCACCCACACCATCCAGGGCACGGTGAACGTGCAGGTCGTGAGCTCCAGCCGCCCGGTGGCGACGCAGAAGAACCCGCCGCAGACGGAGGAGGTCAAGCGCGGGCAGACCGCCACGCTCAACGGCGCGGCCGGTGACGACCAGTGGGTGAACCCGTTCCCGGGGCAGGCGCTGACGATCACGGACGCGAAGGCGCAGAGTGCGCCGTCGGGCGTCACCGTCACCCACACCGGCTCGTCGATCAGCGTCAGCGCTTCGTCGGGCGCGGCGATCGGTGCCGTGAACGTCGTGTACCACGTCGAGGACGCGACGAAGGACCCGAAGCGGACGGCATCCGCCATCGGTCAGCTGCGGGTGACGATCCACGACGTGCCCGCCAAGCCGAGCGCCCCGACGAATCCCCGGGCGAGCGATGGAAAAGTGACCGTGGCGATCAAGGCGCCCGCCGACAACGGGAAGCCGATCGCGAACTACCAGGTCACGGACGGCACGCACACCGTCACGACGCAGTCGGTCGGGGATGTCACGATAGGCGGCCTCACCAACGGCAAGTCGTACTCCTTCACGGTCCGCGCGCAGAACGCGGACGGGTGGAGCGAGCAGTCGGCGCCGAGCCCGGCGGTCACCCCGTACGGCACCCCCACGGCCGTCGGCGGCGCGAAGATCAGCAGCAGCGGGAACGCGCCGAGCGACCTGACCCTGAGCTGGAACGCGCTGTCCGATCCGAACGGCACCGGCGGCGGCCGGGCGACCTATTACTGGCGACTCAACGGCGGAAGCTGGACGAGCACCACCGCTACGTCCGCCAAGGTCAACAACAAGGGCGCCGGAAAGTACTCGTTCGACGTGTACGCGGAGAACCCGGGTGGGAAGAAGGGCCCGGCCTCCACGTCGAACACCGTCCAGGTGAACGACCCGCCTCCGCCGTCGCCCTCGGTCGACCTGGCGAAGGGCGACCTCAAGCCCGGATATGTGCACAGCTACACGTACGACGTGACTCTCCACGATTTCAAGGCGAACTCGTCGTTCAGCATGCAGGTGCACTGCAATGGGAGCACGCTGTCCACCCGGACGATCACCACCAACGGCAGCGGGTACGGGCACTATCACGGCGACCCCAACAGCAGCATCGAGCCGTGGTGCGGGTACCCCGGGGCGTACGTGGTGGTCGGCGGTGTCCAGAGCAGTGTCCAGGACTGGTCCAAGTAGGGAGATAAGCAGTGGCAGTCACACAGGAGCAGGCGGATTGGTTCGCCGGGGCGTTCGCGCAACTCGTCGGGAACGTGGATAAGGCGATCCTCGGCAAGGAGCACAGCATCCGGCTGGTGATCACGGCGATGCTCTCCGGCGGGCACGTGCTGCTGGAGGACGTGCCGGGCACCGGCAAGACGGTCCTCGCGAAGGCGCTCGCCAACACGGTCGAGGGCACGCAGTCGCGCATCCAGTTCACGCCCGACCTGCTGCCGTCCGACGTCACGGGTGTGACCATCTACGACCAGTCGACCGGTCGCTTCGAGTTCCACGCGGGGCCGATCTTCGCGACCGTCGTCCTCGCCGACGAGATCAACCGCGCCAGCCCCAAGACGCAGTCAGCGCTGCTCGAGGTGATGGAAGAGGGAGTGGTCACCGTCGACGGCGTCGGGCATCCCGTCGGCTCGCCGTTCATCGTCATCGCCACGCAGAACCCGGTGGAGCAGGCGGGCACGTACTCGCTGCCCGAGGCCCAGCTCGACCGCTTCCTCATCAAGACCTCGCTCGGGTACCCGGATCACGCGACCACCGTCGACCTGCTGCTCGACTCGTCCAACCGGGCGCGGGCGTCCGCGGTGCGGCCGATCATAGCCGCCGACTCGGTGTCGACGCTGGCGCAGCTCGCCTCCGAGGTGCACACCGACGCCAGCGTCATGGGGTACCTCAGCGAGATCGTCACCGCCACGCGCGACGACAAGGACTCGGCCCTCGGCGTGAGCATCCGCGGCGCCCTGGCGCTCGCCCGTGCCGCGAAGACCTGGGCGATCGCCGCCGGGCGCACCTACGTGACGCCCGACGACATCCGCGACCTCGCCCTGCCGGTGCTCGCGCACCGCGTGATCGTCGACCCCGAGTCGGAGTTCGCCGGAGTGACGGCGGCCGACGTGGTGGAGCGGGCCGTCGCGTCCGCCACGCCGCCGGCCTACCGGGCCGCCTGAGCCGCCTTCGCCCCCGATCCGCCCGACATTCGACAGGACGCGAACATGACCACCGACAGCCCCGCCCGCGCCCGGCGCCGCCGTGCGTCGGCGACCGATCAGGCGCGCATCGCCGCGTCCCAGGTCGGCGCGGCGGTCGGGCGCGCGGCCGGCCGCATCGGTGGCCGGGTGGCGCCACTCGGGCGGGTGATCGGCGCGCGCGTCCGCCCGGTCGTGGGCGTCGTCAGCACGCTCGGCTGGATCGTGCTGGCCTCGGCCGTCGTCTCCATCGTTCTCGCGGTGTGGCTCGGCTGGGCGGAGTTCGCGTTCATCGCGGCGACGCTCGTCGCCGCTGTCGTGATCGCGACGGCCTTCGTCTTCGGGCGGTCGACCTACCGGGTCGGCATCGAGCTCAACCCGCGACGCGTCGTGGCGGGCGACCGCGCGCTCGGCCGGCTGACCGTCGCCAACAGCGGGACGCGGCCGGTGCTGCCCACGCGGATGGAGCTTCCCGTCGGCGAAGGCCAGGCCGACTTCACCATCCCGCGACTCGCGCCGGGCGCCGAGACGGAGGAACTGTTCGCCGTCCCGACGGCGCGGCGGGCGCTCATCCTCGCCGGTCCCGCGATCTCGGTGCGCGGCGACCAGCTGGGGCTGCTGCGAAGGACGAACCAGTGGACGGACCAGATCGAGCTGTTCGTGCATCCCAAGACCGTCCGCCTCGCCGCCACCGCGCGTGGCCTGGTCCGCGACCTCGAGGGGCAGACCACCAAGGTCATCACGGACAGCGACCTCGCGTTCCACGCGCTGCGCACGTACGAGCCCGGTGACGACATCCGGAACGTGCACTGGCGGACGTCGGCGCGGACCGGGCAGCTGATGGTCCGGCAGTACCAGGAGACGCGTCGGTCGCAGCTCCTGCTGGCGTTCGACGCGGAGCGGCCGCACTTCGCCTCCGACGAGGAGTTCGAGCTCGGCGTCTCCGTGATGGCCTCCATCGGCTGCCAGGTGATCCGCGAGGAGACCGAGATCGACGCGGTGTGGCAGGGCGGCCCGATGCGGGTGGCGACGCCGACGGCGCTGCTCGACGACTCGTGCCGCATCCAGCCGGTGGAGGGGGCGCACCCGAGCATTCGCGAGTTCCTGCGCCAGGCCACGCTCCGGCTGGCCGCGCCGAGCCTCGCCGTGACCGTCGCGGGCTCGCAGGTCGACCCCGCCGAGCTGCGCGGCGCCGCAGCCCTGTGGGGTGCGGACACCGAGACGATCGTCATCCGCGTCGACGAGGCGGGGGAGCCGCGGCTCGCGCGGCTCGGCCGCTCGATGCTCATCACCGTGTCCGCGCTGCCGGAGCTGCCGGCCCTGCTGAAGCGGGCCGGCCGATGACCGCCGCGACCGGGACGGGGCGACGAGCGTCGACGGGCGGCGACTCGACGGCCCGCGCCACCGCGACGGCACCGCTGCTCGACACGCTGCCGGCGACGACCTGGGTCGACGTCGCGGTGCTCACGCTGCTGAGCCTGGTCGCCGTCGTCGGCTTCGAGCCGGCCTTCGGCCACTACGCCTTCGCGCCGGCGGCCGTCGGCGGCATCGTGGTCGGTGGGGGAGTCGCGCTGCTCGGCCGCCTGTTCCGGTTGTCGTGGCCGCTCACCGTCGTCATCGCGCTGGCCGCGTACTTCCTGCTCGGCACGCCGCTCGCTCTGCCCGGTCTTGCGATCTACGGGGTGCTCCCGTCGCTCGACAGCCTCTCCGGTCTCGTGCTGGGGGCGGTCTTCGGATGGTCGGACGCCGTCACGCTGCAGGCGCCGCTGGAGGCGCCGCCCTACGTGGCCGTCGTGCCGTACGTCGCCGGATGGCTCGTCTCCCTGGTGTCCGTGACCCTCGCCGTCCGGTGGCTGCCGCGCGTCCGCCGCCCCTCCGCCGGCCGCGCCGCTGTCCTCCTGATCGGCCCGGCGCTGCTGCTCCTCGCGGCGATCCTGCTCGGGACGCGCGACCCGTTCTTTGCCGGCCTCCGCGGCATCCTCTTCGCCGCTATCGCGCTGGTCTGGTTGTCGTGGCGCCGCGCCCGATTCGCCCGGGACCGGGTGGAGACCGACTCCGCGGTCCGCCGCAGCCGGCTGCTCGGCGGGGCGGTGGTCGTCCTCGGCGCCGTGCTGGTCGGCGCGCTGGCGGGGTCGGTCCTCGCGCCGCCCGCGGCCTCCCGGTTCGTCGTGCGGGACGAGATCACGCCGCCGTTCGACCCGCTCGACTATCCGAGCCCGCTCGCCGGCTTCCGCAAGTACACCAAGAACCTCCAGAAGACGAAGCTCTTCACCGTCACCGGCCTCAGACAGGGTCAGGTCATCCGGCTGGCGACGATGGACAGTTACGACGGCGTGGTCTGGTCGGTCGCCTCTCCGGGCAGCGACGCGGACGCGTCCGGCGCCTTCGAACTGCTGGGCAGCACCATCCCGAAGCCGCCGCTGTTCACGGCGGGGGCGTCGTCCACCGCGGCCATCGACGTGCTGGGCTACTCGGACGTCTGGCTGCCGACCCTCGGCTACACGAACCGCCTGACCTTCGACGAGCACACCGGCCAGGATCCGGCGGCCACCGTGCGCGTCAACACGGCGACCGGGACGGCGGCCGTTACGAGCGGCGTGCGCGACGGCCTCACCTACACCGTCGGCGCGACCGCGCAGAAGGTGCCGAACGACCGCGCGCTCGCCAAGGTCCCTCCGGCGAAGCTCACGCTACCTCCCGTCACGAACGTGCCCGACGTCGTCTCTGCGAAGGCCGAGGAGTACGCGGGCTCGGCCGACACGGCCATCCAGAAGCTGCGGAACATCGAGCGCTCGCTGAAATCGCTCGGCTACCTCAGCCATGGCCGGGCCTCCGACCCCGTCCCCTCCCGGGCTGGTCAGGGCGCGGACCGGATGACGGACCTGCTGTCCAAGTCGCCGATGGTCGGCGACCAGGAGCAGTACGCGAGCGCCTTCGCCCTGATGGCCCGGCGTCTCGGCTATCCGACCCGCGTTGTGATGGGGTTCGCGCCGAAAGTGACGGGCAACACCACCACGGTCACCGGCGACGATGTGACCGCCTGGGACGAGGTCGCGTTCGACGGCGTCGGCTGGGTGCCGTTCTTCCCGACGCCGACCAAGACGGACGCCCCGAAGAACCAGACCACCAAGCCGAAGCTCGAACCGCAGCCGCAGGTGCGGCAGCCTCCGCCCGCCGACCCGCGCGCGGAAGACCTGCTGACGCCGGTGAAGACCAAGGACAACGACCCCAAGGACAAGGCGAAGCCGTTCCAGATCCCCATCTGGGCCTGGGTGGTGTTCGGCGTGATCGGCATCCCGCTGCTGGCGTACTTCGTTCCGCTGCTCATCGTGGCGGCGCTCAAGCGCCGACGACGGCGCCGGCGGGAGATGACGGGTCCTCCCGACCGGCGTGCCGCCGGCGCGTGGGACGAGCTGACGGACCGCTACGCCGAACTCGGGCTGACGATTCCCGAGAGGGCGACGCGCATCCGGACGGCGGACGCGCTCGAGGAGCAGTCGCGTGCGCAGAGCCTGCCGGTTCCCGACGACGGCCTGCGCGCGCTCGCGCACCACGTCGACGCCGCCGTCTTCGACGGGTCGGTCGTCACCGAGGAGCGCGTCACCCGGGCCTGGAACACGACGGACGACACGCTGGCTCGGGCCACGAAGGCCGCCGGGCCGCTGCGCGCGCGCCTCGCCGCCTTCCGCTACCGGCGACCGCGTCGCGCCTGAGCCCCCTCGTATAGTGGGGCGCATGGACGACAGCGGGTTCATCGTGCCTCCGCCCGGTCTCATCCCGTCGCGGCCAGAGCCCACGCCGTCGCCGGACGCCCCGCGCGTCCCGGACCGGCGCCCGGGTCCGCCGGCGCCGGCCGACCGGGAGCCGGCACCCGGTCGCCCGCTGCCCGCGTTCACCCCGCCACCGGGCCCCGGCGGTCCGGTCGTGCCCGCGCGTCCGGTCTGGCGGCTGCGCCTGCCCGGTGACCGCACCCTCCCGGTGACCCGCCCGCTCCTCCTCGGCCGCAACCCGTCCACCGCCGCCGCGCCCGCCGGTGCCGCCGACGCTGAACTCATCGCCCTCGACGACCCCGCCTCCACCGTCTCGAAGACCCACGCCGCGCTGCTCCCGGACGGCGACGCCCTCACCGTGATCGACCTCCACTCGACCAACGGCGTCACCATCGCGGGTGTCCGGATCCCGGCGGGGGAGCCCGTCCCCGTCGCTCCCGGCAGCGAGCTCCTGCTCGGCGATCTCCGCGTCCGCGCCGAACGCTCCTGACCGGGACCGACGCCGCTCGGGTGATAGCCTGTCACTCGTGTACGCGGGTCTTCTCCTCCTTAGCCGCCGCGGCGAGTCCTAGACATCAGGCCACTCTCGCCGCGGAGTCCGTCGACGGCTGATCCGTTCACACGCTAAGGAGTTCGCAGAACATGAGCACCATCGAACCCACCTCCCGGCCGCTGACACTGGCCGAGAAGGTCTGGAACGACCACCTGGTCAGCAAGGGCGAGGACGGTTCGCCCGACCTCATCTACATCGACCTGCACCTCGTCCACGAGGTCACCAGCCCGCAGGCCTTCGACGGTCTGCGGATGGCCGGGCGCCCGGTCCGCCGTCCCGATCTGACGATCGCGACCGAGGACCACAACACGCCCACCATCGGTATCGACAAGCCGATCGCCGACCTGACCAGCCGCACCCAGATCGAGACGCTGCGCCGCAACGCCGAGGAGTTCGGCATCCGGCTGCACTCGCTGGGCGACGTCGAGCAGGGCATCGTCCACGTGGTCGGCCCGCAGCTCGGTCTCACCATGCCGGGCATCACAGTCGTCTGCGGCGACTCGCACACGTCCACGCACGGCGCGTTCGGCGCGATGGCGTTCGGCATCGGCACCAGCGAGGTGGAGCACGTGCTCGCCACCCAGACGCTGCCGCTGAAGCCGTTCAAGACCATGGCGATCACGGTCGAGGGCGAGCTGCGGCCCGGCGTGACCGCGAAGGACATCATTCTGGCCGTCATCGCCAAGATCGGCACCGGAGGCGGCCAGGGCTACGTGCTCGAGTACCGCGGCAGCGCGATCCGCGCGCTCTCCATGGAGGGCCGGATGACGATCTGCAACATGTCGATCGAGGCCGGCGCCCGCGCGGGCATGGTCGCGCCCGACGAGACCACGTTCGCCTATCTGAAGGGCCGCCCCCACGCTCCGGAGGGCGCCGACTGGGATGAGGCGGTCGCCTACTGGAAGACGCTGCAGACCGACGACGCTGCGGTGTTCGACGCCGAGGTCTACCTCGACGCGGACGAGATCGAGCCGTTCGTCACCTGGGGCACCAACCCCGGTCAGGGCGTCTCCCTCAGCCAGGCCGTTCCGGATCCGGCGGTCATCGCCGACCCGAACCAGCGGGCCGCTGCCGAGCGGGCGCTGGAGTACATGGACCTCGAGCCTGGAACGCCGATGAAGAGCATCCCGGTGGACGCGGTCTTCATGGGCTCGTGCACCAACAGCCGGATCGAAGACCTGCGCGCGTTCGCATCCATCATCAAGGGCCGCAAGAAGGCCGACAACGTGCGCGTGATGGTCGTCCCGGGCTCCGCCCGCGTCCGCATCGAGGCCGAGGCCGAGGGGATCGACAAGATCGTCGAGGAGTTCGGCGCGGAGTGGCGGTTCGCCGGCTGCTCCATGTGCCTGGGCATGAACCCCGACCAGCTGGCTCCGGGGGAGCGCTGCGCCTCCACCTCCAACCGCAACTTCGAGGGCCGCCAGGGCAAGGGCGGCCGCACCCACCTCGTCTCGCCCTTGGTCGCCGCGGCCACCGCGATCCGCGGCACGCTGTCCAGCCCGTGGGACCTCGAGCACGAAGGCGACGACACGCCGCAGGATGGCGGCACGGATACGCGCGTCGGAGAGAAGGTGGGCGCCTGATGGAGAAGTTCGAGACCGTCACCGGAACGGCCGTCCCGTTCCGGCGCAGCAACGTCGACACCGACCAGATCATCCCGGCGGTGTTCCTCAAGCGCGTCACCAAGACCGGCTTCGACGACGCCCTCTTCCATGCGTGGCGCCAGGACCCGGACTTCATCCTCAACCGCCCCGAGTACGCGGGCGCCACGGTGCTCGTCGCCGGCCCGGACTTCGGCACGGGTTCGTCACGCGAACATGCCGTGTGGGCGCTGCGCGACTACGGCTTCCGGGTCGTACTCAGCCCCCGGTTCGCCGACATCTTCCGCGGCAACTCGGGCAAGCAGGGCCTGCTCACCGGCGTGATCTCCGAGGAGGACGCCGAGCGGCTGTGGGAGGCCATCGAAGCGCAGCCGGGAATAGCCGCGACCGTGGATCTGGTTGCCAAGACTGCGACCGTCGGGGAAGTCCAGGTGTCTTTCGACATCGACGACTACACTCGCTGGCGTTTGCTCGAAGGGTTGGACGACATCGCCCTCACCCTGCGCGACGAAGCGCTCATCTCCGAATACGAATCGGGCCGCGCGAGCTGGCGGCCCACGACCCTCCCGGTGAAACTTTGAACTCACTTCTTCAGGACGCCCAGGCAGCTGGAGCGCGCGTCGGCCTCAAGGGCGACCGCATCACGATCAACGGCGGCATCCCCCTGCGGGGCCGCATCGAGGTCCGCGGCGCCAAGAACTTCGTCACGAAGGCGATGGTCGCCGCGATCCTCGGTGAAGGTCCGAGCGTTCTGCGGAACGTTCCCGACATCTCCGACGTCCGCGTGGTCCGCGGGCTGCTCGAGGTGCACGGCGTGAAGGTGACGGACGGCGCCGAGGAGGGCGAGCTCCTGCTCGACCCGAGCGCGGTCGAGTCGGCGCACATGGCCGACATCGACGCGCACGCCGGCTCCAGCCGCATCCCGATCCTGTTCTGCGGCCCGCTGCTGCACAAGCTGGGCGAGGCGTTCATCCCCGACCTCGGCGGCTGCCGCATCGGCGACCGTCCGATCGACTACCACCTGGAGATGCTGCGCAAGTTCGGCGCCATCGTCGACAAGCTGCCGAGCGGCATCCGGATGACGGCCCCGAACGGCCTCAAGGGCGCCAAGCTCGAGCTGCCGTACCCGAGCGTCGGCGCGACCGAGCAGGTGCTGCTCACCGCAGTCCGCGCGGAGGGCATCACCGAGCTGAAGGGCGCGGCGATCGAGCCCGAGATCATGGATCTCATCAACGTCCTGCAGAAGATGGGCGCGATCATCTCGGTCGACACCGACCGCGTGATCCGCATCGAGGGCGTCGACCGCCTCGAGGGCTACAGCCACACCGCGCTGTTCGACCGCAACGAGGCCGCCAGCTGGGCCGCCGCAGCGCTCGCGACCGGCGGCGACATCTACGTCGGCGGCGCACGCCAGCCCGAGATGCTGACCTTCCTCAACGTCTTCCGCAAGGTCGGCGGCGCGTTCGAGATCCACGACGACGGCATCCGCTTCTTCCACCCGGGTGGCCCGCTGAAGCCCGTCGTGATCGAGACCGACGTGCACCCCGGCTTCATGACCGACTGGCAGCAGCCGCTCGTCGTGGCGCTCGCCAAGGCCGAGGGCGTGTCGATCGTCCACGAGACCGTGTACGAGCAGCGCTTCGGCTTCGTGGACGCGCTCAACGACATGGGTGCCAAGATCCAGGTCCACAAGGAGTGCCTGGGCGGCCACCCGTGCCGCTTCGGCCAGCGCAACTTCAACCACTCCGCGGTCATCATGGGGCCGGTGCAGCTGACCGGCGCCGACATCGAGGTCCCCGACCTCCGCGGCGGCTTCAGCCACCTCATCGCGGCGCTGACCGCCGAAGGCCGCTCGACCGTGAGCAACGTCGGCATCATCAGCCGTGGCTACGAGAACTTCATCACCAAGCTGGAGCTCCTCGGCGCCGACTTCACGATGGAGGGTTGAGTCGGGCCGCCGGCTTATCCACAGATCCGGTGCTGTCTCACCCGTGATACAGTCTCCTCATGGAGACTGTCAGCGTGAGAGATCTACGCAACCACGGCGGCGATATCCTCGACAGGGTCGCGCGCGGAGAACACCTGACCATCACGCGTGACGGGACGGCGGTGGCCGAGCTGTCACCGCTGTCCGCGCCGGGCCGTGCCCTGTCCGTGCTGATCGCGGAACGACGGACGCTGCCGACGGTGGACCCGCTGGCGCTCCGGGCTGACATCGACGAGATCGTCGACCAGGCATGGTGATGCAGCCGGGTCTGCTCGATACGTCGACCTTGATCCTGCTCGCCCGGGTCGACCCGGGCGAGCTTCCGGACATCCCGTCGATCAGTGCCATCACGCTCGCGGAGCTCTCCGTGGGTCCTCTCGTGGCCAAGAGCGCGGACGAGCGCGCCGCCCGTCAGGCGCATCTGCAGCTCGCCGAGGCGGATTTCGATCCCATCCCCTTCGATTCGGCGGCGGCGCGGGCATTCGCGCACGTCGCCCAGTCCCTCCGCGACGCGGGTCGCAAGCCGTCAGCGCGTGCATTCGACGCGCTCATCGCGGCGACGGCGATCTCGCGCGATCTTCCGCTCCATACCTGCAATCCGGACGACTTCGAGGGCATCCCCGGACTCGACCTCCGTCCGGTCCGGGTGGCGGGATGAGCCCTCCCGCGGCCCGGCATGCGCCTCGCGCCATGCCGGGTCGCGGATAATGGGATGGTGCCTGAAACCGTGACGCCTCCGAAGAAGCAGCGCTCCGAGAAGAGCCGTCCCTCCATCTTCTGGGTCCTCGCCGGACTCATCATCCCGATCGGAAGCCTGCTCGCGCGGTTCCGGATCGTGGACGGCGACAAACTTCCGCGCACCGGCGCGTTCATCCTCACGCCGAACCACTACACCGAGATCGACCCGGTCATGATCGGCATCGTCTCGTGGAAGCTGGGGCGCCTGCCGCGCTTCCTCGCCAAGGACAGCCTGTTCAAGGTCCCCGTGCTCGGCTGGTTCCTGCGTAAGTCCGGGCAGGTGCCCGTCTCCCGCGGCGGCAGCGCCCGCGGCGCCGCGCCGCTCGAGGCCGCGCTGAAGATCGCGGAGGAGGGGCGGATCGTCATCATCTACCCCGAGGGCTCGCTCACCCGCGACCCGGACATGTGGCCGATGCGCGGCAAGAGCGGCGCGGCACGGATGGCGCTGGAGCAGGACCTCCCGGTCATCCCGATCGCGCACTGGGGCACCCAGCAGGTCATGGCGCGCTACGCCAAGAAGATCAGCTGGTTCCCGCGCAAGACGATCGACGTCAAGGTGGGCGACCCGGTCGACCTCTCGGCGTTCCGCGGCCGTCCCCTCGACAACTCCACCCTCACCGAGGCGACCGCCGTCATCATGGATGCGATCACGGCCCTGCTCGAAGACCTCCGCGGCGAGAAGGCCCCGGCCGAGCGCTGGGATCCGACCAAGCACGACCAGAAGGAGACGGGCCGCTTCGATGGCTAGAGCAGTGAAGCCCCCCGTCGCCCGTCCGCGCCGCATCGCCGTCCTCGGCGCCGGAAGCTGGGGCACCACGTTCGCGAAGATCCTCGCCGACGGCGGCTCGGACGTCGTGCTGTGGGCGCGCCGGCCGGAGATCGCCCGCGAGATCAACGAGGTCAAGCGCAACAGCGACTACCTGGAGGGCATCAACCTCCCGCGCAACCTCCGCGCCACCGCACGTCTCGGCGAGGCGATGCGGGATGCGGAGCAGGTGTTCGTCTCGATCCCCAGCCAGACCCTCCGCTCGAACCTGGAGGCGATGATCCCGTTCCTCGGGCCGGAGACGGTGGTCGTGAGCCTGATGAAGGGCGTCGAGAAGGGCACCGGCCTGCGGATGAGCGAGGTGATCGCCCAGGGTCTGCCGATCGAGCCCGAGCGGATCGCGGTCGCCTCCGGTCCCAACCTCGCGCTCGAGATCGCCCGCGAGCAGCCCACGGCGGCGGTCGTCTCGTCGGCGAGCCTCGAGACCGCCCAGGCCGTCGCGATCTCGGCGACCAACCGCTACTTCCGCAGCTTCGTCAACACCGATGTGATCGGCACCGAGTTCGGCGGCGTGCTCAAGAACCTCATCGCAGTGGCCATCGGGATCGTCGACGGCGTCGGGTACGGCGAGAACACGAAGGCCTCGATCATCACGCGCGGCCTGGTCGAGATGACCGACTTCGCGGTGGCGTACGGCGCACAGCCCGAGACGCTTTCCGGCCTCGCGGGGCTCGGCGACCTGATCGCGACCTGCGAGTCGCCGCTCAGCCGCAACAACACCGCCGGGCGCCTGCTCGGCCAGGGCTACGGCTTCCACGACGTCGTGAAGCAGATGGACCAGACCGCGGAGGGGCTGGCCTCGGTGGCGCCCATCCTGAGCCTGGCCGAAGCGCGCGGGGTGGACATGCCGATCGTCCGTCAGGTGAGCCAGGTGCTCGCCGGTACGCTCGATCCGAAGGACATCGCGCCGCATCTCACGACGGATTCGGACGAGCCGCAAGGCGAAAGGACATTGGATGACGGACAAGGTCGCGGTCGCGCTTCTCTTTGGGGGTCGCTCAAGCGAGCATTCGATCAGCTGCGCGACGGCGGCGGGCGTTCTTGAGGCGATCGACCGCGATCGGTACGACGTCATCCCGGTCGGGATCACCCACGAAGGCGCCTTCACCCTCCAGCCGGACGACGCCGGCAGCTTCGCGCTGAACGCCGAGAAGCTGCCGGAGGTCGAGGACAACGGCACGCGCATCCTGTGGCCCGACAGCGTCGCCACGAAGGAGCTCACGGTCGTGGAGGCGGACGGCTCGCGCCGCTCGCTCGGCGCCGTGGACATCGTGTTCCCGATCCTCCACGGCCCGTGGGGCGAGGACGGCACCCTCCAGGGGCTGCTCGAACTCGTCGGCCTGCCGTACGTCGGCAGCGGCGTGCTGGCGAGCGCGCTCGGGATGGACAAGCACTTCACCAAGACCGTGCTGCAGCAGGCGGGCATCCCCGTCGCGCCGTGGCGCACGGTGACCGCGTTCGAGTGGCGCTCCGACGCAGACGCGATTCGGGACGAGGTCCGGTCTCTGGGTCTGCCCGCATTCGTCAAGCCGGCGCGCGCCGGCTCCAGCGTCGGCGTCACCAAGGTGACCGACTGGTCCGGCCTGGATGAGGCCATGGCGACCGCCTTAGCCGAGGACGACCACGTGCTGATCGAGTCCATGGTCACCGGCCGCGAGGTCGAGATCGCCGTGCTCGGCGGCCGACCGGGGGAGCCGGCGCGGGCGTCGGTCGCGGGCGAGATCGTCCTGAGCGGGCGCGACTTCTACGACTTCGCGGCCAAGTACCTGGACGCGCCCGGCATCGACCTGGTCTGCCCGGCCGACCTGACGGACGCCCAGCTGGCCGAGATGCGCGACCTCGGTATCCGCGCCTTCGACGCGATCGGAGCGGAGGGTCTGTCGCGCGTGGACTTCTTCCTCACCGCCGACGGATTCGTCGTGAACGAGATCAACACGATGCCCGGGTTCACCCCGATCTCCATGTTCCCCCGCTGCTGGCAGGAGAGCGGACTCAGCTACCCGGCCCTCATCGACGAACTCATCCAGGTCGCCCTGGCCCGCGCCGCCGCCTGAGCGGCGCCCCGCCGGCCTCCGCCCGGCTGAGCGCCGCCCCACCGTCCTCCGCTGCCTCAGCGGCGCCCCGCCGCCCCCTGAGGCGCGCGGCGCCCGCCCGCACGCGCAAAACGGAGGCCGCACCGGGTCTGAGAGCGCCCGCATCCTCCGTTCCCCGCAGATCTCCGGCGCGCCGAATGCATGTTCCTCCGATTCGCCCATCCCGTAGCGCGCGGAACCTGACCGAAAGGGAGGAACTGACACGCGACACGCCGGGAACCAGCGCGAAAGGGAGGTATTCGAGGCCGCGAAGTCCGGTTCGCCCTCCGTTCTGCACGCGGGGGGACGGCAGAGCCGTTACGGCGCCGGGGTCTCCGTCGGGTCGGTGTCGAGCGTCGACAGGCATTTCTGCGTCTGCGGAACCGTCTGCACGGCGCTGGCGAACTCGGGAAGCACCGACGAGTCCGAGACGCCCGCGACGTGGTCGATGATGACCTCGGTCGCCGGCGTCCGGCCGAACGTCTGGTAGACGATCGTCTTGGCCGCCGGGTCGGTCATGAGCACCCAGTCCACGCCGTTGACGTTCACGCACGGCTTCGTCGTCGCCCCGATCGGCGGCACCCCGCAGCGCAGGATGACAGCCGCCGGGTCTCCCCAGGCGCCGGTGGCCTGCGCATCCGTCTCGCGCTTCGGCTTGTCGGCCACGGTGTCGGGCAGGCGCACGCTGATCTCGGCGCATCCGGGCGCGTTGCTGTCGGACGCGGGATCGAGCGAGACGGTGGGCGCGCATCCCGCGAGGAGCAGCGCGGCACCGGCGAGCAGGAGGGCCGGCAGGGCACGGCGACGAGAGGACATCGGTTTCAGGCTACCGTTTCAGATCATGGGAAACTCTGGGAGCGACGCGGCCGGCCTCACCCTCGGGGAGGCGTCCGAGCGGGAGGCCCTTCGGCGCATCTTCCCGCGGCTCCCGGAGTCCCGGGCGACGCTGGTCGGGCCGGGTGATGACGCCGCGGTGCTCGCCGCCCCGGACGGCCGGTTCGTCGTGACGACGGACATGATGGTGCACGGACCGGACTTCCGTCTCGCCTGGTCCGGCCCCGTCGACCTCGGCTGGAAGGCCGCCGCCACGAACCTGTCCGATGTCGCCGCGATGGGCGCCGTGCCGACCGCGCTGGTCGTGGCCATCGCCGCGCCTCCCGAGACCGAGGTCGCCTGGCTGGAGGGCGTCGCCGACGGCTTCCGGATGGCGTGCGCCGAGCTGGCGCCGGGCTGCGGTGTCGTCGGGGGCGACCTGTCGGTCTCTGCGACGCTGACCTTCGCCGTCACGGCCTTCGGCGACCTGGAGGGTCGCGCACCCGTGCTGCGGAGCGGCGCCCGTCCCGGGGATGTCGTGGCCGTGTCCGGTGCGCTGGGGGAGGCCGCCACCGGACTGCGGCTCCTGTTCGCGGAAGGGGTGGATGCGGTGGGCGAGCCGGATGCGGAGCGGTTCGCCGCCGTCGCGGCCGCACATCCCGAGGCCGTCGGCGCGCAGCTGCGGCCGCGTCCCCCGATCGCCGACGGACCGCTTGCGGCTGAGGCCGGCGCCACCGCGATGCTCGACCTGAGCGACGGCCTCGCCCTCGACGCCCGGCGGGTGGCGGAGGCGAGCGGAGTCGCCATCGACCTGGACACGTCCGCCCTCGGCCCCGACCTGGGTGCAGCGCTCACTGGCGGCGAGGACCACGGCCTGTTCGCCGCGTTCCCGCCCGAGGTCCCGCTCCCCGGCGGCTTCCGCCGCGTCGGCGTCGTGCGCGCAGGCGAGGGCCTGCTCGTCGACGGCCGCCCCTTCGCCGAGCGCGGCGGCTGGGACCCCTACCTCGAATGGGACGGCGGTCGCGGCTAGTCAGCCGCCGAACGGGCTAGGCCGCGGGAGCGGGGGAGAGCCAGAAGATCGCGGTCTCCCCGTAGTCCTTGCGGCGTTCGAGGGCGAGGCCGGCGGGGAGGGTCGGCTCGGGGCCGCGGGCGCTGCGCTCGACGCAGACGACGGCATCCTCGGCGAGCAGCGGGACGAGCACGGTCAGCACCTCGTGCAGGTCGCCGTCGCCCACGTCGTAGGGCGGGTCGATGAACACGACGTCGAACGGGCCCGAGGCGCCCGCCAGGTAGGACGTCACGGCCGCGGCCCGGACGTCGATCGCGGGCAGCGGGTGCGGCGCGTGCCGCGACGCCGCACGCGCGGATGCGGCGACGGCGGCGGCATTGCGCCGGCACACCTGTGCCGCGGCCGCGTTCTTCTCCACCAGCACCGCCGACGCGGCCCCGCGGCTCACCGCCTCCAGCGCGAGCGCCCCTGACCCGGCGTACAGATCGAGCACGCGGGCTCCGTGGACGGCATCGCGCGCGTCCAGGGCCGAGAAGATCGCCTCGCGCACCCGGTCGCTGGTGGGGCGCGTGCCGCTCTTCGGGACCTGCAGGGTGAGCGATCCGGCGAAGCCGGCGACGATTCGGGTCATAGCCCCACGAGCCTAGCGTCGGCGCGGGACGAGCGGCCAGAATGTGGAGATGGAGGAACGCCTGGAGCAGGCAGAGCTCGACGCCCTGTGGCTCCCCGGTGACCCGATCGCCTCCGCCGAACGGCTGGCCGCCGCCGCCGCCGAACCGGCACGATCGGAGGTCGTCCGGGCCGAGCTGCAGACGCAGCGCGCCCGCGCGCTCGGCCTCCAGGGGCGCATCGAAGAGGCCGAGGCCCTGCTCGACTCCTTGGAGCCCGCGTACGGCGTGCTGGAGGTGCGGGTGCTGCTCGAACGGGGTCGCGTCCGGCTCGCGGCCGATCGGCCCGACGAGGCCGTCCCGCTGCTGGAGGCGGCGCTCCGGGCTGCGCGGCGGGATGCGGACATCGCCCTCGCGGTCGAGACCGCGCTCGCGCTGGCCGAGGCCGACCGGCCGCACACGGAGCAGTGGATCGAGGAGGGCCTTGCCGACCTGGCCGCCACCGGCGACCCGCGCGTCCTGCGTTGGGGGGTCGTGCTCCACGACCTGCGCGGCTGGGCCCGCCTCGACGACGGCGACGCCGAGGCCGCTCTGGTGTCGTTCGAGGATGCGGCGGACTACGCCGACCGTTTCGGCACAGTCGACCAGCGGTTCGCCGCGCAGTGGGCGACCGGCCGGGCCCTGCGTGAGCTCGGCCGCGTCGACGAGGCCCTGGCGCTGCAGCGGCGGCTGCAGGACGAGCGCCCGGGGGAGAAGGCGGTCGAGGACGAGCTGGCCGTCCTGGGCGCGGCCGTCGAACGACGGGACGCCGAGCGTGCGGGCGAGACGTCGGACGAGGCGCATACGATCGAGTCATGACCTCCGCTTCCGCCCCGGCCGGCCCCGGGTCCGCCGACGCGGGCGCGGTCGGCCTCGATACCCGGCTGACCGGAGTGCTCGGCGGACGCACGGCGTCGGCTTTCGAGAAGGCGTTCGGGATGCGCACCGTCGCCGATCTGCTCAGCCACTATCCGCGCCGCTACGCGAAGCGCGGGGAGCTGACGGCTCTCGCCAACCTCCCGCTGGACGAGAACGTGACGATCATCGCCGAGGTGCTGCGCGTGCAGGAACGTCCGATGCGGGCGCGCCGCGGCAGCATCCTCGAGGTGAAGATCTCGGACGGCGAGGGCATCCTCACGCTGACGTTCTTCAACCAGGCGTGGCGCTCACGCGAGCTCGTTCCGGGGGTGCGCGGCATCTTCGCGGGCAAGGTCTCCGCCTACCGCGGCGCGCTGCAGCTGGCGCATCCCGACTACGAGCTGTTCGAGCCGGACGCCGAGAACGCGGTGAGCCCCGGCAGCGCCGCAGCGAAGGACTGGGCGATGACGCCCATCCCGATCTACCCGGCGACGGGGACGGTCGCGAGCTGGCAGGTGCAGAAGGCGGTCGGCCTGGCCCTCGACGCGCTCGGGTCCGTGCCCGATCCCGTCCCCGACGCCGTGGTCGTCGAGCGCGGGCTGGTGCCGTTCCGGGATGCGCTGGAGGGCATCCACCGCCCGCAGAAGGACTCCGAGTGGCAGCGGGCGCGCGATTCGCTGCGGTTCCAAGAGGCGTTCGTGCTGCAGGCGGCCCTGCTGCAGCAGCGGGCGGCGACGCGGGAGGCCGCGGCCACACCGCGCGTCGCGGTACCGGGCGGCCTGCTGGAGCGGTTTGACGCCGCGCTGCCGTTCTCGCTGACCGGGGACCAGGATGTGGTCGGCGGCGAGATCGAACGCGACCTCGCCGGCACCGCGGCCATGCACCGGCTGGTGCAGGGCGAAGTCGGCTCGGGCAAGACGCTCGTGGCTCTGCGGGCGATGCTCGCCGTCGCCGACTCCGGCGGCCAGTCCGCGCTGCTCGCCCCCACCGAGGTGCTTGCGGCGCAGCACCTGCGTTCGATCGCCGCGATGCTCGGCCCCGACCTGTCAGCGCAACTGATGCCGACCCTTCTCACGGGTCAGCTCTCCGCCGCCGAGCGCAAGCGCGCCCTGCTCCGGACGGTCTCGGGGCAGGCGCGCATCGTCGTCGGCACGCACGCCCTGCTGGGCGAGGCGGTCACGTTCTTCGACCTCGGGCTCGTCGTCGTGGACGAGCAGCACCGCTTCGGTGTCGAGCAGCGGGAGGCGCTGCGGGCGAAGGGCGGGACGCCGCCGCACGTTCTGGTGCTGACCGCCACGCCCATCCCGCGGACGGTCGCGATGACGGTGTTCGGCGACCTCGACGTGTCGACCATCGCGCAGCTGCCGGCCGGCCGGCAGGGGATCGAGAGCTTCGTGGTGCCGCTCGCCGACCGCCCTGGGTGGGAGCGGCGCATCTGGGAGCGTGCGTCGGAGGAGATCGCGAAGGGCCGCCAGGTCTTCGTCGTGTGCCCGGCCATCTCGGGCAGGGACGCCGAGGACGACGGCGAAGACCCGGAACCGCCCGAGGAGACGGCCGACGGCGCCCCGCCCCGTCCGATCGCGAACGTCGAGTCCGTCGCCGCGCAGGTGCGGGCCGACCCGCTGTTCCGCGACGCCCGCATCGGCGTCCTCCACGGGCGCCTGCCGTCCGAGGAGAAGGACGAGGTGATGCGGTCGTTCGCCGCGGGGAGCATCGACCTGCTCATCGCGACGACCGTCATCGAGGTGGGCGTCAATGTCCCGAACGCGTCGGCGATGGTGGTGCTGGATGCGGACCGCTTCGGCGTCTCGCAGCTCCACCAGCTGCGCGGCCGGGTCGGCCGGGGCGACATCCCGGGCCTGTGCCTGCTCGTCACGGCCGCCGAGCAGGGCAGCCTGGCCCGCGAACGCGTGGATGCGGTGGCCGCGACCCTGGACGGCTTCGAGCTCGCGAACGTCGACCTCGATCTGCGGCGCGAGGGCGACGTGCTCGGCAGTCGCCAGTCGGGCGGCCGGTCGTCGCTGCGGCTGCTGCGGGTGGTCTCCGACGGCGAGCTCATCGCCGAGGCCCGGGTCGCGGCGGAGGAGACGCTGGAGGGCGACCCGGCGCTCGCGCAGCATCCCGCCCTCGCCGCCGCGCTCGCCCGCCGGCTGGACGAGAGCGAGAGGGCGTTCCTGGGCAAGTCCTAGCGCCGCCGGACCGCCATCCGGGCGAAACCCGTTGGTAACGGATTCACAACGAAATGCCGGTTTCCGCGGGATAGTCTGAAGGTCTATGAACAGGATCGCCGTTGTCCCTGGATCGTTCGACCCGGTCACCCTCGGGCACCTCGACGTGATCGAGCGTGCCGCCCGGATCTGGGACGAAGTCCACGTCGTGGTGGTCCACAACCCCGACAAGACGGCTCTGCTGCCCATCGCGCAGCGGGTCGCCCTCATCGAGAAGTCGATCGAGGACGCGGGGATCGTCGGCAACATCGTCATCGCGTCCTGGTCCGTCGGGCTGCTCGTCGACTACTGCACCGACGTCGGCGCCCACGTGCTGGTGAAGGGCATCCGCTCGCAGGTGGATGTGACCTACGAGACGCCGATGGCGATCGTCAACCGCCACCTGGCCGATGTGGAGACCGTGTTCCTGCTGCCCAATCCGGCGAACGCGCACGTGTCGAGCTCGCTGGTGCGCCAGGTGTCCGCCCTCGGCGGCGACGTCAGCCCGTACGTGCCGCCGGCCGTGCACGAGTACCTCCAGGAGACGTGAGGCCAGTCATGAACAGCTACGCGACGCGCCAGCCCACCGAGTCCTCCGTCGCGCCCGAGGAGGAGACGGGCGCCGCCCCCGGCATGGGCCTGGACGAGCTGCGCCGCGCTGCCGAGCAGATCACCGCCAACGTGGAGTCGGTCATCGACGGCAAGCACGAGGCGGTGCAGACGGCGCTGGTCGTGCTGCTGGCCGAGGGGCACCTGCTGATCGAGGACGTGCCCGGTGTCGGCAAGACCATGCTCGCGAAGTCGCTGGCGAAGTCGGTGGACTGCAGCGTCAGCCGCATCCAGTTCACGCCCGATCTGCTGCCCAGCGACGTGACCGGCGTGTCGGTCTACAACCAGGCGGAGCGGCGGTTCGAGTTCAAGCCGGGCGCCATCTTCGCGAACATCGTCATCGGCGACGAGATCAACCGCGCCAGCCCCAAGACGCAGTCGGCGCTCCTGGAGTGCATGGAGGAGCGCCAGGTGACGGTCGACGGGTCGACCTATCCGCTCGCCGCGCCGTTCATCGTCGTCGCGACGCAGAACCCGGTCGAGATGGAGGGCACGTACGCCCTGCCCGAGGCCCAGAGGGATCGCTTCATGGCCCGCATCGCGATGGGGTACCCCGACGGGGACTCCGAGCTCGCCATGCTCACCACCCGCGACACGTCGAGCCCGCTCTCGCGCATCCGTCCCGTCGTGACGTCGGACGAGCTGCGGGCGATGATGGTGACCGCGCGCAGCGTGTTCGCCTCGACGCCGGTCAAGCAGTATGCGGTGGATCTCGTGCGCGCGACCCGCGAGGATCGCGACCTCCGCCTCGGCGCAAGCCCGCGGGCCACGCTGCAGCTCATCCGCGCCGCCAAGGCGATGGCCGCACTGGCGGGCCGCGACTTCGTGCTCCCGGACGACGTGGACGCGCTGGCCGTGCCGGTGCTCGGTCACCGCCTCCTGCCCACCAGCCGTGCGCTCGGTCACCACCACGAGAGCGCGCCCGTGATCGCGGACATCGTGCGCCGGATCGTCTCGTCGACGCCCGTCCCGGTCGGTTCCGGCTCGTCTGCGCCGGTGCGGGGAACCGGGCGCTAGCGTGCCGGGCCGTGGTCGCGCCTCGTCGCCGCTGAAGCGGCCGCGCCCGACTGCGCGCGGCTGGACCCTCGGCGCCGTCGGCGTCCTGGCCCTCATCGCGTCGGCGCTGTTCGGCCGCACCGACGTGCTGTTCGTCGGCGTGTTCCTCACCGTGCTGCCGCTCGCGGCCATGATCTCGGTGACCGTCGACCGGCCGCGACTGACCGTGACGCGGAGCTTCCATCCCGACGTGGTCGCCGTGGGCGAGCGGACGACCATCGTGACCGCCGCGCGCAACCAGTCACCGCGTCCCAGCCCGGCGGCGCGCTGGCGCGAGTCGGCCCCCGCCGTCGTGGGCGTGCAGCCATCGGCGCCGTTCCCGCGCCTCGGCGCGCACCAGCCCGACGCCGTCCGCGGGCGGGACACGGTCGTGCTGCGGCAGGACGTCGTTCCGGAGCGCCGCGGCGCGCACGCCGTCGGCCCGCTGATCGTCAGCCGGACCGATCCCTTCGGCGTGGCCTACGCCGAGTACGCGATCGGCCAGCCGCGCCAGCTGCTCGTCACGCCGCGCGTCGTCCCGCTGTCCCGCGGCGAGCTGGATGTGGCCCACAGCGAAGGCACGGAGCACGAGCTCCTGCGCCACAGCATCCCGAGCGCCGACGAGCTCATCGCACGCGAGTACCGGCCCGGCGACCCGCTGCGCCGCGTGCACTGGCGCGCGACCGCCCGGCACGACCAGCTGATGGTGCGGCAGGAGGAGCAGCGCAGCAACCCCGAGTCGTGGCTCTTGATGGACACGCGCGCCGTTCCCGCGGGCCCGGCCGGCACCGCGGAGGCCGCCGAGTTCGAGACGCTGGTCGACCTCGTGGCGTCGATCGGCGTCCACCTGCTCGACGAGGGCTTCGTGCTCAGCGTCGTCGAGACGGGTGAGCGACAGCTCTCCGGCCGCAGCGGCGCGGGCCGCACGGGCACGCTCGGGTCGACCACCGCCACCTACGACACCGGAAGCGCCGACCGGATGCTGCTCGCCGACCTCGCCGCCGTCGAGGCGACGCCTGTCGAGCGGGACGACGCCGTCTCCGAACTCGGTGCGGGGCTGCGCAAGGCGGGCCGTGCCGTCCCGGTCTTCGCCGTCCTCGCCGGCGCGCCGGGGGAGCTGGGCGCACTGGCGTCGCTGCGTTCGATGGGCGACCCCGCCGTCGCGTTCGTCGCGGACTCCGTCGCGCCGGACGTGATCGACGTGCTCGGCGACGCCGGGTGGTTGTGCGTGACCTTCCGCGCCGGGGACGACCCGGCGGAGTGCTGGCTGCGCGCGATGCACCGGCAACGGGCGAGGGTGGTGTCCGGTGGCGACTGAATCGCTCGCGCTCGCGGTCCCCCGGGTCGCCGCCCGCCGCCGTGTCGGCTATTGGCGCCTCACCGGCGCGATGACCCTCCAGGTGCTGGCGATCAGCTACGCGCTCGTCGGCCTCATCCAGGGCTTCGGGTGGTGGTTCGCCCTCGTCGGGACCGCCACGCTGGTGCTGGTCACCGGCGCCGGCCTCCGGAGCCTGGGCGTGCCGCGCGGCGTCGTGCCGGTGCTCCTGCTGGTCGAGTCGGCGGCGATCATGACTGCGGCGTTCGGGCGCGGGACCGGGCTGCTCGGCCTCATCCCGACGCCCGCGACCGTCGCCGGCTGGGGCCAGTACCTGCAGCAGGCGATGCTCTCCATCTACCAGCAGGGGACTCCGGCGGAAGCCTTGCCCGAGTTCCTGTTCCTGGTCGTCGGCGGCGGCTGCCTCCTCGCCCTCATGCTCGACACGCTCGCGGTCGCCATCCGGACGCCCGCCTTCACGGCGCTGGCGGTCGCCGCGGTGCTCGTGGTGCCGGGCGCGCTTCTGGGCGACGGCCTCGATCCGTTCGCCCTCGCCGCCTCCGCCGCCGCGTACCTGTGGCTGCTGCGCAGCGACGTCCGCACGAGGCGGTCCGCGACGCCGCGTCCGGGCGCAGCGCTCTCGGTCGGCGCCTCCGCCGTGGCGGTCGCCGTCATCCTCGCGGGCACGGCTCCCGGCTTCGAGCAGGGCGGGGCGACCTCGTTCACCGCCGGCGGCATCTCCATCGGCGGGACGGTGACACCGCTGGTCGACCTCGGGAAGGACCTGCGGCGCCCGGCCGCCGTGCGGGCGCTGACGTACACGACCAACGCGGCGAACGGCCAGTACCTCAAGCTCGCCTCCCTGGACCAGTTCACCGGCTCGGTGTGGAAGCACCGCGAGCGCGACACGAACCGGCTCACCGACGGTGCGACGATCGGGCCGGTCGCCGGGCTCTCGGACGCGGTCAAGACCACGAAGATCAGCACGACCATCGAGATCGATCAGATGACCAGCCGCTGGCTTCCTGCTCCCGCCCCGGTGCAGTCGGTCAAGGGGCTCAACGGCACCTGGTCGTGGGATCCGGACGACCTCACCATCGGCGGCATCAACTCCACCACGCAGGGCCAGCGGTACACCGCGACCAGCCTCGTGCTGCAGCCGACGGCCGACCAGCTCAAGGCGGCGGGCGGGATCGTCCCGCAGGACGTGCAGCGCGACCTCTTCCTGCCCCCGCGCATGCCGCAGATCATCCAGCAGACGGCTCTCGAGGCGACGAAGGACGCCCTCACCGAGTACGACAAGGCCGTCGCCCTGCAGGACTACTTCCGTGACAACGGCTTCGTGTACTCCACCCAGACCCCGCTGAAGCAGGGTTTCGACGGCGACGGCGCCCGGGTCATCGCCCGCTTCCTCGAGGTGAAGAGCGGATACTGCGTCCATTACGCCTCCGCGATGGCGCTCATGGCGCGCACGCTGGGCATCCCGTCGCGTGTCGCCGAAGGCTACCTGCCGGGCGCCACCAGCGGCGGCACCGCGTCGAACCCCGGCCAGTACACCGTCACCAGCGACGACCTGCACGCCTGGCCCGAGCTCTACTTCGCCGGCGTCGGCTGGGTGCCGTTCGAGCCCACCGTCGGTCGTGGCTCCGTCCCGGACTACACCCGTCCGCAGACGGACGCGGCCGCACCGGCGCCGACCTCGACGTCGACGTCCGGCGCGGCGCCCAAGGCGCTGGTGCCCACCGATCCGGCGAACCAGACCGGGTCCGCCACCTTCACCGCGCAGTCGACCGCGCAGCCCCTCGCGACCGGGATCGGCGTGAGCCTCCTCGTCATCGCCGCGCTGCTCGTCCCCGCGGTGTGGCGGCGCCTCCGACGCCGCAGACGCCTCCACGAGCTGAACGACGAGTGGGGCGGCGCCACCCTCGTCTGGGACGAGCTGCGCGATACCGTCCGCGACCTGGGATGGAGCGCGCCGCCGACCGAGACGCCGCGTGTCTTTGCCGGCCGGATCGCCGTCGCGGTCGCCGGCACGCCGGGGGAGGATGCCGTGAAACGTCTGCTCGCGGAGCTCGAGCGCGACGCGTACGGACCGCCGACACGCCGGTGGGCGGGAGGTCTCGCGGACGATCTCACCGCGGTCGTCGCCGCGCTGGAGGCGCAGGCGGGCGCCGCGCTCCGCATCAAGGCGCTGCTGCTTCCTGTGTCTCTGCTGCCAGCGGGCTGGCCTTCCGCCGCACGACCCCGGAGCGCCGCGTAAAATAGTTCCTCGTGACTACGAAGAACTCCCCGTACACCGTCAATGTGTACGACCTCATGCGCCATCCCGGCGCCATGCGCGAGCAGCGCATCAGCATCCCGGTCACGGAGAAGCTCGGCGAGGGCCTGATCAGCGTTCCCGAGGGCGAGACCATCGATCTCGACCTCCGGCTCGAGTCGATGCACGAGGGCATCCTCGTCACCGCGGACGCCCAGAGCACCGCCGTCGGCGTCTGCGGACGCTGCCTGATCGACATCGAGCAGCCCGTCCAAGTCGATTTCCAGGAACTTTTCGCGTATCCTTCTGACGAAGCTTTCGATTGTGAGGTTCACGACGACCACGTGGATCTTGAACCTCTGATCAGGGATGCGGTGGTGCTGTCACTGCCGTTCCAGCCGGTGTGCCGGCCGGACTGCCCGGGTCTCGACCCCGAGACCGGGGAGAGGCTGGCGGATGTACCGGACCGCGAGCCCACCCAGAACATCGATCCTCGATGGTCTGCGCTCGCAGGTTTCCAGGCTTCCGACACCGATGACCACCCGGATGTTTCCGGAACGAACACAGAGAAGAGATAGCCATGGCCGTCCCCAAGCGGAAGCAGTCGCGCGCCAACACCCACGCCCGCCGTTCGCAGTGGAAGGCCTCGGCCCCCACGCTGGTCAAGACCATCGAGAACGGCAAGGTCACCTACAGCCTCCCGCACCGCGCCAAGGTGGTCGAGGACTCGGCGGGCACCGCCCTCTTCCTCGAGTACAAGGGCCGCAAGGTCGCCGACGTCTGATCGTCGCGTGGTCTCTGAGAACACAGACCGCACTGCACTCCTCCAGAAGCTCGGGGTCGATATCGACCCCGAGCTTCTCGAGCTTGCGCTGACCCACCGCTCGTACGCCTACGAGCACGGCGGCATCCCCAACAACGAGCGCCTCGAATTCCTCGGCGACTCGATCCTGGGGCAGGCGGTCACGGTGAAGCTGTTCCGCGAGAACCCGCACCTCGACGAGGGCGAGCTCGCCAAACGGCGCGCCAGCCTCGTCAGCTCCGTCGCGCTGGCCGAGGTCGCGCGCGGCATCGGCCTGGGGGAGTACCTGAAGCTCGGCCGCGGCGAGAACCAGAGCGGCGGACGCGAGAAGGCGTCCATCCTCGCCGACACCGTGGAAGCGCTCATCGGCGCCACCTACCTGGACGCCGGCGGCGACGCCGCGACCGCGCTGGTCCTGCGTCTGATCGAGCCTCTGCTCGACGACCCGGACCGCTTCGGCGCCGCCATGGACCCCAAGACGAGCCTGCAGGAGGCGGCCGCCCACCGCGGCGCCGGTCTGCCCGTCTACACGGTCACGAACACCGGGCCGGACCACTCCAAGACCTTCCACGCCACCGTCGAGGTCGGCGAACTGGTCACGGCGACCGGCGAAGGCACCAGCAAGAAACAGGCCGAGATGGCCGCGGCGCTCAGCGCCTGGACGGAACTGACGAGACGACGTGCCAGAGCTTCCCGAGGTTGAGGTCGTCCGCGCCGGACTCGCCCCCGCGGTGACCGGCGCGACCATCCTCGGCGTGGAGGTCTTCGAGCCGCGGTCGCTGAAGCGGCATGATCCCATCGCGGGCGCCTTCGAGACGCTGCTCACCGGCCGGACCATGCAGGGACCGGTCCGACGCGGCAAGTTCTTGTGGATCCCGCTCGAGGGCACCCCGCGGCGCGCCATCGTCGCCCACCTCGGGATGAGCGGCCAGATCCTGCTGCGCGAGCCAGGCACCGCCGAGGCCGGCCTGCTCCGCATCCGCCTGCACATCGAGAGCCCGGACCACGGCGAGCTGTGGGTGCACTTCGTCGACCAGCGCATCTTCGGCTCCATGGCGGTCGACTCCCTCGTGCCGACGGACGACGGCGCGCACGGCGGTCTCGGCACCGACGAGCCGCTGATCCCGACCCAGGTCACCCACATCGCGCGCGACCCGCTGGACCCGGCGTTCGACGTCGCCCGCTTCTCCGCGGCTCTCGCCCGCAAGAACACCGGCATCAAGCGCGCCCTGCTGGATCAGACGCTCGTGAGCGGCATCGGCAACATCTACGCCGACGAGGCGCTGTGGGCCGCGCGCATCCACTACGCCCAGCCGGCGAACTCGCTGAGCCGCGCGAAGGTCCGCACCCTCCTCGCCGAGATCCGCCACGTGCTCGAGAAGGCGCTGGCCGAGGGAGGGACGAGCTTCGACGCTCAGTACGTCAACGTGAACGGCAACTCGGGCTACTTCTCCCACAGCCTCAACGCCTACGGCCGGCAGGGCGAGCCGTGCCCGCGCTGCGGCACCCCGATCGTCCGCGAGCAGTTCATGAACCGCGGCTCCCACTTCTGCCCGCGGTGTCAGCGGTTGCGGTGATTCCCGCTGGTACCAATTCTTGGTACTCTCGTCTCATGGCTCAGAACACCTCGATCAGCCTGGACCAGCACTTCTCCGACTTCCTCGCCAAGGAGGTCGACTCGGGCCGGTATCGCTCGGCGAGCGAGGTGGTCCGCGCCGGACTTCGGCTGCTCGAAGACCAGGAAACCCAACTCGCGGCATTGCGCACAGCGCTGATCGCGGGTGAAACCAGCGGCTCGCCCGAGGAGTTCGACTTCGACGCATTCATCGCGGCCAAGAAGTCGTGAGGTATCGCCTCACCCCGGCGGCGCAACGGGATCTGTCCCTGATCTGGGACTACACAGAAGACCGCTGGGACGCTCTGCAGGCAGAGACGTACATCACTGAGGTTCGGGCGGCCATCGAGCGCATCGCCGACGATCCCCGTCGTTGCCATCCGTGCGACGAGATCCGCCCGGGTTACCGCCGCTACGGCATCGGCAGCCACCTCGTCTTCTACTTCCCGCGCGAAAGCGGCGTGGACGTGATCCGCATCCTTCATCAGCGAATGGATCCAACGCGGCACTTCTGACGTCGCCGACTACCCCAGCGTCTTCTGCCAGTGCCCCGTCAGCGCGTGCGGTCGGAACCCGAACGCGCGGTTGATCGCGAGCATCGGGTCGTTCTCGTCGGCGTTCCAGGTCAGGATGCGGTGGATGTGCGGCGCCCGCCGCCCCAGCTCCTGGATGTTGCGCAGCTTCACCGCCGTGCCGAGCCGGTGGCCGCGGTGCACGCGGGCGACCAGGGTGTCGTACTGCTCCGCCTTGGTGCCGTCCGCCGGCACCGCGAGCTCCGTGTAGGCGGCGATCTCGCCCGTCGCCTCGTGCACCGCGGCGGTCACGAGCAGCGGCTCGCCGCGCGCCACCAGGGTGCGCTCCTGCGACCGGACCCGCTCGCCGTCCCAGTCCTCGGGGTCGACGGCGATGCCGGTCTGCGGGATGTCCGTCGTCATCCGCGCCTTCATCGCAGCGAAGCGCTCCAGCAGGTCGTCCGGCGCGGCGCCCCACCACGACACGAGCCGGAAGCCGTTCAGCCGCATCGTGAGACCGGCCTCCAGCGCGGGCGGCAGCGGCAGGTGCAGCTCGCTCGACCGCTCGATCTGGCCGAGCGTGTAGCCGTGTCGCAGGGCGAAGCGCACGTCCCGCGACTCGCGGGGGAGTCCGGCTGTCCCCGCCGGTGCGCGCACCAGCCGGTCCGCGCCCTCCAGCGTCCGCACGGGGTGCTCGGTGTACGTCGAGATCACGCGGCGTCCGCCGTCGGCCGCCAGCTCCTCGCCCTTCTCGAGCAGCGCCGTCCCGATGCCGCGTCCGCGCAGCGCCGGCGCCACGTCCACCAGCAGCGACACGGTCTCGGAGTCCTCGTCGAGCGGGAAGATCGCCTCCACGCGCCCGACGATCGCGCCCTCCTCGATCGCGACGAAGACGATCCGCTCGGTGTACTCCTGCTCCCGGTACGCGGCCAGCGCCTGCTCCGCCGTCTCGACGAAGTCCTCGTCGCCCCAGAGGTCGACCACGATGCCGTTCAGGACGCCGTTGAGCTCTTCGAACGCGGCCGATTCCGGTGTGCCGAGCGCATCCGGGATGGGCAGCCGCGTCACGCGCACGGTGCGACACCTCCTCGAGCCGGTCCACGAGAGGCTTCAGCCTATCCAGGCCGCTACGCGGTGTGAAGCATCCCGAACGGTTTGGTTTCGATCGTGTAAATCCCGATCCCGAATGGTGTGGCATTTCGTTGCGCGCACGGTAGTCTCAGCACACCTATTCGTGGTGCGACGAGGCAACAACGCCGCGTTCGCGACGAATTGAACGTCGAGAGGCAAGAGATGCTACGGAAGAAAGTCACCATCGGTGCGGCTGTTGCAGCGTCAGTCGCACTGCTCCTGGCTGGATGTGCGAACCAGCCGTCCACGGGAGGATCCACCAACGGGAACTCGTCCAAGGTCGACATCCCGGCGATCACGTCGGTCGATGTCCCCAAGGACGCGGTGCTCCCCGCGGGCGACGGAAAGGCCACCTGTCCTGCTGGCCTGACCATCGGCTACGTGGGCGCCGAGACCGGCCCGAACGCTCAGCTCGGTATCAACATCTACAACGGCATCCAGCTGGCGATCGACCAGCACAACGAGTCCAACAAGGGCTGCCAGGTCGCTTTCAAGAAGTTCGACACCGAGGGTGACCCGAACAAGGCGACCGGTCCGGTCACCCAGGCCGTCAACGAAGCCGACATCATCGGCGTCGTCGGCCTCCCGTTCTCGGGTGAGTCGAAGGCCACCGGCAACATCTTCGAGCAGCAGGGCCTGGTCCACATCACCCCGTCGGCCACCAACCCCGGCCTGACCCAGAACGGCTGGAAGACCTTCTTCCGCGGCCTGGGCAACGACGCGGTTCAGGGCCCGGCAGCGGCCAAGTTCCTCACCGGCAAGCTGGAGGCCAAGAAGGTCTACCTGGTCCAGGACGACTCCGACTACGGCATCGGCCTCGGCACCCAGACCTCGAAGGCGCTCGGCGACGCGCTCGTCGGCACCGACAAGGTGACCACCGGCCAGAAGGACTTCTCCGCGGTGATCTCCAAGATCATCAACGCGAAGCCGGACGCGGTCTACTACGCGGGCTACTACGCCGAGGGCGCTCCGTTCGACCAGCAGCTGGTCAACAAGGGCTACAAGGGCACCTTCGTCGGCCCGGACGGTGTGAAGGACGACCAGTTCATCAAGCTGGCCGGCGACGCGTCCAGCAACGCGTACTTCACCTGCCCCTGCATCCCGGGCGAGCTGATCACCGACTTCGAGGGCGCCTACAAGAAGCTCGCGAACGCCGAGCCGGGCACCTACTCGATCGAGGGCTACGACGCCGCGACCGTCCTCCTGTCGGGTATCGACAAGGGCAAGACGACCCGCGCCGACCTGCTCTCCTGGGTGAAGGACTACGACGCCGACGGCCTCAGCAAGCACTACAAGTGGGACGCCACCGGTGAGCTGCAGGCGCCTGCCGTCTACGGCTACAAGGTCGAGAACGGCAAGATCGTCCCGATCGGCACCATCGGAGAATAACGACACCAGGAGGGTGCCGCGGGCCCCAGCGGCCCGCGGCACCCTTCTTTTCGGACTACGCTCTTCAAATCGATCGGATCGACGGTGATCCGGCCCAGAACCCCTGGATGCTCGAATGCTCGAAACCCTCGTCCTCCATCCCGCCCTCGATAGTTCCTGGATCAACTTCGACGTCAACGCGCTCGTCCAGAACTTCTGGAGCGCCACCTTCGACGGCCTCACCTTCGGCGCGGTCTACGGCCTCATCGCCGTCGGCTACACCCTGGTGTACGGCGTCCTGAACCTCATCAACTTCGCTCACTCCGAAGTGTTCATCGTCGGCGCCTACGGCGTCGTCGTCACCCTCACCAGCCTGGGCTTCGGACCCAGCGCCCCCAACCTCAGTCCAGCGGCGATCGTCGGCGACCTCATATTGGCGCTGCTCGTCGGCATGGTCGCGGCGGGAGCGACCGCGTGGATCCTGGAGCGCGTCGCCTACCGGCCGCTGCGGAAACGCAATGCGCCCCGCCTGGTCTTCCTGATCACCGCGATCGGCGCGTCTTTCACGATCCAGTACCTGATCTTCCTGATCCGGGGCGCGAACGCGGAGCCGGCGGTGACCATGTTCATCCCGCAGCCGATCTTCGACGTCTTCGGCACGATCGTGAACAGCCAGCAGCTGATCATCGTCATCGCCTCGGTGCTGCTGATGGTGGGCACCGACTGGTTCATCCGCCGCACGCGCACCGGTCGCGGGATCCGCGCGGTCGCGCAGGACCCGGACACGGCGACGCTCATGGGCGTGAACAAGGAGCGGATCATCCAGATCACGTTCATCACCGGCGGTATCCTCGCCGGCGCCGCGGCCCTGTTCTACGTGATGCTCGTCCCCTCGGGCGTCATCTACAACGGCGGCTTCATCCTGGGCGTCAAGGCGTTCGCCGCGGCCGTCCTCGGCGGTATCGGCAACGTCCGCGGTGCACTGCTCGGCGGTCTGCTCCTGGGCGTCATCGGAAACTACGGCCAGATCCTGCTGGGCGACTCGCAGTGGACCGACGTGGTCGCGTTCGTCGTCCTGGTCCTCGTGCTGCTGGTCAAGCCCAGCGGCATCCTGGGCACCTCGCTCGGAAGGAGCCGCGCATGAGCATGACGGAAGGTCCCCGGGTCCTCCCCGACGGCCGCGAAGAGCAGGCGGTCGACGCGTTCGAGGCCGGCCGCGGAAAGCGAGCCAACGGCCCGTTCCAGCAGTTCCGCGACCGCTGGAACAACTTGCCCCGCCCCGTGCAGTGGGCGTGGCTGCTGATCGTCGTCGCGCTGGCGTACGCGCTGCCGTACCTCAACTTCTTCCCGTTGAGCACCGCGCCCGGCAACGACTGGCCGCTGGCCTGCTTCTCGATGGCCGTGTACGCGCTCATCGCGATCGGTCTGAACGTGGTGGTCGGCTACGCCGGCCTCCTCGACCTCGGCTATGTCGCGTTCTTCGCCGTCGGGTCGTACACCGCGGCGATGCTGACCAGCCCCGACTCGCCGTTCGTCAAGATCCCGTACCTGTGGACGATCCCGGTCGCCATCGCGGTGACGATGACCTTCGGCATCATCCTCGGCGTCCCGACGCTCCGCCTCCGCGGCGACTACCTGGCGATCGTGACGCTCGGCTTCGGTGAGATCGTCCGCATCCTCGCGACGATCATCCCGGCGATGAAGGGCCAGGTCGGCTTCCAGAACGTCGGTCACCCGCCGGGGACCAACGCCGACGGCGTGCCGATCTTCTCCAACTCGAACGGCGTGCCCTGGTACTGGCTGACGATCACGGTGATCATCGTGATCCTGCTGCTCGTCGGCAACCTGGAGCGCAGCCGCGTCGGCCGCGCCTGGGTCGCCATCCGCGAGGACGAGGACGCCGCCGAGATCATGGGCGTCCCCACCTTCAAGTACAAGGTGTGGGCGTTCGCGATCGGCGCCGGCGTCGGCGGCCTCTCCGGTGCCCTGTTCGCCGGTCAGGTCGGCTTCGTCAACAACCAGAAGTTCGACGTGCAGACGTCGATCCTGTTCCTCGCGGCCGTCGTCCTCGGCGGTGCGGGCAACAAGGTCGGCGCGATGCTGGGCGGCGCGATCGTGGCGTACATCCCGCTGCGGTTCACCGTCATCGCGGACTACAAGTACCTCATCTTCGGCATCGCCCTCGTGCTGATCATGATCTTCCGGTCGCAGGGCCTGTTCCCGGCGCGGCAGAAGCTGCTCGCCTACGGCAGGCACGCTTACCGGTTGATGGTGGACGCCGCGAAGCGGAGCCCGAGGCCGGTGACCGGGGCCACCCCGGCGGTCGGCACGGCGACGCTGGACGCGGGATCGCTCGATGGTGACGGCGCGAAGGGAGGCGCACGATGACGGACGCACGCAACACCGCTCCCGAGGAGGAGCCGGCGCTCGGCGCTAACGAGGACGAACTGGAGGCCGCGGGCATCGACCTGGAGGTCGCCGAGGCGGCGGCCCCGGACCGCGAGATCGCGGTCGAGGTCGGCGAGAACATCGTGGAGGTGCGCAACCTGACCGTGAAGTTCGGCGGTCTGACGGCGCTCGACGACGTGACGTTCGACATCCGCCGTGGCGAGATCCTGGGTCTGATCGGCCCGAACGGCGCGGGGAAGACGACCTGCTTCAACGCGATGACGGGCGTCTACAAGCCGACCAGCGGCGACGTGCTGCTGGAGGGCCAGACCATCAAGGGCCGCAAGCAGCACCAGATCACCCGGATGGGCCTGTCGCGCACGTTCCAGAACATCCGCCTCTTCGGCGAGATGACCGCTCTGGAGAACGTGGTCGTCGGCCTGGACGCGCGCCACCGCACCTCGGTGCCCGGCGCGCTGCTCCGCCTGCCGCGGCACCAGCGCGAGGAGAAGTCGTCGATCGACCGCGGCATGGCGCTGCTGGAGTTCGTCGGCATCGCCGACCACGCGGGTTCGCTGTCGCGGTCGCTGCCGTACGGCTACCAGCGCCGCCTGGAGATCGCGCGTGCGCTGGCGACGGACCCGAAGGTGCTCTGCCTGGACGAGCCGGCCGCCGGCTTCAACCCGGCGGAGAAGGAGGAGCTGATGGAGCTCATCCGCACCATCCGCGCCGACGGGTACACCGTGCTGCTGATCGAACACGACATGAAGCTGGTCATGGGCGTCACCGACCGGATCGTGGTGCTGGAGTTCGGGCGCAAGATCGCCGACGCCAGCCCGGAGGAGATCCGGAACGACCCGAAAGTGATCGCCGCCTACCTCGGGGAGCCCGAAGATGACGTTGCTTGAGCTGAAGAACATCAGCGTTTCCTACGGCCGGATCGAGGCCATCCACGACATGTCGTTCTCCGTGGAGGAGGGCGAGATCGTGAGCCTCATCGGGGCGAACGGCGCCGGCAAGTCGACCACCATGAAGACGATCTCGGGCATCCTCAACCCGTCGAAGGGGAGCATCCTCTTCGACGGAGAGGACATCACCAAGATGAAGGCGCACATCCGTGTGATCCGCGGGATCTCGCAGGCGCCGGAGGGCCGCGGGATCTTCCCGGGCATGACGGTGATGGAGAACCTCGACATGGGTGCCTTCGGCCGCAAGGACCGCTCGAAGATGGGCGAGGACTTCGACCGCGTGTTCGGGCTGTTCCCGCGCCTCGCGGAGCGCAAGACGCAGGTCGGCGGCACGATGTCCGGCGGCGAGCAACAGATGCTCGCCATCGGCCGCGCGCTCATGTCGAACCCGCGCCTCCTGCTCCTCGACGAGCCGTCGATGGGTCTGGCGCCGCAGTTCATCCGCCAGATCTTCTCGATCGTGACGGAGATCAACAAGCAGGGCACGACCGTCCTGTTGGTCGAGCAGAACGCCAACCAGGCGCTGGCCCGCGCACATCGCGCCTTCGTCCTCGAGACCGGCGTGATCACCCGCGCCGGCACCGGCCGCGAGCTGCTGTCCGACCCGGCGATCAAGGAGGCGTACCTGGGCGTCGCGTGACGCACCTCCATCGAGTACACGAAGAGTGCACGCTTTCCTCGCAGAGGGCGTGCACTCTTCGTGTACTCGGGGGTGGGTCGACCGGCGTTCCGGCACGGCCGCGCCGTGAACGTCCGGTAAATTCGCCTGCGTGTACTTGAAGAGTCTGACGCTCAAGGGCTTCAAGTCGTTCGCGCAGCCGACGACGTTCGCCTTCGAGCCGGGCGTCACCTGCGTCGTCGGCCCGAACGGGTCCGGCAAGTCGAACGTCGTCGACGCGCTCGCGTGGGTGATGGGGGAGCAGGGCGCCAAGACCCTTCGCGGCGGCAAGATGGAGGACGTCATCTTCGCCGGCACCGCCACCCGCGGCCCGCTCGGCCGCGCCGAGGTGCAGCTCACCATCGACAACTCCGACGGCGCTCTGCCGATCGAGTACTCCGAGGTCACCATCTCGCGCACGCTGTTCCGCAACGGCGGCAGCGAGTACGCCATCAACGGGCAGTCCTGCCGGCTCCTGGATGTGCAGGAGCTGCTCAGCGACTCCGGCCTCGGCCGCGAGATGCACGTCATCGTCGGCCAGGGTCAGCTCGACGCCGTCCTGCACGCCAGCCCCGAGGACCGCCGCGGCTTCATCGAGGAGGCCGCCGGCATCCTGAAGCACCGCCGCCGCAAGGAGAAGACACTCCGCAAGCTGGAGGCGATGCAGACCAACCTGACGCGCCTCAGCGACCTCGCGGGCGAGGTCCGCCGCCAGCTCAAGCCGCTCGGGCACCAGGCCGAGATCGCGCGCGAGGCGCAGTCCATCGCCGCAGTGGTTCGGGATGCGCGAGCGCGCCTCCTCGCGGACGAGGTCGTCACCCTCCGCCGCACCCTCGACTCCCACGGCCGCACCGAGGCGGAGCGGCACAGCGAGCAGATCGTGCTGCAGGAGCAGCTGGAGCAGAAGCAGCTCCGCCGCACCCGCCTGGAGCAGGCGCAGGTGGGGGATGCGGTCGACAAGGCCCGCAGCACCGCCTTCGCGCTGGAGTCGGTGCAGGAGCGGCTTCGCGGGCTCTTCACGCTCGCGAACCAGCGCGTCGCCCTGCTCGGCAGCCAGGCCGACTCCTCCGACGCCGCCCCGAGCGTCACTCCGCAGAACGTCCAGGACGCCCGCGACGAGGTCGAGCGACTGCGCGGCGTGGTGACCGAGGCGGAGGCGGCGTGGACCTCGGCGCAGGCCGCCACCCGCAACGCCCGCGCCCGGCTGGACGCGGTGGATGAGGAGATCGCGGCGCAGAGCGCGCTGGTCTCCCGTCACGATCTGGAGATCTCGAAGCTGAACGGTCAGGCCGAGGCGGCCGCCCAGCGGCTCGCGGCCGTCCGCGGCGAGGTGCTGCGCCAGCAGAACGCGCTGGACGCCGCCACCGAGCGACGCGAGCGCGCCCGCGCCGACTTCGCCGCTCGCGAGGCGGAGGCCGCGACCGCGGATGTCGGCGAGGGCGACCTCGACGAAGCGTACGAGCTCGCACAGGCGGCGGTCTTCGACGCGGAGGGCGAGATCGAGCGCCTGCGCGAGGAGCTGCACACGCTCGAACGCGAACGCGACGCCCTCGCCGCCCGCACCAGCGCCCTCTCGCTGGCGCTGGACCAGAAGGACGGCTCGGCCGCCCTGGTCGCCGCCCGTCTCGACGGCGTTCGCGGACTCGTGGCCGAGCACGTCCGCGTCCACCCCGGAAACGAGGCGGCCATCGCCGCCGCGCTCGGCACGCTGGCCGACGCCGTGCTCGCCGACGACCGGGAGGCCGCACGCGCCGCCGTCGCGCACGCCGCATCCGGCGACCTGGGCCGGGTGGAGGTCGTCATCGCCGACGCCCAGGCGGCCGACGTCGATCTGACCGGTGTCACCGGCGTCGTCCCGGCGACGAAGGTCGTCGAGGCTCCGCCCGGCGTCCGCGGCATCCTCGCGTTCACCGCCATCGCCGAGGACCTGGATGCGGCCCAGCGCGCGTTCGAGGCGTTCCGCGGTCGTGCGCTCGGCGGCCCGGTGACCATCATCACGACGTCCGGGGACGTGCTGACCGAGCACGTCCTCCGCGGCGGCTCCGGCGCCAAGCAGAGCCGCATCGAGCTCATCGCCGACCGGGAGGCCGCGCAGGAGCGTCTGAGCGAGGTCACCTCGCTCATCGACCGGGCGAAGTTCGCCCTCGCCGAGCAGCGCGGAGTGCTGCAGGTCGCCAAGGAGCAGTCGCAGGCCGCCCTCACGACCCTGCGCGAATTCGACGCGAAGCTCGCCGCGCGCACCGAGCAGCTGAACCGGCTGAAGGTGCAGCTGGAGGCGTCCCAGGCCGAGTTCGACCGTCTCAGCAAGGCGCTGGAGCAGGCCGCGGAGCGTGTGGCAGAAGCCGAGCAGGCGGCCGAGAAGGCGAAGTCCGAGCTGGATGCCGCCCGCTCGCGTCCCCGCCCCATCCTCGACGTCAGTGCCCGCGACGGGCTGTCTGCCGAACTGGATGCGGCCCGCGAAGCCGAGGTCGAGGCGCGCCTGGCCGTCGAGACGGCCAAGGAGCGCGTCCGCGCCGAGCAGGCCCGCGGCGAGGCCCTGGCCCGCCGGCTGGAGGCCGAGCGCGCCGCCGCCGAGGAGGCCGCGCGCCGCGCCGTCATCCGCCGCCGTCAGCTCGACGCCGCCGAGTCGGTGATCGCCGCCCTCCCGGCGGTGCTCTCGTCGGTCGACCGCAGCGTTGTGCAAGCCCGAGTGGAACTCGCGACCGCGGAGGCCGAGCGCGCCAGCCAGAACGAAGAGCTCGCCGCGCTGCGCCGCGACGAGAACGCCGTCCGGGAACGCCTGCAGGCCATCACGGAGTCGGTGCACGGCCTCGAGCTGCAGATCTACGAGAAGAAGCTGCACCTGTCCAGCCTCCTGGAGCGTGCGGGCAGCGAGCTCGGGCTGGTCGAGGACGTGCTGGTCGCCGAGTACGGACCCGACGTGCCGGTCCCGGTCGACGTGGCCCGCGGCGAGGAGCCCGACGCCGATCCGGACACTGAACCGCAGACCGTCCCCTTCGCGCGCGAGCAGCAGCAGAAGCGCCTCGCGGCGGCCGAGCGGAAGCTCGCGCAGCTCGGCCGCGTCAACCCGCTCGCCCTGGAGGAGTTCGCCGCCCTGGAGCAGCGGCACAAGTTCCTCACCGAGCAGCTGACCGACCTCACCAACACCCGCAAGGACCTGCTGACGATCATCGAGGACATCGACGAGCGGATGCAGACCATCTTCGAGTCCGCGTTCGCCGACACCGAGGCCGCGTTCACGCGCGTGTTCCCTATCCTGTTCCCCGGCGGTCAAGGCAGCATCACGCTGACCAACCCGGACGACCTGCTCACCACCGGCATCGAGGTCTCAGTGAAGCCGGCGGGGAAGAAGATCGAGCGCCTGTCGCTGCTCTCCGGCGGCGAGCGGTCGCTCGCCGCGGTCGCCCTGCTGATCGCGATCTTCAAGGCGCGGCCCAGCCCGTTCTACATCATGGACGAGGTGGAGGCGGCGCTGGACGACGCCAACCTCGGGCGTCTGCTGACGATCTTCGAAGACCTCCGCGAGAGCAGCCAGCTCATCGTGATCACTCACCAGAAGCGGACGATGGAGATCGCGGACGCGCTCTACGGCGTCTCGATGCGCCAGGACGGCGTCTCGGCGGTCGTCGGCCAGCGCGTCGCGCAGGAGCAGGCGAGCTGACGCGTCCCGCCTCCGAGTGGTGACATCATGTCGCCATCCGGGCGGGATTCGAGCATCCACTCACCACGTGATGGTGGCGAGGGCGTCGTCGAGGGGCGCCAGCGCGTCGGCAGCCCGCCGTTCGCAGTCGGCGGCGATCGCGTCCAGCCGTCCGTCGGGTGCTCCTTCGCGCAGCTGCCGTGCCAGCAGGAGGAGGTCCCGGTGGTCGCCCAGCGCATCCTGGACCGTCTCGGCCGCCGCGGCCAGGCGGACGGCGCGTTTCCTGTGCTCATCGGCCACGGCTTCTGCGGCGTAGCGCAGCCGCCGCGCCGCTTTGCGGGTCGCATGGCGCTGCTCCAGGCCGTCCCCGTTGCTCCGCCGCACACGCCGGACCGCCTTCTTGAGGCCCTTCCGTGCGACCTTTCCCGGGTCCGCCTCCCCGGCGTCGCTCAGCGGGGGAGTCGCGGCGAACTGCTGCAGGTCGGCCAGCAGCTCCCGGTGACCGCGGCTCCGCAGGAGTCGGAGCAGATCGTCCAACGCGCGCTCGTGCTGTTCGCGCGTCCTCGCCGCGAGGCTCGAGACCGCCTCGATGACGGCCGGGTCCGTCTGCTCGTCCGCGAGCCCGGCGAGGTCTCCGGCTCGTACCTCCAGGTCGCGCACATCGCCCAGCCGATGACCGAGCCCCTTCAGCCGCGCCCGCATCCGGCGCTCGGCGTCGCGATCGAACGCGCTGCGGTACACGCTCAGGATGCTGCGCACCCGCCGCACCCGCGTGCGCGCCTGATGGACCGCGTCCTCGCCGCCGGTCTCGATCGCCACCAGCTGCTCCGCCAGCTCCGCCGAGACCCCCACGAGCGCGTACATGACCACACGGTACATCCGGCCCGGCTAATCTGATCATCATGGCTGACCGCACCCCCTGGTCTCTGTCGGGCGCCCTTCGCGGGCTGTTCGCCAAGAAGACCATCGACGAAGACACCTGGGACGACCTCGAGACGGCGCTGATCACCGCCGACTTCGGCCCTGATGTCACCGAGGCGGTCGTCGACGACCTGCGCGCGAAGGTCGAGCGCTACCACACGACCGACCCGGCCGATCTGCAGCGCATGCTCCGCGAAACGCTCGAGGAGCGCCTGTCGAAGCTCGACACCACGCTCAAGCTCAGCGACCGTCCCGCGGTCGTGCTGGTCGTCGGCGTGAACGGCGTCGGCAAGACCACGACGATCGGCAAGTTCGCGAAGTTCCTGCGAACGTACGACCGCTCGGTCGTAGTCGGCGCGGCGGACACGTTCCGCGCCGCGGCCGTCGAACAGCTGGCGACCTGGGCCGAGCGCGCGGGCGCGGAGATCGTCCGCCCGCAGCAGCAGGGTCAGGACCCCGCCTCGGTCGCGTTCCAGACCGTCGAGAAGGCGAAGCACGACGGCACCGAGATCGTCATCATCGACACCGCCGGCCGGCTGCAGACCAAGGGCGGCCTGATGGACGAGCTGTCCAAGATCAAGCGCGTCGTCGAGAAGCAGTCGCCGATCGCCGAGGTGCTGCTCGTGCTCGACGCGACGACCGGCCAGAACGGCCTGGCGCAGGCCGAGGCGTTCCTCGAGCACGCCGGCGTGACCGGCCTGGTCCTCACCAAGCTCGACGGCTCGGCCAAGGGCGGATTCGTGCTCGCCGTGCAGGAGCGGACCGGCATCCCGATCAAGCTGGTCGGCCAGGGCGAGGGGATCAACGACCTGACCGGTTTCACCCCGCACGTCTTCGCCCAGCAGCTGGTGGGATAGGGTCGCGCCATGGCGATCGAGCACGACTTCTTCGGCCTCATCGACGAGACGGCGAGCGGTGGCCTCGCCTGGGACGACACGGTGGAGCTGGGCGACCAGACCGTCGAGGTCGAGCTGCTGGCCGACGACGAGAGCGGTGTGCCGGAGTTCGCACTGGATTCGGCTGCCGCGCTCATTCAGGCCCTGGAGGGCTTCGACGCCCGGGCGCGGGATGCGCTGATCGCCGAGCTCAGCTCCCGCCAGTCGGCCACGACCAGCTACATCGACGAGCACGTCGACAAGCTGGGAGACGACCTCCTCGACCTGCTGGTCTACAACTCCGGCGACATCGCCATCGACGTGCTGCGATCGCTGCAACTGCTCACCGTCGTCATCCAGGCCGACCACGCCGACGAGGACGAGGTGTTCGCCACCTTCGACTACTCCATCGCTCCGGACGAGACGGACGCGGTCCTGACGGTGTCGTTCGACGTCCGCGGCGACGTCGTCAACGTCGAGACATCGGGCCACTGATCGGCGCTCACGGCGCTTAGCCAACGTGGCCCGATAACATGGACGCATCATGGCTACTTTCGGCTCGCTGTCCGACCGTCTTGCGGACACCTTCAAGAACCTGCGCACCAAGGGCAAGCTGTCGCCGTCGGATGTCGACGGCACCGTGCGCGAGATCCGGCGCGCTCTGCTCGACGCCGACGTGGCGCTCCCGGTGGTCAAGGACTTCACCGGCAAGGTGCGCGAGCGTGCGCTCAGCGACGAGGTCAATAAGGCGCTGAACCCGGCGCAGCAGGTCGTCCAGATCGTCAACGAGGAGCTGATCGGCATCCTCGGCGGCCAGCAGCGCCGCCTGCAGTTCGCGAAGCGACCGCCGACGGTCATCATGCTCGCCGGTCTCCAGGGCGCCGGTAAGACGACCCTCGCCGGCAAGCTCGGCAAGTGGCTCGTCAAGGACGGCCACACGCCGCTGCTGGTCGCCGCCGACCTCCAGCGTCCCAACGCCGTCACCCAGCTGCAGATCGTCGGCGAGCAGGCCGGTGTCCCGGTCTTCGCGCCCGAGCCGGGCAACGGCGTCGGCAACCCCGTCAAGGTGGCCAAGGACGCGCTGAAGTTCGCCGAGACCAAGCAGTACGACACGGTCGTCATCGACACCGCCGGCCGCCTCGGCGTCGACGCCGAGCTGATGAAGCAGGCCGCCGACATCCGCAAGGCGACTGACCCGGACGAAGTCCTCTTCGTCATCGACGCGATGATCGGTCAGGATGCGGTCGCCACGGCGAAGGCGTTCCAGGACGGCGTCGACTTCACCGGCGTCGTGCTCTCCAAGCTCGACGGCGACGCGCGCGGCGGTGCGGCCCTGTCGGTGGCCTCCGTCACCGGTCGACCGATCATCTTCGCCTCGACGGGCGAGAACCTGGACGACTTCGAGCCGTTCCACCCCGACCGCATGGCGTCGCGCATCCTCGACCTCGGCGACATCCTCACCCTCATCGAGCAGGCCCAGGAGGCCTTCGACGAGGAGGAGGCGCGCAAGGTCGCCGAGAAGTTCGCGACGGACAGCTTCACGCTCGACGACTTCCTCAAGCAGATGCAGCAGCTGCGCAACATGGGCTCCATCAAGAAGATGATGGGCATGCTGCCGGGCGCCGGCCAGATGAAGCAGCAGCTGGACAACTTCGACGAGAAGGAGATCGTCCGCACGGAGGCGATCATCCAGTCCATGACGAAGGCCGAGCGCACCAACCCGAAGCTGCTCAACGGCTCCCGTCGCCTGCGCATCGCGAAGGGATCGGGCACCACGGTCACCGAGGTGAACCAGCTCGTGACCCGCTTCGAGCAGGCCGCCAAGATGATGAAGACCGTAGCCAAGGGCGGCGTGCCGAACGTCCCCGGCATGGGCCCCATCCCCGGCGCCTCCTACGCGGGCCGGAAGCAGGCCAAGAACAAGAAGAAGAGCGGTTCGCGCTCCGGAAACCCGGCGAAGCGCGCGGCGGAGAACGCCGCGCTGGCCGCCGGCGTCAAGCCGGGCGGCGCCGCCGCGGGCGGCAGCGGCTTCGGCCTCGGCAGTGCGCCGACCCCGCAGGGGGGCCCGTCCGACGACGAGATGGCCGCCCTCCAGAAGTTCCTCGGCCGCTAGCCGCGAGCCGCGAGCACAGCGAAAAAACGTCGCCGATCCACTCGATCGGCGACGTTTTTCCTGTGCTCGCGGGCTAGAGCGCGAGGTTGAGGGGGCGCAGCTTCGACTCGATGGTCTGCGCGACGACCTTCTGCCCGGCGGCGTTCGGGTGGATGCCGTCCGGCTGCAGCAGGTTCTGGTGGCCGACGAGCGGGAACCCGATGTCGAGCCAGGTGCCGTTCACATCCCGGACGGCGTCGCCGACGATCCCGTCGACCGTGGTCATCGTCGCGGGGGGCTGATCCGAGCCCCAGATGCCGGTGACGCCGATGATGGTCGCCTCGGGGAACTTCTCTCGCAGTTCGCGGAGCATCCCGTCGGCGTTGGCGGTCACCTGAGCCGGGTCCTGCTCGCGGTCGTTCCGCGTGGCGGCGAGCATGATGACCTCGGGGTGGAGGTGCAGGGCCTGGTCGACCTGCTGGCGGTACGTCGTGCCGTTCCAGCCGGCCTTCACGAAGCCCGAACCGGAGACGGCCAGGTCGGTGAGCCGCCAGCCGTGCTCGGCGGCGATGAGCGCGGGCCACGCCTGGCTCGGTGCCACACCCTTGCCGAAGGCGATGGAGTCGCCGATCGCGACGGCATCGACGGGCTCGCCGGCGCCCGCGTGACCGGTACCGGCGGCCGGGGCGGCCACGGCCGACGATCGCGGATCGGCGGCGAGCGGACGCGCGGTCGGCGCAGCGGCGCATCCCGCCAGGGCGAGGAGGGCGGCGGTCAGGGCCGCGGGTGCCAGGACGGCGATTCGGGTGCGCACGGGTGCGAGGCTAAACGCAGCAACCTGCGAAAACCCTGTGTGCGGCTCCCGGGCGTGTCAGTGCGGTGGTAATCCCTCAGGTCAACGCAGGACGAGCTGGGAGGCGATGCCGTCCGCGATGGTGTCGGCGAGCATCCTCTGGCCCTCCACGGTGGGGTGCACGTGGTCGGCGAGCACCAGCTCCGGATGCCCGGTGAACGGCTGGCCGAGCTCGACCCACGATCCGCCGACGTCCAGCACCGCCTCCTTGACCGTCTTGTCGATCACCGCGATCTGGGCGGGCGGCTGGTCGGAGCCCCACAGCGGACCGACGCCGATGATCCGGGCGTGGGGGAGTGCCGTCCGGAGACGCTGGAGCGCTGCGGTGGCCGCCGCCTTCAGCCCCTCCGTGGAGGCGAAGACGTCGTTGCGCGTCCCGCCGATCAGGACGATCTCCGGTCGCAGCCGGATGACGGCGCTGACCTGGTCGTCGAACGTGTGGGTGTTGAGCCCCTTGACCGTGAAGCCGGCAGCGCTCTCGGCGAAGTCGCTCAGCGTCCAGCCGAAGCGGTCGGCGACGAGCAGCGGCCAGGCGTCCTCGGCGGGGACGCCGTTGCCGATCGCGATCGAGTCGCCGATGGCGGCCGCTGTGACGGGCGCCGGGGTCCCCGTGCTCGTCGGGCTCGGGGAGGGGAGGAGGGTGGGAGCGGGGGCGGCCTGCCCCGCCGCGGTGCAGCCCGTGAGGGCTGTGGCGACGACGGTCGCGGCGACGAGGGTGGCGAGGCGGGCCCCGAGGGAACGTCGGTTCGTCACGCCACTACGCTACCCGAGGCCCCTGCGAGCCCACTCACACGTCGAGCTTCGACTCGACGACGGCGGCGATCGCCTGCTGGCCGGGGAGGGTGGGATGCTCGCCGTCGTCCTGCACCAGTCCGGCGACACCCCGGTACGGCTGGCCGAGGTCGAACCAGTCCCCGCCGACCTCCTCGACGGCCTGCTGCAGCGCGGAATCGACCGGCGCGAGGTCGTCGTCGGACGCTGCGCCCGAGAGGGCGTTGAAGCCGACGATGCGCGCATCCGGCAGGTCGCTGTGCAGGCGGTCGACGGCGCTCTTCATGGCGCCTGCGACCTCGGCGAGATCCTGTCCGAGATCGTTGTCCGAGGCGCCGATGAGCACCAGTTGCGCCTTGGCCGCGATGGCCGTGTCCACCTGCGCCGAGAAGTCGTGCCCGTCGGAGCCCTGAGCGACGAATCCCGCGCCCGGCACGCTGAGGTTGTCGAGCCGCCACCCGCGCGACTGCGCGACGAGAGCGGGCCACGCCTCTGACGGTTCCAGGCCCAGTCCCGACTCGATCGAGTCGCCGACGATCGCGACGCGCTCTGCCGCGGCAGTCGGCGTCGAGGCCGCTCCGACCGCGTCGGCGGCGCCCCCGTTCGTCACCGCGCACCCCGACAGCGCCGCCAGGGCCAGCAGCGCGGCGCTGATGGCCGTGGCTGCCGCGGCGAGGGGGCGTCGAGCGAGCATGCACACACCGTACGCGCGGATCCTATGGATGCGCTCAGCGCGCCAGCCCGCTGCGCAGCTCGTGCGTGAGCGAGCTCACCACGGCCTGCAGGCTGCCGCCGTTCTGCTCGGCGACCGCGAGCTGGCGCTGGTAGCTCGCGCCCGTGTCCAGGATGGTGAGCACCGTACCGAGCTCGTCCACGCAGCCCAGCCGCTCGGCCTCGGGCTGCAGGTCCTCGACCAGGTCCCGGAGCGAGTCGGAGACCAACCGCTCGCTCCCGTCCGGGGCCAGGATGATGTCCGCGTCGAGCCCGTACCGCGCGGCACGCCACTTGTTCTCGCGCACGAACCACGGCTGCAGGGTGACCGGCTCCACGCCCTCGTCCAGCTGCCCCGACATCCGGTCGGTGAGGCAGTGGATGAGCGCCGCGACGGCGCCGACCTCGTCGGGCGTCGACAGTCCGTCGCAGGCGCGCATCTCGACCGTGCCCCACTTCGGCGACGGGCGGATGTCCCAGCGCACCTCGGAGTGGTCCTCGACGACGCCGGTGGTCACCAGGTCCTGGACGTACTCCTCGTAGTTCGCCCAGGTGCCGAACTGCCAGGGCAGGCCGGCGGTCGGCAGCTGCTGGAACATCAGCGCGCGATTGGAGGCGTATCCGGTGCGTGCCCCCGCCCAGAACGGGCTGGACGCGCTGAGCGCCTGCAGGTGCGGGTAATAGGTGAGCAGCCCGTTCACGATCGGGAGCGCCTTGTCGACCGAGTCGATCCCGACATGCACGTGCACGCCCCAGATCATCATCTGCCGCCCCCACCACTGCGTCCGGTCCAGGAGGCGGTCGTAGCGCTCGTTCGGCGTCACCTTCTGGTCGAACCACTGGGCGAAGGGATGCGTCCCCGCGCACATCAGCTCCACGCCGAGCGGGTCCGTCACCTCGCGGACCAGGCCGATCAGCTCCTGCAGGTCGGTGATCGCCGCCGGGACCGTCTTGTGCACCCGGCTGACCAGCTCGACGGTGTTCAGCAGCAGCTCGTGCGTGATCTGCGGGTGCTCGCGGCCGTCCGGAGTCCCCAGCTCCCGAAGCACCTCGTCGGCGATGTGGACCAGGTCGCCCGTGGAGCCGTCCACGAGCGCCAGCTCCCACTCGATGCCCACGGTGGAGCGCTCGGACTCCGAGAATTCGATCTGCATACGGTCGTCCCGTCCATCCGATTGTTCAAAGGGGCGCAATGTCTGACAGAATAGCTAGTTGAGTTCGACGTGCCCGACCCTCTATCCGGCCCGTGGGACGAACATTAGACCTCCTGCCGCGTGTGCCCCCACGCCCACGGCAGTCAGTTCGACACAACTCATCCACTCATACAGGAGAACCGTGGCTGTCAAAATCCGTCTGAAGCGCCTGGGCAAGATCCGCGCTCCGTACTACCGCATCGTCGTCGCCGACTCGCGCACCAAGCGCGACGGTCGCGTCATCGAGGAGATCGGTCTGTACCACCCGACCGAGGAGCCCTCGCGCATCGAGGTCGACTCCGACCGCGCGCAGTACTGGCTGAGCGTCGGCGCCCAGCCGACCGAGCAGGTCACCGCGCTGCTGAAGCTCACCGGCGACTGGGGCAAGTTCAAGGGCGACAAGAACGCCGTCTCGACCGTGAAGACCGCTGACGAGAAGGTCGCGTTCGTCGCCGACGAGAAGAAGAAGCCGGTGCTGAAGCCGAAGGCCGAGAAGCCGTCCGCCGCCGAGGCCGAGGCGGTCGTCGAGGCCGAGGTCGAGCGCGAGGAGGCCGACGAGGCCAACGTCGTCGCCGAGGCCGAGGCCATTGCCGACGACGCGTCCGACGAGAAGGCCTGACGTCTTGCTCGCACCCGCGCTCACGCACCTGGTCAAGGGGATCGTCGATCACCCTGACGACGTCCACGTCGTGGCCAAGAGCTCCCCGCGTGGCGAGGTCCTCGAGATTCGTGTGAATCCCGAGGACCTCGGCCGGGTGATCGGCCGCTCCGGCCGCACGGCGAAGGCCCTCCGCACCCTCGTGACCGCGTTGGCCGACGGCCGGCGCGTCCGTGTCGACGTCGTCGACGACTGAGGTGGCGGACCACAAACTGCCTCGCAAGGAGGTCGCCCCCCGGCCCGGTCAGACCGAGCTGCGCGTGGGGCGTCTCACGAAGGCGCACGGCCTCAAAGGCGCGCTGAAACTCGAGCTCTACACGGACGAGCCCGAGAAGCGGTTCGTACCCGGCGCGGTGTTCACCCTCCAGGTGCCCACCGCGTCCAAGTGGCACGGCAAGACGCTCGAGCTGTCCGAGCTGCGCTGGTACAACGGCCACCCGGTCGGGTTCTTCGTGGGCGTCGACGACCGTACGGAGGCCGAGACGCTGGTCAAGGCCATCCTCTGGGTCAGCCAGGACGAGAAGCAGCTGCCGGACGAGGAGGACGCCTGGTACGACCATCAGCTGGTCGGACTGGACGCGCTCCGCGACGGCGTGAAGGTCGGCCGCGTGGCGCGCGTCGACCACCTCCCGGCGCAGGACCTGCTGGCCGTCGCGACCGCCGACGGCGAGGTGCTGGTGCCGTTCGTCAAGGCGATCGTGCCGGAGGTCGATCTGACGGCTGGCACCGTCACGCTGACGCCGCCGGCGGGACTCTTCGAGGACCTTCCGGACGACGAGCCGGAACCGGCGGAGGAGACCGAGCCGGAGCCGTCCCCCGACGACGCTCCGGGCGAGGACGAGGACTGAGAAGAGGGCGACCCACGGGTCGCCCTCTTCGTCGTTCAGCCGACGATCGCGAGACCGCGACCGCGGAGGGCGCGGGCGTCCGCGTCCAGCGCCGAGAGCAGCCGTTCGTGCGTGCCCACGATGTGGGCGTGGATGCGCTCGGCCGCGGCGTCCGCCTGCCGTTCTGCGATGAGCCCCACGATCTCGCGGTGCTCCTGCCACGCCTCCTCGCTGCGGGCGACGAGCCAGCGAGAGCGGGCCAGCCGCGTCATCGCCGAGTCCACGGCGTCGGCGAAGAAGTGGTTGCCCGACAGCGCGGCAAGGCGGACGTGGAAGTGCGTTCCCGCGCGAACGGCCTCGTCGGCCGGGACGCTCGTGTCGAACTCGTCGAGGTGCGCCGCCAGCACCGCGATGTCGTCGTCGGATGCGCGCGCGCAACTGAGGCGCGCGGCGGCGGTCTCCACGGCGTCGCGCAGCTCGCTGAGGCGGCCGATCTCGCCGAGGTCGATGGGGGAGACCTGCCAGGCGCGGCCGTCGCGCGCGACCAGCCCTTCGGCCTCCAGTCGCATCAGCGCAGCGCGGAGCGGGGTGCGGGACGCGCCGAGTTCTGCTTCGAGTCCGCGCTCCGTGAGCCGGGACCCGGGCACTCGGTCGAGGTCGAGGATCTGCGAGCGCAGGCGGTCGTACGCGATGGGCTCGGGCATGATCCTCCTTTGGTATACGGGCTTGGTATACCGCTATGGTATACCCATGAACCGCCGAATCGAACGCCGTCCCCGCCCGTGGCTGATGCTCGCGTTCGGCGTGCTCGCCCAGGCGAGCTCGACGGTGTTCGTCTCGACGCCGGCGTTCCTCATCCCGCTGCTTCACACCGAGCGCGGGCTGAGCCTGGCGCAGGCCGGCCTGCTGGCGTCCGCGCCGACCCTCGGACTCGTGCTGACCCTGATCGCCTGGGGCGCGCTGAGCGACCGCATCGGGGAGCGGTGGGTGATCGCGTCCGGGCTGGCGATCACCGCCCTGGCCGCCGTCGCCGCGATGTTCGTAGACTCCTACCTCGCTCTCGGCGCACTGTTCCTGGTCGGCGGGATGGCGTCCGCCAGCCCCAACGCGGCCAGCGGCCGGGTCGTGATCGGCTGGTTCCCGAAGGAGCGGCGCGGGCTGGCGATGGGCATCCGGCAGATGTGCCAGCCGCTCGGCGTCGCGATCGCTGCGGTGAGCGTGCCCCTGCTGGCGGCCTCGGGCGGCATCGCCGCCGCACTGGTGGTACCCGCGGTGCTGTGCGGGGTGTCCGCCGTCCTCTGCGCGATCGGGATCGTCGACCCGCCGCGACCGCCGCGCCGGGCCGCGGACGGCGAGGATGCGCATCCGCAGGCCGTGTGGCGGCCCTACCGCGAGACGTCGCTGCTGTGGCGCATCCACGGGGTGTCGATGCTGCTGGTCGTGCCGCAATTCACCGTGTCGACCTTCGGGCTGGTCTGGCTCGTGTCGCAGCTGCACTTCTCATCGCTCGCGGCCGGCATCGTGATCGGCGTCAGCCAGTTCGCCGGGGCGATCGGGCGTATCGGCATCGGCGTCCTCAGCGACCGCGTCGGCAGCCATCTGCGGCCGCTGCGCTGGGTGTCGCTGTGCGCCGTCGGCGTGATGCTGCTGATGGCGGCCGCGTCCGCCCTCGGCTCGGTGGCGGCGGCGGTCATCCTGATCATCGCGGCCATCGTGACCGTCGCCGACAACGGGCTGGCTTACACGTCCGTGGCCGAGATCGCCGGGCCGTTCTGGTCGGGTCGCGCGCTCGGGACCCAGAACACCGGGCAGTTCCTGGCCGCCTCGGTGGTGGGTCCCGCCGTCGGCGCGCTCATCGGCTGGGTCGGGTATCCGCTCGCCTTCGCCCTCGTCGCGGTCTGCCCGGCCGTCGCGGCCCCGCTCGTGCCCCGCGATCGGGAGCTCGCGGTCGTGCCCGCCTAGACTCTCATTCCATGCGCATCGACATCGTCACGATCTTCCCGACCTTCTTCGATGTGCTCGACATCTCCCTGCTCGGCAAGGCCCGGCAGTCCGGGCTGATCGAGCTCGGCGTGCACGACCTGCGCGATTTCACGCACGACCGGCACCGCACCGTCGACGACACGCCGTACGGCGGTGGAGCCGGGATGGTGATGAAGCCGGAGCCGTGGGGCGAGGCGCTGGACGGCATCCTGGACGGTGCCTCGGACCCGGTCGTCATCTTCCCGTCGCCGGCGGGCGAGGTGTTCACCCAGGCGACCGCGCGCGAGCTGTCGCAGGAGCAGCACCTCGTGTTCGGCTGCGGCCGCTACGAGGGGATCGACCAGCGGGTCTTCGACGAGACGGCGTCGCGGGCGCGCGTGCGGCTGATGAGCATCGGCGACTACGTCCTCAACGGGGGAGAAGTGGCCACGATGGCGATGATCGAGGCCGTCGGCCGCCTCATCCCGGGCGTCGTCGGCAACCCCGAGAGCCTGGTGCAGGAGTCGCACGAGGACGGGCTGCTCGAGTACCCGAGCTACACCAAGCCCGCCGTCTGGCGCGGCCGCGAGGTGCCACCTGTCCTGCTCTCGGGCAATCACGGCGCCGTCGACGCCTGGCGCCACGAGCAGCAACTCGCCCGCACCCGGGCGGTGCGCCCCGACCTGCTTCCCTGACCTGGTCGCTCGCTAGGGCGCGGTCAGGACGAGCGGCCCGTCGTCGGTGATCGCGACCGTGTGCTCGGAGTGGGCACCGCGCGAACCGTCCGCGCTGCGGAGGGTCCAGCCGTCGCGGTCGGTGTAGATCTCGTCGGTGGTCTCGAGGAACCACGGCTCGATCGCGATGACCAGACCCGGGCGCAGCGGATAGCCGCGGCCGGCGCGGCCGTCGTTCGAGATGTGCGGGTCGCCGTGCATCGTCCGCCCGACGCCGTGGCCGCCGAACTGCGTGTTGATCGAGTAGCCCTCCGCGTGCGCGACCGCGGCGATCGCGGCCGAGATGTCGCCGATACGTCCGCCGGGCTGTGCCGCCTGGATGCCCGCCGCCAGGGCACGCCGGGTCGTGTCAATGAGGCGAAGGTCCTCGTCGCGCGGCGTCCCGACCACGAGGCTCACAGCGGAGTCGGCGACCCAGCCGTCGACGGAGGCGGCGAAGTCGAGCGTGAGGAGGTCGCCGTCCTGCAGTCGGTAGTCGTGCGGCAACCCGTGCAGCACCGCGTCGTTGACCGACGTGCAGATCACCTTGCCGAACGGGCTCGCCCCGAACGACGGGTGATAGTCGATGTAGCAGGACTCGGCGCCGCGCCGGCGGATGAGGTCGTGCGCGAGCGCATCCAGCTCCAGCAGGTTCACGCCCACGCGGGCCGCGGCCGCGGTCTCGGCGAGCACCTCCGCCACGAACCGGCCGGCCGGGCGCATCTGCTCGATCTCGGCGGGGGTCCTCAGCTCGATCACACGGTCTCCTCTCGACGTACGGCTCCAGTCTCGCAGGTGCGCGCGGCAAACCCGCAGCCGCAGCACAGCCGCCGCTCGCTACGCTGGAGGCGTGTTCATCCGCAAGGCGTTCTACTGGTGGCTCTTCCCGTCCGCCGTGGTGCTGCCCGCGTGGCTGCTGATCGGCTGGGCGGCGTTCAGCCAGGGGAGCGGTTGGTCGTTCCTCGGGCTCCTGGTGCTGTGTCCCATCCTGTTCCTCGCCATGCTCGTGGTGGGCGGCATCGTCATGGCGCGGCGCAGCGTGCGCGAGCGGCGCGCCGTGTCGTGGTGGGATGTGCTCCTCATCGCGCTCTGGGACCTCACGATCGTCGGCTTCGGCTTCTTCATCCCCGGGGCGACCGGATGGTTCGCCGTCCTCGGGATCCTGCTGTTCATCGCCACCTTCTGGGTCGCGCTGTGGGAGCTGCTGAGAGAGACGCGCACCCGTGTGCAGGCGACATTCGCCGCCTATGAGCGGGCCGCGCGGCCGCAGGTGCCCTCCGAGCCGGCCACGCCGGTCGACCACGGCGAGTACATCGTGATCGAGGAGCGGCGCGACCGCGACTGACCGCTTTGGAGAATCGGCCCCTCGCATGGCAGAATTGATCCTTGTGCCGCGGCCAGGCTCTGCCACGGGGGAGCCAGCACTTCTCGCGGACACACCACAATCGAACCCAGACGGCCGATCCTCGCTGTGAGGCGGCCCCGAGTCCGTTCCCGACCGGTGGCGGGTACAGAGAGCGAACAGCCATGCACATCCTCGACCAGGTGGACGCCGCGTCCCTCAAGCAGGACATCCCCGCGTTCCGCGCCGGCGACACCGTCAAGGTGCACGTGAACATCATCGAGGGCAACCGCTCTCGTATCCAGGTCTTCCAGGGCGTCGTCATCGGCCGCTCCGGCGAGGGCGTCCGCGAGACCTTCACGGTCCGCAAGGTCTCCTTCCAGGTCGGCGTCGAGCGCACGTTCCCGGTCCACTCGCCGGTGATCGACCACATCGAGGTCGTCACCCGCGGTGACGTCCGCCGCGCGAAGCTGTACTACCTGCGCGAGCTCCGCGGCAAGAAGGCGAAGATCAAGGAGAAGCGCGAGAACTGATCTCGCCCGCTCCTCTTCCAGAGCATCCCGAGCCCCCGGTCCTGACATGGACCGGGGGCTCGGTCGTTTATCCTGGGGTGGTGATGACCCCGGTCTCCCCGTCGCTGCGGTTCGAGAAGTCCCTCTACCGCCAGGGAGTCACGTCGATCGTCGCCGTGGACGAGGTCGGGCGCGGTGCCCTCGCCGGACCGGTCGCGGTGGGGATGGTGGTCATCGACACGGCTGTGAAGCGCATCCCGCCGGGGCTGCGCGACTCCAAACTGCTGCCGGAGGCGGTGCGCGAGTCGCTTGACCCGCTGTGCCGCAAGTGGGCGATGCACCACGCCGTCGGGCTCGCCACAGCGGCCGAGGTGGATTCGCTGGGCATCATGCGGTGTCTCGGCCTCGCGGGTGCCCGGGCGCTCGCCCAGCTGGAGGAACAGGGCGCGCTGGTGCACGAGAGCACGCTCATCCTCGACGGGAACTACGACTACCTCAACCCCGCACTGATGCGCCCCGCGAAGGTCGTCACCCGCATCAAGGCCGACCGGGACTGCGCCTCCGTCGCCGCTGCCTCCGTGATCGCCAAGGTGCACCGGGATCGGATGATGATCGCCCACGACGCGGAGTACCCGGGCTACGGGTGGGCCAGCAACAAGGGCTACTCATCGCCGGAGCACTTCGCCGCGATCGCGGAGCTCGGACCGAGCGCACTGCACCGCCTGACCTGGCTCAAGCAGCCGACGCTGATGGACTTCGTCGAGGAACCTCTTCCACAGGTGTGACCGCTCGGACGCGCGCGCCCTCCATCCGGCATAGACTTGGCGGACGATGGATGAAGACGAGTTCGACGACTACGACCGCGAGGTCGAGTTGGCTTTGTATCGCGAGTACCGGGACGTCGTCTCGCAGTTCAAGTACGTGATCGAGACGGAGCGCCGCTTCTACCTCGCGAACGAGGTGGAGTTCGTGCGGCGCGACACCGAGCACGACTTCTACTTCGAGCTGACCATGAACGACGTCTGGGTGTGGGACGTCTACCGCGCCGACCGGTTCGTGAAGTCGGTGCGCGTCCTGACGTTCAAGGACGTCAACATCGAGGAGCTGTCCTCGAAGGAGTTCGAGCTGCCCAAGGAGCTCGCGCTCGACGAGTGACGTTCAGCGCTCGTAGGTGCCGGTGAGGCGGCCGCGGGCGAGGACGTGGCCGCGCATGGCATCCACTACCGTGGCCGGTCGGAGCGTGGCGTCCCCCGGGATCGGGCGGTCGAGGGCGTAGAGCTGGAACACGTAGTGGTGCGGGCCGTGGCCGGGGATCGGACGCGGGCCGTGGTAGCCCCGCTGGCGGAACGAGATGATGCCGTCGCCGTGAGCGGAGCCTGCGACCAGATCGCCGGGGTTCACCCCTGCTTCTTCGGCGTCGAGCCGTGCGACGGCGTGGACGATCGGGCGCGAGAAGGGCACGTCGCGGTCTTCGACGATGAGGACGAGCTGACGCGCCTCGGCCGGGACTCCTGACCAGGCCAGCGCGGGGGAGACGTTGTCGCCGACCGGGCGTCCCGCGGTGGTCTGTGGCATGGGCTCGCCGTCGGCGAAGTCCGGGCTGGTGATGGACACGGTCTCGGGCGCATCGAGGCCGTCCGCGTGCCAGGTGAGGGAGTCCTCGCCGGCGCGCCGGTTGCGGAGCAGGTGACCGAGCCGGGCCATGGGTGTCCTTTCGTCGGGGCGGGTCCACGTTAGTCGCTGGGCACGGGGTTTGCGTCCACAGGTCGTGACGTCGACGACTTCTTCACAGATCCGCGCCCTCCGGTCCGCCCACGGCCGCCGCTCGCGAGGCTGGACGCGGAGGTTCACATGGCACACAAAGACGAATTGGGACGCCGCGGCGAGCAGGTCGCGGCCGAATGGCTGCAGGAGCGCGGGTACCGGCTCCTCGACCGCAACTGGCGATGCCCGTCGGGGGAGCTCGACCTGATCCTGCGCGACGGCGCGACCCTGGTGTTCGCCGAGGTGAAGACGCGGTCATCGCTCGAGTTCGGACACCCCTTCGAGGCGATCACCTCGAAGAAGGCGGCTCGCCTGCGACGGCTGGCGGCCGCGTGGTGCCGGGAGCGCGGTCCGGGCTCGGCGGAGGTGCGCATCGACGCGGTCGCCGTGACGGATGCATGGACGGAGCGTCCGCTCGTCGAGCACCTCACCGGGATCGCCTGATGGCACTCGCACGCACCTTCGCCATCGCGCTCGACGGACTCCGCGGGCACGTCGTGGAAGTCGAGGCCGACATCTCAGCGGGCCTTCCGGCGTTCGTGCTGATCGGGCTGCCGGACACCGCCCTCGGCGAGTCGCGCAAGCGCGTCGGCGCCGCCGCGGTCAACGCCGGGTGCCCGATGACGCAGAAGAAGCTGACGGTCAACCTGTCGCCCGCGGCGCTCCCGAAGCAGGGCTCGGGTTTCGATCTGGCCATCGCCATCGCGGCGCTCTCCGCCGCAGGCACCGTTCCCGCCGACTCCGCGGCCCGCGCAGTGCACATCGGCGAGCTGGGGCTCGACGGCCGATTGCGGCCCGTGCCGGGCGTGCTGCCCGCCGTCCTCGCGGCGCGGGACGCGGGATTCTCGCGCGTCTTCGTGCCGGCGGCGTGCGCCGACGAAGCAGGCCTGGTCGAGGGGATCGAGGTCGTCGGGGTGACCGGCCTGCGGACGACGGCCATCGCGCACGGGGCCGACCTCGATCCGGTCGAGGAGGAGGCGGTGTCGTCCGTCGGTGCCGAGCAGGACGCCGTCGTCGAGCCCGACCTCGCCGACGTGGCCGGCAATGACGAGGCGGTGGAGGCGCTGGTCGCGGCGGCCGCCGGCGGTCACCACGTGTCGATGGTCGGACCACCGGGAGCGGGCAAGACCATGCTGGCCAAGCGCCTGCCGTCGCTTCTGCCCGACCTCTCCGATGCCGCGGCCCTCGAGGCCACGTGCATCCGTTCACTGACCGGCCTCCGCGTCGGCTCGGATCTCGTGCGCCGACCGCCGTTCGAGGCGCCCCACCACACCGCGTCCGCGGCGGCGCTCGTCGGGGGAGGCGGTGGGCGCATCACTCCCGGAGCGATCGTCCGCGCGACGCATGGCGTCCTGTTCCTCGACGAGGCCGCCGAGTTCCCGCCATCGGTGCTCGACTCGCTCCGGCAGCCGCTCGAGAACGGCACCATCACGATCCACCGGGCGCGTGGGGCGGCGACCTTCCCTGCACGGTTCCAGCTCGTCCTCGCGTCCAACCCCTGTCCGTGCGGCCATTGGGGCTCGCCGGACGCCGAGTGCACGTGCACCCCGATGGCACGCCGCCGTTATCAGGCCCGCATGTCCGGTCCGCTGATCGATCGCGTCGACATCCGTCTGTCCGTGCGCCGGATCGGCCTCGCCGCCGTGCGCGGCGCGCTGGCCCGGGGCGAGGGTCGTTCGAGCAGCGATCTCCGCGAGCGCGTGGCCGCTGCGCGATCGCGCGCCGCCGAACGACTGCGCGGCACCGAGTGGACGCGAAGCGCCGAGGTCGCCGGCAGCTGGCTCCGCGCCCCCGAACGCCGGCTCAGTGCGGTCGTCACCGCCCCGATCGACCGGGCTCTGGAACGCGGCATGATCACGATGCGCGGCTACGACCGCGCTCTGCGTCTGGCCTGGACCCTCGCCGACCTCGACGACGCCGCCTCGCCGGACGTCGACCACGTGGGCCGTGCGCTCTTCCTCCGCCGCGGGATGCCCGCGTGAACGCCGCATGCGGACGATGCGCCATTGCGCAGACCGTCACGGGAGGTGTCGCAACGCCCGAGCTTGAGAGATCCGGGCCCGCGGGTGCTACCGCCCCCAGGGCGCATAAGAACGCGGCGGATCGGGAGGCCGGGGTCGCTTCCGAGCCCAGAGGACCCGCCTCCTGCGACCGCACGGCCATCCCCGGGCTCGCCCGGCGGGAGCTCGAGAGGTTGCTGCTCGCCGTCCGTCCCGGCGCGGACGACGTGACCGACAGTGTGGCGGTCTCAGAGGAACGTTTCGCCCGTGCCGCGTTGAGCACTGCCATCGAGCCCGGCGACCTCGACGCCGGCTGGCTGGTCGACGAGCTCGGACCGGTCGGCCTGCTGAGGGCGATCGTCGACCGACCGGATGCTGTCCCGGCGGACGGGGACGCTCGACGTGGCGACAGATGCCTCCCGACATCCGAGCGGGCGGCCACCGCCTTGAGTGAGAGGCGGGCGGCCGACGCTCTCGCCCGCTGGCGTCCACGGCTGTCGCTCTCGGAGTCCATCAAGGCCGTGGAGCGGGCTGCCCGCATCGGCGCACAGCTCCTCACCCCCGATTGGACCTGGTGGCCGGAGGGGTTCAGATCACTCGACGAGGGTCCGCCTCTGTCGCTGTGGATCCGAGGAGACGGCTCCCGACTCCGGCACCTCGGGCGATCGGTCGCCCTCGTCGGCGCCCGTGCCTGCACCGAGTACGGCGAGCACGTCGCGATGGAGAGCGCCGCCGGCCTCACCGACCGCGGCTTCGCCATCGTGTCGGGCGGCGCCTACGGCATCGACGCGGCAGCGCACCGGGCCACGCTCGCGAGCCGCGGGCTCACCGTCGCCTTCCTCGCCGGCGGTTCCGACCGTCTGTATCCGGCGGGCAACAGCGACCTCCTCAAGCGTGTCGTCGCGGAGAGCGTGATCGCCGCCGAACTGCCCCCGGGGTCCGCCCCGACACGGTGGCGCTTCCTGATGCGCAACAGGCTCATCGCCGCTGCCGCCACGGCCACCGTGGTGATCGAAGCCGGCCACCGCTCCGGTTCCCTGAACACCGCCGGTCACGCGGCCCAGATGGGCCGTCCGCTCGGCGCCGTCCCCGGCAGCGTCCTGTCACCGGCATCGGCAGGCTGCCACCGCCTCATACGCGAGTACGCCGCCACCTGCGTGACGACGACCGACGAGATGGCCGAGCTCGCGGAACCGTTCGCCACATCACCGCCGCCCGACCCCGCACCTCCGGCAAGCGCCGGGACCGACACGACGGCGAACGGGGACGAGCGCGCCGTCCTCAGCGCCTTGGGCACCCGTCGCTCCGCCAGCGCAGACGAGATCGCCGCCCGATCCGCGCTGCCCTTCACCACCGTCGCCGCTGTCCTCGGCCGACTCGACCTTGCCGGCCGGGCACGGGAGAGCGCCGGCGGCTGGACGCTCATCGACGGGAGTCACCGCTGATGCGCAAGAGGCGACGAGCGAGGGCTCCTGCCCGAGCCACAAGCCCCGGCGCCGAGACCGGGCACCGAAGAGCGGACTCGGGATGTCGCATCCGACTTGCAGAGCTCCACCGGCTGCGCAGCGATGCTCGAAGCGTCGCGCGTCGCTGCGTCGCGGCGAGGCAGGGGGGAGCGAAGCTGGGGGAGTGAAGCTTGGTCCCGCCATCGACGACTACGAGCGCCACTTGCGGGTGGAGCGCGGGTACTCGCCGCAGACCATTCGGGCCTACCGCGCCGACCTGACGGCGCTCGCTGCCTTCGCCGCCGAGCGCGGCGTCGACTCGCCGTCGGGGCTCACCCTGGATCTCTATCGCGACTGGCTGTGGGACGGTTCCCAGCGCGGACTCGCCAAGTCGACCCTCGCTCGTCGATCCGCCTCCGCCCGCGGCTTCAGCGCGTGGCTGGCGCGCACGAGCGAGTCCTCGCCCTCGAGCCATGCGGCGGCTCCGCGCGAGGTGTCGTCCTCGGGTGAGACGTCGTCCTCGGGTGAGACGTCGTCCTCGGGTGAGACGTCGTCCTCGCGTGGAGTCTCAAGCGACCAGTCCTCCTCGAGAGACAACCCACCTTCTTGGGACCCCTCGGGCTCGAGCGACCCCTCCGCTGCGCCAAGCGGCGCACGGGGCGGAGAAGGGCAGGCTGCGGTTGTCGTGGACGCCGCCGCGCGGCTGCGGGCGCCGAAGGCGGACAAGACGCTGCCGCGGGTGATCACGCGCGACCAGATGGACGGCATCCTGGCGGGGCTCGCGGCTCGGGCGGATGAGGGCGATCCGGGCTCGGTCCGCGATCTGGCGGTCGTCGAGCTGCTGTACGCGGCGGGGATCCGCGTCTCCGAGCTGACCGGGCTGGACGTCGACGACGTCGACCTCGACCGGCTGACCGTCCGGGTGGTCGGCAAGGGGTCCAAGGAGCGCGTCGTCCCGTTCGGGGTGCCCGCGCTCCACGCGGTGCAGCGATGGCTGAGCGGAGGCCGGCCGCGATTCGCCGTGGCGGGGTCGGGGCCCGCCCTGTTCCTCGGGTCGCGGGGTCGCCGGATGGGAAGCCGCGCCGTGTACGAGCTGGTGGCGGGGCTGCTGGCGGAGGTCCCCGGCGGCGGGCCGTCGGGGCCGCACGCGCTGCGTCATACGGCGGCGACCCACCTGCTGGACGGCGGGGCGGACCTGCGCGCGGTCCAGGAGCTGCTCGGCCACGCGAGTCTCGGGACGACGCAGATCTACACGCACGTCTCCAGCGAGCGCTTGAAGGAGGCCTACCGCCTCGCCCACCCCCGCGCGTAGCCCGGCCCCAGCGGAAGCAGCACAGCGGGCGGGACGCGGTCGAAGAACAGCAGGGGCGACACGTACTGGCCATCGATACGGACGCCGACGTGAAGGCACGCGTCTCCGCAGTGCCCACCCGTCGCCGCTGTTCCCATGACTGCGCCACGCGCCACAGGTGCGCCGACCGGCACGAGCCCGACGACCGGTTCATAGCTCGAGAGGACACCGCCCCCATGGTCAAGCGTCAGCACAGAGCGGTCAACGACGACCCCGGAGAACCGCACGACCGCATCATCAGGGGCGGAAACGGTCGCACCCGTCACGACATGGAGGTCGATGCCCCGGTGGCCCGCGGAGTACGCGGAGGCCGGCGCGACATACGGCGCCACGATCTCCGGAGACGGCACCGGCCACGCCCACGAGGCCTCCGACGAAGCCGCCGCGTCGACGGCCGCGCCAGGCGGTCCTACCGCACCCACTTGCCCCACCGCACCCACCTGCCCTGCCGCCCCCGACGATCCCGCCACGAGCCACCCGGCCACGGCGATCGCCACGCCGCCAAGCACCCGCGCCCAGCGCATCCCCGCACCCAAACCGGACCACCCTCCCCACGGCACCCTGCCGACCCTGCCCCTCCAGCCTCCGGTGGCGGCCGCCCGGGCAGCCGCCGGCCCGAGAATCCGTGGACAACCCACCACTCCACACCCCTGTGACCGCACCCACCCCGTCGCCGGTTCTCCCCGGACGCTTCGCGGCGTACCGTGAGGTCTGCCCTCGTCGTGCTCCCGTTCAGCGGGCCCGACACGAAGACCGGGGGCGCGCACAACCGAAAAAGGGATGACATGTCTGAACAACGCAACGCATCGACAGCGACCACCGACGAGAACGCACCGAAGCCCACGGCGGCGATGCGGCGCAGGGTCACCGGACTGGCCATCGCCGCGGCGGTCGGCGGCTTCCTCTTCGGTTTCGACTCCTCCGTCATCAACGGGGCCGTCGACTCCATCCAGAAGCACTTCGCCCTCAACCCCTTCGTCAAGGGCTTCGTCGTCGCGATCGCGCTGCTCGGGTGTGCGCTCGGCGCCTACATCGCCGGCCGGCTCGCCGACCGGTGGGGACGCCTGCGCGTGATGCTGCTCGGCGCCATCCTCTTCCTGGTCAGCTCCATCGGGGCCGGTCTCGCGTTCTCCGTCTGGGACCTCGGCCTCTGGCGTGTCGTCGGCGGTCTCGGCATCGGCATCGCTTCGGTCGTGGCGCCCGCATACATCGCCGAGATCTCGCCACGGCAGTCGCGCGGCGGTCTGGCCTCACTCCAGCAGCTCGCGATCACCATCGGCATCTTCATCGCACTGCTCTCCGACGCGCTGCTCGCGGGTGCAGCCGGTGCGGCGTCCAACCAGCTGTGGCTGGGGCTCGAGGCGTGGCGGTGGATGTTCCTCGTCGGCGTCATCCCGTCCGTCGTCTACGGCATTCTGGCGCTGACCCTGCCCGAGTCGCCCCGCTACCTGCTCACCACCGGCAAGCGCGACGAAGCGCGCGCGATCTTCGCCACCCTCGTCCCGGAGAGCGACGTCGACCGTCAGATCCGCGACATCGAGCAGGCCATCGCCCAGGACAAGGAGGGCGCGAAGAGCACCCTGCGCGGCAACCGGGCGGGGCTCAAGCCGATCGTCTGGATCGGCATCATCCTCTCGGTCTTCCAGCAGTTCGTCGGCATCAACGTGATCTTCTACTACTCGACCTCGCTCTGGCAGGCGGTCGGCTTCACCGAGAAGAACTCGCTGCTCATCACGGTGATCACGTCGGTGACCAACGTCGTCGTCACGATCATCGCGATCGTCCTGGTGGACCGGGTGGGCCGCCGACCCATCCTCCTCACCGGCTCCATCGGCATGGCGCTCTCGCTCGGTCTGATGGCGATCGCGTTCACCTTCGCCACCAAGTCCGGGGATGCGGTGTCGCTGCCGAACCCGTGGGGTCCCGTCGCCCTCGTCGCGGCGAACGCCTTCGTCGTCTTCTTCGGCGCCTCCTGGGGCCCGCTGGTCTGGGTGCTGCTCGGGGAGATCTTCCCGTCCCGCATCCGCGGTGCGGCGCTCGGAGTGGCGGCGTCCGCGCAGTGGATCGCCAACTTCCTGATCACCGTCTCGTTCCCGCCGATGGCGGACTTCTCGCTGCCGCTCACGTACGGGATGTACGCGGTCTTCGCGGCGCTGTCGTTCTTCTTCGTCTTCTTCAAGGTTCCGGAGACGAAGGGCATGGCGCTCGAGCAGGCCGTGACCCTGTTCACCAACGCACGCGGCCGTCAGCGCGGACCGCAGGTGCGCTCCAGCGGCGACTCTGCCTGACGACCATTCCTGCTAAGATGTTCGAAGCACTCCGCTCGTCGGGGTGACTACGCGTGCCCGAACGTCCTGCGGTGTGATCCGCGGGGTCGGGACGCGCATCCACCGGTCTCCTCATCGCCCACGGTTCGCCGTGCGACGGCAGGGTGCGGATGCGCGCGGGGCACCAGGAGTGGCGGCCGCCGGCCGTCGCAGACAACCGCAACCAAAAGGAGAACGGCAATGGCCGTCGTCACCATGCGCCAGCTGCTCGACAGCGGCGTCCACTTCGGGCACCAGACCCGCCGCTGGAACCCGAAGATGAAGCGCTTCATCCTCACCGAGCGCTCCGGCAGCTACATCATCGACCTGCAGCAGTCGCTCGCGTACATCGACAAGACGTACGACTTCGTGCGCGAGACCGTCGCCCACGGCGGCACGATCCTGTTCGTCGGCACCAAGAAGCAGGCCCAGCAGGCGATCGCCGAGCAGGCGACCCGCGTCGGCCAGCCCTACGTCAACCAGCGCTGGCTGGGTGGTCTGCTGACCAACTTCCAGACCGTGTCCAAGCGCCTCGCCCGCATGAAGGAGCTCGAGGAGCTGGACTTCGAGGGCACCACCAGCGGCTTCACCAAGAAGGAGCTGCTGATCAAGAAGCGCGAGCTGGACAAGCTCCACAAGTCGCTGGGCGGCATCCGCAACCTGTCGAAGACCCCGAGCGCGCTCTGGGTCGTCGACACCAAGAAGGAGCACCTGGCGATCGACGAGGCCAAGAAGCTGGGCATCCCGGTCATCGGCATCCTCGACACGAACTGCGACCCCGACGAGGTGCAGTACCCGATCCCGGGTAACGACGACGCGATCCGCTCCGTCACGCTGCTGACCCGCATCGTGGCCGACGCCGCGGCCGAGGGCCTGATCCAGCGCCACCAGAAGCCCGAAGAGGGCGCCGAGCAGGCCGAGCCGCTCGCCGAGTGGGAGCAGGAGCTGCTCTCGCAGTCGTCCGACGAGGTCCAGTCGAGCGCCGAGACCGCCAAGGCCGCTGACGCCGACCTGGCCGAGGCCAAGGCCGACTCCGCCGACGCCATCGCCGAGGGCGAGGCCGACGCCGAGGCCGTCGAGGCCGAGGCGACCGACGCCGAGTCCAAGTAAGTCTTCGAGACAGAAGGTTCCAGTCAGAACATGGCAAACATCAGCATCGCCGACATCAAGGCTCTCCGTGAGCAGCTCGGCACCGGCATGGTCGACACCAAGAAGGCGCTCGAGGAGGCCGACGGCAACGTCGAGAAGGCCACCGAGATCCTGCGCCTGAAGGGTGCGAAGGGCAACGCGAAGCGTGCCGACCGCTCCACCAGCGAGGGCCTTGTCGCCGCCAAGGAGAACGGCAACGGCACCGCCACGATGATCGAGCTCGCCTGCGAGACCGACTTCGTCGCCAAGGGCGAGAAGTTCGTCGCGCTGGCCGACAAGGTGCTCGACGCGGCCGCGGCCGCCGGCGCCACCACCGTCGAGGAGGCCCTTGCGGCCCCCGCCGGCAGCCAGACCGTCGCCGAGCTCATCGGTGACGAGGCCGCCATCCTCGGCGAGAAGGTGGAGCTCCGCCGCATCGCCGTCGTGAACGGCGAGCACTTCGCGATCTACCTGCACAAGACCTCAAAGGACCTGCCCCCGCAGGTCGGTGTCGTGCTCGGCTACGCCGGCGACGACGCGGAGACCGCTCGCAGCATCGCGCAGCACATCTCGTTCGCGAACCCGACCTACCTCAGCCGCGAGGACGTCCCGGCCGACGAGGTCGAGAACGAGCGTCGCATCGTCGAGGAGATCTCGCGCAACGAGGGCAAGCCCGAGGCCGCGCTCCCGAAGATCATCGAGGGTCGCCTCGGCGCCTACTTCAAGCAGGTCGCCCTGCTCGAGCAGGAGTACGCCCGCGACAACAAGCTCACCATCAGCCAGGTGCTGAAGGAGTCGGGTCTCACCGTCTCCGGCTTCGCCCGGTTCAAGGTCGGCGCGTAAGCAGACGATGAAGGAGTCCGGATCGTGAAAACGGTCCGGACTCCTTTTCTGTGCGCCACCGACTAGCATCGACCAGAACCACACACGGAAGGACGCTATTCACGTATGTCGGCAGTCAACAAGAGACGCAGGGTCCTTCTGAAACTCTCCGGCGAGGCGTTCGGCGGCGGCCAGCTCGGCGTCAACCCGGACATCGTCAGCAGCATCGCTCGCGAGATCGCCCAGGCGGCCCAGGATGTCGAGATCGCGATCGTCGTCGGCGGCGGCAACTTCTTCCGCGGCGCCGAGCTGTCGCAGCGCGGCATGGACCGCGGCCGCGCCGACTACATGGGGATGCTCGGCACGGTCATGAACTCGCTCGCGCTGCAGGACTTCCTCGAGCAGGCGGGCGCCGAGACGCGCGTCCAGTCCGCGATCTCGATGACCCAGGTCGCCGAGCCCTACATCCCGCGCCGTGCGGAGCGTCACCTCGAGAAGGGCCGCGTGGTCATCTTCGGCGCCGGCGCCGGCCTGCCGTACTTCTCCACCGACACGGTCGCCGCCCAGCGCGCGCTGGAGATCAGCGCCGACGTGGTGCTCGTCGCCAAGAACGGCGTCGACGGCATGTACGACGACGACCCGCGCACCAACCCGGACGCCCGCAAGATCGACCAGATCACGCACCAGGAGGCGCTGCAGCAGAACCTGAAGGCGGTGGACTCCACCGCGCTCAGCCTCTGCATGGACAACGGCATGCCGATGCGCATCTTCGGTATCGAGCCGGCCGGCAATGTCACCGCTGCGCTGCTCGGCGCCGAGATCGGGACACTGCTCGGCTGAGCCGGGCGGCCTCGCAATAGACTAGACACCGAACCACCGATCTGAAGGAGAGACCGTGATCGCGGATGTGATTTCCGACGCACGCCAGCGCATGAGCAAGACCGTGGACGCGGCGAGGGAGGATTTCGGCACCGTGAGCGCGGGCCGCGCCAACCCGGCTCTCTTCCAGAAGGTGCTCGTGGACTACTACGGCTCGCCGACCCCGCTGGCCCAGCTGGCCGGTCTGCAGAACCCGGAGGCGCGCGTCCTTCTCGTCACGCCGTACGACAAGTCGGCCCTCAAGGAGATCGAGAAGGCGATCGTCAACATGCCGAACCTGTCGGCGAACGTCGGCAACGACGGCGAGATCGTCCGCGTGACCCTCCCGGAGCTGACGGAGGACCGCCGCAAGGAGTTCGTGAAGATCGTCCGCGGCAAGGGCGAGGACGCCAAGGTCGCTATCCGCAACATCCGCCGCAAGGCCAAGGACGACCTCGACGCCCTCAAGGGCGAGGTCGGCGACGACGAGGTGGCGCGCGGCGAGAAGGAGCTCGAGACCATCACGCGCACGCACGTCGACGCCGTCGACGAGGCGCTGAAGCGCAAGGAAGCCGAGCTGCTCGAGGTCTAGCCGATGACCGAGGACAGTTCATCCCGGCCGCCCACCCCACCGGCGGCGACGCCTCCGGTCGGGGCGCAGGCGTCGGGGGTTCCGTCCCGCCGGGCCAAGCCGCGCTCGCGTGACGAACTGCGGGCGCAGGTGCAGGCGACGCGCGCCGACTTCGAGCGCCAGGTGCAGGTGCGCAAGGCGCAGCTGGATGCGACCAACGAGCGGATCGCCGCTCGTACCGGCCGCAACCTGATCCTCGCGATCGTGATCGGCGTGGCCGTCGGCGCGGTCGTGGTCGTCAGCCTGATCTTCATCAAGCAGCTGTTCCTGGTGTTCGGGATCGCCATGATCGGCTTCGCCGCGTTCGAGCTGGCGCAGGCGTTCCGGGGTTCCGGACGCCGAGTGCCGCGCATCCCGACCGTGGCGTCCGCGATCGGGATCGTGCCGGCCGCGTTCTATCTGCACGCGGGCGGCCAGCTGGTGGCGCTGTCGGCCGGCATCGTCCTGGTGGTGCTATGGCGTCTCGTGGAGCTCGTCGTGCCCGCGGGGCGCGCAGGTCCCAAGGCGCTCGGCCTCGACCTGCTCTGGTCGGTGTTCGTGCAGCTGTACGTCACGCTGCTCGGCAGCTTCGTCATCCTGCTCCTGGCGGAGGACGGCGGCGAGTGGTGGGTGCTGGCGTTCCTCATCCTGGTCGTGTCGGTGGACACCGGCGCGTACGTGAGCGGGCTGTCGTGGGGCAAGCACCCCATGGCGCCCACGATCAGTCCCAAAAAGACGTGGGAGGGGTTCGCGGGGGCGACCGCCGCGGCGATCATCGCGGGCATCCTGCTGTCGGTGTTCATGATCGGCGAGCCGTGGTGGTTCGGGATCCTCTTCGGCGTCGTCGTGCTGCTGACGGCGACCGCGGGCGACCTGGCCGAGTCGCTGATCAAGCGCGACCTGGGCATCAAGGACATGAGCTCGTGGCTGCCCGGTCACGGCGGGTTCCTCGACCGGCTCGACTCGATCCTGCCGTCCGCAGCGGTCACCTACGTGCTGTTCCTCATCTTCCGATGACAGAATGGGGGAGTGAGCACCTTCCCCCGCAGCCCCAAGTCCCAGCTGGGCTACGACGTCGAGCAGGTGGATGAATTCCTCCTCACCGCACGCCGCGCGTACGACGGCGACGACTCGGCGCCCGACCTGACCGCGGCAGACATCCGGCACACGGCGTTCTCGATGCACAAGGGCGGCTACTCGACCTCGCACGTCGACGCGGCCCTGGAGCGGCTTGAGGACGCGTTCTCCGCCCGCGAGCGGGACGCGGCGCGGGCCGCGGCCGGAGACGCCGCGTGGTTCGAGGAGGCGCGGACGACGGCGCAGGTCGTCCTCAACCGGCTGGACCGCCCGGTGGGCAACAGGTTCGACCGCGTCAGCTTCCTCACCCTCGGCTACAACCGCAACGACGTGGACCGCTTCGCGAACCGTCTGGTGCGCTACTTCCAGGACGGCCGGCCGATGAGCGTGGAAGAGGTGCGGACGGTCACATTCCGCGAGCAGCGCGGCGGATATCGCGAGGTGCAGGTCGACCTCCTGCTCGACGCCGTCACCGACGTCATGCTGGCGGTTCGCTGAGTGCGGGGGCGGAATCTTGGGTTTTCCGGCGATCTCCGTTATCGTTCTGTGATCGTGGGTAGACGAGCAACTGAGGCGGAGATCGTACCGCTGAGTCCGGCCAACCCGGTCGGGGTCGCGTTCAAGCGGTCCAGGCATCCGCATGTCCGGTCCCGTGCAGCCATCGCGGGCTTCGCCTTCATCGCCGTGGCCGGGTTCGCCCTGGTCAACGTCATCGACCCGTTCTCGGGCACGACGACCACCCCGGCGTACGCGGAGTCGCTGCAGCAGATCCCCATGACCGAGCGCTACGAAGGCGCCCCCGCTCAGGAGCTGACGGCTCCGGATGCGCCCGCGCAGACCATCACGCGCGAACCCGTCTCGGTGAAGGCCAAGCCCACTCCGACGCCGACGCCGACGCCCACTCCGACCGCGTCGAAGAAGTCCTCGTCATCGTCCTCGCGCAGCAGCAATCCGTCCGCCCCGATCCCGACGGCCGGCACGGCCCGCGACCTGGGCTACCAGATGATGCAGGCCCGTGGCTGGGGCGACGACCAGTGGGGCTGCCTCGACTCCCTGTGGAGCCGCGAGTCCGGCTGGCGCGTGAACGCGGCGAACCCCAGCGGCGCCTACGGCATCCCGCAGGCTCTCCCCGGGAGCAAGATGGGCCCCGGCTGGGAGACCGACGCGTCGGTCCAGATCAACTGGGGTCTCGGCTACATCGCCGGCCGTTACGGCACCCCCTGCGGCGCCTGGGCGCACTCCGAGTCCTCCGGCTGGTACTGACCCGTCCGGCGCGGCCACGCGCCTAGACTGGACGCATGCCGCGCTCCAACCGTCCCCGAGGCCGCTCAGCCGGTCGCCGGGAGGAGGAGCCGGACGGTCTCGATCGCCTGCTCGCCGGCTGGCGACGCACGGAGACCCGGCGCGGCGTCGAATGGAACGTGCAGCCGGTGTCGGCCGTCCAGGCCCAGAAGACGTACGTCTGCCCGGGCTGCGGGCGCGACATCCCGCCCGGGACGGCGCACCTCGTCGCGTGGCGCGCCGACGGCGTCCTGGGCGACGCCGCCGACCTCGCCGCGCGACGGCATTGGCACGAGTCCTGCTGGAGGATCGCATGAGCACCGAAGGAACGACCACCGAGATCCGCGGCGGCGTCGAGCTGCCCGCGCGGCGCGAGGACATCGAGCTGCGGACCCGGGACGGCCTGACGCTCGTGGGTGAGCTTTCGAGCCCTCTGGACCGGGATCCCGTGGCGACCCTCGTCACGCTCCACCCGCTTCCGACGGCGGGTGGCTTCATGGACTCGCACATCCTCCGGAAGGCCGCGGCGCGGCTGCCTGCCCTCGCCGACATCGCCGTGCTGCGTTTCAACACGCGCGGCACCGCCTCACCGCGGGGTCGCAGCCAGGGCGCCTTCGATGACGGCGTGGGGGAGCGTTACGACGTGGAGGCCGCCATGGCATTCGTCGCCGAGCGGGGTCTTCCGCATCCGTGGCTGGTTGGTTGGTCGTTCGGCACCGAGCTCGCGCTGATGTACGGCCGAGAGCTCCCGGTCGACGGCGTCATCCTGCTGTCCCCGCCGCTCCACCGCGCCAAGCCGCACCACCTGGCCGCGTGGGCGGGGGAGACGCGCCCGGTCGTCGCCCTCATCCCGGAGCACGACGACTTCCTGCGGCCCGCCGAGGCCGAGCAGAAGTTCGCACCGTTCCCGCAGATCGAGCTGGTCGACGTGGAGGGCGGCAAGCACCTGTGGGTCGGCGAGAACCAGACGCGCCGGGTGCTCAGCGAGATCGTGCAGCGCGTGAACCCGTCCGCCCTGCCGCTGCCGACCGAGTGGCCCGCCGCGTCCGGAGCCTGAGCTACAGCTCGTTCTGCCGCGGGATCACGACCTGCTTCACGATGAGCAGGATGGCCGCAGCGAACGGGATGGCCACGAGCGCCCCGAGGATGCCCAGCAGCGTGCCGCCGGCGAGGGCCGCGACCACGACCAGGGCGCCCGGGACCGAGACGGCTCGGTTCATGATGCGCGGGCTCAGTACGTACGCCTCCACCTGCATGTAGATCAGGTAGTAGATGGCGGCGGCGATCGCGGTCGGCGTTCCGGAGAGGAAGCAGGCCGCAACGATGATGACCGAGCCGGTGATGGTTCCGACGAGCGGGATCAACGAGAAGAAGAACGCGATCGACGCCAGCAGGATCGGGAACTTCGCGCCGATCACCGTCAGGAAGATCGCGCTGAGGACGCCGTTGACGAGCGCGAGCGACACCTGGCCCATGACGTACTTGCCGACCGAGTCGGTGATCTGGTCGCCGATGTCGGCGAAACGCGCCCGGCGGGAGGCGGGGACGAGCTGGTACGCCGACCGCTTGATGCTCGGCAGCGACGCCGTGAAGTAGATGGTCAGGATGATGACGATGATGACGCCGAAGATGCCCTGCACGATGCCCACGCCGGTCTGCAGCACCTTGGAGGTGATGTCCGGCAGGTTCTGCTGCAGCCACTTGGTGACGGCGTCGATGTTCTGCTGATTGACGATGCCCGGGAACTGGTGGCGGAGGCTGAGGAACCAGTCCTCGGCGCCGCCGTTGTTCACCCACTCGATGGTGTTGTTGACCAGCTGGGTCGCCTGGCCGACCGCGACCGGCACGATCGCCCAGATCAGGCCGATGAACGCGCCGATGATGATGACCAGCGTGACCACGAGGGCCAGCCAGCGCGGGAAGCGGCGGCGCTCCAGGAACGAGATCAGCGGCTCGATGCCGAGCGCCAGGAACAGCGCAGCGCCGATGTAGGTGATGATCGTCGCCAGGCTGACGATGGCGCTGAGGATGAGCAGTCCCAGGCCGACGCCGAGGACACCGATGAGACCGAGGCGGAACGGGTTCTGGATCTTCACGTGTTCCCCCTGGGATCAGTCGCGGTCTGCGGTCACCTTCTCGGCCTGCTGCAGGACGCCCCGGAGGTTCTCGAAGTACCCGGCCACGGCCTCACGCTCGATCCTAATCTGGGCCAGGCGCTCCTCCGCGTCGGCGACCAGGCGTTGCGTCCGCTCTTCCGTCTCGGCGAGGAGCGCGTCGGAGCGCTCCTCGGCGTCCCGGATGATCGCGGCCGCGGTGTCCTCGGCCTTCTTGCGGGCCTCGGTGACGGTGCGCCGGGCCTCGGTCTCGAAGGCCTCCGCCTCGGAGCGGGCCTGGGCGGTCCGCTTGACCGCGTCCGCCAGCTGGACGTTCGCCTCGTCGAGGTACTTCTGCGTCTGGGCGACCGCCTCCTGGTGACGGGCGAGGTATTCCTTCTCGGCCTCGTCGCGGCGGGCGCGGAGCTCGACGTCGAGGTCGATGCGCGCCTGCTCCATCTCGCGCGTGCGCGCCTCCACCTCCTCCAGGGTGCTGGTGCGGAGGGTCGTCAGCTCGGTGTCGAGCGCGGCCCGGGCGCCGGCGGCCTCCTGCTCGAAGGCGGCCGTGCGCTCGGCGAGCTCGGCCTGGAGGGCCGTTCGCGCCTCCGCGACCTCGCGTGCCAGCTCGGCCCGGGCGTCGGCGGTCTCCTTCTCGAGCGCGACGCGCGTCTGCTGCGCCTCGTCGGCGAGGGTGACGCGGATGCGCTCGGCCTCGCGCTCCAGTTCCAGGCGCTGCTGCTCCCGCTGGTCGGCGAGCTCGTTCTCGGTCGCCTCGCGCTTGTCGGCGAGGTCGGTCGTGGTGCTCCGGATGTCTTCGGCGAGACGACTGCGCGTCTGCTCCGACTCCGCGGCGAGGGCGCTCTTGGTCTGCGCGACCTCGGCGGCGAGGGCCTTCCTGGTCTGCTCGACCTCGGCGGCCAGCGCCGACTTCGTGGTCGTCACCTCGGTCTCGAGCGCTGACGTCGTCTGCTCGACCTCGGCCGCGAGCTCCGCCTTGGTCTGCTCGACCTCGGCCGCCAGCTCGGTCTGCGTGCGCTCGACCTCGTCGGCCAGCCCTGCCTTCGTCGTCGTGACCTCGGCCTCGAGCGCCTTCTTGGTCTGCTCGACCTCCGCGGCGAGCGCGGCCTTCGTCGTCGTGACCTCGGTCTCGAGGCTGGACCGGGCCTGCTCGACCTCAGCGGCGAGGGCGGCGGTGGTGGACTCGACCTCGGCGGCGAGACGGGCGCGCTCGGCGGTCAGCTCCGCCTCCAGCGCACTGCGCTCACGGGCGATCTCGTCCGCCAGCGCGGAGCGGGCGGTGTCGACCTCGGTGGCGAGCTCCGCGCGCAGGTCGGCGGCGTCGGAGTCCAGCTCGCGGCGCTGGCGCTCGGCGTCGGCGGCGAGGCGGGCGCGGGTCTGCTCGACCTCGGCGGCCAGCTCGCTCGCGGTCTGCTCGCGGTCGGCGGCCAGCTGCGCGGCGGTGGCCGCGCGGTCCGCCTCGAGGGCGGTCCGCGTCTCCGTGGTCTCCTTCTCGAGCGTGGTGCGGGTCTGGAGCACGTCGTCGGCGAGCTGTGTGGTGGTGCGCTCGACCTCCTCGGCGAGAGCGGTCTTGGTCGTGGTCACCTCGCTCTCGAGCGCAGCGCGGGTGGAGGTGACCTCGTTCTCCAGCGCGGACCGCGTGGTGGTCGCCTCGGTCTCGAGCTCCGACTTCGTGCGCGACACCTCTTCGGCCATGGCGGAACGGGTGCGGGTGACCTCGTCGGCCAGCTCGGCCTTCATGCGCTCCACCTCATCGGCCAGCGCACTGCGGGTGGTGGTGACGTCGGCGTCGAGAGCGGACCGTGCCTGCTCCACCTCGGCGGCGAGGGCGGCCTTCGTCTGCTCGACCTCGGCTGCCAGGGACTTCGTCGTCTGCTCCACCTCGGTCGCGAGCGCGAGGCGGCGGGTCTTCTCCTCGTTCTCGAGGTCGGCGCGGGTCTGCGCGGCGGCGCCCGCCAGCTCGGAGCGCTGCTGCTCCACTTCGGCGGCGAGGTCCGCCCGGGCCTGCGCGGCCTCCGCAGCGAGGGCGTTGCGCGTCTCGGTCTCCTCGGCGGCGAGACGGTCCGCCGTCTCGGCGACGCGGCGGTCCAGCTCCAGGCGGGTCTGAGCGGCCTCACGCTCGAACGCGGCGCGGTCCTCGGCCAGCGCGTTCTCAAGCTCGGCGCGGCGGGCGGCGATCGTGCGGTCGAGCTCGGCGGCCTCGGCCCGTGCGGCCTCCGCCTCGCGGGACGCGACGGCCTTCAGCTCCGCGGCCTCCCGGTCGGCCTCCGCGCGCACGGCGGCGGCCTCGCGCTTGCTCGTGGCGCGCAGTTCCGCTGCCTCGGTGGCGACGGCGCCGCGGATGGCGGCCGCCTCGCGCATCGCGTCGTTGAGCAGGGTCTCCTTGTCGGCGCGGGTCTTGGTGAGCAGTTCGCCCGACTCGATCTGGGCGTCCTCGAGCAGCGTCGTGGCGCGGGCCTGGGCGTCGGCCAGGATGCGCTCGGCCTGCGCGGCAGCCGCCTTCTTGACCTTCTCGATCTCGGCCGCCACGCCGGCGCGCAGCTTCTCGGCGTCGATGTCGGCCTGAGCGATCAGGCGGGTGGACTGCTCCTCGGCGACCCGGAGGGTGTTCTCGAGCTTCGTGCCGAGTCCGGAGTAGGTCGGGCTGCCGACCTCCTCGATCTCGGAGTTGAGGTCGTCGATGCGCGCCTGGAGCCGCTTGATCTCCTTGGCGGAGTCGGCTGCCTTGGTGTTGGACGCGATGAGTTCGCGTCGCAGCTCCTGCAGCGCCTTGTCGACCTCGTCCTTGTCATAGCCGCGGAAGGCCTGCGTGAAGGTGGATTCGTCGGTGGCCACTGTTGTTACTCCTGGGGGATGTTCGGGTCGACCCGCCGCGCGCGCGCCAGCGACGATCCTACAATTCACGGCTGTGCGCCCGCACGGGGGGTGCCGAAAGCGTCCAGGCAAGGGTTAGCTGCCTTTCAGGCATGTCCGGTATCGTCGTGTGACTGTGCCCGCCCCCGAACTTCGGCACATGAGGAGTCCTGCTTGCGTTTCGTACTCGCCATCGTCGCGTTCGTCGTCGCCGCGGTCATGATCGTGGCCGGCATCGCGCAGCGCACCGTCTTCGCGCCGCCGACCCGTATCGAGGCCGGCGCGACCGTCTCCGGAGACCCGCGTTACCTGGTGATCGACGGCTCGGCGCTCAATGCACATCCCGGCCAGCAGACGCTGACGATCTCGGACGCCCCGGCGGGCGCCACGCCGGTCGTGGCTTACGGCCGCACAGCGGACGTGAAGGCGTGGCTCGGCGACCAGAAGTACGTCGCCGTGCGCTATCAGAAGGCCACCGGCGATCTGACGACCAAGGCCGTGACGCCGAAGCCGACCGCTGCGAGCGGCGACGAGTCCACCTCCACGGCGACGCCGACTCCCACCCCAACGCCCACCGCGGCGGCGGGCGGGACCACCGACTCCACGACCAGCGCGACCGCGGGGCCCAACCCGGCGGGCTCGGACCTGTGGCTCGAGGAGTTCGACGGCGAATCCGCCCAGGTCACGCGCATGAACATCCCCGACGACGTGAGCGTCATCGTCGCCACCGACGGCACCAAGGCCGCCCCGTCGCGGGTGACCGTGACCTGGCCGGTCGACTCCAGCACCCCGTGGGCGTTCCCGCTCATCATCGGCGGGCTCATCCTGCTCGTCATCGGCATCGCCCTGTACCTCTGGGGCCTGTACACCCACCGCCGTTCGCGCGGCCCGCGTCGCAAGAGCGGCCCGAAGATGCCGAAGCTGCCCAAGGCTCCCAAGTACAAGCCCACCGCCATGATCGAGACCACCCCGCGCGGCCGCCGTTCCAGCCGTCGCGCACGCGTCATCCTGCCCGTCGCCGTGGCCGGAGCCCTGGCGCTGACCGGCTGCACCGCCGGCACGAACGCGGCCACCACCCCGTCGAAGACCGCGACCCCGCTCGCGACCGAGGCCCCGGACGCCCAGGGGCAGCTCCCGCCCGCCGTGACGGTCCCGCAGCTCGAGCGCATCGTCAAGCGCATCTCCGACGCCGCGGGTCAGGCCGATGCCAAGGCCAGCCCCGACCTGGCCAAGGCGCGCTTCACCGGCCCGGCGCTGCAGCTGCGCACCGCGAACTACGCCATCCGCGCGAAGAAGGCGGACGAGCCGGCGCTGCCCGCCATCCCGGCCAGCCCTATCGTGCTCTCGCTGCCGCAGGCGACCGACACCTGGCCGCGAACCGTCGCCGCCGTCATCGACAGCCCGAAGGACGCCAAGGGCAACGCCCAGGCGCCGATCGCGCTGACTCTCGTGCAGGCGACGCCGCGCGACAACTACCAGGTGGAGTACGCCGTCTCGCTCGAGCCGAAGGCCAAGGTGCCCAACCTCGCCCCGGCGAGCATCGGTTCGGCGGTCGTCCCGCCCGACTCCAAGCTGCTCGCCCTGCCACCGGAGAAGGTGGCCGCCGCGTATGGCGATGTCCTGATGAACGGCGACAAGAGCCAGTACGCGAGTCTGTTCAGCGCCGAGGGCGACACCCTGCGCACGCAGGTGGGCGCCGATTGGAAGGCGAAGCAGAAGGCGGCCGTCCCGGCCACCGCGTCGCTGACGTTCACGAGCGCGCCCGGTGACGGCAAGGACGTCGCCATGGCGACCAACGACTCCGGCGCGATCGTCTGGACCGACCTCAAGGAATCGCAGGTGCTGAAGGTCGTCGAGGCCGGCGCCGAGGTGAGCGCAGGGGCGACCGCGGCCGCTCTCAGCGGGGTGGCGTCGTCGAAGACCGGCATCCAGTCCGACTTCGGCTACCAGCTCGCGTTCTACGTGCCGCCGGCGGGTTCCGACGCCAAGATCACGCTGCTCGGGTTCGCTCAGGGCATGACCTCGGCCGAGCAGATCCCGTAACGGTCGGCGGCGACGCGAGTATCCTGGACAGTCGTGCCGGACCTGTTCGAGCCCCGACACGTGGAGGATCAATGAGCAACGTCCCGCCCCCGCCCACCAACCTGCGCGGGGCCGTCGATCTCAGCTCTCTCGTCAACCGTCCGCCTGCGGGCGCTGCGGGCGCTGCCCCCGGTGCCTCCGGTGCCGCTGCCGGTCAGGCGACGGGCGACCTGACGCTGCCGAGCCTGTACTTCGAGGGCACGGACGCCAACTTCAACGACTTCATCGACCTGTCGATGCGCGTGCCGATCGTCGTCGGCCTCGGCACGGAACGATCCGAGCAGTGGCAGCAGTTCGCGCCGGTGCTGGATCGAGCCGTCGGCAGCTTCCGGGGCCGTCTCGTCGGCGTGAAGATCGATGTGGACGCGAACCCGCAGCTCACCCAGGCGTTCCAGTCCCAGGCGGTGCCCACGGTCGCGGCGCTCGTAGCGGGCCGTCCGGTCCAGCTGTTCGCCGGTGTCGTCGCCGAGGACCAGCTCCGTGACGTGTTCGAGCAGCTGCTGCAGCTGGCAGCGCAGAACGGCGTGACCGAGTCGGTGACCGTCGAGGGAGGCCCGGACGGTGCCGAAAGCGACGGCGACGCCGCCGCCCCGGAGACCGCCCCCGAGCCGCCGCTGCCCCCGCTGCACCAGGAGGCGTACGACGCGATCGACCGCGGGGACTACGAGGGCGCCATCCGCGCTTACCGCACGGCGATCGCCCAGGACCCGCGCGACACCATGGCCGCCGCGGGCCTCGCGCAGGTGAGCCTGCTCGCACGGCTCAGCGGCCACTCGGCCGACGAGCTGCGCACCGCGGCCGCCGAGAGCCCGCGCGACGCCGACGCCCAGCTCGGAGTGGCCGACCTCGACATCTCCGGCGGACACGTGGAGGACGCCTTCGACCGCCTCCTCACCCTCTTCCCGTCGCTCGACGCTGCGGGCAAGGAGCAGGTGCGCGCCCGCATCCTGGAGTATTTCGAGATCGTGGGTGTGGACGACCCGCGCGTCGGCAAGGCCCGGGCTAGGCTGGCGTCGCTGCTGTACTGAGCCCGACCCCCACGGGCCGCGGTCGGCGGCGTTCTCGTTCCGCTCACCGCTCAGGAGTGATGGCCCATGTCTCGTGTGCTCGTCGTCGGAGGCACCGGCCTGGCCGGTCGCGCCGTCACCGCCGAGGCGATCGAAAGGGGCCATGATGTGGTCGTCGCCGCCCGTCGGGTGCCGGACGACGACGCTGACGCCTACGTGAACGGCGCCGCCTACGTCACGGCCGACCTCGTCACCGGTGCTGGTCTCGAGGAGGCGGTGGACGGCGTCGACGTCATCGTCGACACCAGCAATGCGGTCGGCAAGCGGGCCGCGCACGTCTTCGCCGTCGGGGCGCAGAACCTCGTGCACACCGCTGCCCGTTTCGGCGTCCACCGAGCGGTGGTGCTCTCGATCGTGGGCGTCGAGGGGTCTTCGTACGGTTATTACCGCGCCAAGGCCGCGCAGGAGCGGGCGTACCGGGAGTCGCCGCTCGACACCCGGATCGTGCGCGCGACCCAGTTCCACGACTTCGTCACGGCCATCTTCGAGCGCGGCCGCCCGGTGGGAGCCCTCCTCGCCCCGAGCGGTACCCGGTTCCAGCCCATCGCGGTGGGGGATGTCGCTCGCGTGCTGGTCGACGTGGCCGAGGGCGCGGGGGAGCCGGATAGCGTGCTGCACATCGGCGGCCCGCGCGTGGAGTCGGCACGGTCGCTGGCGGAGCAGTGGAAGCGCGCGAGCGGCACCCGTCGATTCATCCTGCCGATCCGCCTCGGCGGGGGACTGGGCGCGACCTGGCGCGCCGGCCGCAACCTCGTCCCCGAACACGCCGTCGACGGCGTGCACTACAGCGCCTGGGTCGATTCCCGGGCCTGAGCCTCCGCACGGGCATCGAGGGGACGCAACACGCCGTTACGCCCAGGCGATAACGGCGTGTTGCGTCCCCTCGATGACGAACCGCGGTGTCAGCCGCGCGGCTTCAGGTACAACGCACCGAGCGGCGGCAGGGTGAGCACGGCCGAGGCCGGGCGTCCCATCCACGGGTCGTCGGTCGCGGTGACCGCGCCGAGGTTGCCGACGCCCGACCCGCCGAACGTCTCGGCGTCGGTGTTGAGCAGTTCCTCCCACTCGCCGGCGAACGGCAGGCCGATGCGGTAGTCGCTGTGCGGCGCCCCGGAGAAGTTGAAGACCACGGCGATCGGCGACCCGTCGCGGTCCTTGCGGAGGAACGCGATGACGTTGCCCTGGGCGTCCGAACCGTCGAGCCATTCGAAGCCCTGCGGCTCGTTGTCGGCCGCCCACAGCTGCGGGTTGTCCTTGTACACGGCGTTGAGCTGCGCCACGAGGTTCCAGAGGCCGCGATGCGCCGGCTGGTCGAGCATCCACCAGTCGAGCCCGCGCTCCTCGCTCCACTCGGACAGCTGCCCGAACTCCTGGCCCATGAACAGCAGCTGCTTGCCGGGATGCGCCCACATGAACGCGAGGAAGACCCGGGCGTTCGCCAGCTGCTGCCAGTGATCGCCGGGCATCTTGTTGAGGAGCGATCCCTTGCCGTGCACGACCTCGTCGTGGCTGATCGGCAGGAGGAAGTTCTCGCTCCACGCGTAGACGAACGAGAACGTGATCTCGCCGTGGTGGTAGCTGCGGTACATGGGGTCCTCGTGGATGTACTGGAGCGAGTCGTGCATCCAGCCCATGTTCCACTTCAGCCCGAAGCCGAGGCCGCCCGACGAGGTGGGAGCGGTGACGCCCGGGTAGCTGGTGGACTCCTCGGCGATCATCACCGTGCCCGGGTTGCGCTTGTATGCGGTGGCGGTGACCTCCTGGAGGAAGCCGATCGCCTCCAGGTTCTCGCGGCCGCCGTGGATGTTGGGCTCCCATTCGCCGTCGTTGCGGGAGTAGTCGAGGTACAGCATCGACGCGACGGCGTCGACGCGGAGACCGTCGACGTGGAACTCCTCGAGCCAGTACAGCGCGTTGGCGACCAGGAAGTTGCGCACCTGCGAGTTGCCGTAGTCGAAGATGTACGTACCCCAGTCCTTGTGCTCGCCGCGACGCGGGTCCGCGTGCTCGTACAGCGGCTGGCCGTCGAACCGGGCGAGCGCCCAGTCGTCCTTGGGGAAGTGGCCGGGGACCCAGTCGAGGATCACGCCGATGCCGGCCTGGTGCAGCCGGTCGATGAGGTACTTGAGGTCGTCGGGGTGGCCGAACCGGCTTGTCGGCGCGTAGTAGCCGGTCACCTGGTATCCCCACGACCCGCCGAAGGGATGCTCGGCGAGCGGCAGGAACTCCACGTGCGTGTAGCCGAGGGCGCCGACGTAGTCGATCAGCTCGTCCGCCGCCTCGCGGTAGCCGAGTCCGGGACGCCACGAGCCGAAGTGCAGCTCGTAGACGCTCATCGGGCCGGCGTGCGGGTCGTGTGCGGCGCGGGAGGTCATCCACTCGTCGTCCTCCCACGCGTGGCGGCTGACGGTGATCCGGGAGGCGGTCGCGGGCGGCGTCTCGGCGAGCTGGGCGAGCGGGTCGATCTTGCGCACCCAGCGCCCGTCCTGCGTGAGGATGTCGAACTTGTAGATCTCGCCCTCGCCGAGGCCGGGGACGAACAGCTCCCAGACGCCCGACGAGCCCATGTTGCGCATCGAGTACAGCGTGCCGTCCCAGCCGTTGAAGTTCCCGACCACGCGGACCGCGCGCGCGTGCGGAGCCCACACGGTGAACGAGGTGCCGACGACGCCGCCGAGGTCGCGGACGTGCGCGCCGAGCGCCGTCCACAGCGTCTCGTGGCGGCCCTCGCCGATCAGGTGCAGGTCGAGCTGCCCGATGGTCGGCTGGAAGCGGTACGGGTCGTCCGCGGTCCAGGTGCTGCCGTCGTCGTACCGCGCCTCGATCTGGTAGGCGCCGGGTCCGACGATGTCGACGCCCTGCCACACGCCGTAGCCGGCGTGCGCGAGCTCGATGTGCGCACCGGTCGAGAGGATGGCGAAGACCTCCCTGGCGAGCGGCCGGAGGGTGCGGATGACGGTGACCGGGTCGGCCACGCCGGGCGCGTTGACCTGGTGCTGCCCGAGCACCGCGTGCGGGTCGTGGTGGCTGCCGGCGGCGATCGTTGCGAGCAGGGTCTCGTCGAGGGCGGGCAGTTCGACGGCGGCGGCGCCTTCGGGGATGGGGGACATGGTGCGGCTCCTCAGCTCTCGGTCGGCGGTCACAGCGGGCGGACGGACAGGATGTGAACGGGCTCGGTGAAGGCGTCGAGGCGCACGTAGTTGTCGGTGCCCCAGGTCCAGCGCTGCCCGGTCACCCGGTCCTTCACCTCGAACTGCTGCCAGAACGGGATCCCGAACCGCGTGGGGTCGAGGTGGACTATCGTCTCGCGCACGGAGTGCGGGTCGACGTTCGCGACTACGATCACCGCGTCGGCCTTGCCGCTGCGGGTGAACCGCCCGTCGAGGTACTTGGAGTAGACGAGGACGCTGTCGTCGTCGCTCCAGTGGATCGACAGGTTGCGCAGCTGGCGCAGGGCCGGGTGCTCGCTGCGCGCCCGGTTCAGCATGGTGAGGTAGCCCGCGAGCGAGCGTCCCTCCTGCTGCGCGCGGGTGTAGTCGCGCGGACGGTACTCGTACTTCTCGTTGTCGATGTACTCCTCGGCGCCGGGCCGGGCGACGTTCTCGAACAGCTCGTAACCCGAGTAGACGCCCCAGGTCGGTGCGGCGGTCGCGGCGATCGCCGCGCGCACCTTGAACGCCGGCTGGCCGCCGAACTGCAGGTACTCGGTGAGGATGTCCGGGGTGTTCACGAACAGGTTCGGGCGGAGGTAGTCGGCCGTCTCATGCGCGATCGAGTCGAGGAACTCCTCCAGTTCCTCCTTGGTGTTGCGCCAGGTGAAGTACGAGTACGACTGCTGGAACCCGGCCTTCGCCAGGGTGCGGAGGAGCGCGGGCCGCGTGAACGCCTCCGCGAGGAACACCACGTCCGGGTCGGTCTCGTTCACCGTGTGGATGAGCCATTCCCAGAAGTGCAGCGGCTTGGTGTGCGGGTTGTCGACGCGGAAGATGCGGACGCCGAGAGCCATCCAATGCCGGACGATGCGCAGCACCTCCTGGCGAAGGCCCTCGTAGTCGTTGTCGAAGTTGATCGGGTAGATGTCCTGGTACTTCTTCGGCGGGTTCTCCGCGTAGGCGATCGTGCCGTCGGGGAGGGTGGTGAACCACTCGGGATGGGTCTTCACCCACGGGTGGTCGGGCGACGCCTGCAACGCCAGGTCGAGCGCGACCTCCAAGCCCGCCTGCTTGGCCTTGCCGAGGAAGAACGTGAAGTCCTTCTCGGTGCCCAGGTCGGGGTGGATGGCGTCGTGGCCGCCCTCGGCGCTGCCGATCGCCCACGGCGATCCGGGATCGTTGGGGCCCGCGTCGAGCGTGTTGTTCGGTCCCTTGCGGAACGTGCGGCCGATCGGGTGGATGGGCGGCAGATAGACGACGTCGAAGCCCATCGCGGCGACCTCGGGCAGGCGCTTCGCCGCCGTGCGGAAGGTGCCGGACTGCCAGGTGCCGTTGGCCCGCTTCTTCGCACCCTCGGACCGCGGGAAGAACTCGTACCAGCTGCCGACGCCGGCGCGCGTGCGCTCCACCTGGATGGCGCGCGTGGCCGAGAGGGACGGCAGGCTCACAACGGGCCGCTCGGCGAGCACCTGCTGGATGCGGTCGTCGACCGCAGCCTGGAAGCGCTCCTCGACCGGCCGCTTGGTGTCCGCGACCACCTTGGCGGCCTCGGAGAGGTGACGGCGCTCGGCGGTGCTGCGCCGCTTGTCCTTCGATGCCTGGACGAGGAGGTCGTGACCCATCGTCAGCATCAGCTCGACGTCGATCCCGGCCGGGACCTTCACCTCGGCGTTGTGGTGCCAGGTGGCGTACTCGTCGGCGTAGGCCTGCACGCGGTACCGCCAGAGGCCGGTCTGGTCGAGCTGCACCTCCACCTCCCACCGGTCGGTGCCGGGGGCGAGCGGGTGCATGTGGTGCTCGGTCTGCTGCCCGGCGGGATCGAGCAGGATGAGATCCACGCCGATCTTGTCGTGCCCCTCCCGGAACGCGGTCGCCCGGAACGGGATCACCTCGCCGCTGAACGCCGTCGCCGCCCACAGTCCCTCGTCGACCTGGGGCGAGAGCTCCAGGATCGGGATGCGGGGGAGCAGGGGCTCGTAGTGCGCCGTGGGCGCCGGTGTCGCCGGGCTCGGCGCGGGCGCCGGCTCCGCGGGGGCTTGCTTCGTGGCCGCCTCGGGCGCGGCGGCTGCTGACTTGGTCGCTGCGTTCTTCACCACGGTCCGAACGTACACTCATTCGCTCGAACGGGATGGGGCGGATCTGACCGACGCAAGCCTGCAATCAATACACGCATAAAGAGTACCGCCATAAGAGTTGCGGTACGGTATTTGAGTAGATGAGACGCGGGAGGCGGTGCCGACATGAAGGTTGCTGTGAAGCCGGCAGTGTTGCGAGAGTTGGCGGGCGAGTTGGGGGCGCTGAACGATCCGTACCATCGTCCCGAGGTCGACGTTCGTCGATTGGGTGCGCCGCCCGCGGTGTGGGCGTTCGAGGGCTTCGAGGGGCACTGGGGGCCGGGTCAGCGGGCGCTGACCGCCGCGGTGGAGGAGTTGCGCGCGATCCTGGCCGGGGCGGCTGACGGGTACGAGCTGCGGGACGCGCGGAGTGCTGCATCGTTCCGTGGAGGGCCGCGTGTCTTCTGAGGTCGATTGGTCCCCGCTGCTCTTCGAGGACGACCCGACGCCGGGCCATCCGGAGGAGGTGGACACGCTCGCGCATCAGCTGAGGTGGGCGGCGGGACATCTGGAGGCGCAGACCGTCGCGCTGGAGCGCATCCATTCGCGGGTGGGAGAGCCGGCGTGGTCCGGGATGGCCGCGCAGGTGTTCGCAGGGCGCGTTCTCACCGTGGTGGATCAGCACCGTACGGCGGCGTCGAAGCATCGTGCCGGAGCGATCGCGGCTGCGCAGTGGTCCCAGGCATTGGAGGGCGCTCACGCGCAATCCCGGGTGGCTCTGCGGGTTGCGGTTCACGCACTGAAGGAGATCGAGGAGGGCCACGAGCTGCTCGCCGAGCTGTCCGCGGCCTTCTTAGGCTCCGAGGCCGCCGCGAAGGCGTTGAAACGCACCTTCGCGATGTACCAGGGGCTGACGCCGCCGCTCGGTGTCACCGTGCCGACGGCCTCGCAACTGGCAGCCGCCGAACGCGAGGTACGGGCGGCGGAGAAGGCGCTGGACCCGGTCCGGCGGCAGATCGAGACGGCGGAGCAGCGCCTGGCGGAGGCGCGAGCTCAGGGCCGACGGGCTCAGGAGCAGCACGCCCGAGGGGAATGGGCGTTCCGGGAAGGGATGGAGGCGGCCGCGACCGGTGCACCGAGGTTCGAGCCGTCGAAGCGCGGCGAGTTCGCGACGGCGCTGAGCAAGCTGACGGCGGCCGACCTGTCCGGTGGTGCCGGAGTCCTCACCGCGCTGGAGCGGCTGACGACGGAGCAGTGGGCGGCTCTTGTCATCGAGAACCCGCAACTCGCGTGGAAGGCGCTGGACGACCCGCCGTCCCCGGACGAGGTTGCCACGTGGTGGGGACGGGTGAAGGACTCCCCGGGCCTGGCCGCGCTGCTGAAGAAGGCCCCGGAGCTTTTCGGCAACCTCGACGGGATTCCGTTCGGGGTCCGCGACGCCTGCAACCGCGCGGTGCTGAAGAAGGCGTTGAAGGACCCGGCGTCCGTGTACGAGGCGATGGACCCGCGCCATCAGCCGGGGTCGCTCGATGAGTTCATCGGGGAGGCCAAGGCGCTGGATGCGGCGCTCAAAGACGCCGACTCGTACAAACATCGCATATCGGGTGGGCGAGAGAACCAGGTTGTCCAGCTCGTGCACTTCGGGGCACGGAACGGAGCCGTGACGGCTGCCGTGTCGCTGGGAGACCTGGATAGGGCGACGAACGTCACGGTCAACGTGCCGGGGGCAGGCTCGAAGCTTGCGGGCGGATTGGCACCGCATCTTCGCGCTGGAAGAGACCTCGCCCGAGCTGCATCGAAGGAGAACTCCAACTCGACATACGCGATGGTGTCATGGTTCGGCTATCGCGCACCGGCGCCATCGGAGGTCGGGGCCCCTAACCGTGGGATGGATGGTGCCAAGCCGCTCGCAATTTACCTGGACGGTCTGCACGCGGGCCGCCCAGGGAATGAACCCGCGCGGGTGAATGTGACCGGGCATTCGTACGGTTCCACGACGGCGTCGTACGCACTCAAGCTCACGAAGTATCCAACGTCCACGTTCACCTCGCTTGGTTCGGTGGGGTTCGGGACGGGCACTTCAGTGGCCGACCTCAACGTGGGTCACGTGTTCGCCACCGAAAGCAACGACCCGATCGCCGGGTTCGGCCGCACGATAACGTTCACCTCGCGCACGGATCCGCGAGATATCGATGGAGTGACGGTGTTCCCGTCCGTCGGCGTCCCCGGGGCTCGCGACGTCACAGGGCACGACCTGCATCCGGAAGTTGGAAAGGGGAAAGACGTCAGACCAGACCCGGACAGGGTCGGCTACCTCTCGCCGAAATCTGCCGCCCAAGTCGGAACTGCCAAGATCGTCGCAAACGGGAGCACCGAATGAGGCGCGCGTGGGTGCGAGGGTTGCCCACTGTCGTATTGGCGGTGGTGGTGTTGTCGGTTACGGGGTGTGCATGGGTGAAAGGAGACCCATTGATGGGCAAGGACGATGCCGGGATGACGCGGGCTGAGGCGGAAGCCATAAGCATAGAGGAGGTCTACGCGCTATATGCGGAGCGGTACACGCGTCTGCAGGAGATGCTCCGCGATGCGCAGTTAGTGATCAGCGATGGGCCGTGGGGCTGGATCGGTGCCGGTCTCCTGCCGAATGGCGGCAACGAGACCGCCTACCGCACCCCGACCGGTATGACGGTGGAGAACAGCTACCTCCTCGACGATGCGCGCACCATTCAGCCTCCCGGGGCGAAGGGTGATGAAGCGGATCTGGAGCCGATGCGTAAGCATTTCGCAGCACAGGGATGGAGAATCCAGGTCCGAAATGACTTCGAAAGCTCGACGGATCTTCTTGGCTGGTCTGAAGACGGATTCTGCGTCGAATACACCGTTCGCACCAACGGAAACTACTCGCTCAGCGTGTACTCCGGGTCCTATTGGGGTCCGGGGAAAGAACTTCTCGTTCATCTCGCGGAGCGCCTTCGGCCGGAGCTCATCCTCCGAGAGTCCGTCCCCGGCGAGTGGATCCCGCTGCCGGCCTGGGATGCCCCGGTCGTGAATCCGGTCAGGGATTAACCCGCGCGACATGAGCCTCCCCTAAGGTGGAGCGGGTGAAGGCCATCCGTCGATTTACCGTCCGCGCCGTCCTCCCCGACAACCTCTCCGCTCTGGAGGAGATCGCAGGCAACCTCCGCTGGTCCTGGCACGAGCCCACCAAGGAGCTGTTCGCCCGCATCTCGCCCGAGCTGTGGCAGCAGGTCAGACACGATCCCATCGCCCTCCTCGGCGCGGTCGAGCCCTCGCGGCTCGCCGAGCTCGCGGGCGATCAGGGTTACGTCGACTGGGCGAACCACATCCGCGACGACCTCCGTGCGTACCTCAGCGAACCGCGCTGGTACCAGTCGCTCGGCGAGGGCGCGCCCAAGACCATCGCCTACTTCTCGCCCGAGTTCGGCATCGCGGCCACGCTGCCGCAGTACTCCGGCGGCCTCGGCATCCTCGCCGGCGACCACCTGAAAGCGGCCAGCGACCTCGGGGTGCCGATCGTCGCCGCCGGGCTCTTCTATCGGTCCGGCTATTTCTCGCAGGCGATCACGCCCGACGGCTGGCAGCTGGAGAGCTACCCGGTGCTCGACCCCGACGGCCTGCCGCTCAGCGTCCTCCGGAACCCGGACGGCACGCCGGTGCAGATCTCGCTGGCCCTGCCGGATGGCGTGCTGCACGCGCGCGTCTGGCAGGCCGCCGTCGGACGCGTGAAGCTGCTCCTGCTCGACACCGACATCCCCGACAACGAGGAGCGCCTGCGCTCGGTCACCGACCGCCTGTACGGCGGCGGGGGAGAGCACCGCCTGCTGCAGGAGCTGCTGCTCGGCATCGGCGGCGTCCGCGCCGTGAAGGCGTGGACAGAGCTGACGGGCGCTCCCGAGGCGGAGGTGTTCCACACCAACGAGGGGCACGCCGGCTTTCTCGGGCTGGAGCGCATCTCCGACCTCATCGGCGAAGGGCTCACCTTCGACCAGGCGCTGCAGGTCGTGCGCGCGGGCACCGTCTTCACGACCCACACGCCGGTGCCAGCGGGCATCGACCGGTTCGACAAGCCGCTGGTCCAGCGGTACTTCTCCACTTCACTGCTTCCGGGCGTCTCCGTGGAGCAGGTGCTCCCGCTGGGCGCGGAGGACTACCCGGGCGGCTCTCCGGACGTCTTCAACATGGCGGTCATGGGCCTGCGCCTCGGCCAGCACGCGAACGGCGTCTCGCAGCTGCACGGTGACGTGTCGCGCCACATGTTCAACGGGCTCTACCCCGGCTTCGACCCGCAGGAGGTGCCGATCGACTCGGTCACCAACGGCGTCCACGCGCCGACCTGGACCGACCCGATGCTCCGCGCCCTCGCCCTGGAGCGGCTGGGCACCGAGGACACGACCCACGCCGACTGGGCCAACAGCGGCGCGGTCAGCGACCTCGACCTGTGGGGCGTGCGCAACCGGATGCGCGAGCAGCTGGTGCAGGACGCCCGACGTCGCCTCGAGCGCGCGTGGGAGGAGCAGAACCCCGGCGGCATCGCGCCCGCGTGGATGGACGACCTGCTCGACCCGAACGTCCTCACCATCGGCTTCGCCCGCCGCGTGCCGACCTACAAGCGGCTCACGCTGATGCTGCACGACCCCGACCGGCTGCGCCGCATCCTCACCGACCCGAAGCGGCCGGTGCAGTTCGTGATCGCGGGCAAGTCGCATCCCGCCGACGACGAGGGCAAGCGCCTCATCCAGAAGCTGGTGCAGTTCGCGTCGGAGGCCGACATCCGTCAGCGGATGGTGTTCCTCCCCGACTACGACATCGGGATGGCCCAGCTGCTGTACCCGGGCACGGACGTCTGGCTGAACAACCCGCTGCGCCCGCTCGAGGCCTGCGGAACGTCCGGCATGAAGGCGGCGCTGAACGGTGCGCTGAACCTGTCGATCCTCGACGGCTGGTGGAACGAGTTCTACGACGGCGAGAACGGCTGGGCGATCCCGTCCGCGGACGCCGCCGGGGACGGCGCCGAGCGCGACGCGCTCGAGGCCGAGGCGATGTACGACCTGATCGAGCACCAGATCGCCCCGCGGTTCTACGACCGCGACGGCGACGGCGTGCCCACCGCGTGGATCGCGCGCATCCGGCACACGCTGGCCACCCTGTCCGCTCCGCTGTCGGCTGAGCGCATGGTGCGCGAGTACGTGGAGCGGCTGTACGTTCCCGCGGCCTCCTACGAGGACCGGCTGACCGAGGACGACTTCGCCGAAGCGCGCTCGCTCGCCGACTGGAAGGCGAAGGTCGAGGCGGCCTGGCCGGGCGTCAACGTCGCCCACGTCGACGCCGGAGGTGTGGATGCGGTGCCGCAGGTCGGCGACGAGCTGCACGTCCGTGCGCTGGTGCACCTGAACGGGCTCGACCCGTCGGACGTCGAGGTGCAGGTCGTCTACGGACGCAGCCACGACGACGAGCTGACCGACACCCGCCAGCAGGCGCTCACGGTCGACACCTCGGTGCCCGGGACGCACGACGCGACCGTCGCGCACGAGTTCGTCGGCACGGTCCGGCTCGCGTGGGCCGGTTCCTTCGGCTACACCGTCCGCGTCGTCCCCGTGAACGACCTGCTCCTCACCCCCGCCGAACTCGGCCTCGTCACCACCGCGTCCTGACCGGACCGCCGCCGAGTCCGCAAAGAATGCACGCGACACGCCGCAGGAGCGTGCACTCTTTGCAGACTCGGCGGCGGGGTCAGCGGGTCATGCGCACTGCGGGGACGGAGGTGGGGCCGACGGGGTGCGTGGTGGTCGCGCCGTCGCGCGCGAAGCCGTTGCGGCGGTAGAAGGCCTCGGCGCGGGCGTTGCCGTCCATGACCCACAGGTAGGCGGGGGCGTCGCCGATCGCCGCGTCGAGCAGGAGCTGACCAGCGCCCGAGCCGTGGGCCTCGGCGAGCAGGTAGATGCCCTCCAGTTCGCGCGGGCGGGGAGCGTCGTCGTCGCGGCCCGGTCCGGCGGTGGCCCAGCCGATGACCTCGCCGTCGCGGGAGGCGACGAAGGCGTCCGTCGTCTCGTCGGACAGGATGGTGACCCACCCGCGCGCTCGCCGCTCGATGTCGAGCGAGGCGAGGAAGTCCGCAGGCATCCGTCCGGCGTACGCCTCCCGCCAGGACAGCACGTGGACGCGCGCGATCGCACCCGCATCCTCCACCGTCGCGCGGCGGACCGTGATCCCGCCCGTCACTTCGCGATCCCCGCGTAGGAGCCGTCCGTCGCGGTCAGCAGGTCGCCCGGCGCCAATTCGATGTCGAAGCCGCGCTTTCCCCCGGACACGAACACAGTGTCGAACAGCTGCGCGGTCTCATCCACGACCGTCGGATGCCCGGTCTTCTGCCCGACCGGGCTGATCCCGCCGACGACGTATCCCGTGCGGCGCTCCGCGACCGCCGGGTCCGCCATCGTCGCCCGCTTCGCACCGACGGCGGCGGCGAGCGCCTTCAGGTCGAGCATCCCGGTCACCGGCACCACACCGACCACGAGCCCGAGGTCGGTGTCGGCCAGCAGCGTCTTGAACACCCGGTCGGGCTCGACGCCCAGCGCCTCCGCCGCCTCCAGCCCGAACGACGGCGCCGACGGGTCGTGGTCGTACGGGTGCGCCGCGAATGGGATGCCCGCGGCCGTCAGCGCGACCGTGGCCGGCGTCCCCGCCGCGGCCTTCGCGCGCGCCATCAGCCCTCCTCCTCGACCCGCGGACCGTTCGCCCGGTAGAGCTGCATCGAGGTTCCGCCAACGAGTCGGGTCGTCCCGGGCGGGTACTCGGTCGCGTCCTCCGGGATCGGCACCTCGGTCGAGGAGTCCCACAGCAGCTGGTACGACGTGACACCGGGGGCCGCCGGCAGCGACACCTCCACGTCGTCCTCGACGCCGTGGACAATCAACAGGATGCGGTTGAACTCCTCGGTGACCGGGGTCGACGCCGCCACGTACTGCAGCGTCCGGTTTGCGGGGGAGTTCCAGTCGTCGTCGTCCATCCGCTGCCCGGTGGCGTCGTACCAGTCCATGTGGCTGGCGTTCGGCGTCTCCTGGCCCGACACCGCGTAGCGAACGGGCCGGAGCGCGGGGTTGTCCCGTCGCAGCTGCAGCAGGCGCTTCGTGGTGTCGTACAGCTCCCGCTGCTCGCGCGTGCGCAGCCAGCTGAGCCAGGTCAGCTCGCTGTCCTGGCAGTACGCGTTGTTGTTGCCGCGCTGCGAACGCCCGTACTCGTCGCCCGCGGTGATCATCGGGACGCCCGCCGAGAGCAGCAGGGTGCCCAGGAGGTTCCGGATGGCCTTCGCGCGCACCAGGAGGACCGCCTCGTCCGTCGTCGGCCCCTCGACGCCGTGGTTGAACGAGCGGTTGTTGTCGGTACCGTCCCGGTTGTTCTCGCCATTGCCGAGGTTGTGCTTGACGTCGTACGCGGTGAGGTCGGCCATGGTGAAGCCGTCGTGCGCCGTGACGAAGTTGATGGAGGCGAGCGGGCCGCGCTCGGGGGAGAACGTGTTCGACGACCCCGCGAGCCGCGTCGCGAAGCCGCCGATGCCGACCGGCGCCTGCCCGTTCCGCCGGGCATCGGCGACGTCGGCGAGCCAGAAGTTGCGCACCCTGTCGCGGTAGCGGTCGTTCCACTCGGACCAGCCGTCGTGTCCCTCGGAGGGCCCGGGGAAGTTGCCGGTCTGCCAGCCGCCGAGCCCCACATCCCATGGCTCGGCGATCAGCTTCACGCCCGCCAGCGCCGGGTCGGACTGGGCGGCCAGCAGCAGGGGGTGGTCGCGGTGGAAGGACGCGTCGGTCCCGCGGCCGAGCGTCGCCGCCAGGTCGAAGCGGAAGCCATCGATCTGCATCTCGTTCGCCCAGTAGCGCAGCGAGTCGAGCACGAGTCGCTGGGGGACAGCGTTGCCGAAGTCGACCGTGTTGCCGCATCCCGTGACGTCGATGTACGCGCCGGTGTCGTCATGCCGGTAATAGGTGGCGTTGTCGATGCCGCGGAAACTCGTGCGCGGCCCGTCGTGACCCTCCTCGGCCGTGTGGTTGTAGACCACGTCGAGGATCACCTCGATGCCCGCCAGGTGCAGGAGCTTCACCATGCCCTTGAACTCGGCGAGCACCGCCTCCGGACCTGCCGCCTGGGCGTCACGCGAGGCGTACGGCGCGTGCGGGCTGAAGAAGTTGAGGGTGTTGTAGCCCCAGTAGTTGGTCAGGCCTTCCCGGATGAGCCGCTGCTCCGACACGAACGCGTGCACCGGAAGCAGCTCGACCGCCGTCACACCCAGATCCGTGAGGTAGCGGATGGTCGACTCGTGCGCCAGACCCGCGTAGCTGCCGCGCAGCTCCTCCGGGACCTCCGGGTTCAGCCTGCTGATCCCGCGCACGTGCGCCTCGTAGATCACCGTGTGGTCCAGGGGAGTGGCGGGCTTGCGCGCCTCCCCCCAGTCGAAGCCGTCCGAGACGACCACCGACCGCCAGCCGTCCGCAGCGACCCGCACCAGGCCGCGGGCGTACGGGTCCATGAGCAGCGCCTCCGGGTCGAAGGAGTTCGCGGGCGCCGTGGGGCCGGACACGCGGAGGGCGTAACGGGTGCCGACGGTCAGCGAACGCGAACGGCCCAGCCAGACGCCATTGGCGTCCCGGGTCATCGGCACCGCCTTGGTCATCCAGTTCGGGTCGTGCTCGTCGAAGATGCACAACTCCATCGCATCCGCCGCCGCGGAGAACACCCGCAGCTCGCCCCCGTGCGGCCCGACGCGGACTCCCAGATTGCGCAGGGGATCGGTCGAGGTCATGCGATCTAGAGTAGTGACACACGCCTGGACCGCTGGGGAGGGCACCGTGCCGGTCTATCTCGACCATGCCGCCACCACGCCGATGCGCCCGGAGGCGATCGCCGCCTACGCCGAGGCCATGGGCGTCGTCGGCAACCCCTCCAGCATCCACAGCCAGGGGCAGCAGGCCCGGCGGATGCTCGAGGAGGCGCGCGAGACGGTCGCGGCGACCCTGGGCGCGGACCCGATCGAGGTCGTCTTCACCTCCGGCGGAACGGAGGCCATCAACCTGGCCGTCAAGGGGATGTACTGGGCGCGCAACGACGGAGTGTCGCGGCCGCGCATCCTGGTGCCGGGCGGCGAGCACCACGCGACCATGGACACGGTGGAGTGGCTGGAGCGCGCCGAAGGAGCGCGGCCGGAGTGGCTGCCGCTCGACGCCTCCGGGCGCATCGCCGTGCCCTCCGCGATCGACGGCGACGATGTCGCGCTGCTCACCTTCCTCGCGGTCAACAACGAGGTCGGGACCGTTCAGCCCGTGACGGCGCTCGCCGCGGTCGCCCGCACTGCCGGGGTGCCGGTCCACGTGGACGCCGTGGCCGCATACGGGCACCTCCCGCTCGACTTCTCCATGCTCGGGGTGGACGCGCTCAGCGTCTCCGCGCACAAGATCGGCGGACCGGTGGGGATCGGCGCGCTCGTGCTGAGCCGCGCGTCCACGGTCGTGCCGCTCATCCACGGTGGCGGCCAGCAGCGGCAGGTGCGCAGCGGGACTCAGGATGTGGCGGCCGCGGTCTCGTTCGCCGTCGCGGCGCGCGCGGCGGAGGCGGAGCGGGAGGTGGAGACCGCCCGGTTTGCGGCGCTGCGCGACCGGCTGATCGCGGGCGTCCGCTCGGTGGTGCCGGATGCAGTGTTGAGCGGGCCGGAGCCGGGTCCGGAGCGCGTCGCGTCGAACGTGCACTTCACCTTCCCGGGCGCGCAGGGCGACTCGCTGCTGTTCCTTCTCGACATGGCCGGCGTGTCCGTGTCGACCGGGTCGGCGTGCACCGCCGGCATCCCCGAGCCGTCGCACGTGCTCCTGGCGATGGGCCGGACGGAGGAGGACGCGCGGAGCGCCCTGCGATTTACGCTGGGCCGCACGTCCACCGAGTCGGATGTGGATGCGCTGCTCGCCGCGCTCCCCGCCGCCTACGCGCAGGCCGCCCGCGCCGGCCTCGCCGAGCGCCCATCCCGCCTCGCGCGCTGAGAGCGCCACGCCTCCCGCCGAGTGGTGACATGATGCCGCCACACGGCGCGGATTCGAGCATCCGCTCACCACTCGTGGCGCTGACGGGAAGGGTCGGAGCGAGGCGCAGGTAGAATCGGCGGGTGAAGGTTCTGGCGGCGATGAGCGGGGGAGTGGACTCCGCGGTGGCGGCGGCGCGCGCCGTCGAGGCGGGGCACGACGTGGTCGGCGTGCACCTGGCGCTGTCCCGCATGCCCGGCACGTTGCGCACCGGCAGCCGCGGCTGCTGCACGATCGAGGACTCGATGGATGCGCAGCGCGCGGCGAACATCATCGGCATCCCGTACTACGTGTGGGACTTCTCCGAGCGCTTCAAGCTCGACGTCGTCGACGACTTCATCGCCGAGTACTCCGCCGGGCGCACGCCGAACCCGTGCATGCGCTGCAACGAGCGCATCAAGTTCGCCGCCCTGCTCGAGAAGGCCCTCGATCTCGGCTTCGACGCCGTCTGCACCGGCCACTACGCGGCCATCGTCACGGATGAGGACGGCAACCGCGAGCTGCACCGCGCGAGCGCGTGGGCCAAGGACCAGTCCTACGTGCTCGGCGTGCTGACCGCCGAGCAGCTGGCGCACGCGATGTTCCCGCTCGGCGCGACGCCCTCGAAGGCCGAGGTGCGCGCGGAGGCGGCGGCGCGCGGCCTCAGCGTCGCCAACAAGCCCGACTCGCACGACATCTGCTTCATCCCGGACGGCGACACCCGCGGCTGGCTCGCCGAGCGCGTCGGCACCGCGACCGGCGACATCGTCGACCGCGAGGGCAACCGCCTCGGCAGCCACGAGGGCGCGCATGCGTACACCGTGGGTCAGCGCAAGGGCCTCAACGTCGGCTATCCGTCCCCAGACGGCCGCCCCCGCTTCGTGCTCGAGGTGCGGCCGAAGGAGAACGAGGTCGTCGTCGGCCCGCGCGAGGCGCTGGACATCGCCGAGATCGCCGGCTCCCGCTACACCTGGGCCGGCCTGCCGCCTGAGGACCCGTCCACTCCGTTCGCCTGCGAGGTGCAGATCCGCGCCCACGCCGACCCGGTGCCCGCGGTGGCGTCGGTGGTCGGCGGCGAGCTCGTCATCCGACCGGACGTCCCGCTCAACGGCGTGGCGCCCGGGCAGACCGCGGTCGTTTACGTCGGCACCCGGGTGCTCGGCCAGACGACCATCGACCGCACGGTCTCCGCCGTCCCGGTCTGAGCGTCCGTCCGACACCGCCGGTGCCAAGCGGCGCTCTCGCGCTCTAGGCTCCGGCCATGGCGGCGGAGCGGGCGGTCCGGCTGAGGCGCGAGGCGTGGGGCTTCGCGATCGGCTCGCTGCTGTTCATGCTCGGTGCCGTCCCCTCGTATCAGCGCGCGGTCGGTGACGCGGTGGCCAATGCCACGTTCTTCGTCGGCGCGCTCTTCTTCACGGCGGCCGCGCTCATCCAACTCGCGCTGAGCGGGCGGAAGCCCCCGCGCACCGGCTCCACCCGGGCCGACTGGTTCGACTGGTGGGCGTCCGCGGTCCAGTTCGTCGGCACGCTGTTCTTCAACGTCAGCACGACGGAGGCGCTGATCGTCGCTCTGAACGCGCAGACCCGCGTCGGCGACGGCTGGCGCCCGGACGCGCTCGGATCCATCTGCTTCCTCGTCGCCAGCGCCCTCGCCGTGGTGGCGACGGTCGACCGCGACCGGCTGTGGGATCCGCAGGCCCGCACCTGGCACGGGACCTGGCTGGGTCTGTTCGGCTCCATCCTCTTCGGCCTGTCGGCGATCGGGGCATACACGATCCCGTCCACCGGAGACCCGGTGAGCCTGCTCTGGGCCAACCTCGGGACGCTGCTGGGCGCCGCGTGCTTCCTCGCCGCGGCGGTGCTCAGCCGCCGCTCCATCCCGATGCGGTCGCGGCGGCGACGGGCGCCGGCGACCCCGTCCGGCGTCGGAGGTGCCGATTAAGCTGGACCCGTGGCGATCGAGACGACGACCGACGACCAACTCGCGCAAGCGCGAGCCGAGGCGCAGCAGCTGACGACGCGCATCCTGGAGCTGCGCGACGCGTACTACGAGCGCGACACGGTGCTCGTCAGCGACGAGGAGTACGACCGCATGATGCGGCGGCTCGAAGAGCTCGAGCGGCTGTATCCCGAGCTCCAATCGCAGGACAGCCCGACGCAGACGGTCGGCGGCCGCGCCCAGACGACGCTCTTCGCCCCGGTCGAGCACGCCGAGCGCATGCTGAGCCTCGACAACGTGTTCTCCCTGGAGGAGTTCGAGGCCTGGGCCGCCAAGGTCGAGCGCGACGCCGGCCGGAAGGTCGACTACCTCTGCGAGCTGAAGATCGACGGCCTCGCGATCAACCTCCGGTATGAGCGGGGCGTGCTGGTCTCGGCCGCCACCCGCGGCGACGGGGTCGTCGGGGAGGACGTCACCGAGAACATCCGCTGGATCCCGGCCATCCCGACCCGCCTCGCCACCGACGAGCCGCCTGCGCTCGTGGAGGTGCGCGGGGAGGTCTTCTTCCCGGTGGCCGAGTTCGAGGAGCTGAACGCGCACCAGCAGGAGGCCGGCGAGCGCGTCTTCGCCAACGCCCGCAATGCGGCGAGCGGGTCGCTCCGCCAGAAGGCGGAGGGCAAGAACGCCGCCCAGCTCGAACTCATGCACAACCGGCTGCGCCGCCTCCACATGCTCGTGCACGGCATCGGCGCGTGGCAGAACCCGCCGGTCGACGCGCAGTCGAAGGTCTACCAGCTGCTGCAGGGATGGGGTCTGCCGACCTCCACGCACTACCGCGTCGTCGACAGCGTGAAGAAGGTCGACGAGTTCATCGAGTACTACGGCGCCCACCGCGGAGCGGTCGAGCACGAGATCGACGGCATCGTCATCAAGGTCGACGAGCTCGCGCTGCACGACGAGCTGGGCGCGACCAGCCGCGCCCCCCGCTGGGCCATCGCCTACAAGTACCCGCCAGAGCAGGTCAACACCAAGCTCCTCGACATCGTGGTGAGCGTCGGTCGCACCGGCCGGGCCACGCCGTTCGCGGTGATGGAGAAGGTGCGGGTCGCCGGGTCCGAGGTACGCCAGGCGACGCTGCACAACCAGGAGGTCGTCAAGGCGAAGGGCGTCCTCATCGGCGACACCGTGGTGCTGCGCAAGGCGGGAGACGTCATCCCGGAGGTGCTGGGTCCGGTGGTCGAGCTGCGTGACGGCTCCGAGCGCGAGTTCGTCATGCCCGAGTTCTGCCCGGAGTGCGGAACGCGCCTGGCGCCGGCGAAGGAGGGCGACATCGACCTCCGCTGCCCGAACGCCGAGTTCTGCCCGGCGCAGGTGCGCGGGCGGGTGGAGCACATCGGCTCCCGCGGCGCGCTCGACATCGAGGCGCTGGGCGAGGTCGCGGCCGCGGCCCTCACCCAGCCGCGGTTCCCGGAGCGCCCGCCGCTCCCGACCGAGGCCGGCCTGTTCGGGCTGACGCTCGCAGACCTCTTCCCGATCGAAGTCGTCGTGCGCGATTCCGAGACCGGACTGCCCAAGCTGACCGACGCGGGGGACGAGAAGGTAGACACCCCGTTCCGCCGCAGGCGGCAGAAGAAGGACGGCGCGTTCGACCCGGAGGCGCCGGAGTTCGGCGGCGACGAACTCCACGTCCCGTCCAAGAGCGCGGTGGAGCTGCTGAACAACCTCCAGGCCGCGCGGGAGAAGCCGTTGTGGCGCATCCTGGTCGCCCTCAACATCCGTCATGTCGGGCCGGTGGCGGCGCGCGCGCTCGCCAACCACTTCGGGTCGCTCGACGCGATCCGCACCGCGTCCCGCGACGAACTGGCGGCGGTGGACGGCGTCGGCGGCATCATCGCGGATGCGGTGCTCGCCTGGTTCGAGGTCGACTGGCACCGCGAGATCGTCGAGCGGTGGGCGGCAGACGGCGTCCAGTTCGCCACTCCCGGCCACCCGGGCCCCGGAGCCGCGGACGAGGCCGGGGGAGTGCTCGCCGGGCTGACCGTGGTGGCGACCGGTTCGCTGGAGGGCTTCACTCGCGAGGGCGCTCAGGAGGCGATCATCGCGGCCGGTGGCAAGGCCGCATCGAGCGTGTCCAAGAAGACCGACTTCGTGGCCGCCGGCCCGGGTGCTGGGTCGAAACTCGCCAAGGCGGAGGAGCTGGGCGTGCGGGTGATCGACGCGGCGCAGTTCAAGCGGCTGGTCGAGGAGGGTCCGCAGGCGCTCGAACAGTGACGAATCCGGTCCGTCATCCTGTGGACAGTATTCGAGTTCTCCCCCCGAATCGGGGGTAGAACGGCCTGCCGTCCGCCACCCATTCATGGGTAGAGTCGAGGTGTGCGCTCCCCCGCGCACTGCAAGGGCTTAGCTCGCTCGCTCTCGGAGGGACCCGGACGGAGTGCTGGTCGGCTTTGCAGCTGTCTTCACCGTGACCTCGGTCGTCTCCGGACTGACCGGGGCCTTTGTCATGCCCGCCGAGACCGCTCCGACGACCTCGATCAGCGCGTACTCTGCGGCCCCCGCGTCCATCTCCGGACCGGTCTCCGATGTCCCGTCGGCGCCGAACGGAGGAGGCGCAGCAATGTCCGTGCTCGGCGCCGTGTCGGGCATCGACGCGTCGGCCCTGCCGGGCTTCCTCGACGCCAACCGGGCCAAGTTGGAGTCGCTGCTGCGGCAGTCGCCGGCGCCCGCCGACGTCGAGCGCGTCTGGCGCCTCATCGACCCCGCGAAGCAGAAGCTGCTGGTGGAGGCCGCGCCGCACGTCGTCGGCAACCTCGAGGGCGTGCCGTACGCGGTCCGCGGCACCGCGAACGCGCTCGATCTGAAGCAGACGATCAGCAGCGTGACCCGCACGCTCAAGACCGAGCACGGCCGCACGCAGCGCGTCGCACTGCAGCGCCAGCTGGAGACCCTCGACAACGTCAAGAAGGCGCTGACCAAGAAGGACGGCGTCAAGCGCACCCTGGTCAGCCTCGACCCGTCCACCGACGCCAAGGCCTCCATCGTGGTCGGCGACCTGAGCACGGCAGCGTACGTGAGCGTCCTCGTGCCGGGCATGTACATGTCGGTCGGGGAGCAGATCGAGTCGTGGGCGCAGGTCGCGCAGGAGCAGTACGAGCTCCAGACCGGCTTCCTCCAGCGGATGCTCGGCCCGCGCGGCAAGGGCGGGGCGCCGGGGGTGGCGGTGGTCGCCTGGATCGGCTACCAGACGCCGGTCCTCACGAACATCGGCGGCACCACCCTCGCCACCCAGGGCGCCGACAGCCTGGAGCGCGCCCTCGTCGGCATCCGCGCGCTCCGCAACGGGAACCAGCCGCACCTCAGCCTGTTCGCCCACTCGTACGGGTCGACGGCGGCGCTGATGGCGCTCGAACGGCACACGGTCACCGTGGACTCCCTGGCGCTCATGGGTTCGCCCGGGAGCCCCGCGCAGTCCGTCGACGGCCTCTCCGTGACGGGCGGGAACGTCTTCGTCGGCGAGGCGCCGATGGACCCGATCGTCAACAGCGCGTTCTTCGGCAGCGACCCGGGATCTCCGGGCTACGGCGCGAAGCCGATGGGCGTGGACGGCGCGACCGATCCGCTGACGCACGCGAAGCTGGCCGGATCGTCGGGCCACAACGAGTACTTCACCGCCGGGACCGAGTGCATGCGCAACCTCGCGGTGATCGGCATCGACCGCGGCGACCTCGTCATCGCGGGCGGCAGCGGCTCGGGCAGCACCGGGTCCGACGGTACCACCCAGGCGGCCTCGCGCTGATCCGGCCCGTCCCGACACGATGTCGGCGGCGGCACCCATAATGGATGGGATGCGACCGCACCAGGACGATCCCGCCGAGCCCGACCGGGCCGAGGAGCAGCGCGGCGCGAGCCGCCGGGCGTTCCTCAAGGGCGCCGGCCTCGTGGCCGCCGGAGCGGTCGCCGGAGGCGCGGCCGGCGGAGCCGCCGGTGCGGCCATCGGCGGCGCCGCAGGGGCCACGTCGCCCACCGCCGACGAGTCCGGTGAGCAGTACCCGCCGCTCCCTCCGCGTGGCGGGGGCGCGGGATTCGACCACCTCGTCGTACTCATGTACGAGAACCGCTCGTTCGACAACCTCCTCGGGCACCTCTACGACGAGGAGACGCTGCCGAAGGGCAAGCGATTCGAGGGGCTGGCGTTCGGCGACTACAGCAACCCCGATCCCGCGGGCGGCCCGGACATCCCGGCCCACGCCTACGAGGGCACCACCGACTTCGTGATGCGCCAGCCGTCGCCCGACCCGGGAGAGGTCTACCCGCACGTCAACACGCAGTTGTACGAGGTCGTCGACCCGCCCTCGAACGCCGACGCGAGACTGCCGCAGATGCTCCCGCCGTACAACGCGCCGAAGCCGGGCGCGAAGCCCACCATGCGGGGGTTCGTCCGCGACTACATCGGCGTCCTCCGCAAGGACACCGGGCGCGAGCCGGTGGTCGACGACTACCGGCGCATCATGGGCGGCTTCACCCCGGACATGCTGCCCGTGTTCTCGACGCTCGCGCGGCAGTTCGCGGTGTACGACGACTGGCACTGCGCCGTCCCGTCGCAGACCTTCTGCAACCGCTCCTTCTTCCACGCCTCCACCTCGCACGGGTACGTCGACAACGGCGGCGCCGAGGGGCTGCGCAAGTGGTTCGACCCGAAGAACGACGCGCCCACGATCTTCAACCGGCTCGAGGAGGCGGGACGCAGCTGGCGCGTCTACTACGACGACCGGCAGCTCATCTCGCTGACCGGGTTCATCCACGCGCCCGTGCTCGAGCCGTACTGGAAGACGCACTTCCGGACCATGACGCAGTTCTACGTCGACGTGGCCGAGGGCACGTTGCCGGATTACGCGTTCGTGGAGCCGCGGCTGCTGTACGACCACAACGACATGCATCCGCCGGGCGGCCCGATGACGTCGGAGGAGGTCGCGGGCGAGGAGGTCGTCGGCGGCGCGATCTCGGACGTCCGCGCGGGGGACCTGCTGCTGCACCGCGTGTACTCGGCGATCCGCGAGTCCCGCAGCGCGAAGGGCTCGAACGCGCTCAACACGATGCTGCTGGTGACGTTCGACGAGCACGGCGGCACCTATGACCACGTCGCGCCGGGCGGGGCGACGCCGCCGGACGACAGCGGGCCGGGGGAGAACGGGTTCGGCTTCGACCGGCTCGGCGTGCGCGTCCCGGCGATCGCCATCTCGGCCTACACGGAGCGCAACACGATCATCCACGAGGAGATGCACCACTCGGCGGTCGTGGCGACGCTGGCGAAGAAGTACCGGCTCAAGCACCTCACCGAGCGCGACCGCGGCGCGCGCACGATCGATAACGCGATCAACCGGAGCACGCCGCGCCAGCCCGGGACCTGGCCGGACACCCATCCGCAGTACCTGCCCGCGAATCCCGAGTCGGACGCTCCGGCGCCGCAGGACGAGGACCGTCCGCTGAGCCCGCCCGGCGTCGGGCTGGTCGGACTGCTGATGGCGCGTTACGGCGCGCCCGGTGCGAAGGTACCCGTTACCTACAAGGAGGCGTACCAGGCGGTCAACGGACTGGGGCGCGGGCTGTTCGGCTCGTCCTAGAATCGTCAGTGGGCCTTTCGCACTCGCGACCACGCCCGTTCATCATGCCTATCCCACGGAGACGCACCTTGTCTGAAACCAGCGCAGGCGACATCACCGCCGAACAGGTCGCGCACCTGGCGAACCTCGCCCGGATCGACCTCAGCCCGGAAGAGCTCGAGAGCCTCACGAAGGAGCTCGGCCAGATCGTCGAGTCCGTCGCCAAGGTCCAGGAGGTGGCCGGTCCCGACGTGCCCGCCACCAGCCACCCGATGCCGCTCACGAACGTGTTCCGCGCCGACGAGGTGCGCCCGTCGCTGACGGTCGAGCAGGCGCTCTCCGGCGCCCCGGACCGCGAGGGCGACCGGTTCAAGGTCGCCACCATCCTGGACGAGGAGTAAGCCATGACCGACCTCACCCGGATCAGCGCCTCCGCCCTCGCCGACAAGCTCGCCACGCGCGAGGTGTCCTCCGAGGAGGCCGTGCGCGCCCACCTCGACCGCATCGAGGCGGTCGACGCCGACGTGCACGCCTTCCTCCACGTCGCCGGCGAGAAGGCGCTCCGCACCGCCGCCGAGATCGACGGCCGCCGCGCCGCGGGCGACCCGCTCGGCCCGCTCGCCGGCGTGCCGATCGCGATCAAGGACGTCCTGGCCACCGAGGACATGCCGTCCACCTCCGGATCCAAGATCCTCGAGGGGTGGCTCCCGCCCTACGACGCCACGGTCGTCCGCAAGCTGCGCGAGGCCGACCTCGTGCCGCTCGGCAAGACCAACATGGACGAGTTCGCGATGGGCTCCTCCACCGAGCACTCGGCGTACGGTCCCACCCGCAACCCGTGGGACCTGGAGCGCATCCCCGGCGGCTCGGGCGGAGGCTCGGCCGCGGCCGTGTCCGCGTTCGAGGCCCCGCTGGCGCTCGGCTCCGACACCGGCGGCTCGATCCGCCAGCCCGCCGCGGTGACCGGCTCGGTCGGCGTCAAGCCGACGTACGGCGGCGTGAGCCGGTACGGCGCCATCGCCCTCGCCAGCTCGCTCGACCAGGTCGGCCCGGTGTCCCGCAGCGTCCTCGACGCGGGCCTGCTGCACGACGTGATCGCCGGGCACGACCCGTTCGACTCGACCTCGTTGACCGACACCTGGCCGTCGATGGCGGACGCCGCACGCGCCGGCCAGCGCGACGGCGCGCTGAAGGGCGTCCGCGTCGGCGTCATCCGCGAGATCGCGGGCGACGGCTTCCAGAAGGGCGTCAAGCAGCGTTTCGACGAGTCCCTTGCGCTGCTCGAGTCCGCCGGCGCCGAGATCGTCGAGGTGAGCGCGCCGAGCTTCGAGTACGCGGTCGCCGCCTACTACCTGATCCTCCCGGCGGAGGCGTCCAGCAACCTGGCGCGCTTCGACTCCGTGCGGTTCGGCCTCCGCGTCGACCCGTCGGAGGGCCCGGTCACCGTCGAGCGCGTGATGGCCGCGACCCGCGACGCCGGTTTCGGACCCGAGGTCAAGCGCCGCATCATCCTGGGCACCTACGCGCTGAGCGCCGGCTACTACGACGCCTACTACGGCAGCGCCCAGAAGGTGCGCACGCTCATCCAGCGCGACTTCCAGGCCGCGTTCGAGAAGGTGGACGTGCTGGTCAGCCCGAGCGCGCCGACCACCGCCTTCAAGCTGGGCGAGAAGATCGACGACCCGATGGCGATGTACCTCAACGACATCACCACCATCCCGGCGAATCTCGCCGGGGTCCCCGGCATGGGGCTGCCGATCGGGCTGGCGCCCGAGGACGGCCTGCCCGTCGGCATGCAGCTGATGGCGCCCGCCCGCTCGGACGCCCGCCTCTACACCTACGGCGCGGCGCTCGAGCGCCTGCTGGAGGAGCAGTGGGGCGGACCGCTGCTGAGCCAGGCGCCGGATCTGAGCGCCACCGAGATGTTCGCGAGTGAAGAGGGAGCCGTCTGATGGCCACCGCCACCAAGGCCGAGTTGATGGATTACGACAAGGCCCTCGAACTGTTCGAGCCCGTGCTCGGCTTCGAGGTGCACGTCGAGCTGAACACCAAGACCAAGATGTTCTGCGGCTGCGCCAACGAGTTCGGCTCGGGCGCCAACACGAACACCTGCCCGACCTGCCTCGGCCTCCCGGGCGGTCTGCCGCAGGTCAACGAGAAGGCGATCGAGTCGAGCATCCGTCTCGGCCTCGCCCTCGGCTGCGACATCGCCGAGTCGAGCCGGTTCGCGCGCAAGAACTACTTCTACCCGGACCTCGCGAAGGACTTCCAGACCTCGCAGTACGACGAGCCGATCGCCCACGACGGCTCGATCACCATCGAGCTGGAGAACGGCCGCGAGCTCACCATCGAGATCGAGCGCGCGCACATGGAGGAGGACGCCGGCAAGCTCACACACGTCGGCGGCGCCACCGGCCGCATCCAGGGCGCGGACTACTCGCTGGTCGACTTCAACCGCGGCGGCGTGCCGCTGGTCGAGATCGTCACGAAGATCATCGAAGGCGCCGAGGCGGACGCGCCGGAGGTCGGCCGCACCTACGTGCGCGCCATCCGCGACATCGTGAAGGCGCTCGGCGTCTCCAACGCGCGCATGGAGGAGGGCAACGTCCGCTGCGACGCGAACGTCTCGCTCCGCCGTCGCGGCTCCTCGGAGCTCGGCACGCGCACCGAGACCAAGAACGTCAACTCGCTGCGCTCGATCGAGCGCGCCGTGCGGTACGAGATCCAGCGCCAGGCGGCCATCCTGGAGGCGGGCGGCACCATCGTTCAAGAGACCCGCCACTGGCACGAGGACACCGGCACGACGAGCGCCGGCCGCCCCAAGTCGGACGCGGACGACTACCGCTACTTCCCGGAGCCCGACCTGGTGCCGGTCGCGCCGAGTCGCGAGTGGGTGGAGGAGCTGCGCGGCACGCTGCCGGAGCAGCCGGCCGCCCGCCGCAAGCGCCTCGCCGCCGACTGGGGCTTCACCGCGCTCGAGTTCCAGGACATCGCCAACGCCGACCTGCTCGACGAGGTCGAGGCCACGGTCGCCGCCGGCGCGAGCCCTGCCGCCGCGCGCAAGTGGTGGACGGGCGAGATCGCCCGCCTCGCCAACGCGCAGAACGTGCCCGCCGGCACGCTGGTCAGCCCGCAGCACGTCGCCGAGCTCGCCGCTCTGGTCGACGCCGGCACCCTCACCGACCGCCTGGCGCGTCAGGTGCTCGAGGGCGTCATCGCCGGCGAGGGCCGCCCGCAGGAGGTCGTCGACGCCCGCGGACTCGCGGTCGTCTCCGACGACGGCGCGCTCATCGCGGCGATCGACGAGGCGCTGGCCGCCCAGCCGGACGTGCTCGCGAAGATCCGCGACGGCAAGGTGCAGGCCGCCGGTGCGGTCATCGGCGCGGTGATGAAGGCGATGCGCGGCCAGGCCGACGCGGCGCGGGTGCGCGAGCTGGTGCTGGAGCGGGCGGGCAGCGCGGAATAGCGTTTGCTCGCTCCCAGGCTCCGCGTGCAGAGTAGCGGTATGGGCGTCTTCACTCTCGGCGGTCTGACGACCGCCCCCGCATCCACCCGTACCGACCTGCTCGCGCCGTCGACCCTCCAGACGCTGGAGGCCCTGGGCTGGCTGGATGAGGTGGGCGTGGTCGAGATCGACCCCGACATCTCCGACACCGCGGCCACGCGGGACCAGTTCGGGCTCGACGCGTCGAACCTGGCCAACTGCGTCGTCGTCGGCGGCAAGCGCGAGGGGGTCGAGAGGATCGCCGCGTGCGTCGTCCTCTCGACCACCCGCGCCGACGTCAACAACACCGTCAAGCGCCTGCTGGACGTACGCAAGGCGTCCTTCCTGCCGATGGACCGCGCGGTCGAGCTGACCGGGATGGAGTACGGCGGCATCACGCCGATCGGCCTCCCCGCGGGCTGGCCGGTGCTGGTGGACGCGCGCGTCGCCGACCAGGAGGTCGTGATCATCGGCTCCGGGGTGCGCCGCTCCAAGATCCTGCTGCCCGGACGCCTCATCTCGTCACTGCCCGACGCCCAGCTGATCGAGGGGCTGGGCCTGGAAGCGGCCGGATGACCGGTCCGACCGCGGTCGATCGCGTCCTGACACCCCTCCGCACACGGCTGATCGAAACCCTCGCCGGCCGCTCCGACGAGGTGCCCGCCTGGGTGCTGCGGCTGGAGGACGGCGAGGACGCGGGCTTCTTCGCACCGTCCAGCGCCGCTTGGGCGGTGCACGGCGGGATGCCGACTCTTGTTGCCGGGGTGCGTGCCCTGCTGCTGCAGGCGCTGCATCCGGGCGCCCTGGCCGGCGTCCGCGACCACTCGCGCTTCCGGGAGGACCCGCTCGGTCGGCTCGCCGGGACCATCCAGTGGATCCACACCGTCACCTTCGGCAGCCGCGGTCAGGCGGTCGCCGGGTCGGAGATGGTCCGCTCGCTGCATCGCCGCGTCGTCGGCACGTACGTGGACGGCCACGGCGTCGAGCGCCCGTACTCGGCCAACGACCCCGACCTCGCGCGCTGGGTGCACCTCGCCTTCACCGACGCCTTCCTCACCGCGCACGAGCAGTGGGGCGATCCCATCCCGGGCGGCGCGGACGGCTACATCGGCGAGTGGGCGATCGCGGCGGAGCTGATGGGCGTCGAGAATCCGCCGCGCACAGCCGCGGAGTTGCGGTCCGAGATCGACGCGATCACCGACGCGGGCGAGCTGCGCGGCGGGCCGGAGGTGGAGGAGATCGTTCGCTTCATCCGCCGGGCCCCGCTGCGGAGGATGCTGAGGCCGTCGTACCGGATCGTGTTCCACGCCGCCGTGTCGACCCTGGAGCCGCGACACCGGGAACTGCTCGGGCTGCCGCAGACGCGTGCCGAACGCCTCCTGCCGCTCCACGCGGCGACGGGGCTCGTGCTGCGCGGTTCGCGCGTTCTGCTCGGTCCTCAGACCCAGGCGGAACTCGCCGCGCGGCGTCGGCTGGCGCGGCTCGCCGCGACCTGAGATACGGCAGGATGAGGTCATGCACGACGACGTGACCGAACGCACCCGCACCGTCACCTGGCAGGACCCGGCCCCCGGGGTGGCCGTGATGCCGACCGTCAGCGGGCTCGAGTACCTGCGCTCGATGCTCCGCGGGGAGCTGCCGCCGCCTCCCATCACCGAGCTGATGCGGATGACGCTGGTGTCGGCCGATCCCGGCACGGTCACCTTCGTCTGCGAGCCCGACGAGTCGCATTACAACCCGATCGGGACCGTGCACGGCGGGCTGGTCTGCACGCTGCTCGACTCGGCGCTCGGCTGTGCGGTTCAGACGACGCTGCCGCAGGGCCAGGGCTACACGTCCATCGAGATCAAGGTGAACTACCTGCGTCCGGTCTACGCCCACACCGGGCGGCTCACCTGCGTCGCGACCGTGACCAAGCCCGGCAATCGGGTGGCCTTCGCCGACGGCGTGGTCACCGATGCGTCCGGTAAGACCGTGGCGACCGCGACGGGCTCCCTGCTCGTCTTCCCGATCGGGGGATGAGCTACTTCGCCTGGTCGGCGAGCAGCAGGTCGCGCACCTTGCGGCGGATGACCTTGCCGACGATCGAGCGCGGCAGCTCCTCCACCTGGTAGACGTGCTTCGGCACCTTGTACGGAGTGAGGCAGTCGCGTCCGTAGGCGCGGATCGCCTCCTCGTCGAACGAGGCGCCCTTCTCCATGACGACGGCGGCGACGACGTCCTCGCCGCCGCGGCGGTGGGGGAGTCCGACCACCGCGACGTCGGCGACGCCCGGGAAGGAGCGCAGGGCGTCCTCCACCTCGGTCGGGGAGACGTTGAAGCCGCCGGTGACGATGAGCTCCTTGATCCGGTCGACGATGCGGACGAAGCCGTCCTCGTCCATCGTGACGATGTCGCCGGTGCGGAACCAGCCATCGGCGGTGAGGACCTTCGCCGTCTCGTCCGGCTTGCGCCAGTACCCCGAGAACACCTGCGGTCCGCGGGCCAGCAACTCGCCCTCCTCGCCGAACGGACGGTCGACGGTCGGGTCGTCCGGGTCGGCGACGCGCAGCTCGGTGCTCGGCAGCGGCAGGCCGACCGTGCCGGCCTTGCGGGTCGCGCCGACCGGGTTCGCCATGAGCACGGGCGAGCATTCGGAGAGGCCATAGCCCTCGACGAGGTAGCCCCCGGTCTTCTCCTCCCACAGGTCGACGATCCCCTGCGGCAGGCTCATCGCTCCCGAGATGGCGATCTCGATGCCGGAGAGAGACACCTTCCGCTTCTCCGCCGCCTGCACCAGCCGCTCGTAGATCGGCGGCACCGCGGGGAGGAAGGTCGCGGGATGCTTCTTGACCACATCCAGCACCAGGTCCGGGTCGAACTTCGGGAACAGCACCAGGCGCGCCCCCATGCTCATCGCGAAGGTGAGGCACAGGGTGAGTCCGTACGCGTGGAAGAGCGGCAGCACGGCGTAGACGACGGAGGTGCCGCGCTCGATGGTCGGCACCCAGGCGCGCGACTGCGCCGCGTTGACGTTGAGGTTCGCGTGGCTGAGCATCGCGCCCTTGGGGAGGCCGGTGGTGCCCGACGTGTACTGGATGAGCGCGAGGTCGTCGCGCTCGGGCCGCGGGTACGAGGACTTCAGCTTGCGGGAGGCGACCAGCGTGTCCCACGGGACGGTTCCGGTCACCTTCGCGGTCAGCTGCTCGCGCGCCGTGCGCGCCGCCTTCACCGGGAGGCGCAGCGCGAACCGCTTGGCGGCGGGCATCGCGCGGGTCAGGTCCACCGAGATGACGGTCTTGACGCCGAGGTCGGCCGGGAGCTCCTGGACGGTCTTCGCGACCTTGTCCCAGACGATCGCGACGGTCGCGCCATGGTCCTCGAACTGGTGCCGCAGCTCGCGCGGCGTGTAGAGCGGGTTGTGCTCGACGACGACGGCGCCGAGGCGCAGGACGGCGTAGAAGGCGGTCACGTGCTGCGGGCAGTTCGGCAGCACCAGCGCGACCCGGTCGCCCTTGGAGACGCCGAGCTTGCGGAGGCCTTCCGCCGCGCGGGCGATCTGGTCGCCCAGCTCGGCGTAGGTCGTCGTGGCGCCGAAGAACTCGAGGGCGACGTGCTTGCCGTAGGTCTTCACCGACTCGTCGATGAGGTGCGGGAGGGAGCCGTCCGGCACCTCGACCTCGGCGGGCACGCCCGGTGCGTAGCCGTGCACCCACGGCTTGGCGCTGTACGGGGACTGATCGCTCGTCACGTCGCTGGTCACGCGCAAAGCCTACGCGGAGGCGGTCGCCGCCCGCACCGCATCCTCGATGGCGGTGTCCCCGGAGACGACCTCCCACTGGTGGCCGACGGTCGCGGGCTCGTGCAGCACGAGCGCGATGAGGCGGGCGACGTCCTCGCGGGCGATGCTGCCGCGCGGGACGCTGTCGCCGAGCCGGATGCGGCCGGTGCCCTCGTCCATGGTGAGGCCGCCCGGGCGCAGGATGGTCCACTCCAGTCCGGAGTCGCGCAGCACGGCGTCGGCGTCGCGCTTCGCCTCGACGTAGGCCTTCCAGACCGGGTCTGCGTCGTCGACCGGGGCGTCGACGCCCCACGCCGAGACCTGGACGAAGCGGCGGATGCCCGCCTGCTTCGCCGCCTCCTGCGCCTTGACCGACCCGGCGTAGTCGACGGTGCGCTTGCGCTCGATGCCCGAGCCGGCGCCGGCGCCCGCGGTGAACACCACGGCGTCGCAGCCGTCGATGGCGGCGGCCAGCTCGTCCGCCTCCGCCTTCTCGATGTCGAGCAGGACGCCCTCGCCGCCGAGGCGGTAGACGTCGTCGGCGTGCTCGTCGTTCCGGACGACGCCGACGAAGTCGTCGCCGAGGTCGTAGAGCACCCGCATCAGCTGCTGGGCGACTTTTCCATGGGCACCGATGATTGCGACTCGAGTCATGCCTCCATCCTTCCACCGCTCGCATGCCGCGGGTGGTGTGCGGGACGGAGCGTGGCGACACGCGTCCGCCGCGCGCGAACGCTCTGGGCTGCGGGCGCGCGCTCTGTTAGCGTCGTCTTCATGACCGCCCTGCTCGAGCTCCTCGGACGCGCCTCTGCGTCCGTCGTCGGCTCGCTGGGCGCGGGTTCCTTCGGCGCCGGCGGCACCGCCGGGCTCGTGGCGCTGGCCGGTGTGGCCGGTGCCCTCGGTCTGGTGGCGGTCTTCGCCGCGGCGGCCGTGCGGTCGGTGGCCGCCCTGGCCGCGTCGCTGCGGCTCCGCGCGATGTGGTCGCGTCCCATCGAGCCGGTCGCGGGCTGGCTCGCCGAGGGTCAGTCCGATCCCGACGCCGACGGACGACCGCGCCCCCGAGCGCCGGGCGCACCCCTGCCGGTCGCGTAGCCGCCGTCCCTGCTTCCGGGCGGTGGTGGATGCGACCAGACGCGTCCACTCTTCCGTCGAAAACGCAGGGATCACTCACCCATGGACTTCTTCTCCTGGCCGCCGATCGCGGCCGTCCTCGATGGGGCCTACGGCCTCGTCACCGCCCTCTCCGCCACCGTCGAGCCCGTCGTCGGCACGCTCGCGGGCCTCGTCGCCGTCGCCATGCTGACGGTGCTCGTCCGCGTCCTCCTCATCCCGGTCGGCATCAGCCAGGTCCGCGCCGAGTACAGCCGCCGCCGACTCGCGCCGCACCTGGCCGAGCTGCAGCGCAAGCACAAGGATGACCGCGAGACGCTGACCCGCAAGACGATGGAGCTCTACCAGGCGGAGCAGGTGTCGCCCTTCGCCGGAATGCTGCCCCTGCTCGCGCAGATCCCGGTCATCACGCTCGTCTACGCGGTGTTCACCCACGCCACCATCGCCGGGCACGCCAACGCGCTGCTCACCGAGCACGCCTTCGGTGCGCCGCTCGGCACCAGCTTCGTCGGCCTGACCGGCGCGGGCGCGGGCGTCTGGCCGGCGATGCTCGTCTACCTCGGCGTACTGGCGCTGATCGCGATCGTGACCACGGTGTCCCGCCGTGTGCTGACGCTGCCGCAGCCGGAGGGGTCGCAGACGCCGGCGGGGATGCTGCGCGCGCTGTCGTTCCTGCCGTACGTGACCGTGGTGTTCGCGGCGTTCGTTCCGCTGGCGGCGGCGGTCTACATCCTCACCTCCACCGCGTGGACCGTCGCCGAGCGGTGGACGCTTCGCCGGCTCCTCGACCCGGCGCGTCGGGCGGGCGGGACGGCGACGCCGACCACGTCGCACTGACAGGCCGGTCCCGGTCGCATCCAGGCCCCGCAAGTGCACGGGTGGGAGCATGGACGCATGTGGAAGCGCAGCGCGAAGGACGACCGCACCCCGGCGACTCCGGCCCCGGACGCGCCCGGCCTCGGCGTCGGCGTCCAGGTCTACGTGCGCGAGCACGGCCAGCCCTCGTCCGACGACTGGGTCGGTGAGCCGACCGGCGTCATCGTGGCGCCGGGCGACCGCAGCCTGCGCAACGTCTACGGGCCGCTCGACGGACTGACCACCTGGACGGTCGCCTTCTTCGAGCCGCAGCGCCGCCGCGACGGTCGCGGTCCGTACGAGCGGGCCGTCATCCCCGCCGCGCTGCTCGTGGCCGAGGAGCCGTACCCCGGCTGAACCGGTTCGGCACCCTCTACCTCCTGTCGGACGGCGAACTTACAATGTCGGCATGTTCGTCGAGGGCACCCTTCGATGGCAGGTCACGGAGGACTGCCCGTGGGACCTGCTGATGGCCCTCGCCATCCGCGACCTCGCCGGGCTCGCCGGCCGTGCGCGTCCCGAACTGCCCGCGTTGCAGCCGGCAGTCGCCTCCGTGCTGTCGCGTCCGTCCGCGCCGGGGGACGGACGAACGCGGACCCGGCCCGTGCCTCTCGCCGGCTCCTCCGCGGCAGCCGCGGACGCGCTGGCCGAGCAGTGGCAGGCGTGGTTCGAGGTGGCCTCCGACCGCCACCGCCGTCTCGTCGGGCCGCTGCTGCATCCACCGCACTTCGAGGCGTTCGACCGCGCCATCGACCTGCAGGACGCGATCATCATGCACTACGACGCCGCGTCGCGGTGGGCGGATGCACGCCACGCCGAGTACGTCGCTGCGAGCCTCGCGCAGCACGCGCGCCGCGCGGCCGACATCGTCGAGGTGGTGCGGGAGCGCGAGCACGAGCTACGCCGGCAGGCGGGCTACTTCCGGCTGGACATCGACGTGCTGCCGCTCGCCGAGAAAGGCGCGTGGATCGTCGGACCGCACACCGTGGCGCTCAGCGCATCCCTGCGCGACGACTCCGTCGCCTTCCGCGGCTGGCTGCGACCCCTGGTCGCCGCCCTCGTCTGACCCCGCGAAGTGCAGGTCGTTGCGCAGCCGTACGGCGTGTCGCGCGCAACTACCTGCACTTCGCGGGTGGGAGTTACGCGGGGCGCTTGGCGGGGGAGACGGTGAGGGCGGGGTCCGTTTCCGCGACGTCCCCGACGGCCTCGTCGATGCGCGCGAGCACATCGCCGGAGAGGCGGATGCCCGCGGCCTCGGCGTTCGACTTCACCTGCTCGGGACGGGACGCGCCCACGATCGCGCCGGCGACGTTCGGGTTCTGCAGCACCCACGCGACGGCCAGCTGCGCCATGGTGATGCCGAGCTCGTCCGCGATCGGCTGCAGGCGCTGCACGGCGGTGAGCACGTCATCCTTCATGAAGCTCTGGATGGCGCCCGCGCCGCCCTTCTCGTCGGTGGCACGGCTGCCCTCGGGCAGCGGCGCGCCCGGCTTGTACTTGCCGGTCAGCACGCCCTGCGCCACCGGCGACCAGACGATCTGCGAGATGCCCAGCTCGGCCGACGTCGGCACGACCTTCTTCTCGATCACGCGCCACAGCATCGAGTACTGCGGCTGGTTCGAGATGAGCTGGATGCCCAGGTCCTTCGCCAGCGCGTGTCCGGCGCGCAGCTGGTCGGCCGTCCACTCGCTGACGCCGATGTACAGCGCCTTGCCCTGGCGGACCACGTCGGCGAACGCCTGCATGGTCTCCTCCAGCGGCGTCTCGGAGTCGTAGCGGTGCGCCTGGTAGAGGTCGACGTAGTCGGTGCCGAGACGCTGCAGCGAGCCGTCGATCGACTCGAGGATGTGCTTGCGCGACAGCCCGACGTCGTTGTGGCCCTTCGGCCCGGTGGGCCAGTAGACCTTGGTGAAGATCTCGAGAGACTGGCGGCGCTCGCTCGCGAGGGCGTCGCCGAGGACCTGCTCCGCGACCGTGTTCGCGTAGGCGTCCGCGGTGTCGAAGGTGGTGATGCCGGCGTCGAGCGCCGCGCGCACCGACTGGGTGGCGGTGTCGTTCTCGACCTGTGAGCCGTGGGTGAGCCAGTTGCCGTAGATGATCTCGGAGATCTTGAGTCCGCTGTTGCCGAGGTACCTGAATTCCATGGCTTCACCGTATCCCGATCCGGCGACGCGCCGGGGTCGCTGTCGGCGGCAGATGAGAAGCTGGAGGGGTGGGACGAGCGGACGGCAGTGAGCGGCAGGTGAGCGCGTCCGACGTCGACGACTCGGAGGCCGGCATCCTGCACGTCGACATGGACGCGTTCTTCGCATCCGTCGAGCTGCTGGAGCGCCCGGATGCCCGCGGCAAGCCCGCCATCGTGGGGCACGCGGGCGGCCGGGGCGTCGTCACGAGTGCGACCTACGAGGCCCGCCGCTACGGTGTGCGGAGTGCGATGCCGATGTCGCAGGCGCTGCGGTTGTGCCCGAACGCGATCATCCTGCCGCCGCACTACGACCGCTACACCGAGTACTCGCGCAAGGTGATGGACATCTTCCACGAGGTGACGCCGCTGGTGGAGCCGCTGAGCATCGACGAGGCGTTCCTCGACGTGTCGGGGAGCAGGCGGCTGCTCGGCTCTCCGCGGCGAATCGCCGAGCTCATCCGCTCCCGCGTGCTCGAAGAGACGGGCCTGACCTGCTCGGTCGGCGTCGCGGCCACGAAGTTCATGGCCAAACTGGCCTCGGGACGCGCGAAGCCGGACGGCCTGCTCGTCATCCCGAAGGCCGAGACGCTGAGCTTCCTGCGTCCGCTTCCCGTCGGAGCGCTATGGGGCGTCGGCGCCAGCACCCAGGCGTCGCTGGAGCGCATGGGGCTGCTCACCGTCGCCGACCTCGCGGACGCGCCGCTGCATGTCCTCCAGAAGGCCGTCGGCGATGCGAGCGGGCGCCGCCTGCACGACCTCGCCAACGGCCGGGACCCGCGCCGGGTGATCACGGAGTCGCGCGAGAAGAGCATCGGCCACGAGAACACCTTCGGCACCGACGTCGGCGACCTCGACACCCTGCGTCGCGAGTTCCTGCGGCTCTCCGGCCGGGTCGGGGAGCGCCTGCGCAAGCACGGGATGGTGGCCCGCACGGTCGCGATCAAGGTCCGCTTCTCCGACTTCCGCACCATCACGCGCTCCCGTACGCTCGCCGAGCCCACGAACGTCGGCCGCCGGCTGTTCGAGGAGGCGTGGGATGTGTTCGACGCCCTCGGCCTCGACGTCCGGCAGACGCCGCTGCGCCTGATCGGGGTGCGCGCGGAGCAGCTGCTCGACGCGGGCGGCGACGCCCTCGCGCTGTGGGACCCGGACGAGGAGTGGCGCGAGACCGAGCGCACGCTGGACGCGGTGAGCGCCCGTTTCGGCCGCGGCATGATCGGCCCGGCGTCGCTCGTGCGCCGCTCCAAGGACGCCGACGACGAGGAGCGCGACGGACGCAACCCGAAGTACGTCAGCGACTGATCCGAGCCTGTTGCCGCCGCGCCGCGAGCGCTAGCGTGGCCGCATGACGAACTTCTCGCTGAAACTCGCCGAGACCGTGACCGGTTCCGGCATCAAGTCGGTCTACGGCGAGCCCGTCGTCGTCGACGGGACGACCCTCGTGCCGGTCGCGGCCGTGCAGTTCGGCTTCGGCGCCGGCGGTGCGGGCGACGAGAACGCGCCGGGCGGTGCGGGAGGCGGCGGCATCGCCATCCCCTTCGGCGCCTACGTCTCGGATGAGCTGGGGCTGCGCTTCCGCCCGAACCTGATCACGCTGGTGGTCGTCGCGATCCCGTTCGTGTTCGTGACCGGCTTCGCCTGGTCGCGCGTCATCCGCGCACTGAAGAAGTAGAACCGGCTCGACCGGGCTACACTGGGTCCCGAACACGGGAGTCCGGTGAGCCGGGCTGAGAGGAGACTTCTCCAAGTCTCGACCGTCGAACCTGATCTGGGTCATGCCAGCGCAGGGAGGCCATCTCAACATCCCGTGCCCTGTTCCATTCGACTGAAAGGGCACGAACAGTGCACGCAACTCTTCTCTCCACGGGCGCACGCCCGCGTACCTTCCGCTGGCGGGTCGTCGACATCGTCGTCGCCAGCGTCGTGGCCGTCGCCTCCGGCGTCGTCTTCTGGGTCTGGGGCATCGTCCAGAACCCGATCTCGGGCCCGGTCGGCGCCGTCCTTCCCGGCTTCCAGGGCATCCTGAACGGGCCGTGGCTCTTCGCCGGCGTGCTGGTCGCCCTCATCGTGCGCAAGCCCGGCGCCGCGCTCTACGGCGAGCTGGTCGCGGCGGTCGTCTCGGCGCTTATCGGGACGCAGTGGGGCTTCGCCACCCTGCTCTCCGGTGTCGTGCAGGGGCTGGGCGCCGAGATCGTCTTCGCCCTGTTCCTCTACGCGAACTGGCGTCTGGTGCCTGCGGTGCTCGCCGGTGCGGGCGCGGGGCTCGCCGAGTCGATCCTCGACCTCCTCTACTGGTACCCGGGCTCGAAGGCCGGGTTCGCCATCACGTACACCATCACGACGACGATCTCCGGTGCCGTCATCGCCGGTCTGGGCTCGTGGCTGCTGGTCCGAGCGCTCGCCAAGACGGGAGCGCTGAGCCGCTTCGCCGCGGGCCGCGAGGCACGGAAGGCCGTCCGAGTCTGACGAACGTGATCACGGGACAGCCGGCCCCGGTCGCCGTTCGGGTCGACGGCTGGGGCTGGCGCTACTCCGGGCGCAACGCCTGGGCGGCGCGCGGGATCGACCTGTCCATCGAGCCGGGCGAGCGCGTGCTGCTGCTCGGCGCGTCCGGCGCGGGCAAGAGCACGCTGCTGGCCGGGCTGGCCGGGGTGCTCGGCGGCGACGACGACGGGGAGTCGGAGGGCGCCCTCGCGGTCGGCGGCCGGTCTCCGGCCGAGGCGCGCGGGACGGCCGGGCTGCTGCTGCAGGACCCGGACGCGCAGGTCATCCTCGCCCGGGTCGGCGACGACGTCGCCTTCGCGGGCGAGAACCTGGGCGTGCCCCGGGAGGAGCTGTGGGGGCGCGTGCGTCATGCTCTCGACGCTGTCGGTCTCGACATGCCACTCGACCGGCCGACGGCGCAGCTCTCGGGCGGGCAGAAGCAGCGGCTGGCGTTGGCCGGCCTGCTCGCGATGCGCCCCGGCCTGCTGCTGCTGGACGAACCGACCGCGAACCTCGACCCCGACGGGGTGCTGGAGGTGCGGGATGCGGTGCGCGCCGCCCTGGACGTCACCGGCGCAACGCTCGTGGTCGTGGAGCACCGCGTGGCGGTCTGGCGCGACCTGGTGACGCGGGTCGTGGTGCTCGGCGCAGACGGTGGAGTGCTGGCCGACGGCGACCCGGACGCCGTGCTGAGGGACGCCGCGGGGGAGCTGCGTCGGGCCGGCGTCTGGCTGCCCGGCGCCCCCGTCCCGGACGCGCCGGTCGTGGCGGAGAGCGCCCCCCTGCTGAGCGCGCGCTCGCTGACGTTCGGCCGCGGACCCGCGGTGACACGGGGGAGCCGCCGAGGTCGTGCGCGCGCGAGTGCGTCGGCGGTCGCCGTCGGCCATCCCGTCGATGTGGACCTGCGCGAAGGGTCGGCGCTCGCCCTCACCGGGCGCAACGGCGCGGGCAAGTCGACGCTCGCGCTGACGCTCGGGGGGCTGCTGCCGCCCGTCGCCGGCTCATTGACCGCAGAGCCCGCCCTCGCCGCCGGCGCCGCTCCCGACCCGTCCGCCTGGCGGTCGCGCGAGCTGCTGACCCGGATCGGGAGCGTCTTCCAGAATCCGGAGCACCAGTTCATCGCGTCGACGGTCCGCGAGGAGCTGGCCGCCGGCCCGCGCGCCCTTCGGCTGCCGGAGTCCGACGTGGCGTCGCGCGTGGACGAACTGCTCGCCCGCCTCGCGCTCGACGCGGTCGCCGAGGCGAACCCGTTCACCCTGTCCGGCGGGCAGAAGCGCAGGCTCTCGGTCGGGACCGCTCTCGCCACGCGCCCGCGCCTGCTGGTGCTCGACGAGCCGACGTTCGGGCAGGATGCGCGCACCTGGGAGGGACTGGTCGCGCTGCTGGCGGAGCTCCGCGCCGACGGCCACGCCGTGGTCGCCGCGACGCACGACGCGGAGTTCGTGGCCGCGGTGGGTGCGTCGTCCCTCCGGCTGGATGCGGCGGAGGTCGTCGCATGACGCTCGTCCAGCCGGTGCGGACCGGTCCGCTCGCCACGCTGAACCCGGTGGCGAAGCTGGGCGCCGCCCTCATCGTGACGCTCGCGCTGCTGCTCTCCATCGACCCCGTCTCGGCGGGGGTGGCGCTCGGGCTGGAGTTGGTGCTCCTGCTGTTCTCGGGGCTGTCGCTGCGCACGATCGTCACGCGCACGGCCCCGGTCTGGGTCGCAGCGCCGCTCGCCGGGCTCACCACCCTGCTCTACGGTCAGACCTCCGGCACGGTCTACGTGCAGTGGTGGGCGGTCGAGATCAGCGAGGGGTCGATCGGGCTGGCCTGGGCGACCGCCCTGCGGGTGCTGGCGATCGGCATCCCGGCCGTGCTGCTGTTCGTCACCATCGACCCGACCGACCTCGCCGACGGGCTCGGTCAGCTGCTGCGGCTTCCTGCCCGATTCGTGATCGGCGCCCTGGCCGGGCTGCGGCTGATCGGGCTGTTCGCGGAGGACTGGCGCGCGCTGACCCTCGCGCGCCGCGCCCGCGGGGTGGCCGAGTCGGGTGCGCTCCGCCGCTTCGCCGGTCAGGCCTTCGCGCTCTTCGTGCTGTCGCTCCGGCGCGGGACGAAGCTGGCCACGGCGATGGAGGCGCGCGGCTTCGGCGCGCCCACGCGGCGGACCTGGGCACGCCCCTCCGTCTTCCGCGCCCGTGACTGGGCGACCCTCGCCGTCGCCCTCCTCGTGGCCGTCCTCGCCATCGTCGCCGCCCTCCTCCTCGGAACGTGGAATGCCCCCTTCAGCTGAATTCCTCGAGGGCGGGGCGGCCCTGGACGCGCTCGAGGCAGCGGTGGTCGTCGCGGTCGCAGCCGCCGAAGACGCTGGACGCATCCCGGTCATCCTGATCGACGGGCCCAGCGGGGCAGGTAAGAGCTCGCTCGCCGACCGGCTGCTCGCGCGGTGGCCCGCGGACGGCGTCCCGCGACTGGTGCGGATGGACGACCTCTATCCCGGATGGGACGGCCTCGACCACGGCAGCGTCGCGCTGGGCCGGGACCTCCTCGAACCGCTGCGCACCACCGGCCGCGGCACCTGGCAGCGCTGGGACTGGGAGCACCACCGGCCCGCCGAACTGCACGCGGTCACCGGACGCGACCCGCTGGTGGTCGAGGGATGCGGAACCCTCTCCCGGGAGAACGCCTCCTTCGCCGACCTCGCCGTCTGGCTGCACGCCGACGACGCGTTGCGGAAGCGACGCGCGCTGGCCCGGGACGGCGAGACCTTCGCCGTGGAGTGGGACCGCTGGCAGGCGCAGTTCGATCGCTTCGTGGAGCGCGAGCATCCGCTCCACCAGGCCGCCCTGGTCCTCGACGTGACGGGTGCGGGCCTCGCGGAACCCCGCCCAGGGACTACGGTGGAGGCATGACCGACGCACGACAGGACCCCGAATACATCGTCGAGTACACCGACGGCCCGCTCGTAGGGCAGACCGACCGCCGCTTCCTGGTGGACGGCAAGGTGGACGAGCGCATCGGCGTGATCGCCGCCGTCGAGGGCCTCGAGTCCACGTTCTGGTACGTGGCCGGCGAGCAGCGCCACTCGGGCGACGAGCTTCTGGTGGAGTATCACTTCGACCAGCCCGACTCCGACCCGGTGGAGGCCGACAAGGAGGACGAGTCGATCTTCGGCTTCGGCGCCTGAAGCTGGTCGCCCCTCACCGCCCGACGGCTCACGCCCAGCCGAGCTCGTGGAGCCGGTCGTCGTCGATGCCGTAGTAGTGCGCGATCTCGTGCACGAGCGTGATGTGGATCTCGTCGCGCAGCTCGTCCTCGTCCGCGCTGATCGCCAGCAGCGGCTCCCGGTACAGGATGATGCGGTCCGGCATCTCGCCGAATCCGTACGTGTCGCGTTCCGTGAGGGCGACGCCGTCGTAGAGGCCGAGGAGGTCGAGCGATCCGTCCTCCGGGCGGTCCTCGACGACGAACACGACGTTGTCGAGCCCGTCGACCATCTCGTCCGGCAGCTGGTCGAGCTCATCGGTGACCAGCGCCTCGAATGCCTCCGGGCCGAGGGACAGGCTCACCGCCGGCTCACCAGGCCTCGGCGACGGCCGCGTGCAGGTCGAGCAGGGGAGCGGTCCGCTCGCTCGGTCCGCGACCGAAGCCGCACTCCGTTCCCACGCCGAACGCCGTGACCGCGGTCGCGGCGGCCGCCGCTCGGCGCTGCGCCCCCTCCACGCCGTCCTCATGGTGGATGAGCCCGAGATACAGCTCCGTGCCCTCCGGCACCGCGACCGACGCGAGCGGCGCGAAGTACGCGGCGTCGTCGCGCTCGATCGGCACCGGCAGATGGACCCAGGTCACCGGGCGCGGAGCCTGCGACAGGATGCCGCCGAGCACGTTCGCGAGGTGGCCGGCGTCCGTCGGCTGCACGAAGTGCTGCTCCTCGACGTCGCCGTAGCAGAGGTGGTACCCGACCTGCACGTCGGCGGGGACGGCCGCGGCCTGCCGGGACGCGCGCTCGAGCACGCCGGCGAGAACGTCGTCGCCGAACCAGGACGGCATCCGGCCTTCGAGCAGGGCGAATTCGACGGCGGTGTCCCACTGGATCGCGAGGTCGTCGTGCGGGATGCCGTCCAGGATGCGCTGCAGCTCTCCGAACAGCGCCCGCTCGTAGGCGGACTCGAGGGCCGCGCGGTCCTCCGGGACGACGAACGGGCCGATGACGCCGGCGGGCGTCGGCAGCAAGACCTGCAAGCGCGTGCCCGGGGCGATGGCACCCTCGTCGCGCAGCCGCCGGAACGTCTCGTAGGAGGCGAGGGCCGCGTCGGCGTAGCCGAGGTCGGGGAAGACCAGCTCGTCGGCGGAGACGCCGTCGTCGAGCCGGAACGGCCGCCCGTCGAACACTCCGCGCAGGAGGTGCGGCTCGCCGGGGATGCGCGAGAGACCGCGCACCTCATCCAGCCGCTTGGTCTGGAACTGCACCCAGTAGAAGCGCTCACCGACCTCGCCATCAGGGATTCGGCGCAGCTGCGGCCCGAGGTGGGAGCTGACGGTGCGGAGCACGGCCTCGGCGTCCGGCAGGTTGACGCTGCCGACGAGGTGCGCGCCGCGGATGGCGGGGGAGGCGGTGGGATCGGTCACCCGCGCGAGTCTACCGGCGGGGCGGGGTGGCCCCGCCGGTAGACGTCAGCGGATCAATACCAGTTGAAGGACTCCGAGTGGCCCCAGGCGCCGCACGGCGTGCCGTACCCGCGGGAGATGTAGTCGAGGCCCCACTTGATCTGCGTGGTGGCGTTGCTCGCCCAGTCGCTGCCGAACGAGGCCATCTTGCTGCCAGGCAGCGCCTGCGGGATGCCCGTGGCACCGCTGCCGGAGTTGGAGGCCTGATAGTTCCAGCCGGACTCGCGCTGCCAGAGCTTGTCGAGGCAGCTGAACTGGTCGGCACCCCAGCCGTACTGGCTGGCGGCGAGACTCGCGGCGGTCGCCTTGGCGCCGTCCACGGTGTTGGCGTTGGCCTGAGCGGCGGCTGCGGCGGCAGCGGCAGCGGCGGCCGCGGCGGCGACCTGGCGGTCGTGCTCGGCGCCGGCTACGGCCAGCGCGTTGGACGCGATCTGCGTCTTGCCGATCGAGTCGATGAGCTTGTCATCGTTCAGCTTCGTGAAGTTGCTGAGACCGGCGATCGCGGCCTTGGCGGCGGACGCATCCACCTTCGTCTCGTTGGCGGCGACGGTGCTCTGGGCGCCGTCGAGTGTGGTGTTGGCCTCGCGCTCGAGGCGGTCGCGGACGATGGAGCCGTACACGCCGAGCTGCTCGTGACGCATCCCGGTGGATGCGCTGAGCTCGCGGGTCTCGCGCTCGCTGGCCTGCTGCTGGGCGACCGCGGGCGCGATCAGGCTGGCGCTCATGATCAGGGCGGCTGCGCCGGTGACGATGCGCGTGAAGGGGACGGGGCTGTTCTTGACGGTCTTGCGAAGAGTGCTGAGCATTGTGTTCCTGGATCGGGCTTCCCCGTCTGCGCACGAACGCCGTCACGGCGCGTGCGGGACCGCCGTTCGTTTCGGGGGCGGTCCAGCGGGCTGGCTGCCGCGCACATGCGCAGAAGCGCCTCGTGGACCCGTGGTCCGGAAGGCGCGGCATGCGGCGCGGGTGTGCCGGGCGTGGGAAGACCGGAGCATCCAGGAGCGGGCGCGGGGGCGCCTCAGGGTTGGGGGTGGGGGCTGGATGCCGTCAGCGCGGCACGGACGGCATATCCGTTGCCGTCATGAGAAGACCCTAGGCGCCGTTTCTGGACGGATGGGGCATGGATCCTGGCAAAGTCGTGTACGCGTCACCGATCTGCGGCGCTCTCGGCGGCCGTCTCCGCCGCCTCCTGCGTCTCGATCTCGGTCTCCGCCGCGTCCATCCGCCGATCCGTGATCCAGAACATCGGGATGAGCTGCAGGAGCACGAGCGCGCCCATGATGAGGAACACCCATTGCACGCCGAACAGCTGCCCGAGGAGGCCGCCGACCGCGGCGCCCAGCGGCATCGTCCCCCAGGCGAGGAGGCGGTAGGCGCTGTTCAACCGGCCCAGCAGCCGGGTGGGGGTGATCCGCTGACGCAGGGACACGGTGATGACGTTCCAGATGGACACGGTGATGCCGCCCAGCAGCATCCCGGCGCCGATGATGAACGGGTTCGCAGTGAATCCCGGCGTCGCGACGGTCAGGAGGGACCCGACGATCGTCAGAGCCAGCGCGCGCGAGCGCCCGAGCAGGCGTTCGGCGGGCTCGGCGAGGAAGGTGCCGAGGACGCTGCCGATCGCGGAGAAGGTGAGCAGGAGCCCGTACGCGGGGTCCGAGAGCTTCATGACGGAGTTGGGGCCCGCGGCGTAGAGCACGAACACCGTGAACACGGCCGAGCTCGCGAAGTTGAAGACGCCCACCATGATCGCGAGCGTGCGCAGCAGCGTGCTGCGGCCCAGGAAGCGCAGCCCTTCCGCGATGTCCGCGCGGATGGTCGTCGACCCCGTCCGCTCGGCCGTGAAGCGGCCCCGGACGAGCAGCAGCACGCCGATCGCGGCCACCCAGAGCAGGGCCGGCGTGCCGAAGGCGAAGCCCACGCCGATCGCCACCAGGAAGCCGCCGAGCGGCGGCCCGACGAACTCGTTCGCGGTGATCTCCGCGGCGTAGAGCCGGCCGTTCGCCCGCGACAGGCGGTCGCGCGGCACGAGCTGGGGGAGGATCGACTGCGATGACGTGTCGTAGATCGTCTCGGCGATCCCGATGCAGAGCGCGGCGACGTACAGCAGCCAGATCGACCCGCCGCCGAGAACCGTCACGACCGTGAGGCAGGCGAGGAACAGTGCCCGCGCACTGTTCGCGACGAGCATGAGCCGGCGGCGGTCGATCCGGTCCGCGAGGGCGCCGGCGGTGAGGGCGAACAGCAGCCAGGGGAGGGTGAACGCGAAGCCGAGCCCGGCGATCACGGCGGGGGAGTCGGTGTAGCGGATGGCGACGAGGGGCAAGGCGACCTTCATCGCGCCGTCGGCCAGGTTCGAGAGGCCGGCCGAGGTCCACAGCTTCCAGTAGCGCGCTCCGAGGCCGTTGGTGCTCATGGACCCAGCCTGGCACGTCGATTGGGAAAACTCAATCGCATGGAAGAATCCCAATCAGCAGGTACGATGAGGCCATGAGCGAGGAGAGCCGGCCGGATCCGGACGCCAAGCGCCGGCCCGCGACGCCACAGGAGCTGAAGGCGATGTCCCACCCGTTGCGGGTGCGCATCCTGCGCCTGTGCGGCGACGGAGAACTGACGAACAAGCAGCTCGCCGACCGGCTGGAAGTGGACGCGGGCACCGTGTACTACCACGTGCGCCAGCTCGTCGACGCGGGCTTCCTGGAGCCGGCCGCGGTGCGGACGGGGGAGTCCGGAGCTCTGGAGAAGCCGTACCGCTCGACCGGCAAGAGCTGGTGGCTGTCCGCGCCGCTGGAAGACCTCGACCTCGCGCACGGCCTCGCCCCCGTCGAGGCGTTCCAGCAGGAGCTCGCCGAGGCCGGGCCTGCGTCCATCGCGACCTACGCGCGGTTCTCCCTGCATCTGTCCCCGGAGGACCTGGCGGAGCTCGACCGGCGGATCGTCGCGGTGCTCGACGAGTACGTCGAGACCGACGCGGAACGGTCGCACCTGCCAGCGCACGGCGGGATCTTCCTGCTGCACCGCGCGGCGGGGGCGGTAGACCAATAACTCAGAGCGCCTTCGCCGCCGCCGCCAGCACCTGCGCGAGCGTCGGCACACCCTCCGCGCGGAACACCTCGGACCCGTCGGCGCCCATGACGATCACCGTCGGCGTCGAGCGGATGCCGTCGCGCTCCGCCTCCTGGAGGTTGCGCGCCACATCCCGCTCGGTCACCCGGATGCGTGGCGTGAGTCGCGAGGCCTCCGCGAGCACCGCGCGCGTCTGCATGCACGGCTCGCAGAAGGCCGAGGTGTAGAGCGTGAGCTGCGCGTCCCGGGTGTCCGCCGGGTCAACGGCCGGTGTCGTATCCACCCCGTCAGTGTACGTCCGGCGAAATCGCGGCGACGATCGCGCGGAACCTGCCGTCGGCGCACCCGTCGCGCACCCCGGCCGGTCGATGATCGGACCGTGAGCCGAACGACCTTCACGCGCTACGTCGCCCTCGGAGACTCGCTCACCGAGGGCCTGTGCGACAGCGCGCCCGGGCAGCCGGACGCGTTCCTCGGCTGGGCGGACCGCTTGGCCGGCATCCTGGACGGCGACGCTCGGCTCTCCGGCGCCACCGTGGAGTTCGCCAACCTCGCCGTCCGCGGCCGCCGCATCGCGGACGTGGTGGATGCGCAGATCCCGCACGCGCTCGAGCTCGGACCCGACCTCGTCTCGGTCATGGTCGGCGGGAGCGACCTGATGAGCCCCGCCGCCGACCCGGACGCGCTGGCCGTCAGACTGGAGTCCGGCATCCGGTCGCTGCGCGCGTCCGGGGCGACCGTGCTGCTGGCGAACATCTTCGACCCGCAGTTCGCGTTCTTCCTCAAGCCGTTCCGGGGGCGTGCGGCCGTGTTCAACGCCAACATCTGGAGCATCGCCCGCGACCAGCGCGCGATCGTGCTGGACGTGTGGGGCGTGCGGGAGTTCCGCGACCCGGCGATGTGGGCGTCCGACCGCGTCCACCTCAGCACCCGGGGCCACCGGCTGCTCGCCGCCCAGGCCGCTCATGCTCTCGGCGTGCCGTTCGCGCAGATCGGCGGCCCGGAGGCGTCCGCGCCGCCGGACGACCCGCCTGCGCCACCCGACGCGGTGCCGCTCCGCACCTGGTTGCGGGTGTACGCGATCCCGTGGGTCGCCCGCCGCCTGCGGCACGTGTCGACGGGCGATGGACGCGGGCCGAAGCTCCCCGTGCCGAGGACCGTCGGAGGCCCGCACTAGACTCGCTGGTATGGCTACCTCCTCGGATCGACTGGTCTGGATCGACTGCGAGATGACCGGCCTCGACCTCGAGGTCGACGAGCTCGTCGAGATCGCGGTGGTGATCACCGACTTCGAGCTGAACGTGCTCGACCCAGGTCTCAGCATCGTCATCAAGCCCGACGACTCGGCGCTCGAGCACATGGGCGACTTCGTGCGGCAGATGCACACCACCTCCGGGCTGATCGAAGAGATCCCCGACGGCAAGAGCCTCGCCGAGGCCGAGTACGAGGTGCTGGAGTACGTCCTGAAGTTCGCGCCGACCGCGCGCACCGCTCCGCTCGCCGGCAACACGATCGGCACCGACCGCATGTTCCTCGCGAAGTACATGCCGCGGCTCGACAACCACCTGCACTACCGGAACGTCGACGTGTCCTCGATCAAGGAGCTGGCCCGCCGCTGGTTCCCCCGCATCTACTTCAACGCCCCCGAGAAGAACGGCGGCCACCGCGCCCTCGCCGACATCCTCGAGTCGATCCGCGAGCTCGACTACTACCGCTCCGCCGCGTTCGTCGCGCCCCCCGGCCCGACGACCGAGGACGTGCAGGCGGTGGCGACCGGCGTCGTGGAAAAATGGGCTCCCCGGATGTACTAGAATCGACGAGTTGCCTCGCCCGCCGCGGGGCACATGGTGGGTATAGCTCAGTTGGTAGAGCGCCTGGTTGTGGTCCAGGAGGTCGCGGGTTCAAGCCCCGTTACTCACCCCAGACGAAAGGCCCGGCTCCTGATGGAGTCGGGCCTTTCTCGTCGCTCCACCGCGGTCATTCGTGCCGAATGTGCGTCATCGCGGCGCCATAACGTACATTCGGCACGAATCTGCGGGGTGGGATTGGTGCCCCCGGCAGGAATCGAACCTGCGACCAAGAGATTAGAAGGCTCCTGCTCTATCCGCTGAGCTACGGGGGCGTCGCCTCCACGATACCGTCAGAGCGTCGCGCCGCTCTTCCCCGCGCGGTTGACGATCGCGATCACCGGCCGCCGGCCGCGCAGGCCGAACCGCAGCCGCAGGCTCGCCTGCCGCGCGATCAGCACCGCGATGACGGCCGCGGCCGCCGCCGGCACGAGCCCCGAGACTGCCATCGCGATGTGCGGGCCGACCTGCTCCACGATCCACCCCATCAGCGGTCCGCCGAGGGCCTGGCCACCGAGGAGCACCAGGATGTACAGCGAGATCACACGCCCGCGGATCTGCACGTTCGACGACATCTGGACGAGCGAGTTCGCGGCGGTGATGAACAGCAGGTTCCCCACGCCCACGCCGATCAGCAGCATCCCGAACGCCACCTCGCCGGGCGCGAAGCCGGCCAGCGCCTGCACGATCCCGAGCGCGGCGGCGGTGCCCACGACCATCGACAGGCGCACGCTGGTCCGGCGGGTGGAGGCGAGAGCGCCGGTCAGCGCGCCCGCCGCGACGAGCGCGTTGAACAGCCCGTAACCCTGCGCGCCGACGTGGAAGATGTCGTTGGCGTACGCGGCGAGGAACACCGGCATGTTGAACGCGAACACCGCGATCACCGCGACCATGACGACCGTCCAGAAGATCACCGGCTTGCTGCGCACGTAGCGCATCCCCTCGACGAGCTGTCCCTTCCGGCGGGGAGCGGCGGGGGAGGAGTGCAACTCGGAGCGCTTCAGCGTGGCGACGGCGAACACCACGGCGAGGCAGGCGATCGCGTTGATCGCGAACGACCAGCCGCCGCCGACCGCCGTGATGAGCACGCCTCCGAGCGCCGGACCGATGAGTCCACCGAGCTGGAAGATGGACGAGTTGAGGCTGATCGCGTTGCGCAGGTACGTCGGGCCGACCAGCTCGTTCACGAAGACCTGGCGTGCCGGGTTGTCCACCACGGTCACCAGTCCCAGCGCGAAGGAGATCGCGTAGACGTGCCAGACCTCGATGCCGCCGGTGAGCGTCAGCACGGCGAGGAGCGCGGCGAGCCCGGCCGCACACGACTGGGTGATCACCAGAAGTGTCTGCTTGGAGTAGCGGTCGGCGATGACGCCGCCCCATAGCCCGAGGATCAGCATCGGGGTGAACTGCATGAACACCGTGACGCCGACCGCGGCGACGCTCCCCGAGAGCTGCAGCACCAGCCAGTCCATGGCGATGCGCTGCATCCACACGGCGGTGTTGGCGACGAGGTTGCTCGCGGCGAAACGGCGGTAGTTCGGCACCCGCAGGGAGACGAACGTCTCGCGCCACGGCGGCTTGGCGGAGAGGACCGGCATGGGTCCGGTGGGCGGGGCCGCTGCGGTGGAGTGCGCCACTGTGGTGTTACCTCGATGTCGTCGCTGGTTTCGTATGAAGTCTCGCTTCGAGATTACGCATCCGAGGCTATTCTTGTTCCCGATAACGGCTATAACTCCCATTGGCTTTTCGAATGGATGCGGAATGTTCGACCCGGTGCTCCTCCAGACGTTCCTCGCGGTCGCCGACACGCGCAGCTTCACGAAGGCGGCGGCACGGCTGGGGATCAGCCAGCCGACCGTCAGCCAGCACATCCGGAAGCTGGAGCAGTCCGCCAAGCGGCAGCTGATCGCACGCGACACCCGCGAGGTGCGGCTCACCGACAACGGGGATGCGATGGCCGGGTTCGCGCGCACCATCCTCGCCGCGCTGGCGGAGGCCGACAGCTACTTCAGCGGCTCGGCGATGCGCGGGCGTCTGCGGTTCGGCGCCGCCGACGATCTCGCGATCACGACGCTGCCCCGCATCCTGCGCCACTTCCGGCAGCAGAACCCGCAGATCAACCTGGAGCTGACCGTCGACCAGTCGGCTCCGCTGCACCGCAAGCTCAAGGCCGGCCACCTGGACCTCATCTTCATCAAGCAGACGCCCGGCACCACCGAGGGCGCGGTGGTCGCGACCGACGAACTGGTGTGGATGGGGCAGGAGAAGACCATCCTCGACCCCGACGGCCCGGTGCCGCTCATCGCCTACCAGGGCCCGAGCATCAGCCGGCAGGCCGCGATCGACGCGCTGGAGGCGGCGGGACGCACGTGGCGGATCACCTGCAACACCCGCGAGGTGAACGGCGTGCTCGCCGCCGTTCGCGCGGGCATCGGCGTGGCGGTGTTCCCGCGTTCGCTCATTCCGACCGACCTCATCAAGGTGACGAACCGGTTCGGGCTGCCGGAACTCGGCCACGTGGACTTCACGCTGCTGTCGAACCCGTCCGCCGCGCGCGAGCCCGTGGAAGCGCTGACGACCGCCATCCTCGCCCGCGCCGTCAGCCGGGTCGCGTAGCTCAGCCCTCGATCGGGATCGAGTCGGGGTCCGCCGGGCGGATGCCTCCGTCGGGGCTCCGGCGCCGCATGGTGAGCGCGACGAGCGGGAAGATCAGCACGGACAGCATCCCGGCCCCTACCAGCGCCGTCGCGGTGCCGGCCGGGATTTCGTGGTCGCGCACGCCGATCTGCGTCACGGCGACGATGATCGGCAGCCCGGTCGCCGCGAACAGGGTGAGCGAGGCGCGGTCGCGGGGCGGCGAGCCGGGCGGGGCGGAGAACGAGGCCGGGATGCCGCGCACGACGATCAGCAGCACCAGGAAGATCGGCAGCAGGAGGAGCGCGCGCGGATCGCCGAGCAGCGCCTTCAGGTCGAAGCCGATCCCGGTGTTGATGAAGAAGATCGGCACCACGACGCCGAACGCGACCGCCTCCAGCTTGCTCTCGATCTGGTGCGCATCCGCCGGTTCCGCGCCGGCCAGCAGGATGCGGATCAGCACGCCGGCGGCGAACGCGCCGAGCAACATGTCGAGGCCTAGGGCGATGCTCAGGCCGACCAGTGCGGCGATGATCAGGACCACGAACCGCACCGCGAACTGTCCACTGGTGTGGAGGGTCGCGCGCACCAGGGCGTGGAAGCCCCGGTGGCCGCCGCGCGACGCGAACCAGATGGCTCCGCCCGCGATGACGGCGAAGCCGATCAGCACTAGCGCGGCGGCGAGCGGCCGGCGCCCGCTGAGGAAGAGGGATATCGCGAGCAGCGGACCGAACTCGCCGACGGCTCCGACGGCGGTCACCGCGCGGCCGAACGGCGTCCGCAGCTCGCCCGCATCCCGCAGCACCGGCATGAGCGTGCCGAGCGCCGTCGACGTCAGCGCGATGCCGACATAGACGCCGCGGACCGCATCCCCGGCGATCAGCGCCGCGAACAAGACGCCCGCGGCGAGCGAGACGACCCACAGCAGCGACGCCTTCCGCAGACGTCGCGCGCCGATGGCCGCGAAGTCGATCTCGTTGCCCGCCATGAAGAAGAGGAACGCGAGACCGAAGTTCGCCAATGCGGTCAGCTCATCGGTCTCGTGCACCCAGCCGAGAACGCTGGGGCCGATGATCAGCCCGAGCACGATCTCGAAGACCACCAGCGGGATCTTCACCCAGCGTCCGATCGCCGTGGTCAGGAGGGCCGCCGCGACGGCGATCAGCGGGACGAGCACGACGCTCGTGACAGCGGGGTCCATGGGCGCATGCTAGCGACGGGACCGGGCTGCCGGGCAGACCGTTCACACGGGCGAAATCCGCCGGGGATAGTGTGTCGTCATGCGTGAACAACAGGCGAGAATCATCGAGGATCTGCACGTTCGTCCGGAGGTCGACCCGGCGACGGAGATCGAGCGTCGCGTCGGCTTCCTCGTCGACTACGTGCGCACCACCGGCGCGAAGGGCTTCGTGCTGGGGATCAGCGGCGGCCAGGACTCCACGCTCGCGGGCCGGCTCACGCAGCTGGCCGTCGAGCGGCTTGCGGACGAGGGCACCGAGGCGGACTTCATCGCCGTGCGGCTGCCCTACGCCGTGCAACGCGACGAGGAGGACGCGCAGCTCGCGCTGTCCTTCATCCAGCCGAAGCGCCAGGTGGTCTTCAACATCCAGCGCGGCACCGACGGCGTCGAGGACGAGTACGCCGACGCGCTCGGCGAGCCGATGACCGACTTCGTGAAGGGCAACGTCAAGGCGCGCATCCGCATGGTCGCCCAGTACGCGATCGCCGGGCAGGGCGCCTATCTGGTGGTGGGCACCGACCACGCCGCCGAGGCGGTGACCGGCTTCTTCACGAAGTACGGCGACGGCGGCACCGACATCCTGCCGTTGAGCGGGCTCACCAAGCGTCAGGGCAAGCAGCTGCTGCGGCACCTGGACGCGCCTGCGCGGCTCTACGAGAAGGCGCCGACGGCCGACCTCCTCGATCTGAACCCCGGACAGACCGACGAGGACAACCTCGGGCTCACCTACGAGGAGATCGACGACTATCTGGAGGGCAAGGACGTCGCGGACGAGGTCGCGGAGGCGCTGGAGCAGCGCTACCGGGCGACCGAGCACAAGCGGCAGCCCCCGGCGAGCATGTTCGACTCCTGGTGGAACGAGGGGTCGTACAGCCGCTGAGCGGACTGCTCCACGAACGACGAAGGGCGCCGGCGTGATGCCGGCGCCCTTCGCGTTCGGGTGGAGTGCTTCGGCGCGGGTCAGACCGGCTGGCTGAGGCGCGAGGTCGGAGAGGTGTCGGCGGACGCGTTCGACTCGGTCGCGTTCGACTCGGCTGCGGCCGCGGCGAACGGGTTGGCGGGAGCCGCTTCCGGCGTGCGCGCGGTGGCGGGTGCGGTCTCCTCGGCGGCCGTCGTGGTGGTCGCCGGCGTCGCGTACTGCTCGTGGTGCTGCTGGGCGACCCACGCGTCCTGCTGTGCGATCAGCGACCGCTCGTTGTCGGTGTTCTCGAACCGCCAGCGTTCCAGGTCGCTCTGGAAGATCTTGCGGGCGCGGCCCGGCTTGTTCTGCCATTCGATGAGACGGTCGCGGAACTCGGCGATCGCCGGGTCGGCCTGGTAGCCGAAGGTGGCGGAGGCCCGCTTCAGCTCGGCGAGCTGGTGACCGGCCCAGTTGGCGGCGAGCCCGGAGCTCTTGATCGGGAGCAGGCGCACCATGATGTCGGCCTGGCCGACCGCGCGGTCGGAGAGCACCTGCTCGGCCGGGGTGAGCGAGTTCCAGACGGAGGCCTCGGTCGCCGCATCCACGAGGGCCGCGATGGCCGACGCCTTCTGCTGACGGTCGGTGCGGGAGAGGAGGCCCTTGAGGGCGCCCCGGGCGATCCAGGCGGCGATGAGGCCGGAGAGGATCACGGCGACCGCGAGGACCGCCGCGTAGAAGATCACCGGGCGTGCTGCCGGCGATGCGAACCAATCGACGAAGTCATTCCACCACTGCATGCCGCGATGGTAACGGCGCTTCGGCGGCCTCCCGCGGACCGTTCGCGTCGTGTCGCCAACTGCGCCCGTAGCAGAATGGAGGCAGTCGGATCGGAAGGGGACGGGTAATGCAGACATTCGTGGTGGCCGGTGGGTGCTTCTGGTGCCTGGACGCGGTGTACCGCGTGCTGCGCGGCGTGCAGGACGTGGTGTCCGGCTACACCGGCGGCACGGCGGTGGACCCGACCTACGAAGAGGTCTGCACGGGTCGCACCGGGCACGCGGAGGCGGTCGCCGTGACCTTCGACCCCGAGGTGATCCCGGCGAGCGTCATCCTCGACGTCTTCTTCACCCTCCACGACCCGCGACAGCTCAACCGCCAGGGCAACGACATCGGCACGCAGTACCGCTCGGCGATGTTCTACGACAGCGAGGCGCAGCGCGAGCTGTTCGAGGCGGCACGCGACCGAGCGGCGGAGTACTGGGACGGCGGCATCGTCACGACGATCGAACCGCTCGGCCCGTTCTACCGCGCCGAGGAGTACCACCAGGACTTCTTCGCCAAGAACCCGGGTCAGGGATACTGCCTCGCGGTGGCGCTGCCGAAGGTGAACAAGATCCGGGCGTCGTACGCGGAGTACGTGGCGGCGTAGTCGTCGGGCGAGTCGTCCACAGGTCGGCGGCTTCGCAGGTTATCCACCGATCTCGATCCTGTCCTGCGCTCGCTCGCGGCGGGCGAGAGAGTGGTCTCGCACCCGCCACCGCGGCGGGCGTTCCGAAAGGGGAGACCATGTCCGACACCGTCGCCGTCCGCGGCTTCGTCGCCACCGAGCCGCGCCATCTCGTCACAGAGGCGGGCCTGCCGATCACGAGCTTCCGGCTCGTCACGACGAGGCGCCGGTACAACCGGCAGGCGTCCACCTGGGAGGACGGCGGGCACAACTGGTACACGGTGAGCGCCTTCCGCAAGCTGGCGCTGGGGGCGGCGCGGTCGATCGCGAAGGGCGACCCGGTGCTGGTCGCCGGGCGCATCCACCTGCGGGAGTGGACGGGCGACAAGCAGGGCGTGACCGTGGAGATCGAGGCCGACTCGATCGGGCACGACCTCGCCTGGGGTCGGTCGCGGTTCACGAAATCGGTCGGCGGGCCAGCGGGCGACGAGGCGACCGCGCCTCCCGACGCGCTCTCAGGAGCGGCACCCTAAGATGAGGCATATGACGCGCCCCGTGGACCGAAGGACCGGTTTCTCCGTTGTGTCCGCGTCGTTCTTCGCGGCCGGGGTCGCGGTGCTGCTCGCGCTGACCGGATGCACCGGCGAGAAGGTGGCGACTTCGAGTCCGTCGGCGCCGACGAGCTCCGCCCCTGCTTCCCCGACGCCGTCCGCGCCCGCGCCCGCGGCCATCGCGCTCGTGCCCGGCGGCACGGCCGAGCAGAACCTGCCGTACTTCGACCAGGTCAACCGGGCTACGCTCGCGGCGAACCCGAACGCCAAGGGACGCGACTTCATCGACGCGCTCGTCGCGGCCGGATTCCAGAAGGGCGACATGCAACTGACGGTCGACACCACGACGATCGGGCTGAAGGCCAACTCCATCCAGTTCGCCGTGCGCATGGGCGACACCTGCCTGATCGGCCAGAACGGCGCCGACGCCGGCGGCTACTGGAGCCAGGCCGTGCCGGTCCTGCCGACGGGTACCTGCCTCATCGGGCAGACGCGCCCGATCGACTGGTGAGCGCGCGCGCCTAGCAGGCAGAACCGACCGGGAGCACACGCGTTCCCGGTATCCTCGTATACGGCAAGAAGCCGACGACAGGGAGTTTGAGAAGAAGAGTGGCCGAATACATTTACTCGATGGTGCGCGCCCGCAAGGCGGTCGGCGACAAGGTGATCCTCGACGATGTCACGATGGCGTTCCTCCCGGGCGCCAAGATCGGCGTCGTGGGTCCCAACGGCGCCGGTAAGTCCACCATCCTGAAGATCATGGCCGGCCTGGACACGCCCTCCAACGGCGAGGCCAAGCTCACTCCGGGCTACACGGTCGGCATCCTCATGCAGGAGCCGCAGCTCGACGAGAGCAAGACCGTGCTCGAGAACGTCCAGGAGGGCGTGGGCGAGATCAAGCAGAAGGTCGACCGGTTCAACGAGATCTCCGGTCTCCTCGCCGACCCCGACGCCGACTTCGACACCCTGCTCGCCGAGATGGGCACGCTGCAGGAGCAGATCGACGCCGCCGACGCGTGGGACCTCGACTCCCAGCTCGAGCAGGCGATGGACGCGCTCCGCTGCCCGCCGGGGGACTGGCCGGTCAACACCCTGTCCGGTGGTGAGAAGCGTCGTGTCGCGCTGTGCAAGCTCCTGCTGCAGAAGCCCGACCTGCTGCTCCTCGACGAGCCCACCAACCACCTCGACGCCGAGAGCGTGCTCTGGCTCGAGCAGCACCTCGGCAAGTACCACGGCGCCGTGCTCGCCGTCACGCACGACCGGTACTTCCTCGACCACGTGGCCGAATGGATCGCCGAGGTCGACCGCGGCCACCTGTACCCGTACGAGGGCAACTACTCGACGTACCTCGAGAAGAAGCGCGAGCGGCTTGCGATCCAGGGCAAGAAGGACGCCAAGCTCGCCAAGCGCCTCTCGGAAGAGCTCGACTGGGTGCGCAGCAACGCCAAGGGCCGTCAGGCCAAGTCGAAGGCCCGACTCGCCCGGTATGAGGAGATGGCTGCCGAGGCGGAGCGCACAAGGAAGCTCGACTTCGAGGAGATTCAGATCCCGCCGGGGCCGCGTCTCGGCAACGTCGTGATCGAGGCGAAGGACCTCGAGAAGGGCTTCGGCGACCGCAAGCTCATCGACGGCCTCAGCTTCACGCTCCCGCGCAACGGCATCGTCGGAGTCATCGGCCCGAACGGCGTCGGAAAGACCACGCTGTTCAAGACGATCGTCGGCCTCGAGCCGCTGGACGACGGCGACCTGAAGGTCGGCGAGACCGTGCAGATCTCGTACGTCGACCAGACCCGAGGCGGCATCGACCCGAACAAGAACGTCTGGGAGGTCGTGTCCGACGGGCTCGACTACATCCAGGTCGGCAAGACCGAGGTGCCGTCGCGCGCCTACGTCTCCACGTTCGGGTTCAAGGGTCCGGACCAGCAGAAGAAGTCCGGCGTGCTCTCCGGTGGTGAGCGCAACCGCCTCAACCTGGCGCTGACGCTGAAGCAGGGCGGCAACCTCCTGCTCCTCGACGAGCCGACCAACGACCTCGACGTCGAGACGCTGTCCAGCCTCGAGAACGCGCTTCTCGAGTTCCCCGGCTGCGCCGTGGTCATCACCCACGACCGGTGGTTCCTCGACCGGATCGCGACCCACATCCTCGCCTACGAGGGGACCGACGAGGACCCGGCGAACTGGTACTGGTTCGAGGGCAACTTCGAAGCATACGAGGAGAACAAGGTCGAACGCCTCGGCCCGGACGCCGCCAAGCCGAACCGCTCCGCCTACCGCAAGCTCACCCGCGACTGAGACCGGCGAGCGCATGCGGCTGCACGTCCCGATCAAGCTCCGCTGGAGCGACCTCGACGCCTACGGGCACGTCAACAACGCCGAGATGCTTCGCCTCCTCGAGGAGGCGCGCATCGAGGCGTTCTGGGCGACCGACGACTCCGGCCAGGGGTCGGGCGAGGCTGTCGGCGGATCGACCGCGGTGCTCGACGGACGGCCGGGCGCGGACACGCTGACGCTGATCGCGCGGCAGGAGATCGAGTACCTGGCGCCGATCCCGTACCTCCGCCAGCCGCTCGACGTCCAGCTGTGGCTCGGGCGGCTCGGCGGCGCCAGCCTGGAGGTCTGCTACGAGGTCTGGACGCCCGAGGGCACCGAGCCCCGCAGGCTCTTCTCGCGCGCCGCGACCACCATCGTCCTGGTGGATGCGGCGAGCCAGCGCCCGCGCCGCATCAACGATCGAGAGCGGGCCGCCTGGACGCCGTACCTCGACGAGCCGGTCGCCTTCGCGAAGCGCGGCTGACCCTTCCAGCATTCGTGCCGAATGTGCGTCATAACGACGCCATAACGCGCATTCGGCACGAATCGCGGGCGCCCGCCGCGGCGACCCTACGCGGTGACGGTCACCGAGTCACCGGAGACCTCGGCCTTGAGCTTGGGCAGCGGGTCGCGGGCCGGTCCGTTCAGCACGTCGCCGGTGGTCGCGTCGAACTTGGATCCGTGGCACGGGCAGTCGAACTCCTTGCCCTGCGGCGCGACCGTGCATCCCTGGTGTGTGCACACCGCGCTGAACGCGACGACCTCACCGGCGGTCGGCTGCGACACGACGATCGGCTTGCCCCCGAGGGTCGCCGACACGGCGCCGCCGACGGGGATGGACGCGAGCGACACCTGCGCGGATCCCGAGCCGCCGGATCCGGAGTCGCCCGACCCTCCCGAGTCCTGCGCGCCTCCCGGGGTGCAGGCGGCGAGCAGCACCGCCCCGGAGGCCGCGCCTCCGATCGTCAAGAGCGTGCGGCGGGTCAGCGGAGCGTGGTCGTTCATGCGATTCTCCCGTTCGTCGGTGACGTCTCTTACGGTATTCACGAGACGATGTCCCGTCGGGTTCAACTCTCGCGTGTGAACCTTTCCGCGCGCTGCATCGTGTACTGAGTGGAGGTGAACATGCCGGAGGAGGACGCCCGCCTGCTGCGCGAGCTGCACGATCAGCACGCGCAGGCGCTGTGGCGGTACGTCGTGCACCTCACCGGCGATCGAGCGATGGCCGACGACATCGTGCAGGAGACGCTGCTGCGCGCCTGGCGCAAGCCGTCCGTCCTGGACCAGTCCCAGCAGTCCGCCCGGACCTGGCTGTTCACCGTGGCGCGCAATCTCGTGATCGACGACCGACGGAGCGCGGCCCACCGGCACGAGTTCGGCGCCGAGAACTTGCCGGAGCATCCCTCGCCGGACAGCGAGGCCGACGCCGTGCTCGACTCCTGGCTGGTGTCGGACGCGCTGGCCGAGCTGTCAGTGGAGCACCGGGCGGTCATCGTCCACGCCTACTACGGCGGCCGGTCGGTCGCCGAGATCGCGCGCGAGCTCGACATCCCCGAGGGGACGGTCAAGTCGCGCCTGCACTACGGACTCCGCGCGCTGCGGCTCGCGCTCCAGGAGAGAGGGGTGACGGAACGATGACCACGCACGACGAGTTCGCCACCTGGGACGCCGCCTACGTGCTCGGCGCGCTCTCGCCGACGGAACGGCGCGAGTTCGAGGCGCACCTGCGCGAGTGCGAGCGGTGCTCAGAGGCGATGTCCGAGCTGGCCGGGATGCCCGGCATCCTGAGCCGTGTGCCGCGCGAGCAGGCGTTCGCGCTGCTGGAGGAGGACGCTCCGGCCGCGACCGCGGATGCGGCCGAGCCGCACGGACCGGGTCCCGAGGTGCTGCCCGCGCTCCTGCACACGGTCCGTCGTCGGCGCGCCCGCGCGCGATGGCTGGTCGGGGGCCTGTCGGCCGTCGTGGCCGCCCTGCTCATCGGCGTCGCCGCCCTGGTGCTCCCGGGCGTCGTGAACCCCGCTGCGACCCCGCAGGCCGCCGTCGTGATGCAGCAGGTGGAGCCGAGTGCGCTGACCGCCGACCTGCGGCTCACCTCGGAGCCGTGGGGCACACGCATCGACTCGAAATGCCGGTACGCGCACGTCGGCGCCGAGGAAGGCGCCCACGCGTGGACCTACGCGATGGTCGTCACGGACCGTGCCGGACAGCAGCACACCATCTCGACGTGGAGCGCCGACGAGGGCACGACCGCCCTCCCGGTCGCGACGACGAGCGTCCCGATCAAGGACATCGCCACCGTCGACATCCGCTCCGCCGCCGACGGCACCGTGCTCCTCCGCTCCACCTTCGGCTGACGGCCTACACCCTCCAGCGAGTCCGCCCCACCATCGAGTCCGCGAAGAGTGCACGCGACACGCCGCGCAGACGTGCACTCTTCGCGGACTCGGTGGAGGGGGAGGCGCGACCGCGGTCAGTCGCGGGGGAGGCGGATGGTGGCCTCCTGGGCGACGCTCGCGACGAGGCGGCCGTCGCGGCTGAAGATGCGGCCGTTCGAGAGGCCGCGTCCGCCGCCGGCGGTCGGCGACTCCTGCACGTAGAGCAGCCACTCGTCGACGCGGGCCGGCCGGTGCCACCACATCGCGTGGTCGAGGCTGGCGGCCTTGAGGCCCGGCGTCGCCCAGGCGATCCCGTGCCGGCGCATGACCGACTCCATGATCGTGTAGTCGCTCGCGTAGGCGAGCGCCGCGCGGTGCAGCGCCGGGTCGTCCGGCATGTCGCCGATGGTCCGGAACCACACCGACTGGTGCGCGACCCGCTCGCCCTCGACCGACAGGTACACCGGCGAGGTGACGTGCCGCATGTCGAATGGCCGCTGGCTGGCCCAATACTGCGCGACGGGATGGCGCACATCCTCGAGCGAGGTGGCCGTCGACGGCAGCGACTCCGGCTCCGGCAGCCCCTCGGGCATCGCGTCCTGGTGCTCGAAGCCGTCGTCCTCGGTCTGGAACGACGCGATCATCGACAGGATCGGCAGCCCGTTCTGGTACGCCTGCGTGCGCCGCGTCGAGAACGATCGGCCGTCGTGGATGCGGTCCACCGAGAACGTGATGGGGAAGTTCACGTCGCCCGGCCGCAGGAAGTAGCCGTGCATCGAGTGGATGGCGCGGTCCGGCTCCACGGTACGGGTCGCGGCCACGATGGACTGCGCCAGCACCTGCCCGCCGAACACGCGGCCCAGCGGCATCCACTGGGACGGACCGGTGAAGATGTCCTCGCTGGTGCGGGCGCCCGTGTCGGTGAGATCGAGCGCGGTCAGCAGGGAATCCAGGGGCTCGGTCACTGTGCCTCCAAGTCGGTGGTCTCTTGGTAGTTTAGAGGTCCGATGAACCCCTCGTTCTCTCTGACGGACGCTCTCGCCGTCGCCGATCTGCACACCTATCTCTCGCGCGCCTCCCGGGTGGAGGAAGGATCCGTGCGGCTGATCGCCGGGTCCGGCATCCTCGCCGTGTACACCGCGATCCTCTACCCCCGCGGGCTGATGGATGAGACCCCGACCGTCCTGGGGCTCCGCACCTTCGCGACCGGCGCCGACGTCGAGTTCGACGCGGTGGTCCCGATCCGCTCGTTGCTCGACCGAATCGCCCGCGTGCGCGAGACCGCCGAGAAGGAGGACGCACCGGAGGGCCCGGTGGAGATCCGCCTCCCGCTCGAGGTGTCGACCGTGACCTGGGCGGGCATCTCCCCGCCGCGCGGCGGCTGGCGCTCGGTCGGCGAGACGGACGCGGCGCAGCTGCGGACGATCGCGCAGGCCGGCATCGCCGAGGTCGCGGACGCCGTGCCGACGGGCACCGGGGAGCAGCTGGTGCAGCGGGTCCGCGCCGAGGTCTGGGGCCGCCCGATCGACGGCCTGGAGTACATCCCGGCCGGCGCCGCCTTCGCGGCCGAGTCGCTGGGTTTCCTCGGCGACGACGAGCCGGTCACCATCCACGAGACCGGCACCTGGACGCGCCTCACCACCCGGCGCGGCCACACCCTCATCCGCCGCCCCTCCTGGTCCCTCCGCCGTTGACGCACCCCGTCCCACCGTCGAGTCCGCAAAGAGTGCACGCGACACGCCGTGTGGGCGTGCACTCTTTGCGGACTCGATGGGGGGCGTAGCGCGGCCGGGTCAGGCACGCGCGGCGGCGCGGCCGGCCTGGCGGCCGGAGAAGAGGCAGCCGCCCAGGAAGGTGCCTTCGAGCGCGCGGTAGCCGTGCATCCCGCCGCCGCCGAAGCCCGCGGCCTCGCCGACGGCGTAGAGACCCGGCACGACCGAGCCGTCCGCGGCGAGCACGCGGCCGTCGAGGTCGGTCTCGATACCGCCGAGGCTCTTCCGGGTCAGGATGTGCAGCTTGACCGCGATGAGCGGTCCCGCCGCCGGGTCGAGCAGCTTGTGCGGCGTGGCCACGCGGATCAGCTTGTCGCCCCGGTACCGGCGCGCCGAGCGGATGGCCGCGAGCTGCAGGTCCTTGCCGAACTCGTTGTCGAGCTGCCGATCGCGCTCGCGCACGTGCCGGGCGACGAGCTCGGCGTCGAGCGGCACGTCGGCGATCCGCTGCATGCCGGCGAGGAGGTCGTCCAGGGTGTCCGCGACGACGAAGTCCGCTCCGTGCTGCTTGAAGGCCTCGACCGGCCCCGGCGCGCCCGGCCCGACGCGCTTCGCGAGCAGGCGCACGTCCTTGCCGGTCAGGTCCGGGTTCTGCTCGCTGCCCGACAGCGCGAACTCCTTCTCGATGATCCTCTGCGTGAGCACGAACCAGCTGTAGTCCGAGCCCGTGCGCCGCAGGTGCTCCAGTGTCCCGAGCGTGTCGAAGCCGGGGAACAGCGGCGACGGCAGCCGTTCGCCGCGCGCGTCGAGCCACAGCGACGACGGGCCGGGGAGGATGCGGATGCCGTGCTGCGCCCACACCGGGTTCCAGTTCTGGATGCCCTCCGTGTAGTGCCACATCCGGTCGCCGTTGATCAGGTGCGCGCCCGCCGTCTCGGCGATGCCGAGCATCCGGCCGTCGACGTGCGCCGGGACGCCGGAGAGCATGTGCGCGGGCGGCTCGCCGAGACGTTCCGGCCACATGGCCCGCACGAGGTCGTGGTTGCCGCCGATCCCGCCGGAGGCGACGATGACGACCGGCGCGCGGAGTTCGAAGTCGCCGGTCACATCGCGGTTGCTCGGCGCGCCACGGTCGGCGGTGTCGGGCGCGAGCACCGCTCCGCGCACGCCGACGACGCGGCCGTCCTCGACGATCAGCTCGTCGACACGGTGCCGGTTCCGGATGGCCGCCCGGCCCTGCGCGGCGGCCGCCTGCACCCGGCGCGCGAACGGCTCGACGACGCCGGGGCCGGTGCCCCAGGTGATGTGGAAGCGCGGCACAGAGTTGCCGTGGCCGCCGGCGCGCCCGTCCCCGCGCTCCGCCCATCCGACGACGGGGAAGAACGACACGCCCTTCTCGCGCAGCCAGGCGCGCTTCTCACCGGCGGCGAACTGCAGGTACGCCTCGGCCCAGCGCTTCGGCCAGTGGTCCTCGACGCGGTCGAAGCCGGCCGTGCCGAACCAGTCGTCGCGGGCGAGGGCGAGGGAGTCGTGCACGCCCATCCGGCGCTGTTCGGGGGAGTCGATGAGGAAGATCCCGCCGAACGACCACCACGCCTGCCCGCCGAAGGACGCGGACGGCTCCTGCTCGACGATCGTGACGTGCCGTCCCGCGTCGAGCAGTTCGGAGGCGGCGACGAGGCCCGAGAGCCCGGCGCCGACGACGATCGCGTCGGGTTCGTGTGTCATCCGTGTCTCCTTCGGCACCGGGATGGCGGGGGAGTGCTACTCCTCGAATGTGTTGACCATAGCGAACGCGGCCCGCTCCAGGTAGCTCCACAGGGTCTCCTCGTGGAGCGGCGAGAGGCCGAGCTCGTCGACCGCTACCCGCATGTGCGCGAGCCAGCGGTCGCGCGCGTCCGGGTTCACCTTGAACGGGTTGTGCCGCATCCGGAGCCGGGGGTGACCGCGCTGCTGGCTGTACGTGGTCGGACCGCCCCAGTACTGCTCCAGGAACATCACCAGACGCTCCTTGGCCGGGCCCAGGTCCTCCTCCGGGTACATCGGACGCAGCACCGGGTCGTCGGCGACACCGCGGTAGAAGGCGTCGACCAGCTTCACGAAGGTCTCGTGGCCGCCGACCTCGTCGAAGAACGCGGGCTGCGGGCCGGTGGGGATGATCGGGATGCTGCTCACGGCTGGTCTTCCTCGGGCTTGGCGGTGCGGGGCTTGGGCGCGGGCTCGGGTGCGGTCGAGTCGGACGCCGGAGCCTTCGGTTGTGCGGGCTTCGGCGCGGTGGTTTTCGTCGCGGTCGGCTTCGCGGCCGTCTTCGGCTCCGGCGGGTCGACCGGCACGATCTGGACAGCGCCCGGGTCGGCCACCCTCCGCTTCGCGGCGGCGCGCGCCTTGCGTCCCTTCAGCGGCGGCTCCGGCGCCACGACGGTGCTCGGGCGCGTCTTCGGCGGCTTCGCGCCCGACACGCTCGCCGCGCTGTCGAAACCGCTCAGCACGACCGCGGAGAGCGACGGCAGCTTCACCTGCATCTCGTCGAGTGCCTGCTTGAGGCGGGCGCGCAATTCGCGAGACACGTCGTCCTTCGCGGTGGTGCGGGTCTTCAGCACGATCCGGATGATGACCGCGTCGGCCGAGATCGACTCGATGCCCCACAGCTCCGGCTTCTCGAGGATGCGCGAGCGCCACTTGGTGCTGGTGGCGAGCGCGGTGGCCGTCTCCATCATCTTCGCCTCGACCGCATCCACGTCCGTGTCGTAGGGGACGGCGAGGTCGATGATGACCCGCGCCCAGCCCATCGACATGTTGCCGACGCGCAGGATCTCGCCGTTGCGGACGAACCACAGCGTGCCGTTCACGTCGCGCACCAGGGTGACGCGGATTCCGACCGCCTCCACGACGCCGGTCGCCGGTCCCAGGTCGACGATGTCGCCGACGCCCAGCTGGTCCTCCATGACCATGAAGAGGCCGTTGAGCACGTCCTTGACGATGTTCTGCGCGCCGAAACCGAGGCCGGCGCCGAGCGCGGCGGTGAGCAGGGCGAAGGACCCGAGGACGTTCGGCGCGAAGACCTGCACGATGAGGAGGATCGCGATGATGCCGATCGTCACGTGCACGATGTTGGTGAGGACCGAGCCGAGCGTCCGCGTGCGCTGCACGAGCCGGACGGCGGCGAGCGGGGAGTTCACGAGCGCCTGCGTATCGCTGACGTTCTGGCCCTTCTTCACGCCCGAGACGATCCGCCCGACGACCTTGCGGATGACGACCCGCAGGATCCAGGCGAGCAGGAACGCGCCGCCGATGATGCAGGCGGCGGTGACCAGGTTCCAGCCGGCATCGACCGCCCACGAGCCGAGCTCTTCCCAGAAGGTTGCTTTGAGGATTCCCATACCCGTTCGAGCCTACCGAGCGCGGCCTTGGGGCTCGCTGGACCGCGCCGCGGCGCCTTCACTCACCGCTCGACCAGCCCGTTCTCGTAGGCGAAGATCACGGCGTGGACGCGGTCGCGCAGCTGCAGTTTCGCCAGCACCCGCCCGACGTGGGTCTTGACGGTCGACTCGGTGAGGTAGAACTTGGCGCCGATCTCGCCATTGCTCAGGCCTTCGCCCATGGCGACCAGGATCTCGCGCTCGCGGGGCGTGAGCGCGGCGGTGGGATCGGTTCCCGCGCCGGCGGCGGTCGCTCCCGTCGGCAGACGGTCGGCGAACAGCTCCAGCATCGCCCGCGTCACCCGGCCCGACACGGCCGCGTCCCCGGCGGCCACCGCGCGCACGGCCGCTGCCAGTTCCTCCGGACGGGCATCCTTGAGCAGGAAGCCGCTCGCGCCGGCGCGCAGGCCGCCGAACGCGTACTCGTCCAGGTCGAACGTCGTCAGCACGATCACCCGCGCCTGCGGGTCCGTCTCGACGATCCGCCGGGTGGCCTCGATGCCGTCGAGGACGGGCATCCGCACATCCATGAGCACCACATCCGGTCGCAGCTCGGCGGCCAGCCGCACGCCCTCGGCACCGTCGCCCGCCTCGCCGACGATGGTCAGCCCCGGCTCAGCGTCCAGCACCATGCGGAAGCCGAGCCGGACGAGCTGCTGGTCGTCGACGAGCAGGATGCGAATGGGGGAGTCGGTCACGGGAGCTCTTTCTGCGCGGGGGACGGTGGAGTGGTGTGAGCCTGCACGGTGGGGGAGCGCACCGCGTCGAAGACCGCGCGCACGCGCCATCCGCCACCGGACCGCGGGCCGGCCTCCAGCGTGCCGCCGTACAGTGCCACGCGCTCCCGCAGACCGATCAGCCCGCGTCCGGAGCCCTGGTCGGGAGCGCCGTGCACCGTCGCGTCGTCGTCCACGGTGATGATCACGCGGTCGGCCCCGAACACCAGCACCACGCGGACGGCGGTGGAGCTGGACGCGTAGCGCAGCACGTTCGTCAGGCCCTCCTGCACCACGCGGAAGATCGTCAGCTGCTGCCCGGCGTCGTCCGGCGCATCGCCGGAGACGGTGATCCGGACGGGCAACCCGGCCGCGCGGAAGGTCTCGACCAGTGCGCCCAGGTCGGCCACGCCGGGCTGTGGCTCGCGCGCGGCCTCCCCATCGCCCTCGCTGAGCACGCCGAGCAGCCGCCGCATGTCCGCCAGCGCTCCGCGCCCGGTCTCGGCCACGAGCCGCATGGTCTCCGCAGAGCGCTCCGGGTCGGTCGGCGCCTGCCGGGCCGACCCGTCGGCCAGCGTGATCATCACCGTCAGGCTGTGCGACACGATGTCGTGGAGCTCGCCGGCGATCCGGCTCCGCTCCGCCGCCGCCGCGATCACGGCCTGCTGGTCGCGCTCGCGGGCGAGCTGGCGCGCCCGGTCGATGAGCGCATCCAGATACCGGCGGCGGTTGCCCGCGTTGCTGCCGACCAGCACCGCGACCGCTGAGAACGACAGCACCAGGATGCCGGAGGGCAGCGCGGCGGTCTCGAGCGGGGTGAACACGGCGGCCTGGGCGAGCAGCACCTGCGCCGTCAACGCGGCGACGGTGACGAACGCGGTGACGCCGAACGCGATCCACGCCGAGCGGATGGAGCGGTACACCGCCAGCGCGTAGAGCGCGAAGAGGGTGGGCAGCACATCCACATCCCGCCCGAGGAACACGCTCGCCCCGAGCACGACCGTCGCGATGGCGAACACCAGTCCCGGCCGGTACCGGCGCGCCAGCAGCGCGAGGCCGGCCACCACCGAGAGGGCGAGGTGCGCGATCTCCCGAGGGCTGGGGTCCGTCGCCGACACCACGATCGCGCCGATGACCGACGGCAGCAGATAGATGACCGCCAAGGCGACGTCGACGGCGAAGGGATGCGCCAGCATGAAACGCCGGAGCACCCCGGGCGGTCTCGGCAGTCCGAGTCCGCCCGGGGCGTCCGGCGGTGTCGCTTCGGCGGTCACGTGACGGGTCAGGCGTCCCTGCGCTGCAGGAGCACGGCTCCGACGACGAAGGACACGGCGGCCCAGACCAGCACGGTCACCACGTTCGCCCACGGCTCCAGGTCGCGGTTGGCGAGGCCCGCCATGCCGGACCCCGCCGCGCTGAGCAGGTAGGCGGAGGCGTCCGCGATCCAGGTCTGCTTCGGCAGCAGACTGGACAGGAGGGCCGCGACGATCGGCAGCAGGAACAGCACGCCGAGGGCGGTGGAGATGCCGCCGGCCGTCGACTTCACGATCGCGCCGACCCCCAGGGCGAAGATCGACACGAGGCCCAGGTAGGTCGCCGCGCCGACGATGTTCCACAGCGTGTTCGACGCGAAGAGATCGCCCGCGTAGCCTTTCGCGGTCAGCAGCGGCACGGCGATCGCCCAGGACGCCGCGAAGCTCACCAGACCGATGACGAAGGACGTGAGGAAGAGCACGATCGCCTTCGCCGCGAACACCGGGAAACGGTGCGGGATGGCGGTGAAGGACGAGCGGATCATCCCCGTCGAGAACTCCCCGCTGATCACGAGGACGCCGAGCACCGCGACGACGAGCTGCGCGAACGTCAGACCCGCTGTCGCCGTGTTGGTGGTGAACGCCGTGAGCTGGCTCGCCGGCGCCCGGGACTCGATGACCGACAGGCTCGGGACCACGGCAGCGATCAGCGCCGGCAGACCGATGATCAGGACGACGACCCCGATCAGCGTCCAGAACGTCGAGCGGAGGGTGCGGAGCTTGATCCACTCGGAGCGGACGACCCGGTCGAAGCGCAGGTGGCCGAGCGAGGTGTGCGGGTGCGCGGCTCCTGGCTGGATGGGTGCAGTGGCGGTGCTCATCGGCTGACCTCCGTGCGGTATTCGACGTCGTCCTGGGTGAGTTCGAGGTAGGCCTCTTCGAGGGAGGCGCTGATCGGCGTCAGCTCGTGCAGCACGATGCCGTCGCGCGCGGCAGCCTCGCCGATCTGTGCGGCGGTGAGGCCGGTCACCTCGAGCAGCTGCGCCTCCACGCCGGTGACCGCCACGTCGGCACCGGCGACGGCCCGTGCGAGCTGTTCCGGCTGCGGGGTGCGCACGCGGACGGCGTGGCGGGTGGCGCCGGCGAGGATGCGGTCCACCGGGGCGTCCGCGAGCACGCGGCCGCGGCCCAGGACGACGATGTGGTCGGCGGTCAGCGCCATCTCGCTCATCAGGTGCGACGAGAGGAACACCGTCCGGCCTTGGCTCGCGAGATGCTTCGCGAACTGGCGGACCCAGAGCACGCCCTCAGGGTCGAGACCGTTGACCGGCTCGTCCAGGATGAGCGTGGCCGGGTCACCCAGCATGGCGGCGGCGATGCCGAGCCGCTGCCCCATCCCGAGCGAGAAGCCGCCGACGCGCTTGCTCGCCACCGACTCCAGGCCGGTCATGCCGATGACCTCGTGGACGCGGGACTTCGGGATGCCGTGAGTCGCCGCGAGCGCGAGCAGGTGGTTGTACGCGGTGCGGCCGGTGTGGATGGCCTTCGCATCGAGCAGGGCGCCCACCTCGGTGAGCGGGGAACGGAACTGGGCGTACCGCTTGCCGTTGATGAGGGCGGTGCCCGCGGTCGGCCGGTCGAGGCCCATGATCATCCGCATGGTCGTGGACTTGCCTGCGCCGTTCGGGCCCAGGAAGCCGGTGACCTTGCCCGGCTGGATGGTCACGGAGATGTCGTCGACGGCGGTCTTCGCGCCGAAGCGTTGGGTGAGGTGATCGAGCTGGATCATGACTCCGAGACTAGGGGCGCACCGCGCACGGCGGCATCCTCCCGCGGTACCACGAAGGGGGCCCCGCCGCAGCGGAGCCCCCTTCGTGGACCGATCGGCCTGTCGACTCAGCCCTGCGCGTCGCGCTTCTGCGCGGCGAGGGCGCGCTCGACGCCCGCCAGGTTCTCGACCACCATGCGGCGCAGCGCCGCCGGCTCGGCGTTCGCGTCGAGCCAGGCGCGGGTCGCGTCCCGCAGCTCCGCGTTCGCGAGCGGGGCCGGGTACATGCCCTCGACCAGGTACTCGGCGATCTTGTAGGTGCGGGAGGTCCACACGCCCTGCAGCGCCGCGAAGTACGGCTCGACGAACTGGGCGAGCACCGCCTTGTCCTTGGCGCGCTGGAACCCGATGCCGGTGTAGCGGACGATCGTGTTCGGCAGGCTGTCCGAGCCGAACACCGAGTCCCACGCCGCCTGCTTGCCCTCGAGCGTCGGGATGCTCGCGCGGGCCTGCGCGGCGAACTGCCCGCCGTTGGCCGTGTTGTCGGCGGCGAGCGCCGCGTCGATCTCGGCGTTGCCGGCCGCGCCGCCCGCGACGAGAGCGATCAGAAGCTCCCACGAGAGGTCGGTGTCGACCGTCAGGCCGTCGAGCGCGATCGAGCCGTCGCGGAGGCCCGCGATGGTCGCCAGCTGCTCGTCCGTGGACGCGAGCGCCGCGAAGAACTTGACGAACTGGAACTGCGCGTCGCTGCCCGCCTCGGCCCCCTTCGCCAGCTCCCACAGCGCGTCGGCCGCGCCTTGCGCGGTCTCTTTCTGACGCTCGGGCGCGACGTACGCGGTCGCCGCCAGCACCAGCTGGTTGAGCGTGGTGCGGAGCGTGGTCGACTCGGTCTCGGACGCGATATTGCCCAGCACCAGGCGCACGTAGTCGCTCGCGCTCGACTCGGCGTCGCGGGTCGCATCCCACACCGCGCCCCAGACCAGGGAGCGGGCGAGCGGGCTCTCGATGTCGGACAGGTGCTCGATCGCGACCTTCAGCGACGCGTCGTCGAGGCGGATCTTCGCGTAGGCGAGGTCGTCGTCGTTGATGAGGATGAGGTCGGGCCGGGTGCCGCCGACCAGCTCGGCGACCTCGGTGCGCTCGCCGTCCACATCCAGCTCCAGGCGCTCCTCGCGCACGAGCTTGCCGTCGCGGAGGTTGTAGAGGCCGATCGCGAGGCGGTGCGGACGGATGGTCGGGTAGTCCGCCGCGGCGGTCTGCAGCACGGCGAACGACGTGATGACGCCCTCCGCATCCACCTCGAGCTCGGGACGCAGGGTGTTGACCCCGGCGGTCTCGAGCCACTTCTTCGACCAGTCGGTCAGGTCGCGGCCGCTGGTGGCCTCGAGCTCGACCAGCAGGTCCTTGAGCTCCGTGTTGCCGTGCGCGTGCTTCTTGAAGTACTGGGCGACACCGGCGAGGAAGTCGTCCTGGCCGACCCAGGCGACGAGCTGCTTGAGCACCGAGGCGCCCTTGGCGTAGGTGATGCCGTCGAAGTTGACCTGCACGTCCTCCAGGTCGTTGATCGTGGCGACGATCGGGTGCGTCGACGGCAGCTGGTCCTGACGGTACGCCCAGCTCTTCTCCATCGCGGCGAAGGTCGTCCACGCCTCGGTCCACTCGGTGGCCTCGGCGGTGGCGAGCGTGGACGCGTACTCGGCGAACGACTCGTTCAGCCAGAGGTCGTTCCACCACTTCATCGTCACCAGGTCGCCGAACCACATGTGGGCCAGCTCGTGCAGGATCGTGACGACACGACGCTCCTTGATCGCGTCGGTCACCTTCGACCGGAAGACGTAGGTCTCGGTGAAGGTCACCGCGCCGGCGTTCTCCATCGCGCCGGCGTTGAACTCCGGAACGAACAGCTGGTCGTACTTCTCGAACGGGTACGCGTAGTCGAACCGCTCCTCGTAGAAGGCGAAGCCCTCGCGCGTCTTGTCGAAGATGTAGTCGGCGTCGAGGAATTCGGCGAGGCTCTTCCGGGCGTAGACGCCGAGCGGGATGGTGCGGCCGTCGCGGCTGGTCAGCTCGCTGTGCACCGACTCGTACGGGCCGGCGATGAGGGCCGTGATGTAGGAGGAGATGACGGGCGTCGGCGCGAACGCCCACGTCTTCTTCCCCTCGCCCGCGCTCATCGGCTCGGGAGTGGGGGAGTTGCTGACGACCGCCCAGTGGTCGGGAGCCGTGATCGTGAAGGTGAACTGCGCCTTGAGGTCGGGCTGCTCGAATACCGCGAACATGCGGCGGGAGTCCGGGACCTCGAACTGGCTGTAGAGGTACACCTCGCCGTCGACCGGGTCGACGAAACGGTGCAGGCCCTCGCCGGTGTTGGTGTAGATGGCGTCGGCGTCGACGGTCAGCTCGTTCTCGTCCTTCAGCCCGTCGAGCTGGATGCGCACGCCGTCGCTGACCTGCGCCGGGTCGAGCTCGACGCCGTTGAGCGTGACGGAGTGCACCGTGCGCGTGATCGCGTCGATGAACGTCGAGGCGCCCTCCTTCGCCGCGAACCGCACGGTCGTGGTGCTCCGGAACGTCTCCGGTCCGGTCGTCAGGTCGAGCGCGACGTCGTACGAGTGGGTGCGGACGAGGGACGCGCGCTCCTGCGCTTCGATGCGGGTGAGGTTCTCTCCGGGCAACGCTTGCTCCTTCAGCGGTGAGGGCTTCTGTGACGGCGTGGATCGTGTCCACCCGCTCCACCTTAGAACTCCGTCCCAGCTCTGGGAGAAGCGAGGGCGTTCGTAACGCGATACTGCGCTGATAAATACTTGTATTGAAATAAAAAGATGACGCAAGGAGATGCTGATGTGCATTAATGGAAGGGAGGCAGACGGGAGGTGACAGCAATGGAATCCAAGGAGGCTTTTGATGACGATGTGTTCGTGATCGACGAGATCGAGCACGTTCACAAGGTCGTCGTCCAGCGAACCTGATTCGCACCCTGCTGGGGTGTATGTCGATGCGCCCCGGCAGGTCCGCTTCACACTATGACAAGGCAGACACATGTACCGACTCCGGCCTGGATGGGCGATGCACCGTGCACGGGGCGACCTGCTTCACGTGTTCGACGAGGACCGAGCCTTCGCCATCGGTGCCGGAGCAGGATTACTCGACACGGTTGCAGGATTCCTGACCGAGCCGTCCCCTCGCGTGCCGTCCGAGGCTGAGGCGGTGATGCGCGAATTGATGGGCCGAGGCGCAGTGACCTACTCGACAGAGATGGTCGACCGGAACGGCCAGTTCAGCCGACAGCTGGAGTACTGGGCGGCCTTTTCGGATGTCCCCGACGAGGTGCAGTCGCGGCTGGAGTCGTCTTCTGTCCTGGTTCTCGGGCTCGGCGGCACTGGGAGTGAATTTCTCCGACTGATGGTGGCTGCCGGTGTACGGCGCTACGGCCTCCTAGATAGAGACGTTGTCGAACTGAGCAACCTCAATCGCCAGACGCTCTATAGGCTTCGCGATGTCGGGAAGCTCAAGGTCGATGCCTGCTCCGAGTACATCGCGGACCGACTGAGCGATCATCGATGTGTCACGTCTCGTCGCGCGTTAGCGACTGCCGACGATGTCGCCGACATCGTTGCCGCCACGGACCCGGATCTGACTCTGATTGCCGTCGACGAACCGCCGGCCATCATGCCGGAGCTGGCGACAACGCTCTCCGGCTGGGACCGGCCCTTTCTTGTGGCGGGAGTTGGGGTCAAGCATGGCCGCTCCTATCCCGTGTCCGCCATCACAGCGCGTGATGCTCTCATCCTTGGAACGGCCGCGTCCATCGGAACGACGAACGCCATTACGGCCGCCTACGCCGCGCATGCTGCACTCGAACATCTCTCGAAAACTCCGCTACCGTTTCGAATCCATCATGAGCCCTGATCGCGTCCTACTGGTGGATCGCATCCCGGACGGGGTGGGACTAGACGCGCACGATATCGCGGGCATGCAGATCTCCCGACTATGGGCTGTTCCACTCGTCGAACGCGTCGCTTTCGCGGAGAGCTACAGCCTCGTCGGCCTGCAAGCGATCGAGCGTCTGGACGACACGACATGGCGGCTGACCACGCGATCCAACACACCCGTCTCGCCAACGACCATCCTTCACAGTTGGCGCGAGAGCACCTTTCATCGTGGATCGGGAGCCTTTTTCTTCCTTCGCCATGCGCGAGTGGATTCCCCCTGTTCGCTTACCGTTACGACGCGATTCGAATACCAGGACATTCGTCCCTTTCTGGATGCTTTCGATCTTTGGATCGGTCTCCGCGCTGCCCGCGATCGCTGGCGGCAACGTTCGCCAGGGCCTTCTCGCACCTCAGTGACGGTCGGTCGCTCCACCGAGATCCGCGAGGTGCGTGATTTCGACGATGCGCGAAGGCTCACGCCAGCGCTGGCGCCTCCTGAGGCAATCCGGTGCGCACTCCCCGGCCCATTCCGGGTGACTGATCCGGTCATGACCAGTTCGTTGACCTACGTGGTGATTCCGGCGCCCTGCGGCTTGAGGCACGCGCCCGGCGATGCGAGCCGGTTCGTCGCTGAGGTGCGAACGCGGGAAGCGGCCCTGGGAGGTTTCGAGATCGACCCGCGGCCGATCTACTTCGTTCCGGCCGGTCGCAGTCGGGTCAGGGTGGAGTTCACCGACTACTTCCCGAATCGAGACGTTGCGCACGCTCTTGCTGCCGCGTGGCGCACGTTACTCACCGGCGTGCAGGTGGATGTGCTGGAAGCGCCGTATCAGGAGAGCCTTCGCCGACAGGGACTACGCGGTTACCAGCTCACCATCGTGGCGCCCATCAACGGTGCGCCGACGGGAATACTCCGCTCGGTCGTGCACCTGGCTGCCGATTGGATATCGCCCGATGTCGCTGTCGAGCTGTTGGCGTGTCTGGACCACGCCGACATCGGAGGGGACGACGATGCGACGCGCCGAGTGGCCGAGCGGGTGTGCGCAACCACCGGAGTCGGCATCCTCGGGCGCTACAGATGCTCGAGTGGTGCGGTGAATGGTCGGGTGTCGGTCTCTCACCAGGGGATCGTTCGAATAGATGAGTGGAGTGGACATTGAAGACAAGTCTGGGCGGGAAATCCGCGATTGAGGCGGGACTCGGCATTCGAGCCGAGACCATCCGCTTCTTCTCGAGTAAGGACTTCCTCGATCGGCTGGAGGCAGTACTCGCCGGCGAACCGCTCGCGGACGTCATCGAGCTACCCGGCGCTTTGCGAGCACGGGACGTCTTGAGCGATATGGCGCAGGACCAGAACTGGGCCGAGGAACACTGGACGATCAGCGACGAGGGCACCGTCGAATTAGTCGACCAGCGCCGTTTCGAGAGAGCCGAGCCCAGACATCGGTTCTCCGTCTCGGATACTCTGCGTCGACCCAGCGCCGACGCCTATGCCCTGAGAGGACTCTTGTCGGGCCTTCATTCGCCCGTCGTTCTCGACGCCTTCAGCGCCGTCGCGGGTACTCGCGGCGCGGGATACAAGTCCGCGGACATCGCGAGATACCGTCCAGGCCACTACCTGCGTCGACACGACGATCTCTATGACGGCAGGTTGTTCGGATTGGTCTTTTTCGTTCACGAAGGGTGGAAGCCCGAATACGGTACCCATCTCATCGCGGAAAAGCCCGACGGTCGCTGTCAGGTCGTTCCGCCTAAAGCGGCCTCGGTCGCGATGATGCGCCTTGCGGGCGGCCACTTCCACCAGGTGCAGCCCAATCTGAGCGCCGAGTGGCACCGATACTCGCTTGCAGTGCACTTCGGCGTCGGTGCATCCGACGGTGAATAGAACGAGACGGGCGGACGTTTGGCTCCTCGGGGCCGGCGAGCTCTTCGCGTCACTCGGCCAGCAGTTCGCTCTGTTCGTCGTCCCCCTGATCGCTGTTACGCAGTTCGGCGCTTCGCCTCTGGAGATGGGTGTTCTCAATCTGCTGGACTCTGCCGCTGCATTGAGTTTCGGGCTCGCCATCGGCACGGCGATCGATCGTCTCGGAGGAGTGTTGGGGTTGGCGCTCGCCGAAGGTGTGCGCGTCGCGTCCCTGGCGATTCTTCTTTTCTCGCTCTTGACTGCGCCCTCTCTGGTCTCGCTCTACATCGCCATGTTCGTCCTGGGGGCGGCATCACTGATGCGGGAGGCCGGGACGAGTGCGGCGGTGGTCGAGCTCGGCACTCGGTCCTCGCGATCCTTGAACAGGCTGAACGCACTCCTCCGCGGAAGCGCAGTGGTCTCGGAAACCGCTGGCCCCGGGGTGGCGGGATTCGTCGTCGTAGCCGTTGGCCTCACGCTCTCGCTTCTCGGCGGAGTCCTGGCATTCGCGCTGGCAGGCATCTGTTCACTCGTTCTTCTGCACATTGGTCGCGCGCGCGCGTCGACTGTGGTGCCAGGTGTTCTCGTCGGGGTTAGCGCTGGAGGCAGCACCAAGAACACCGAAATCGAAGCGTCACGCGACGATGTACGCAACAACGGTCGCAAGGGCGGCATTGCGACGGGACTCCGATACATCTGGTCCCACCCGCTGCTTCGCCCCCTTGTCCTTTCCTCGATCCAATTCAACTTCTTCACGGCCGCGCTGCAAGCCGTCCTGCTCGTCTACTGCGTCAGCACGATGCGGTTCTCTACTGGGGATCTCGCTGTCGTCGGTGTTGCGGCCGGCGTCGGCGCACTGGCCGGAAGCGTGCTCGCCGCAAGTTCTCTGGTCAACCGTCGTCAGAAGGCGTGGTACCTGGGTGCTCTGGCCTTTCCCGCGCTCGCAATCGTGCTGATTCTCGCAGCGCAATGGCAGGACCACACCGTTGCCGTGGCGACGGTCAGCGTCGCTGAGTTCCTCTGGGCGTCGGCGATCGTGATGTGCGTCGTTCTGTTCAACACCCTTCGCCAACTGGCCAGCCCCGAGGATCTGGTCGGGCAGGTCGCGGCCTCGGAACGCGTTCTCGCCGTAGGCGGAGAGGTGCCTGGAGCGCTCTTGGGCGGGATCATCGGCACCCTCGTCTCTCTGGACCTTGTCATGGTGACGGCGATGCTCGGAGTCGGACTTTCGATCCTGTGGGCGCCCCGCGTCCCCGATTGGTCCACCTGGGACCACACCACCACCTTAGCCACCGGCACCGGCGTCGTCGGCGGTCGTCCCTAAACTGTGGATATGCGCATCCACATCGCCACCGACCACGCCGGGCTCGAGTTCAGTGAAGACCTGCAGGAGCACCTGCGCGCGGCGGGTCACGAGGTGATCGACCACGGGCCGAAGGACTACGACCCGATCGACGACTACCCGGCGTTCTGCATCAACGCGGCGGCGGCGGTCGTGCGCGACCAGCAGGCGGGGGTGGAAGCGCTCGGGATCGTCTTCGGCGGCTCCGGCAACGGGGAGCAGATCGCGGCCAACAAGGTGAAGGGCGTGCGCGCGGCGCTCGTCTGGAACCAATCCACCGCCCAGCTCGCCCGGCAGCACAACGACGCCAACGTCATCGCCATCGGCGCGCGCCAGCACACGGTCGACGAGGCCAAGAGCTTCATCGACACCTTCATCGCCGAACCGTTCTCGTTCGAGGAGCGCCACGTGCGGCGGATCGCCCAGCTCGCGGAGTACGAGGCCACCGGCGACATCGCGGGCAAGAACGTGGACCACTGATGCCCGAGGGTCACTCCGTCCACCGCATCGCCCGCCAGTTCGCCGTCAACTTCGTCGGCCACCGTGTCGCCGTGTCGTCGCCGCAGGGCCGCTTCGCCGCGGATGCCACCCGCATCGACGGGCACGTGATGACCGACGCCAAGGCGGTCGGCAAGCAGATGTTCCTGGAGTTCGACAACGACCTGTGGCTGCGCGTCCACCTCGGCCTCTACGGCGCGTGGGACTTCGCGGGAGACATCAGCATCGACCCGACCATCGCCAGCGCGAACGGCCGGATGGGGCAGACCAACCAGCGCGGCACCGACCTCGACCCAATCCTCGACTCAGCGGGCGAGAACTCCCTCCACTCCATCGGTGCGCCGAGGCGGACCCGGCTGCGCATGGCCGAGTCGGAGAAGGTGGAGCCCGAGATCACGTCGTTCCCGCCGGAGCCCATCGGCCAGGTGCGGGTGCGGCTGCTGACCGACACCGCGGTCGCCGACCTCCGCGGGCCGACCGCGTGCGAGGTGCTCGACCCGGCGCAGATGGATGCGGTGATCGCGAAGCTGGGTCCCGATCCTCAGGTCGACGACGGCCCGGAGGCCGAGGAGCGCTTCGTCTCGATCGTGAAGCGCAAGCCGACCTCCATCGCGCTGCTGCTGATGGACCAGAGCGTCGTCAGCGGCATCGGCAACGTCTACCGCGCCGAGCTGCTGTTCCGCGCCCGCCAGAATCCGCACACCCCCGGCAAGAAGGTGCCGGAGGACACGGTGCGCGCGCTCTGGCGCGACTGGGTGCACCTCCTCCGCATCGGCGTCGAGACCGGCCAGATGATGACGATGGACGACCTCGACGACGACTCGTACCGCAAGGCGATGGCGAGCCGCGACGACCGGCACTGGGTCTACAAGCGCGAGGGGCTGCCGTGCCGGGTGTGCGGCACGAACATCGTCATGGAGGAGCTGGGCGGCCGCAAGCTGTACTGGTGCCCCGTGGATCAGGCCTAGGAGGCACCGTGCGGCAGAATCCGAGCTTCACGCTCACCGACCCGGCCGAGCTCAAGCGGCTCGTGCGCGAGAACCCGTGGGCGACGTTCGTGTCGAACACGACGAACGGGCTGGTCGCGTCCCACTATCCGGTCATCCTCGACGAGACGCGTGAGGAGTTGACGCTGCTCAGCCACGTCGGACGGCCCGATGAGCAGCTGCACGAGCTCGGACAGCACGAGCTGCTGGTCATCGTGCAGGGCCCGCACGGCTACATCTCGTCCGGTTGGTACGACGAGAAGCCCGCGGTGCCGACCTGGAACTTCATCACCGCCCACTTCTCCGGCGTCCCGGAGCTGCTGGGCGATGAGGAGAACCTGGACGTCCTCGCCCGACTGGTCGACCACTTCGAGGATGAGCTGCCGACGCCCCGACGCATGCGCGGGACGGTGGAGGACACGGCCTACGCCGAGCGGATCGTGTCCGGCACGGTGGGCCTCCGGCTGACTCCCACGCGGGTCGTGGCCAAGCAGAAGATGAGCCAGAACCGGCCCGACCACATTGTGGACGCCATCATGACCGAGCTCGACGGCGACGGACCGTACGCGAGCGCCGGGCTGCTGCGCGAAATGCGGCTCGTGCACGACCGCCGCCGCGCCGCGCGATGACGCTGGTCCTCTCCGTCGCCCGGGTGCCCGGACGAGACGGCCTGGTGGATGTGGTACTCGAGGGCGCGCAGATCGCGGACGTCACGCCGCCCGGGGCCGCGGCGGGCGAGCGCATCCACCTCGATGGCCGGTGGATCGTGCCCGGACTGTGGGATCAGCATGTGCACTTCACGCAGTGGGCGCAGACCGCGCGCCGCCTCGACGTTTCCCGGGCCGCGTCGGCCGCCGAGGCCGCTGCGCTCGTGCGCGAGCGGGCGTCCGCCGACGCGGGCGGCGACGTCCTCGTGGGGTTCGGTTTCCACGACGCGCTCTGGCCGGACACTCCGACCCGGGAGCTGCTGGACGCGGCCGCAGGGCACCGCCCGGTCGTGCTCATCGCCGGCGACCTCCACTGTTCCTGGCTGAACACCGCCGCCGCTCGTCGGTTCGCGCCGGCGTCATCGGACGCGGTGCTGCGGGAGGACGCCAGCTTCGCTGTCACCAGCCTCCTCACCGCGGCCGACGACGCGACGCTCGATCGCTGGGCGGCGGATGCCGCGCGGGCCGCCGCGACGCGCGGTGTGGTCGGCATCGTCGACCTCGAATACGGCTGGAACCTCGACGTCTGGACGCGCCGCATGGCAGCCGGCGCGCGTGGCCTGCGCGTCGACTTCGGCATCTACCGCGAAGACCTCGAGCAGGCCATCGCGCTGGGCCTGCGCACCGGTGCTGTCATCGAAGGGACCGGCGGCCTCTTGACCGTCGGACCACTGAAAGTGATCTCCGACGGCTCGCTCAACACGCGCACCGCCCTCTGCAGCCACGCCTACCCGGACGGCGGTCACGGCGTCGCGAACCTCACAGAGCGCGAGCTGCTGGATGCGCTCCGCCTCGCCTACGCCAACGGCCTCACCGCCGCGGTGCACGCCATCGGCGACGAGGCCAACCGGCGCGCGCTCGACGCCTTCGAGGCCGTCGGCGCGGGTGGGCGCATCGAGCACGCGCAGCTGATCGACGCGTCCGACATCCCGCGGTTCGCACGCCTCGGCGTGACCGCGAGCGTGCAGCCCGAGCACGCGATGGACGACCGGGATGTGGCCGATTCGCTGTGGTCGGACCGCACCGACCGCGCGTTCCCGCTCGCTGAGCTGCACGCCGCCGGCGCCCGGCTCGCCTTCGGCTCGGACGCGCCCGTCGCGCCGCTCGACCCGTGGGCGGCGATCGCGTCGGCCGTCGGCCGCACCCGCGACGGGCGCGAGCCGTGGCATCCCGAGCAGGCGGTGTCCGCGGAGGTCGCGCTCGGCGCATCCACCCGCTCCACGGTCGCCGCGGGGCAGCCGGCCGACCTCGCGGTGCTCGACCGCGACCCCTTCGCCGTGTCGCCGGACGACCTCCGCACCATGCCGGTCGCCGCCACCCTGCTCGCGGGCCGCTTCACGCACGACACCCTCCGCTGACGCGCGGCGCTCTGCCCGATTCCGCCCCTGCGCGGGCGATTCGTGCCGAATCGTCGCCATTCGCGGCAAGTGGCGCACACTCGGCACGAATCGCGCCTCCTGTTCGGCGCGATTTGCGCCAAATCGTGGTTTTGGGCACAGGATTCCCGCGATTTGGCGCAAATCGCATTGCCCGCCGCGACGATCACCGCCCGCGCTGCAGCATCCGGTCGACGCCGGGCGTCGTCGCGATCGCGGTGTTCCGCAGCGACTCGGTGTACGCGTCCAGGTACCCGTAGTGGGTCAGGTGCTCGGCGTACTTCTCCTCGAACAGCGCCGCGCTGGTGATGTGCGACCAGGCGCTGGAGTACGGGTCGTCGTTCCACGGCGAGTGCAGCACCGGCGCGTGCCCGGTCACGGGCAGCAGGTCCGCCGTCTCGTCACCGTCGACGCTGATCACGGTCGCCCCGAAACCCGGCGACCGCGGGTCGCGGCGGGTGATGCGCCCGAACCGCGCCTCCCCGTCCGCCTCCGCCTCGCCCGCGTAGGTGTGCTGCACGCCGAGCGCGCCGGCGTTCGGGATGCGGTCCTCGATGCCCGCGGAGCCCAGCATCACGAACGCGTACACGCCGAGGTCGCGCGCGTCGGCGAGGGCGTCGGCGCTGGTGGTCGTCCCGTACGAGTGCGCCACCACGTTGAGGGCGCGCGGCGGATCCTCGTGCCGCACCGCATTGACGCCGCGGAGGTCGGCCGTCAGCAGCGGCGCGCCGCGCGACGCGTAGTCGCCGAGGGCCGCATCCACGCCGGGCGGGGGAGTGACGTACCCGATCCACGACACCACCGCCCGCCGCGTCGGCGCGCCGACCGTGCCCTGCTCGTCGTAGAGGTTCTGCGCGGACTGCGTCCACAGCTGCATGTCGTCCGTGTACGTGCCCATCCCCGGCACGACGAAGGTGATGTCGGAGGCGGTGTCTAGATTCCCGAGAGCGATCGCGGCGAGCGGCGGCCGGTCGAGGCTCAGCGAGATGAGGTGCCGCGCCGGCGTGCGCTTGCCGCCGATGGTCTTCTGGATGGCCGTGAGCGCACCGAGGACCCGCGCGGACGTGGCGTGGTCCGGGTGCCGCTCGACGTCCCGCTTCTCGGTCGCGATCGCCTGCTTCAGCGCGCGCCGGTTCGCCTTCTCCCGGTCCTTGTAGTCGACGCCGTCGAGGTTGCCGACCACCTCGGGCAGCGTCTCGATCGCGTCGGTGCGGGTGTCCGCATCCAGGTCGTCCCACTCGGCGTGCACCGCGTCGGGGTCGGTGTTGGCCAGCTGGACGACGAGCTCGGGATGGTCGGCGAGGTATGCCTCCTGCTGCTCGTCGTTCATCGCCTTCAGCACGTCGAAGGTCGTGATCGGGGCGGCCCCGGCGGCGGGCGCGATCAGCAGCCCGACCACCGCGACGGCGCCGAGCGCGACCGCGACGATCACCCGGCGGCGCATGGTCGGAGCCTAACGCCGTGGTCGAGACGCTGTCCACGGGACAGTGCACTCACGGGTGCGTAGGCTGCGGTCATGCCGATGTCCGATTACGTGCAGTCCCTCCGCGACCGGATCGGGCACGACCTGCTCGTCCTCCCCGGCGTCTCGGCCCTCATCCGGGACGGCGACCGCTTCCTCCTGGGCCGGCACACCCACTCCGGCCTGTGGAGCATCATCGGCGGCGGCATCGAGCCGGGCGAGGAGCCGGTCGACGCCCTGATCCGGGAGGTGCGGGAGGAGACGGGCGCGGGTGTGGAGGTCGGACGCGTGATCGGCGCGTACGGCGGCGAGCCGCTGATGGTGGAGTACCCGAACGGCGACCGGGTGGCGTACACCACGGTCGCCTACGAGTGCCGCCTGCTGAGCGAGCCCGCGCCCGATCTGGACGAACTCCTCGAGCTGGGCTGGTTCGCACCTGACGACTTCGCGCGGCTCCCGAGGCGGAGGTGGATCGACCGCCTGATCGCGGACGCGCTTACGCTGGGCTGACGCGCCTTCGACATGACGAAGGGCCGCCCGCGATTGCGGACGGCCCTCCGAGGTCTGCGTTACTCGCTGATGTGCGCGAAGAGGAACCAGCGGTCCTTGTCGAGCCCGCGCGCGATCTCGATGGCGACGTCCTGGCTGGTCGCGTCGAGCTCGGCGAGCTCGCGCACGGCGGTGTTGACGGCGGCGAGCGCGGCGTCGAGCTGCGCGATCACCTCGGCGATGGTCTCGTTCGAGGGGCGGAAGCCGGCGGTCAGCTCGCCCGTGGTGGTCTTCGCGGCGACCGTGCCGAGCCGGGCATCCACCGGGAGGCCGAGGGCGACGATGCGCTCGGCGGCCAGGTCGGCCCACTCCTGCGCGTGGTCGACGATGGTGTCCAGGAGCTCGTGCACGCCGATGAAGTTGGCGCCGCGGACGTGCCAGTGGGCCTGCTTGCCGTTCACGACGATGGCCGTGAGGTCGACGACGACCGGGCTGAGGAACTGCGCGACCCCGGCCGCGACGTCCGGGTTGGAGACACTGGGGATTGCGGCGATGTCGGTCATGAGTGCGTCCTTTCTTCCACCTGCCCCAACGCTAGCGACGGCCCCGCATTCCGACAACGAAGCGAAGGCTCCGCTTACTAAGGTCGGGTTAACCCCCCGACCGATCGGGAGGGTCGCGGGATGGGGTGCACCCGGTCCGTCCGGCCAGGCTGAGGTCATGTCCACCGAACCCGTCATCACTTCTGCCACGCTGGATGCCGTGACCGCATCCGGCCCCGCTCCCGTCCCGGCCCCCGCGTCGGCGCGCGCGTCTGCGCCCGCCCGCTACGGCTCGCTCTGGCGTGGCGTGCCGAGGGAGCTCGGCTTCCTGCTGCTCACCATGCCGATCGCGATCATCGGCCTCACAGTGCTGCTCACCCTGTTCTGGACGGGTGTCGGCACCATCGTCATCTACATCGGCTTCTTCATCGTGGTCGCCGCCTTCTACACCGCGCGCGGGTTCGGCGTCGTCGAGCTGACGCGCCTCGACTGGGCGGGCCGCCCGTCCATCCCGCGACCGGTGTGGGAGAAGCCCGGGACGCCGCGGACCTTCTGGCGCGCCATCTTCGGGCCTTTCGCCAACGGCCACTACTGGCTGTACCTCCTGCACGGCGTGATCATCAACCCGGTCGTCAGCATCGTGTCCTGGTCGCTCACGATCACGTGGGCGTCGATCGCGCTGGGCGGTCTGACGGGGTGGATCTGGCTGCCGTTCATCCCGCAGGGGAACCGGGACTTCTACCTCTCGCAGACCATCGTGGATGCGGTCTTCGGCACGCATTCGACCTTCGACCCGAACACGGGCGACCGCATCCTCTACGTGATCGCGGGCGTGCTGTTCGCCGTGACGCTGCCCTTCGTCACGCGCGGGCTGACCCTGGCCCACCACGGCATCGCCCGCGGCGTGCTCGGACGCTGGCCGTCGGAGGCGCTGCAGGCGGAGGTCGCCGACCTGTCCGCTTCGCGGGGAGCGGCGGTCGCCGCGGAGGACCAGGCGCTGCGTCGGCTGGAGCGCGACCTGCACGACGGCCCGCAGCAGCGGCTCATCCGGCTGCAGATGGACATTGCCGCCGCCGAGCGCAAGCTCGCCGACGACCCGGAGGCCGCCGCCACCCTGCTCGCCGAGGCCCGGCAGCAGGCCGGCGACACCCTGGAGGAGCTGCGCGCCCTGTCCCGCGGCTTCGCCCCGCCCATCCTGCAGGACCGCGGTCTCGTCGCCGCCGCCGACTCGCTCGCCGCGCGCAGCCCCATCCCGATCACGGTGGAGTCGACGCTGGAGCAGGGGGAGCGGTTCAGCCCGGAGCTCGAACGCAACGCCTATTACGTGCTCGCCGAGCTGGCCGCGAACCTCGCGAAGCACTCGGAGGCGACCGCCGCGCGGATGTTCATCGACGAGACGACGGACGCGTCGGGCGCCGCCTGGCTGAACGTCTGGCTGACCGACAACGGACGCGGGGGAGCGTCGCTCGTTGCCGGCCACGGCCTCAGCGGCCTGCAGGAGCGTGTGCGCGGCCTCCGCGGCGAGCTGGTCGTCGAGAGCCCCGCCGGCGGTCCCACCCGCATCGGCGCCCGCATCCCGCTCGCCTGAGCCCTTCTCGTTGACGCAACACGCCGCCCGGCCGCCCGCCGCGACGGCGTGTCGCGTCAACTCCATGCCCTCTAGGCTGGGAGCCGTGCCGAGTGAAGACCGACCGCTGCGCGTCGTCGTCGCGGATGACTCCGTCCTGTTGCGCGAAGGCCTCATCCGGCTGTTCGACGAGGCCGGGTTCGACACGGTGGGCGCGTTCGGGGACGCGGACACGCTGCTCGAGGCGCTGCCCGACCTGATGCCCGACGTCGTCGTGCTCGACGTGCGGATGCCGCCCACGTTCCGCGACGAGGGCGTGCGGGCCGCGCTGCGCATCCGGCGCGAGCATCCCGACATCGCCGTGCTGCTGCTCTCCCAGTACGTCGAGGGCACGTACGCCCAGGAGCTGCTTGCGGGCGGCGACGGCGGCACCGGCTACCTGCTCAAGGACCGCATCGCGTCCCTCGACGAGCTTCAGGATGCGGTCACCCGCGTGGCCGCTGGCGGAACCGTGCTCGACCCGCAGGTCGTCCGAGAGCTGCTGACCCGCCGCACCGACCCGCTCGCCACCCTGACGCCGCGCGAGCGGGAGGTGCTGGAGCTGATGGCCGAGGGCCGCACCAACGCCGCCATCGCCGCCCGCATGGTCGTCGGCGTCGGCGCGGTGGAGAAGAACGTCACTTCCATCTTCCAGAAGCTGGGACTGGAGGACTCCGGCGACGACCACCGCCGGGTGCTCGCAGTCCTGGCCTTCCTGCAGCGCTGAGGAGACGTATGGATGTGACCCGCACCACGCTCGACGACCACCGCCTCGACGAGGTCGTCCCCGTCCGCCATGTGGAGGTGCGACGCATCGAGATCGCGCCGGGCGTCCATCCGGGCGCCCACTGGCACAACGGCCCTGTGTTCGGTGTGGTCGAGCGCGGGTCGGTGGTGTTCGCCGTCGGCGACGAGCCGGAGCGGGTGCTTTGCCCGGGCGACACCTTCTTCGAACCCGGCGACCGCACCATTGCGCGGTTCGACGCGACGGACGAGGGTGTGACGTTCCTCGCCTGGTTCCCGCTCGCCGACGGGGTCGCGCCGGAACTCACGATGGGGGAGCTGCCCGGCTGTTCCGGACCTGGCCAGCGCCGCCGTGCGGGTGTTGGATGACCCCATGGCAGGTTTCGACGACATCACGAAGAAGGCCCAGGAGTTCCTGAATGACCCGAAGGTCAAGGACGCGCTGAGCTCCGAGCAGGCCGAGGACATCAGCGATAAGCTGCTGGACGGCGTGGCGGGGGCCGCGAAGAAGGTCACCGGCGGCAAGTACGACGACAAGATCGAGGGCGCCAGGGACCAGGCCGACAAGCACGTCGGCAACGAATAGCGGTCAGCTGCTCGGGTTGACCGGCTGCAACGCCGTGACCGCCCGCCGGTAGATCGAGAACCCCCACAGCATCGCCAGCACCACCGCGACGAGGGCGATGACGACGCCGACGATGATCGCGGCGGCCGGCGGGGCGCCGAGCGCGGCCGTGGTGCTGCCCACGAAGAGCCCGATCACGATCGCCTCGACTACGGCGATCAGCATCATCGAGCTGCCCAGCACCGGCGACGCGCCCCGCGGCCCGAAGAAGTGGTACGTGACGCGGATGCCCTCCTCATCGTCGTTCGCCGACGCGTAGAGGTAGCGGCCGAGTCCCGGATCGAGGTCGAGATAGGCGGCGCGCAGCCGGTTCATCGCGACGACGTACATCATGTCCTCGTCAGATGTGTTGAAGACCCGCACCATCGTGATCAGGCCCAGAAGCGCGAGCACCAGAAGCACCCCGAGCGCCGCCAGCCCGAACCACCCGCGGAACCCGCTGGCTTGGCCGATGAAGCCGAGGGTCACGAGGCCGGCGGAGACGAGGGTGAGGAAGATCGCGATGCGCGTCAGCACCTCGGACTGGGTGGTGCTCCGGGACGCGAGGAGGCTCCAGTGCTCGGTCGCGAGCAGCTGGGCGCGGAGGCTGCGCTGCGCGTCGGTGAGGTGGTGCTCGTCGGGCGGGGTGGGCGCCGTCATGCGGCCATTGTCGCGCGAAGCAGGCTAGTGCTGCATCTGCGAAACATGGCGGAGCAGTGTCGCGCTGGCAAGGATCGGCTTATGCGAGCAGTCCGTTCGCTGAACGGATTCGTGCCACGAGCTCGTCCACGCGACTCCTAAGCTCCCTGGGATGGCGTTTGAACCCGACGCGCCGATTAGTTCGCGAATATTTGACAGCCGCGAGTTTATAGGTGAGACTTTGACTCATGATTGATGAACTCCTCTCCAGGCAGGACGCTGAGGCGATCCTGGCGCCGCACCTTGGAGCACTTCGCGGTTTCTTGGAGCAGGGTTGGGCCGACTGGCATGAGTCGGTGCTGGCTGCGCCCAAGTTGGCGACCTCGCGCCCCACCACACGGGCGAACATGGTCTACGACCGGATCACTTTCCACGCCGAGGAGTACTTCGATGCCAAGGGCATTCCTGCGGTGAGAAAGGGCCAGATGTTGGCCGTGTCACTCGATGACGGGCGTTTGATTCTGCGCTTCAAGAAGTTCCGCAGCCGAAAACTTGGCACGTCGGGTATCCCGACCCAGCAACGGCTTGAGTTCGAGTTGCAGCAGGTCGTGCTGGACGGTACGGCGGCGACCTACATCGTGGCTGGGTACTTGCCCGACGAGCTGGGCATCGGCCTGGACGTTCTGGCCATCGCATGTACCTACAACGGGCGCGTTATCTGGCAGATCGACCTCAGCGACGAGGGAACGGCCTCGGTCACCCCCGTTCGCGTGGATGCTCCTCAGGGTCCGCCCGTTCGCAGCACGCGGCCTGCCGCGCGCGAGGAAGCTGAAGGATAGGACTTATGAATCCGCAGATGTTGACTCTTCTGCGCGAATCACGGGGATACAGCGGTGCTCAGCTTGCGAAGCTGGCTGGCATCCCGCAGCCGACCCTCTCCAAAATGGAGAACGGCCTGGCTGTGATCGATGACGCGCGGCTTCAACAGCTCGCTGACGCGCTCGACTACCCCGTGGAAGCGTTCAACTGGACGGATCCGATCTACGGGTTCGGTTCCGCCGCTTTTTATCACCGTAAGCAGCAGGCTCTTCCCCAGACCACCCTTCGCAAGATTCAGGCGCAGGTGAATCTGACTCGAATGCGGCTGGACAAGCTGCTTCGGTCGATCGAGGTAGACACGCAGTATGTCGTCCCCTCCCTCGAAGTCGAAGAGTACGGGACGCCCGCCGAGGTTGCGCGTGCCGTGCGCGCACTTTGGCGGATGCCGATGGGACCTGTCCGCGACATGGCCGCTGCATTGGAGCTTGCCGGGATCATCGTGGTGCGGAGCAATCTAGAGTCGCCAAAGATTGCAGCAATCAGTCTCGACAACGTGGGCACTTATCCAGCGCTTATCATCCTCAACACAGGTCTGCCTGCCGACCGCGAACGGTTCACTCTCGCTCATGAGCTCGGGCATCTCGTTATGCACTCAGTGCTGGTAACCACAGACGAGGCGGAGCGAGAGGCCGACGCATTTGCAGCCGAATTCCTGATGCCAGCGGCTGAGATTCGGACGGAACTCAAGGGCATCACTTTGGCGCGTGCGGCTCAACTCAAGCTTGTCTGGCGAGTCGCGATCAGTGCGCTTGTTCGCCGAGCTCGTGACCTTGGAGTCATCGATGACACGCGATACAAGAGCCTGATGGTTTCGATGTCGCAGAAAGGCTGGCGCAAGTCAGAGCCGGTCGAGGTGGCGCATGACCACCCCACAGTCATGTCGTCCCTTATCAAGGTTCATCTCTCCGATCACGACTACACCTTTGATGAACTCGCGCGAGTGGTCGCTCTCAACCGAGATGAGTTCGCTATGCGTTTCGATTTGGACGCACCCCGTGGTGATGAGCACAGAAGCTCCCACCTTCGAGCACTGAAATGAGGCAGCAGTGGTGGCGATTCCCTTTGTGACTCCGTCAATGTCGTTCCGCAGCCGAACGGCGGCGAAGAACTACATCCGAGACAACATTCTGCGTGCGTACGAGTTGCGGACTCGCATCCCTGCAGGAGCCCACGATCAGCTTCTTCGCGAGGTACTGCGACTCCATTCGGACGCTGAGGAGAAGATCGGGCCCGGTATCGACTACTTCTATGTCGAAGAGACCTGGCGGCTCCCCGGCAAGGAGGCTGTCAGCCGGGACCAACGCGCGATCATCGTCGTGCGCACGGACGGCACGGAGCGCGACTGGAGCTACTGGCACGTGATCGACCAGCCAGGGGAAGCCGCAAACGTCAAGAGCGCGCTCGCGTTCGCGCTAGAAGATGGGCGCCTCAGGAGGCGAGATGCCGACTTCGCAGCGGGAATGCCGCCCGTGTACTGCGCGCTGACCGGCGAACTGATTCGACAGAAGCATCAAGCGGACACCCGGCACCTCAGCCCTACCTGGGGCGAGCTAACCGAGGGCTTCGCGAGCGCACACGGTGGCTGGAGTGCGATTGAGACGCATAGCGGAGACGGTTACATATTCGTCGGGCGAGACGTCGAGGACGAGACGCTGCGAAACGAGTGGCTCGACTATTACGCGGTGCACGCCAACCCCGTTTACGTCAAGAACGAGAGTCCGGAGCGCAGCTAAGAGGAGGGGCCTCGTTACGAGTTGTCTCCGGCTAGCTCGCGGAGTCGGCGCATCAGGGGCGTCTCCTCGATAATCTCGGCATTGTTTCCCCGCTCGATGCGGTTAATGATGCGATCAAGATGGTCCGGCTCAATTTCGCCCACGGGAATGGCCTCACCAGCGCCAGTGACCCAAACCTCGTCCTGGCCCCACATCGTGCCCTCGCCGTATCGCCACGCATTTGCGCGGCGGCCGTGCTCTGCCGGATCAGTGGTCATCCCAACTCCAATCGCCGGGGCCGAGCCTACTTGCTAGGAAACCGAAGGCTCCACAGATGGAGGCGGGGTTTTGGCGGGGATCGCGTTCCGGAGCGTTTCGCTCAACGGGCGGCTCGCCCAGTGTTTACAACGGAGGGGATGACGGGAATCGAACCCGCGTAATCAGTTTGGAAGACTGAGGCTCTACCATTGAGCTACATCCCCGGGGCCGCACCGGCGGCGCCGCGGCCACCTTCTGCGCGGTGGCCGGAGACCATCGTAGTACACGCGGCGCGGCCGAGCGTGCAGTAGACTCGGGGACGGTCTTTCGCACCGCTTCAAGCCGGGGCGTAGCTCAGCTTGGCTAGAGCGCCCGCTTTGGGAGCGGGAGGTCGCAGGTTCGAATCCTGTCGCCCCGACGAGGACCTCGTTCCTTGCGAGAAGACCATCGTTCGAACATTCAGGAGAACCCAGACATCGTGAAGACCACGGTCGAGAAGCTCAGCCCCACGCGCACCAAGCTCGTCATCTCGGTGACGCCGGAGGAGCTGCAGCCGTCCATCAAGCACGCCTACGAGCACATCGCGGAGCAGGTGAGCATCCCCGGTTTCCGTAAGGGCAAGGTGCCGCCGCCCATCATCGACCAGCGGGTCGGCAAGGCCGCCGTCCTGGAGCACGCGGTCAACGAGGGTCTGGACGGGTTCTACCGCCAGGCCATCGAGGAGAACGACGTGCGCCCGCTCGGCCGTCCGGAGGCGGACATCACCGAGTGGCCGAACGAGAAGGACTTCTCGGGCGACCTGCTCCTCACCATCGAGGTCGACACGCGCCCCGAGGTGACCATCCCGTCCTTCGACGACATCACCATCACGGTCGACGCGGCCGAGGTCGGCGTCGACGACGTCGAGGAGGAGCTGGACCGCCTCCGCAGCCGCTTCGGCACCCTCGTGACCGTGGACCGCCCGGCCAAGACGGGCGACTTCGCGCAGATCGACCTGACCGCCGAGATCGGCGGCGAGGAGGTCGACACCGCGGCCAACATCTCGTACGAGATCGGCTCCGGCGAGCTCATCGACGGCATCGACGAAGCGCTCGACACCCTCACCGCCGGCGAGACCACCACCTTCGAGGCCCCGCTCATGGGCGGCGACCACGAGGGCGAGAACGCGCAGATCACCGTCACGCTGAACGCCGTCAAGGAGCGCGAGCTCCCGGAGGCCGACGACGACTTCGCGCAGATCGCCTCCGAGTTCGACACCATCGGCGAGCTGCGCCAGAGCCTGCGCGCCCAGGTCGAGCGCGCCAAGGTGTTCGGACAGGGCACTGCCGCGCGCGACCAGCTGGTCGACACGCTGCTCGAGCTGGTCGAGATCCCGGTTCCGGAGCAGCTGGTCGAGGACGAGGTCCACCGCCACCTGGAGCAGGAGAACCGCCTCGAGGACGACGTCCACCGCGCCGAGGTCAAGGAGTCCAGCGAGAAGACGTTCAAGACGCAGATCCTCCTCGACGAGGTCGCGCAGAACGAGGACATCAAGGTCAGCCAGGACGAGCTCACCCAGTACCTCGTGCAGGGTGCCGCCCAGTACGGCATGGACCCGAACGAGTTCGTCAAGATCCTCAGCGAGAACGGCCAGATCCCCTCGATGGTCGGCGAGGTCGCCCGCAACAAGGCGCTCGCGATCATCCTCGGCAAGGTGAAGGTCGTCGACTCGAACGGCAAGCCCGTCGACCTGGCCGAGTTCACGGCGATCGCCGACGCGGATGACGCAGAGGCCGACGAGGCCGCCGCCGAGGCGCCTGCGGAGCAGGCCGACGAGCCCGCCGCCGAGGAGGCCCCCGCCGCCGAGGAGAAGCCCAAGAAGCGCTCCACCAAGAAGAAGGCCGACGACAAGTAAGCCGTCCCCCTCTGGTTGACACGACACGCCGTCTCGTACTGTTACGAGGCGGCGTGTCGCGTCATATGGACGCGCGCCGACGGATGAGGGAGCGCGGATGAGCGACGACTGGCGGCAGCGGGTGGATGCGGTGTGGGCGTCCGCCGACGACACGAACGAGGACGCGACCCTCGCGTCCATCGACGCCCTCGTCGCCGAGCGCGACCCGAACGACCCGGAGGCGCTGTTCGAGGCCGCGAGCGCGCGCGACTTCGCCGGCCGCGAGACCGACGCCGAGCCGTTCTACCGCGCCGCCCTCGCCCACGGCCTCGCCGAGCCGTACCGCGGGCAGGCGATCGTCCAGCTCGCCAGCACCCTCCGCAACCTCGACCGTCCCGCCGAGGCGCTGAGCCTGCTGCGCGACTTCCTCGCCGCCGAGCCCGAGCATCCCCTCGCCGACGCCGCCCGCGCGTTCGCCGCCCTGGCATTGTTCGACGACGGCATGCGCGCCGACGCGCTCCGCGAAGCCCTCGGCGCCCTGGCCCCGCACCTCCCGCAGTACGCACGCGCCGTCACCGCCTACGCGGACGCCCTCGACGACGACTGACCCGCCGCATCTGCCCACGGCGAACAGCGCCGAAATGCGCCCGGCGCTCCGATAGATTCGATGCCAAGCGACAAAGGAAATGGAGCGAACATGGCCGACATGGGTATCCAGCCCAGTGTTTTCGACAGACTGCTGAAGGACCGCATCATCTGGCTCGGCTCCGAGGTCCGGGACGAGAACGCGAACGAGATCGCCGCGAAGCTGCTGCTCCTGGCCGCGGAGGACCCGAAGCGGGACATCTACCTCTACATCAACTCTCCCGGTGGTTCGATCACCGCCGGTATGGCCATCTACGACACGATGCAGTTCGTCCCGAACGACATCGTCACCGTCGGCATCGGCATGGCCGCCTCGATGGGGCAGCTGCTGCTCACCGCGGGCACCAAGGGCAAGCGCTACATCACCCCGAACGCCCGCGTGCTGCTCCACCAGCCGCACGGCGGCTTCGGCGGCACCGCGAGCGACATCCAGACGCAGGCGCAGCTCATCATCGACATGAAGAACCGCCTCGCGCAGATCACCGCGGAGGCCACCGGCAAGTCCGTCGAGCAGGTCAACGCCGACGGCGACCGCGACCGCTGGTTCTCCGCTCAGGAGGCACTGGAGTACGGCTTCGTGGACCACATCCGCGAGTCGGCTCTCGATGTCGCCGGCGGCGGCGGCACCGAGCCGGACAAGAACTGACGACGCCTGAAGGATAAGGAAAACAGTATGAACACCCCCATGCTCGGCGGATCCGCCGGAGTCGGCGGTCAGGCATTCGGCGGCATCCAGGCCCCGGGCTCCCGGTACATCCTCCCCAGCTTCGAGGAGCGCACCGCTTACGGCTACAAGCGCCAGGACCCGTACGCGAAGCTGTTCGAGGACCGCATCATCTTCCTCGGCGTGCAGGTCGACGACGCGTCGGCTGACGACATCATGGCCCAGCTCCTCGTGCTCGAGAGCCAGGACCCGGACCGCGACATCGTCATGTACATCAACTCGCCCGGTGGCTCGTTCACCGCGATGACGGCGATCTACGACACGATGCAGTACATCCGCCCCCAGATCCAGACGGTCGTGCTCGGCCAGGCCGCCTCGGCCGCCGCCGTGCTCACCGCCGCCGGAACCCCGGGCAAGCGCCTCGCGCTGCCGAACGCCCGCATCCTCATCCACCAGCCCGCCGTCGGCGAGGCCGGTCAGGGGCAGGCGTCCGACATCGAGATCCAGGCGAACGAGATCATGCGCATGCGCACCTGGCTGGAGGAGACGCTGTCGAAGCACTCCAACCGCTCGGTGGAGCAGGTCAACAAGGACATCGACCGCGACAAGATCCTCGGCGCCCAGGAGGCCCTGGAGTACGGCCTCATCGACCAGGTGCTCACCAGCCGCAAGACGCTGCCGGCGCTGGTCAAGTAGTAGCCTTCGCCGTATGGCGGAACGGGGCGGTCTCTTCGATGACCGCCCCGTTCGTCGTATCCTGCCCGACCCGGATGCCGTCATCGACCGGGCTGCGTGGCCGGCGACGGTCCCGGCCGTAGCCCAGCTGCTCCGCGACGGCCTGGAGCTGCCGCGCGGGGTGACCTTCCTCGTCGGGGAGAACGGCAGCGGCAAATCGACCGTCATCGAGGGGATCGCCACCGCCTACGGCATGCCACCCGAGGGCGGCAGTACGAACGGCTCGCACGTCACCCGGCCGAGCGAGTCGCCCCTCGGCGGGTGGCTGCGGATCGAGCGCAGCCTCGGCACCCCGCGGTGGGGCTTCTTCCTCCGCGCGGAGACGATGCACGGCTACTACACGTATCTGGAGTCGCTGCCGCAGAGCCCGGACACGCACCTGCACCAGCTCTCGCACGGCGAGTCCTTCAACGACCTGCTCGCCAACAAGCTGAACCATCCGGCTCACGTCACCGGCTTCGCGTGCCTCGACGAGCCGGAGGCGGCCCTCTCCTTCGGCTCGACCCTCAAGTGGCTCGCGGAGCTGAACGAGATGGCCGCCCGCGGGACGCAGGTGCTCTGCGCGACGCACTCGCCCGTCCTGGCCGCCCTTCCCGGCGCCCACATCCTCGAACTCGGGGAGTGGGGGATGCGCGAGACGGCCTGGGAGGACCTCGAGATCGTCATGCACTGGCGCTCGTTCCTCGACGCTCCGGAGCGATACTTCCGCCATCTGCTGTGAGCAGAACCGCCGTGTGAACCAAAACGGCCGACATGCACGCCAATGTCGGTCTCACGGGTTAGGCTCGACGGAAGAACGACCCGAAGAAGGTAGGGGAGAGGGATGGCACGCATCGGGGAAAGCGCCGATCTGCTCAAGTGTTCCTTCTGTGGCAAGAGCCAGAAGCAGGTTCAGCAGCTCATCGCCGGTCCCGGCGTGTACATCTGCGACGAGTGCGTCGAGCTCTGCAACGAGATCATCGAAGAACGCCTCGCCGAAGCGGGCGAGGAGACGTCGAGCGAGTTCGACCTCCCCAAGCCCAAGGAGATCTTCGGGTTCCTGGAGGAGTACGTCATCGGGCAGGAGCAGGCCAAGCGCTCGCTCGCCGTCGCGGTGTACAACCACTACAAGCGCGTCCGCGCCAAGCAGACCATCACGTCGGCCGACTCGATCGACGACGTCGAGATCGCGAAGTCGAACATCCTGCTGATCGGCCCGACCGGCTGCGGCAAGACCTACCTCGCCCAGACGCTGGCCCGGCGCCTCAACGTGCCGTTCGCCGTCGCCGACGCCACGGCGCTGACCGAGGCCGGCTACGTCGGTGAAGACGTCGAGAACATCCTCCTCAAGCTCATCCAGGCCGCCGACTACGACGTCAAGCGGGCCGAGACGGGCATCATCTACATCGACGAGGTCGACAAGATCGCCCGCAAGGCCGAGAACCCGTCGATCACGCGCGATGTCTCGGGCGAGGGCGTGCAGCAGGCGCTGCTGAAGATCCTCGAGGGCACGGTCGCCTCGGTCCCGCCGCAGGGCGGCCGCAAGCACCCGCACCAGGAGTTCATCCAGATCGACACGACGAACGTGCTGTTCATCGTTGCCGGCGCCTTCGCCGGGTTGGAGGAGATCATCTCGTCCCGCGCGGGCAAGAAGGGCATCGGCTTCGGCGCCCCGCTGCACTCGAAGGGCGACGACATCAACCTCTTCAGCGAGGTGCTGCCGGAAGACCTCCACAAGTTCGGCCTCATCCCCGAGTTCATCGGCCGTCTTCCGGTCGTGACCACGGTGACGCCGCTCGATCAGGATGCGCTGATGCAGATCCTCACCGAGCCCAAGAACGCCCTGGTACGGCAGTACCAGCGCATGTTCGAGCTCGACGGCGTCCAGCTGGAGTTCGACCACGCGGCCCTGGAGGCGATCGCCGACCTGGCCGTGCTGCGCAAGACCGGCGCCCGCGGACTCCGCGCGATCATGGAGGAAGTGCTCGGCCCGATCATGTTCGAGGTGCCGTCCAGCTCCGAGGTGGCGCGTGTGGTCGTGACGAAGGAGGCGGTGCTCGAGAACGCAGCGCCGACTATCGTCCCGCACCGCCCGCGGCGCGAGGAGAAGTCGGCGTAATCGTCCGCCGGGGCGTGATCAGCAGCTCCGGAGCCCGTGTCACCATCAGCCAGGCCGGCAGGATGGCGAGGCACAGGATCGGCAGGACGATCAGGTTCTGTGTGACCGCGACGCCCACGAAGATGGCGACCCAGCCGTCCCGTGCCGCCGCGACCGTGAGCCCGAGTACGCCGGAGGCGACCGCGACCTGCAGCGGGATGCCCGGCACGAGCGCGGCCGCGAGCGTGCCCACCGCTGCACCGATGAAGACGGACGGGAAGATCCGGCCGCCGCGGAACAGCGCGCTGGCCGAGACGAGCAGCGCGAGCAGCTTGATGACGACGATGAGCGTGAGCTGGCCCGGACTGTAGGCGTCGCGGTGGGTCACCAGGTCGTTCATCTGGGTGAGGCCCTTGAACAGGGTGATCGGGCCGCCGATGGCGCCGAGGACCCCGAGGATGAGACCGCCCGCGACGGTGATGAGGAGCGGGTGCCGCAGACTGTGGAACACGCGATAGAAGAGCGGGAAGAGGTACACCGCGACCAGCCCGATCGCCGTCGCGACGACGGCGATGACGATGGACGCCAGCACATCCCACCCCGTGATCGCCGTGTACGCCGGCATCGCGATGGCGAACGACGGGTGCGCGAGCAGCGTCATCGTGATCGATCCCGCCGCCGCGGCGACCAGCGGCAGGAACAGTTTGTCCCAGAGGGAGCCGCCGCCCTTCACTGCGGCCATGATCGCCGTGAAGATCAGCGCCGCCGCCACCGGCGTCCCGAAGAGCGCCCCGATCGTGCCCGAGATGGCCATCATCGAGACCATCCGGCCGGGTACGGCCTTGAACGCGCGCGCCGCCAGCCACACCAGCAGGCTGACGTTGATGAGGATGATCGGGTTCTCCGGCCCCAGGCTGACGCCACCGGCGAGGCCCAGGATGGCGGCCAGCGCGAGCGACGGCACGATCACCGGCGACATCGGCGGCTCGACCAGCTCGGTCGTCGCCGTGTCCGGCCCGCCGTGTCCGGGGATCAGCCAGATCGTCAGCCCGACCGCGATGCCCGTGAACGTGAGGACGAGGAAGACCCACCACCCCGAGTTCGGGTCGATGCCGAGCGCGAGGGGGAGGGACGTCCAGATCCCGTCGTGGAGCGCATCCGCGGCCTCATCGACCAGCCAGAGCGTGAGCGCGGTGAAGACGCCGATGATGATCGAGGGGATGCTCAGCAGCAGGAGCTGCCGGACCGTCGGGGTCGGGAGCTCCACCTCGCTCTGGTCGGTCGTCGACATCCGCGCCCCCTCCCGCCGGTCCAGCCGGATGGGCACAGCGTAGAGGGAGCTGCGGAGAGGCGGCTATACCTGTCTCAGCCGTCGAGGCCGCGTCGCTTCAGCAGCGGCTCGATCTCGGCGTCCCGGCCGCGGAAGTCGCGGTACGCCTCCAGCGGGTCCTTGGACCCGCCCACGCCGAGCAGCCGCTGCCGGAAGCGGTCGCCGTTCTCGCGCAGCAGCCCGCCGTGCTCGCGGAACCACTCCACGGTGTCGGCGTCGAGCACCTCGCTCCAGATGTAGGAGTAGTAGCCCGCGTCGTACCCGCCCGAGAAGGTGTGCGCGAAGTAGGTGCTCGCGTACCGCGGCGGGACGGCCGGGTTGTCGAGCCCGACGGCGGCCAGCGCCTCCGTCTCGAAGGCCGCCACGTCGGTCACGGTGTCATCGGCGGTGATCCGGTGCCACGCCTGGTCGAGCAGCGCGGCGGCCAGGTACTCGCTGGTGGCGAAGCCCTCGTTGAAGCCCTCGGCGGCGTGCAGCCGGTCGACGAGCTCCTGCGGCATCCGCTCGCCGGTGACGTGGTGAACGGCGTAGTTCTCGAGCACTTCGGGCCACAGCATCCACATCTCGTTCACCTGGCTGGGGAACTCGACGAAATCCCGGAACACATTGGTGCCGGCGAATTTGGGATAGGTCACCCGCGCGAACAGACCGTGCAGTGCATGCCCGAACTCGTGGAAGAGGGTGTTCGTCTCGTCGTACGTCAGCAGCGTCGGCTCGCCCGCGGCGGGCTTCGGGACGTTGAGGTTGTTGACGACGACCGTCGGGGTGTCGAGCAGTGCCGACTGGGAGATGAGGGGATTCATCCACGCGCCGCCGCGCTTCGAGTCGCGGGTGTAGAGGTCGAGGATGTAGAGGCCGAGGCCCGAGCCGTCCTCGTTGCGCACCTCGAAGACGCGCGCCTCCGGGTGATACGCGACCAGGTCGGGACGCTCCTCGAACGTGATGCCGTAGAGCCGGTTGGCCGCGTAGAAGACCCCGTCGTGCAGTACGCGCTCGGCTTCGAAGTACGGTCGCATCGCGGCGAAGTCCACGTCGAACTTCTCGGCGCGGACCTTCCCGGTGAGGTGCGCCCAGTCCCACGCCTCGACGGTCTCGCCGTCGGGAAGCTGCCGCTGCAGGTCGGACTGCTCGGCGCGGGCGTTCCGTGCTGCCGGGGGAGCGAGGCGCCCCAGCATGTCGGCGACGGCCTCGGGTGTGCGGGCTGTCTCGTCGGCGGTGACGTACGCGGCGTGCGTGTCGAAGCCGAGCAGGCGGGCGCGCTCGGCGCGGAGCCGCGTGATCTCGAGCACGAGGTCGCGGGTGTCGTGGTCTCCGCCGCGGGTCCCGCGCGAGCGAGAGGCCGTCATGATCCGTTCGCGGGACTCGCGCCGGGTGAGGTCGGCGAGCCACGGGTGGCCGGTCGGCAGTACGAGGGTGACGACGTACTTCCCGTCGAGGCCGCGGTCGGCGGCGGCCTGCGCGGCCGCGGACAGCTCGCCCTCGCCCAGCCCGTCCAGCTCCTCCGCGGTGTCGAACACGACGGCGAGGTCGTTGGTGTCCGCGAGCAGGTTCTTCTCGAACCGGGTCGTCAGGGTGGAGAGCCGCTGGTTGTACTCGCGCAGCTTCTCCTTGCCCGCATCGTCGAGGCCGGCGCCGGCGAGCGTGAACTCGGTGTAGTAGCGCTCGACCAGATAGCGCGACTCGGCATCGAGGCCGAGATCGTCGAAGCGGCCGTGCAGGTCGGCGATCCGCGCGTACAGCGCCGGGTTCAGCCGGATGGCGTCGCTCTGCGCGGCGAGGCGGGGCGCGATCTCCTCCTCCAGCTCGTTGGTGAAGTCGGTGCTGTCGGACGAGCTCTTGTTGAAGAAGACCTCCGCGACGCGCTGCAGCGTCTGCCCGCTCCGTTCGAGCGGGAGCAGGGTGTTCTCGAACGTCGGCGCCTCGCCGTCGTCGACGATAGCCGCGACCTCGGCCAGCTGCTCCTCCATTCCCTGCTCGAAGGCGGGGCGGTAGTGCTCGTCGCGGATCTCGGCGAAGGGCGGGAGGCCGTACGGGAGGGTGCTGGGCGAGAAGAAAGGATTCGCGGCGTCGGTCATGCGTCCAGCCTAGACACCCCGGAGGACGCTTCGCAAAGAATTCCTTGCAAACAAATCAATGCAAAGAACCAGTTGCAAAGAACTCTTTGCATGGCTAATCTGGGGCACATGACAGACGAGCAGAAGCCGGCGCCGATCGGTGCGGCAGGCGGAAAGTTCCCGCACGAGGACGCCCTGGGCATGGCGGCGCTGCGGGCCCTCGCGCACCCGCTGCGCGTCGAGATCATGAACGAGCTGTCCGACTTCGGTCCGGCCACCGCCTCCATGCTCGCCGAGCGGCTGGGGGAGTCCAGCGGAGCGACGAGCTACCACCTCCGCCAGCTCGCCAAGCACGACATCATCGTCGAGGACACCGAGCGCGGCTCGGGCCGAGAGCGGTGGTGGCGGATGGCGCCCGGTGGTGTGACCATCGGCTCACCGGAAACCCTCGACACCCCGGCCGGCCGTGAGGCCAACGAGCTCGTCTCGCTCGGCTGGCAGCAGAACAACGAGCGCCGGCTCACCGCCTTCCTCCGCCGCGGCATCGACACCTTCGGCTTCGAGTGGATGGAGTCGAGCACCCTCTCCACCTCCCACCTCGAGGTGACGCGCGAGCAGCTGGCCGAGCTGGGCCGCGAGTACTACGAGCTGCAGTCGCGGCTGAAGGCGAAGTGGAAGGCCGAGGCCGCGGACGCCGAGGCCGCGGGCGTGGAGCTGGGGGAGCGCAAGCGCGCGCAGGTGCAGTTCAACGCCTTCCCGCTGGTGGAGCAGGAGGACCGCTGATGTCCGCCGCCGTACCCGTCGCCGCGAACGCCCCGCTGGGCCGCGGGTTCGCGCGCTTGTGGACGTCCGCGATCGCGAGCAACCTCGCCGACGGCATCGGCCGTACCGCCGTCCCGCTGATCGCGACGACCCTCACGCGTGACCCAGCCCTGATCGCGGGCGTCAGCGCCGTGACGTTCCTGCCGTGGCTGTTCTTCGGCATCCCGGCCGGGATGCTGCTCGACCGGGTGGATCGCCGCATCGCGATGGCCGTGGCCAACTCGCTGCGCTTCGCGGTCGCGACCGCGCTGGCCCTGCTGATCACGACCGACACGCTGACGATCTGGCTGCTGTACGTGTGCGTCCTCGCCTTCGGGCTGGGGGAGACGGTCTTCGACAACGCGACGACCACGGTCGTGCCGGCGCTCGTCACCCGCGACCAGTTGGACCGCGCCAACGGGCGGATGCAGTCGGCCGAGATCACCATTCAGAACTTCATCGCGACACCGGTCGCCGGGTTCCTCTTCGCGGCCGCCATCGCGCTGCCGATCTGGCTGACCGGAGCGGGCTTCCTGGTGGCGGGGCTCCTCGCGCTGAGCATCCCGGCCGCGGCGGCGCACACGCATCGCGCCGGTGAAGGCGGCGCGGATGCACCTGCCCGGCCTCCGCTCGCGGCGGTCGTCCGCTACCTCTGGGACCACCGCTTCCTCCGCTGGATGATCGTGCTCACCTCGATCACGGCCTCTGCGCTGGCGTTCGCGCAGGGCAGCGTGGTGCTGCTCCTGCTGCAGACGTTCCACGTCCCGGCCGCTCTCATCGGCGTCGTCACGGCGGCGATCGGGGTCGGCGCGCTCGTGGGGGCTCTGCTCTCGCCGCGGTTCGTCGCCCGTCTCGGCCGGGGCCGCGTGATGTTCTGGGCGATCCTGGTCAGCGGCGTCGGCATCCTCGGCGTCGGCCTCACCGCGAACGTCGCGATCGCGATCGCTGCCTACGCGATCGGAGCCTTCGGCGTGGCGGTGTGGAACGTCCCGTGGGGCGCCATCCGCCAGGCCATCATCCCGGGCGCCATGCTGGGCCGTGCGCTCGGCATCGTCCGCACCATCGGGTGGGGGCTGACCCCCATCGCGACCGTCCTGGGCGGCTTCGTCGCCCGCATCGACCTCCGGCTGCCGTTCGTCATCGGCGGCGGGCTGGTGGTCGTCCTGACGCTCATCGCGTCCCGCCTCATCCTGTCGGCCTCCGTGCAGGAGCCGGCTGCCGAACCCATCCCGGAAGGACAACCGTCATGACCGCCGTCCTCGTCTCCACGTACCGTCCGTTCACGCACCGCCTGGCCGCCCGCGCCGGGAAGGCGCTCACCGCGTGGGCCGACCGCCCGCTGGCCCGTGCCCCCCGCGACGCCGAGCGCGTCGCGCTCATCGAGCGCACCCGCGAGCACGCCGCCCGCACCCTCCCGCAGCTCCCGCGCTGACCCGACGCGTCGATGGGACGCAACACGCCGTTTCACCTGTGCGAAGACGGCGTGTTGCGTCCCATCGATGCTGTTCGGTGGGCGAACACCCGACACGCCGGGAGGGACGGGTCAGGCCTCGTCCACGTCGTAGTCGGAGGTGTCCGTCTCGACCGGCTGCGTGATGGTCGCCGAGTCCTCCGACGGGTTGTACCGGATCTCGGTTCCGTCGTCGAGCGTGACGACGGGCTTGCCCTCGAGCCAGGTCAGCGTCCACTTCCAGCCGGTGGTCTCCACGTCGGTCGCGACCAGCTCCTCCTCGACCGTCTGCACCGCGTAGGCGACGACCTCCGGGAGGTTCGCGGGAGCCTGCTCGCCGACGCTCCACCGCGTCCCCAGCTGCATCAGGCGCGCCCGGCGGTCGTCGGGGCGCTCGCCAGGTCGATCTCGTACGTGACCCACTGGGTGCGGTTCGCGACCGCGTCATAGAGCTTCTGGGCGGTCTCGTTGTCGTGCGCGGTGATCCACTGCACGACCCCGAGGCCGCGTTCCTCGGCGAGCGAGCGGGCCTGCTGCAGCAGCTGGCCGCCGACGCCCTTGCCGCGCTCCTCCTCGATGACGAACAGGTCGTCCACGAAGAGGCCCCGGTCGCCCTCCAGCGGGCGGGCGAACTCGCGCACGTGGGCGAGCCCGACGATCCGGTCGCCGTCGACGGCCACGTAGCCGTTCTCCTCGTGCTCGGGAGCCGTCAGCCACGACCACAGCACGAGCGCCTTCTGGTCGGTCAGCTGCGTGTCGTAGAACTCGGCGTACTGCGCGTACACATCGAGCCAGGCGAAGAAATCGCCGTCCCTGACCGGTCGAACCTCGATCGACATGGATTCCTCCGTTCCCGTTGCGCGCCCGAATGCATGCACGCTGCGTGTTCCGACCATATCGCGGTCGGGTTCAGGGGACGAGGTCGTAGGTGACCCACTTGGTCTTCTCGGCGACCTTGTCGTAGAGGCGGCGGGCGGTCTCGTTGTCCTTCGCGGTGATCCACCGGACGACCGAGAGACCGCGCTCCTTGGCGGACTCACGCGCGGCCTCCAGCAGCGCCGAGCCGGCCCCTGCGCCGCGCGCGTCGGGCGAGACGAAGAGGTCATCCAGGTACAGGCCCTTGCTGCCGTCGAGGGGACGCACGAACTCGCGCACGTGCGCGAGCCCGATCGGCGTGCCCTCCTCGTCGACCGCGAAGTACGCCTCCAGCTCGTTCTCCGGGTCGGAGATCCAGCTCCACACCAGGAGCGCCTTCTCGTCGGTGACGGCGGTGTCGTAGAACTCGCCGTAGCCGACGTAGAGGTCGAGCCAGGTGAAGAACTCGTTGTCCTCGACCTTGCGAACGCTCGCTGTCATCGTTCCTCCTCGCTCGGGGCTGCGGCGAGCAGGATATCGGTCACCGTCAGCTCTTCGGCGGAGGCGAAGCGGAGGTCCGCGATCCTGCCCACCGAGCGGAGGTCGCCCGCGGCGGATTCGACGGCCGCGATTTCGACGTCCGGGCCCGCGATGACCGCCGAGTCGACCGGGGTGCGCTGCGAGGCCTTCGCGGCGGTCTTCGCGCCTCGGATGCCGGTCAGAGCGCGGCCGACGATGGCGAGGACATCGCGGTCGGCACTCCAGTCCTGCGCCACCTCGGACGGCTCCGGCCACGCGGCGACGTGCACCGAGCCCTCCTCGGACCAGCTCCACGCCTCCTCGGCCGCGAACGGCAGCACGGGCGCGAACAGGCGGAGGAACGTCGACAGCGCGACGCGGAGAGCGACAACGGCCGAGGTCTTCTCGGCCGAGTCCTCGCCGTAGGCGCGCTCCTTCACGAGCTCCAGGTAGTCGTCGCAGAACGTCCAGAAGAACGTCTCGGCGATCTCCAGCGCCCGGGCATGGTCGTAGCCGTCGAGCGCGGCGGTCGCGTCCGCCACCACGCCGGCCAGGTTCTGCAGCATGCTCCGGTCGAGCGGGCTGGTGACCTGGTCGAGGTCGAGCGACGCCGGCGCGTCGAAGCCGAGGATGAACTTGGCCGCGTTGAGCAGCTTGATCGCCAGACGGCGGCCGATCTTGATCTGGGTCGGGTTCTGCGGGTCGAACGCCGCGTCCGTCCCGAGCCGGCTGGACGCCGCCCAGTACCGCACAGCGTCGGAGCCGTGCTTCTCGAGGATGTCGGCGGGCGTGACCACGTTGCCCTTCGACTTCGACATCTTCTTGCGATCGGGGTCGACGATGAAGCCGGAGAGCGCCGCGTTCGTCCACGGCGCCACATCCGCCTCGAGCTTCGCGCGAAGGAGCGTCGAGAACAGCCAGGTGCGGATGATGTCCTGGCCCTGCGGGCGCAGGTCATAGGGGAAGACGGCGTCGAACAGCTCGGGGTCTCGCATCCATCCGCCCGCGAGCTGCGGCGTCAGGGAGGACGTCATCCACGTGTCCATGACGTCGTGCTCGCCGACGAAGCCGCCGGCCTGGCCGCGCTGCGACTCCTCGAAGCCGGGCGCCGTGTCGGACGACGGGTCGACCGGCAGGAGGTCTTCGGTGGGGATGATCGGCTGGTCGAACAGCGGGTTGCCGACACCGTCCAGCGGGTACCAGACCGGGATCGGCACGCCGAAGAAGCGCTGGCGCGAGATCAGCCAGTCGCCGGTGAGCCCGTTCACCCAGTTCTCGTAGCGGATGCGCATGAAGTCGGGGTGCCAGTCGATCTCGCGGCCGAGCTCGATGAGCCGCGCGCGCAGCTCCTCGTCGCGGGCGCCGTTCTTGACGTACCACTGGCGCGTCGAGACGATCTCGAGCGGCTTGTCGCCCTTCTCGAAGAACTTCACCGGGTGCTGGATGGGCTTGGGCTCGCCCTCGAGGTCGCCGGAGGCGCGCAGCAGCTCGACCACGGCCTGCTTGGCCGAGAACACGGTCTTGCCGGCCAGCTCCGCGTACGCGGCGCGTCCGGCGTCCGAGGTGATCACCGCGGGCGGCTCGGGGAGGATGCGGCCGTCGAAGCCGATGATCGCGCGGTTCGGGAGGTCGAGCTCGCGCCACCAGGTCACGTCGGTGATGTCGCCGAACGTGCAGATCATGGCGATGCCCGATCCCTTGTCCGGCTGCGCGAGGTGGTGGGCCACGACGGGCACCTCGACGTCGAACAGCGGGGTGCGCACGGTGGTGCCGAACAGCGCCTGGTAGCGCTCGTCGTCAGGATGCGCGACCAGCGCCACACAGGCGGGCAGCAGTTCCGGGCGGGTGGTCTCGATGTGGATCGGACCATCGGCGCCGTGGAACGCGACGCGGTGGTACGCGCTCGGCTGCTCGCGGTCCTCCAGCTCGGCCTGGGCGACCGCGGTGCGGAACGTGATGTCCCACAGCGTCGGCGCCTGCGCCTGGTACGCCTCGCCGCGCTCGATGTTCCGCAGGAACGCCAGCTGGGAGGTGTGGATCGAGTCGCGGCCGATGGTGCGGTAGGTCTGCGACCAGTCGACGGAGAGGCCGAGCGTGCGCCACAGCGCCTCGAACTGCTTCTCGTCCTCCTCGGTCAGCCGCTCGCACAGCTCGATGAAGTTGCGGCGCGAGATCGGCTTCTGGTCGGCCGCCTTGGTGCTCTTGTTGTCGCCGCCCTCGAAGGGAGGGGTGAAGTCCGGGTCGTACGGCAGCGACGGGTCGCAGCGCACGCCGTAGTAGTTCTGGACGCGGCGCTCCGTCGGCAGGCCGTTGTCGTCCCAGCCCATCGGGTAGAACACCTTCTGCCCGCGCATGCGGTGGAAGCGCGCCACCACGTCCGTGTGCGTGTAGCTGAAGACGTGGCCGATGTGCAGCGAACCGGAGGCCGTCGGCGGCGGGGTGTCGATGGAGTAGACCCCGTCGCGACCGGCCGCGAGCGCGGCCTCCCGATCGAACCGGAAGGTGCCGTCGCTCTGCCAGCGGTCACCCCACTTGGCCTCGAGCCCTTCCAGGGCGGGCTTCTCGGGCACGTTCGGCGTGCTCATAGGGGTCCTCCGATTCGATATATGCGGCACCGTGTCCTCGGGGTGCCTGAGTGTGGGATCCCTACCAGCGTACCGAACGCGCCCGCGCCTCGCTCAGACCTCGTCGACGTACGGCGTGCGGCGCGCGGCGAACAGGGCCGCCACCAGCGTGATGATCGACATCACGGCGAGCACGATGCCCGGGTGCCACCACGCGTTGCCGGTCGCGTGGCCGAAGATCAGCGTCAGCGCCGGGACGAACGAGGTGAGCAGCGCCGCGATGCTGTACGCGACCGAGAGGCCGCTGTAGCGCACATCGCTCGGGAAGAGGTCCGACATCAGGCCGCCGAGCGCCGCCCAGGAGAGGGTGGGCAGGATGCCGCCGATGATCATGCTCCCGACCAGGATGCCGAAGTTCGCGTACTGGAGCAGGAAGTACATCGGGAACGCGACGATCAGCGTCCCGATCGCGCCGTACGCAACCACCTTCGCCGACCCGATCCGCGCCGCCCAGGCGCCGAACAGCGGGATGGTGATCAGCTGCAGCAGGCCGCCGATCGTCGTGGCGACCAGGAGGTCCTGGTACTTGAAGCCCAGCACCGCGGTGCCGTAGTCGACCATGTACGTGTTCATCAGCGAGTACGAGCCGATGCCGAGGATGGCCGCGCCGATGCCGATGATGAAGCCGGTCGGGGCCTTGCGGAAGACGTCCACGACGGGGAAGCGGTCGCGGGTGCCGGTCTCGAGGAGCTTGCGGAACACCGGCGTCTCGTCGATCGACCAGCGCAGGTAGAGCGAGACGAGGAGGAGCGGGAACGCCGTCAGGAACGGGATGCGCCATCCCCACGCCGCGATGTCGGCCGTGGAGAGGGTGAGGGTCAGCACGATGAAGACGACCGCGCTCAGGATGGAGCCGACCGGCGAGCCGAGCTGGGGGAGCGCCGCGTAGAAGCCGCGCTTCTTCGGGTTCGCGTACTCGGTCGCGAGCAGGATGGAGCCGCCCCACTCGCCGCCGACCGAGAAGCCCTGCAGCAGGCGCAGCAGCACGATCGCGATCGCGCCGAACCATCCGGCCGCCGCGTAGGTCGGCAGCACGCCGACGAGGCCGGTGCTGAGGCCCATGATCAGGATCGTGATCAACAGGGTCGGACGGCGCCCGATCCGGTCGCCGAGGTGGCCGAACACGATGGCGCCCACCGGGCGGATGACGAAGCCCGCCGCGATGGCGAGGAAGCCGGCGAGCGCGCCGCCGAACGCGCCGAGCGGCGCGAAGAAGAGGGGACCCACGAAGAACGCGGCGAAGTACGCGTACAGGTAGAAGTCGTACGACTCGAGCGCGGTGCCGACGAACGACGCGATGGTGACGCGTCGGGCGGTGCCGGGGGTGATGCCGGGGCGATCGGTCTCGCTGCGGACGGGGGTTGCGGTGGTAGTCACGGCTGTCCTTCGAAAACGGAATAGTATTTGGACCGGGTCCAATAATGGCACGGAAGGAGAACACCGGATGTCCGTCGCCCATTCCCCGCGTCCGTCCGGCGCCGGTCGGCCCCGCTCCTCCTCCCGCGCGATGATCGCCGAGGCGGCCGCCGAGCTGTTCCTGGAGCAGACCTACTCCGGCACCACGGTCGACGACATCGCCCGGCGCGCCGGGGTCAGCCGGGCCACCTTCTTCAATTACGTCGGGTCGAAGAGCGACCTGCTGTGGCTCGAGGTGGATGAAGCGCTGACGGCGTTCGACGGCACGCTCGCCTCCGTCTCGTCCGAACTGGCGCCGATGGACGCGGTGCTCGAGGCGATGACGCGCCTCGCCGATGCCTTCGGGCCGGGTCGCCTGCCGCTCGCCGTGACGCAGGTGGAGCTGATGGGGACGGACGCGGAGCTGCAGGCGTCGGCGCTGCCGCGGTTCCTGGCGCTCGTGCGGCGGCTGCAGGCGTTCATCGCCACTCGCGCCGGAGCGTCGTCTGACGCGCTGCTGCCGCGCGCCGCCGCGACCGCGGTCGTGGGCGCCGCGGTCTCCGCCGCGACGGCGTGGGCGCGTGCCGGCGTGGGCCGCGGACCGCTCACCCCGCTCGTCCGCGACGCGGTCGCGCCCGTCTGCGACGGCTACGCCGCCGTCCTCCACAGTGCGCCGGGAAGCCGATAAGATAGAGGCACAGACTGTGATCCGGGTATCGCCGGGGAGTCTTCGGAAGAACGGCGGCGCGCGAGCGCCGCCCAGTAGAACCGAACGGGACCGGCCCGTCACAGCCGAACGATGAGAGGCCCTCCCCGGCGACGGAGGCGGAGCGGGCAAGCGGGGTGGTACCGCGACGGGCGTGCGAGCGTCCGGCGTCCTCGTGCAGCACGTGAAACCTGCCAGGAGAGAGATGCCGTACCCCAAGTCCGCGCCGGACTCGAACGAAGGCGCCGAGCGCGACCAGAACGCCGACGCCACGCGCGCCGAGGTGACGCCCAGCCCCGTCTTCCCCGAGATCGAGACCGACGTCCTGAAGTTCTGGGACGAGGACGGCACCTTCCGCGCCTCCATCGACAACCGCGACGGCGCCGAGGAGTGGGTCTTCTACGACGGCCCGCCGTTCGCCAACGGCCTGCCGCACTACGGCCACCTGCTGACCGGCTACGCCAAGGACGTCTTCCCGCGCTTCCAGACCATGCGCGGAAAGAAGGTGGAGCGCCGCTTCGGCTGGGACACCCACGGTCTGCCCGCCGAGCTCGAGGCGGAGCGGCAGCTCGGCATCACCGACAAGAGCCAGATCGAGGAGATGGGGCTCGCCGCCTTCAACCAGGCCGCGAAGGACTCCGTCCTCCGGTACACCCGCGAATGGCGTGAGTACGTCACCCGCCAGGCGCGCTGGGTCGACTTCGACAACGACTACAAGACGCTCGACACCAGCTACATGGAGTCGGTGATCTGGGCGTTCAAGCAACTGCACGAGAAGGGTCTCGCCTACGAGGGCTACCGCGTGTTGCCGTACTGCTGGCGCGACCAGACCCCGCTGTCCAACCACGAGCTGCGGATGGACGACGACGTCTACAAGATGCGTCAGGACCAGACGGTCACGGTCACCTTCCCGCTGGTCGGCGAGAAGGCGGAGGTGCTGGGCCTCACCGGCGTGCGCGCCCTCGCCTGGACGACCACGCCGTGGACCCTCCCGACCAACCTCGCTCTGGCCGTCGGTCCCGAGATCGAGTACGCGGTGGTCCCCTCCGGCCCGAACGGCGCCGCCGACTCGTACGGCGACCCGGACCAGGAGGTGCTGAGTGGCCGGTACCTGATCGCGAAGAGCCTCCTCGGCAACTATGCGAAGGACCTCGGCTACGAGTCCGCCGCCGACGCCCTCGCCGCCGTGACCGGCACGGTCCTCGGCTCCGAGCTGGCGGACGTCGAGTACGACCGCCTCTGGGACTTCTACGCCGACACCGAGAAGTGGGGCACGCAGAACGCGTGGCGCATCCTCGTCGACGACTACGTCACGGTCGAGGACGGCACCGGCATCGTGCACCAGGCCCCGGCCTACGGCGAGGACGACCAGCGCGTCACCGAGAAGGCCGGCATCCCGGTCATCATCTCGGTGGACGACGGCGGCCGCTTCCTGCCCGACGTTCCGGAGGTCGCCGGCCTGCAGGTGTTCGACGCCAACAAGCCGCTGACCCGGATGCTGAAGGAGCAGGGCCGGCTGCTGCGCCAGGCGAGCTACGAGCACTCGTACCCGCACTGCTGGCGCTGCCGTAACCCGCTGATCTACAAGGCGGTGTCGAGCTGGTTCGTCCGGGTCACCGACTTCCGCGACCGGATGGGCGAGCTCAACCAGCAGATCACCTGGGTGCCCGAGAACGTCAAGGACGGCCAGTTCGGCAAGTGGCTCGCCGGCGCCCGCGACTGGTCCGTCTCGCGCAACCGGTACTTCGGCTCGCCGATCCCGGTCTGGAAGAGCGACGACCCGGCGTACCCGCGCGTCGACGTCTACGGTTCCCTGGAGGACCTGGAGCGCGACTTCGGCCGCCTGCCGCTCAACGCCGCGGGGGAGCCGGACCTGCACCGTCCCTTCATCGACGAGCTGACGCGCCCGAACCCGGACGACCCGACCGGCCGCTCCACGATGCGCCGCATCCCGGACGTGCTCGACGTGTGGTTCGACTCCGGCTCGATGCCGTTCGCGCAGGTGCACTATCCGTTCGAGAACCACGACTGGTTCGACACGCACAACCCGGCCGACTTCATCGTCGAGTACATCGGGCAGACGCGCGGCTGGTTCTACCTGCTGCACACGCTCGCCACCGCGCTGTTCGACCGGCCCGCGTTCAAGAACGTGATCAGCCACGGCATCGTGCTGGGCAGCGACGGGCAGAAGATGTCCAAGTCGCTGCGCAACTACCCCGACGTCAACGAGGTCTTCGACCGTGACGGCTCCGACGCGATGCGCTGGTTCCTCATGTCGAGCCCGGTGCTGCGCGGCGGCAACCTCGTCGTCACCGAGGAGGGCATCCGAGAGGGCGTCCGCCAGGTTCTGCTGCCGCTGTGGAACACCTGGTACTTCTTCTCGCTGTACGCCAACGCGACCGGTTACGAGGCGAAGCGCTCCACCGCGTCCACCGACGTGCTCGACCGCTACCTGCTCGCCAAGACCCGCGATCTGGTGGAGGAGGTCACGGCCGACCTGGAGGGTCTGGACTCGACGCTCGCCGCAGCAAAGCTGCGCGACTTCGCCGACGTGCTCACCAACTGGTACGTGCGCCGCTCGCGCGACCGGTTCTGGGAGGGCGTGGATGAGTCGGGCAACGGTTCCGAGGCGTTCGACACGCTGTACACGGTGCTCGAGACGCTGACCCGTGTCGCAGCCCCCTTGCTGCCGCTCGTCAGCGAGCGCATCTGGAAGGACCTCACCGGCGGCCGCTCCGTGCACCTCACGGACTGGCCGGAGGCGGGGGAGTTCCCGGCCGACGACGCCCTGGTGGACGCGATGGACCGGATCCGCGCGATCAGCTCGACCGCGCTGTCGCTGCGCAAGCAGGCAGGCCGCCGCGTGCGCCTGCCGCTCGCGTCGTTGACCGTGGTCGCCGAGAACGCGGAGGCGCTGCGTCCCTTCGAGGGCATCCTGCGCGACGAGCTCAACGTCAAGGCGGTCGAGCTGGTCGAGCTGCAGGACGACAGCGCGGCGCGCTACGGCATCACGAGCAAGCTGACCGTCAACGCCAGGGCTGCGGGTCCGCGCCTCGGCAAGCAGGTGCAGCAGGTGATCCAGGCCGCGCGCGCCGGCGACTGGTCCGAGGCGGACGGCGTCGTGACCGTGGGCGGCATCCAGCTGGTGGAGGGGGAGTACGACCTCGTGCTCGAGACCGCCGGCACCGGCGACGACAGCTCGGCGCTGGCGCTGCTCGCGGGCGGCGGCTTCGTGCTGCTCGACACCGCGACCACGCCGGAGCTGGAGGCCGAGGGTCTGGCGCGCGACGTGATCCGCGCGGTGCAGGACACCCGCAAGGCGGCCGGGCTCGACGTGAGCGACCGCATCCGGCTGAGCCTGACGTTCGAGCACGAGGACGACGCGCGCGCGCTCGGTCTCGCCGGCGACGTCGACATCGCGACCGAGACGCTGGCCCTGGCGGTGCAGGTGTCGGCTGCGGGAGCATCGGACGAGGACGCGGCCTTCGCGCAGGGCTTCGGCGCCGGGCAGTTCGCCAACGCCGGTGCGTTCACGGTCGGCGTGACCAAGGTGGAGGAGGCGGCCCTGTGACCGACGACGAGGACTTCCGCGACCGCGCGGACGAGGTCTACCAGGCCCTGCTCGCCCGCATCGGCGAGGGGGCGCCCGAACGGCGTCTCGAGGCCACCCGCCGTGCCGTGGAGCTGCTGGGCGACCCGCAGCGGGCGTACCCGATCATCCACATCACCGGCACCAACGGCAAGACGTCGACGAGCCGCATCGCCGAGAGCCTGCTGCGCGCCTACGGGCTGCGCACTGGCCTGCTCACGAGCCCGCACCTGGTGCGCTTCAACGAGCGCATCGTCATCGACGGCGAACCCATCGCGGACGAGGCGCTGGTGCGCAACTGGGACGACATCAGCCCGTACCTCGACATCGTCGACGCGGAGCTGGAGGAGCAGGGCAAGGCGCCGCTGACGTTCTTCGAGGCGCTGACCGCGCTCGCCTTCTCCGCGTTCGCGGACGCCCCGGTCGACGTCGCCGTGATCGAGGTCGGCATGGGCGGCGAGTGGGACTCGACCAACGTCGGCGACGGCCAGGTGGCGGTCTTCACGCCGATCGCGCTCGACCACACCAAGGCGCTCGGCGACACCGTCGAGGAGATCGCGCGCACCAAGTCCGGCATCATCAAGCCGTCGGCGGACGTCGTGTCGTCGTCGCAGGCGCCGGAGGCGGACCGCGTGCTGCGGGAGGCGTCCGAGCTGACCGAGTCGACGTTCGCCGAGCAGCCGCGCGACTTCGACGTCGCCGCGACGCGCGTCGCCGTGGGCGGCCAGCTCGTCACGATCCGCGGCCGGGCGGCCACCTACGAGGACGTCTTCCTGCCGCTGTACGGCGACCACCAGGCGCAGAACGCCGCTGTGGCGGTCGCGGCGGTCGAGACCTTCCTCGGCCGTGGTACGCAGCCGCTCAAGGCCGACCTGGTCGAGGAGGGCTTCGCGACGGCGACCTCGCCCGGACGCCTCCAGCTCATCGGCATCGAGCCGAGCATCCTCGTCGACGCCGCGCACAACCCGGCCGGTGCTGAAACCCTCGCGAGCGCGCTCCGCAGCTACTTCGACTTCGACGAGATCACGTTCGTCGTCGGCATCCTGGAGGACAAGGACGCGCGGGGCGTCATCCGCGCGCTCGCTCCAGTGGCCACCCAGTTCTTCGTGACGCAGCCCGGCTCCGACCGGGCGCGCGACGCCGAGGACTTCGGCGACCTGGTCCGCGACGAGGTCGGCGACGAGGCGGTCATCGTCTACTCGGACGCGATCGACGCGCTCGAGGGCGCCCGCGAGTGGGCCCAGGACGGGCCGAAGCGCGCCGTCGTCGTCGCCGGCAGCATCGTGCTGGTCGGTCAGGCGATGGCGTACGCCGAGGAGCAGGAGTGGAAGCAGGCGGCGTCGTGACCGACGCGCCCGAGCCCGCGCCGAAGGCCGGGCGGCCACGCCGTCAGCGCTCCCTGCGGGAGATGCTCGGCTCCATCGTCCTCGGCTTCGAACTGCTGGTCGTGTTCCTCGGCGCGCTGGTGCTGTTCGGCCTGCAGGCGCTGCCCGCGTGGGTCGCACTCGGCGGGGGAGCGGCGCTGATCGTGCTGATGATCGTCGCGATCGGGCTGCTGCGGAACACCGTCGGCGTGGTCCTCGGATGGATCGTGCAGGTGGTCCTCGTGGCCGCCGGCCTCCTCGTCCCCGCCTTCTTCATCGTCGGCGCGATCTTCACCGCCATGTGGGCGTACTGCATGATCGCCGCCGCGCGCATCGACCGAAACAATCAGGCAGCCGCACGGGCTGCCGGAAACGGAACGGAGAACCCATGACCAGTGCCGTCGAAGAGACCCTCGTCCTCATCAAGCCGGACGGTGTCGCTCGCAGCCTGACCGGCGAGATCCTGCGCCGCATCGAGGCGAAGGGCTACTCGCTCGTCGACCTGCGGATGCTGCAGGCCGACCGCGACCTGCTCGCGCAGCACTACGCCGAGCACGAGGGCAAGCCGTTCTACGAGCCGCTGGTGGAGTTCATGGAGTCGGGCCCGATCGTGGCCATCCGCCTCGCGGGCAACCGCGTCATCGAGGGCTTCCGCTCGCTCGCCGGCGCGACCGACCCGACAACCGCCGCCCCCGGCACCATCCGCGGCGACCTGGCCCGCGACTGGGGCCTGAAGGTGCAGCAGAACCTCGTGCACGGATCCGACTCGCCCGAGTCCGCCCAGCGCGAGCTCGCCCTCTGGTTCGGCTGACCCGCCACTGCTTCTCCTTGACGCGACACGCCGTCCGGTCACCCGACCGGACGGCGTGTCGCGTCAACCAGAAGGGTCAGATGAAGGCGCGGTGGATCCAGTCGAGCTGGATCTGCGCCAGGACGGCGACGATCGCGTAGCAGACGATCGTGATGAGGGGCACCCAGCTGTACAGCGTCGCGAACACGCGACGCGCTCGCTCCGGCACGGGGATGTTGCCCTCCTTGAGGTTGTACAGCGTCACCGCCCAGAACGTCGGGATGGTGACCACCCAGGTGACCATGCACCACGGGCACAGCACGTTGAGCACCGTCAGCGACTGCGTGATCAGGAAGATGACGAGCACCAGCGCCAGCAGCACGCCGACGTTGAACGCGATCCAGTACCAGCGGGCGAAGCGCGCGCGGGTCGCGAGGAGGCCCACGCCGACGGCGATCGTGGCCGTCCAGCCGCCGATCCCGAGCAGGGGGTTCGGGAAGCCGAGCAGCGAGCCCTGCCAGGAGTTCAGGTTCTTGGAGCAGCCGACCAGCACCGAGAAGTTGCAGGACAGCTGCGCGTTCGGGTCCTCGAGCAGGTGGAACTTGTCCACCGTGAGCATGAACGCGGCCCAGAGGCCGATGGCCCCGGCGACGATGAGGAACACGGCGAGAGCGGTCGGGCGGCGGTAGGCGGCCTCGGTGGGAAGGTCGGACACCCTCGGATTATGGCACGACGCCTGCGTGTCGCCCTGGGAGGAGACCTCCCGGAGCGCGGCCCGTGCGATAATCGTTGCAGCAGTCGTCCCGGCCCCGGCCGGGAGGAACGACAAAAGGCTTGCGGGCGCCCTGGAGCGCCCAGTGAAAGGCCGGCCGAAGAGGCCGGCGCAGAACAGTGAGAAGGAGGCCCGCCGCGCCACGAGCCCGGCGGCATCCGAACAGGATTGAGGGAGGCGCCGCACGCGCCGCCTCCCGACGGAGAGTACCCGGCGAGCGGGGAACCGCCGCCGGTCGAGGAGTGCACCAGCGATGGTGGATAACGAGAATATCGACAACACGAACGACAACGAGACGGAGACGGGAGGACGGAAGCGCAAGGGCCTCTTCGGCGCGCGACGCGTGGTGAAGAGAGCGGCACCGAGCATTTCCGAGACCGTCACGCCGACGCCTGACGCGCCCGTCGCCGAGGAGCCGGCCGCCGAGGCGCCGGCCGCCGACGCGCCTGCCGCCGACGCTCCGGCCGAGCAGACCGCTCCCGCGGCGCAGGTCGACCCGACCGCGCCCGTGACGCCGGAGCCGCCGGCTCTCCCGGAGAAGCTGGGCGACGGCGAGACCCCGGCCGCGGCCTCCGCGCCCGGCCTGCCACCGACCACGCTGCTCTTCCAGGCGCCCGACATCCTCCCGCTGCCCCCGCTTCCGGAGGGCGAGGAGGAGCCGGCCACCGGCGTCCGCCGCCGCTCCCGCCGCCGCGCCGGGGAATCCGGCCGCGAAGGGGCCAACGACCCGGCCAATACCGTCGTCAAGGTCCGTACGCCGCGCGAGCCGGAGCTGATCACCGAGCCCCAGAAGGTCAAGGGCTCCACGCGCCTCGAGGCGAAGAAGCAGCGCCGCCGCGACGGCCGCGACGCCGGTCGCCGCCGTCCCGTCATCACCGAGGCCGAGTTCCTGGCCCGCCGCGAGTCCGTCGACCGCCAGATGGTGGTCCGCTCCAAAGGCGGACGCATCCAGATCGGCGTGCTGGAGGACAAGGTCCTCGTCGAGCACTACGTCGCCCGCTCGCAGGAGGCGTCGCTCATCGGCAACGTCTACCTCGGCCGGGTGCAGAACGTCCTGCCGAGCATGGAGGCCGCCTTCGTCGACATCGGCCGTGGCCGCAACGCCGTGCTGTACTCCGGCGAGGTCGACTGGGATGCCGTCGAGACCGGCAACCAGCCGCGCCGCATCGAGCTGGCGCTGAAGGCGGGGGACCGCGTCCTCGTCCAGGTCACGAAGGACCCGGTCGGCCACAAGGGCGCCCGGCTCACCAGCCAGATCTCGCTGCCCGGCCGTTACCTCGTGTACGTGCCCAACGGCTCCATGAACGGCATCAGCCGCAAGCTTCCGGACACCGAGCGCGCGCGCCTCAAGAAGATCCTCAAGGAGGTGCTGCCGGAGAGCGCCGGCGTGATCGTCCGCACCGCCGCCGAGGGCGCAACCGAGGAGCAGCTGACGCTCGACGTCAACCGCCTCACCGCGCAGTGGGCGGACATCAGCCAGCGCGTCGAGACCCAGCAGGCCCCCGCGCTGCTCCACAGCGAGCCGGACCTCCTGATCAAGATCATCCGCGACGTCTTCAACGAGGACTTCCAGAAGCTGATCATCGCCGGCGACGACGCGCGCCAGACGATCGAGAACTACCTCCGTCAGGTCGCTCCCGACCTGCTCGACCGCGTGGAGCCGTACGAGGGCGAGCGCGACGCGTTCGACGAGTACCGCATCACCGAGCAGATCGAGAAGGCGCTGGAGCGCAAGGTGTGGCTGCCCTCGGGTGGTTCGCTCGTGATCGACCGCACCGAGGCGATGACGGTCGTGGACGTCAACACCGGCAAGTACGTCGGCTCCGGCGGCAACCTGGAGGAGACCGTCACCAAGAACAACCTCGAGGCCGCGGAGGAGATCGTCCGCCAGCTGCGCCTGCGCGACATCGGCGGCATCATCGTCGTCGACTTCATCGACATGGTGCTCGAGTCGAACCGCGACCTCGTCCTCCGCCGCCTGGTGGAGTGCCTGAGCCGCGACCGGACCAAGCACCAGGTCGCCGAGGTGACCTCGCTCGGACTCGTGCAGATGACCCGCAAGAAGCTCGGCCTCGGCCTTCTCGAGACGTTCAGCGAGGCGTGCGAGGTCTGCGCGGGCCGCGGCGTGATCGTCCACCACGACCCGGTGGTGAAGCACCGCCAGCCGCAGCAGCAGCCGAACGAGCGCCGTCGCGGCCGTGGCGGCAACGGCAACGGGGGCTCCGGCGCCGGGAACGGCAACGGCGGAGCCGCGAACGGGAACGGCAACGGGAACGGCCACGCCGGCACGCACGAGATCACCGACGACGCGAAGAACGCGCTCGCCAAGATCGCGGCGTCGACCATCCACCACCACGAGGACGAGGCCAAGCCGTCCGAGGGCGAGCAGCTGGAGGTGGCGGAGGTCACCGTCGCCGAGGTGACGGTGACCGAGGTCACGGCCACCAAGAAGCGCCGCCGCAAGGGCAAGGGCGGCGCCGACCGTCAGCAGGCGCCGGAGCAGCAGGCCGCTGCGCAGGAGCACCCGGCACAGGCCGAGGATGCTCCGGAAGCTGCGCAGGAGTCCGCCGACGCCGGTATCCCGCTGATCGAGCTCCCCGAGCCCGCGCCGGTGCACGCGCCCCAGCGGCCGTCGCAGCACGAGACCGAGCTGCTGCTCGACTCCGTGCTCGACGCGCTGCCCGCTCCGAAGGAGCCGGGACAGGGCCGCAGCCGCAGCCGTCGAGCCAGCACCGCGGTCATCGCCGGCGGCGAACTGGCCCCGAAGGGCGAGTAGCGCTTCAGTGGCGCCGCACGCGGTCACGGGCCTTCACCCGCAGGCCGCTGGCGATCAGTCGCGACACGAGCTCGTGGCCGGAGACGGGATGCGCCCCGGCGGCCACGAGCTCGTCGTAGCGCCGGTCGGGAACGTCGTAGTGGTCGAGGTCGAACGCCCGGGACTGGATGCCGTTGGCCGCGGCGAAGGCGTGCAGCTCGTCGAGCGACGCGTCGCTGACCAGGTGCGACCACAACATGCCGTGGGCCGGCCATGCCGGGGGATCGATCAGGACCGTCATAGAATGATTCTAGGAACGGGCTCCGACGCCGGCCGGAAGGCTTCCCAGCGAATTGACGATGGCCGGGGCGTCGGGTAAAGTTGACCGTTGGTGTGTGCCGGGTGCTGCTCGGCCGCCAACATGGTTTTCTGAGAGCCGTCGGTCGCAGCACGCGAACGGGCGGACTCGCCAGTGATATCCAACAAAGTAGAAGAGCAGGACCAGGTCCGCGGCTGCGCCGGGAACTGTTCCCCGACGAAAAGGTACTGACAAGTGGTTTACGCAGTTGTGCGCGCCGGTGGCCGGCAGGAGAAGGTCGAGGTCGGCACCATCGTGACGATGGACCGCATCAAGGCCGACGAGAACGGCACGGTCCAGCTCGCGCCCGTGCTGCTGGTCGACGGTGACACGATCACCTCCGACGCCAAGTCGCTCGCGAAGGTCGTCGTGACCGCCGAGGTCCTGGGCGACCTCCGCGGCCCGAAGATCGTCATCCAGAAGTTCAAGAACAAGACCGGCTACAAGAAGCGCCAGGGCCACCGTCAGGAGCTCACGCGCGTCAAGATCACCGGCATCAAGTAGCCGACAGACCGTTCTCGAGGAGAAGAAACCATGGCACACAAAAAGGGAGCGAGCTCCACTCGCAACGGCCGCGACTCCAACGCGCAGCGCCTCGGCGTCAAGCGCTTCGGCGGCCAGACCGTCAACGCGGGTGAGATCCTCGTCCGCCAGCGCGGCACGCACTTCCACCCCGGCGTGAACGTCGGCCGTGGCGGCGACGACACGCTGTTCGCCCTCGCCGCCGGTGCGGTCGAGTTCGGCACCAAGGGCGGCCGCAAGGTCGTCAACATCGTGGAGGCCTCGGCCTGAGCCGTCGCCACCAGCACCACTTCCGGATGGGCGGGCTTCGGCCCGCCCATCCGCCGTTTCACCACACATAGGAGAGCACCATGGCGACGTTCGTCGACCGCGTGACATTGCACTTGCGCGCGGGCAACGGCGGAAACGGGTGCGTCTCGGTCCGCCGCGAGAAGTTCAAGCCCCTGGCCGGCCCCGACGGCGGCAACGGCGGCAACGGCGGAGACATCATCCTCGTCGCCGACCCGCAGGTCACCACCCTGCTCGGCTACCACCGCCACCCGCATCGCGCGAGCGAGAACGGCGGGTTCGGGATGGGCGATCACCGCAGCGGCCACACCGGCGAAGACCTCGAGCTGCCCGTCCCGGTCGGAACCGTCGTCAAGGATGAGGACGGCGTGGAGCTCGCGGACCTCACCGAGCCCGGCATGCGCTTCGTCGCGGCGGCCGGCGGCGTCGGCGGCCTCGGCAACGCGGCTCTGGCGAACCCGAAGCGCAAGGCGCCCGGCTTCGCCCTGCTCGGCACGCCCGGGTGGGAGGGCGACATCCGCCTCGAGCTCAAGACCGTCGCCGACATCGCGCTCGTCGGCTACCCCTCGGCCGGCAAGTCGAGCCTGATCGCCGCGCTCTCCGCGGCCAAGCCGAAGATCGCCGACTACCCGTTCACGACCCTCCACCCGAACCTCGGGGTCGTGCAGGCGGGCGACGTGCGCTACACCGTCGCCGACGTCCCCGGCCTCATCGAGGGCGCGAGCGAGGGACGCGGCCTGGGGCTGGAGTTCCTGCGCCACGTCGAGCGGTGCTCGGCCCTGCTGCATGTGCTCGACTGCGCGACCCTCGAGCCCGGACGCGACCCGCTGAGCGACCTCGACGTCATCCTCGCCGAGCTCGCCGCCTATCCCGTGCCGGAAGGCCAGACGCCGCTCCTGGAGCGCCCGCAGCTGATCGCCCTCAACAAGATCGACGTGCCGGATGCGCGCGAGCTCGCCGAGTTCGTCCGCCCGGAGCTCGAGCAGCGCGGCTACCGCGTGTTCGAGATCTCCACCGTCAGCCACGAGGGCCTGCGCCCCCTGTCGTTCGCGCTGGCCGAGATCGTCGAGAAGGCCCGTACGGAGCAGCTGGAGCTGGAGCAGGCGCGCCCGCGGATCGTCATCCGGCCGAAGGCTGTGGACGACTCCGGCTACGTGGTGAAGGTCGAGGGCGGCACCGATGGCCCCGTCTACCGCATCCTGGGCGCGAAGCCCGAGCGCTGGGTCGCCCAGACCGACTTCGCCAACGACGAGGCCGTCGGCTACCTGGCCGACCGTCTCGCGAAGCTGGGCGTGGAAGACGCGCTGGTGCGCGCCGGCGCGGTCGCCGGGTCCACCGTCGTCATCGGCCGGAACAACGGCGTCGTGTTCGACTGGGAGCCCACGCTCACCTCGACCGCGGAGCTCATCACGGCGCCGCGCGGTACCGACTCGCGCCTGGACACCAACGCCCGGCCGACGCGCAACCAGCGCCGCGAGGACTACTTCGATCGGATGGACGCCAAGGCGGAGGCCCGCGAAGAGCTCCTGCGCGAACGCGAGGCGGGACTCTGGCAGGACGACAGCTACGACGAGAACGCCGTGCCCACGGCGGAGGAGGAGAGCAGCGAGGGATGACGATCGACGACCGCAGCCAGATCCCGACCGCCCGGCGCATCGTCGTCAAGGTGGGCTCGTCGTCCATCAGCGGCGAGAACGCGGGACAGATCGCGCCGCTGGTCGACGCCCTCGCCGAGGCGCACGGTCGTGGCACGCAGGTCATCCTCGTGTCCTCCGGTGCCATCGCGACCGGTATCCCGTACCTGTCGCTCTCGGAGCGTCCCACCGACCTCGCGACGCAGCAGGCCGCGGCGGCGGTCGGCCAGAACGTGCTGATCTACCGCTATCAGGACAGCCTCGACCGCTACGACATCGTGGCGGGCCAGGTGCTGCTGACGGCCGGTGACATGGAGAACCCGACGCACCGGAGCAACGCGAAGCGGGCCATGGAGCGGCTGCTCGACCTCCGCATCCTGCCGATCGTCAACGAGAACGACACGGTGGCGACGCACGAGATCCGGTTCGGCGACAACGACCGGCTGGCGGCTCTCGTCGCGCTGCTGGTCGAGGCGGACCTGCTGGTGCTGCTGTCGGATGTGGACGCCCTGTACACGAAGCCGCCGCACGAGCCCGGCGCCGAGCGCATCGAGCACGTCGGCTGGGACGACGAGCTCGCCGGTGTGGAGATCGGCTCCACCGGTCTCTCCGGCGTCGGCAGCGGGGGAGCGGTGACCAAGGTGTCCGCGGCGCGACAGGCCGCCGAGCGCGGCACGGCCGTCGTCCTGACCGCGACCTCGCTGGTGTCGCAGGCGCTGCGCGGCGAGCAGGTCGGCACCTGGTTCGCGCCTGCGCCGACCGACGCCACCTCGTCCACAGGTTCGTCGCCGGCCGTCACCTCGGACGCCGCTGCGTCTTAGAATCGACGCATGTCCTCGATCACCCAGGCGCCTGCCGCCACGCTGTCGCTGCACGAACGGCTCGCTGCCGCCAAGACCGCGTCGCGCGCGCTGGCCGTGGCCAACACGGAGCAGAAGAACCGCGCGCTGCGGGCGATCGCCGACGGTGTGCTCGCGTCCTCGGCCGAGGTGCTGGCGGCCAACGAGCTCGACCTGGCGAACGGCCGCGAGAACGGCCTGTCGACGGGGCTCCTCGACCGGCTGACGCTGAGCCCGGCGCGCCTGCAGGGTCTCGCCGACGCGGTGCTCGAGGTCGTCGGGCTGACTGACCCCGTCGGCCAGGCGGTGCGCGGCAGCTCGCTGCCGAACGGCGTCAAGATCACGCAGGTGCGTGTGCCGTTCGGCGTCGTCGGCGCGATCTACGAAGCGCGGCCCAACGTGACCATCGACATCGCGGCGCTCGCGATCAAGAGCGGCAATGCGGCGGTGCTCCGCGGCGGGAGTGCCGCCATCGAGACCAACCGCGTGCTGGTGCGGGTGATCCAGCAGGCTCTGGCGTCGGCCGGTCTGCCCGCTGACGCGGTTCAGACCATCGACGACTTCGGCCGAGAGGGCGCCGCCGAGCTGATGACGGCGCGCGGCTTCGTCGACGTGCTCATCCCGCGCGGGAGCGCTGACCTCATCCAGACGGTCGTCACCCAGTCCACGGTCCCGGTCATCGAGACGGGCGCCGGCGTCGTGCACGTGGTGCTCGACGAGTCGGCTCGCGAGGACTGGGCGGTCGACATCGTGCGGAACGCCAAGGTCCAGCGGCCGAGCGTGTGCAACGCGGTCGAGACGCTGCTGGTGCACCGTGCCGCTGCCGACCGGCTGCTGCCGCCGGTGCTCGGCGCACTGCGCGACGCCGGGGTCACCATCCACGCCGACGAGCGGGCGCTGCCGTTCGCTCCGGACGGGGTGCCCGTGACCGACGAGGACTACGCCACCGAGCACATGAGTCTCGACATCTCGGTCAAGGTCGTCGACGACCTCGACGAGGCGATCGACCACATCCGCCGGTACTCGACACAGCACACCGAGTCGATCATCACGAGCGACCTGGAGAACGCCGAGCGCTTCCTCGCCGAGGTCGACTCGGCGGTCGTCATGGTCAACGCCTCGACGCGCTTCACAGACGGCGGCGAGTTCGGCTTCGGCGCCGAGGTCGGCATCTCGACCCAGAAACTGCACGCGCGGGGGCCCATGGGGCTGCCCGAGCTCACCAGCACCAAGTGGATCGTCCGCGGGTCCGGCCAGGTCCGGGCGTAGGCGACCGCTAGACTCATCATCGGGCCGTGAGGTCCGCAGAAAGGGCAGTGCCCTAAGAAAGGACCGAGCACGATGTCATTCCTGACGACCGTCCTCGCCGAGGCCGAGACGCACGTCGAGCTCCCGATGCCGGCCTGGGCGTTCGGCGCCATCGCGATCGTCATCTTCATCGCCCTCGCGTTCGTGATCTGGAGCTTCAGGGACGTCGCCAACCGGCACAGCCACCGCTCCGCTCCGGACGCGGCCGCCCACGCCGGCGCCCCGGGTGCCACGCACCACGGCACCGGCCACCCGACCCAGGGACACTGAGCCGGCCCGGGCGCGGGCTGACCGCGGCATGGAACTGACGCAGACGGGACGGCCGCGGATCGGCGTGATGGGCGGCACCTTCGACCCGATCCACCACGGCCACCTGGTCGCCGCCAGCGAGGTCGCCCAGTCGTTCGACCTGGACGAGGTCATCTTCGTGCCGACCGGGCAGCCCTGGCAGAAGGGTCCGGTCACCCCGGCGGAGCACCGCTACCTGATGACGGTCATCGCCACCGCGTCCAACCCGCGGTTCACCGTCAGCCGCGTCGACATCGACCGCGGCGGCCCCACCTACACGATCGACACGTTGCGCGACCTCCACGAGGAGCGCCCCGACGCCGAGCTCTTCTTCATCACCGGTGCGGACGCGATCGCTCAGATCCTGAGCTGGCGCGACGTGGACGAGCTCTGGGAGCTGGCCCACTTCGTTGCTGTGAGTCGCCCGGGACACGACTTGAGTATTTCTGGATTACCGGAGCAGGACGTAAGCTTATTGGAAGTTCCGGCCCTGGCGATCTCCTCGACCGATTGCAGGAGCCGGGTCAGCAGGGGATTCCCGGTCTGGTACCTGGTGCCGGACGGGGTCGTTCAGTACATCTCCAAGCACCATCTGTATCGGAGCGTGGCATGACATCGTGGCCTGAACAGCCGCCGACGGGCCAGCCGCAGGCGCAGACGCGGCGACAGGCACGGGAGTTCGAGCGCTCGCGTCGCGCGGGCACGGCCGAGCCGACCCCTGCGGGCCAGATCCCGGAGATGACCACGTCCGGGCAGCGTGCGGAGGACCAGGCCGCTGCTGCCGAGACCGCTGGCCCCGAGACCGCTGGCACCGAGACCGCCGCGTCTCAGACCGCCGCGGCTCAGACCGCCGCCGCGGCTCCGGCGGCCGAGCGCCCCGCGATCCCGGCGAGTGCCTTCGCCGAGCCCGGAGTGTCTTCGCCGTCCGGCGACTCCTTCGGTCTGTTCCGCCAGGCGTCCGACCCCTCGCAGCCCGAGCCGGTCACCCAGCCGATGGCGATCCTGCAGCCCGCGAACTCGGCGCCCGCAGCCGCCTCCAGTGCCCCGGTGTCGTCGACGACCACGCCCTCGGCCGGCGATGCGACCCCGGAGCGCACGCTCACGCGGCGCGAACTGCGGGCCATGCTGCAGGCGCAGGAGGCCAACGCTCAGGCAAATCATCCGGCGACCGTCGGCGATCCGGTGTTCCCGGTGACCTTCACGTCCGGCCCCGAATCCGAGGCCGCGAAGGGTGCGGAGGACTCGGCAGCCGCCTCCAGCGCGACCGCCGTTCCGACCGAGGCCGACGCACCGGCCACCAGCGAGAAGTCAGCGTGGCCGTTCGCTCCGCTCACCCCGTCGTCCGCTCCCGGCGCCTCGCGCACCGCCGAGCCCGAGACCACGGTGACCCAGAGCGCCACCTCGCCCTTCGCCGCGTTCGGCGCTCCGTCCGCCCCCAAGGCCGAGACGCCTGCGCCCGCGCCGGCGGCCGCTGTCGCCGCCGAACCGGAGGAGGACACCTCCGCGCAGGAGCGCCGCCCCTTCACCCCGCCGACCGGTCACTGGTCGACCGCGGCCGAACTGGACGACCAGAACCAGCCGATCACGACCCGCAACGTCACCCAGTCCACCGCTGCGACCACGACCAACGCTCTCATCCTGCCGGTCATCCCGCAGCCGGACGTCAGCTCGCCACTCACCCAGACCGGTGAGATCCTGGTCACCGGGTCGATCGACCTTCCGCGCGGCATGGGAGCGACCGGCGCGCACCCCGACCGCATCGACTCCTCCGACATCGACCGCCTGCTCGACGGCGAGGAGAACGAGTTCAACACGTCCGAGGTGCAGCCGGTGCGGGCATCCCGCGCCATCAGCACGCACACCTCGACCCGCGGCGTGATCGCGCCGCCCAAGAAGCGCGGCAACGCCCTCCCGGTCATCCTGATGACCGTCGCTGGCGTCCTCGCCGTCGGCGTCATCGGCCTGCTCGTCGCGGCCTACGTCCTGAAGGTGTTCTGATCATCCGCGCGTCCGCATCCATCTACGCATCACCCTCGCACCGAACGCGACCGGAGGACTCTCTGTGACCGCATCCCAGCACGCCCGGGACATCCTGCAGGTGGCAGCCGCCGCCGCCGACTCGAAGGGCGCGCAGGATCTCGTCGCCCTCGACGTCTCCGGCCCGCTGCCGCTGACCGACGTGTTCCTGCTGGCCAGCGGGCGCGTCGAGCGCAACGTGCTCGCGATCGCCTCGGAGGTCGAGGACAAGCTCAACGAAGCCGGCATCAAGACGCTCCGTCGCGAGGGCAAGGCCGAGGGGCGCTGGGTGCTGCTCGACTTCGGAGACCTGGTCGTGCATGTCTTCCACGAGGAGGACCGCATGTACTACGCGCTGGAGCGACTGTGGAAGGACTGCCCGGTGCTCCCCATCGAGCTCCCGGTCCACGAGGCGGCCGAGTAGGCTCCCAGCCTTCTTGAGGGTTCGCCTGAGAACCCTCTCATGATCGCCCGTTTGGATGGGTGCATGAAGTGTCCCACCGACAACGCGACCCTCGTGATGAGCGAGCGTCACGGCATCGAGATCGACTACTGCCCGGAGTGCCGGGGTGTCTGGCTCGACCGCGGCGAACTGGACAAGATCATCGACCGGGCGGGCGTGCAGCCTGCGCCGGCCGTGGCAGCTCCGCAGGCGTACGCCGAGCCGCAGTACGGCGAGCCGCAGTACCGGGAGCCGCAGTACCGCGAGCCGCAGTACGGCCAGCGCCCCTATAAGAAGAAGCGCGAGAACTGGCTCAGCGAGCTGTTCGACTGAGGCGAGCGGCACTCAGTTTTTTCTGCCGCCCGCGATGTAGTAAGGTTGAGGAGTTGTCCCGGGAGGTCCGAAAGGCCGAACGGAACACACTCTGGGTCTGTGGCGCAGCTGGTAGCGCACCTGCATGGCATGCAGGGGGTCAGGGGTTCGAGTCCCCTCAGATCCACCGAAACCCCCGGTCGTGAGCGGAAACGCTCCGCCCGGGGGTCTTTTCTTTGCCGCTACAGTTCTCCGTATGCAGACCCGCAGCGCCACTCCCGCCGACGCCGACGCCATCACCGCGACGATCGCGCTCGCGTTCCGCGACGACCCGGTCTGGGGTCCCGCGCTCGAGGCGGCCGACGGGAGCAGCGCACACCTGGAGCCGTTCTGGCGGTTCTTCGTCGAGGGAGCCATCCCGCACGGCGCCGTCCGCCTCGCCGACGGTCCGGGTGGCGAGGCGTCGACCGTCGCGATCTTGCTGCCGCCGGACGTGGCCGAGCTGACCGACGAGCAGGAGGCAGGGGTCGACGCCCTCATGCGGCGGACGCTGACGCCCGACCGCTTCGACGCCTACCAGCGCCTGTGGAAGCGGTTCGAGGAGTCGCACCCGCACGACGGGCCCCACATGTACCTGAGCCTGCTGGCGACGCACCCGGACCATCGCGGCCGGGGGATCGGCCAGGAGCTGCTGGCCGAGAGCCTGCGGGCCTTCGACGCGCAGGGCCTTCCGGCCTATCTCGAGTCCACGAACCCCGCCAACGACCACCGCTACGAGCGGGCGGGCTTCCGCCCGGTCGGCGGGTTCCGCTCGGTGATCGACGGGGCGGCCGTCACGACCATGTGGCGTGAGGTGCAGCCCATCGACTAGCCGGATCGGGGTTGAGCACCCGGCAGAGGACTCAGCGCAGCCGGCGCTCCTCCTCCTGCTCCAGGCGCTCCTTCTCGGCGTCCTTCGCCTCCTGCTCCTTCTGGATCTCTTCTTCGCGCGGCGTCTTGTTCGTCATGGTGCGAGCGTAGCCGCCTGGCGTCGGCGGCGGAACGGTCGGTCGGTCGTTGTGCGCGCCACGCGCCCTGCACTACCCTCCCGAAGCGGGGCGGATGACGGACATGGCGGAGAGCGGACGCGCGGCGGACCCCGTGACCTTCGCGGGCGGGGTGCTCGATGAGTACCGGCACGTCTGCGCCTTCGTGCAGGACCGTGCTGAGGCCGACGCGGCGCTGGACCCGTTCGTCCGGGACGGCCTCGATCGCGGCGACCGGCTCGTGTACCTGGTCGACAGCGCCACGCCCGCGGCGCCTCTCACGCGACTGCGGCGGCTCGGCTACGACGCGCCCGCGCTCCTCGCCGACGGCCGGGCGGAGGTGCGAACGTGGGCGGAGACCTACCTGCGCACCGGGGGCTTCGACCCCGACGACATGCTCGGCCAGCTCGACGAGCTCCTGGGGTCGGCGCCCGAGCCGCGCATCCGGCTGGTCGCCGACATGGGGTGGGCTGCCGGGGACAGGAACACCGCCGATGAGTTGATCGAGTTCGAGGCGCGCGCGAACTTCCTGCACGCCCGCCATCGTCACGTCGTCATCTGCGCGTACGACACCTCGCGTTTCGACGGCGCCTTCATCATCGACATCCTCCGCACGCACCCGATGGTGCTGATCGGCGGCATCCTGCAGGAGAACCCCTTCTTCGTGCCGCCGGAGGAGTTCCTGGGGGAGCGGGGCGGCTATGGACGCTGAGGACCGCACCTGGATGCGCGACCTCGGCGCGCTGCTGGCGCTGCCCTCGCTCTGGGTCGACCACACCCCCACGGAGATCGCCGACGGGCTGCTCAGCGTGCTCGTCGGCATGCTGCGGCTGGACGCGGCGTTCGCCCGGTTCGCCGGACCCGACGGGGAGGCACTGGAGGCGTGGCGGCCGTCGGGGCCTGCCGCTCGGCTGCGCCTGCTGGCCGCGATCGACGGCCACGCACCCCAGAGCCCGGGACGCCGTCCGGGCGTGACCGCGGGGGCGCTCCGGTCGCACGACGACGACGCGGACGGCATCGCGAAGGTGGCCACCCTCGACCTGACATTGCCCTGGGGCACCGGCGTCGTGGCGGTGTCCGCCCCGCGGTCGGACTTCCCGACCGAGCGGGAGACGCACCTGTTACGCGTCGCGGTGGGTCAGGCCGCGATCGCGCTGCACACCGCGCGGCGGATCGCGCGGGAGCAGGCGGCGCGGCGGGACGCCGAGCAGGAGGTGGAGCGACGCGACCGGATGCTGCGATCGCTGATCGACGACCTGTCGCCGGCCGTGTCGGCGGTGTCCCGGCGGCTGCAGCAGGCGTCCCGCGAGGCCGAGGGGCCGGCGCCGACGTCGGTGCTCACCCCGCCGGCGCCCACGGCGGCTGCCGCCGACGCACCGCTCACCGCCTCCCTCACGCGCCGCGAGCTCGAAGTGCTCGGCCTTCTCGCACAGGGCCTGTCGAACAAGGAGATGGCGGCGCTGCTCTGGCTGAGCGATCGCACCATCGAGCGTCACATCACCAGCCTGTACCGCAAGATCGGCGTGGCCCGGCGGAGCGAGGCGACCGCCTACGCCGTCCGCCACGGGATCGCGTGAGCGCGCCGGCCGTCCTCACCCGAAGGTGAAGCAGTACGCCTCCGCGCCGGGCGCGTCGAAGCGCAGCTCGAGGACCCGCTGCCGGATCGGCCCGCTCTGGCGGACCAGCTGGAATGTGTCCTGCCGGTCGAGCACCCCGCGGCCGTCCGCGTCCACGTCGGTGCCGTGGGCGTCGCCCGGCGGCTCGCCGTCGAGCAGCACCCGGAACGGGATGCTCGCGCCCTCCGGCGTCGGACCCATGACGAGGTTCGCATCCCGGGCCTGGAAGGCGAAGGCCACCGCGCCTCCCACCTCGTCGAGCACGGCGGCGTGCCGTGCGTGCGTCCACCGGCCGTCCAGCGTCCACGCGTTCAGCGGCAGGTGGCGGTCGGCCCTGTACCGCTCGGGCCGGTCGTAGCGGTCGGCCGACTCGTCGACGAAACCGCTGCTCTGCGCGTAGCCGAGGTACGTTTCGGGTGAGCGGAGGTCGCGCCAGTCCGCGGCGACCTCGAGACCGACCGGGTCGACCATCACCAGATCCGGATCGACGTCCTGCGCCCCCGTATCCTTCAGCAGCCGCTGGATCATCATCTCGGTGCGCGCGTACTCGCCCTCGCCGAAGTGGTGGTAGCGGAGGCGGCCGTGGGCGTCGGCGAGGTAGACGGCCGGCCAGTAGTGGTTCGCGAAGTCGCCCCACACGCCGTACTCGTCGTCCACGGCGACCGGGTAGCGGACCCCGAGTGCCGCGGTTCGGTCGACCACGTTGCGGCGGTCGTGCTCGAAGCCGAACTCGGGGGTGTGCACGCCGACGATGGTGAGTCCGGCGTCCGTGTACTTCTCGTGCCAGGCGCGGAGGTACGGGAGGGTGCGCAGCCAGTTGACGCAGGTGTAGGTCCAGAAGTCGACGAGTACGACGCGTCCGCGCAGTCCCTCCGGGGTCAGCGGCTCGCTGTTCAGCCACCCGGTCGCCCGGGCGAACGACGGGAGTCGGCCCTCGTCGGGCAGCTCCTCCTCGTCGCCGGCGAGCCGGTGCGCGATCGAACGGAACAGTCCGCGCGAGCGGTCATCGGACACCGGACGCCTCCTCCGATCCGCGGGCGACGATCCCGGCCATGCGGGCGGTGTCGATCACGGCGGCGGCGAACGCCTGGGGCGCCTCCTGCGCGAGGTTGTGACCGACGCCGCCGCCGATGGTCCGGTGTTCATAGGGCCCGGTGAACCGGTCGCGGTACGCGGCGGGCTCGAGGTGGAACGCGCCGTTGGCGTCGCCCTCGAGGGTGATCGCGGGCACGCCGATGGTCGGGCGGCCGGCGAGCCGTTCCTCCACGTCGTCGAACCGCGGGTCTCCGGGCGCGAGGCCGAGCCGCCAGCGGTAGTTGTGGATGACGATGTCGACATGGTCCGGGTTGGCGAACGCGGGACGGCTGCGCTCGAAGTCCGCGTCGGTGAAGGCCCACTGCGGCGACGCCGTGCGCCAGATCAGGCGCGCGAAGTCGTCGCGGTACCGGTCGTAGCCCTCGCGTCCCCGCTCGGTGGCGAAGTAGTACTGGTACCACCACGCCAGCTCGCTCGCCGGCGGCAGCGGATGCGCGTTCGCCGCCTGCCCGGCGACGAGGTAGCCGCTCGCCGTGACCTGCCCGAGGACGCGCTCCGGCCACAAAGAGGCCAGCACGTTGGTCGTCCGGGCGCCCCAGTCGCAGCCGCCGACGACCGCCGCGTCGATGCCGAGGGCGTCGAGCAGGGTGAGCGCGTCGTCCGCGAGTGCGGCCGGCTGGCCGGTGCGGAGCGCGCCCGGGTCGCGGAACGTGGTCGTCCCGTACCCGCGGAGGAACGGCACGATCACGCGGAACCCCGCATCGACGAGCAGCGGGACGACGTCGTCGTAGCAGTGGAGATCGTACGGCCAGCCGTGCAGCAGCAGCACCGGGGGCGCGTCCGCTGCTCCTGCATCCACGTAGCCGACGTTCAGCCCACCGGCGTCGAGCTGCCGCACCGGCCGCGGATCCGGCCCGGTCACCGCAGCGACCGGAACGTCGCACGGACCTCCTGCGAGAACAGTTCGGGCTGCTCCCAGGCGGCGAAGTGGCCACCGCGATCGAGGCGGTTGAAGTGGATGAGATGCGGGTACGCCGCCGTCGCCCACGTCCGCGGGGCGGCGTAGATCTCGTCCGGGAAGACGCTCACGCCGGTGGGCAGCGGAACGCCCTTCGGGGCGAAGAAGGCAAGCTTGCTCTCCCAGTACAGCCGGGCGGACGAGACGGCGGTGTTCGTGAGCCAGTACAGCGTCACGTTGTCGAGCACGTCGTCGCGGCTCAGCTCCTCCGAGCCGCCCTGGAAGACGCGGGCGATCAGGTCGTAGCTGCGCGCGTCGTGGTCGAGCATCCACGCCGCCAGGCCGATGGGGGAGTCGGCGAGCGCGTACAGCGTCTGCGGCTTGTTGCCCATCTCCTGCGCGTAGGCGAGACCGTGCGCGTAGAAGAACGCGAGCTGGTCCCACGCGCCCCGCTCCTCGTCGTCGAGGTCGGCCGGCGGGTCCTGGTGGGCGTCGAGCGCGGCCTGGATGGCGTCGGGGACGGTGGCCGGCATGTTCGTGTGGATGCCGATGAGTCCGGGAGGCTGCAGTAGCGCCAGCTGCTCGGTGACGGCGTTGCCCCAGTCGCCGCCCTGGGCGACGTACCGGTCGTAGCCCAGCCGCTCCATGAGCTGCGCCCAGGCCTTCGCGATCCGGATGGGGTCCCATCCCGTCTCATCCGGCTTGCCGGAGAACCCGTGGCCGGGGAGCGACGGGATGACGAGGTGGAACGCGTCGGACGCGTCGGCGCCGTGCGCGGTGGGGTCGGTCAGCGGCCCGACGATCTTCAGCTGCTCGATGATGGAGCCCGGCCAGCCATGCGTGACGATCATCGGCAGCGCGTCGGCGTGCGGGGAGCGGACGTGGATGAAGTGGATGTCGAGTCCGTCGATCTCGGTGACGAACTGGTCCAGCCCGGCGAGCCGCGCCTCCACCGCCCGCCAGTCGTAGTCGTTCGCCCAGTAGTCGGCGAGGGCGCGCATCACGTCGAGCCGGACGCCCTGCGAGGTGTCGTCCACGGTCTCGCGCTCCGGCCACCGGGTGGCGAGGATGCGGCGTCTGAGGTCGGCGAGCTCGTCGTCGGACGCGGTGTAGTGGAAGGGGCGGATCTCGGGTGCGGCGCTCCCGGTCCGACGCGGTTCGGTGACGGTCATGGGGTCCTCCTGCGGGTGTCGCGGCGGCCGAGCGGCCCCCGCATGACGAGGGTGCGCGCGGCGGGCGGCCGCCGGCATCCGGAAGACCCCGCGACGACGGGGGAGTCGGTGAGCCGAATTGGGGGAAATCCCGTACCCGGGTGAGAACGGTCACACCCACGCCGCGCCCTTCGCAGCGGAGGGAAAGGCTTCGCGGCTAGGATCGCGTCAACGACCGACGACCGAGGGAAGCCGATGACCGATCTGCCGCGACGCCACCAGCGCGCCCGCGGACCGGAGGGCGTCCGGCACGGCCGCCTGCCCCGGCGGCGAGGAGCCGTGGCCGCCCTCAAGCTGCTCGCCGCGGTCGTGGTGGTGGTCTTCGTGAGCGTCGGGTCCGTCGCGGCGTACGCCGTGTGGGATGTGGCGCGGTCGATCAAGACCGGCGTCCACCTGCAGGCGGCGCCCGGCCAGTCGGCGATCCCGCAGGACATCCCGAACGTCTCGGCGATGCCGGGCGGCATCAATCTGCTCCTCGCCGGGACCGACAGCCGCAGCGACCTCGGCGGCATCTACAACAGCGCGGAGGAGCAGGACGCCAGCAGCGGCGCCGGCAACAACGACGTCACGATGCTGCTGCACATCGCCCAGGACCACAAGAGCATGATGGTTGTCAGCTTCCCGCGCGACCTCATGGTGGCCATCCCGGACTGCCCGGATCCGAACGGCTCGGGGACGATCGACGGCACCTCGTACGCGCAGTTCAACACCGCCCTGTCGCGGGGCGGCCTGAACTGCGTGGTGGCGACCGTGTCCAAGATGACCGGCCTGACCATCCCGTTCGCGGCGACCATCAACTTCAACGGCGTGAGCGCGATGTCGAACGCCGTCGGGGGCGTCACGGTCTGCCTCGCGAGCCCGGTCACCGACGACTACACGAACCCGCCGCTCGACCTGCCGGCCGGAGAGAACACGATCGTCGGGGATATGGCGCTCTCGTTCCTGCGCAGCCGCCACGGCGTCGGCGACGGCAGCGACCTCGGCCGCATCTCCAACCAGCAGGTGTTCCTGTCGGCGCTCGCGCGCAAGATCGTCAGCGGCGGGGTGCTGTCGAACCCCGTGCAGCTCTACTCTCTCGCGAAGGCGGCGGTGGACAACATCACGCCGTCGGAGAGCTTGACCAACCCGACCACCCTGGTGCAGATCGCCCTCGCGCTGAAGGACACCGGGCTCGACAACATGGTGTTCGTCCAGTACCCCGCGGTCACCGATCCCGACAACCCGAACCGCGTCGTCCCCGACGACCAGGCCGCGAGCGCGCTCGACGAGGCGCTGGTGAACGACCAGCCGGTGAAGCTCACCGGGTCCACCGGCCGCGCGGCGGAGGACCCGACGGCCACGGCATCGCCCGGGCCCGACGCCGGCGCCGGCGGCGAGCCGTCCCCGGTGACGCCGACCACGCCGGCTGCCCCCGCGCCGGACGCCGGTGCGACGCCGGCTCCGACCGGCACGGGATCGGTCGACCTGCCGTCGACGATCACCGGCCAGACCGCCGCGCAGCAGACCTGCACCAAGGGCAACAACTAGGGCTGAGGCGGCACGACGAGGAAGTGCCACCCGATCCACCACCAGAACAGCACGATGGTGAACCGCGCGGCACGGTCGGTCATGACGAGGTCGAGGACGGTGCTGAGCCGCGCCACCGTACGGGGCGCGATCCGCGCCTGGACAACGAGCGCCGCGAGCAGCAGGCCGCAGACGACGAAGCCGGCGGTCGTGACCTCCCTCATGGTCTCCGCCCCCTCCGAACGAGCGCATAGCCGCCGAGCAGCCACAGGGCGACGAGGACACCGCGGGCCGGCTGCCAGGCCAGCACCGGGTCGAGCAGGTCCGAGAGCGCGGGGAAGTCCTGCTCGTGTCCCGGAAGGTCGCGGCCCAGGAAGAAGGCGGCGATCTCCCAGAGGCATCCGGCGGCGATCACGGCCGACCACAGGATCGCCGCCCGGCGGAGCGCATGCGTCGCGGACAGCGGCGCGGCATCCACTGCGGGAGCGCGGCCCGCCCACACCACCGGAAGGAGCACGACGCCCAGCCCCACGACGATCGCCGTGTCGGCGGGCCCGTAGAGCGGTGTGACCGCGACCGTCAGTGCAGCCACGGCGATGAGCACCCCTGCCACGATCCGCCGCGACAGGGTTTCGCGGTCCGTCCGGAGACGCAGCGGGATGCGCAGCCAGCCGAACTGGTCGAGCAGCAGCACCGCGGCGCCGAGCCCGTAGATCCAGGCGTCGACCGGCGCTCCGCGCACCACGTGGAAGACGGCGGTCACGACGAGCACGGCGACCCACGCCAGGCGCGTCAGCACGAGGACCCGAGCCGAAGGGGCCGCCCGCCCGGCCGGGAGGGTGCGTTCCCGCTCAGCCATGCGCGAACTCTACGCCGCACCATCCCGATCCGCTTGCCACAGCGGCGTGGAAGAACGTTGAATGAGCCCATGGCCACAACGCGGATCGAACCGATGACGTCCCTTCAACTCCGGGTGCTCGTCATCGCGATCCTGTCGAGCTTCGTCGCCTTCCTGGACGGCGCCGTCATCAACGTGGCGCTCCCGGCGATCTCCAAGGAGCTGGGCGGTGGGCTGCAGTTGCAGCAGTGGGTGGTGGACGCGTACCTCGTCACCCTCGGGTCGCTCATCCTGATCGCGGGGTCGCTGTCCGACGTCTTCGGTCGCAAGCGGGTGCTGTACGCGGGGCTGATCGGGTTCGGCGTGACGTCGCTCCTGTGCGCCTTCGCGCCGAGCGGCGTCTTCCTGGTGCTCGCGCGGGCGCTGCAGGGTGTCGCGGGCGCCCTGCTGGTGCCCTCGTCGTTGGCGATCATCATCTCCCGCTTCGAGGGTCCGGCGCAGGCGAAGGCCATCGGGCGGTGGACGGCGTGGACCGGCATCGCGATGATCGCGGGTCCCGTGGTCGGCGGCCTGTTCGTCGACACGCTCGGCTGGCGGTGGGTGTTCGTGATCAACGTCGTCCCGATCGCCGTCACCCTGCTGCTCCTGAGGACGGTGCATGTTGCCGATCACGGCATGGGCGGCCGCGTCGACATCGCGGGGGCGATCCTTGGCTCGGTCGGCCTCGCGGGCACCGTCTTCGCCCTGATCGAGCAGGGGACCTTCGGCTGGGCGAGCCCGCGGGTCTGGATCCCGCTCGTCGTCGGCCTGCTCAGCCTGGCTGCGTTCTTCGTCGTGGAGACGCGGGTGAAGCAGCCGATGCTGCCGCTCGGGCTGTTCCGGGTCCACAACTTCTGGGTGGGCAACATCGCGACCTTCTTCGTCTACGGGGCGCTCTCGTTCGGCCCTCTGGTCGTCACGCTGTTCCTGCAGCAGGTCGCCGGGTTCTCCGCGATCGCGGCGGGCTTCGTGTTCATCCCGTCGACGCTGTGCATGCTGCTGCTCTCCGGCTTCTTCGGCGGGCTCGCCGGCCGGTACGGTCCGCGCCTCTTCATGGCGGTCGGTCCGGTCATCGCCGCCGGCGGCTTCCTCTGGCTGATGACCATGGGCACCGACGTGAACTACTGGACGACCCTGCTGCCCGCGGTCCTGCTCTTCGGCGTCGGGCTCGCCATCACCGTCGCGCCGCTGACGAGCGCGATCCTCGGGGCGATCCATCCGGAGCAGGCGGGCATCGCGTCCGCGGTCAACAACGCCGTGTCGCGCATCGCGGGCCTGCTGGCGATCGCGGCGATCGGGATGATCGTCGGCGGCACGCTGAACGAGGCGGGTCTCCACCGCGCGATGCTGGCGGGCGCGCTGCTGCTGCTCGTCGGCGGGGTGGTGTCGGCGATCGGCATCCGGAACGGCGTGCCGGCGGCCGAGAAGGTTCAGACCGTCACGGACTGACCGGCGAGCGCCAGCATCACCACGTCGACGATGGCGCAGGTCATGATGAGCTGCATCAGCAGGCGCGTGGGGCTCCGGCGCAGGAGGAGCACGACCCCCGTGAGCGCGGCCGCGAGCCCGATCACAAGTCCCACGAGCAGGACCGGCCGCACCGGGAGGCCAGGCCCGAACGTGATCAAGAGGGTGGCGAGGGCGAGCGCGGAGAACGCGAGCAGCCCGCTCGGCCGGGCGCCGAGACGATGGGGGAGGCCGCGGATGCCGGTGCGCGCGTCGTCCTCGAGGTCGGGCAGCACGTTGGTGACGTGCGCGGCGACGCCCAGCAGAGCGCCCGCGGCGTAGACCCACCACTGCGGCCACGCCGGCTGCTCCTGGCCGAGGGTCGCGATGGCCGGGAGCAGGCCGAAGGCGACGGCGAACGGGACCCACGAGTACGCGGTCGACTTGAGGCCCAGGTTGTACGCCCAGCCGCTCGCGATGGCGATCGCGTGCACCACCAGGGCGCCGATCCCGAGCGGAAGGGTGAGGGCCAGCGCGACGGCCAGCGCGACGAACGCGGCGGCGCGGACGGTCCCGACGGAGACGTCGCCGCGGGCGGCGGGCTTGTCGGTGCGCTCCACGGCACGATCGCGGGCGGCATCCAGCCAGTCGTTGCTCCACCCGATCGAGAGCTGCCCGAACAGGATGGCGAGCGCGAGCAGCACGAGCCGGGCCGGCGGATAGCCGAGGCCGATCCCGAGGCCGACAGCGATCACCGTCACGACGACGGTGGGACCGGGATGGCTGGCGAGGAGGAGGGAGACCACCTTCTTCGCCATGGTGGTCATCGTAGCCCTCGGGTGCCTTGCAAGAGACTTGCGCGAATATGCAACCTCTTGCGTACACTATGGCCATGTCGAAACGTCTCGCCGAGGTGGCGCGCAAGGTCGGTGTGAGCGAGGCCACCGTCAGCCGGGTGCTCAACGACAAGCCCGGCGTCTCGGACGCCACCCGCCAGGCGGTGCTCACCGCGCTCGATGTGCTCGGGTACGAGCGTCCCACCAAGCTCCGGGGCGAGCGGGCGCGGCTGGTCGGGCTCGTGCTGCCCGAGCTGCAGAATCCGATCTTCCCCGCCTTCGCCGAGATCATCGGCGGTGCGCTCGCGCAGAACGGGTACACGCCGGTGCTCTGCATGCAGACCGCGGGCGGCATCTCCGAGGCCGACTACGTCGAGCTTCTGCTGCAGCAGCAGGTCTCCGGCGTCGTGTTCGTCGGCGGCGCGTACGCGCAGCAGGATGCCGACCACGCCCACTACGGCCGGCTGACCGACCTCAACCTGCCGACCGTGCTCGTCAATGCACCGGTGGACGACCTCCATTTCGCCACGGTCTCCTGCGATGACACGGTCGCTACGGGCCAGGCGCTGACCCACCTGCGCTCCCTGGGGCACGAGCGGATCGGGCTGCTGCTCGGCCCCCGCGACCACGTCCCGTCGCAGCGGAAGCTCGCGGCCGCACGCCGCCTGGCCGAGGGATGGGGTGTCCCGTTCGACGAGTCGCTGGTGGTGCACTCCCTCTACTCGCTCGAGGCCGGGCAGGCGGCGGCGACCCGGCTGCTCGCCCAGGGCGTCACCGCCATCCTGTGCGCGTCCGATCCGATGGCGCTCGGTGCGATCCGGGCGGCGCGGCGGTCCGGTCTGTCGGTGCCCCGGGACGTCTCGATCGTCGGGTACGACGACTCGGCGCTGATGAACTCCACCGAGCCGCCGCTGACAACGATCCGCCAGCCGATCGAGCCGATGGGGCGCACCGTGATCGAGCTGCTGCTGCGGCAGATCTCCAGCGATTCGGCGATCCGGGACGAGCTCTTCTTCGAGCCGGAGCTCGTCGTGCGGGGGTCCACGGGGCCCGCTCCGCATCCCGCTTGACGCGCAAGCACGCGCAAAAGTACGCAAGCTGATTGCGTTTTGTTTAGTTCTTGCGTCATTCCGTCGCACTAGCTACATTTCGGTAGCGACGACGGCGCCGGACGGTCCGTCGTGACAGACGACCGAAAGGCTCAGCGTGGACCTCTCCCTGGTGGAAGCGCCCGTCTTCCCGACGCCGCCCACAGGCGACCCCGAGTGGTGGCGCAGCGCGGTCATCTACCAGATCTATCCGCGCAGCTTCGCGGACGGGAACGGCGACGGCGTCGGCGACCTGGCGGGCGTCCGCGAGCACCTGCCGTACCTCGCCGACCTCGGCGTCGACGCGCTGTGGTTCACGCCCTGGTACGACTCGCCGCTGGCCGACGGCGGCTACGACGTGGCCGACTACCGCCGCATCCATCCGGCCTTCGGCGACCTGCAGGAGGCGGAGGCGCTGATCCGCGAAGCGCTCGAGCTCGGCATCCGCACCATCATCGACATCGTCCCGAACCACGTGTCGGAGCGGCACCGGTGGTTCCAGGAGGCACTGGCCGCCGGCCCGGGCGCGCCCGAGCGCGAGCGGTTCTGGTTCCGTCCGGGCACCGGGCCGGACGGCGACGGGATGCCGACCGGCTGGCGCTCGAACTTCTCCGGCGACACCTGGACGCGCACCACGAACCCCGACGGGACGCCCGGCGACTGGTACCTGCACCTGTTCAGCCCGCAGCAGCCCGACCTCAACTGGAACCACCCGGACGTGCGTCGAGAGCACGAGGACATCCTCCGGTTCTGGTTCGACCGCGGCGTCGCCGGCGTCCGCATCGACTCCGCGGCGCTGCTCGTGAAGGACCCGGCGCTGCCGGAGGTGCCCGAGCGCCCGGGAGCGGGGGAGCACCCCACCCAGGACCGCGACGAGCTCCACGACATCTACCGCGGCTGGCGCGCCCTCGCCGACGGGTACCCTGGCACCCGCGTGCTCGTGGGCGAGATCTGGCTGCCGGAGATCGACCGCTTCGCGCTCTATCTGCGGCCCGACGAGCTGCACACCGCGTTCAACTTCGACTTCCTGGCCCGGCCGTGGGATGCACGGCAGCTGCGCGCATCCATCGACGAGACGCTGGCCGCCCACGCGCCGGTCAATGCACCGAGCACCTGGGTGCTGTCGAACCACGACGTCACGCGGGCGGTCACCCGGTACGGGCGCGAGGACTCGTCGTTCGCGTTCGCCACCAAGCGCAAGGGCACGCCTACGGACCTCGCGCTCGGTCGCCGCCGCGCGCGTGCCGCCGCGCTGCTCACCGCCGCGCTGCCCGGCTCCCTGTACATCTACCAGGGCGACGAGCTCGGCCTGCCCGAGGTCGAGGACCTGCCGGACGAGCTGCGCGAGGACCCGATGCACGAGCGATCGGGCGGCGTCGATCCGGGTCGCGACGGCTGCCGCGTGCCGCTGCCCTGGCGCGGCACCGAGCCGCCCTTCGGCTTCAGCCCCGACGGCGCCGCGGGCTCCCCGTGGCTCCCGCAGCCGGCCGACTGGGCCGCTCTCACCGTCCAGGCGCAGCAGAGCGACCCCAGCTCGATGCTGTGGCTGTACCGCCAGGCGTTGCGCATCCGCCGCGCCGAGCCGGGCCTCGGGGATGGACCGCTCGCCTGGCTCGACGCTCCGGAGGGGGTGCTCGCGTTCGGGCGCGGCGCCGCCTTCGTGAGCGTCACCAACCTCTCCTCGGCCCCGGTCGCCCTGCCCGAGCACCAGGCCATCCTCCTCAGCAGCAGTCCGCTCGCCGGCGGCCTGCTGCCTCCCGACTCCACGGTCTGGCTGCGCGCCCAGCGCAGCGCCGCGGGGCACCTCACCACCTGAATCGCACCATCCACGCACCGCATCACACTCGAAAGGGTCCAGACAATGAAGTCACCACGCACCATCGCGGCCGTCGCCGCGGTCACGATCGCCGGGGCCGGCCTCCTCGCCGGATGCTCCTCCGCCGGCGGCGAGGCGAACGACGGCAAGGTCCACATCACCGTCGCCAGTCTCATCCCGGGCAGCGACAAGGCCGCCTTCAAGGCGTTCGACGACCGGGTGAAGGAGTTCGAGAAGGCGAACCCGAACATCGTCATCAAGTCCGAGGAGTACCAGTGGACGGGTCCCACGTTCGCGACGCAGCTCGCGGGCGGCACCCTCCCGGACGTCTTCAACGTGCCGTTCACCGACTCGCAGTCGCTGCTGCAGGCCGGCCAGCTCGCCGACATCACCGCCGAGGTGAACAAGCTGCCGTACGCGGACAAGTTCAACGAGAAGGTTCTCGCGGTGGCCAAGTCCGGTGACAAGATCTACGGCATCCCGTACGGCCCGTACGCCATGGGCCTCTCGTACAACCGCGAGATCTTCCAGAAGGCCGGTCTCGATCCGGACAAGCCGCCGACGACCTGGGACGAGGTCCGCCAGGACGCGAAGACCATCTCGGAGAAGGTGCCGGGCGTCGCCGGGTACATGCAGATGACCCAGGGGAACACCGGCGGCTGGGAGCTCACCACCACGGTGTACTCGCGCGGCGGGCGGATGGAGACCACGGACGGTGGCAAGACCAAGGTCACCACGAACAACCCGGTGACCAAGGAGGCGCTGCAGTGGTTGCACGACCTCCGCTGGGAGGACAACTCGGTCGGCAGCAACTTCCTGCTCGACTGGAGCGGCATCAACCAGGCGTTCGGCGCCGGCCAGATCGCCATGTACCCGTCCGGCTCCGACGTGCTGACCTCGCTCGTCCAGCAGAATGCGGTCGACCCGAAGAACTACGGGCTGACCATGCTGCCGATCGACTCCTCGAACAGCGACGCGGGCGTCCTCGGCGGCGGCAACGTCGCGGCGGTCAGCCCGAAGTCGTCGCAGGCGCAGAAGGACGCCGCCGTGAAGTGGATCGACTTCTACTACATGCAGAAGCTGCTGAGCCAGGAGCAGGCCGTCGCCGACGCGAAGGTGCTGGTGAAGTCGGGCCAGCCGGTCGGCGTCCCCACGCTCCCGGTGTTCGACAAGGCCACCTACGACCAGAACATGGAGTGGATCAAGGACGAGATCAACGTGCCGCAGGAGAACGTGGCCGGGTTCACCGACAAGATCTTCGACGCCAACCTCGTCCCTGAGCCGAACAAGCACACGCAGGAGCTGTACGGCGCGCTCGACTCGGTCGTCCAGGCGGTGCTGACGGACAAGAACGCGAACATCGACCAGCTGCTCACCAAGGTCGACGGCGACATCCAGAAGCTCGTCGACGCCGACAAGTGACCGTGACAACACACGATCGCACGCTGACGCGTCCCCGCCGCACACCCCTCACCTGGGTGCGCGGCGGGGGCCTCAGCTCCCTGCTCTTCCTGCTGCCGATGCTCGTCATCTTCGGGGTCTTCTCGTGGTGGCCGATCGTGCGCAGCGTGGTGATGAGCTTCCAGCACACCAACCTCGTCACCGCGCCCACCTGGGTGGGCTTCGACAACTTTGTCCAGGTGGTGAACGATCCGCTGTTCTGGACAGCGGTCGGCAACACCGCCTGGTTCGCGTTCCTCGCGCTCATCCTCGGGTATCCGATCCCGCTCATCGCCGCCGTGCTGATGAGCGAGGTGAAGCGGGCGAAGGGGCTGTACAGCGCGCTCGCCTACCTGCCGGTCGTCGTGCCGCCGGTCGTGGCGGTGCTGCTGTGGAAGTTCTTCTACGACGCGCGCCCCGACGGCGTGTTCAACACGATCCTCGGCTGGGTCGGCATCCCGCCGCAGCCGTGGATCCAGTCCGCCACCCAGGCGATGCCGTCGCTCGTCGTCGAGGCGACCTGGGCCGCCGCGGGCGGGACCATCATCATCTACCTGGCCGCGATCACCGGAGTGGCGCCGGAGCTGTACGACGCGGCCGAGGTGGACGGTGCAGGCATCTGGCAGAAGGTCTGGCACGTGACGATGCCGCAGCTGCGCAGCGTCCTGCTGATCACGCTCATCCTGCAGATCATCGGGACGGCGCAGGTGTTCCTCGAGCCGTTCCTCTTCACCGGCGGAGGGCCGGTCGACTCGACGGTCACCATCCTGCTGCTGATCTACCGGTACGCGTTCCAGAACTCCCTCGGCGGCGACTACGGGGCCGCGACCGCGCTCAGTCTGATGCTCGCGGCGTTCCTCGCCGTGCTGTCGCTCGTGTACTTCCGTCTCACCAAGTCCTGGAGCCAGAATTGACCACCACGACCACGCTCCCGCCCGAAGTCCGCAACGTTCTCGGCGACGTGATCGAGGAGGGCGGCGCGCCGGAGCCGCCCCGCCGACGGCGCCGACGTCGGCGGCCGGCGGAGGAGGGCGAGCGCGGCATCCTGTCGGTCTCCGACCGGCGGAAGCCCGGCGTCCGCTGGTCGACGCGCGTCGTACACGGGCTGCTGCTGCTCCTGCTGGTCGTCGTCGGGCTCGGGCCGCTGCTGTGGCTCGCGAAGTCGGCGATCACGCCGACGGCGGACACGCTGCGCACGCCGATGGCGTTGTTCCCGCACGGCGTGGACTGGGCGAACCTGTCGACCGCGTGGTCGACGGTCCACATCGACGTGCAGTTCGTCAACACGATCTGGGTCGCGGCGGGGTCGTGGGCGGCGCAGATCATCGTCGCGACGACCGCGGGCTACGCGCTGAGCGTGCTGCGGCCGGCGTACGGGAAGGTGCTCTATGGACTCATCCTGACGACGCTGTTCGTGCCGTCGGTGGTGCTGCTCGTGCCGCTCTACCTCACCATCCTGAACCCGCCGCTGCTCGGGCAGTCGCTCATCAACACGTTCTGGGCGGTGTGGCTGCCGGCCGGAGCGAGCGCGTTCAACGTCGTGCTGGTGAAGCGGTTCTTCGACAACCTCCCGCGCGAGGTGTTCGAGGCGGCGCGGACGGACGGGGCCGGGCCGTTCCGGCTGTTCTGGTCGATCGTGCTGCCGATGTCGAAGCCGATCCTCGGGGTGGTGTCGGTGTTCGCGATCATCGCCGCGTGGAAGGACTACCTGTGGCCGTTGCTCGTGCTGCGCGACCCGGCCATCCAGCCGCTGTCCGTCCGCCTGCCCACCCTGCAGGCGGCCATCCAGCTCGACGTGTACCTGGCGGCGCTCGCGATCTCGACGCTGATCCCGATCGCGCTGTTCCTGGTCTTCCAGGGGCTGTTCCTGCGGAGCGCGGGACTCGGAGGCGCCGTCAAGGGCTGACGTCTACGATCGTGGGATGCCCTCGAACCGATCCCGCTGGATGCTCGCCGCCGCGGTCGCGGCGACCGCGATCCTCGGGCTCGCCGGGTGTTCCGGCGCCGCGTCGCCGGCGGAGGCCGGGCGCACGTCGGCGCGGGCCACGCCGTCCGCGACGCCGACGCCGACCCGCGACCCGGCCGAGGTCTGGGTGGATGTGCGCCTCGCGAACATGACGCTGCGGCAGAAGGTCGCGAGCCTCTTCATGCTCCATGCGCCGGGCACCGATCCGGCCGCGTTGCAGGCGTTCGTGAGCACCTACGGCCTCGGCGGACTCATCTTCATGGGCGACAACATCCCGGCGACGCCCGAGGCGCTGGCCGCGCAGACCGCGGCGACGCGGGCCACCGACCCCGCGTTGCCGCCGCTGATCGGCATCGACGAGGAGGGCGGCGACGTCACCCGCCTGCCCTGGGACGGCCAGCCGGGCGGCGAGGAGCTGCGGTCGCAGCCGCCCGCGGCCGCGCAGGCCGCGTTCGCCGCGCGTGCGCAGTTGTTGAAGCAGGCGGGCGTCACGGTGAACTTCGGCACGGTCGCCGACGTGACCGCCGATCCCTCCTCGTTCATCGCCGACCGCGTGCTCGGCACCGACCCGGCGTCATCGGCCACGAGGGTCGCGGCGTCGGTGACGGGGGAGCGCGGCGCGGTGTTCAGCACCCTCAAGCACTTCCCGGGCCATGGCGAGACGGAGGCGGACTCGCACCACACCGTTCCGACCGCTCCGATCGACCTCGCCCGGTACGCCGAGCAGGACGAGCCGTCGTTCCGCGCGGGCGTCGACGCGGGCGCCGAGTTCGTCATGTTCGGGCACCTCGTCTACAGCGGGGTGGACGCGCAGCCGGCGTCGCTCTCAGCGACCTGGCACCGCCTCCTCGCCGACCGGCTCGGCTTCCGCGGCGTGACGGTCACCGACGACCTGCGCATGCTGCAGGACGCGGGCCTGCCGCAGTACCGGGACGCGGGCGAGAACGCGGTGCAGGCCGTGGCCGCCGGCAACACCATGGTGCTCATCGTGCAGAGCCCGCAGACCGACCCGAACGCGCTGATCGACGCCGTGACGGCGGCGGTGCAGCAGGGGCGCATCCCGCTCGAGCAGATCGACGCGGATGCCCGGAAACTCCTGGTTCTGCGGCACTCGCTCGCGCCGAAAGAGTGACGCGTCAACTTTTTTTGGCGAAATCGGAATATCCCCGGAGTCGATGCGCTTGCATGTACCTGACGCGGATGGATGGGCCATCCCGCGAGCGACTTCCCTGAAGGAGACACCCGTGACCATCGAGATCCCCGGTTACAAGGCAGGCACCTGGACCATCGACCCCACCCACAGCGAGGTCGGGTTCAGCATCCGCCACTTGATGATCAGCAAGGTGAAGGGCGTGTTCGAGAACTTCGACGCCACCTTCGTCACCGCCGAGAACCCGCTCGACTCCAAGGTCACCGCCAAGGCCGACGTCGCGTCCATCAACACCAAGGACAAGAACCGCGACGCGCACCTCCGCACCGGCGACTTCTTCCTCGCCGAGGAGCACCCGACCATCGACTTCGTCTCCACCGGCGTTCGTCACGAGGGCGGCGAGTTCCTGGTCGACGGCGACCTGACCATCAAGGGCGTCACCAAGCCGGTCACCTTCGAGTTCGACTTCGGCGGCTTCGGCCAGGACCCCTACGGCAACTACAAGGCCGGCGCGACCGCGAAGACCAAGATCAACCGCGAGGACTTCGGCCTCACCTACAACGCGGCCCTCGAGACCGGCGGCATGCTGCTCGGCGACGAGGTCACCATCACCCTCGAGCTGCAGGCTGTGCTCGACCAGGCCTGATCCGCTCGGGTCCTGCAAAAAGAGAGGAGCTTCCGGCCCAATCCGGCCGGAAGCTCCTCCCTTTCCCGTATCCCACGGCGTGTTGCGCGCAGAGTCCTCCCTTTCTCGCGGCGGGTGGGGCTGCGCGAAACGGAGGAGGCAGGCGCAACCGGACGGCGTGTCGAGGCGGAACGGAGGAGTTGCAGCCGCCCAACGGCGAGACATCCTCCGTTTCGCGCGGGTGGGGCGGGCTAGGTGGGGCGGGCTAGGTGGGGCGGATCAGTGCCCGATGAGGGGGCCGAGCACCCGGGACACGACCGAGGGCCGTCGGGTGACCGACTCCTCGAGGTCGGCGGACTCCATCGCCACCAGGCCCGCGTTCGCGCCGGCGAAGCGCAGCGGCTCCGGCTCCCAGCGCGGGGAGCGGTGGCCGACCCAGGGCAGTTCCGTCAGGGAGGTCCGCGCTCCGGTCAGCAGGTCGGCGAGCGTCCGTCCCGCCAGATTGGTCGTGCTCAGCCCGTCGCCGACGTAGCCGCCCGCCCACGCCTCCCGCGCGTCCGCGTCGTAGCCGACGCTCGCGTGCCAGTCGCGCGGGACACCCAGCGGACCGCCCCAGTGGTGCGTGATCCTCGCTCCCGCCGCATCCGGGAACAGGTCGAACAGCGTCCGCACCAGGTGCTCGCGCACGCGCGGCGACCGGTCGTAGGAGGGGTGGATGGCGCTGCCCAGGTGGTAGCGCGCGCCGCGGCCGCCGAACGCGAACCGGTTGTCGGCGGTCCGCTGCCCGTAGACGATGAGGTTGCGGAAGTCGGTGAACGTCTGCCCGTGCTCGATCCCGATCCGCTCCCAGGTGGCGTCGGGCAGCGGCTCGGTCGCGATCATGAGCGAGTAGAGCGGCAGGATGCGGCGCCCCACCTGGGGCAGCTGCGAGCCGTAGCCTTCGGTGGCGTTCACGACGGTTCCGGCGCGCACCAGCCGGTCGGCGCCGCCGGAGCGCGCCCGGACCGTGCCGTCGTCCCACGACAGCACCTCGGTGCCCTCGGCGATCGTCGCGCCGCGGCGCTCCACGACCCGGGCGAGCCCACGCACGAGCTTGGCCGGGTGGATGCGCGCGCAGGCGGGGGTGAACGTCGCGGCCACGGCATCCGGCGCGTTGAATCGGCTGCGGACGGTCTCCGTTCCCCACAGCGCGACCTCATCGACGCCGTAGCGCTCGGACTCCTCGAACTCGCCCTGCGCGGCCGAGACCTGAGGGCGGCTGCGGGCGAAGGTCACCGTGCCGCCGCGGGCGTAGTCGATGTCGATGCCCTCGGCCTCGGCCACCCGGCCGACCTCGTCCACCGTGTCGACCATGGCGCGGCGGGTGGCGACGGCGGCGTCGAACCCGTAGCGCTTCTCCAGCTTCGACGCCGACCACGGGAACAGCGCCGAGCACCAACCGCCGTTGCGGCCGGAGGCGCCGAACCCGGCCACCTCCTTCTCCAGCAGAAGGATGCGCAGGGAGGGGTCGCGCTCCTGGAGGTAGTACGCCGTCCACAGCCCGGTGAGCCCCGCGCCGACGATCGCCACATCCACGTCGGTGTCGGAGCTCAGCCCCGGTCGCGGCCGGAACCCGTCCTCCTGCTCCGCGATCGAATCGAACCAGAACCCGACCTCGCGGTAGTCCATGCGTCTCCCTAGCTCAACGAATGGTCCCAACACGCCGTTACGTTCGGGTGCATAACGGCGTGTTGGGACCAGTGGATGCGGATCAGAGGTGGTTGGACGCCTCGGTCAGCACCGACTCGAGGATCTGGCGGATCTCGACGAACTCGTTCGGGCCGATCGTGAGCGGCGGAGCGAGCTGCACCACGGGGTCGCCGCGGTCGTCGGCGCGGCAGTACAGGCCCGCGTCGTACAGGGCCTTGGAGAGGAAGCCGCGGAGCAGGCGCTCCGACTCGTCGTCGTCGAAGGTCTCCTTGGTGTTCTTGTCCTTGACCAGCTCGATGCCGAAGAAGTAGCCGGCGCCGCGCACGTCGCCGACGATCGGCAGCGCGAGCAGCTTCTCGAGCTCGGCGCGGAAGAGCGGGGAGTTCTCGCGGACGCGCTCGTTGAGCCCTTCCTCTTCGAAGATGTCCAGGTTCTCCATCGCGACCGCGGCCGAGACCGGGTGACCGCCGAACGTGTAGCCGTGGTAGAACGACGTGTTGCCGTGCTTGAAGGGCTCGTAGATCCGGTCGCTGATGATGGTCGCGCCGATGGGGGAGTAGCCGCTGGTCATGGCCTTCGCGCAGGTGATCATGTCCGGCACGTAGCCGTACTCGTCGCAGGCGAACATATGGCCGATGCGGCCGAAGGCGCAGATGACCTCGTCGCTGACCATGAGCACGTCGTACTTATCGCAGATCTCGCGGACGCGCTGGAAGTAGCCGGGAGGCGGCGGGAAGCAGCCGCCGGAGTTCTGCACCGGCTCGAGGAAGATCGCGGCGACGGTGTCCGGACCCTCGAACTGGATCATCTCCTCGATGCGGTTGGCCGCCCAGACGCCGAACGCCTCGATGTCGTCACTCGGAGCGCCCATCTCGTCGGCCCGGTAGAAGTTCGTGTTCGGGACGCGGAACCCGCCGGGGGTCAGCGGCTCGAACATCTCCTTCATCGCGGGGATGCCGGTGATCGCGAGCGCGCCCTGCGGGGTGCCGTGGTACGCGACCGAGCGCGACAGCACCTTGTGCTTGGTCGGCTTGCCCTGCAGCTTCCAGTAGTACTTCGCCAGCTTGAACGCGGTCTCGACCGCCTCGCCGCCGCCGGTGGAGAAGAAGACGCGATTGAGGTCGCCGGGCGCGTAGGACGCGAGCCGGTCGGCCAGGCGGATGGCGTTGGGGTGGGCGTACGACCAGATCGGGAAGAACGCCAGCTCCTCCGCCTGCTTCGCAGCAGCCTCGGCGAGGCGCTTGCGGCCGTGGCCCGCGTTCACCACGAACAGCCCGGAGAGGCCGTCGATGTAGCGCTTGCCGTGGTCGTCCCAGATGTGGTGGCCCTCGCCCTTGGTGATGATCGGGACGCCGTGGCCGTCCTCCATCACCGACTGGCGGGCGAAGTGCATCCACAGGTGGTCCCGGGCCTTCGCCTGCAGGTCCGCCTCATCCGGTGTGATGGGCTCGCCGAAGGTTTCTACGGTTGTCGTCATGGTTATCGCGTTCCCCAGTTGTAGAACTGTTTGTGGAGTTTGAGATAGACGAACGTCTCCGTGGAGAGCACTCCCGGAAGCGTCCGGATCTCGGAGTTGAGCATCGTGATGAGGTCGAGGTCGTTCTCGCACACCACTTCGGCGAGGATGTCGAAGGTGCCGGCGGTCAGCACCACGTAGTCCACGTCCGGCATGGCCGCGAGCTTGTCGGCCACGGCCCGGGTGTCTCCGGTGCACCGTACGCCGATCATCGCCTGCCGGTAGAAGCCGAGCTGCATCGGGTCGGTCACGGCCACGATCTGCATCACACCCGACTCGGTCAGCTTCTGCACGCGCTGGCGCACCGCCGCCTCGCTGAGACCGACGGCCTTGCCGATCTCGGCGTACGACTTGCGGCCGTCCACCTGCAACTGCTCGATGATCGCCTTGGAGACATCGTCGATGGTCGCAGCCTTTTGGCCGTTCGTTGCCCGAGGGGTACTCATGGACCGATTCTGTCAGCGGAGTGGGGACCTGGCAAGCGATTCCGCACCGATCTACCGCTTTCGCTGACGAAATCAGTAGGCTGCGGGCATGAACACACCCGAACTCCGGAACTTCGTCGGCGGCCGGCACGTGGATGCGCGCGGCTCCGACGGCATCCAGCTCGTCGACCCCGCGACCGAGGAGGTCTACGGCACGACGCCGATCTCGACCGCCGAGGACGTGGCCGAGGCGTACCGCGCTGCCGAGGCGGCGTTCGCCGTCTGGGGCGAGACGACGCCGGCCGAGCGGCAGCTCGCGCTCTTCCGCATCGCGGACGCGATGGAGGCGCGCGCGGAGGAGTTCGCCGACCTGGAGTCGCAGGACACCGGCAAGCCGCGCGCCACGCTGGTGGAGGACGAGATCCTGCTCTCGGTGGACCAGATCCGCTTCTTCGCCGGCGCCGCCCGCAACCTGGAGGGCCGCTCGGCCGGCGAGTACATGAAGGACCACACGTCGTTCATCCGCCGCGAGCCGATCGGCGTCGTCGGGCAGGTCACGCCGTGGAACTACCCGCTCAACATGGCGGTGTGGAAGTTCGCTCCCGCCCTCGCCGCGGGCAACACGACGGTGCTGAAGCCGTCGGACACCACGCCGCTGTCGACCCTGCTGCTCGCGGAGGTCGCGGCCGAGTTCCTGCCGGCGGGCGTGCTCAACGTCGTGCTGGGCGACCGCACGACCGGCGCCGCCATGACGGCCGACCCGATCCCGCAGCTCATCTCGATCACGGGCTCCGTGCGCGCCGGGATGGAGGTGGCGCGCGCCGCCTCCTTCGACCTCAAGCGGGTGCATCTGGAGCTCGGCGGCAAGGCGCCGGTCATCGTCTTCGACGACGCGGACATCCAGAAGGCGGTGGAGGGGATCGTCGCGGCCGGGTACTTCAACGCCGGCCAGGACTGCACGGCGGCGACCCGGCTGCTGGTGCAGGACGGCGTCCACGACGAGTTCGTCGCGGCGCTGGCCGAGTACACGCGCGGCAACGCCCGCACCGGCGCGCCGCGGGAGGACGGCATCCTGTACGGCGCGCTCAACAACGCGAACCAGCTGGCGCAGGTGTCCGGCTTCGTCGACCGGCTGCCGGATCACGCGACCGTCGAGACCGGCGGCCGCCGGCAGGGGGAGCGCGGCTACTTCTGGGAGGCGACCATCGTGTCCGGCCTGCGCCAGGACGACGAGGCGGTGCAGAACGAGATCTTCGGGCCGGTTCAGACCGTGCAGCGGTTCTCGACCGAGGCGGAGGCGCTGGCCAACGCGAACGGCGTGAAGTACGGACTCGCGTCGAGCGTGTGGACGAAGGACCACGGACGCGCCATGCGCTTCGCCAAGGGACTCGACTTCGGCTGCGTGTGGATCAACACGCACATCCCGATCGTGGCCGAGATGCCGCACGGCGGGTTCAAGCACTCCGGTTACGGCAAGGACCTCTCGCAGTACGGATTCGACGACTACACGCGCATCAAGCACGTCATGTCGTACATCGGCGAGTGAATCATCCTGTCCTATAGGTATTCGGCCCGCCGCTCCGCTACGCTGCCTCCACACACATCGTCGTGTGGCACAGAAGTGGAAGGCATCCGATGTCTCAAGAACCCGCGTCCGCGCACCTGGAGGACGGCGAACACCTCGCCGTCCTCGGGTACGAGGACTCCTTCAACCGGTCGATGACCCTGTGGGCGAACTTCGCCCTCGGGTTCACCTACCTGTCGCCCCTGGTGGGCGTCTACTCGCTGTTCGCGGTGGCCATGGCGACCGGCGGGCCGCCCTCGATCTGGTGGATCGTCATCGTCGGCGCCGGCCAGCTGCTCGTCTCGCTGGTGTTCGGCGAGGTCGTCTCGCAGTACCCCATCCACGGCGGCATCTACCCGTGGGCCCGGAGGCTGTGGGGACGGCGGTACGCGTGGATGGCTGCCTGGGTCTACGTCTGGGCGATGATCGTCACCATCACCGCCGTCGCGTCGTACGGCAGTGGGTTCCTGGCGAGCCTGTTCGGGCTGGAGGCGACGAAGGAGGTCACGCTCGGTCTGACCGTGCTGCTGCTCGTCGTCGCGCTCGCGCTCAACTTCACCGGCACGAAGACCCTGGCGACCGTCGCCCGGATCGGGCTGGGGGCGGAGCTGATCGGTGTGATCGCGGTCGGCCTGTACCTGCTGATCTTCCAGCGCAAGCAGCCGTTCTCGGTGTTCTTCGACTCGATGGGCGTGCAGGGCGACGGGTCGTACGTGGCCGCGTTCCTCGGCGCCGCACTCGCCGGCCTGTTCCTCTTCTACGGGTTCGAGGCGTGCGGGGATGTGGCCGAAGAGGTGGCGAATCCGGCGCGGCGCATCCCGAAGGCCATGATCATGACGATCCTCGTCGGCGGCGTCTCGGCGCTGTTCGCGTTCGGGGGCTATGTGCTGGCTGCTCCCGACCTCGAAAAGATCGTCTCGGGCAAGGATGTGGACCCGATCCCGGAGATCCTGCAGTCGGCGCTCGGGACGGTCGGGGCGAAGATCTTCCTGGTCGTCGCCGTGACCGCGTTCCTCTCGTGCGTGCTCAGCCTGCAGGCGGCCGCGAGCCGGCTGCTGTTCTCGTTCGCGCGCGACGGGATGGTCCCGGCGCACCGCTGGCTCGCCAAGGTGTCGCCGCGGACGAAGGTGCCGGTCAACGCGCTCATCGTGGCGTGCAGCATCCCCGTCATCATCAGCCTGATCGTCTACGTCGGACCGGACGGGCTGATCACCCAGGTGACCGCGTTCGCCGTGCTGGGGATCTACGTCGCCTTCCAGTCGGTGGTGCTCGCGTCGCTGCGGCAGCGGCTCAAGGCTGGCGTCCGGCCGGGCCGTTCAGCCTGCGCGGCGCAGGGCTCGTGGTGAACATCCTGGCGCTCGCGTACGGGGTGTTCGCGATGATCCTGCTGGCGTGGCCGACGAACACGGGCAACGTGTTCAACGACTGGATCGTGCTGATCGGGCTCGGGATCGTCGCGGGTGCGGGACTCCTGTACCTCTTCATCGCGCGCCCCGACCGTAACTCGAACGCGCCCGAGGGGGACGCGATCCGCGTGGCCGAGCTGCTGCGCGCCCGTCGCGCGGCGCCGGCTTCGGACTCCACGCGCGTCTAGCCGTCGAGCGCAGGGAAGACGTCGCCGATCGGCCTGATCGGCGACTTTTTCCTGTGCTCGCGATCGGGTGGCTAGGGTGTGGGGATGTTGTACGGGCATCGGGCGAGTGAGCCGAAGGTCGACCCGGCGGCGTGGGTCGCGCCGTCTGCGGTGGTCGTGGGCGACGTGCGGATCGCCGCGGGCGCTCGCATCCTGCACGGGGCGGTGCTGAGCGCGGAGGACGGACGGGTCACGGTCGGCGAGGACAGCGTGGTGATGGAGCATGCCCTGGTCCGCGGACGTGCCGGGCACCCGGCGCACATCGGGGCTGCCGTTATGGTCGGCCCCGGCGCTCACGTGAACGGCAGCACCGTCGGGGACGAGGCGTTCATCGCGACGAACGCGTCGCTGTTCCCCGGGAGCAGCATCGGCGAGGGTGCGGAGGTCCGCATCAACGGGGTCGTCCAGGTCAATACGGTGCTGCCGGCCGGTGCGGTGGTGCCGATCGGCTGGGTGGCGGTCGGCGATCCCGCTCAGATCCTGCCGCCGGAGCGCCATGACGACATCTGGGCCATTCAGCGCGAACTGGACTTCACGGGGACGGTGTACGGCGCGGGCGCCGGCGCGACCATGCGGGAGATCATGCGGCAGCAGTCCGCGTTCTACGGCGCGCACGCCGCCGACACCGAGCTCGCGCCCACCACCGAGTAACGACGGTCACGCATTCGTGCCGAATGTGCGGAATGGCACGGCCAGAACGCACATTCGGCACGAATCTTCGCGGGTCAGGAGTCGCGGCCCCGGAACCCGAGAGGGGTGCCGTC
>NZ_JBFBOG010000003.1:549244-971236 GCF_040686855.1 Leifsonia sp. NPDC077715
GGGTGGGGCGGGAGCGGGCCGGCCCCACCCCCCCCCCCGCGGGCAGCGCCCGGCCCGCCCCCCCCCCCCCCCCCCCCCCCGGGCGCCGGGGGCCCCCCCCCCCCCCCCCCCCCCCCCCCCCCCCCACGAATCTTCGCGGGTCAGGAGTCGCGTCGCGGGATCCCGAGCGGGTTGCCGTCGCGGAGCTCGAGGGGGAGGACCGCCTCGGGTGCATCCTGGTACGCGATCGGGGTGAGCCAGCGGCGGATCGCCGTGGCGCCGACCGACGTATGCACGCTCGCGGTGGTCGACGGCCAGCCGCCGCCGTGATGCTGCGCCCAGCCGATCGCGACGCCCGTCGGCCAACCGTCGAAGAGGAGGCGGCCGGCGACAGCGGTCAGTCGCTCGGCGAGCGCGGAGACGTCCTCGTCGGCTCCGCGGTGGATCGTCGCCGTGAGCGACGGTTCGAGGGTGTCGAGCATCGCATCGAGCTCGCCGTCGGCGTAGCGCACCAGCACGGTGACCGGGCCGAAGCACTCTGCGAGGAAGGCGTCCGGCTCCGCCCGGAACGCAGCGCTGTCGACCACGAGCACCGTCGGCGTCGACTCTCCGTCGGCGGCCGATCCGGTCAGCACCTCCGCGGAGAGCGACGACCGCTCCGCGACGCCGCTCACGAAGCCGTCCGCCATGGCGGGGGTGAGCTGCCTGCTCGGCGGGGCGTCCGCGAGGGCGTCGCGCACGGCGTCCTCGATCCCGTGACCCTGCGGTGCGAACACCAGGCCCGGCTTGGTGCAGTACTGGCCGGCGTCCCGCGTGAAGGATGCGACCAGACCGGCGCCGATCGCCGCCGAACGCTCGGCCGCCGCTGCGCGGGTGATCACGACGGGGTTGATGCTGCCGAGCTCCCCGTAGAACGGGATGGGGTCGGGACGCGAGACCGCCTGGTCGAACAACGCCCGCCCGCCGCGCACCGAGCCGGTGAATCCGGCCGCGCGGATGCCGGGATGCCGCACCAGCTCGACGCCGGCCTCCATCCCCTCGACCAGCCCGAACCATCCCTCGGGCAGCACCGCCTGCGCGAGGGCCGCGGTGCGCCGGGAGAGTTCGGGATGCCCGGGATGCGCCTTCACGACCACCGGGCATCCGGCGGCGAGCGCCGACGCGGTGTCGTTACCGAGCACGGAGAACGCGAAGGGGAAGTTGGAGGCCGTGTACACGGCGACGGGTCCCAGCGGCCGGAGCATCCTGCGGAGGTCGGGGCGCGGCGGAACGAGAGTCGCGTCGGGCGCCTCGACCACCGCCTCCAGGTAGCCGCCCTCGCGGACCACGCCCGCGAAGAAGCGGAGCTGCGACGCCGTCCGGGTGACCTCGCCGTCGAGCCGTGCGGTCGCGAGGTGCGTCTCCTCGTGGGCGAGGGCGTCGAGCGCGTCCCGGTCGGCGTCGAGCGCGTCGGCCAGCTCCTCCAGCCAGCCGGCCCGCTGGTCGCGGGTCGTCGGCGTCCGCGCGGCGCGGTCGGCAGCGGCGACCGCCGCGTCCACCTGGGACCCGCTCATGCGAACGCCGCCAGCCCGGTCAGCGCGCGACCCAGCACCAGCGTGTGGATCTCGTCCGTGCCCTCGTAGGTCCGCACCGACTCCAGATTCGCCATGTGACGCATCACCGGAAATGCGCTGGTGATGCCGTCGCCGCCGAGGATGGTGCGGGCCTCGCGCGCGATGGCCAGCGCCTCGCGGACGCTGTTGAGCTTTCCGACGCTGATCTGCGTCGGGGTGAGGCGGCCGGCCTCCTTCAGGCGGCCGAGGTGCAGCGCGAGCAGCGTCCCTTTCTCATACTCGACCAGCATGTTCGCCAGCTTCTCCTGGATGAGCTGGGTCGCGCCGATCGGGCGGCCGAACACCTCGCGCGTCGTCGCGCGCGCGATCGAGACCTCGAGGCAGTCGCGCGCGGCGCCCATCGCACCCCAGACGATCCCGTACCGCGCCTCGTTGAGGCAGGAGAAGGGCCCCGACAGTCCACGCGCGCCCGGCAGCTGAGCGTCGGCCGGGACGCGGACGTCGTCGAGCACGATGTCGCACTGGATGGACGCGCGCATCGAGAGCTTGCCGTCGATGGCCGTCGCCGTGAAGCCGGGGGTGGTCGTCGGGACGAGGAAACCGCGCACGCCGTCGTCGGTGGCGGCCCAGACGACGGCGACGTCGGCGATGGCGGCCAGGCCGATCCAGCGCTTGGCGCCGGTGATCACCCAGTCGTCGCCGTCACGCCGCGCCCGGGTGCGCATCGCGGCGGGATCGCTGCCGCCGTCCGGCTCGGTCAGGGCGAAGCAGCCGATCCGCTCGCCGCGCGCCATGGGCGGCAGCCACTCGGCCTTCTGCTCGTCGGAGCCGAACTTCGAGATCGCGCTCATCGCGAGCGAACCCTGCACGGAGACGAAGGTGCGCCAGCCGCTGTCCGCCGCCTCCAGCTCGTGACAGACGAGGCCGTACGCGACGGCGCCGGCGCCCGCGCATCCCTCGTCCTTCAGGTGCATGCCGAGGACGCCGAGCGCGCCGAGCTCCGGTACCAGCTCACGGCGGAAGTGCTTGTCCTCGAAGTCCTGCTCGATCACCGGACGGATGCGCTCGGTCGCGAAGGCGCGCGCCTTGTCGCGCCAGCCGCGCTCCTCGTCGGTGAGCAGGTGGTCGATGCTGAACGCCTCGTCGAGCGTCGTCGTCACGGTCGGTCCTCTCGGTCGGTCTCGTCGGCCCAGCGGGCGTCGTGCGCGCCGAGCAGCGGGGGCGGGGTGCGGTGCACGGCGGGGGCCGTGTCCAGGTGGATGGGCGTTGCCGGCTGGCGGGAGCGGCGTCCGGTGGCGTGGTCGGTCGTCTCGACCACCGCGGCGAGGCCGAGCGATTCGGCGAACTCGAAGGCCTCCGCGACGCCGTTGACGAGCCCGGCGGGCACGCGCGCGGCGGTGAGGGTGTCGACCCAGTCGGCAGCCGGAAGGGCGGCGAGAAGCGGCGCGAGCTCGCCGCGCAGGGTGTCGCGGTGCGCGACCCGGGCCTCGTTCGTCGCGAAGCGCTCATCCTCGGCGAGCTCCGGCCGGCCCAGCACGGCGGCGAACGCGGCGAATTGCCGGTCGTTGCCCACCGCCACGACCAGCTCGCGGTCCGCGGCCGCGAACAGCTCGTACGGGGCGATCGAGGGATGCGCGTTCCCGAGCCGGGCGGGGGAGCGGCCGGTGGCGAGCGTCCCGGAGGCCTGGTTGGTCAGGGCGGCGAGCAGCGAACCGAGGAGTTCGACGTCGACCCGCGAGCCGTGGCCGGTGGCGTCCCGCTTGCGCAGGGCGAGGAGGATGCCGGAGAACGCGTTGAGGCCGGTGAGCACGTCGACCAGGGCGACGCCGACCTTGCTCGGCTCGCCGTCCGGGGCGCCGGTGATGCTCATCAGCCCGCCGACCGCCTGTACGAGGAGGTCATAGCCGGGCAGTGCGGCGCCCGCGTCGCGTCCGAAGCCGGTGATGGAGCAGTAGACGAGGCGCGGATTCGCGGCGCGGAGGGTCCGCTCGTAGAGGCCGAAGCGCTCCATGACGCCGGGGCGGAAGTTCTCGACCACGACGTCCGCGGTCTCGGCGAGGCGCGTGGCGGTGTTCAGCCCCTCGGGGGTCGTCAGGTCGCAGACGACCGAACGCTTGTTGCGGTTCACGGCACCGAAGTACGTGGACTCGCCGGCCTCGTCCACCGGCGGTCGCCACGCGCGGGTGTCGTCGCCGTGCGGAGGCTCGATCTTGATCACGTCGGCGCCGAAGTCGGCGAGCATCATCGTGGCGTAGGGCCCCGCGAGGACGCGGGAGAAGTCGGCGACGCGGAGCCCGCTCAGGACGCCCGGGGTGCCCTCCGGGAGGACGTCGACCATGCTCGCTCCTTCGCTCACGCGAATTCATCCTATAGCGAATGATTCGGGCGGGATATCGTGGGAGGCGTGACCGCGTCCTCCGCCCCCGCCCCGCGCACGACCCGGGCCGCTCCCGGCGCGCGCGACGCGGTGTTCGCCCAGCTCGCCGACGCCGGCCGGGCCGAGCAGGTCGCCCGCCGGCTCGCCGACGCCATCGTGCTCGGGGTGCTGGCGCCCGGGGAGCGCCTACCTAGCGAGGCCGAGCTCGCGCGCCGCTTCGGCGTGGCCCTGGTGACCACGCGAGAAGGGCTCGGGATGCTGCGCCAGGCGGGTCTGGTCGAGACCCGCCGCGGACGCGACGGCGGCAGCTTCGTCGTGCAGCCCGGCGACCCGGACGACGCCCTGCTGACCACCCGGTTGCGCGGCCTGTCGCAGGTCGAGCTGAGCGACCTCGCCGTCTACGTGACGACGATCGCCGCCGGCTGCGCGGACCGCGCCGCGGAGCGCTCCACGCCCGAGGACGACGAGCGCCTGCGCCGCTGGCTGGACGCGGCCGACTTCTCGGCCGCCGCGGAGGCGCGGCGCAATGCGGGCGGCTTCCTGCTGGAGCTGGCCGTGCTCAGCCAGTCGACCCGCCTGGTGCGGGAGCAGTTGCGGCTGCAGGCCGAGTTCGGGCCGCTGCTGTGGCTCGGGATGCGCGACGAGGCGCTGCGGGCGGCGGCGGCGGCGAGCGCTGCGCGGATCGCCGATGCGGTGGCCGGCCGGGACGGCGCGACCGCGCGCGCCGAGGTGAGCCGCCTGATCGACGCGGTCTCCCGCTGGCTGCTGCAGGCGAAGGCCAGGGTCGAGGTGGGCGGGTCGATCGATGGGTGAGAGCGCGATTCTCCGTCCGCAGGTCGATGCGGAGGCCGTGGCGGACCGGGTGTCGGAGCTGTTCGGGGGTATCCACGACCTGATCGCCGGGTGGCGGACGTCGATCCTCGAGGTGGTCGCCGAGGACGGACCGACCGATCCCGGCTCACTCGACGAGCGCATCGCGGGGCTGGTGCTCCCGGAGCTGGAGGCGGACGACCCGCTGCTCATCGGCGCCGGCTTCATCGCCGCGCCGGAGACCACCCGCACCGGCGGCCTCCACTTCGCCTGGTGGTTGGGGGCGCTGGACGACAACCCGGTGTTCGGAGCGACCGCGGGCCCCTCGCGGCTGGACCTGGCCTCTCGCGCCTATGCCGAGTATCTGCGCGACTTCCCCTCGCTGGAGTGGTACCGCGTCCCCTCGTCGACGCATCGGACGCACGTCACCGGTCCGTACGTCGACCACCTGTGCGCGTGCGACTACATCGTGACGGTGACGTCCCCCGTCGAACGCGGAGGCGCCGTGCTCGGGGTCGTCGGCGTCGACGTCTACGTGAAGCGCCTGGAGCGGGAGCTGCTGCCGGTGCTGCTGACGGCGGGCGAACCGCTTGCGGTGCTGAACGCCACGGGCCGGGTGCTCGTCTCGGGCGATCCGGCGGTCGTCGCGGGGTCGGTGGTGACGGTGCCGGACGACGGTGTGGTCTCCGCGGGGACGCCGTTCGTGGTCGTGCGGCCGGAGCGCCCGTCGGCGTGACGCGGACAGGTACACTCGCATCGAACCCCCACCCCGGCACGATCAGGAGGAGCCGACGATGACGAGCGGCTTCATCCGGTACGCCCCCACGTCCGGACCGTCGCGCTGGCTGCTCATCGCCGGCCGCCGGTTCGTCGCGGCGGTCGAGAGCACGGTCTCGGACGCGATCGTCGACCAGGTGTTCTGGCTCGCCGACTCGGAGCTCGCGACGATCGAGTCCGTCGTCGGCGCGTTCCCGCTCGCCGGGACGGACAGTGTCCGGTCCTTCGCGGTCGCCGAACTGGCGGAGCCCAACGCGGCCGGTGAGGTGACCGTGACCGCCGTCGTCCGCGGCTCCGCGGCGATCGACGTGTTCTCGGTCGGCGGGTCGCGCCGGTTCTCCGCGGGCGGAGTCCAGCCGTGGGTGCTCGCCGAATTCCGTTCCGTCACCGGTCTCGTGCTGCAGGGGGACGACGCGCAGACCGGTCCGGTCGCCCGGCTCTCGATCGGGTCGCTGCCGCTCGGGATCGGCGTCGCCGACGGCGAGCTGCTGACCTGGTCGCTGCAGCCCATCGAGCGCGCGGAGCGGAGCGCGTCTGCGGCTCCGGAGCCGGCCGCGGTGACGGCCGAGGCGCCGGACGGACCGGCCGCCGACGAGACGATCATCCGCGAGCGCGGCCGCAGCTCCAGCCTGTTCGGCCACGGCGCGGAGCCGGTCGTCGCCGACCCGGAGCAGGTGCCTCCCGCGGCACGCCCCGCAGCGCACGAACTGCCGGGCGCCGTCGACATCGAGGAGCCGGAACCGTCGCGCGACACGCCCGTGATCCCCGCTGGGCCGCTGACCCTGCCGTCCGCCGACGCGTTCCCGCCGACCGAGCCGGTCGTCCTTCCACCGCCTCCTGCCGCCTTCGCCGCGCGCCTGCCATCGGGGGACACGCTCACCCTCGATGCGCCCCTCCTCGTCGGTCGCCGTCCGACGTCGCAGCGGGTCGAGTCGGGCATCACGCCGCGGCTCGTGACCGTGGCCTCGCCGACGCAGGAGGTCTCGTCGACCCACGCCCGCATCGAGCAGTCGGGGGACGCCGTCGTCGTCACCGACCTCCGCTCGACGAACGGGACGGTGGTGACGGGTCCCGCGGGCAGCCGGCGACTGCGACCGGGGGAGTCGGTCGTGGTCCTCGCCGGGGCGAGGGTGGAGATCGGCGACGGTAATATCATCGAGATCACCGCCCGCCGAGGAGAAGGACGCGAGTGACCCAGATCGGTCGCAGCAGCAGACGCCACACCGTGGCCGTGCCCGGCGATCCCGACGCGCGCATCAGCCTCTCGTGGGCGGCGCTCAGCGACACGGGCTACCGGCGGAGCGTGAACGAGGACAGCCTCCTCGCCCGTTCGCCGATCTTCGCCGTCGCCGACGGGATGGGCGGCCACACCGCGGGCGACTTCGCCAGCACCGCGGTCGTCACCCGGCTCGCCGAGAAGGTGAAGGCCGACTACGTGAACGAGCTCGCGCTCACCGACGCGCTGCGCTCCGCGGTCGACGACATGAGCCGCGGCGTCGGCCAGACCGACCTCGGCACGGGCACGACGGTGACCGGCATCGCGCTGACGCTGGTCGACGGCGCGCCCTACTGGCTGGTGTTCAACATCGGCGACTCCCGCGTCTACAGCTACCGCGACGGGACGCTCGAGCAGCTGACCGTCGACCACTCGATCGTCCAGGAATTGCTGGACGCCGGCGCGATCACCCCGGCGGAGGCCGAGGTCCACCCGCACAGCAACGTCATCACCCGCGCCGTCGGATTCAACGAGGACCCGGTCCCGGACTACTTCCTCCTGCCGATCGTCGCGGGCTCCCGGCTGCTGGTGTGCTCCGACGGCCTCACCAAGGAGCTCACCGAGCACGGCATCCGCTACTTCCTGGGCGAGGGATCGTCCCCGCTCGACGCCGCGCAGCAGCTGATGGACGCGGCCCTCGGCAACGGGGGACGCGACAACGTCACGGTCGTCGTGGTCGACGTGCTGGCGACGCCGGAGTCCGGCTCGCACCGCGACGGCGAGTCCCGACGGGCGGCCCGCCGCCACTGACGTTGTCCCCCGAGTTGGGGGTCATCGAGTTATCCCCAGTACGGGTCCCGGCCAGGCCAGGCTCAGGGGCCGCTGCCTACAATTGTCAGACGCTTTTCGCACTCTGCGCGCTGCGTTTTCGCCGACGAACGGGAGGGATCCGATGGCCCGGCGTTTGCCGTCCCAGCCGCCCAACCTCCCCGGCTTCTCGTACGTCCGGGTGCTCGGTTCGGGCGGTTTCGCCGACGTGTTCCTGTACGAGCAGAACATGCCCCGCCGGCAGGTCGCGGTCAAGGTGATGCTGGCCGAGGTGGTCACCAGCCAGGTCAAGCAGATGTTCCAGGCCGAGGCCAACCTCATGGCTCAACTGAGCACGCACCCCTCGATCCTCACCGTGTACCAGGCGAGCGTGTCCTCCGACGGCCGCCCCTACCTCGTGATGGAGCTGTGCTCGGCGGCGATCGGCCAGCGGTACCGCAGCGACCCGCTGCCGGTCCTCGAGGTGCTGAGCATCGGCGTGCGCATCGCGAGCGCGGTCGAGACGGCGCACCGCGCCGGCGTGCTGCATCGCGACATCAAGCCGTCGAACATCCTGAGCACCGCCTACGGGCATCCGGTGCTGAGCGACTTCGGCATCGCCGCGACGCTGAGCGAGGCCGATGTGACCGAGGCGATCGGCCTGTCCATCCCGTGGTCGGCGCCCGAGGTGCTGCTCGACGAGACGAGTGGCACGATCGCCAGCGAGGTCTGGTCTCTCGGCGCGACCATGTACTCGCTGCTCGCCGGCCGCTCGCCCTTCGAGGTGCCGGGCAAGGAGAACACCGCCGCCGAGCTCATCCAGCGCATCACCAAGAGCCGGCCGCTGCCGATCGGCCGTGCCGACGTTCCGCCGCGGCTCGAGCAGGTGCTGCTCAAGGCGATGTCGCGCAAGCCGTCGCAGCGGCAGCGCAGCGCTCTGGAGTTCATCCGCGAGCTGCAGGCGGTCGAAGCGGAGCTGGGTCTCCCGCAGACGCCGATCGAGGTCGCGATGGACGACTGGGCGCTCGCCACCGCCGGCGACCCGGAGGACCGCACCCGGGTCAAGGGCGTCATGGCGGTCGACCCCGGCGCCCGCCGCCGGCGCCGTCGCGCCGCGCCCGCGTCCGCGACGGTGACGCGCGCACCCACCCACACGGTCGTGCGCGAGAGCGCGGGCAGCGCACAGACCCCGCAGCAGGCGCCCCCGTCGAAGACGCCGCGCGCCCTCGTCATCGCGCTGATCGCGTGCGCGACGCTGGTGGTCGTGCTCGGGATCACCGCGTCCCTCGTGCTGGTGCGGGCGGGATCCAGCAGCGACATCCCGACCGTCCGCGACCTCAGCGGCCGCGTCACCGGCAGCACGATCGTGTTCAGCTGGAGCGACCCGGGCCTCCAGGACGGCGACACCTACCAGGTGGCGGTGCAGGACCAGCCGCCGAGCAGCCAGCATGCGACCGAGTTCCGGGTGGATGCGAAGCCCGGCCAGACCGTCTGCGTCACCGTGACCGTCAACCGCGACGGCCGGACCGGCACGCCCAGCGGACAGAAGTGCGTCGAGAGGGCGGCAGGGACGTGAGCCGCGCCGCCGCGTTCTGGTCCTGGCTGACCGCCCACAAGTCGGTCGCCGCGACGGCCGTCAGCGGGACGGCCGTCGCAGCCCTGGTGACCACGCTCGCGGTCGTCTCGGGCGGGTACAGCGCCCAGCATCTCCAGCTGAACGACGCCGCGGTGTGGGTGGCCAGCGATGCCAAGAAGTCGCTCGGGCGCGCGAACACGGAGATCGACAAGCTCAACTCGGTCGTTGCAGGCACCGGCGAATCCCTCGACGTCGTGCAGGACGGCACCGACGTCCTGCTGATCGACCGCGAGGCGAACACGGTCGCGGTCGTCGATCCGGCCACCGCCGAGGCGGGGAAGTCGGTCGCGCTGCCGCCTCGCTCGCCGCAGGTCTCGCTCGCCGGCGGCCACGTGGCGCTGATGTCGCGCACGACGGGACAGCTGTGGCTGACGTCCGTGAAGCAGCTGGACACGTTCAACTCGGGTTCGGCCGCGACGGTCGATCTGGGCGGCCGCGCGGTCTTCGCGATGGACCCGTCGGGCGTGCTGTTCGCCTACCAGCCCTCGACCCGGACGCTCGTGCGCGCCGACCTCAACGCCGCCGAGCCGTCCACCACGACGACCGACGTCGCCACCAAGGGCGACGGTGCGAACGTGTCGCTGACCTCGGTCGGCGGCCACTGGGCGCTGCTCGACCCCGACGAGCGGACGCTGTGGGTGGACGGACGCGCGGTCGATCTCAGCGGCGTCCTCCCGGAGGGGGCGGAGCCGGTGCTGCAGCAGCCCTCATCCGGCGGCGGGGCGGTGTGGATCGCCTCCGGCACCGGTCTCGTGCGGGTGCCCCTCGACGGCGGCAGGCCCACGCGTCCCGTGACCCAGGGCGGTGGGGCGGCCGCGGCTCCCGTCACGGTCGCCGGGTGCACCTACGCCGCCTGGAGCGGTGGGAGCACGTGGCGCTCGTGCGGTGCCTCCGGCGCGGGGGAGCGGTCGACGCTGAAGGACGTCCCGTCAGGGGCCACCCTCGACTTCCGGGTCAACGGCTCCCGGGTCGTGCTCAACGACGGTCGTTCGGGTGTGGCCTGGGCGGTCCAGAGCGGGAACACGCGCATCGACAACTGGGACGAGCTGGTCTCCAAGAAGACGACGCAGGAGCTCGTCAACCAGACCAAGCAGGACACCGCGCCGCAGTACGAGAAGCAGGAGCAGCCTCCCGTCGCCGTCGACGACTCGTTCGGCGCCCGGCCGGGTCGCGTGACGCCCCTGCCGGTGCTGCTCAACGACTACGACCCGAACGGCGACGTGCTGACGATCGACTCGTTCACCGGTGTGCCGGCGTCGCAGGGCACGCTCGAGCTCACCAACGCCGACCAGCAGCTGCAGATCTCGCTGCCGGACACGGCGACCGGCTCCATCGCGTTCGACTACACGATCTCCGACGGGCGTGGTGGAACGGCGACGGCGCACGTCGTCGTGGCCGTGCGGACGGCGGGGGAGAACGCGCCACCCGTCTGCGTCCGGAACGCCAAGGCCGTCGTCCAGGCGGGAGGGCGCGTCTCGGCTCCGGTGCTCGGCGACTGCTACGACCCGGACGGCGATTCCTTCTACCTGTCCGCCGCCTCCATCCCGTCGCCCGATACCGTGACCTTCACCCCGCAGGGGCAGGTCGCGTACTCCGACCACGGCGACGGCGCGGGCGTCAAGGATGTGGCGCTGACGCTCTCCGACGGCCGCGCCGAGTCCGCCGGGCTGCTCGCCGTCACCGTCCGTCCGCCCGGGCAGGTTCCGATCATCGCCGACCCGTTCGCGGTGCTCGCCTACCAGGGCCAGGAGGTCACGGTCTCGCCGCTCGACCACGTGCGCGGAGGCAACGGCGTCGTGCGCCTCAGCACCGTGCCGACGAAGGCCGACGCGACCATCACGCCGGACTACCAGGGCGGCACGTTCCGTTTCGAGTCCGACCAGGCTGGCACGCACAACATCGAGTACTCGGTGACCGATGGCGTGATCACCGCCACCGGCGTCGTCCGGGTCGAGGTCAAGGCGCCGCCCGGGGCGAAGACCGCTCCGATCGCCGTTCCGCACACCGCGTTCATCCGCGAGCAGTCGACGCAGGACGTGGACGTCCTCTCCACCGACATCGACCCCTCCGGCGGCGTGCTGCTGGTCACCGGGGTCACCGATCCGGAGGCGTCGACGGGCGTGCGCGTGCAGGTCCTGCAGCAGCGCACGCTACGCGTCACGCTGAGCCGCCCGCTCGAGGGCCCGGTCGACTTCCATTACCGGCTGAGCAACGGGCTGGCCGACACGGTCGGCACGGTGACCGTGGTGCAGCTCCCGCCGCTCACGGTCCACCAGCCGCCGATCGCCGCACCGGACTCGGTGTCGGTGCGCGTTCGCGACGTGGTCGACATCCCGGTGCTGGCCAACGACGTCCAGCCGGACGGCGACAAGCTGACTCTCGACCCGACCCTGGCGACGCCGCTTCCGAGCGGCGCCGGCCTGCTGTTCGCCAGCGGCGACCACCTGCGCTACCTCGCGCCGTCGAAGCCCGGCAACTACACCGCCGCCTACCGCGTGTCCGGCGAGGACGGGCAGTGGGCGACCGCCGAGGTCACCATCGCCGTGCGCGAGCGGGATGCGGCGACCAACAACCCGCCGGTCCCGAAGACCGTCACCGCGCGCGTGCTCGCGGGCGACACCGTGCGCATCACCGTGCCGCTCTCGGGCATCGACCCGGATGGCGACTCGGTGCAGTTCATCGGCCAGGAGACCAACCCCCAGAAGGGCGCGGTGATCGCCTCCGGCCCCGACTGGATGGACTTCCAGGCGGGCGAGTACGCGGCGGGCACGGACACCTTCACCTACGCGGTCGTCGATGCGCTCGGGGCCCGCGCGACGGGGACCGTGCGGGTGGGCATCGCCGCGCGGGTCGAGGGCGCGCGGAACCCGATCGCGGTCGAGGACGACGTGACGGCGAAGCCAGGCCGCACCCTCGGGGTTCAGGTGCTCGCCAACGACAGCGACCCCGACGGGAGCCCGCTGAGCGTCACCGCCGTGACGTCGCTCGACGGGAAGGCCAAGGCGAAGATCAGCGGCGACGTCGTCACCGTGACCGCGCCGAAGACTCCCGGCGCCTACGGCTTCCTGTACACGATCCAGAACGACCGGGGCGGGACGAGCCAGGCGTTCCTCCGCCTCACCGTCGACGAGAAGGCGCCTCCCGCGCGTCCGGTGGTCTCCGACACGACGCTCGGCCTCTCCGACATCCTCGGCAAGCAACGGGTCGACGTGAACGTCTTGGCGAACGTGTTCTTCGCCGACGGCCCGGTGTCGAGCCTCAAGCTCTCGCTGGTGCCCGGGTACAACGCGGACGCGCAGGTGACCGCCGCCAAGCGGCTGCGGGTCACGATCGGCGCCAAGAGCCAGATCGTGCCGTTCAAGGTGGCCAACCCCGAGGACGAGTCGGTCGTCGCGAACGGCTTCGTGCACGTCCCGGGCTACGACGACGCGCTTCCGCAAGTGAAGCGCGGGGCGCCGAAGCTGACGGTGGTGAGTGAGAAGACGCTGACCATCCACCTGAACGACTACATCGTCGCGGTCGGCAACCGGAAGGTGCGGCTGACGGACGCCGCGACCGTGCGGGCGACGCACGCCAACGGCGACGACCTCGTGGTCGGCAACGACACCCTGCAGTTCACCTCGTCGCCGCGCTACTTCGGCCCGGCGTCCATCTCGTTCCAGGTCACCGACGGGTCGAGCGCGACGGATCCGGACGGCAACGTCGCGACGATCGTGCTCCCGATCGAGGTGACACCGCGCGAGAACCAGCCCCCGGTGTTCACGGGCGCGCTCATCGACTTCGAGCCGGGGCAGACCAAGACCATCGACCTGACCAAGGTGACCAGCTACCCCTACGCCAAGGACCAGAACGAGCTGGTGTACTCCATCCAGAACCCGCGGCCGAGCGGCGTCACCGCGACCATCGACGGGCAGAAGCTGACCGTGACCGTGGCCACCGGCACGCCGAAGGGCACCACGCCGTCGCTCTCGATCGGCGTGAAGGATGCGGTCAACGCCGGTCAGGCGGGGCGCATCGACATCCAGGTGGTGCCCTCCACCCGCCCGCTGGCGAGCCCGCAGCCCGACCGCGTCATCGCGCCGCGCGGCCAGACGACCACCGTCGACGTGCTCGCGAACGACGGCGCCACCAACCCGTTCCCGGACAAGCCCCTCCGCGTGATCGCGGTGCGCGGCCTGGGCAGCGGCCTGCCCGACGGTCTCAGCATCACGCCGAGCGCCGACAACTCCGAACTGCAGATCTCGGTCTCGCCCACCGCGGCGCCGGCCGACACCACGCTGCAGTACGAGGTGGCGGACGCCACGGGCGATGCCGACCGGTACACCTGGGGCACGGTCACCGTGTCGGTCCAGGACCGGCCGGCTCCCGTCTCCAACGTCCAGATCGGCACGATCGCCAACCGCAGCCTGACGCTCAGCTGGATCCCCGGTGCCTTCAACAACTCGCCGATCACCGGCTTCCAGGTGACGATGGCGAACGCCGCGACCGGGCAGGTGATCTCCACCACTCCGTGTGCGACGACGACCTGCGCGATCACCACGCCGGGCAACGGCCCGTCGAACGCGGTGACGCTGACGGTGCGCGCGCAGAACGCCCTCGGCCTCTCCGATCCCACCTCGTACGCCGAGCCGGTGTGGTCCGACGTGATCCCGAACGCGCCGTCCGCCGTGTCGTCGACACCGCTCGATCACGGGCTCCGCATCACCTGGACCAAGCCGGCCGACGCACCCGGCGCCAGCCCGATCACCTCGTACCTGGTGTCGCTGGGCGGCGTGACCAACGCCCTGCAGGTCTCGGGCTCCGATCCGGTGGGCACCGGCTACGCGCTCAACGTCACCGACCCCGGGATCGCGAACGGCGCGGCCATCGGGTTCACGGTCGCTTCGCGCAACGAGTTCTACCAGGGCCGCACGACCTGGAATCAGACGCAGGGGAGCGGCGTGCCCGCCGGGGCGCCGACGACCACCGGTGTCGCACCGGTCGCGACGCCGGACACCCAGGCGGGCACCAGCGCGACGCTGAGCTGGTCCGGCGTCTTCGGCGACAACGGCAAGACGATCACCGACTACTGGGTGGCGGCGTTCCAGGGCCGCAACCCGACGTCCTGTCAGGTCACGGGGGTGGATTCCGGACAGCCGTCGTTGTCGACGAACGGCTTGCGGCGTGTGCAGGGTGGCAGCACGGTCATCACCGGGCTCAGCCCGAACCAGACCTACGACTTCATCGTCTACGCCTACAACGGCCAGGGCTGCACGCCGGCGGCGATCGTCAGCGCGACCCCGCGGCAGTCGCCGGGCGACGTGACCGGGATCGCCGTGGTGTCCCGCGTCCTGAACCAGAGCGCGCGGACCGCCGACTTCAACGTCACCGTGTCGTACCGCGCAGGCGGCGGATCCAACCCGCGGTTCGACTACCAGCTGCTCAGCGGCGGCGCGGTCGTCGACTCGGGCACGCTCAGCGGCACGAGCGGCGTGCTGGACGCCTCCGGCGCGAACCACTACGGCGTCCCGCTGACCGTGCGGATCACCCGGGTCTGCGAGGGCTACCCCGACGGCTCGTCGCTCTGCACGGCCCAGAGCGCGACCCAGGACCTGGGGGTCGCGGTTGATCTCAAGATCGGCGGCGCCCGGTACGACCCCGCGAGCCAGGTGTTCACCTGGACGAGCTGGCCGACGGGCGCCTACGACGCCGTCACCTACAGCTGCGACGGCACGACGCAGCTGCCGATGCCGGCCGCGGGCGAGACGGCGTCCTGCACCGCGCCGGCGAACGACCCGGCCCCGACCCTGACCGTGACCGTCGTGTCCGGTGGCGACACGTTCTCCACCGACTATCCGGGATCGACGTTGCCATGATCCGCGGACGGCATACTGTCTTCAGCCGCACCGCGCGGCGCACACCCCCTTCCCTGCGGCCTCTCGCGCCGCGCCCCGAACCGAAAGAGGCCGGAGCATGACGATGACCCCCGAGCAGGCCGGCTGGTTCTCCGGAGTGTTCGAGCGCCTCGTCGCGAACATCGACAAGGTCCTGCTCGGCAAGTCCCACGTGATCCGGCTCGCCCTGACCGCGCTGTTCAGCGAGGGGCACCTGCTGCTCGAGGACTACCCGGGCACCGGCAAGACGTCGCTCGCGCGCGCGATCGCCGAGAGCGTCCGCGGCTCGACCAACCGCGTCCAATTCACCCCGGACCTCCTGCCCGGCGACATCACCGGCGTCAACGTCTACGACCAGCGTTCGGGCGCGTTCGAGTTCCACCGCGGCCCGGTGTTCGCGAACATCGTGCTCGCCGACGAGATCAACCGCGCGAGCCCGAAGACGCAGTCCGCCCTCCTGGAGGTGATGGAGGAGCAGCAGGTCACCGTCGACGGTGTGCGGCACTCGGTCGGAGCGCCGTTCATGGTCATCGCCACCCAGAACCCGATCGAGCAGGCGGGCACCTACCGCCTCCCCGAGGCGCAGCTCGACCGGTTCCTGATGAAGGCGTCGATCGGCTACCCGGACCACGAGGCGACGCTGCGCATCCTCGAGGGGAGCGAGCGCAAGGCGCACGAGGTCGTCGTGCCGGAGGTCATCTCCGCGGCGACCGTCGTCGAGATGGCCACGATCGCGCGCGGGGTGCACGTCGACCCCACGATCAACGACTACGTGTCACGTCTGGTCGAGGCCAGCCGTACCGCCGACGAGATCCGTCTGGGCGTCAGCGTGCGCGGCGCCCTCGCGCTGCTGCGCGCCGCCAAGACGCTCGCCGCCGCGTCCGGCCGCTACTACGTGACGCCCGACGACGTGAAGGCCCTCGCCGAGCCGGTGCTCGCCCACCGCCTCGTGCTCGACCCCGAGGCGGAGTTCGAGGGCGTCAGCGCCTCCAGCATCGTCGGCCAGCTGCTCATCGAGACGCCGCCGCCGAGCGATCGGGCCGCCGTGTGACCACCGTCACCCGTTCGCAGACCGAGCTCACCAACGCGCGCGCCCGCATCGTCGGCGAGCGCGAAGGGTTCCTCGCGGACGCGATCGTGTGGGTCGTGCGCAGCTCCGCCACCGCCGGCCGGGCGGTCGCGACGCTGGCGCGCCGGGTCGGCTCCGTGGTGACGGCGCTCGGCTGGTCGATGCTGCTGCTCGCGGTGCTTGCCCTCACAGCCGGCTACGTCTGGGGGTGGGTAGAGGCGGTCGTCGCCGGCTGGGCGGCCGTGGTGATCCTGGTCGTCGCCTCCGGCTACCTGATCGGGCGCACCGCGTACGACGTCGGGCTCTCCCTCCCGGCGAACCGCGTCGTCGTCGGCGATCGGGCCCCCGGCGAGGTGTCGGTGCGCAATCCGCTGCGGCGGAGGCTCCCCGGTGTGCGCGTCGAGGTGCCCGTCGGTCACGGGCTCGCCGAGTTCGCGGCTCCCTCGCTCGCCCCGGCCGAGGAGCACTCGGACGTCTTCGTGGTGCCGACCAGCCGCCGCGGGATCGTGCCCATCGGCCCGGTGCGCACCGTCCGCGCCGACCCGATCGGGCTGCTGCGGCGCGAGGTGGTCTGGGCGGACTCCCTCGACCTGTTCGTGCACCCGCGCACCATCGCCATCCCGAGCATGAGCACCGGCTTCGTCCGCGACCTCGAGGGGTCGCCGACCCGCGACCTCACCGCGAGCGACATCGCCTTCCACGCGCTGCGCGAGTACGTCCCCGGGGACGAGCGCCGCTTCATCCACTGGAAGTCGACGGCCAAGACCGGCAGCTACATGGTCCGACAGTTCGAGGAGACCCGGCGCAGCCATCTGCTGGTGGCACTGAGCCTGTCGGCGGCCGACTACGCGACCGACGAGGAGTTCGAGCTCGCGGTCAGCGCCACCGGCTCGCTCGGGGTGCGGGCGATGCTCGACTCCCGCACGGTCTCCGTGGTCGCCTCCGCCGCGACACCCGACTTCGCCAAGCGGATGCTGTTCACCGTCCGCCGTCTGAGCACGGTGAATCGCGGCCGGCTGCTGGACGACCTCGCCGGGGTCGAGACCGCCGACGCGGCACTCCGGCTGCCGGAGCTCGCGCAGGTCGCCTCGGACGACGCAGCCGGCATCTCGATCGCGTTCCTCATCTGCGGGTCGACGCCCACCGCCACGCAGCTGCGCGCGGCCGCGGCGCACTTCCCGCTCGGGGTGGATGTGGTCGCGATCGTCTGCGACGAGGGTGCGGTGCCGTCGCTCCGGCGCGTGGCCGACCTCAGCGTCCTCACCATCGGCTACCTGGAGGACCTTCAGCGCAGCCTCGCGAAACGGCTGGCCACCTGATGCCCGCCCGTCGTTCCCCCCGTGCGCTCGTGGACGTGCTCTTCGCCGTCGTCGCCGTCGCGCTGGGCGCGTGGTCGTTCTGGCCCGTGTACCAGTCGAGCGCGTTCATCGTGATGCTGGTGGCGACCCTCCTGCTCGGCACCGCAGTCGCCGTCGCCGGATGGGCGTGGCGCCTGCCGAGCATCGCGGTCGTCGGCCTCATCCTGGTGGTCTACCTGGGCGCGGGCGTGCAGCTCGCCGTACCGTCCGAGGCGGCCGCCGGGGGACTGCTGCCGAGCCCGGAGGGCTTCATCGACCTCATCCAGGGCACATGGCTGAGCTGGAAGCAGCTCGTGACGATCAGCGTCCCGGTGGGCTCGTATCAGGCGCTGCTGGTGCCCGCGTTCCTGCTGACGCTGCTGGCGACGGTGCTGACGGTCACCATCGCGTTGCGGTCGTCCCGCCCCGAGCTCGCCGCCATCCCGCCGGTGCTGCTCGTCGTCGCCGGCATCCTGCTGGGGTCGTCGGTGGCGTCCGTTCCGTTGCTGCTGCTCTTCGCGCTGTTCGTCGTCCTCCTCGCGTGGCTGATCCGGTTCCGGCTGTCGCGGCGCTCCGCCGCCGTGCGGACGCTGCGCGAGCAGAGCGGCCAGCTCGTCGAGAGCAGGAGCGAGCGCGTCTCGACCGCCGCGCTCACCGCGGCCGGGGCGACGGTCATGGTGGTCGCCGCGGCCGCGGGCGGCATCGCGGCCGCCGCACTGCTGCCCCCGTCGGGTGACCGGCAGGTCGTGCGCACGGCGGTCGAGCAGCCGTTCGATCCGCGCGAGTACCCGAGCCCGCTGAGCGGCTTCCGGTCCTACCTGGAGCCCGCGAAGGCGGACCAGAACATGCTGACGGTCGATGGCCTGCCGTCGGACGGGCGTCTGCGGATCGCGACACTCGACACCTACGACGGCGTGACCTACTCGGTCGGGAGCGCGGAATCGACCAGCGCGTCCGGATCCTTCACGCGCGTCCCCTACCGGCTCGACCAGGGCGCAACCAACGGCAAGCGCACCACCACCACCGTCGTGGTGAACGACTACCGCGGTCCCTGGCTCCCCGGCAGCGGGCAGCTTGAGCAGGTCCAGTTCGGAGGGTCGCGCGCCTCCACGCTCGCGGGCGCGTTCTTCTACAACGACGTCACCGGCACCGGTGCGGTCACCACGGCGCTGCGGAACGGCGACACCTACACCGAGCAGTCGGTCGTCAAGCCGCTCCTGACCGCTGCGCAGCTCCAGAAGGTGCAGCCGGGCTCGGACTCGGTGCCGCGTCCGGCCGTCATCCCCGACGAGCTGCAGTCCGCGCTGCAGAAGTACACTGCCGGGGTCAGCGGTGCCGGACCCAAGCTGGCCGCGGCACTACGGGGTCTCGCGCAGGACGGCTACATCAGCCACGGGATCGGCGCGAACGAGCCCCCGAGCCGATCCGGTCACGGCGCTGACCGCATCACCGAACTGCTCACCGACGTGCCGATGCTCGGCGACCAGGAGCAGTACGCGGTGACCGCTGCGCTCATGGCGCGGCAGCTCGGCTTCCCGGCCCGCGTGGTGGTCGGCTTCGTCGCGCCGGAGGGGGTCACGGGCGACGCGGTCACCTTCAACGGCTCCGACATCTCGGCGTGGATCGAGGTGCAGACGACGGACGGCTGGGTCACCGTGGATCCGACGCCGCCGATCCGCCCCGTGCCGCCGAAGCAGCCCGACCAGCCGACGCAGATCTCTCGTCCGCAGACCAACGTCCAGCCGCCTGTGGACGACAATCCGCAGCAGAACGACGAGCCGCCGCAGGCGCAGGTCGATCCGTCGAACCAGCCGAAACCCGATCCAGCGCTCGAGACGCTGCTCACCGTGCTGGTGATCGTCGGCTGGACGCTGCTCATCCTCGCCCTCATCGCGTCCCCGTTCCTCGCGGTGCTCGCGGCCAAGTGGCGACGACGCACCCTCCGCCGCCGTGCCCCGACCGCACGCGAGCGCATCGTCGGCGGCTGGCGCGAGTTCGCCGACGCGGCGGTCGATCACGGCTACGACCCGCCGCCCGCCGCCACCCGCGTCGAGTTCGCCGACACCATCGGCGGCTCCCGTGCCAACGCCCTGGCGAAGGTCGCCGATCGCGCGACCTACAGCGGCATCGCGCCCACCCCGGCCGAGGCGGAATCGGTGTGGAAAGCCGTCGACGACCTGCGGGGTCAGCTCGCGAAGCGCGACACGCGCTGGAAGAGGCTGCTCGCGGCGGTCTCGCTGCGTTCGCTCGGCTACCGTGGGAGGGGAAGCGGAAAGGGACAGAGCCGATGAAGTGTCGAGTGTGCGGGACCGAGCTGGCTGAGGGGACGCTGTTCTGCCCCATGTGCGGCAGCTCGGTGACCTCGTCGCGGCTGCGTCCGCCGGAGGTGGCCGACTCGCGACCCTCCGACACGTCGATCATCTCCGACCGCGTCGCCGAGCGCCCGCCCGCGCCCGCCGTCGCCGGTCGCTTCCCGGGCGAGCTCGAACTGGATGAGGACGGCCTTCCCCCGACGCAGGCGATGACCATTGTCTCGGTCGAGGATGCGCCGCCCGCGCGTCCGACGGTCCAGCGCAGTTTCACGCTCAGCTTCTCGACCGGCGACGTGGTCGAGGTCTCCGGCTCCGGCCTGGTGGGCCGGCGCCCGATCACGCAGCCGGGGGAGCACATCGACCAGCTGGTGGTCCTCTCCGACCCGACCCGCAGCGTCTCGAAGACGCACCTCGAGTTCGGCCTCGAGGGCGACGAGCTCTGGATCTGCGACCGCTACTCCGGCAACGGCACGGTCGCTCATCCGCTCGGCGGCGTCGCCCGGCAGTGCGAGGCCGGCCGCCGCTACCGCGTCACCCGCGGCACCCGCGTCGAAATCGGCGACCAGTGGTTCGACGTCTCCTGACCCCGCGCACCCGCCATCGAATACACGAAAAGTGCACGCCAGACCGGGTCTGAGCGTGCACTTTTCGTGTACTCGATGGTGGGCGTGGGCCGGCTAGGCGAGGGCGGACTCGACGGAGGTCGCCTCGATGCCGTGGGCGGAGGCGACGCCCTCGTTGGTGACCCGGCCCGCGTGGACGTTGAGGCCGAGCGCCAGGCTCGCGTCGGCGCGAAGCGCCTCCTGCCAGCCGCGGTTCGCGATCGCACGCGCGTACGGGAGGGTCGCGTTCGTCAGCGCGTACGTGGAGGTGTGGGGGACCGCACCGGGCATGTTGGCGACGCAGTAGAACACCGACTGGTGCACCGTGAACGTCGGGTCGGCGTGCGTGGTCGGGTGCGAGTCCTCGAAGCATCCGCCCTGGTCGACCGCGATGTCGACGAGCACGCTGCCGGCCTTCATCCGGGACACCATCTCGTTGGTCACGAGCTTCGGCGCCTTCGCCCCGGGCACCAGCACCGAGCCGATCACGAGGTCGGACGCGACGACCGCCTTGTCGATCTCGAAGCTGTTGGACGCGATGGTCTTGATGCGGCCCGCGTACAGGGCGTCGAGCTCGCGGAGGCGCTGGATGTTCGTGTCGAGCACGGTGACCTCCGCGCCGAGTCCGACGGCGACCGAGATGGCGTTCGTGCCCGCAACGCCACCGCCGAGAACGGTCACGACCGCGGGGTGGGTGCCGGGAACGCCGGGGACGAGCAGCCCCGGTCCGCCGTTCGGCTTCAGCATCGTGTTCGCGCCCACGATCGGCGCGAGCCGACCGGCGACTTCGCTCATCGGGGCCAGCAGCGGGAGCGCACGCGTCGGCAGCTGCACCGTCTCGTACGCGATCGCCGTCACCTCGCTGGCGACCAGCGCTCGGGTCAGCGCCTCGTCGGCCGCGAGGTGCAAGTAGGTGAACAGCACCAGACCGGGGCGGAAGTAGCCGTACTCGCTCTCGATCGGCTCCTTCACCTTCAGGATGAGGTCGCCGGCCGCCCAGGTCGCCGCCGCGTCGGGCAGGATGGTCGCCCCGGCGCCCGCGTACAGGTCGTCGGGGATGGAGGAGCCGACGCCCGCGCCCGTCTCGACGAACACCTCGTGGCCCGCGCCGACCAGATCGTGCACGCCGGCCGGCGTGATCGCCACCCGGAACTCGTTGTTCTTGATCTCGCGGGGGATCGCGACCTTCATGGGGCTCCTTCGACACTCGACATGGGGTTCGCTCTCACCATAGCGAGGTTCACGGAGGATTTCGACGTATTTTTCGAGCCAAGCGTGCTGATTTCGCGCCAACAGGCAGTGTGAGCAGACGTTTTCCGCAGCGGGCGCCGTGGAGAGAGCGGTTCGTCCAACGGCCGCCGCTCCCTGTCGTGAGCGGGTGGACCGGCCCGTCTGCGGTTTCCCGGGCGTTTCGACCGATCCAGCACGGATTTCGTAAAGATTGTGTTTCCAAATGGAGGATCAGAGCACTTTCTGATGCGGATCGCGACGGTTGTATGTCAGGATCGGTCCACCGCGACGGCACGAGGGCGTGCCGCCGAAGCGCCGTCGCCCGTGGTCCGTGTTCGATCCCCCCAAGGAGCACCGCAGTGAAACCGAGCAACCTCCCGCAAGACCCGATGATCCGCCAGCTCGTCCAGTCGGCGCGCGCCTCCCAGCTCACGCGCCGCGGACTCCTCGCCGGTGCGGGAGCCGGCGCCGCCGCCCTCGCGCTGGCCGCCTGCTCCACCGGGGGAGCATCCTCCAAGCCCACCGCGGCGAAGGACCAGTCCGCCACCGACAAGACGCTCACCTGGGCGAACTGGCAGGCCTACCTCGATCAGGACGACGCGGGCAAGTACCCGACTCTCGAGGCGTTCGAGAAGCAGAGCGGGATCAAGGTCAAGTACGACGTCGCCGTCGACGACAACAACACCTACTACGCCAAGGTCAAGGACCAGCTCGCGCTGGGCAAGGACATCGGCGCCGACACCGTCTGTCTCACGGACTGGATGATCGCCCGGTGGATCCGCCTCGGCTACGTGCAGCCGTTCGACGAGGCGAAGATCCCGAACAAGAAGAACCTCGTCTCGAACCTGAAGGACGTGGACTTCGACCCGGGTCGCAAGAAGTCCCTCCCGTGGCAGAGCGGCTTCGCCGGCATCTGCTGGAACAAAGAAAAGCTGCCGAACGGCCTCAAGTCGATCGACGACCTCTGGAAGTCGGACCTCAAAGGCAAGGTCGGCGTGCTCAGCGAGATGCGCGACACCATGGGCCTCCTGCTCCTGCAGCAGGGCGTCGACATCTCGAAGAACTTCAGCGACGACGACTTCAACAAGGCCATCGACAAGCTGACGAAGGAGGTGAACGACGGTCAGATCCGCAACATCAAGGGCAACTCCTACCTCAACGACCTCAAGTCCGGCGACACCCTCGCCGCGATCTGCTGGTCGGGTGACATCACCCAGCTCAACGCCGAGGCCGGCGACAACTGGCAGTTCGCCATCCCGGAGGCCGGCGGCACCCTGTGGAGCGACAACTTCGTCATCCCGATCGGCTCGACCCGCAAGGCGAACGCCGAGAAGCTGATCGACTACTACTACCAGCCCGAGGTCGCCGCCGAGGTGGCCGCGTGGGTCAACTACATCACGCCGGTGCAGGGGGCGAAGGAGGCGGCGACCAAGATCGACCCGTCGCTCGCCGACAACCAGCTCATCTTCCCCGACGAGGAGACGCTGTCCAAGGTCAAGGTCTTCCGCACGCTCAGCCCTGCGGAGGAGCAGAAGTACCAGGCCGCGTTCCAGAAGGTGATCCTGGGGGCCTGATGGCGAAGGGAGTATTCGCCGAGTCCGGCGCGGACCTGCGCCTGGACGGCATCAAGAAGCGTTTCCCCGGGTTCACCGCCATCGAGCACCTTGACCTCACCATCCCGGCCGGGTCGTTCTTCGCCCTGCTCGGCCCGAGCGGATGCGGCAAGACGACGACGCTCCGCCTCGTCGCAGGCCTCGAGGAGCCGACCGAGGGCCACATCGTCATCGGCGGTCAGGATGTGACGCGCACCAAGCCGTTCCAGCGTCCGGTCAACACGGTGTTCCAGAGCTACGCGCTGTTCCCGCACATGACGATCCTCGAGAACGTCGCGTTCGGACTGCGCCGCCGCAAGATCGGCGACCCGATCGCGAAGGCGCACGAGGCGCTGCGGCTCGTGGAGCTCGACCACCTGGCGGCGCGCCGGCCCGCCCAGCTGTCGGGCGGCCAGCAGCAGCGCGTCGCGCTCGCCCGCGCCGTGGTGAACCGCCCCGCGCTTCTCCTGCTCGACGAACCGCTCGGCGCGCTGGATCTCAAGCTGCGCCGGCAGATGCAGCTGGAGCTCAAGAGCATCCAGACCGAAGTCGGCCTGACCTTCGTGCACGTCACGCACGATCAGGAGGAGGCCATGACCATGGCCGACACCGTCGCGGTGATGAACAAGGGGCGGATCGAGCAGATGGGCTCGCCCGAGATCCTGTACGAGCTGCCGTCGACGGTGTTCGTCGCGAACTTCCTCGGCCAGTCGAACCTGTTCGCCGGTCCGGTGAAGGATGCAGGAGCCGAAACGCTCGGCGTCGACGTCGGGGGAGAGCGCATCCAGGTGCCCCGCGCGCGGGCGCAGCGGACGAGCGGCTACGTCACCGTCGGCGTCCGCCCGGAGAAGCTGACCCTGCACGCCGACCCCGCCGGGATCCCGTCGGGCGCGAACCGGCTCGGGCCGGGACGCGTGACCGACGTGTCGTTCAGCGGCGTCAGCACGCAGTACCTCGTGGACGTGCCGGGGATCGGCACCGTGGTGGTGTTCGCGCAGAACACGACCAGCGGACCCGTCGCCGGGCTCGGCGCCGAGGTCTGGGTGGCCTGGGACCCGGCGCACACGTTCGTCCTCGCCGACGAGCCGCCGGCGGACGGCCGCTTCGTCGACGACGCCGACACGCAGGCGCTGGCGGCGCAGGCCCGGGAGCGGATGCTGACGGAGCTGGAGGAGGCCTGATGGCCCTCGCCGCGTTCACGGGCGCGCCGCCGACGCAGGATCAGGAGCCCGCAGTCCGCCGCAAGAGCGGCATCGCGCTCGTCCTGCTGCTTCCCGGCGTGCTCTACCTCGTCCTGTTCTTCCTCACGCCGCTCATCTCGCTGATCATCACGTCGTTCCAGGCGCCGGTGGTCGACGGCGACATCGGGCAGTACCAGACGGCGTTCCAGTGGCAGAACTACGTGGACTCGTTCTCGGAGTACTGGCCGCAGATCCTGCGCTCGTTCGTCTACGCGCTCATCGCGACCGCGGCGGCGCTGGTGATCAGCTACCCGCTGGCGTACTTCATCGGCGTGAAGATGCGCGGCCGGCCGGTCGCGCAGAACCTGCTGATGACCCTGGTGATCGCGCCGTTCTTCATCAGCTTCCTGCTCCGGACGCTGGCCTGGAAGGCGATCCTCAGCGACGACGGCTGGATCGCCAGCTCGTTGAAGGCGATCTCGGTGCTGCCGCCCGACGCCCACATCACCGGTACGCCGTTCTCGGTCATCTTCGGTCTGACCTACAACTTCATCCCGTTCATGTGCCTCCCGCTCTACTCGACATTGGAGCGGCTGGACACGCGTCTGCTGGAGGCGGGACAGGATCTGTACGCAAGCCCGTGGACGACGTTCCGCAAGGTGACCATCCCGCTGTCGATGCCCGGCATCGTCTCGGGGACCCTGCTGACCTTCATCCCCGCGGCCGGCGACTACATCAATGCCTCGCAAGACTTCCTGGGGGCGGCCGACACTTCCATGATGGGAAACGTCATCGAGAGCAACTTCCTGGTGCTGCAGAACTATCCGACCGCAGCGTCGATGTCCGTCATCCTGATGGCCGTCATCCTCGTCATCGTCGGGTTCTACGTGCGACGGAGCGGGACGGAGGAGCTGCTGTGACCGAGATGACCACGATCACCGACACCACCACGCCGCCGAGCGCAGCGCGCGGGCGGCGGCGCTTCAAGGGCTTCGGACTCGGCGTCTACGCGTTCCTGGCGCTCGCCTTCCTCCTCATCCCGATCGTCTACACGTTCGTGTTCTCGTTCAACGACGCGATCAAGAACAACATCGCCTGGCGCGGCTTCACGCTGCGCAACTGGACGAACGTCTGCGACGCCGCCGGGATCTGCGACGCCTTCATGGCGAGCATCATCATCGGCGTCATCTCGACGGTCATCGCGACGGCGCTCGGCACCATGATCGCGATCGCGCTGATGCGCTATCGCTTCCGTTTCCGGTCGCAGACCAGCCTGCTGCTGTTCCTGCCGATGGCGAGCCCGGAGGTCGTGCTCGGTGCGGGTCTCGCCGCCCAGTTCCTGAGCCTCGGCGTGAACAAGGGCTTCCTGACGATCATCATCGCCCACGTGATGTTCTGCATCAGCTTCGTGGTGGTGACGGTGAAGGCGCGCGTCGCGTCGCTCGACCCGGCGCTGGAGGAGGCGGGACGCGACCTGTACGGCTCGCCGAACGCGGTCTTCTGGCGCATCACCTTCCCGCTGCTGCTCCCGGGCATCCTGTCGGCGGCGCTGCTGTCGTTCTCGCTCAGCTTCGACGACTTCATCATCACGAACTTCAACGCCGGTGCGGTGACCACGTTCCCGATGTACATCTACATCGCGGCGTCGCGCGGCATCCCGGCCCAGGCGAACGTGATCGCGAGCGCGGTCTTCATCCTGACCCTGCTCGTGGTGCTGATCTCGCAGCTGACCGCCGCGGCCCGGGCCAAGCGCCTCGCCCGCCAGTAGTCCCACCGTCGAGTACACAAAGAGTGCACGTTTTCAGCGCGAAAACGTGCACTCTTTGTGTACTCGGTAGAGGGCGTCAGGCGTAGGAGGCGCGGATCTCGCCGACGGGCTCTCCGCGGCCGAGGACGGCCAGGTCGAGGAGCGGGGCCACGCGGTCGACGTCCTCGTGGGTGAGGGCCCCGGTGTCGGCCAGCAGTCGCAGGGCGACGATGGAGGCGGCGCGCAGGCTGCCGTCCAGGATCTTCAGCGTGACGGTGGTGCCGTCGGGCGCGGCCATGACCATGACGCCCTCGGCGCCGCCCTTCGCGAAGACGCCGAGCTCGTCGATGACGACCGTGTTCGCGCGGCCGGGTCCGTCGATCGCCCAGCCGTCCGCGAGGACCGCGTTCTTCAGCAGCGCCGCGTTGCGGAACAGCGCGAACGGCGACCCGTCCGAGGCCGTGGCGATGCGCTGGATGCCACGGGCGAGCGCGACGAGCGACATCGCGTGGACCGGCGCGCCGCATCCGTCGACGCCGGTCGCGACGACCTTCTCGCCGGTCAGCCGCTCGATCGTGTCGCGGATGTGCTGCTGCACGGGATGCGTCGGGTCGAGGTAGCTCTCGGTCGGCCAGCCGTTGACGCGGCAGGCGAGCAGCATCGCGGCGTGCTTGCCGGAGCAGTTCATGTAGACCGGGTGCTTGTGCTCGCCCGCACGCACGAGCTCGTCACGGGACGGGCCGTCGAGGGGCCAGTCCGGCGGGCAGCGGAGCGCATCCTCCGCGAGCTGGCCCTGCGCGAGCAGCTTGCGCACGACGGACAGGTGCGCCGGCGTGCCCGCGTGGCTGGCGGTCGCCAGCGCGGCGCTCGCACCCTCCAGCGGGACTCCGGCTCCCATGACCGCCACGGCCTGGAACGGCTTCATGCTCGACCGCGGGAACACCGGGCGCTCGGGGGCGCCGAGCGTCCGGACGATCGCGCCGTCCGGCCCCAGCACCACGGCTGAGCCGGCGTGGCGCGACTCCACGAAGCCGCTGCGCTCGACGACCGCCAGCTCGACGGCCTCGTCGACCGAGAAGACCTCTGCCGCCACCGCGCTCACAGCCCGGCGATGGCGTCGTCGATGACCGACACCGCGTCGGCGATGAGCTCGTCGGACACCGCGAGGCTCGGCAGGAAGCGCAGGACGTTGCCCCACGTTCCCGCGTTGAGGAACAGGATGCCCTGCTGTGCCGCCGCCGCGACGATCGCATTGACCGCCTCCGGGTTCGGCTCCTTCGTGGTCTGCGCGGTTCCGGGCTTGACGAGCTCGACGGCGATCATCGCACCGACGCCGCGGACGTCGCCGATGATGTCGTACTTCTGCTGCAGCTTCTCGAGTGCGGGCTTGAGCGCCTTCTCGATGCGCTGCCCTTCGGCGAGCAGATCGTTGCGCTCGATGGTCTCGAACACCGCGATCGCGGCGGCCGCTGCGACCGGGTTGCCGCCGAACGTGCCGCCGAGGCCGCCCGGCTGAGCGGAGTCCATGATCTCGGCGCGGCCGGTGACGGCGGCGAGCGGCAGACCGCCCGCGATGCCCTTGGCGCTCAGCACGAGGTCGGGGACGACGCCGAAGTGCTCGCTTGCGTAGAACGCGCCGGTGCGCGCCATCCCGGACTGGATCTCGTCTGCGATGAAGACGACGCCGTTGGCGGTGCACCACTCCTGGAGCGCCGCGAGGTAGCCCTCGGCCGGGACGATGAAGCCGCCCTCGCCCTGGATCGGCTCGGCGACGAGGCAGGCGAGGTCGGACGCGCCGACGACCTTCTCGAGGTAGGCGATGGTGCGCGCGGCCGCCTCGGCGCCCGTGAGCCCGTCGCGGTACGGGTAGGAGTTGGGCGCGTGGTAGACGTCGCCGGCGAACGGGCCGAAGCCCGTGGCGTACGGCATGGCCTTGTAGTTCATGGCCATCGTGAGGTTGGTGCGGCCGTGGTAAGCGTGGTCGAGCACGGCGACGGCGCGACGTCCGGTGAACTTGCGGGCGATCTTCACGCCGTTCTCGACGGCCTCGGCGCCGGAGTTGACCAGCACGGTCTTCTTGGCGTGGTCGCCGGGGGTGTGCTCGGCGAGGAGTTCGGCGACGCGGACGTACTCCTCGTACGGGGTGATCGTGAACAGCGTGTGGATGACGTCCTGCAGCTGCCCGGCCGCGGCCTCCACGACTGCCGTCTCGGTGTGGCCGACCGTGGTCACGCCGATGCCGGCGCCGAAGTCGACGAACTGGTTGCCGTCCACATCCACGAGGATCGCGCCGTTCGCCTTCGCGATGTACACCGGCAGGGCGGACGACACGCCGGTCGGCACGACCGCGAGGCGGCGCTGGTGCAGCTCCTGCGACTTCGGGCCGGGGACGGCGGTGACGATGCGGCGCTCTTGTGGAACGGAGAAGACGGGCGCGGGGGTGCTCACGGTGTCAGTCATGGTGAATCGAGTCTACCGGCGGTGCGAGAATCGGACCATGAAGCTGGAGCACGGGTACGCGATCGATCTGCAGTGGACGGGCAACCGGGGGACGGGCACCAGCGGATACAAGGACTACGGGCGCGACCACGTCGTGTCCGCCGCGGGCAAGCACTCCATCGAGGGGTCGGCCGACCGCGTGTTCTTCGGCGACCGCGACCGGTGGAACCCGGAGGAGCTGCTGCTGGCGGCCCTCTCGCAGTGCCACATGCTCAGCTACCTCGCCGAGGCGGCGCGCGCTGGTGTCGTCGTCGTGGGCTACACGGATGCGGCGACCGGCACCATGGAGCAGACCGGCAACGGCGGCGGCCACTTCACCGAGGCGACCCTGCGCCCCCGGGTGACGATCGCCGACCCGGCCCAGGCCGAGCTGGCCGCGTCCCTGCACGCTCCCGCGTCGGAGAAGTGCTTCATCGCCGCGAGCGTCAACTTCCCCGTTCACCACGCCCCCGAACTCCTCACCCTCGCGTAGCCCTCCGCCCCAGCATCGAGTCCGCGAAGAGTGCACGCTCGTACGGCGTGTCGCGTGCACTCTGTGCGGACTCGATGGAGGGGCGGGAGGGTCAGACGCAACCGAGGCGCGGGGCGCGGGGATCTGCGGGGGCTCGGCGGCGGCCCAGCGCTGGATGGCGGCACGCCAGCGGTCGTCGCGCGTGAGCGGCGGATGCTGCTCGGTGCCGGAGTCGCGCTGCGCCCGGAGCAGCGCCTCCTCGCGCTGGCGCTCGGTCAGGTCGTTCACGGAGACGGACCAGAAGAACAGCGGATGCATGATAACCACCTATCAGCGTTGAGTAGTTACACCGTACCGTAACCCGCTATTGAGTTACAATGGTTACATGCGTACGAATGCGACCCCCGAGCTCGGTGCAGACCTGCTCGTGTCGTTCCTCAACACCCTCGACGTCGAAGACGACGTCGACCAGCTTGCCGACGACGCCAGCGCCGCCCGGTGGGCCGCCGAGAACGGCCTGGAGCCGGGGGATCGCGCAGAGGCCCAGCGGGTTCGCGACGCGCTCCGCGCGATCGTCGACGGCGAAGAGGCGCCCCTGCCGTCCCTCGCCCTGCCGGTCGCCCCGCAGCCCGGATCCGTCGCACTGACCGCCCGCACCGCCGCAGAGGCGGCCGTGGCAAGCGCCGTCGTCCTCGGCATCCAGGGCAAGCTCGGCCGCGTGAAGCTCTGCGGGGGAGAGGACTGCCGCTGGGCGTTCTACGACGCCTCCCGCAACGGCTCCCGCCAGTGGTGCAGCATGGAGGTCTGCGGCAACCGGCAGAAGGCGCGCACCTACCGCGCCAAGGAGAAGGACGCCTAGAAGCGCTCGGGCCGCAGCGCTCGCTTCACCCTCTCCACGGTGCTCGCGGGTGGCGCCTCGTTGTAGACGCCGGCGAGCTCCTGACCGGTGAGGGAGTGGATGGCCGCCATGATCGCGTCCGTCGCCTGACGGCGTGCGCGGCCCGACTCGGCGGGCCCGAAGTGCGACAGGTCCAGCGGCTCGCCGAAACGCACGGTGATCCGGTGCGGCTTCGGGAACTTGGCGCCGACCGGTTGCATCTCGTCGGTGCCGATCAGCCCGACCGGAACGACGACCGCGCCTGTGGTGAGGGCGAGCCAGCCGATCCCGGTCCGGCCCTTGTAGAGGCGGCCGTCGAGCGAGCGGGTGCCCTCGGGGTAGAGCGCGAACGCGGCGCCGGTGTCGATGATCCGGCGCGACTGGTCCAGCGCCTCCTGAGCGGCAGCCCCCGCGCCGCGCTTGACGCCGACCGCGCCGATCGCGGTGAAGAAGGCGCGCGAGATGCGCCCCTTCAGACCCGTGCCCTCGAAGTAGCTGGACTTCGCCAGGAACTGGACGCGCCGAGGCGCCGTCATCGGGATGACGACCGAGTCGATGAACGACAGATGGTTGCTGGCGAGGATGACCTTGCCGTGCTTCGGGACGTTCCGCTTGCCGATCACGTGCGGCCGATAGACGAGCTTGAGCAGCGGGGCCATCAGGATGCGACCGGCGTAGTACGTCGCGCCGGGCTTCTGTACCTCGGCGACACCCTCGTCGGTCTGGTCGCTGCTCATCCTTACGAGATTATGCGCGCGCGTATGCCGTGAGCGGTATGCGAACCGGTCACGGCTTCAGCGGCGTGCCCATCCGGCAGCCGAAGCCGTCCGTGTAGACCAGGCAGCCGTCGACGAAGCCGGTGTACCGCAGCGCCAGCGGAGACCCGAACCACGAGGCGTAGAGGCGCGAGAAGTTCAGGTTGCCGTACGCCGAGCACGCGCCTCCCTGCCCCTTCTTCGCTTTCAGCGTCTCGTCGTTCGGCTGGTACGGCGTGTAGTTGTAGAGGTTCGCGGTGGCCTGGTTCAGGATCGTCACCTCAGCCGACCCGCACGCCGGATCCGGGTGGTACTGGATGCGGTTCTCGCCCACCTTGTAGCGCCAGTCGCCGGGATGGACGGTGTACTCCCGGAATTGCCACGCGGCCCGGTACACCTGGTTGAAGAACCCGAAGTAGCGTGTGTCGCACGCCGCCGTGTCCGGGCAGGCGTATCCGGTCGCCTTCTGGTAGCCGGACGCGCTCGGCGCGGTGAGGAGCGACTGCTCCTTCTGCAGCAGGACGAGCAGCACGCGCGGGCTGACGGTGCAGGCCTTGGCGACCCGCGCGATGATGCTGCTGGCAGCCTCCTTCTTCCGTGCGGGCATGGCCGCGCAGCGCTCCGCCGATGCGGGCTGGGCGGGGGAGTTCATCCGGAAGTCGGCGAGGCAGGGGACGCCGTCCTTCGGATGGCAGGACCGGTCCTCCAGGAAGTCCTGGATCTGCCCAGCCGTCATCGCATCCGGGTTGTAGAAGCTGTCGTCGCTGATGATGTAGCCCGGGTAGAACGGAGCGGGCGACTCCGCGAGCGCGGCGGCGGGCACCAGGGCGAGGCCCGCCGCGACGGCGGACGCCGCGGCGATCAGGCGCAGGCGGGGGAGCCGCACGGGCTGCCTAGCGGGACGTCTTCAGGATGTCGATCACGAACACCATCGTGTCCGTGGCCTTGATCTCGCCCGAGCCGGCCGAGCCGTAGCCGTCGACGGGCGGGACGATCGCGATGACCTGCGAGCCGACCTTCTGGCCCTCGAGCGCCTTCTTGAAGCCGGGGACGACGCCCGTGGTCTGGAACGACGCAGGAGTTCCGCGGCTCCACGACGAGTCGAACATCTCGCCGTTGCGCCACAGGACGCCCTTGTACTGGACGGTCACGGTGTCGCCGGGCTGCACGGTCTCGCCGTCGCCCTCCTTGAGAAGCGCGATCTTCGTCTCCGTCGGCGGGTCGGCCTTCGGGATGGTGATGCTCGGCTCGCCGGTCTTGGCGTTGAGCTTGACGGTCGGGAAGCCGGCGGTCGGCGCGACGTCCTTGCCGTCCGCGCGCGTCGGCGGGATGTCGACCACATCGGCGACGAAGACGACGCTGTCCTTCTCGGTGAGGCTCAGCTGGGAGAGGTCCTGGTTGCCGAAGGCGTCCTTCGCCGGAGCCGTCAGCACGACGCGCGACCCGATCGTCAGGCACTCGACCGCGCGCACGAGGCCCGGCACGTACGCCTTGTCGTCCAGCTGGACGGTCGCGGCGGCCTGGCCGTCGAAGCCCTGGGCGGCGGTCAGCTCCTTGCCGGTGGTGCCGTTGTAGGCGGCGAGCGCGATGTCGACCGTCGAGCCCTCCTTCGCCTCCTCGCCGTCGCCCTTGGTGATCACAGTGCGCTCCACGCCGGTCGCCTTGAGCGGCGTCTCGAACGTGACCTTGGGGGTCTTCTGGTAGTCGCCGCTGACCTTCACCGAATCGGAGGTCGAGCCCGACTTCACGTTCTGGCAGGCGGCGGCGCCCGGCGTCGCGCTGGAGGAGGGCTCGGACGAGCTGCTGCTGCACGCCGCGAGACCGGCGACGAGGAGGGCCGCGGTCGCGGAGGCGGTCAGGGCCTTGAGAGAGGTACGCACGGTCGTCCATCCTGCCCTATCCGCCTCCGCCGAAGCTGACAAGAGGTCATGGGTGCGCTGGACGCGCCGCCTACGATGGAAGGCATGACCCGCGAATTCTCCGTGCCCCAGTCCCGCCATCTCGTCACAGAACTGCCCGGCCCGCGCTCCGTCGAGCTGCAGCAGCGGCGGGTGGCGTCGGTGAGCCGTGGCGCGGGGACGCTCGCGAACATCTACATGGAGTCGGGCTCCGGCGCGATCCTGGTGGACGTGGACGGCAACCGCCTGATCGACCTCGGTTGCGGCATCGGCGTGACGACCATCGGCCATGCGCATCCCGCCGTCGCCGCGGCCGCCGCGGAGCAGGCGTCCAAGCTGACGCACACGCTGTTCACGGTCACCCCCTACGAGAACTATGTCGCGGTCGCCGAGAAGCTGCAGCAGATCACCCCGGGCGACGTCGAGAAGCACAGCATCCTGGTGAACTCGGGCGCCGAGGCGGTCGAGAACGCGGTCAAGATCGCCCGCAAGTACACGGGCCGCCGCGCCATCGCGACGCTCGACCACGCCTTCCACGGCCGCACGAACCTGACCATGGCGATGACCTACCGCCCCTGGCCGGAGCGCGCGGGAATGGGGCCGTTCCCGGGCGAGATCTACAGCCTCCCGATCAGCTACCCGTTCCGGGACCCGGAGGGGATGACCGGCGAGGAGGCAGCGGAGCGCACCATCGACTACATCCGCACGCACATCGGCGCGACGGAGCTCGCCGCGCTGTTCGTGGAGCCCATCCAGGGCGACGGCGGCATCATCATCCCGGCGCCGGGTTACTTCGCGCGGCTGGCGGAGTTCTGCGCCGAGAACGGCATCGTGTTCGTCGCCGACGAGATCCAGGCCGGCATCGGCCGCACCGGCATGTGGTACTCCATCGAGCACCACGGCGTCGTGCCCGACCTCATCACCAGCGCCAAGGGCATCGCCGGCGGCTTCCCGCTCGCGGCGGTGACGGGCCGCGCCGAGATCATGGACGCGGTCCAGCCCGGCGGCATCGGCGGCACCTTCGGCGGCAACCCGGTCTCGACGGCCGCTGCGCTCGCCACCCTGCAGGCGATCGAGGACGAAGACCTCCTCGGCGAGGCGCGCCGCGTCGAGCAGGCCCTGTGGGCGCGGATCGGCGACTGGGCGGAGCGGTTCCCCGTCGTCGGCGAGGTGCGCGGCAAGGGCGCGATGTTCGGCGTCGAGCTGGTGAAGCCGGGCACGAAGACCCCCAACCCGGAGGCCCTGCAGGCCGTGCTCGCCCACGCGACCCGCAACGGCGTCATCCCGCTGGACGCGGGCAGCTGGGACAGCGTCCTGCGCCTGCTGCCGACGGTCGTCATCAGCGAAGAGTTGATCGACGACGCAGCCACCGTGCTCGAGGAGGCCCTGGGCCGCCTCGGCTGACTCCGGTCTTGGGCTGATCCGGTCCTGGGCTGATCCGGTCCTGGGCTGACTCCGCTCCTGGGCTGACGCGCCACCTTACTCGCCACATCCGAAACGGAGGAGTCCGGGATCGCCGTCGGCCCCGGACTCCTCTTTTTCGCGTCGTGGCACGGCGTGTCGACGGGAATCTCCTCCGTTTCTCGCACCGCCATTTCGTGGTACCCACGGTGTGAAATGGAGGACTTCCGGCGCGACACGCCGGTGGATGTCGCAAAAGGGAGGATGGGCGGGCCCCGGCCGGCTGCGGCGTCCTCCGTTCCGAACGCACTGCGTACGATGGCAGCGTGCGCAGAGTCATCATCCTCGGGTCCACCGGTTCGATCGGCACCCAGGCGCTCGACGTCGTCGCGGCGAACCCGGACCGGTTCCGCGTCGTCGGACTGAGCGCCGGCCACAACGCCGCCGAACTCGCCGCGCAGGCGGAGCGCTTCGGGGTGGTGGACACCGCCCTCGGGGCCGACGACTCCGAGCTGCTGGTGCGTTCGGTCGAGGCGGATGTGGTGCTCAACGGCATCACCGGCTCGGTCGGACTCGGGCCGACGCTCGCCGCGCTGGAGGTCGGCGCCATGCTGGCGCTCGCCAACAAGGAGTCGCTGATCGTCGGCGGCGGGCTGGTGAAGCGGGCCGCAGCGCCCGGGCAGATCGTCCCGGTCGACTCCGAGCACTCCGCCATCGCGCAGGCGCTGCGCTCGGGCTCCCGCGACGAGGTGCGACGGCTGGTGCTGACCGCATCGGGTGGCCCCTTCCGCGGCCGGTCGCGGGAGTCGCTGCGCGACGTGACGCCGCAGCAAGCGCTCGCGCATCCCACCTGGGACATGGGGCTCGTGGTCACCACCAACTCCTCGACGCTGGTCAACAAGGGTCTCGAGGTCATCGAGGCGCACCTGCTGTTCGACGTGCCCTACGACCGGATCGACGTCACCGTGCATCCGCAGTCCGTCATCCACTCCATGGTGGAGTTCGTGGATGGGTCGACGATCGCGCAGGCCTCGCCGCCGGACATGCGCCTCCCGATCTCGCTCGGCCTCGGCTGGCCCGACCGCGTCCCGGACGTCGGCGCGCCGCTCGACTGGACCACCGCGCACACCTGGACGTTCGAACCGCTCGACGACGACGCCTTCCCGGCGGTCGCGCTGGCGAAACGGGTCGGCATGGCCGCCGGGACGTATCCGGCCGTCTTCAACGCCGCGAACGAGCAGGCCGTGTCCGCGTTCCACGCCGGCGCGATCGGGTACCTCGACATCCTGGGCACGGTCGAGCGGGTCGTGGACGCGCATGTGCCCGCGGGCGAGCTGACCCGGGAGTCGCTGGCCGAGTCGGAGCGCTGGGCTCGGGCGAAGGCCGACGCACTGATCGCCGGACGCTGACAGCGGCCGCATAGCCCGCACCGAGCCGCTTCGCGGCCTCCTCCAAGGCGCCCACCGCTACCCTGAAGCCGTGGAATCCGTGCTCCTGTTCGTGCTGGGCGTCGTCATCATCCTGATCGGCGTCGCCCTGTCGATCGCGCTGCATGAAGTCGGGCACCTGGTTCCCGCGAAGCTATTCGGCGTCAAGGTCACGCAGTACATGATCGGGTTCGGCAAGACGCTGTTCTCGTTCAAGAGGGGCGAGACCGAGTACGGCGTGAAGGCCATCCCGCTCGGCGGCTACATCTCGATGATCGGGATGTTCCCGCCCGGCAAGGACGGCGGCCGGGGTCGGAATGCCACCACCGGGTTCATGCAGCAGATGGTGCAGGACGCGCGCACGGCGAGCTCGGAGACCGTCGCGGTCGGCGAGGAGGAGCGCACCTTCTACCGCCTGCCGGTGTGGAAGCGCATCGTCATCATGTTCGGCGGCCCGTTCATGAACCTCGTGATCGGGGTCGTGCTGTTCGGCGTGCTGCTCATGGGATTCGGAGCGCCGCAGAGCTCGACCACCGTCGCGACGGTGAGCCAGTGCGTGCTGCCCGCAGGCAGCACCTCGCAGACGTGCCCGTCGGACGCGACCCAGGGACCTGCGGCCGCCGCAGGCCTCAAGCCCGGCGACACCATCGTCAGCATCGACGGGCAGAAGATCAGCAGCTGGGACCAGTCCACGGCGATCATCCGGAAGTCGGCCGGGCAGTCCCTCACCGTCGTTCTCAGCCGTGACGGCGAGCAGCGGACGGTGCAGCTCACCCCCGTGGTCAACAAGGTCGCGAAGACGGACGCGAACGGCGCCGTGGTCAAGAACGCCGCGGGCGGCATCGAGACGCTGACCGTCGGATTCGTCGGCATCGGTCCGGTGACCAAACTCGTTCCCCAGCCTCCGACGGCGGTGCTCCCGGCGGTCGGCGCCCAGACCGCCGCGGTGGCCAACGTCTTCGTGCACCTCCCGCAGCGGATGGTCGACGTGTGGAACGCGGCCTTCGGCTCCGCCGAGCGCGACCCGAACGGCCCGATCAGCGTCGTCGGCATCGGCCGCGCCGCCGGTGAGCTCACGGCGCTCGACGGCGTCCCGGTCGTGGACAAGGTCTACACGATGATCGGAATGCTCGCCTCGCTGAACATCGCGCTGTTCGTGTTCAACCTCGTCCCGCTGCTCCCACTCGACGGCGGTCACATCGCGGGGGCGCTGTGGGAGGGCTTCCGGCGCACGATAGCCAGGATCTTCCGCCGCCGCGACCCGGGTCCCGTGGACATGGCCAAGCTCATGCCGCTCACCTTCGCCGTGGTCATCGTGCTCGGCGGGATGAGCGTCCTGCTGATGTACGCGGACATCGTCAAGCCGGTCAACCTGTTCGGCTGACCGCCTTCCGGCCGCTTTCGGCCGCCATCCAGCCCGCTCCCACTCCGCTGCGTAGGATGGGGACGTGGCAGCAATCAATCTGGGGATGCCCAAGGTCCCCGAAACCCTCGCCCCTCGTCGCAAGTCCCGCCAGATCCGGGTGGGCAAAGTCCTGGTCGGCGGCGACGCGCCGATCAGCGTCCAGTCGATGACCACGACGCCGACGACCAACATCAACGCCACGCTCCAGCAGATCGCCGAGTTGACGGCCTCCGGCTGCGACATCGTCCGCGTGGCCGTGCCGAGCCGCGACGACGCGGAGGCGCTGCCGATCATCGCCAAGAAGAGCCAGATCCCGGTGATCGCCGACATCCACTTCCAGCCGAACTACGTCTACGCGGCGATCGACGCCGGGTGTGCGGCGGTCCGCGTCAACCCGGGCAACATCCGCAAGTTCGACGACCAGGTCGGCGAGATCGCCCGGCGCGCGAAGGAGGCGGGCGTCTCGCTCCGCATCGGCGTGAACGCCGGCTCGCTCGACCGCCGCCTGCTCGAGAAGTACGGCAAGGCGACCCCGGAGGCCCTGGTCGAGTCGGCCGTCTGGGAGGCGAGCCTGTTCGAGGAGCACGACTTCCACGACTTCAAGATCTCGGTCAAGCACAACGACCCGATCGTCATGGTGAAGGCGTACCGGATGCTCGCCGAGCGCGGCGACTGGCCGCTCCACCTCGGCGTCACCGAGGCGGGTCCGGCGTTCCAGGGCACGATCAAGTCGGCGACCGCGTTCGGCATCCTGCTCGGCGAGGGCATCGGCGACACCATCCGCGTCTCGCTGTCGGCCCCACCGGCCGAGGAGGTCAAGGTGGGCCTGCAGATCCTGCAGTCGCTCAACCTGCGCGAGCGCAAGCTCGAGATCGTCTCGTGCCCGAGCTGCGGCCGCGCCCAGGTCGATGTGTACTCGCTGGCCGACAGCGTGACCGAGGGCCTGCAGGGCATGAGCGTGCCGCTGCGCGTCGCGGTCATGGGCTGCGTCGTGAACGGTCCGGGCGAGGCCCGCGAGGCCGATCTCGGCGTCGCGAGCGGCAACGGCAAGGGCCAGATCTTCGTCAAGGGCGAGGTCATCAAGACCGTGCCGGAGTCCGAGATCGTCCAGACCCTGATCGCCGAGGCGAACCGCCTGGCCGACGAGATGGGCGACCGCCCGTCCGGCGAGCCGAGTGTCACCGTCGGCGCGCACTGACGCGTCCGCCGTCCGAAACGGAGGAGGTCCGGCTGCCGCGGCGGCCGGACCTCCTCCGTTTTCGGCGGTAGCCGGTTGCGACCGCGCTCGCGCGCTCACAAGGGAGGAGTTCTGCCGCACCCGCCGGCCGAAGCTCCTCCCTTTCGCGTCGACACGCCGTGCGGCCGCGTGCGACTCCTCCGTTCCCGTCAGCCGACGGGCTCGAACGCGACCTTTCCCGTCGCGATGTCGGCGGCCGTGACGCGGAGCCGCACACGGTCGCCCGGGGCGACACCGTCGGCCCGCGGCGCGGACGCGCTCACGGCCGGGTCGTCCAGCTGGACCAGGACGGTGCCGTTGCGCACCGCCAGCACGGTCGCATCCAAGATGTCGCCGATCCGCGAGCTGAGCAGCGCCGCCTCCACCCGATCCACCGCGCCCGCATCGACCTGCGCGGCCAGCCGAGAGGACGCGCCCATGATGGAGGGGAGCTCGCCGAGCGAGTCGCGTGCCCACGCGGGAACCGGACGGCCGGCGCACAACGCCTCGCAGATCACGAGCGCCCACCGGTCCGCGAGGCGGCGCAGCGGCGCGGTGACGTGCGCGTAGGGCGCGGCGATCGCCGCCTGCTGCGGATCGGCGGGCGCGGTGCCGTCCATCACGACGTAGCCGGCACCGCGGAACAGCGCGGTGGCCGCCTGCAGCACGGCCGCCGCGCGCGGGTGGGCGGGGTCCAGTGTCCGCAGGTACTCGCCGTACGGCAGCCCCTCCTGCCACGGCAGCCCGAGAGCGACGGTCTGCGCGCGGAATCCGCGGAACGCCTCCTCGTCGGGAGCGGGCATGGTGCGCAGGATGCCGATGCGCGCGTCGAGCATCAGCCGGGCCGCAGCCATGCCGGTGAGCAGGGAGAGCTGTGCGTTCCAGTCCTCGACCGGGAGGGTGGCGCGGCGCTGTAGCGTGTAGGCGCCGTCGCGGACCACGATCTCCTCGTCGGGCGTGTTCAGGCTCGCGCCGCCGCGCTCGCGCTCACAGACGATGCGCGCCTCGCCGACCTCGCGGAGGAGTGCGAGCTCGGGTGGCGCGGTGCCGTCGTCGAGCGCCGACTGGGCCTCCTCGTAGCTCCACTGGCGTCGGGACCGGATGCGCGCCCGCGTCACCTCCGCCCGGGTCTCGTGACCGCTCGCGTCCAGGGCGATGTCCCACACGAACGCGCCGCGGACCACACCGGGCAGCAGGGACCCGGCGTCCTCGCCGATAGCGGCGGGGTGCAGCGGGACGCGACCATCCGGCGCGTAGATGGTCTGCCCGCGGCGTCGTGCCTCCGCATCCACGGCGCCGCCGGGAGCGACCAGGGCGGGGACGTCCGCGATCGCGTAGCGGACCCGGAAGCCGTCGGCGCTGCGTTCCAGATGCATCGCCTGGTCGAGGTCGGTCGACCCGGCCGGGTCGATGGTCAGGAACGGCACGTCGGTGAGGTCCGTCTCCGGGAGCGGATGCCGTGCGGCGACAGCCCGCGCTTCCGCTTCCGCCTCCACGGGGAACGCGTCCGGCAGCTTCAACTCGCGGCGCAGGGCCTGGAGCGACGCGGCCAGGGGAGCGGCGGCGGGGGTCGGGGCGACGCGGGTCCGGCGGTCGGGCATGCCGCCACCCTAGCCCCGGGCGTCCGGCCCGCGGCGGCCGGCCCCGTCCTCCCCATAAACTGGGTTGGTGCCTACACGCCTCAGCAACTACTTCCTCCGCACTCTCCGTGAAGACCCCTCCGACGCCGAGGTCACCAGCCACCGGCTGCTGGTCCGCGCCGGCTACATCCGCCGTCAGGCGCCGGGGATCTTCGCGTGGCTGCCGCTGGGGCTGCGCGTGAAGGAGAAGATCGAGCGCATCATCCGCGAGGAGATGGCGGCCGCAGGCGCGCACGAGGTGCACTTCCCCGCGCTGCTTCCGCGCGAGCCCTACGAGGCGACCGGCCGGTGGGAGGAGTACGGAGACGGTCTCTTCCGCCTGCAGGACCGCAAGGGCGCCGACTACCTGCTCGCGCCCACGCACGAGGAGGTCTTCACGCTGCTGGTGAAGGACCTCTACTCGTCGTACAAGGACCTGCCGCTGACGATCTTCCAGATCCAGGACAAGTACCGCGACGAGGCGCGTCCGCGCGCCGGCCTGCTGCGCGGCCGCGAGTTCACGATGAAGGACGCGTACTCGTTCGACGCGACCGACGAAGGCCTCGACGCGAGCTACATGGCGCAGCGCGACGCGTACGAGCGCATCTTCACCCGGCTCGGCCTGTCGTACGTGATCGTGCAGGCCGACGCAGGCGCCATGGGCGGTTCGCGGTCGGAGGAGTTCCTGCACCCGACCCCCGTCGGCGAGGACACCTTCGTGCGCTCGCCCGGCGGCTACGCGGCGAACGTCGAGGCGTTCACCACGACCGCGCCCCCGGCACGCTCCTACGAGAAGCTGACTCCGCAGGAGGTGCTGGACACGCCCGGCACCCCGACCATCCAGACACTCGTCGACCTGGCCAACGAGAAGCACCCGCGCCCCGACGGCCGTGCGTGGACCGCTGCCGACACCCTCAAGAACGTCGTGCTCGCGCTCACCCACCTGGACGGCACGCGCGAACTCGTCGTCGTCGGACTGCCCGGCGACCGCGAGGTCGACCTGAAGCGCGCCGAGGTGGCGTTCGCACCTGCCGAGGTGGACGCGGCGACCGACGACGACTTCCGCGCTCACCCGGGACTGGTCAAGGGCTACATCGGGCCCTGGTCGGCCGAGGGTCCTGTGCTCGGCGAGGAGTCGGCCACCGGCATACGCTACGTCGTCGACCCGCGCGTGGTCGACGGCTCGGGATGGATCACCGGCGCGAACGTCGACGGCAAGCACGTCTTCGGTCTGGTCGCCGGCCGCGACTTCTCGTGGGACGGGGTGGTCGAGGTCGCGGAGGTCAAGCCCGGCGACCCGGCACCCGACGGTTCCGGACCGGTGGAGCTCGCGCGCGGCATGGAGATCGGTCACGTCTTCCAGCTCGGCCGCAAGTACGCCGAGGCGCTGGGACTCAAGGTTCTGGACGAGAACGGCAAGCTGGTCACGGTCACCATGGGGTCGTACGGGATCGGCGTCACCCGAATCCTGGCGATCATCGCCGAGGAGAACAACGACGACCGCGGTCTGGTCTGGCCGGAGTCGGTCGCGCCGTTCGACGTGCACGTGGTCGCCACCGGGCGCGACGCGGCGGCGTACGAGCTGGCCGAGGAGGTCATCGCGCAGCTCGAGGACGCCCGTCTCGACGTGCTCTACGACGACCGCCCGAAGGTGTCGCCCGGCGTCAAGTTCGGCGACGCCGAGCTGATCGGCGTCCCGCGGGTGCTCGTCGTGGGCCGCGGCGCGGCGCAGGGCGAGGTCGAGCTGTGGAACCGCCGCACCGGCGACCGCCGCACGTTGCCGGTCGCCGAGGCCGTCGCGGAGCTCACCGCGTAGCCCGACACCGTGCTTAGGGTCGCCGAACCTTGCTGGCGGCCGGTGCGACGGCTTCCTAGGCTGGGCGGCATGAGCGAGATGGCAGAGGGCGCAAGCAACGGCGCCCACGCGGACGAGCCGCACCGCGCCGGGCTGGCGCAGCGCCTCAACTGGCTGCGCGCGGGCGTGCTCGGCGCGAATGACGGCATCGTGTCGGTCGCGGCGGTCGTCGTCGGTGTGGCGGGCGCGACGACGTCCGTCCCGGCGATCGTGACAGCCGGTCTCGCCGCCCTCGTCGGCGGCGCGATCTCGATGGCGCTGGGCGAGTACGTGTCGGTGAGCAGCCAGCGCGACAGCGAGCGGTCGCTGATCGCGAAGGAGAAGCGCGAACTGGCCGAGATGCCGGAGGAGGAGCTGGAAGAGCTCACCGGTCTGTACGAGGCGAAGGGCCTGTCGCCCGCGACGGCACGCCAGGTGGCGATCGAGCTCACCGAGCACGACGCGCTCTCGGCTCACCTCTCGGCCGAGCTCGGGATCGACCAGGACGACGTCGTCAGCCCGTGGCACGCGGCGATCGCGTCGGCGGTCGCGTTCACGTGCGGCGCGGTCCTCCCGATGCTGACGATCCTGCTGCCGGAGGCGGTGCGCATCCCCGTCACGTTCGTGGCGGTGCTCCTCGCGCTCGCGATCACCGGGTACATCGCCGCGTGGATCGGCGGCAGCTCCCGTGGGCGCGCCATGATCCGCGTGGTCGTCGGCGGCGCGCTGGCCCTCGCGGCGACGTTCCTGGTGGGGTCGCTCCTCGGAACGTCCGTCGCCGGGTAGCGTACGAGCAACGGCGCATCGGCGCCCGAGAGGAGAGTCCCGGCCGTGGTGGATGCGGAGAACACGATCGACACGACGCCCGCTCCCTCCGAGCACGCGATGCGCGACAAGGCGGGGATCGTCCACGACTGGCTGCCGCGCTACACCGGGACTCCCGTCGAGGAGTTCGGCGAGTACATCCTGCTGACGAACTTCGCCGACTACGTGCAGCGCTTCGCCGAGTGGTACGAGACGGACGTGCGCGGACTCGACCGGTCGATGCCCAACGCGACCGCGGACGGCATCACGATGATCGACTTCGGCATGGGCAGCCCGAACGCGGCGACGGTGATGGACCTGCTGTCGGCGGTGTGCCCCAAGGCGGCGCTCTTCCTCGGCAAGTGCGGCGGGATCAAGCCGAAGAGCCGGGTCGGCGACCTGGTTCTGCCGATCGCGGCGATCCGGGGAGAGGGCACGTCGAACGACTACCTGCCTCCCGAGGTGCCCGCGCTGCCGGCGTTCCAGCTGCAGCGTGCCGTGTCGTCGACGATCCGTGACTTCAAACAGGACTACTGGACCGGTACCGTCTACACGACCAACCGGCGTGTGTGGGAGCACGACGACACGTTCAAGGACTACCTGCGCCGGACGCGCTGCATGGCGGTTGACATGGAGACGGCGACGGTGTTCGCCGCCGGGTTCGCCAACCGCATCCCGAGCGGCGCGCTGCTGCTGGTGTCGGACCAGCCGATGACGCCCGAGGGCGTGAAAACGTCCGAGAGCGACGCCGGGGTCACCCGCGACTACGTCGAGCGGCACATCCGGATCGGGGTGGAGGCGCTGCGGCTGGTTCGCCGCAACGGCCGCAGCGTGCGGCATCTGCGCTTCGACGAGTAGCGCTCGGCGCCGGACGTCGCTCTTCACCGGAAGTCCCGCGAGACCGTGCGGATGCCGGTGTCGAGCGCTTCGAGCTTGTCGGCGACGATGTTGACGACGCCTTCCTCGCTGCGCTCCAGGATGCCGCGGACGATCATCGCCGGTGCCTGCCTCGCCACCCGGCGGTAGCGGTTCCAGACGCCGACCGGGCAGATGACGTTGACCATCCCGGTCTCATCCTCGATGTTGAGGAAGGTGACCCCGGCCGCCGTCGCCGGCCGCTGCCGGTGGGTGACCACGCCGCCGACCTCGATGCGGCGGCCCGACTCGCCGTGGATCAGCGTGTCGGCCGGGTAGACGCCTCGCGCGGAGAGCGCCGGGCGCAGGAACCGGATGGGATGGTCGTCCGTCGAGATGCCGGTCGACCAGAGGTCGCTGGCCAGCTGCTCGGCAGGGGAGAGCAGGGGCAGCAGCGGCGGCTGCACGGTGATCGCGGTGCCGGCCAGGTACTCGGGACGCTCCTGCGCGGCGTTGCCCGCCTCCCAGATCGCCTGGCGACGGCTCAGGTCGAAACCCTCGAACGCTCCGGCCGCGGCGAGCGCCTCGAGCTGGGCGGTGTTGAGCCCGGTCCGGCGGGCGAGGTCGGAGAGGTCGCGGTACGGGCCGTACGCCTCGCGCTCGGCGACGATGTGCTCAGCGAGCTTCTCTCCGATGGAGGTGACGCCCGCAAGTCCCAGCCGGACGGCATGGCCGCCGTCGCGGCGGTGGGCGGCGAAGTCGAGCGGCACCCGCGGGTCGAAGGGGTCGATCGGCGGCTGCTCGGTGTCGAGGCAGGCGTCGGATCCGGTCGGCCCCGGGCGCGTCTCGTCGAGCGGTTCGAGCAGGGGGAAGACGCCGGAGCGCTGGATGTCCGGCCGCTGCACCACGACGCCGTGCCTGCGGGCGTCGGCGGTGAGCGTGCGCGGCGAGTAGAAGCCCATCGGCTGGGCCCGCAGCAGCCCGGCGAGGAACGCGCCGGGGTAGTGCAGCTTCATCCACGAGCTGACGTAGACGAGCAGGGCGAAGCTGATCGCGTGGCTCTCGGCGAAGCCGAAGCTCGCGAACGCCTCGATCTTGCCGTAGATGGCGTCGGCGTCGTCGCCCGTGATGCCGTTGTGCGCCATCCCCTCGTAGAGCTTGGCCTTGAGGGCGTCGATCTTCTCGACTCCGCGCTTGGAGCCCATCGCGCGGCGCAGCTGATCGGCGTCCTCGGCCGTGCAGTCTCCGACCGCGACGGCCATCTGCATCAGCTGCTCCTGGAACAGCGGGACCCCCATCGTGCGCTCCAGCACCGGCACCAGCGCCGGATGCAGGTAGGTGACCTCCTCTTTGCCGAGCTTGCGGCGGATGTAGGGGTGCACCGCGCCGCCCTGGATGGGGCCGGGGCGGATGAGCGCGATCTCGATCACGAGGTCGTAGAACCGGCGCGGCTGGAGCCGCGGCAGCGTGCCGATCTGGGCGCGGCTCTCGACCTGGAACACGCCGATGGAATCGGCCCGGCAGAGCATGTCGTACACGCCCGCCTCTTCTTTCGGGATGGTCTCGAGCGTCCACTTCTCACCGAGCGACGCCTCGATCGTGCGCATCGAGTAGTCGAGTGCCGACAGCATCCCGAGGCCCAGGAGATCGAACTTGACCAGGCCCATCCAGGCGCAGTCGTCCTTGTCCCACTGCAGCACCGTGCGGCCCTCCATGCGGGCGTGCTCGATCGGGCACACCTCGCCGACGGGCCGGTCGGTCAGCACCATGCCGCCGGAGTGGATGCCGAGGTGCCGCGGGAACTTCAGCACCTGCTGCGCGAGCCCGACAACGTCGTCCGGGATGTCGTGGTCGTCACTGGTCTGCACGCTGCCCCAGGAGTCGATCTGCTTGCTCCAGGCGTCCTGCTGACCGGTGGAGTAGCCGAGGGCCTTCGCCATGTCGCGCACGGCGTTCTTGGGCCGGTAGGTGATGACGTTGGCGACCTGGGCGGCGTTGTGCCGGCCGTACTTCGCGTAGACGTACTGGATGACCTCCTCCCGCCGGTCGGAGTCGAAGTCGACGTCGATGTCGGGCTCCTCCTCGCGCATGCTGGAGAGGAACCGCTCGAACGGCAGGTCGTACTTGATCGAGTCGACCGCCGTGATGCCGAGCAGGTAGACCACCGCGGAGTTCGCCGCGGAGCCCCGGCCCTGGCAGAGGATGCCGCGGCTGCGGGCGAACCGGACGATGTCGTGGACGATGAGGAAGTAGCCGGGGAAGTCCTTGGCCTCGATCACGTCGAGCTCGCGTTCGATGCGCTCCCGCTTGGCGGGGTCGCGGTCGAGATCGGGGTAGCGCTCGGCGGCGCCGCGCCAGGTGAGCTCGCGCAGCCAGCTCATCGGCGTGTGCCCCTCCGGGACCTCCTGCTTCGGCAGCCGGGGCCGGGCGCTCCGCAGCCGGAAGGCGAGGTCGTCGGCGATCCCGACCGTGCGCTCGACCGCGCCGGGGTAGCGGGCGAAACGGCGCGCCATCTCGGCGCCGCTGCGCAGGTGCGCCGCGCCGGCCGCCGGCAGCCAGCCGTCGAGCTCGTCCAGGCTGCGCCGGGCGCGCACGGCCGAGACCGCGGTCGCCAGCGGGTACTGCCGCGGGCTGGCGTAGTGGACGTTGTTGGTCGCGACCGTCGGCAGGCCGAGGCGTCCGGCGATCCTGGTCAGGATGTCGTTGTCCGTGGAGTCGCGCGGGCCGCTCTGGTCGATCAACTCGACGAGCACGTTGTCGTGCCCGAACAGCTCGGCCAGCCGGGCCACCTCGCGCTCCGCGGCCCGCTCGCCGTGCTCGGCCAGGGCGAGGCGCACGTCGCCCTTGCGGCAGCCGGTCAGCACCATCCACTCGCCGGCCGCACGATCGGACAGCTCGTCGAGCCGGTACACCGGGCGCCCCTTCTCGTCTCCCGCGAGCTGTCCGTCGGTGATCGCGGCGGCGAGCCGGTGGTAGCCCTCCTGCCGCCGGGCCAGCAGGACGAGGTGGCTCCCCTCCGGGTCGGGCTCGCCGTTCTGCGGCTTGCTGAGGGAGAGGGAGAGCTCTGCACCGAACACCGTCTTGACGCGGTCGTAGGCCTCCGCCGCCTCGGCCAGGTGCACGACGCCGTACAGGCCGTCGTGATCGGTCAGCGCGAGCGCGTGCAGGTTCAGGCGCGTCGCCTCTTCGAGCAGTTCCTCCGGCGAGGAGGCGCCGTCGAGGAAGCTGAAATTGCTGTGCGCGTGCAGCTCGGCGTACGGCACGGCGCCCTCGGCGGGCTCCTCCGGGATGGGCTGGGGGACGTACTTCTGCCGTTTGCGCGACGACGGCCGCTCGTCGGTCTGCTGGCTCGTGCGCCGACCGGAGAGCCGTCGCTCGAACTCGGCCCAGGGGATGGGCGGGTTGTCGAATCCCATCAGTCGTACCTCGCCTCTGCGAACCAGGCCTCGCCGGAGAGGGCGAGCAGCCACGCGGTGCCGTCGGCGTCGACCAGCTGAAAGCGGTGCAGCGCGCGGGCGAGGGAGGCGTCCCACCACCGCTCCTTCACCGGCCAGGGTCCCGCCCACGAGTCGACCGGACGTGCATCCGCGGGCCGGCCGGTGGGGGAGAAGCGGGCGATCGGAGCCGTCACGTCGCCACGATCGGTCACCTCGACCGTCGTGCCCTCTTCGGTCAGGACGGCGACGGGCCGGGGCACCTCGAACACGGTGGACGGCGCCGGCGCGGGCAGCGACCCGGGCCACGGGCGGTCGGCGCGGGCGACGCCCACCGGCCGGTCGCCCCACGGCACCAGCACCTGCCGCTCGGCGGGCGCCCGGCCGCCCGCGATCGTGGCCGTGACGACCGCCTCGTGCCCGAGCATGCTCTGCACACGGGTGAGCCCGTGGTGGATGCGCTCGTCGGCTCCGCCGCCCCACAGCCCGTCTTCGTGATGCCCGATGTCGTCGACCGTCTGGGGTTCGAGGACGACGCGGGCGATCGGCGACGAGAGGCCGGAGTCGATCGCGCCGGCCCCCTGCAGCTGCCAGCGCACACGGTCGACCACGTCGGGCGCCGAGAACAGCCGGGGATGCAGCCAGGTGCGCTCGCTCACCCGGCCGGACTCGTCGGTCACCTCGACCCGCAGCGATGTGCACACCAGCCCGGCTTTGGTGAGGCCGGCGATGAACTGCTCCGCGGTGCCGCGGACGGCGAAGGTCACCTGATCGACCCGGTCGAGGGGAGGCTCGAACTCGATGGCGCGCTCGAGCTGCGTCGGCGGGGTGCGGGGCACCACGGCGGCGCCGTCGAGCCCGCTGGCGAGCGTGTGGGCGTGCTCGCCCCGCTCGCCGAAACGCTCGCGCATGTCGGTGCGCGAGAGCGCGGCGATGTCGCCGAGGGCGTGCAGGCCCAGCCGGCGCAGCAGCGGCGTCAGATCGGCGAGGCCCAGCTGGGACACCGGCAGCGGCGCCAGGAACGCGGGGGAGCCGCCCGCCGGGATGATGCGCACCCGGCCGCGGCCGGTCGAGCGGGCGGCCTGCTCCGCGGCGAACGGACCGTCGGCGACGCCGACGCGCGCATCCGGCAGCCCCAGGCCCTCGAGGCAGCGCAGCAGCTCGGCGGCCGCCTCGTCTTCTCCGCCGTAGTAGCGGGCCGGCCCGCGCGCGCGGAGGACGCAGGTGCCGGGACGCACCGGCTGGACTCCGGGGGTAATCTCCTCGATCGCGGCGAGCACGGGCTCGAACGCGCGCGCATCCTGCACCGGGTCGTAGGGGACGACCTCCAGCTGCGGGCAGCGGGCCTGCGCCTCGCGCATCCGGAGACCGCGCTTGACGCCGTCGGCACGGGCCGCGTCGGAGCAGGCGAACACCAGGCCCTTGTCGACAAGCGCCAGCGGCAGGTCGGCGGCGAGGTCGAGCACCTGCCGCGCGGCGATCACCGGCCAGTCCGGGCACCACAGCACGATGGCGCGGGTGACGGCGGGGTCGTGCACGCCGGTCATTCAGCTCACCGCCTCGAGTCGCGTGGGGGCGGAGACGCGGAAGCTCTCGTCGACCGCCGGCAGCCACAGGTCGGCGGTGCGTCGCGGGCCGGAACCACCACGCGGGGCGGATTCCACCGTCACCCGCCGCGAGGAGAGGTAGCCGTCGCCCGCGCCGAGGCCGGCCCATCCGCTGCGTGCGACGGTGAGCGTCGCCTCGACCTGCGGCCAGTCGCCCGCGACGATGAGGGTGGCCTCGCGCTGCCGCAGCCGGGCGGTGAGCCGGGCGACGTCGCCGTCGCGCGCGCGGGACGGCGGCGCGACCACCACCACGCTGAGCACGTCGACCACCGCCGCGGTCACGGTCAGCCAGTCGTCGCCGGGATGCGGCACCAGCACCAACCGCTCGAGGTCGATGCCGAACCGACCGGCCGCCTCGGCGCCGAAGTCGGGCATGCCGACCACCCCGCACCAGGCGCCGGCGGCACTCGGGCCGGCCAGCATGGCCATCAGCAGGGTGGTCGACCCGTGGACCGAGTACGCCGCCCCCGCCTTGAGCGCTCCGCCGGGAAGCAGTGCGGAGAGCGCGGGATGCGTCTGCAGCGTGCGGCTCTCGAGCTTGGTGGCCTGCATCTGCCGGATGCGGGTCTGCAGCTCGTGCACCTGCGCCCGGTCGACGACCGGTTCGCTGAGGTGCTGGGCTGCGAGTGACACCCTTCTATTTTCGAACGTATGTTCGAATAGTGCAAACGGAATCTGCTGCTCTTGTGGAGAACTGCGGTGGGAACGGAGGCCGCGCACGAACCCTACGCCGAGCCGCCGACACCGCTCCGCGAGCGTGCGCCGATCACGCCGCTCGGCGACGTCGGATCAGCTGCCAGACGGCGAACCCGGCCGCGAGGACCAGCGCGCCGCCACCGGCCAGCTGCAGGTGATCGGCCCCCAGACCACCGGTCAGCGGGAGGAGCGGGACCGGCAGCTGCCGGTTCACCACGTCGGGGAGGGTGACCGTGGTCGACGCAACGGCGATGGTCACGGGGATCGGCGTCGGATCGATCCGGTAGCCCACCGGCGCCTGCGTCTCCGTCAGCCGGTAGGAGCCCACGCCGAGGTCCGCCACCCGGAACGCGCCGCCCAGGGGATCGAGGTCGGCCCCGGCGCAGGCGGCGGCGGACGCCGCAACGCAGTCGGCCACCTTCAGCGGAGTTCCGGTCGGCGCGCCCGACCCGTCCACCCTGCTGAGCGCCCATTCGGCCCCGGCGAGGATGTTGCGCGCGGCCGTCTCATCGACCTTCCGCCAGACGAGCTCGGGCAGTGTGCATTGTGCGGCCGTCGGCGCGATCGAGAACGACGCGGGCCCGGTCGTGTTGCCCGGGGAGTCCGTCGAACCCGCATAGCTCGTCACCGCCGTCGCGGCATTCGTGATCGTCGCGGCCGCGGCGTCGCACTGCGTGGTCGGCACCGTCGTCTGGAAGCACATCTCGGGCGGTGCCCCCTGCCAGGCGATCCGCACCGCGCCGGCGGTCACCCCTGACGGCGTCGTCACCCCGTTGACCCGGACGGACGCCGTGATGGAGCTCACGGAGGACGCGATCGAGGAGAGGTCCAAACCCGCCGCGGGAACGACCACGTCGTTGAAGCCGCTGACGGTCGCTCCACTCCGGTCCTTCACCGTCACCGTCACATTCCGGTACGTGCCCGCCGTGAGTCCGGCGACCGTCAGCAGCTTCCATGCCGCGAACGACGTCGCCCCGCTGCCGCAGTAGCTCGCCGTGGGATCCACCCGGAGGTCGACGGTCGATGTGGCGGTGCAGGTGCCGCCGGTCACGGCGTCGAAGAACCGGATCTGCCCCGTGTCGCCGGTGGCCACCAGGCAGTCCGCCGCGATCCCGGGGACCTCGCGGACCGTGTAGTTGATGGTGTTGCCGACGTTGGCGAACCCCGAGCACGCGGGGACCGCGCCGGAGCCCGACCAGGCCGCGAAGTCGCGGCACATGACCTGGTTGCCGTTGGAGAGGTATACCTTCGTGCCGCGGACGAGCACGTCTCCCGTGCCATTGCCCCCGGCGATGTACTGGGCCGAGGTGCCCGAATACGCGTTGCCCACCGCCGTGCCGCTCAGGTTCCAGCAGTTCGAGGACGAGTTCGGGCCGTTGACGATGGTGCAGACACCCGTCAGCACGCCGGTGGTCGAGAGCAGGGGCGCGAACGGCGTGCCGACACCCACGATCGAGCCGCCGGCGGACGAGTCCCGGGGCCAGGCTCCGGAGCAGAGCGTCCCCGTCTTGGTGTCGAAGCAGAAGGTCTGCCACGTGCTGAAGTTGTTCTGCCCGAGGCTGGCGAAGACGTAGTCGCCGAAGGCGGCGGAGGTGTACGAGAACTCGTTGGTGACCCCGGAGACGTAGAAGGTCGCTCCCGTGCACGACGTGTTCGTCGGGGTGAGGCAGAGGAGGACGGCCTTGCTTCCGCTCACCGCCGCGAAATACCGGTTGCCGTCGGCTGCCGGCAATCCCGTGCCTCCGATCTGCGCCGACCAGCTGTTGTTGTTGTTCGACTGGGCTGTGAGGGCGGTGTAGCCGCAACTGACGGGCGGGGTGACCGCGAGGTCGAGACAGGCCATTCCGTTGCTCGAGCTGTCGGTGGGAGCGGCCAGCCAATACAGGCGGTCGCCGACGAGCCAGGTCCCACCCTGGATCGCCGTCCTCCCCGGGAACGACGGCCCGGTTCCGATGGCGGCTCCGATGGTCGCCGACCAGTACTGCACGGTGCCTCCGGCCGGCCACCCCGGGCAGACGCCGCCGTCGAGCCGTGTGCAGAAGACCACGGGGCCGGTGCGATGGTGGAAGATCGTGTAGATCAGGCGGTCGTGCTCCAGCACGCTGTAGCCGTCGCCGCCGGTGAGGGCGAGCGCGCCGACGGACGGCGGTGTCGGGAAGCTCGGCGACCGCTGCTCAGTTCCCGACGGCATGAGGGTTGCCCGGTACCCGATGCCGGTGGGGGTGCTTCCCGCGGGCGGCGTGCCGGTCGTCCACGCGCCGGTCGTCTTGTACTGCGGCACCACGCTGCCGGCACCACCGCTGCGATCCGGGGGGAGAACGAGAGAGCCGGCCACATAGGCGCCGGCGGAGGCCAGCCCGTCGGTGAGGTCGACCGAAGCGTCTTTCCCGGTCTCGTTCTGGTAGGACACCACCCAATTCACCGTGTCGCCCGGTGCCGCTGTTCCGGTGAGTGCGCCGCCGGGGGCGCCCGGTGAGGCCGCCCGCGAGCCGTTCCCGGTATCGGAGCCGGTGGTGTGGACGGTGGAGAACGCGGTGGTGGCCGCGTGCACCGACGACGGAGGCACGATGGAGGACGCGAGCAGCACCCCCGCCGCGACACCGGGGAACCATCCGTTGCGCATCGCCGAAGCCTCCCGTCGTCTGAAGTCGGTGAGGAGGCGATCGCCTCCACCCTTCTAGACGAGGCGGGAGAGCGGTGTCTGACGGCCGCGGGGAGCCAATGAGGTCATTGCCGTGCGTTCACGCCTCGGTGACGAAGTCGATCAGCTGCTCGACCCTGCCGAGCAGCTCCGACTCGAGGTCGGAGTATGTCCGCACCTGGCCGAGGATGCGCTTCCACGCCCGTGCGATGTCGGCCTGCGTCTCGTGCGGGAGGCCGAGCGCGGCGCAGATCCCGTGCTTCCAGGGCACCGATCGGGGGATCGCCGGCCAGGCCTTCAACCCGACACGCGCCGGTTTGACCGCCTGCCAGATGTCGACATAGGGGTGTCCGACCACGAGGACATGCTGCCCGTACGGTCCGCGGGCGACCTGCTCGGCGATCCGGGACTCCTTCGAGTTCGGCACCAGGTGGTCGACCAGCACCCCGATGCGCCGCCCGCGGTCGGGTCGGAACTCCTTCACGATGGCGTCCAGGTCGTCCACGCCCTCCAGGTACTCCACCACCACGCCTTCGATGCGCAGGTCGTCGCCCCAGACACGCTCGACGAGTTCGGCGTCGTGCCGTCCCTCGACGAAGATGCGGCTCGCGCGCGCCACCCGGGCCTTCTGCTCGCCGACGCTGAACGAGCCGGAGGCGGTGCGGGTGCGGCCCGCGGGGGCCTTCGAGGGCGCGACCAGGCGCACGGGCTCGCCGTCGATCAAGAAGGATCCGCTCAGCGGGAACACCCGCTTCTTGCCGAAGTAGTCCTCCAGCTCGACGGTCTGCGCCTCGAGTCGCGTGACGGCCCCGCAGAACCCGGTCGCGGCCTCCTCGATCACCAGATCGCGCACCGCTTCGACGGTCGGGACGGGCTTGCGCCCTGCGTTCCTCCAGTCGCCGGCCAGCACATCGGATCCGTAGCGGTCGTCCATCACCCGATGGAGGCTATGCGAACGGATGCGCGCCGCGAGGGTGCCACGCGGAGAGCGACCACACCCTCAGTCGAAGACCCGCACCAGCCGCCACGACCGATCGGCCGCGTCGTGCCGCACGTCGAACACCAACGCAGAACCGTCTTCGCTGGTGCCCTGGAAGCGCCAGCCCCCGATCTCACGCGGGAGGCTTCCCACGGCGTACAGGTTGCCGCCGAACGGCCGCCACCAGGCGCACACCTCTGCCCAGACCGTCGGCGTGTCGGAGACCCGGTACCGCGTCGCCCGCCAGACGAGCCTCGTCGGCACCCCGTCGTCGGTCGTCCACACGGCGACCGCCTCGTCGATCTCGGTCATGCAGCTCACCTCATCCATCGAACATATGTTCGAATCCGAGTGTAGCCGCGACCCGCCGACATCGCACCCCTTGCGTCGCGCCGCACTGCCATACTGACCTCTATGGCCGACTTCACCGATCCCTCGAGCGCATCCCTCCGCCTCAGCAACGACGAGCGGGAGCGGGCGGTCGCGGCGCTGCAGTCCGAGGCCGCGCAGGGGCGGCTGACCGCCGAGGAGGTCGAGGCCCGCACGGCTGCGGCTCGATCGGCCGTCACCCGCGGCGACCTGGGTCCGCTGTTCGCCGACCTGCCCGGAGGCCTCCAGCTCGACCCGCACACCCCGGCTCAGCCGCAAGCGACCTCCCCCGCGCAGCAGGCGTACCCGGCACAGCCGGACGCGCACGCGTGGGGCGGGAACGGAGGCGCCGGACGGGAGCCCGCCGGCCGCTGGGGGCTGCTCGCGGTCTCCATCATCCCGTTCGTGTCGATCATCCTGTTCTTCGTCACCGGGATGGTGTGGGGCTACCAGTACAGCTGGCTCTGGTTCCTGCTCATCCCGCTCGTGGGAGCGATCACTTACGGGACGGACACCGGCCGCCGCCGCTAGGGCGGCGCATCAGCCGACGGTCGCGCCGAACAGCAGCCCCAGGAGGTACGTGGCCCCGGCCGCGCCGTAGCCGATCAACAGCTGGCGGATCGCGCGCTTCAGCGGGGACGCCCCGGACAGGAGGCCGACGACGGCGCCCGTGCCGAGCAGCACGATGCCGACGAGCAGCGCCGAGACGATGATCGCGACCGTGCCCGTGAGCCCGAACAGGAACGGCAGGATCGGGATGAGGGCGCCCGACGCGAAGAAGCAGAAGCTCGAGAGCGCCGCGCTCCAGCCGGTGCCGATCGCCTCGTGCTCGTCGTCGCCGTTCGTCGGCTGGATCGGGATGGGCGACGTCACCGCCTGGAGGCTGGAGAGCACGTCCCGCGCGTGCGCCTCCGCCTCTTCGGCGGACATGCCGCGGGCGCGGTAGACCAGGGTGAGCTCGTTCGCATCCACGTCAAGGTGGGGGAGCGCGGAGCCGGTTGCCGGGTTGGGTGTCGTCGCCTCGAGGAGTTCGCGCTGCGAGCGCACCGAGACGTACTCGCCAGCGCCCATCGAGAGCGCACCGGCGAGCAGGCCGGAGATGCCGGTGAGGAGGACAACGTGGGTGGGGACGCCGCTCGCGCTGATGCCGAGGACCAGCGCCAGGTTGCTGACCAGGCCGTCGTTCGCGCCGAAGACCGCCGCGCGGAAGGTGCCGGAGAGCCGCTGCCTGCCGCGGGCTGCGAGCGCGCGCACGACCTCCTCGTGCACCTGCTCGTCGGCGGCCATCTGCGGTGTGGCGTCGCTGTCGTCGGAGTACGGGGAGCGGGCCTCGGCCCGCTGGGCCAGCGCGAGCACGAAGACGGAGCCGAAGCGGCGGGCGAGCCAGCCGAGCAGCCGCGTACGGACGTCTCCGCGCAGGGGCTTGCCCGCCTGCTCGCCGAGGAGGTCGATCCAGTGCTGTTCGTGGCGGCGCTCCGCCTCGGCCAGGGCAAGAAGGATCTCGCGCTCCTCGCCCTCGCGGCGACTGGCGAGATCGCGGTAGACCGCGGCCTCTGCACGCTCGTCGGCGAGGTAGCGTCGCCACCTCTTGATGTCGGCGGGGCTCGGGGTGCGGGCTGCGATCGTCATCGCATCCAGTCTACCGAGGTTCCGGGAGCTGGACTTCGGCGGAGCCGTCGATTCCCAGCTCGGCGGCCGACCGCGTGAAGCGCTCGCCCCAGTCGGCCGCGGCCACCACGGCCTCTTCCGGTCCGGAGATCCGGAAGGGCGCATCCACCGCCGCCAGCCCGAAGAGCGCCCACTCGGCGCTGTCGGCGGTGATCCGGACGGCGCACGTGCCGTCGCCGTTGTCCTCGACCGTCGCCCAGCGGCCGAGCACGTCGACCACACGGTCGTGCGAGGCCTCGATCACCGCCTCGACGATGAGCGGTTCGATGGCCGTGTGCAGCGACGCGCGCACGTACTCGGCCGCATCCTCCGCCGGGAGTGCACGCGGCCGGAAGCGGTGTCCGGTGGGCTTGGGGTCCGCGATGCGGTCGAGCCGGAAGCTGCGCCAGTCGAACCGGGTGAGGTCGTAGGCGACGAGGTACCAGCGGCGTTCGATGGAGACCAGGCGATGGGGCTCCACGGTGCGGGTGGAGGCCTGGCCGTCGCGTGCGACGTAGGCGAAGTCGATCCGCTCCTCGTCCCGGCAGGCCTGGGCGAGCACGGTCAGGATCCCCGCATCCGCCGTGGGTCCCGGGCCGAGCGCCGTCGTGAGGGTGGTCATGCGGAGGGCGTCGACCCGTCTGCGCAGTCGCGGCGGCATCACCTGCACGACTTTGGCGAGGGCGCGGACCGAGGCCTCGTCGACGCCGGCGATGCCGCTCTGGGCGGCGGTGCGCAGGCCGACCGCGAGCGCCACGGCTTCGTCGTCGTCGACCACCAAAGGAGGGAGGGAGGCGCCGGCGGCCAGCTGGTAGCCGCCCGCGACCCCGCGCGTGGCGTCGACCGGGTAGCCGAGGTCGCGCAGGCGCTCGACGTCGCGGCGGAGTGTCCGCGGGGAGATGCCGAGGCGGTCCGCGAGCTCGTGGCCGGGCCAGTAGCGGTGGTTCTGCAGGAGCGACAGGAGCTGGAGTGCTCGGGATCCGGTGCTTGCCATGGATCCATTGTGCCGGGAATGCGGTCGAGTCCTGACCGCTATGGCCGCAATACCGGCGTCAGGGCACGGACGCCGGTACCAGCGCCGCCGCGCCCGGACGCGACAGCGTCAGCACCGCCTCGGTGATCCACGGCGACTCCTCCAGCGCCGCCTCGACGTCCCGCAGGTCGACCGCGACGTCGGCTTCGCGGTCGTTCCCGCGCAGGTCGATCGCGGCCACCAGGTAGAACCGCTCCGGCCCCACGTACTCGAGGTGGAGGTAGGTGACCTTCTCGACCTCGGGATGCTCGAGGAGGGCGGTGAGAGCGGCCTCCCAGGCACGGTCGGACCCGGGCTGGCCGACGAGGAACCGCCGGTTGCGCTCGATGAGGACGAAGGCGACGATCGCCAGCAGGACACCGACCAGGATGGAGCCCAGCGCATCCCAGAAGGGGTTGCCGGTCAGCTCGTGCAGCAGCAGGCCGAGGAACGCGATCACGAGGCCGACCAGCGCCGCCGAATCCTCCGCGAAGACGGCACGCAGCGTCGGGTTCGAGGTGCGGAGGACGTGCTCGAACGTGTTGGTGCCCGCATCCGACGCCTTGGCGTGCGCCTGCCGGTACGACTGGATGAACGAGATGCCCTCGAAGACGAAGGCCGCGGCCAGCACGATGTAGCCGATGAGGTAGTCCGTGTCCTCCTCTTCGGCGGAGAGCGCCGAGACGCCGTGCATGATCGACACGACGGCGCCCGCGGTGAACAGCCCGACGGCGGCGAACAGGCTCCACACGTACGCGTCGCGGCCGTACCCGCCGGGATGGGAGTCGTCCCGGGGCCTCGCGGCGGCCCGCTCCGCCTGGATCAGGAAGATCTCGTTGCCCGCGTCCGCCCAGGAGTGCGCCGCCTCGGCGACGAGCGACGCGGAGCCGGTGATCACGGCGGCGACGGTCTTCGCGATGGCGACGAGGATGTTGGCGCCGAAGGCGAGCAGCACCGTGAACAGGCTGGACGACGATCGCTTCTCACCGGGCACAGCGACACCATAGCCCTGCTCCGGGAACGCGGAAGGCCCCGGTCGTGCGACCGGGGCCTTCGTCTGTGTCCGAGGGGGGACTTGAACCCCCACGCCCTATACGGGCACTAGCACCTCAAGCTAGCGCGTCTGCCATTTCCGCCACCCGGACAGGTGTTCTCGGCCTCCGGATCACTCCGGCTGCCGAAGAAAGACGATAGCACGGTTTTCACCCGCCCTTTCACTCCTCTACACACCCCGGGCGTGGCGGGACAGCGCTGCGCGGCGCCCGGTAGCGTAAAGGGATGACCGACGAACTCCGCACCGCAGAGACCGAGCTCGACGAGACAGCGATCATCGCGCGCGACCTGATCCGATTCGACACCACGAACTTCGGCGAGGGCCGTTCGAACGGCGAGACCGAGGCGGCGGAGTACGTCGAGGCGAAGCTGGCGGCCCTCGGTCTCGCGCCCCAGGTGTTCGAGTCCGACCCCGGACGCGCGAGCGTCGTCGCCCGCGTGGAGGGCGCCGACCCCGGCAAGCCGGCCCTCGTCGTGCACGGGCACCTCGACGTCGTCCCCGCCGACGCCCGCACCTGGACCGTCGACCCGTTCGGCGGTGAGATCAAGGACGGCCTGCTCTGGGGTCGCGGCGCGGTCGACATGAAGAACATGGACGCGATGATCCTGACCGCGGTCGGCGACATCCTGAACGCGGGGGAGCGGCCCGCACGCGACCTCGTCGTGGCCTTCTTCGCCGACGAGGAGGACGGCGGCCGCCGCGGGTCGCACCACCTGGTCGACAACCACCCCGAGCTGTTCGCGGGTGCGACCGAGGCGATCAGCGAGGTCGGCGGCTACTCCATCGACCTCGCGGGCCGGCGCGCCTACCTGCTGCAGACCGGCGAGAAGTCGCTGGTCTGGATCAAGCTGATCGCGCGCGGCCGCGCGGCGCACGGCTCGCGCCTCATCCGCGACAACGCGATCACGAAGCTCGCGGAGGCCGTCGTGACCATCGGCCGCGAGGACTGGCCCATCCAGCTCACCGCGACGACCACCCGCCTCATCGGCGAGCTCGGCCGTCTGCTCGACGTCGACCCGCAGCGCATCGGGCCGGACGAGGTCGTGATCCGCACGGGCACGGCCGCAGGGTTCATCCTCGCCACGCTCCGGACGACGACCAACCCGACACTGCTCGAGGCCGGGTACAAGCACAACGTGATCCCGGACACGGCCGAGGCGCTGGTCGACATCCGCACGCTCCCCGGCGAGGAGGACGCGGTGCTCGCGCGCGTCCGCGAGCTCGTCGGAGACGACGTCGAGATCCAGGTGATGCACCGTGACATCGGCCTGGAGGCGGAGTTCGGCGGGGGGCTCGTCGACGCGATCACCGGGACGCTCAACCAGCACGACCCCGACGCGCCGGTGCTGCCCTACCTGCTCTCCGGCGGCACGGACAACAAGGCGCTGAGCAAGCTCGGGATCACCGGCTACGGTTTCGCCCCGCTCCGACTGCCCGCCGAGCTCGACTTCCCCGGCATGTTCCACGGCGTTGACGAGCGCGTGCCGCTCGACGCGCTAGTGTTCGGGAGGACCGTGCTCCGCGATCTTCTGCGCAGCTACTAGGCCCGCCCGTCCGACTCCTACCCCCGGGAGCGTCTACACCGCCATGGAATTCATCAACGCCCTGATCCTCGGCTTCGTGCAGGGACTCACCGAGTTCCTGCCGATCTCGTCGTCGGCCCACATCCGCATCGTCGGCGAACTGCTCGGCACAGGTGCCGACCCGGGCGCCCGGTTCACCGCCATCATCCAGCTCGGCACCGAGGCCGCCGTGCTGCTCTACTTCTGGCGCGACATCGCGCGCATCGTCGCGCAGTGGTTCCGAGCGCTGTTCGGGCGCATCCCGCGCAACGACCCGGACGCGAGGATGGGCTGGCTGGTGATCATCGGCAGCATCCCGATCGTGGTCCTCGGCCTGCTCTTCCAGAACCAGATCGAGACCGTCTTCCGGTCGCTCTGGATCGTCGCGACCACGCTGATCGTGTTCGGCATCCTGCTCGGCATCGCGGACTGGGTGGGGGCGAAGACGAAGCGGCTGCGGGATCTGACGTGGGTCGACGGCATCATCTACGGCTTCGCCCAGGCGCTCGCGCTCATCCCGGGCGTCTCGCGCTCGGGCGGCACCATCACCGCCGGTCTGTTCATGGGCTACCAGCGCCGTGCTGCCGCACGCTACTCGTTCCTGCTCGCGATCCCCGCCGTGTTCGGCAGCGGCCTGTACCAGCTGTACAAGGCGATCAAGGAGCCCTGCACCCAGGCGCTGGCCCAGGCCGGCACCTGCACGGTCGAGGTGTTCGGCCCGGTCGAGACCGCCGCGGCGACCGTCGTCGCGTTCGTCGTCGGCCTGCTGGTGATCGCCCTGTTCATGGGCTACATCTCGCGCCGCAGCTTCCTGCCGTTCGTCATCTACCGCATCGTGCTCGGCGTGCTGCTGATGGTCCTGCTCGCCACCGGCGTGCTGCAGGCCTGACGGCCGCTCAGCCGCGGCGCGGGTCGTCGGGCGCTCGGCCGGCTGTGCCGCCGTCGCGTCCGTCGCCACGCCGGCGCAGGTACCGCTCGAACTCCTGCGCGATCGCCTCGCCGCTCGCCTCGGGCGAGTCGACGGTGTCGCGCGCCTGCTCGAGCTGCTGGATGTAGGACGCCATCTCCTCGTCGTCCGCCGCGAGCGCGTCGATCCCCGCCTCCCAGGCCGCCGCCTCGTCGACGAGGGTGCCGCGGGGGATGGTCACGTCGACCAGCTCCTCGAGCTTGTCGATCAGCGCCAGCACCGCCTTGGGGCTCGGCGCGTTGTGCACGTAGTGGGGCACGGACGCCCAGATCATGATGGTCGGGATGCCGACGTCCTCCGCGCCCTCGGCGAGCGCGCTCAGGATGCCGACCGGCCCCTCGTAGGTCGACCGCTCCACGCCGAGCTCGGCCCGCACCGCGGCGTTGTCGCTGGAGGCGAACACCGAGATCGGCCGCGTGTGCGGCACGTCGGCGAGCATCGCGCCGAGGAAGACGACTGCTCCGATGTCGGCGGCGAGCGCCACATCCATGATCTCGGCGGTGAAGCTGCGCCAGCTGCGGGACGGCTCGGTGCCGAGGAGCAGGAAGATGTTGCCCGCGTTGTCGCCGGTCACGGTGAGCTCGGCGTCGCCGGCGAGGTCTTCCCCGATGCGTCCGGGGAGCGACGGTCCGTAGACCACGGCGGACGGCCAGATGAGCCGCCTGCGCCCGTCGTCGTCGGTCACCACGGGCCGGTTGAACTGGAAGTCGAAGTAGAGCTCGGGATCGACCTCGGCGATCGGCACCACCTCGAGTTGCTCCTTGAGCGTCTTCACTGCGCCGCTGGCCGCCTCACCGGCGTCGTTCCATCCCTCGAACGCCACCACGAGGATGCGGCCACCGAGGATGTTCTGTCCGTCAGTCACGAAGTCGTCCCTCGTCCTTCCCGGCGACCGGTCGGGCCGCCATCCCTCAAGGATAGGCCCGCCCCTCTCCCGATAGACTTGCCCGTTGTGACCGCGTCTTCCCCCCGCAGCGAACAGGCCCCCAGCACCACCGAGGCCGACGGGCTGCCCGCCGCCGTCCTCTGGGACATGGACGGCACCCTCGTCGACACCGAGCCGTACTGGATGGCGTCCGAGCAGGAGCTCGTCGGCTCGTTCGGCGGCACCTGGACGCACGACGACGGCCTGCTGCTCGTCGGCCTGGGTCTGTGGAACTCCGCCGAGATCCTGCGGTCGCGCGGCGTCGCGATGGAGGCGGACGAGATCGTCCACTGGCTGACCGACCGCGTGCAGCGCAAGCTCGACGAGGAGGGCGTCCCGTGGCGCCCGGGAGCCCGCGAGCTGCTGGAGTCCCTGCGTGAGCGCGGCATCCGTACCGCGCTGGTGACCATGTCGGTGCGCCGGATGGCGGAGCAGATCGTGTCGCACATCCCGTTCGACGCGTTCGACGTGATCGTGAGCGGCGACGAGGTGGAGGAGCCCAAGCCGGCTCCGGAGCCCTATCTGCGTGCAGCACGGCTGCTCGGGATCGACGCCGCCGACGCGGTCGCGATCGAGGACTCGCTGGTCGGGCTGGCCTCGGCGGTCGACTCCGGCGCCGTCACGATCGGCGTGCCGCACATCGTCCCGCTGCCCGAGTCGGACGAGCACACCCTGTGGGAGTCGCTGGCGGGCCGCACCGCCGACGACGTGATCGCCGTGGCGCGGGCGCGCCGCGAGGAGGCCGGCCGATGAACGAGACACGACGCAACTCCGGGCCCTTCCGCGTGGGTGACCGGGTGCAGCTGACCGGGCCGAAGGGCCGGATGAACACCATCACGCTCGAGCCGGGCAAGCTGTTCCACAGCCACCGCGGGGTCCTGGAGCACGACGCCATCATCGGGCTGCCCGACGGCTCCGTCGTCGTGAACAACGCCGGCGTCGAGCACCTGGCGCTGCGTCCCCTGCTCACCGACTTCGTGATGTCGATGCCGCGCGGCGCGGCGATCGTCTACCCGAAGGACGCCGCGCAGATCCTCGCCCTGGCGGATATCTTCCCGGGCGCGACCGTCGTCGAGGCGGGAGTCGGCTCCGGCGCCCTGTCGCTGTGGCTGCTGCGGGCGATCGGCCCGGAGGGGCGGCTGCTGTCGTTCGAGCGCCGCGACGAGTTCGCGGACGTCGCCCGCGGCAACGCGGCCACGTTCCTCGGCGGCGACCCGGAGAACTGGACGCTGACCGTCGGGGACCTGCAGGACGCGCTTCCCGCCGCCGTCGAGCCCGGCTCGGTCGACCGGGTGGTGCTCGACATGCTCGCGCCGTGGGAGACGCTGGATGCGGTCACGACCGCGCTCAAGCCCGGCGGCGTGGTGATCTGCTACGTCGCGACGGTGACGCAGCTCTCGCGCGTCGCCGAGGCGATCCGCGCGTCCGGCCACTACACGCACCCGCAGTCGAACGAGACGATGGTCCGCGGCTGGCACGTCGAAGGCCTCGCCGTGCGTCCCGACCACCGCATGATCGCGCACACCGGCTTCCTCATCACGGCGCGCCGGCTGGCTCCGGACACCGTGCTGCCCGAGCTCAAGCGCCGGCCGTCCAAGTCGGACTACTCGGACGAGGACGTCGAGGCCTGGACGCCCGGCGCGCTGGGGGAGCGGCAGTCCAGCCCCAAGAGCCTGCGCAAGCGGATGCGCGAGGCCGCCGCGAGCGCCGAGCTGGCCCGCGGGCGCGACGCGGATCACGACTCGGTCTCGGACTCCCCGGAGCCGGACGAGGACACATCCGGCGTCCGTTAGCATGAACACGCCTTGAGCCAAGCCCCGACCGAAAGAGAACCCGTGCGCAGAATCACCATCGGAAGAACGTCCGCCGTCGTGGTCGCCGTCGGCCTGGTGGCCGCCGCGCTCACGGGATGCTCGTCCAACCCGAACGCGGACTGCGGCACGGCCCTCCCATCGGGCGGCGCCTCGCAGCTGGTGGAGGCGACCGGCAAGATCGGCTCGAAGCCGGACATCACGGTCCCGACCCCGCTCGACACCACGAAGTCGCAGCGCACGATCCTCACCGAGGGCACGGGCGAGCAGGTCCACGAGGGCCAGGTCGTCGAGATCCAGTACACGATCCTCGACGGCAAGACCGGCCAGGTGCAGCAGACCTCGTACGGCAGCGGCGACACCTACCCGCTGGCGCTCGGCTCCGGCAACGCAGCGCTGAGCAAGGGTCTGCAGTGCGCGCCGGTCGGCTCGCGCGTCGCGGTCGTCATCTCGCCGAAGGACGCGGGCGGCCAGGGGGCGACCAGCTCGGGCGTGATCGTGGTCGACATCCTCAAGGCGTACCTGTCGCAGGCGAACGGGGCGGTGCGTCCCTCCGCGTCGGGCTTCCCGACCGTGGTGCTCGCGCCCACCGGCCAGCCGGGCATCACCATCCCGTCCTCCGGTTCCGCGCCGAAGTCGATCCGCAGCGAGGAGCTGAAGGCGGGCGACGGCGCGACGGTCAAGAAGAACTCGATCGCGATCCTGCACTACACGGCCGTCGGCTGGGAGAACAAGAACGTCGTGCTGTCGAGCTGGCAGTCGGGGTCCCCGGACCTCGTGTCGATCGGCACCGGGCAGAGCCAGGTCAACCAGGCGCTGCCGCAGAGCGTGCTCAAGCAGCTGGTAGGCAAGAAGGTCGGCTCGCAGGTCGTCGTCGAGGCCCCGGCCGAGGGACAGGTTCCCGCGGCCGCCTGGGTGGTCGACATCCTGGGGATCCGCTAACCGCTCGGACTAGGATGGACGGGTGTCCCGTTCCTCTTCCTCGCCCGCGCGCGTCCCGGTCGAGGAGCGCCTGTTCAGCCTCGTGCTGGCGCTGCTCGCGACCGAGAACGGGCTGACCAAGAGCGAGATCCTGTCGACCGTGCAGGGCTACCGCCAGCGGTACGAGCCGCACGGCGACAACAGCAGCCTCGAGCGGCAGTTCGAACGCGACAAGGACGACATCCGCGAGCTCGGCGTGCCGCTGGAGACCGTGGAGGCGCCGGAGGCGGCCGGCAACAACCAGCTGCTGCGGTACCGCATTCCGAAGGGGGCATACGACCTCCCGTCTGATGTCAGCTTCTCGCCCGAGGAGCTGACCCTGCTCGGTCTCGCCGCCGCCGTGTGGCGCGAGGGGTCGCTGTCGGGGGAGTCCCGGCGCGCGCTCATGAAGCTGCGGTCGCTGGGCGTCGAGGCCGACGACCCGGTGGTCGGCTACGCGCCGCGCCTCCGCGTCCGCGAGAGCGCGTTCGAACCGCTCAGCCAGGCGCTGGAGCGGCACGTCATGGTCCAGTTCCCGTACCTCAAGCCCGGCGAGAGCGCATCGCGGCAGCGCACCGTCGCGCCGCTCGCGCTGGTCCAGCACCAGGGGCGCTGGCACCTGCAGGGCATCGACCAGGATGCCCGCGAGTCGCGCACCTTCCTGCTGTCGCGGATCGTCGGTGCGGTCAAACTCACCTCGCGCGTGTTCGACCCGGAGCAGTACCGCGTCGACGGCGAGGCGTTCGCCGAGCGTGCGCTGCTCGAGCTCGAGCGCATCTGGGAGTCGAACGTCGCCACGATCGAGGTCACGGCCGGCACGGATGCGGCCACACGGCTCGGCAAGCGCTATGGCGACGCCGTGCCGGTCGGTGCGGAAGGCGAGCCGGTGCGGCTCACCGTCAACTTCTCGGACAGCAACATCCTCGCCGATCAGCTGGCGTCGTTCGGGCCGGAGGTGCTGGTGATCGCGCCGCCCGAGCTGCGCCAACAGGTGGTGCAGCGGCTGGAGGCGGTCGTCGCCGCGCACAGCGGTACCGATGTCGAGGAGTCCCATGGCTGAGCGCCGCAAGCCGATGCAGGCGCAGGACAAGCTGGCGTTCCTGCTGGCGCTGGTCCCGTACCTGATGGACCGCGATCGCGTGAGCGTCGCCGAGGCGGCAGAGCACTTCGGCGTGGAGCAGGAGCAGCTGCGCGACGCCGTGCGGTTGATCGCCGTTTCCGGCATCCCGGGCGAGACGAACGCGTACCAGCCCGGCGACCTGTTCGACATCGCCTGGGACGACTTCGAGGACAACGACCAGATCGTCCTGACCCATCAGGTCGCCATCGACGACTCTCCGCGCTTCTCGGCGCGCGAGGCGGCGGCGCTGATCGCCGGTCTGCAGTACCTCACCGCACTGCCCGAGAACGCCGACCGGGACGCGATCGGCTCGCTCATGGCCAAGCTGGCCCGCGGGGCCTCGGCCGCGCCGAGCCAGCTCGCCGTCGCCCGGTCCGAGACCGACGAGGCCTTGGCGACCATCCGCGACGCCGTCATCGCCGGCGTCCAGGTGGAGTTCGACTACCTCAGCTCGCGCGGCGAGCGGGAGCGCCGCCGCGTCGATCCGCTGCGCATCGAGTCGGTCGACCAGGACTGGTACCTGCGCGGCTGGGACCACCTGCGCACCGCGATCCGCACCTTCCGGCTCGACCGCATCGACGACCTCGTCGCCACCACCGAGCCGATCACCTACCGGCCTGGGGACGTCAAGCTGCCGGAGACCCTGTTCACCGGCACCGACGAGGACCAGCTGGTGACGGTGGAGGTGTCGGCGTCGGCCATCCCGCTGATCGAGGACTACATCCCCGAAGGCGCGGCGCGCGAGGAGCGCGGAGGAGTCATCCGCACCAGCGTGCGCGTCGCCCACTTCCACGGCCTGAAGCGGCTGGTCGCCGGGCTCTCCGGTGTGCTCACCGTGCTCGACCCGCCCGAGGCGCGGCAGGTCGTGGCCGGCTGGGCGCAGGCGGGCGTCGACCGCTACCGCTGACCTTCCCGGCCGCCCGTTAGGCTGGGCGCATGCCCTGGTGGTCGTGGCTGGTGATCTGGACCGTGCTCGTGCTCGGTCTGCTGGGCATGCTCGCGTTCTTCGCGTGGTGGCTGTTCCGCAAGGTCGTCGCCGCCGGGCGCGAGGCCGCCGCGCTCATGGACAAGGCCGAGGTGCTGTCGCGCCGCGCCGACGAGCTCCACGAGCGGTTCGAGCCGGCCGTCCTCGCCGACGCCGACGAGCTCCGCGCCGAGCGCGAGGACGAGCGCACCCGGCGTGCCTATGCCCGGCAAGCTCGCAGGGATGCGCGGGTCCGGCGCGGTAGACTACTGGTCGATGTGGATCCGGCGACGGTTCCGGATCGCTTCGCCCACCTTTTGAGAAGGACCTGATCTCATGTTCGCAGGACTGACCGGATGGCATCTGCTCATCATCCTCGCCGTGATCCTGCTGCTCTTCGGTGCGCCCAAGCTCCCGGCCCTCGCCAAGAGCATCGGCCAGTCGATGCGCATCTTCAAGGGCGAGGTCGACGAGCTGAAGAAGGACGGCAAGGACGACAAGCCGGCCGACGGCACCCAGAACGCCACCCCGGCCCCCACGGTCGCCCCGGCGCCGGTCGACCCCTCGACCGAGCCCAAGCCGAAGTCCTAGCACCGTGGCCTCCACGAAGCGAGGCAAGAACCGCGAAGGACGGATGACGCTCGCCGAGCACTTCGTCGAGCTTCGCAAACGCCTCTTCCGCTCCGCGCTGGCGCTGCTGCTCGGCTCCGTCGTGGGCTGGTTCCTCAGCGGCTACGTGATGGATGCGCTGCGCGGCCCGATCACCGAGATCGCGAAGCAGCAGGACCGCGTAGCGACGCTCAACTACGACAGCATCACCGGCGCGTTCGACTTGAAGATGCAGGTCGCGATCACGATCGGCGCCATCGTCTCGAGCCCGGTCTGGCTGTACCAGATCTGGGCGTTCTTCGTCCCGGCGATGACCCGCCGCGAGCTCAAATACGGCTTCGGCTTCTTCTTCACCGCCGTGCCGTTGTTCATCGCCGGCGGTGTGACCGGCTGGCTCCTCGTCCCGCACATCGTGAGTCTGCTGACGAGCTTCGCGCCCGCCCCTGACACCGCGATCATCGGGGCCAAGACCTACTTCGACTTCATCCTCAAGCTGGTGATCGCGGTCGGGATCGCCTTCGTGCTGCCGGTGTTCCTCGTGCTGCTGAACTTCGTCGGCGTGCTGAGCGCGAAGTCGATCATCGCGTCCTGGCGCTGGGCGCTCATCCTGATCGCGCTGTTCACAGCGATCGCGACCCCGGCCGCCGACGTGCTGTCGATGTTCCTGCTCGCGATCCCGATGGTGGGGCTGTACTTCGCGGCGTACGGCGTCGCCTGGCTGCACGACCGCCGGGCCGCGAAAGCCGCGAACCGGCTGGAGGCCGAACTCGCCGCCTGATGCGGGCCCCCCTGACGACAGGCATAGGCTGGTGGGGTGACCGACCAGACGCTCTCGCCGGCGGAGCGGTACGCCGCCTCCCGCGACCGGGCCCGCCAGCCCCTGCTCGAGACCTTCCGCGAGGGCCTGCGGTTCGATCTCGACCCGTTCCAGCGTGAGGCATGCGCCTCGCTCGAACGCGGCAGCAGCGTCCTCGTCGCCGCGCCCACCGGCGCGGGTAAGACGATCGTCGCCGAGTTCGCCGTGTTCCTGGCGATGCGCGAGGCGAACGCGAAGGTCTTCTACACCACGCCGATGAAGGCGCTCAGCAACCAGAAGTTCCAGGAGTTCGTCGAGGCCTACGGACCCGAATCCGTCGGCCTGCTCACCGGCGACACCAACATCAACTCGCGCGCCCGGATCGTCGTCATGACGACCGAGGTGCTGCGCAACATGCTCTACGCCGACTCCGATCTGCTCACCGACCTCGCCTACGTGGTGATGGATGAGGTGCACTACCTCGCCGACCGGTTCCGCGGCGCCGTGTGGGAGGAGGTCATCATCCATCTGCCGTCGGAGGTGCGGATGGTGTCCCTGAGCGCCACGGTGTCCAACGCGGAGGAGTTCGGCGACTGGCTGCAGGCGGTCCGCGGCGACACCGACGTCGTGGTCTCGGAGGAGCGTCCCGTGCCGCTGGAGCAGCACATCCTGATGCGCTCCAAGCTGATCGACCTGTTCGACTCGTCCGGCCTCGCGGCGACCAACCGGGTGAACCCGGAGCTCGTGCAGATGGCGCGCTACGGCGGCCGGGTGCTGAGCAGCCGCCAGATGCGGGATGTCGGCCGCTACCACTCGAAGGGCGGCCGGCCCGACGGGTTCCGGATGAACCGGGCCGACCTCGTCGCGCTGCTCGACGACCGCAACCTTCTTCCGGCCATCTTCTTCATCTTCAGCCGCAACGGCTGCGACGCCGCGGTCAACCAGGTGCTGCGCGCCGGCGTGCGGCTGACCGAGCAGAACGAGCGCGAGGAGATCCGCGCGATCGTGGAGGAGCGGTGCCGCACCCTCCTCGATGAGGACCTGGCGGTGCTCGGCTACTGGGAGTGGCTGGAGGGTCTGGAGCGCGGTGTCGCGGCTCACCACGCCGGTCTGCTTCCGGCGTTCAAGGAGGTCGTGGAGGAGCTGTTCCGCCGCAAGCTCGTCAAGGTCGTCTTCGCGACCGAAACCCTCGCCCTCGGCATCAACATGCCCGCCCGCACGGTCGTGCTGGAGAAGCTGGAGAAGTTCAACGGCGAGGCGCGCGTCCCGATCACGCCGGGGGAGTACACGCAGCTCACCGGCCGCGCGGGACGCCGCGGCATCGACGTCGAGGGCCACTCCGTCATCCAGTGGGAGGACGGACTCGACCCCCAGTCGGTCGCCTCGCTGGCCTCCCGCCGCAGCTACCCGCTGAACTCGAGCTTCCGGCCGACGTACAACATGGCGGTCAACCTCATCGACCAGTTCGGCCGCGTGCGCACCCGCGAGATCCTGGAGTCGTCGTTCGCGCAGTTCCAGGCGGACCGTGCGGTCGTCGACCTCGCCCGGAAGGCGATGCAGCAGGAGCAGTCGCTCGCCGGGTACGAGGAGGCGATGAGCTGCCACTTGGGCGACTTCAAAGAGTACTTCAGCATCCGCCGCGAGCTGACGGACCTGGAGCGCAAGGGCTCCCGCATCGAGTCCGCGTCCAGCGAGGAGCGCGAGAAGCGGCAGCGTCAGCTCGCCGCCCTGCGCAAGCGGATGAAGGACCACCCGTGCCACCGCTGCACCGAGCGCGAGCAGCACGCCCGCTGGGCCGAGCGCTGGTGGAAGCTGAAGCGCGACACCGACCGGCTCCGGGCGCAGATCCAGTCGCGGACGGGAGCCGTCGCCAAGGTCTTCGACCGGGTGTCCGACGTGCTCCTCGAACTCGGCTACCTGACCGAGGAGGACGGCGAGACGGTGCTGACCGTGCACGGCCGGACCCTCAAGCGCATCTACGGCGAGCGCGACCTCCTGGTCGCGGAGTGCCTGCGCCGCGGCGTCTGGAAGGACCTGGATGCGCCCGGTCTCGCGGCGATGGCGTGTGCGCTCGTGTTCGAGCCGCGTCGCGACGAAGGTCTCGCCAGCGAGCGCACGCTGCCACGCGGCGCCTTCCGCCCCGCGCTGGAGAAGACCACGACCCTGTGGAGCAAGCTCGACGACCTGGAGCAGGACCACCGCCTCCCGGGCAGCGAGCCCCCGTCGACCGCTATCTCCCTCGCCATGTGGATGTGGTCCCGCGGCTCCGGGCTGGACGCGGTGCTCCGCGAGGCGGACATGGCGGCCGGCGACTTCGTCCGCTGGGCCAAGCAGACGATCGACCTGCTGGACCAGCTGTCGCTCGTCGCCCAGGGCAACGTGGGGCGCGTCGCGCGCCAGGCACTGGAGTCCATCCGGCGCGGGATCGTCGCGTACTCGTCCGTGGCCTAGCCTGAGCGGTGCGCACGGCCGGATGACATAAGCTCTCCCTTCGTGCACATCCTCCCGCGAGCCCCGCTTCCGCTGTGGCTCGCGGTCATCGTCGCCGCGACCGCCGGGCCGGTTCTGGACTCCGGGTTCCCGGCGCTGGACTGGTGGCCGATGACCTTCGTCGGGATCGCGATGGTGCTGCTCGCGCAGCGCGGCCGGCGGGCGGGATCCGCGTTCCTCGTCGGGTTCGTGGCGGGCGAGGCGTTCTACCTGGTCCACGTCGCCTGGACGGCGCTGTACCTCGGCCCGCTGCCGTGGATCGCGCTCTCCACCTTGGAGGCGCTGTTCTGGGGTGTGGGCGGCATCCTGATCACCCTCGCGTACCGGTGGGTGCCGCGCGCGTTCCCGACCCGCCTCGGGCGGCTGGGGCTGCTGCCGGTGGTCATCGCCGGGCTCTGGGTGCTGCGGGAGTTCGTGACCGGCACGTGGCCCTACGGCGGGTTCTCGTGGGGACGCGTGGCCGAGTCCCAGTCGACGAGTCCGCTCGCGCCCCTGGTCGCCTGGCTCGGCATCTCCGGACTCGGCTTCGCGATGGTCTGGCTGGTGGCGTTCCTCATCGAGCTCGACGGAACTGTGGATGTTCGCAGGAGCTCGCGTGCTTTCCTCGCCGGGATCGCCATCGTCCTGCTGTTCGCCATCCCGGCCTGGCCGGCCACGACGAACGGGACCACGCGCATCGCCGCTGTCCAGGGCAACGGCCCCGCCGGCTACTTCGACAACGCACCCCCCGGTGCGGTCTTCGACACCCAGGTCGCCGAGACGCTGCGCATCCCGGCCGCGCAGACCACCGGTGACAAGAAGGTGGACATGGTGGTCTGGCCCGAGGGTGCGGCGCTGCCGGACCCGACGCGCGACCCGGACACGGCCGCCATCCTGGACGCCCTCAGCCGCAAGCTCGGCGCGCCCTTCATCGTCGGCACGATCACCCAGCGCGACGACAAGCTCTACAACACCTCGCTGCAGTGGGAGGCCGGGAAGGGTGCCGTCGACTACTACGACAAGAAGCATCCGGTGCCGTTCGGCGAGTACGTGCCCGACCGCGCGTTCTGGCGCCCCTTCGCTCCCGACCTCATCGACCTGATCGGGCGCGACTACACGCCGGGGACGCGGGACAACGTCTTCGACATCGGAGGTGTGCGCGCCGGGATCTCGATCTGCTTCGACATCGTCGACGACCAGCTGCTCACCGACATGATGCGCGGGGGAGCGCAGGTCATCCTGGCGCAGACGAACAACGCCGACTTCGGCGAGACCGACGAGAACCAGCAGCAGCTGGCCATCGCGCGGCTGCGCGCCATCGAGTCGGGGCGGTCGCTGGTGAACATCTCGACGGTCGGCAGCAGCCAGATCGTCGGTCCCGACGGACGGACGATCACCGCGATCGCGCCGTTCAAGCCGGGTCACATGGTCGCGGATGTGCCGCTCGGAACGACCACCACCCCGGCGACGCTGCTCAGCCGCGGGATCGAGTTCCTGGTCGCCGGCCTCGGCCTGTTCGGGCTGCTGGTCGCGTTCACCGGGCGGCGTGGGACGCCGACCGTGCCGGTTCCGCCGCTGACATGAGAGAAGCCGCCCTCACCCGGAGGTGAGGACGGCTTTCCGATGCAGCGGCTCAGGCGCTGTGCTTGCGCTCGCTGGTGCCGCGACGGGCCCGCAGGTACTGAAGGCGCTCCTCCAGGAGCTCCTCGAGCTCGGCGCGGGTGCGGCGCTCGAGCAGCATGTCCCAGTGGCTGCGCGGCGTCTTGACGTCGGTGTGGTCGACCTCGACGGGGGTGTCGTTGACGAGCAGGCGGGCCTCATGCCCGCAGTGCTTGCACTCCCAGGTGTCGGGTGCCTCTGCCTCCGCGGAGAAGACCATTTCGGTCTCCTGCCCGCAGACGGTGCAGAGGTAGGTATAACGGGAACGCGGAGAGTAGACGACGCCTTCTTCGCTCTGTAGGCTTTGGGCGCCGAGTCTCATTCCGCGCAAGCTGCGATCTGCCATTGTGTGGTTCTCCTCTATGCGCGCGAATCCTCACAGTTATAAACCGTCAAGCTGGGGATTCTCTTTCCGGAGGAGCCTTTCTCCCAGTGGGCTCTCAGCGTCAGCGGCCGCCTCAGCGCCGGGCGTCGACCACCCGGCGCAGGATGTCGCAGCGGTCGGTGACGATGCCGTCGACGCCGAGGTCGAGCAGGCGGATCATGTCGTTCGGCGCGTTGACGGTCCACAGGTGCACCTCGGCTCCGGCGGCGTGGATGCGGCCGACGGTGCGCCGGGTGACGAGGCGCACCGGGCCGCGCCGCTCGGGCACCTGCACCGCGACGAAGCCGCGCAGGGCACTGCGGACGGCGCTCCCCACACCGGTCTTGGCGCCCAGGAGGACGGGGACGAACTCCGACACCGCAGGTGACGACGCGACGCCGGGGAGGTGGTCGGTCACCGCTTTCCGGCGTTCCGGGGAGAAGCTGGTGATGAGCACGCGGTCGGTCGCCCGGGCGGCCCGGATCACCTCGACCGCGGGGGCCGCGGCGCGCGCATCCTTGACGTCGATGTTGAATCGCGCCTGGGGGAATGCGTCGAGCGCTTCGGCCAGTGAGCAGAAGCCCTGGCCGTGCCCGAGATCGATGCGCCGCAGCTCCGGCATCGTCAGCTGGGCGACCTGGACGTTCCGTGCGGCGACCCGCGACAGGTCGGGGTCGTGCGCGATCACGGCCACGCCGTCGGCGGACGCGTGGATGTCGGTCTCGAGGTGCGTCGCACCGGCGGTGAGCGCCCGCGCGAACGCCAGCAGCGTGTTCTCGGGCGCGTCGATGGCCAGGCCGCGGTGCGCGATGACGCGTGGCGGCCGTCCGTCCAGGAAGCTCACGGAGTCGGTGCGGAGGCGGGTGCCGGGGGAGCGGGCGGCTCGGCGGTCTCCCCGGCGTCGGCCGCGGCATCTGCCGGCCCTCCGACCCGCGGCGCGCCGGCCTGGCCGAACGCGGTCCCGATGCCCTTCAGCGCCTCGGTCAGTTCGCTCGGGATGATCCACAGCTTGTTCGCCGGGCCCTCCGCGAGCTTCGGGAGCGTCTGCAGATACTGGTAGGCGAGCAGGAGGTTGTCCGGGTTGCCCTGGTGGATCGCGCCGAACACCGTGGTGATCGCCTGCGCCTCGCCCTCGGCGCGCAGCACCTGCGCCTTCGCGTCGCCCTCCGCGCGCAGGATGGCGGCCTGCCGCAGACCCTCCGCGTTCAGGATCTCGGACTGCTTCGTGCCCTCGGCCGTCAGGATGAGTGCACGCCGGTCGCGCTCGGCGCGCATCTGCTTCTCCATCGAGTCCTGGATGGACACCGGCGGGTCGATCGCCTTGAGCTCGACCCGGGAGACGCGGATGCCCCACTTGCCGGTCGCCTCGTCGAGCACGAGGCGCAGCTGGCCGTTGATGTTGTCGCGGCTGGTCAGCGCCTCCTCGAGGTTGAGGCCGCCGACGACGTTGCGCAGGGTGGTCGTGGTCAGCTGCTCGACCGCGCCGAGGTAGTTGGCGATCTCGTAGGTCGCGGCGCGCGCGTCCGTGACCTGGAAGTAGACGACCGTGTCGATCGAGACGACGAGGTTGTCCTCGGTGATCACCGGCTGCGGCGGGAACGACACGACCTGCTCGCGCATGTCGATCAGCGGCCGCACCTTGTCGATGAACGGCACGACGACGTTCAGACCCGGCATCAGCGTCTTGTGGTACCGGCCCAGCCGCTCCACGACCCCGGCCCGCGCCTGCGGGATGATGCGGATCGAACGGAACAGCGTGACCAGCACGAAGATCGCGATGATCAGGATGATCACGCTGACGACGATGGTCACGATGAGCTGGCTGGCGTCGTTCACGGGGCAGTCCTCTCGGTCAGGCCGTCGGCGCCTGCGGAGACCGGTGCGGGCGCGACGACGGCGGTCGCGCCTTCGATCGAGACGACGACCACGTGCTCGCCGGGGACCAGCTCCGGGGGAGCGGCGGAGGCGATGCGCGCGGTCCAGGTCTCGCCGACCTGCAGCTTGACCAGCCCGGAGGTGCGCGTGACCGTCGAGACGACGACACCGCCCATCCCGATCAGCCGGTCGACGTTGCTCTTGGCCGGGTCGCCGCCGCGTTTCAGCGCGTGCAGCAACGGCGGCCGGATGAAGAAGATGAGGACGACGGAGAGGATGGCCGCGATGAGCAGTTGCAGCCACCAGGGCGCCCCGAACAGGCCCGAGAGCAGCCCGCCGAGGCTGCCGACGGCGATCATCAGGAAGACGAAGTCGAGCGTCAGCATCTCGATGATCACGAAGATCAGAATGAGGACCAGCCAGACGATCCAGGCGAAGGACGTGATGTCCATGACGTCCTCCTTTCGCTCCTTGATATGAAGGTACCAGCGTCGGCCGACGCCGGGTCGGACGCACTTGGTAGTCTCAGGATGCTAGACATCGACGCCGAGGAGTTTTCGTGGCCAACCCCCTTTCCCCTGGTTCGCTGACGGGCAAGCGCGCCCTCGTGACCGGTTCGTCCCGCGGTATCGGCGCCGACACCGCGCAGTACCTCGCAGAGGCCGGCGCGAGCGTCGTCATCAACTACCGCAACAAGGAGGCGCGGGCGCAGAAACTGGTCTCCGCCATCGAGGAGCAAGGCGGGACGGCCCTCGCGGTCGGCGCCGACCTCACCGATCCGGACTCGGTTGCGGCCATGTTCCGGACGGTCGAGGAGGCCTGGGGCGGTCTCGACATCCTCGTGCTGAATGCGTCCGGGGGCATGGAGTCGGGCATGGCGGAGGACTACGCCATGCAGCTCAACCGCGACGCGCAGGTGAACACCCTGACCGCCGCGCTGCCGCTGCTCGGCGAGGGTGCCCGCGTGGTGTTCGTCACGAGCCACCAGGCCCACTTCATCAAGACCACCCCGACGATGCCCGAGTACGAGGCGGTCGCGGTCAGCAAGCGGGCCGGAGAGGACGCGCTGCGCGCCCTGCTGCCGACGCTCGCCGAGAAGGGCGTCGAGTTCGTCGTCGTCTCCGGCGACATGATCGAGGGCACCATCACGGCGACCCTGCTCAACCGCCTCAACCCGGGAGCCATCGACGCGCGCAAGGAGGCCGCCGGTCGCCTGTACAACGTGAGCGAGTTCGCCGCCGAGGTCGCCGCCGCGGCGGTGGAGCCGGTGCCGGCCGACCACACCCGCCTCGTCGGCGACGTGTCCAGCTTCACGCCGATCGTGGAGTCGGAGCTGACGGAGGGGCGCGGCGAGTGAAGCCCGCCGACCTCGACCTGCTCGTCGGCGTCTCCACGCCGACCGTCCACCCGGGAGGCGGCCGCGCGGTCGTCTCCGTCATGCATCCGTCGCTCTCGGCCGACGCGACCGTCGGCCAGCTGTGGACCATCCCGCTCGGCGGTCACGCGGCGCCCAAGCTGCTGACCCGCGGGTTCCGCGACACCGCGCCGCGCTTCTCGCCGGACGGGCGCCTGCTCGCGTTCCTCCGCGCCGAGCCGAAGCGACCGCCGCAGCTGTTCGTCGTCGACGCCGCCGGCGGAGAGCCGGTCGCCGTCACCGATCGCACGCTGGGCGTGAGCGAGTTCGTCTGGTCTCCCGACGGCCGTGCGCTCGCGTTCGTGAGCCGCGAGCCCGAGCAGGGCCGGTACGGGACGGTCGAGGGCATCGACCCGAACGGGGAGCCCGCCCGCCGCATCGACACTCTGAAATATCAGGCCAACGGTCTCGGCTACACGATCGACCGGCACGCGCACGTCTTCGTGGTCGCCGTGCCGGACGTCTGGTCGGCGCCGACGCCCTCTCCGATCCCGCTGCCCGACGGGTCCACGGACCCGGCGCCGACGGTGGCGGAGCCTCGGCAGCTGACCGACGGCCCGTACGACGACGGTTCGATCTCGTTCTCGCCGGACGGCGGCCGCGTCGCGTTCGTCTCGGCGCGTCACGCCAGCCGCGATGTCGACCTGCGCTCGAACGTCTTCACCGTCCCGGTCGAAGGCGGGGAGCCACGCGATCTGACCGGTCCGCACGGGTCGTTCAGCGTCGTGGACGCGCAGTACGCGAACAACGGCCTCCTGTTCTTCACCGCGCAGGACGTGGGGGAGAGCGGCCGTGACTTCGTCGCCCGCAACACCGCGCTCTACGTCATCGACGGCGAGGGCGCCGTGCCGCGCCTTCTGACCGATCCGGAGACCGTGGACTTCACCGAGTCCGGCATCGTCGCCTACCGCGACGACGCCGTGCTCCTCGTCGACCGCCGCCGTGGCGCTCTCGTGCTCACCGAGGTGGACGCGTCGGGGGCGCTGCGAACGCTGACCGACGACCAGACCGTGGTCGGCGGCGCCGGCGTCGCGGGGGACACCATCGTGGTGAACTTCGCGGACGCCCGCACCACCGGCGATGTCGCACTCGTCGACGGGGAGGGGCTGCACCGCCTCACCGATCTCTCGGCGCCGCTGCGCGCGAAGGGCGTCATCACGCCTCGAGAGCTGACGATCACGGGGCGCGACGGCTACCCGATCCACGGCTGGGTGCTGGTGCCGGAGGGGGAGGGGCCGCATCCCGTGCTCCTCAACATCCACGGCGGGCCGTTCGCGTCCTACACCGGCGCGCTGTTCGACGAGGCGCAGGTCTACGCCGGCGCGGGCTACGCGGTCGTCATGTGCAACCCGCGCGGATCCGCGGGATACGGGCAGGAGCACGGCCGGGTCATCCGCCAGAAGATGGGCACCGTCGACCTGAACGACGTGCTGGACTTCCTCGACGGCTCGATCGAGCAGGTCTCCGGTCTCGACCGCGAGCGGGTCGGCATCATGGGCGGCTCGTACGGCGGTTACCTCACCGCGTGGACGATCGCGCACGACCACCGGTTCGCCGGCGCGATCGTCGAGCGCGGCTTCCTGGACCCCGACGCCTTCGTCGGCACGAGCGACATCGGCAGCTTCTTCGGCGACGAGTACACCGGCACCGACCCGGAGCTGATGCGATCGCAGAGTCCGCAGGCCGTCGTCGACCAGGTGCGCACGCCGACGCTCGTGCTGCACTCGTCGGCCGACCTCCGCTGCCCGCTGGGCCAGGCCGAGCGCTACTACACGGCGCTCAAGCGGCGGGGAGTGGAGACCGAGCTGGTGATCTTCCCGGGTGAGGACCACGAGTTGAGCCGCAGTGGACGACCGCGCCACCGCAGGCAGCGGTTCGACATCATCCTGGACTGGTGGGCCGACCACCTGCCCAGCCGCTGCAACCACCGCTGAACCACGGAACGGCCCCGCTCGAGTGATCCGAGCGGGGCCGTTGCGGTTGCCGGGGCGTTACGCGACGCGCGGCGCCGCCGGGGCGGAGTCCGTCGCCTTCAGCACATCGCGCCCGAACGTGAACGCGCGGACGATGCCGATGATGCCGAGCACGATCAGCGCGATCGCGGCGAACAGCAGCAGCACGGCGGCGGAGGACACCGGCACGAACAGCACGACGATCCCCGCGATGATGCTCAGGATGCCGAACGCGATCGACCATCCGGAGTTGGGGGAGCGGCCGGCCTCGGCAAGCGCCATGACGCCCTCGATGATCCACCCGACGCCGATGAAGGCGACCGCGAAGATCACCAGGGTGATGGCGGCTGTCTGGACGTTCTTGAGCGCGAGGACGCCCACGAAGATGAGCAGGACGCCGAGGATGATGTTGAGCGCCCTCGAGCCGCCGCTCATCCCGCGACTGAAGATGCCGACGCCGAGGCGCAGCACGCCGGCGACGAGGAAGTAGATCCCGAGGAAGATCGCGAGCACGGCGATGGTCTTCTCGGGCCAGAACAGCAGCACGATCCCCAGGATCAGCCCGACGGCGCCGCTGATGCCCAGCGCCGTGCGGATCGCGTTGATGGCGGAGCGCGTCATGTGACGGGCATCCAGGGAGAACTCGTGCAGCATCGGATCGGTCGGGTCGTTGAGGCTCATTGCTTCATCCCTTCGCATGGCAGCCGCGGCCTGCGGCTGGTGCTGACATTAGCGCCGGGACGGGGTGCGCCGTCAGAGGTGATCGCGGCGCGCGCCGGATTCAGAAGCGAGCGACCCAGGCCCGCAGGATGTTGTAGACGCCGGACGCGATGAGCCCCGCCCCGGTGGCGATGAGCAGCGCGACGCCGAGGGGGAGCGTCGACAACGATTCGAATGCGCCGTAGAGCCCCGACGCCTCGTCCGGACGGACGGTGATCGCCGCCACGACGAACAATGTCCCGGCGACGCCGAGCACGAAGCCTTTCGCGACGTAGCCGGCGATGCCCAGCACGGTGAGGGCAGGGCGTGCGCCCGGCAGGTCGGGGATGTCGATGTCGCGCAGGAACCGTCGACGCACGCCCTTGATGAACAGGAACACGCCGATACCGATCACGGCGAGGCCGACCAGCACCAGGAGCACCGCGCCGCCGGGAAGAGCGAGGATCTGCCCGCTGAGAGTGCGCGTCGAGGAGCTGGCATCGCTCGGGTGGCCCTGCACGACCGCGAGGGCGGTCAGGGCGAGGGCCGCGTAGGCGATCGCCTTTCCGACGTTCTGGAGCCGCCTCGCCCAGAGCTTCGCCGGCGTTCCGGCGCGCATCAGGGCGGCCTCGATGAGCAGCCACACCGCCAGCGACACGAGGCCGATCATGCTGACCCAGAGCAGCACGAAGCCGCCGGGCAGCTGCCCCAGCTGCTCCATCGCGCCGGACTGGTCCGCGTCTGCGAAGTGGTTGATTCCGAGCTGGATGGCCAGTGCGCCGAGGAACACCTGCACAAGTCCGCTGGCCGCGAAACCGATCCGGGCGAGGACGTGCAGCACCGTGCTGTCGCGTGCCGTCTCGGCGGCGTCGCGCACTTTGTCGCCGGCGTCGGCCGTCCCGTTGGGCGTCATGTGCCGTCCACCTGAGGCTGCGAGTGCTCGCCTTCGACCTTCTCGCCCTCGACGCGCACGGTGCGCCGGGTGTCGAGCGCGATCACTCCACCGAGGACCGCCAGCGACAGGGCGACGGATCCGGTGGTGTCGCTGATCCAGTGGTAGCCGAGGTAGAGGCGGCTGGCCACCTGCAGGACGATCAACGCCGCCGCCAGCGCGAAGGCCGCGACGGTGAACCAGGGCTTCTGGATACGGCTCGCCAGCAGGAACGCGAGGATCAGGAAGAAGTCGGAAGCCCCGAGCACGTGGCCGGAGGGGAACGAGAAGGTGTGGTCCGGTCCCATCAGCATGAGCGACAGCGGAGGCCGGGGGTGCTGGATGATCGGCGCGAGGATCTGTGCGAGCACCACGCCCGTCAGCATCCCCACCGCGAGCAGGAACGGTCGCCACAGGTGCCGGGCCAGCAGGGCCCAGACGATCACGGTGATGAGAACGATGAACGGCATGGCCACCGGCCCGAAGATGATCGCGAGCACGGTCATGAAGCCGGTCGTCTCGGCGGACCGTTGGGCGTTGAACCAGCGTTCGACCGGCACGTCGAGACGTTCGTAGCCGGTGTGGGTGATGACGTTCGTGGCGAGTATCACGAAAGCGGTCAGGCCGACCACGACGAGGACGACGGACGTCAGGTAGAGGCGCCGACGGGTCTCGGCGGGGAGGTAGCGTTCTTCGACGATGAACCGCCTGTTCCAATCGGACAGACGGCTCGTTCGGAGGTCAGCGGCTGCGGGCACTTATTCGGGCCTTTCGGGACGGCGAGCAACGGCGACCCGTGGGGCGGGCGTCATGTACTGTACGCGGAAACCTCTCCGCCCTCCATTCCGCGACCCGCAACAGGTTCGAAACGCGGGTGAAACGCGGCGTGGATAGCGTCACCGCATGGGCGAGCTGTTCGACGGGTATGCAAAGACCGCATCTCTGCGACGACGACGTGGCCGAGACGCGCCTTTCGACGAGATGTTCGGCGAAGCCGCCGCCGCGGCGAAGGGCGGCAGGTCGGCGTATCGGGAGCTGTTCGCGGCCCTCGCCTCGCTGACGCAGGAGGAGCTGCGGGGGAGGATGGAGTCGCTCGCGAGCTCCTACCTGGCGCAGGGGGTGACGTTCGATTTCGCGGGGGAGGAGCGACCCTTCCCGCTCGACGTGGTGCCGCGCGTGATCGAGCAGGCCGAATGGTCGCGGTTGGAGCGGGGGATCCAGCAGCGCGTGCGCGTTCTGGAGGCCTTCCTGAGCGACGTCTACGGCGACCAGAACGCCGTCCGCGACGGCGTCATCCCGGCCGGCCTCATCACCTCGTCGGCGCATTTTCATCGCGCGGCCGCGGGCGTCACCAGCGCCAACGGCGTGCGCATCCAGGTCGCCGGTATCGACCTCATCCGCGACGGCAGCGGCGAGTGGCGGGTGCTCGAGGACAACGTCCGGGTGCCGAGCGGCGTGAGCTATGTGATCTCCAACCGGAGGGTGATGGCGCAGACCCTCCCCGAGCTGTTCGCCTCGATGCGGGTGCGGCCGGTGGGGGATTACCCGAACCGGCTGCTCCAGGCGCTCCGGGCTAGTGCCCCCGGCGGCATGAGCGAGCCGAACGTCGTGGTGCTCACCCCCGGGGTCTACAACTCGGCCTACTTCGAGCACACGCTCCTCGCCCGGCTCATGGGAGTCGAGCTGGTCGAGGGCCGCGATCTCTTCTGCAGCGGAGGCTACGTCTACACCCGCACGACCTCGGGGCCGCAGCGCGTGGACGTCATCTACCGGCGCATCGACGACGATTTCATCGACCCGTTGCAGTTCCGGGTCGATTCCGTGCTCGGCACACCCGGCCTCATGCTGGCGGCCCGGCTCGGAAACGTCACCATCGCCAACGCGGTGGGCAACGGGGTCGCCGACGACAAGCTGGTCTACACGTACATCCCCGATCTCATCCGCTACTACCTGGCGGAGGAGCCGGTGCTCCCCAACGTGGACACCTGGCGCCTGGAGGACCCGGCCGCTCTGGCGGAAGCGCTGGATCGTCTCGACGAGCTCGTCGTGAAACCGGTGGACGGTTCGGGCGGCAAGGGTCTCGTGATCGGTCCCGACGCGTCCCGCACGCAGCTGGACGAGCTGCGGGCCCGGCTCATCGCGGACCCGCGGGGATGGATCGCCCAGCCCGTCGTCCAGCTGTCGACGATCCCGACGCTCGTCGAGGACGGGATGCGCCCGCGTCATGTGGACCTGCGGCCGTTCGCGGTCAACGACGGGCGTGATGTCTGGGTGCTTCCGGGCGGCCTCACCCGCGTCGCGCTCGGCGAGGGGCAGCTCGTGGTCAACAGCAGCCAGGGCGGGGGATCGAAGGACACCTGGGTGATCGGAGCCGCGGAGACCCCGGATCCACGAAGCGCCGGCTCGTCGGATACGGCGGACGCCCAGCCCGACCTCTCGCGCGTCGCTGGGATCGTCGCCGATCAGGCCTCCCCGAAGACCACGGTCCCCGGGCGGGTCCACCCGCAGGATCATTCGACCGAGGATTCCCCTCGCACCGACCAGCAACAGCAGCAACAGCAGAGCCGCGCAGGTGAGGAGGGGTCGCGATGTTGAGCCGGATCGCGTCGTCGTTGTTCTGGATCGGCCGGTACCTGGAGCGCAGCGACGGCACGGCCCGCATCCTCGACGTCCACCTCCAGTTGCTGCTGGAGGACCCGTGGGTGGACGAGGACACCGCGTGCCGTTCGCTGCTGGGCGTCATGGGGAGCCCTGCGCCCAGCCGGTGCGCCCGCGAGGACGTGCTCCGGATCCTCGCCGTCGACCGCACGGCCCCGGCGTCGATCGCGTACTCGCTCGCTGCAGCGCGGGAGAACGCCCGTCGCGCCCGCGAGATCATCTCGACCGAGCTCTGGGAATGTCTCAACACGACAGCGGCGCGCACTCCACGCCAGGTGGCGAGCGACAAGGTGCACGGGTTCTTCAGCTGGGTGAGGGAGCGGACCGCTCTCGCGGTCGGGGTGATGGAGTCCGGAGCGAGCCGTGACGAGCCGTGGCACTTCTTCACGCTCGGTCGCAGCCTGGAGCGGGCGGACATGACCGCGCGCCTGCTCGCGACGCGCGCGCTCACCGAGGCGAGCGGCCCGAGCTGGACGACGATCCTGCGCTCGTGCGGCGCCTACGAGTCCTACCTCCGCACGTACCGCGGGGTGCCCTCGGCCCGCAACGCGGCGGAGTTCCTGTTGCACGACCGCCTCTTCCCGCGGTCGATCCTCTACTCGGTCACCCGCGCGCTGGAATCCCTCGGTGAGATCGAGCCGCGCCTCCAGCGCGCCGGCGTCTCCGACGACGCGGTGCGGATGCTGGGGAAGGTGCGGAGCGAGCTCGAGTTCCGGCCGGTCGCCGACGTGCTCGTGGACCTCCCCGCCGCCATGTCGGGGATCCAGGACGCCACGAGCGCGGCCACGGACGCGGTGGCGTTGCGGTACTTCCCCGAGAATGTCGCACTGAACTGGATGGGGGACCGGGCGTGAAGCGGCTGCGGGTGGTGCACACCACGGGGTACCGGTACGTCGAGTCGGTGACCGCCTCCTACAACGAGGCGAGGATGCTGCCGATCTCGAGCGACGCGCAGCTGGTGCTGCACTCGGCCGTGGAGGTCTCTCCGGTGTCCTCGCACCACCAGTACACGGACTACTGGGGCACGCGCGTCCTCGCCTTCGACATCCTGGACGCGCACCGCGAACTCACCATCACGGCCAGCAGCCTGGTGGAGGTGCTGGAGAGCGCCGGCTCCGAGCCCGGCGTCGGCTGGGAGGAGCTGCGCGCTGCGATCCCGCGCTCGGCGGGATGCGTCGAGCAGCTGGGACAGACGCCCCTCACGGAGCCGTCCGCTTCGCTCGCCGAGCTCGCGGCGTCGGTCCTGGAAGCCACCGACCCGGCCGTCGACGGTCCGTGTGCGGCCGCCCGGGCGATCGTCGCATCGGTCTCGTCCGAGATGGAGTACATGAGCGGCGTGACCGGGGTCCGGACCACCGCGGCCGAGGCCTGGGAGGCGCGCAGCGGCGTCTGCCAGGACATCGCGCACGTCGCCATCGGAGCCCTGCGCTCGATCGGGATCCCGGCCCGCTATGTGTCCGGCTACCTGCACCCGAAGATCGACGCGGTCGTCGGCGAGACGGTCACGGGGGAGTCGCACGCGTGGGTGGAGTGGTACTGCGGCACCTGGCATGGCTACGATCCGACGAACGGCGTGGAGATCGGCGACCGCCACATACGCATCGGGCACGGGCGCGACTATTCGGACGTGACCCCGTTGCGCGGCGTGTACGCCGGGGGCGCGAGTTCCGATCTGTTCGTCCAGGTGTCGATCACCCGGGAGGCGTGAGGGGTTCACAGCCGGCCGGACGAGCGTGCCGTCACTCGGAGAGCACGTACCGCATGACCGGTCGGCTGGGGAACGTCCGGCCGAGCTCGGTGAAACCGACCTCTTCGAACATCCGCAGGGTGCCGGTGAAGACAGCCGAGGGGGCGGGCGCGCCGGTGAGGAGGTCGGTGTCCACGGGATGACCGTCGAGGACGCTTGCTCCGTGCCGTCGTGCCCAGTCGACGGCCTCTGCGAGCAGCTGGACACCGATGCCTTCTCCGCGATGATCCCGGCGGACGACGAAGCACGTGGCCCACCAGGCGGACGGGTCATCGTCGAGAATGCGGGCGAGCGCTCGGTTGCGGATGATGCCGGGGAGTGTCGAGCGCGGCACCACTCTCGTCCAGCCGACCGGGTCCGCCTCGTCGTACGCGATGAGTGCGACAGGGGTGTCTGCGTGAGCGATCTCCTCGTGGAGAGCGGCCCTGTTGTCGGGAGCGTCGGTGTCGCGGAAGCGTTGGCACCAGCACGAGTCGGCCCGGCGTCCCTGTGGCCCGAATACCTGGGCGATATCCGCCCAGCGCTCGACGGTCGCCGGCTCGATCCTGACTGTCATGTCGTGTTACAAGCGCTCCGCGGATCCTCGTCAGGTGCGCGCAGAGCTGACCGCAGACGGAATCTCGACCCGCTCCACGGGGGAGTCGGCAAGCACGCTCGGGATCTTCGCGTCGATCAGCTTGAAGATAGCGGCCAGCACCGCCGCGACGACGAGGACCAGGACCGCGTTGAAGAGCGCCGCGCCCAGGCCGATCCTCGTCACGTCGAGGAACGGGTACGGATACCAGTGCGTGAAGGCGCCCTGGATGAAGATGTAGAACAGCCACGCGATCGGAAGGATGAACGCACCCGCCACGGTCGACCATCGGAAGCGGGGACGGGGCCCGAAGACCAGCCATCCGGCGACGAAGGTCCAGGGCGAGATGTAGTGGAAGAGGATCGTCGCCGTCAGCGCCCAGCCGGTCAGATGCAGCTGGGGGGCGAGGATGATCGCGAAGACCAGACCGGTGATCGTGATCGCCAGCAGCGCGTTGAGCCGCGCGATGTCCCACCAGCGACCGCGCCTGCGTGGGTCGGCGACGAGGAACACGCAGACGATCATCACGACGATGTTGCTCTCGACGGTGAAGAAGCTGAACAGCCGCCAGAGGCGCACGGGGACGCTCACCGCGGTTCCGGACTGGCCGGAGTTGGCATCGGCGCCGCCCGTGAAGATCAGTACGAGCTGGATGATCAGAGCGGCCAGAACGACCGCCGCTATCGCGCCGTACCAGACGCGAGCTGCTGGACTCCATCGATCCCCGGCGACGTGGCTCATTCGACGATTCTGGTGTCTGCTGTCGAATTGATCAATCGGCTGGTTCAGCGCGTTCGTCGAAATCTGCTGTGATGACCGGCCGGGGGAGTCCAACGGGACTATTCGCGGTGATCGCACGCTACGTAGACTCCGGCCATCAGGCTGAGCAAAGGGGGAGCGGTGGGCGCAGAGCAGCGGGTGACGACGGCGTACGCGACGGAGGTGGCTCGAGCCGCCTACCTGTGGGGGTGGCCGTTGGTGAACATCCACAACCGTCGGGTGTTCATGGAGCAATTGCCCGGGCCAGGGCTCCTGGCAGGGATCGTCCCCGCCGGGCCGCCGAACCACATCGGGATGCTGCACGATTACATCCGGCCCGAGGAGCGCGTCGTCGCCTGCCCGAACCAGGACGTGGCCTACGGGTTCGGTCCGTTGGACGCGAACCTCGGACCGGCGGTGGTGCAGGTGCCCGACTTCGGCGACCGGTTCTGGGTGTACCAGGTCGTGAATCAACGCACCGACTCGTTTGTCGAGCTGGGGAAGATGTACGGTACGGCACCCGGTCACTACCTGCTCGCGCCCACGACGTGGGAGGGGGAGGTGCCCGTCGGAATCGCCGGAGTCTTCCGTTACGACACCCGGTGCGGAGTGGTGATCCCACGCGTCTTCCTGGACGACACCGCCGAGGACCGCGCGGCGATCCTCCCGCTGGTGAACCAGATCAGCGTGTACCCGCTCGCGGACTTCGACGGCACGATGAAGGTGACCGACTGGGCCGGCGTGCCCAGCTTCGGCGGTTCCGACGCGACGTCCGGTCAGGCAGAGACGCAGTGGGTGAACCCGGAGACGTTCTTCGAGTCGTTCGCCGAGATCCTGGACGAAGTCCCGCCCCTGCCCGGTGAGGAAGCGCTCTACGACTGGTTCCGCGTCGTCCTGGACGCCGCGCAGCGGGACGAGGACATCGCCGCTGCGTGCCGTCAGGCGGCGGTGGACGCGGACGCCGTCGTGAAAAAGCTGTTCGAGTTCCGCAACTACGGCATCCCCGTCGGCGGCAACTGGACCACTCAGCGCAGCGGCGCGCGGTTCGGCACCGACTACCTGATGCGCACCGCGGTCGGCAAGTCGAACATCTTCGTCAACACGCCCAACGAGACCACCTACTTCTACCAGGACCTCGACGCCGACGGCGCGCGCCTGAACGGCACGCGGCGGTACTCGGTCCGCTTCGAGGCCGGGCAGCTCCCACCGGTGGCCGGTTTCTGGTCGCTCACCGTCTACAACAAGCACCACTTCTTCCACGCCAACGACCTCGACCGGTTCTCACTGGGCACGAAGAACCAGAACCTCACCCGCGGCGACGACGGCTCGCTGACTCTCACGGTCGGAGGCGAACGACCCTCCGACCCGGCAGACCTCGCCAACTGGCTGCCGGCACCCGCCGACGACTTCTCCGTCTACCTCCGCGCCTACTGGCCCGACGAGAGCATCCTCAACGGCGACTGGACGCCACCGGCGGTTCGTCCGGTCTGATGCTCAGGGCGGTTGGGGCGCCACCGCGATGGCCGCAGGACGAGCGCGGACGGACAGGCTGTCCGGCTCAAGACCTGTATTCGGGGTTGGGGAAATCGAAGCGGGAACCGGCGTCCCATTCCCGGCGCTGGTTGCCGTATTCGGGGAAGCCGCCCGCGTTCTTCAGGAGCCGCGCGAGATGCATGAGGTTCCAGGTGAGGAAGGTCGTGTTCCTGTTGGTGAACTCGTTGTCGAACCCGACGCGCCGACCGTCGCCGAGGTCATCCCGTAGCTGGGGCCGGGTCCGGCCTCGCCGATCCAGCCGGCGTCCGCCTGCGGCGGCACCGCGTAGCCGATGTGCTGGAGGCTGTAGAGGACGTTCGACGCGCAGTGCTTGATCCCGTCCTCGTTGCCGGTGATGAGGCAGCCGCCCACTCGGCCGTAGTAGAGCCACTGGCCCTTCTCGTTGAGCTCGCTCGAATGCGCGTACAGCCGCTCGATGACCTTCTTGGTCTCGCTGCTGTTGTCGCCGAGCCAGATCGGCCCGGCGATCACGAGGATGTCGGCGGCGAGCACCCGGGGGAACAGCTCGGGCCACGCGTCCACGTCCCAGCCGTGCTCGCGCATGTCGGGATGGACGCCCGTTGCGATGGGGTAGTCGACAGCACGGAACTGATCGACCTGCACGCCGTTCGCGGACATGATCGACGCGCTGACGTCGATCAGCGACTGCGTGTGGCTGCGCCTGGGCGACCGCGTGAGCGTCGTGTTGATGAACAGCGCGCGCAGATCGCTGAAGTCGGTGCCCGGGAGATTCATGGCTCCATCGTCCTCGAGTGATCCTCAGAGGACACATGCCAGCACTTGGCGGCCATTCCTACTGCGGATCGACAGTGGGTGATGGCGGAATACTGTCACGCAGCAGAATGCACGGGAAGGGGCCGATTCTGAAGCGCTGATAATGCACATTATGTCAGGTCGAGTTGAGTTCCGGCTCCTCCTCTCTCACGACGTGCCGACCGCCAACGTAGATTCTCTTTCCGCACGTAGATTGTCGGTTTTCGCGATCTGGACAATCTGTTCGGCGGAATCCGCCTCGTACGGGCAGGTGCTGCCCGATTTCCTGCAATGCTTCGACGCATGGAAGTTGTTGAGCTGCAGGCCAACGTAGAGTCCGTGTCGGTCTTCTACGCGGAGCGGCACGGGATCGACCGCACGGATGACTGGTTCATGCTCAAGCTCGGTGAAGAGGTCGGCGAGTTGACCCAGGCCTATCTGGCAAGGTGCGGGCAAGCGCGCGATAAAGGACAAAGCGAAGCAGAGCTCGGGCAGGACTTCCGCGCCGAGCTCGCCGATGTTCTGGCCCAGGTGCTTCTCATCGCTCAACGATTCGATGTTGACTTGGTGTCAGAGGTCGAGCGCAAGTGGCTGGTCTGGAAGCCTTCGCGCACAGGAGCCTCATGATCGTGGACGACGCCGGAGGTTAAATTGTCTCTCCGCCACCTAATGCGCCAACTTGCCGAGGCGCAGCGATAACGGCGTAGGGTTGCGGCGTGACGACCCCCTCGGTCGCGTTGCCGCCGCCCAGCGACTCCTCCACGCCCCGTCGGTCCTCGCCATGAGCGCTCACGATTCGAGCCTGAGCCGGATCCGCCGCAGCACGTCCGCCGTCTCGGCCAGCTCCTCCGCCGAGCTGACGCGGGCCGTTTCGTCCGCCCAGGCGTGCCTCACCGGGCGGATGCGCTTGAGCGTCGCGCGGCCCTCTTCCGTGAGGTGCACGAGCGGCGCTCGCGCGTCGTCCGGATCCGGCTCCCGTGTCACGAGGCCGGCGCGTTCCAGGGCGGCGACGCTCTCGGCCGCGGACTGCCGGCGCATCCCGCGGCGGCGGGCGATCCCGGCGACGCTCAGCGGTCCGTGGGCGACAGCGCCGAGCGTCAGCCAGCGGGCGCTGGTCAGCTGCTCCCCCGCGACCAGCCTGTCCCCAGCCGCCGACAACGCGTCGGCCAGGCGGAAGACCTCGTCGACGAGGACCGTAAGCTCCCGGCCGCCGCTCACGGCGACTCCACGAGGCAGACGAGGTGTCCGTCGGCGTCCCTCACCACCGCCATCCGCTCACCCCACGGCTGCGCGGCGGGCGGGTCGACGACCGCTCCCCCGGCTGCGGTCCAGCGCTCGATCGCTCGATCGAGTCCATCGACCGCGAAGGTCAGGGCGACGGCCGCATCCGACGCCGACGCCGGACGCTCGTGAAACATCAGCTCCAGTCCATCGCCGGTGCGCAGCGAGGCGAACCCGTCCGCGCGCGCTTCGACCGCAAGACCGAGCCCGACTTCATAGACGGGCAGCGCCGCGTCGAGCGAACGCGACGAGATGACGGCTCGATGGAGAACGGTGGATGATGGCACGGCGCAATGATGACGCACTTGACAGGGGCCTGTCAATCATTGCGCCCTACACTCACCTCCCCCGCAGCAACCGCGTCAACGCAAGCCCGGCGGCCGACACCAGCGGCGCCGCGGCGATGATCACCGCGACGGGGTTCGGGCGGAACGTCGGGCCGTGGGATCCGCCGATGTAGGCGCCGATCGGCACCGCGTAGCCGCCGCCACCGCCGCCGCTCCCCTCGCCTCGCTGGGCGCCGTCCGCATCCTCGCCGGACCCCTCGCCGCCCCCGAATCCGAAGACGACGAGCGCGACGGGGAGGACGTCGTGTCCGTCGAGCGTGGTCTTCTCGCCGTACGCGAGGCGCGCACCCCAGGAGGGTACGTACTCAGCCAGTCTCTCGATCAGGTTCGTCATGGCAGAAAGCTACGCGTCTCCGTCCGCCGCGACCACTCTGGTGCACAGCTCCTGAGCGGACGATGATGTGCTCCGTGATGGCACCACGCTGGTCGACCCTATGACCCCCTCCGCCCGCCGCGTGCAGGGGGTCTACCTGACTCTCCTGCTCGGCAACACGCTGGCTGCGGCGTTCATCTGGGGCATCAACACGCTGTTCCTCCTCGACGCCGGCCTCACCAACTTCGAGGCCTTCGCGGCGAACGCCTTCTTCACGGCGGGGATGGTCGTGTTCGAGATCCCGACCGGCGTGGTCGCCGACACCATCGGGCGACGCGCGTCCTACCTCCTCGGCACGATCACCCTCTCCCTCTCGACCGCCCTGTACTGGCTGCTCTGGGTGTGGCACTCCCCCTTCGTGTGGTGGGCGCTGGCCTCCGTGCTGCTCGGGCTGGGCTTCACCTTCTTCTCCGGCGCCGTCGATGCCTGGCTGGTGGATGCGCTGGCCGCGACGGGCTACACGGGCAGCCTCGAGGCGGTCTTCGGGCGCGGCCTGGTCGTGACGGGTGTCGCGACGCTCGTCGGCTCGGTCCTGGGCGGCGTAATCGCCCAGCTGACGAACCTCGGAGTGCCGTTCCTCCTACGGGCCGCGGTGCTGGTGGTCATGTTCGTCGTCGCGTTCGTCGAGATGCACGACCTGGGCTTCACGCCCGACAAATCGATGGGCACGCTCCAGGCGACGAGGAACGTCCTCCACCAGTCGATCGAGCACGGGATGCGCAAGCGCTCGGTGCGCTACGTCATCCTCTCGGCGCCCTTCGCGTCGGGCGTCGGGATCTACGCCTTCTACGCCCTGCAGCCCTACTTGCTGGTGCTCTACGGCGACCCGAACGCGTACTCGATCGCGGGTCTCGCGGCAGCCGTGCTGTCTCTCGCGCAGGTGGCGGGCGGCATCCTCGCTCCGCGCCTGCGGAGGGCGTTCGCCAAGCGGACGACGACCGTGATCGGGGCGTCGCTGATCAGCATCGTCATCCTGGTGCTGCTCGGGCTGACGGCATTCTTCTGGTTCGCGCTGGTGCTGCTCGTCGTGTGGGGCTTCGTCTTCGCCGTCGCCGGGCCGGTGCGACAGGCGTACCTCAACGACATGATCCCGTCGAAGCAGCGCGCGACCGTCCTCTCGTTCGATTCGCTGTTCGGGAGCCTCGGCGGCGTCGTCATCCAGCCGGCGCTCGGACGCGCGGCGGACCTCTGGGGCTACGGCACCTCGCTCGTCATCGGCGGCGCGATCGAGCTGATCGGGATCCCGTTCCTGCTCGCCAGCCGCCGCCAGCGCGACCCGGCCGACACGGCGGGTGCCCGCGGGCCGGAGGTCAGCGCGCAGTGAGCCGGCTCACCGCCGGCGCAATGCCCGCTCGGCCAGGGCGGGCGGCGTCGCCGCGTAGCTGTCGTCGTTCAGTTCCGTGCCGGGCGGGACGATGGCGTCGATGCGGTCGAGGGTGTGGTCCGTCAGGGTGACGTCGGCGGCGGCCAGCAGTCCGTCCAGCTGCTCCTGGGTTCGCGGGCCGATGATGGCGGCGCTGACGGCGGGATGCGAGGTCACGAACGCGATCGCCAGTTGCGGCATCGTCAGGCCGGCGTCCGCGGCGACCTGCTGCAGCTGATCGAGAGCCTGCGTCCGCCGCTTCCCGGCCTCCGTCTCCGGGTCGTACAGTGCGCCCCGGGTCCGCGCCCGGTGACTCGCCTCCGGACGTGGACGGCCGGAGAGCCAGCCGCCGTGGAGCGGACTGTAGGTGAGCACGCCCATCCCGTACTGCTGTGCGACCGGGAAGACCGCACGCTCCGGGAGCCGGCCGAAGATCGAGTACATCGGCTGCTCGCTGAGGAAGCGGTGGGTGCCTGCGGTCTGCGCGACCCACTGCGCCTCGACGATCTTCTCGGCGGCGAACGTGGAGGCTCCCACCGCGAGAACCTTGCCGGCCCGGATCAGGTCGTCGAGCGCGGTCAGCGTCTCGCCGAGGTCGGTCGTCCAGTCGTAGCGGTGGAGCTGGTACAGGTCGATCCGGTCGGTTCCCAAGCGGCGGAGGCTGTCCTCCACGGCTCGCACGATCCACCGCCGGGATGCTCCCGCCGAGTTGGGGTCGGAGCCCATCGGGAGGCCGAACTTGGTCGCGAGCACCACCTCGTCGCGGCGCTCCCGGATCGCCCGGCCGACGATGACCTCCGACTCCCCTGCCGAGTACACGTCGGCCGTGTCCACGACATTGATCCCCGCGTCGAGCGCGCTGTTGATGATGCGCGCCGCGTCGTCATGGTCGGTGTTGCCCATCGCCCCGAACATCATGGTGCCGAGCGCGAGCTCGCTCACCGACCAGCCTGTCGCCCCGAAGGTCCTGCGTCTCATGTGGATCCATCCCTTTCCTGCGGATGACTCCATCGCATCACCGACGGCAGGGACGTCCTACACCGATCCTGCGGAGGTCGTGCACGATCCTGGCGCGTCGGCCTACTCCGCGACGAAGTCGTTTGCGCCGAACCGCGTCCTGGTGCTTGTGTCGGATCATGGGACAGCCGGCGGACCTGCGCGATCTGATCATCCGTCACGCGCGCGGCGGGATCCGCAGGAACATCGTCGACGGCCTCAGCCTGGGCGTCGTGACCGACGGCACTCCCCCGGCCGCCACCATGTCGGAGCCGTCGGTGACCCTCGTCGCCGGCGGCAGCAAGCGGACGGCGGTCGGCGACCTGGAGGTGGTCTACGGTGCCGGCGAATACCTCGTCGTCTCGATCGACCTCCCGGTCACCGGCCGCGTGGAGCAGGCGACCCCCGACGATCCGTTCGTCGTGTTGAGCCTGGCGCTCCGGCCGGCCGTCATCGCCGCCCTCCTGCTCGACACGGTGGAGGTCGCCCGGCCGCCCGCGTTCACCGGACTCGCCGTCGGCACGGCCTCTCCGGACCTGCTCGATGCGGCGTCGCGGATGCTGCGGCTGCTGGACGACCCGGCTGACCTCGCCGCCCTGGGCGCGGCCGCCGAACGGGAGATCGTCTGGCGCCTGCTCAGCGGCCCGCGGGGCGGGATCGTGCGGCAGATCGGTGTGGCCGACGGCAGCCTCGCGCACATCGCCCGGGCGATCCGATGGATGCGCGATCACCTCGACGAGTCCGTCGCGATCGAGGAGCTGGCGCGGATCAGCGGGATGAGCGCGTCCACCTTCCACCGTCACTTCCGCGCCGCGACGTCGATGACGCCCATCCAGTGGCAGAAGGCGCTGCGGCTGCGCGAGGCGCGGGCGCTGCTGCTGAGGGGCGCCGCGGGGGTCGCGGAGGCCGGGTACGCCGTCGGCTACGGGAGCCCGTCGCAGTTCAGCCGTGAGTACCGCCGTGCTTTCGGGCGGCCACCCGGACGCGACGCCGAGACCGTCCGAGGCGGTGGCGCCCCCGCCACACCCGTGGGCGAGGGTGCGTGGATCCCCTGACGACCGATGAGAGGATTCCCCGGTGGGGACCCTTCTGACTGCCGGCAGCCTTGCCCTCGTCTTCTCGTTGGCACTGACTCCGGCGTTCATCCGGTTGTTCCGGCGGCTGAACCTGGGGCAGTTCATCCGCGACGACGGGCCGGAGAGCCACCACGTCAAGCGCGGAACGCCGACCATGGGCGGGATCGTCTTCATCCTCGCGACCCTGTTCGGCTTCTTCGTCGCGGCCTGGCTGAACGGCGGCGCCGCGATCACCCCGTCGGCCCTGCTCGTGCTGTTCATGCTGGTCGGGATGGCGGCCGTGGGCTTCCTCGACGACTACCTCAAGGTGCGCAACCAGCGCAGTCTCGGTCTCGGCGGATGGTCCAAGATCGCCGGTCAGCTCGCGGTGGGCACCGCGTATGCGATCCTCGCCGTCCAGCTCACGAACGCGGACGGGCTGACGCCGGCCTCGACGGCGATCTCGGCTGTCCGCGACATCCCGGGCCTCGACCTCGCACGCATCGCGACCGCCGTGCCCGCTGTCGGGGTCATCCTCTACCTGCTCTGGGTCAACGTCCTCGCCGCCGCCTCGACCAACGGCGTGAACCTCGCCGACGGGCTCGACGGGCTCGCCACCGGGGCGTCCATCCTCTCGATCGGGGCCTTCGCGTTCATCGGCTTCTGGCAGTTCAGCCAGGCGTGCGGAGGCGACCGTGTGCAGCCGGACAACGTGTCGAAGTGCTACCCCACCGCCGATCCGCTCTCGCTCGCCATCGTCGCCGCCGCGATCTGCGGGGCCCTCATCGGCTTCCTCTGGTGGAACACGAACCCGGCGAAGATCATCATGGGCGACACCGGTTCCCTTGGGCTCGGCGGGGCGCTGTGCGCGCTGGCGATCGAGACGCACACCGAACTGCTCCTCCTGCTCATCGGCGGCCTCTTCGTCATCGAGGCGGGGTCGGTGATCGTGCAGCGCGCGTACTTCAAGGCCACGGGCGGCAGGCGGCTGTTCCTGATGACGCCCATCCATCACACGTTCGAGCTCATGAACTGGCGCGAGGTGACCATCGTCGTGCGGCTCTGGATCGTGACCGGGATCCTCGTCGCGCTGGGTCTCGGGGTCTTCTACGCGGAATGGCTCGGCTGACCGCGTCCCGTTCACAGCGCGAACACCCCAGGCAGCGGGGGTCTTGGCCGAACCTGTGAAAACGTACATACTCGATCCCACCGAATCCGCTTCGAGATCCAAGGGGGATCCATGCGAAAGAGAATCCTGGCTGCCGCCATCGCGGTCGCCGCTTTCGGCGCACTGCTGACCGGCGCACCCGCCGTTGCCAGCACCGGGGGCACGCCCGACGGGAACACCCATCCCGACGTCGGCCTGATCCTGTTCTACGACGCCGACGGTCGCTTCCGCTGCTCGGCGACGCTGGTGTCGCCGACGGTGGTCGTCACCGCCGCGCACTGCACGTCCGGCACGCTGGGCAAGACGCTGGTCACCTTCGACTCGGTCATCGCCGAGCAGCCCCCGACGCCGTTCCCGGTCGCGGCCGACCCGAGCGCCGGGTACACGGCGGCCGAGATCACGGCTGCCGGCTACTACTCGGGCACCGCCTACACGCACCCGGACTACTCCGACTTCACCGACCGGGACAACTGGAACGACGTCGGCGTGATCGTTCTCGATCAGCCGCTCCCCTCCTTCGGGTCCGGCTATCCGCAGATCGCTCCCGTCGGCACCCTCGACGCGATCAAGACGAGCAACCTGTCGAAGACGCTGTTCACCGGCGTCGGGTACGGCACCGAGGTCCGCAAGCCCGAGTCCGGGCCGCAGAAGCCCCAGCCGATGACCTATCCGCTCATCCGCCGCTACGTCGACATGCCCGGGCAGAAGCTCACGCCGCAGATCCTGCAGACCAACGGCAACCCCAACGACACCCGCGGAACCGGCGGCACCTGCTTCGGCGACTCGGGTGGACCCGTCTTCCTCGACGGGCGGATCGTCGCGGTGACGAGCTACGGCTATACGGCGAACTGCCGCTACCTCGGCGGCTACCAGCGCCTGGACATCCCGGTGGTGGACGCCTGGCTCGCGACCTTCGGAGTGTGAGCGCCGGAGAATAAATCGCGGCCCTCCCGCGTTATTGAGAATAGGTTTCAATAAGGGAGGTTCGCCATGAAGGTTCGCAACTCGTTGAGCTCGCTCAAGTCGATGCCCGGAGCGCAGGTCGTGCGCCGCCGGGGCCGCACGTTCATCATCAACAAGAAGAACCCGCGGATGAAGGCCCGCCAGGGCTGAGCGGCACGCGGTCAGAAGGGCGCAGGGTCATCGACCCTGCGCCCTTCGTCGTGCAACCGCCGCCTTCCCGAGGTGTGCGCTCGCCTGGCATACTCCGACCACCATCGGCACGGGAAGGCGGTCGCATGAACCCGGAGCAGTTCCCCATCCTCGGCGGCATCCTGATCCTCGCCGACCTGGTCATCCGCATCGCCGCTCTCATCATCGTGCCGCGCGACCGTAAACCCACGGCGGCCATGGCGTGGCTGCTCGCCATCTTCCTCATCCCGTTCGTCGGCATCGTCCTCTTCCTGCTGATCGGCAACGTGCGGCTGCCGAGGAAGCGGCGCGACAAGCAGAACGAGCTCAACCGCATCATCACCGACCGCGCGGAGGGCATCCCGCCTCTCGGCGACCGCGGCGGCTTCCCGGAGTGGTTCGCCTCGCTCACGCGCCAGAACCGCGAGAACGGAGCCCTGCCGGCGGTCGCGGGCAACACGGCCACCCTGATCGGCGACTACCGATCGTCGATCGACGCGATGACCGCCGATATCGAGACCGCCAGGACCTTCGTGCACGTCGAGTTCTTCATCGTGTCCTGGGATGCGACGACGAAGCCCTTCTTCGCCGCAATGGAGCGGGCGGTGCAGCGGGGCGTGACCGTGCGGCTCCTCGCCGACTACGTCGCCTCCCGGCGCGCGGTCGACAGCGAGAAGACCTTCGCCGAGCTCGACCGCATCGGCGTGAAGTGGAGCTGGATGCTCCCCGTCCGGCCGTTCTCCGGCGAATACCAGCGGCCGGATCTGCGCAACCACCGGAAGCTCGTCGTCGTCGACGGACTCGTCGCGCACATGGGGTCGCAGAACCTCATCGACCGCAGCTACAACACCCCCAAGAATCTGAAGCGCGGACTCCAATGGCAGGAGCTGATGGCCCGGATCACCGGGCCGGTGGTCGCCGAGACCAACGCCGTCTTCCTCTCCGACTGGTACCTGGAGACCGGCGAACTGCTCGGCGCGGACGCCCAGGTTCCCGCGGTGGACGTGCCCGCCGATCCCTCCGACGACGCGCTCGTCTGCCAGGTGGTCCCGAGCGGCCCCGGCTACGAGGGCGAGAACAACCTCCGCCAGTTCCTCACACTCGTCACGTCGGCGCAGCGGAAGGTGATCATCACCAGCCCGTACTTCGTGCCCGACGAGGCGATGATGTACGCCATCACCTCCGCGTGTCAGCGCGGTCTGGACGTGCAGCTCTTCGTCTCGGAGATCGGCGACCAGGGGGCGGTGTGGCACGCGCAGCGGTCGTACTACGAGCCGCTGCTCCGCGCGGGCGTGCAGATCTGGCTCTACCCTGCGCCGTTCATCCTGCACTCGAAGCACGTGTCCATCGACGACGACGTCGCCGTGATCGGGTCGAGCAACATGGACATCCGGTCCTTCGCGCTGAACTCCGAAGTGACCCTCCTGGCCTATGGCCGCTCGTTCGTCGAGCAGATGCGGGCCGTGGAGCAGGGGTACCGGGATGCGGGCCGGCAGTTGACGCTCGAGGAGTGGCTGCGCGAGCCGCGGTCGGCGACGTTCCTCGATGGCGTCGCCCGGCTCACGTCGGCGCTCCAGTAGGGCAGCGCTCCCCTAGACTCGCTCGCATGGCCCTCGTCGACCACCTCGGAATGACCGTCGCAGATCTGCCGTCCGCCATCGCCCAATTCGATCCTGTGCTCACCGCACTCGGGTACTCGCGCAACGACGCCGAGGGGTCGGTCTCGTGGGACTGCGGCACCGAGACCGAGCTGATCCTGTTCCCCGAGCGCGAGCCGGGCTCGGGGCCGCACCGCCATGGACGCGTCGGCTGGCAGCACCTCGCGTTCGACATCGCCACGCCGGACGAAGTCGACCGGCTTCACGCGATCGCTCTCGCGGCGGGATGGACGTCGGTACGGGACCCGAAGCCCTACCCGCGGTTCAACGAGCGGTACTACGCGGCGTTCGTCGAGGACGACAACGGCATCCGCTTCGAGTTCGCGTACAACCCGCCGCGCACGGGGGCGTGACCGCGGTCGCCCAGCACGCGTCAGCGTGCGTCCTGATCGGTTCGCAAGGCAGCCAGTGCCGCACGGTTCGTGTCGAAGACGCGCACGCCGTCCAGCAGCCGGAAGTGCTCCAGGCGTTCGAGGATGTCCGGACGCGCTCGACTGACCGACAGATCCGCGCCGCGCTCCTCCAGCTGGCGGCGCATGACTCGCCAGGATGCGGCACCGGTGACATCCACGTCGGTCACCGCCTCGAGGTCCAGGACGAGGTGCGCGGCACCTGAGGCCGTCATCGCGTTCCTGATCGCCTCCTCGAACGTCCCGCCGTTGGCGAAGAACAGCGGTGCCGCGAGGCGGATCACGACGACGCCGGGCGCCGTCGACTCCCCCGCGGGGGCCGCCTCCAGCAGCGACGCGTGCGGGTCGCCGTTGGCCGTGAGGACGTCGATGGGCGGGTTGGCCGCACGGCGCACGACGTTCACCACCGAGAGCACGAACGCGATCGAGATCCCGGCGATCGGCCCGATGACGGCCGAGGTGAGGAAGCACACGGCTGCGATCGCGAACTCGAAGCGGTCCTCCCGCCACAACGAGACGAGCTCTCCGATGCCGAGCAGCGGGAAGACGGCCACCGCCACGATCGCACCGATCGCGGCCGAGGGGATGGACTCCAGCAGCCCCGTCCCGAAGAGGAGGAGCAGGAGAGCCGCGAGGGCCGCGACGACCGAGGGCAGTTGCGTCCGGGATCCGGCTTGATCCATCGCCGCCGTGCGGGACACTGACGAGCCGATCGAGTACCCGCCGCTGAGGCCGGCCCCGATGTTCGCCACTCCAAACGCGAACAGATCCCGGTTGGGACGGGTCGTGTAGCCGCGCCGTTGCGCGTAGGCCCGTGAGACCAGCAGCCCCTCCCCGATCGTCACGACGGTCAGCGCAGCCGCCGAGGGGATCAGTTGGATCCACTGCGCGAGGGAGACGGACGGCCAGCCGAACTGCGGCGGCCCCGCCTGCACCGGACCGAGCACGGCGACGTCCGGCATGGCCGGACCGGCCAGCTTCACGACGACCGTGGCGACGATCAGGACCACCAGCGCCCACGGCACCACCGCTGCGATTCTGCGACCGATCAGCAGGATGGCGAGCGAGCCGAGCGAGATGAGCACGGCCCACCCGTTCGACGACGGAAGTCCGGTGGCGAGCCCGACGAGCTTGTCGACGAACTCACCGCCCGGCTGGAGCCTCACACCGAGCATCCTGGCGACCTGGGACAGCAGGATGTCGAGGGCAAGACCGCCGACGAATCCGACCAGGATCGGCTTGGACAGGAAGTCGGCCAGGAACCCGAGCTTGAGGAACGCGCAGAGCAGGAAGAGAACACCGCTGAGGATCGCCTGCGCGAAAGCGAGCGCGAGGTATCCCGAGCTTCCCGCCACCGCGAGACCGCCGAGAGATGCGGCGATCAGCGCCGATCCGGCAGCATCCGGCGAGGCGACGACCTGACGGGAGGAGACGATCAGCGCGTACAGGATCGAGGGCACGACCATGGAGTACAACCCGACCACGGGAGGCAACCCGGCGATCTGCGCGTATCCGATGTTCAGCGGCACGGCGATCGCCAGGAGGGTGACCCCCGCGAGAACTTCCCTGACGAGGTTCTTCCGGTTCACCCCTGCCATCGGGCGTAGACGCAGGGACGACCTCGGGTCCATACGACCTGCACCTCCCGCGCCACACGTGACGGATGGCGCCGAGGATACTGCCGTCACGCGTCCGGCGACTAGCAGGCTCCGGACCGGGACAGGGTCATCGCCCGTCCGGCGCGCCGAACCACCGGAGGAGCGCCGCGTGGAGTCCGTCGGCATCCTCCCCCAGCCACACCACGTGCCCGTCGGGCCGCAGCAGCAGCGCGGGTGCGGGCAGTTCGTCCGCCGACCCCGTGACGACGTCGACGCGGCCGGCCCAGCCGTCCGCCGACAGCGCGCCGGTGCCGTCGAGCAGCATCCCGCGGCCGTCGCGCAGGCGCTCGTACAGGCGGCCGTCGCCGAGAGGCAGATCCCGCAGGCGGCTCCCGAGCAAACGCGGCCCCTCTCCGACGTCGTAGCGGATGGCGGTGCCCGCGACCTTCTCGGCCAGGAACGTCGTCACGTCGTCGAACTCCATCAGCTCGGCCAGCACCCGGCGCACGGCCTGCGGGCCGGGCTCCGGCGACGTGAGCACCGCCTGCGCGCGTGTGGACGTGAGCACCCCCTCGGCGACGGGATGACGCTCCGAGCCGTAGGTGTCCAGCAATCCCGCGGGCGCCCATCCCGCCACCTCTGCGGCGAGCTTCCAGCCGAGGTTCACCGCGTCCTGGATGCCGAGGTTGAGGCCCTGCCCGCCGAGAGGCGGATGCACGTGCGCGGCATCGCCCGCCAGCAGCACCCGGCCCTCCCGGTACCGCTCCGCCAGCCGAGTGGCGTCGGTGAAGCGGGTGAGCGAGCGCGGTGAGTGAACGCCGAAGTCGGTCCCGGTGACTTCTTGCAGCCGCGCGGCGAACTCCTCGAGCGTCGGCGCCACCGTCCGGTCGTCGGCGACGGCGGCGGCCGGAACGACCGCGCGGACCAGCCCGTCGGCGGTGGGACCGATCCCGAAGCCGCGCTCCGTCTGACGGATCCGGGCGGTCACGGCGGCCATCTCGTCGGGTGAGGCGGTCGCCTGCACCTCGCCGAGCATCCACTCGATGTGTGCGGGCTCGCCCGGGAAGCCGATGCCGGCGAGCTTCCGGATGAGGCTGCGGCCGCCGTCCGCACCGACCAGCCAGCCTCCCCGCTCGGTCGAGCCGTCGGCGAGGGACACGGTCACGTCCTCGCCGTCCTGCTCGAAGCCGACCACCTCGGCGCCCCGACGCACCTCGGCGCCCAGCTCGACGGCATGGTCGAACAGGATGCGGTCGGTGACCGGCTGCGGGATGCCGAGCACGTAGGCCTGCGAGCTGTCCAGGTGCACGGGATGCGGGCTCGGGATCCCCGCGAAGTGTCCGATGGCCTGCGGATACGGCGTGCCGACGTCGAGGAACCGGTCGAGCAGCCCGCGCATGTCGAGTATTTCGATGCTCCGCGGATGCAGGCCCAGCGAACGGACCAGCGGCGTCGGCTCGGGGTCGCGCTCCAGCACCAGGACGTCGACGCCATGGAGGCGCAACTCGGCCGCCAACATCGCTCCCGTGGGGCCTCCACCGCTGATGATCACGTCGTGCACATCGCTCCTCTCGTTCCGCGGAGCGACCATTCTGGTGCCTCACCGGGGCCTTGCAGCAAGACCCCACCCGGCGGGTATCCTGGAAATGCGGGAGGGGATCAGAGCAGCTGCGCCGTGAGGACCCCGTGCAGCCAGCGCTCGAACCGCTCCGGCGTCCACCCCGACGCCACCACGAGCTCCTGATAGACGCCGGTGGCCGCCATCGCGCGGTAGACGGACTGCGCCTCCCCCACCGGCACGGCGAGGATCGGCTCGACGGATGCGATGAGGTTGTCCATCACGCGGTTCCGTCCGCGCAGCTTCGACCGCAGCAGCTCCTGCGTCTCGCGGTCCTCGTCCTGTGCCGCGTCGAGGATGCGGACCACGTCGAAGTCGGTCGAGTACAGCACGGTCAGCCAGTGGGCGGCGCCGGCGAGCCGGGCCAGCGGGTCCGCCTCCCCGAGCACCGCCCTCGCGAGCTCCCGTGCGCGTGCCCGTTCGAGCCAGCGCTCGCAGATCTGGTTGAGGATTTCGCGCTTGGCGCCGAAGGCGGCGTAAACCGTGCGCGTGGCGACCCCGGCCTCCCGCGCGATCGCCTCGATGCTCGTGACCGCATAGCCATCGCGTGCGAACAGGCGCTGCGCCGCCCACGCGATCCGCTGGCGCGTCTCGAGCGCCTGCTCCTGACGGTATGTGCTCTTGACCTCCGCGTCCACGCGAGTGATACTACCGGTGTATTCAGTGCAGTGTCACTGCATCGAGTACAGCGACAATGCAGACGAAGGAGTCATCATGATCATCGAGCGAGCGGACACCACCGCTCTGCACATCGTCGAACGCATGCTCGACGAGGGGTTCTCCGGCGGCCGTCTCGAGGTCGTCGACGAGCTCTGCTCCCCGGACATCGTGGAGCACCAGTTCGGGATGTCCGGCACGGGACCCGAGGCCATCCAGTACATCAAGAAGTGCATGTCCGACGTGCACACCGCGTTCCCCGACCTGCGCTTCACCGTGCAGGACTCGGTGCAGCGAGGCGACACGGTCTGGGTGCGCGCCGAAGGCGTCGGGACCAACACCGGCCCATTCGCCGGGCCGCCCACCGGGCTCCCGATGCGGCTCACCGTGTTCGACGTGGCGCGCGTGCGCGACGGGCGCATCGTCGAGCACTGGGGCGTGCCCGACCGGTTCGAGATCCTGGTGCGGCTGGGGCGCATCCCCGCCGGGGCGGTCCCGTCGGCGGCGTGACGCTAGGGGCGGACGGGCGCGGTCGCCGTCTCCCCCAGCGCCGTCTTCCATTCGCGGACCGTCCAGGCGGTGACGAGACCCTGGGCGACGTACGGGTCGGCGGCGGCGAAGCGCTCGGCGGCGCCGACGGCGTCGTCGCCCTGGAAGATGAGCAGCCCGTCGAACGGTCCGTCGCCGAGCACGCCGCCGAGGAGCAGTTCGCCACGCTCCACGGCCTCCCAGCCGAGGGCCAGGTGCGCGGGCCGCAGCGCCTCGCGGGCCGTCAGGTAGTCGTCGGCGTACGTGTACTGGAGAGCGGCGTGCATGCCTCCAGCCTAGGAGCATCCAGCGACGGCACAGAACGGCCGGAGGAGGATGCGGGGGTCCCGACATCCGAACGGAGCCGACCACGCCACCCCTCGCCGTCCTCCTCAGCACCTGGTCGTTCGATCCCGCCGCAGCGGCCGTGCTCGTCGCGGCAGCGGCGCTCTACCTCGGCGGCGTTCTCCGGCTCCGCGGCCGCGGCCACCGCTGGCCCGCTCGGCTGACCGCCGCGTTCCTCCTGCTCGGCCTCGGGTCGTACGCCGCGGTCTCGTTCGGCTTCCTCGGCGCGGAGAGCGCCGACCTGCGATGGGCATTCACCACGCGGATCGCCCTGCTGCTGTTCGTCGTGCCGGCGCTGGTCAGCCTCGGCCGCCCGGTGGCGCTCGCGCGGGTGGCGCTGGGCGCGGTCGGCCGCCGTCGCACCGATCGGGTCATGCGTTCCCGAGCGGTTCGTATCGTCGGCAGCGCCGCCTTCGCGCCCGTGTTCGCCTGTGCGGTGTTCCTGGTCTTCCTGACGCCGGTCGCAGCGATCCTGCGCGACTCCCCCTGGTCGGAGTGGACGATCTCGGCGCTGACGCCGCTCGCCGGCCTCCTGCTCGTCCTGCCGATCGCGGCGCACTCCGTGCTGCGCACCGGCTTCTTCGTCACCGTGGAATTCCTGCTCGCGTTCGTCGAACTGGTGCTGGACGCGATCCCCGGGCTGCTGCTGCGGCTGAACGACGGCATCCTCGACCACGCCCCGGCGATCGCCGGCCGTCTGCCGTTCTGGTTCCCCACTCCCCTGCACGACCAGCACCTGTCGGGCGACCTGCTCTGGTTCATCGCCGAGCTCGCCGATGTGCCGGTGCTCGTCATCCTGTTCGTGCGCTGGATGCGCCTCGACCGGCACGAGAGCCGGCGCCTCGACGAGCTGAGCGACGAGGAGATGGCCGAGCTGACGCGGCGTCATCTGGAGGGCCGGAGGTAGTCGTCGCCTTCTGATCCGTTCAGGAGGAGAAAGTTTGCTATTCGGTATTGCTAAGTACCGGTACTCAGTGTTACTTTCTACCAGTAGTCAACATCACTGAGTAGGAGGTGACCCCGATGGCCAGCCAGATGACGGAGATGCTGAAGGGCACTCTCGAGGGCATGGTGCTCGCGATCCTCGCGGACCGGCCCGCATACGGGTACGAGATCACGACACGGCTGCGCGACCAGGGCTTCACCGATCTCGTCGAGGGCACGGTCTACGCGCTGCTGGTCCGCATCGAGCAGCGGGGCTTCGTGGACGTCGAGAAGGTGCCGTCCGAGAAGGGTCCGCCGCGCAAGGTCTTCTCGCTCAACACGCAGGGGCGCGAACAGCTCGCAGAGTTCTGGAGGACGTGGAGCTTCCTCGCGGAACGGATCGAACAGCTCCACACCGAAGGGAACGACTGATCATGGCAGCGAAGTGGATCGAGGCCCTCACCGGGTCGCTCGAGCAGAAGAAGCAGTACCGGCAGTACGTCGCGCGACGTGATGCGCTCCCTGAGCCCTACCGCTCGGCCGCGAAGGCCTTCCACCGGTACTTCATGTACCAGGGCATCCTCGTCGACGGCGACGTGCTCATCACCATGCTGAACGACTTCGCGGACCTGTGGGAGCGCGCGGCCGCCGACGGAACGCCCATCCACGAGATCGCGGGCGACGACCCCGCCGAGTTCGCGGAGACGTTCGCCGAGGCCTACACGGGCAAGCGCTGGACCGACAAGGAGCGCGAACGTCTCGCCTCGGCGGTGGCCGAGGCCGAGAGAGAACAAGAGAAGGGGGAACGATCATGACCGCCACCACACTCGACCCGGCCATCCGGGTGCAGGGCATCACCAAGTCCTTCAAGGAGCTGGAGGTGCTGCGCGGCGTCGACTTCGACGTCGCCGCCGGCAGCATCTTCGCCCTCCTCGGCTCCAACGGAGCCGGCAAGACCACCCTCGTCCGCATCCTCGCCACCCTCCTGGAGGCGGACGGCGGCAGCGCCAGCGTGCAGGGCTTCGACGTGGCGTCGGCTCCGGCCGACGTGCGCCGCTCGCTCAGCCTGACCGGGCAGTTCGCGGCCGTCGACGAGGTGCTGACCGGACGGGAGAACCTCGTGCTGGTCGCGAAGCTCCGGCACCTGAAGGACCCGGGCCAGGTGGCCGACCGGATGCTCGCCCGCTTCTCGCTCAGCGACGCGGGTGACCGCAAGGCGGGCACCTACTCCGGCGGCATGCGACGCCGGCTCGACATCGCGATGAGCCTGATCGGCGACCCGCCGGTCATCTTCCTCGACGAGCCGACCACCGGCCTCGACCCGCAGGCGCGCATCGAGGTGTGGGACACCGTGCGCGAGCTGGCCCGCACCGGCACGACCGTGCTGCTCACCACGCAGTACCTCGACGAGGCCGAGCAACTGGCCGACCGGATCGCGATCCTGCACAAGGGCACCATCATCCAGAACGGCACCCTCGCCGAGCTGAAGAAACTCCTCCCCGCGGTCACGGTCGAGTACGTGGAGAAGCAGCCGACGCTCGAAGAGGTCTTCCTGGCCCTCGTCGGCGACGGCGACACGGCGAACGAAAGGAGCGAACGATGAGCACCTACGTCCTCAGCGACACGCGCACCCTCACCGGGCGGTCGCTGCGCCACATCCTCCGCAGCCCGGACACGATCATCACCACCGCGATCACGCCGATCGCCCTGATGCTGCTGTTCGTGTACGTGCTCGGCGGAGCGATCCGGATCGGCACCGGCCAGTCGTACATCGACTACATGCTGCCGGGCATCCTTCTCATCACCATCGCGTCGGGTATCGCCTACACCGCATACCGGCTGTTCCTCGACCTGCAGGGCGGGATCTTCGAGCGCTTCCAGTCGATGCCGATCGCCCGGTCGTCGGTGCTGTGGGCGCACGTGCTCACCTCGCTCGTCGCGAACGTGGTCTCGGTCGCGCTGGTGATCGGCGTCGCGCTGATCATGGGCTTCCGCACCGGCGCTTCGGTCGGGGCATGGCTCGCGGTCGCGGGCATCCTCATCCTGTTCACGCTGGCCCTCACCTGGATCGCGGTGATCGCGGGACTGTCGGCCAAGACGGTGGACGGGGCGAGTGCGTTCAGCTACCCGCTGATCTTCCTGCCCTTCATCAGCTCGGCCTTCGTGCCGACGGAGTCCATGCCGGCGCCGGTCGCCTGGTTCGCCGAGAACCAGCCGGTCACCTCGATCGTGAACACGATGCGGGCGCTGTTCGCCGGGCAGCCGGTGGGCACCGAAATCTGGATCGCGCTCGCCTGGCTGGTCGGGATCCTCGTGGTCGCCTACGCCTTCGCGATCGCGAAGTACCGTCGCAAGTTCAACTGAGCACCACGCCCACGCCGCCCGTCTCCCCCTGGAGGCGGGCGGCGTCGCGTACGCTCGGCGCTATGTCATTCCAGGCGTACTTGGACACCATCGAGAAGAAGACCGGACTCACCCCGCGGCAGCTCGTCGACATCGCGCACGAGCGGGGACTCGACGCGCCCAGCGTGAAAGCGGGCGAGATCCTCGCCTGGCTGAAGGACGACTACGACCTCGGACGCGGGCATGGGATGGCGCTGGTGCACGTCATCCAGAAGGGCCCGACGATCAGCACGAAGCACGTCGGCACGGACGGCGTGCACCGCGACGAGTCGGAGACCCTGTGGCTCGACGGCGTCGCGACCAAGCCGGCGAACCCGTGACGCAGTACCGCGCGGTGTTCGACGCTGAGGTGACGTTCTCGAACGACGGCGGCCTGCAGGCGCAGGGCTTCCGCGTCGACGTGCCGGGACCGGATGTCACCGAAGACGAGATCGGCCGCCTGTTCGTCACCTCCCTCGACCTGCTGATGACCGAGACGGTGACCGTACACGATGTGCGGATCATCGAGGAGCCGCACAAGGGGCCGCGCAGAGGTCCCAGCGACCCCCGCGCGTTTGGCCCCGTCAATTCTTGACGGTTTCGGTCCTCCGAATTGAGGACACGGTCACTCCCCCGCTAGCGTGATGGAGGCCCGGGGATGCCGGACCCGACGCGGACACGAATTCGCTGGCGAAGACGTCTCAACCCGACGCGAACGGATCGGCATCCCGGGGGAACCACCCTCGCTCCCCTAGCTGGTCTTGTCGCTGTGATCGACCAGCGGCTGCACCTGCACTCCGCTGTGATCGTGCCGCGCCTCCGCCAGCCCGGACGCCAGTTCGACCGCGGTCTCGCGGTCCGGGACGTCGATCAGGTAGAACCCGCCGACGACCTCCTTCGCCTCGGTGAACGGCCCGTCGACCGCGACCGGCTCGCCGCCGTCGCCGCGCCGGACGGTCACGGCCGTCCGCGAGCCCTGCAGCTCTCCGGAGGCGCGGATCGCATCTCCTGCCTTCTGCCAGAACGCGCCGTGCGCGGCGTCGATCTCCGCTCTCTCCTCCGCGGTCATGCTGCTCCAGCGCTCTTCGTCGCCCTGGATGAGGATGATGTACTCGGTCATGGTCAAGCCTCCTGTCTCGCATCATCTCGTGCTGATGCGTCGAACGGGAACCGCCCGGATCGACACGACCGGCGTCAGCGGACGGGCTCGAGCACCAGGAGCGGCGTCAGATAGTGCTCGGTGACCGCGCCGCCCAGCTCGTCGACCGCCCTCGCGGCCTCCCGCGCTTCCGCGGCGGTCCAGTCGCTGAACGTCGTGAACAGGTCGCGCACGTCGTCCGCGTCGAGGTCGATGCTCCAGGCGAACTCGTCGGAATGGACAGTGCGGAACAGCCCGCCGGTCTCGAGGGCCCGGGCCCAGCTCGCCGTGTCGGTCTCGTCCGGCTGCCGGCGGGGTGGCGCGTCCCGTGCGTCGACGATCCGCTGGACGCGCTCGCGGAACGGCCCGGGAGGCACCGACGGATCGCCGTAGGCGGTGCGCCACACCGCGAGCCGGCCGTCGGTCGCGAGGGTGCGATGCAGCTTCGGTAGGACGACGTGCAGGTCGAACCAGTGCACGGCTGTCGCGATCGTCACGAGATCGAACGACCCGTCCGGGAACGACACCTCCTCCGCCGTGGCGCGGATCACCTCCACGTCCGGAAGCGTCGACTGCAGCCGCGCGGCCAGGGCGCGGCCCGGCTCGACCGCCGTCACCTCCATCCCGGCATCGACCAGGATGCGCGTCGCCTGTCCGCTCCCGGCGCCGAGGTCGAGCGCACGGGCGCCGGCCCGCAGCAGCCCGAGGGCGGCGAGACGGTCGGTCAGCGCCGTCGGGTACGGCGGGCGGGCGCTGTCGTACAGGTCGGCATGCCGGTCGAAGTGCGTCGGATCGGGCATGTCCCGAACGCTACGCCCTCGACCCCTCAGAGCGAGACGCGGTTGCGGCCGGTGTTCTTGGCGCGGTACATCGCCGCGTCCGCCGCATCAAGCAGCTGCTTCGCCGTCAGCCCGGGCTCGATGGTGATGACGCCGCAGGAGGCCGTGACGGTCATGAGCCCGCGAGCCGTCTGGATGGGCTCGGCGATGTCGCGCACCAGGCGGGCGGCGAAGCGCTCTCCGTCCTCCTGCGTCGCGCCGCCGCTGAGCACGACGAACTCGTCGCCCGCCAGCCGCGAGATCACGTCGGACGAGCGGCTGTCGCGGGTGAGCCGGTCGGCGATCGCCCGCAGGACCGCATCGCCCGTCTCGTGCCCGTGCCGGTCGTTGATCGACTTGAAGCCGTCGAGGTCGAGGAACAGCAGGACGCCGCCCTCCCCGGCGGTGACGGTCTTCTCGAGCTCGTGCTCGAAGGAGCGGCGGTTGTGCAGGCCTGTCAGGTGGTCGATCAGCGCGAGCTGGGCGAGGTGCGCCTCGCGGCGGCGGTCGAGCGCCCGGGCGAGGTCACGGCCGAGCTCGCGCGACTCCTCGACGACGGAACCCCACGGCAGCGCGGTTCCCGCGACGCTCTGCTTCCACTCGGAGAACGACCGGCGCGGAGACAGCGCGTCGTCGCGGTTGGCGGCGGTCTGATCCCCGAGCCAGCGGATGACGCGTGTCACCTCGTGCCGGAAGAACAGCAGGACGCCGTGGGCGCCGACGGGAACGACCATCAGGCCGGCGAAGCCCGGCATGAGAACGCTGAGCGCCGGGTGCGTGCGTGCCAGCTCGTTCGTCGCCAACGGTTCGGTGCCCGCGGCCGACAGCAGCAGGCTGCGGTCGGTGAGCGGCACGGCGCCGACGCTGCGGCTGACGCCGTCCAGGGCGAGGATGGCGCCGTCGGCGCCCACCAGCCGGCACAGCTCGGCGCCGCTGTCGACGAGCGTCATCAGCGGGTCGTCGGAGGACGGGACCCCTGCCAGCACGGTTGCCCGCTGCTCCCGGATGCTGAGGTCGCGGCGCAGCTGCGCGATCGACTCGAGCGCGCCGAGCTGCAGGGTGAGCTGCGTCGCCAGCACCTCGAGCGCGCGGCGCAACAGGATCGGCATCCGGCGCTCGGTGCGGTGCGCGCAGGTGATCATGCCGACCAGCCGGTCCTCCTGGATGAGCGAGAACGACACCGTCGACGCCTGTCCCATGTTGCGCATGAACTGGAGGTGGTGCGGCGACACCGCGCGCAGCTCTGCGCTGCTCAGGTCGAGCGGCGGCGAGTCGACCACCGAGACCAGCGGCGTCCCGAGGTCGTCCGTGCTGACGATCTGGCGCGAGAGCTTGGTCAGGTAGAGCGAGCGGGCCTGCTGCGGGATATCGGACGCCGGGAAGTGAAGTCCGCGGTACGACTCCATGTCGGGCTCTGACGCCTCGCCGGCGACCTCGCCGTGGCCGTCCTCGAAGAAGCGGTACACCATCACCCGGTCGAAGCCGCTGATGCGCTTGACCTCCTCCGCGGCAGCCTGCCGGAGCTCGTCGGCGCCGGCCAGCAGGCCGAGAGAGCGGATCGCGCCGACGACGGAGGCGGACGGCAGTTCGGGTGCGGTGTCGGCGGGCTCCAGCTCGATGATCACCTGACCGCCCTGGCGGTGGGTCACGGCGTCGAACGACTCGTCACCGATCTCGACCCGGATGGGGTCCCCGTGGGTCTCGGCGGTGACGCTCCACTCCAGCGTCGGGCTGTTCAGCTCCGAGACCGAGCGTCCGAGCCAGCGTCCGGCGTTCTCGCTGACGGTGACGATCTCGTACGTTGCGATGTCGACGACGAAGAGCATCCCGAACGACTGGATGCGGCCGGGCGTCCTGATCGGTTCTTTGACGCATTCCTGGAGCCGTCGGAGCTCGGCCGGGTCGAGCCCTATTTGTCCATCCACCACTTGACCCTAATGCACGTTCTCCGGTTAACCTACGCGTCCGTTATCCGAAAAGCGCACTTTCTGCCACTTCGCGCACACCCCGTCCGGGTGGATGATGCGAACCAGAACTCGAAGGAGGACCCCATGGCCGACGCATACGAGGAAGACGCGGCGCCGCGCGACGGCGAGTACCCGGACGACGCCGGGTACCCGGACGGCGAAGGCACGCTCGACGAGGGCACCGGCGCGTACCGTGACGGATCGTCGGGTGACGACGCTTTTCCCGTCGGCCCCTCGGGCGACGAGGCGGCCGACGACGGCGGCCGGGACGACACGGGCGCCGAGGGCGAGGCCGTGGTGGAAGAGCTCACCGAGTTCGACGGGCCCGACGACCGGGACGAATAGGTCCTTGCCGGCGCCGGCGGGCGTCAGCTGGGAACGGACGCCACGGCGTCGATCTCGACCAGTGCACCCGGGCGCGCCGGAGACACGGCGAGCACCGTGACGGCGGTGCGATGGTCGCCCCACACGGTCCGGGTCGCACCGTAGGCGGCGGTCGGATCGATGCCGGGCGCGAGGTGGATGGTCAGCTTGACCACATGCTCCGGCCCGCTGCCGGCGGCCGAGAGCACCGCGAGCAGATTCCGCAGTGCCTGCTCGGTCTGCGCCTGCAAGCCCTCGAGGAGTTCGCCCTCGGCATCCACGCCGTTCTGGCCGCCCACGAAGAGCAGCGGGCCGGGCGGCGCGATCATCCCCTGCGCGAACGCCGGGCTGCGGAAGAGCTCCGGCGGGTCGACGGGGGTCGGTCCTGCGGTCATGGCGCGTCCTTTCTCCTTGTGCGGCCCACTCTCGCGCCGACCACCGACATCCCGGCGCGTTACAGTGGAGAGGTGAACCCGCTCATCTCGCAGCCCGTCGGGCGTCTGGAGGTCGTCGGCGCGCTCAGCGCCGGCGCGAGATAGCGCTGTCCCCTCTCCGGTGATCCCGCGCGCTTCGGCGTGCGTTCCGCCGCGCGCATCCGCACGCTCCCGTGCGCCCGCGGCGTCTCCCGCGGCCGGTGTCCGGCCGTGCTCGACCGACCTCCGATAGACAGGTTCATCCATGATCCCCCTGACCGAGAATCAGATCCGCTCCTCCTTCGTCAACGCGTCCCAGCGCGAACGCAAGGAGGCCACCCTCCCCGACCTGGCGCAGCTGCGCTTCGACGACCTCGACTACCTGGGCTGGCGCGACCGCAAGCAGCCGGCCCTCGGATACGTCGTGGCGGTCGTCGACGGCGAGCCCGTCGGCGTGCTGCTGCGGCTGGCCGACGGACGCGTCCGCTCCCGTCCGCAGTGCTCCTGGTGCGAGGACGTGCACCTCCCCAACGACGTCGTCTTCTTCATCGCGAAGCGGGCGGGTAAGGCGGGCCGCAACGGCAACACCCTCGGCACGCTGGTCTGTGCCGACTTCCAGTGCTCGGCGAATGTCCGCAAGCGCCCGCCGACCGCCTACGTGGGGTTCGACGTCGAGGCCGCGCGGCAGCAGCGGATCGACGCGCTGCGCGAGCACGTCGACGCGTTCGTCCGCCGGGTGATGGACGGCGACTGACGACGATCCTGCGGGAGGCGGCCGCTCATGCCGCCTCCCGCAGGAAGTCCTGGTGCCGGTAGCCGTCGTCGTCGAGGATGGCGACCGTCGACTCCTCCAGCTCCACGAACGCGCCCGGGATGTCTGTGAGCGGCTCGGAGACCACGACCTTGGCTTTCGCGCCGAACACGTCGAGCCGTGCGGCGTCCGGGTAGAGCTCCCGCAACTCGGGGATCGCCGTCGAGTGGAACAGGGTCCGGCTCTTGTGCGCGGTGGAGTAGCGGAAGGCCCACAGCGTGCGGCCGTCCGAAACGGCGACCGTGCCCTGCATCGGATACTCGATGCCCGCCTTCCTCCCCTCCTCCTCGACGCGCCGGATCGCGCGGCCGAGCCCGCCGATCGGGTCGTCCTGCAGCCCCTCGGTCAGGGCGAGGTAGAACAGCACCTCGGAGTCCGTCGTCCCGTGGATGAGCGGGTACAGCGACGGGTCCACCGCGAAGGCGAGCTCGCGCTTCGTCTTCGCGAAGCCGTCGAGGAATCCGTTGTGCATGAACAGCCAGTTCTCGTAGCGGAACGGGTGGCAGTTGCTCTGCTGGATGGGCGGACCGGCGGCCGCGCGGACGTGGCCGAAGAACAGCGGGCTGCTGATGGCGTTGGTGAGTTCGCGCAGGTTCTCGTCATGCCAGGCCGGCTCGATGCTGTGGAAGAGGGACGGCGTGGCACCCTGCACCGGGTCGCCGCCGTACCAGCCGAGCCCGAAGCCGTCGCCGTTCACGGTCTCGTTGCCGAGCGGCGAGTTGAGGGACTGGGCGACCAGCGAGTGCTTCGTGTCCAGGATGAGTTCGGCGGGCTTCAACGGCTCCCCCGAGTATGCGAGCCAACGGCACATGACTTTCCTCCCCGAGGTTCCGGATGGGTCCGGATGCGGACGGCCGCACGATAACCCGCGGCGGGGCATGGCGGGAATACAGAGAACCGGCGGCGTGCTCAGCCCTCGAAGCGCTCCCAGTGCCCCTCGCTGATGACCTCGACGCGGTCGTCGGCCACGGCGATCGCCGTCTCGTCGTCGATGGCGTAGGACGTGCCCGGGATGCGCTCCGCCCAGCGACGCGCTGCCTCGAGGGTGTTCTCCGACCAACCAGGGTGGTCGAGGTGGGGGAAGATCGAGAAATCGACCAGCCCGAGCGTGTCATCCGGGCCGTCCGGCTGCCAGTCCAGGAACTCCCGGCCGACCCGCGGGGTCATCACCATGCTTCCCGCGCTGACGCCCACCCAGACGGTGTCGGGTAGCTCGGGAAGCAGGTCGGCGAGACCCGACCGCTGCATCCAGGTGCTGAGGTAGCGGGCTTCGCCGCCGTCCACCAGGAGCACGTCGGCATCGCGTACCCACGTCATCCAGCGCTCCTCGGCGATGCTCGAAAGCGCTGTCAGTTCGAGCACACCGACGGACTTCCAGCCCAGTCCGACCAGACGGGCGCCGGGGTCGCCCTCGGAGGTCGATCTCCACACGGTCTGCGGGCTGCACGCGGGCTGACCCCACTGCGCGGTGGGGATGAACAGGGCGTCGCTCTCGCCGATCGGCTTGCCCAGCAGCCCGATCAGCGCATTGCGGATGCTCCGGTTGGTCACGCCGCCCGAGGTCAGCAGCAGTCTCATACGTCTCTCCGACTCATCCATCACTCCTTCGTCCGGGGGCTGTCAAGGCCTGGCCGCAGAACCAGCGGTCCACTTCACTTGGATGCATGAAGACGCACACGGTCTTCCTCCGGCAGGGGCTGGAGGTGGCGGAGATCTCGGACCACGAGTGGCGGATCAGCGACGCCGAGGCCGCTGCGCTCGGGGCGCCGGCCGTCGTGGGCTTCATCCTCCAGCTGGACGGCATGTTCGAGGTCACGCAGATCGGGCGCCCGGGCCGCCGCACCTACTACCGCTCGTTCGACGCGGCGCTGCACGAGCTGCACGGCTGATCGCCGCTCCCTCCGGTCAGCAGGCCGTCGCGTCACGCGATCGTCGGTGTGGCGAGGTCCTTGGCCGTCACCGGGACCACCACCACGGGCGTCCGCTGATCGTGCGTCAGCCGCGCTCCCACCGACCCCGCCAGCCAGTTCTCCAGCGTGTTCGAGAATCCCCGTCGGTGCGTGCCGACCACGATGAGCCGCGCTTCGGTCTCGGCTGCCAGCCGGCCGAGCGCCTTGGCGGGGTCGCCGGCGAGCAGCCGCACCGACCATCCACTCGGCGCGGGGTCGACATCGGCCAGCGCCGTCTCGATCGCGGACGTGAGCGCCAGCACGGCCTCGCCTTCCCCTGCGCCGACCTCGGTCGGATGCAGCGACTCCTCGGCGACCTCGCCCGGCTTGTCCCACTCGGTGAGGTAGCTGTCCTCCGAGACATACGCGCACAGCAATGGCCTGCCCAGCTCCGCCGCGAGCCGCGCCGCCTCCGTCAGCACCGCGCGCGACTGACCGCGGTGCACCCCGACGATCACCGGACGGCTCGGAGTGCCCGCGTTCTCCTCCGAGGCGGTGTCGCCCTCGGCGGCCATCAGCCGTCCGACTCCCGCGGCGTTCCCGCGATGTTCACCAGCCACTGCACGCCGAATCGGTCGATCACCATGCCGAAGCTGTCTCCCCACGGCGCCTTGTTGAGCGGTTCGAGGACGGTGCCGCCCTCGACCAGCTTCTCCCAGTAGCCGGTGAGCTCCGCCTCGTCGTCGCCGCTCAGCGAGATGGAGATGTTCGAGCCCTCCTGGAGGTCCATGTGCGCCGGGACATCCGCCGCCATGAGGGTGAAGCCGCTCGGCGACGTGAGCTGCGAGTGCATGATCAGGTCGTTGTCCGCCGGGTCTTGCGCCATCTGGTACTCGGCGAAGGTGCTGCGCTGCACCTCCCCGCCGAAGACCGACTGGTAGAAGTCCATCGCCTCGCGCGCGGACGCGCGGAAGTTGAGGTAGGGGTTCAGGATCGACGGCATGGTGTCCTCCTCGTGAGAGCTCGTGGATGCCCGTTCGCCGCCCAGCGTAGCGAGCGGTCCGGGCGCGTCACCAGAGCGCAGAAAGCGGGAAAAGCATGCGAACGGTCGGGCTCGTTCAGCGCCGGTACGCCGCGACGAAGAGCTCGCCGCGGATCTCACCCAGCCGCCCGATGATGCGGTCGACGAGTGCGTCGGTCACGCCGCCGGCCGTGACGTCGAACGGCCCGATCGGCTGCAGCTTGCCGCACCGCACCCGGACGACCTCCCAGCCCACGGCACGCAGGAGCCGGTCCTTCCGGCGGTCCGACTCCTCGCGCGGACCGACGTGTTCGAGCCCGTGCCGCCCGGTCGTGTCGTACTCGATCGCCACCTTCAGTTCGGGGATGAGGATGTCGGGCCAGACCTCGAGATGCGCGTAGAACGGCTTGGCGACCCGCACGGCGTTTGCGTCGAGCGAGACGTCGAGCCGCGCGGCGAGCCGTCGCTTCAGCTCCGGCTCGGCGGCGGACGCGGGAACCGGCGCCCAGCGGCTGACGAACGCCTCCCCCACCGCGACACGATCCGCTCCCCCGCGCGCGTGCCGGCAGATCGGGCACCGACGCCCGCCGAGGATGCGCTCGATCGTCGCCTGGTACGTGGGATGCCCGTGCTCGCACTGCCACGAGAACTTTCCCGCCGTGCTGTTCGCCGCCGACACCGCCACCCGCGAACCGGGCGCCGCCATGGTCACCAGCTGCTCGCGTGTGAGTGTCTCACGGTCGAGCCGCCTGCAGAGATAGCAGCGGTCGTCGGCCGGATCGTTCTCGATCCGCCGCAGGTCCCGAGCGTGCCCGCACAGGTGGAGTCCGGCATCCGGCTCCGGCACCTTCACGGCTTTCGGCGCGGCCGCCTCCGCGCACTGCGGGCACCACACCGACCGACGGCGCGTCCCGCCCGGCCGCGACCGCTGCTCCTCCGGCGTCGCCACGAAGAGATGACCCGAATCGCATTGCCAGACCAGGTACACGTCGGCCGCGGGCGGGATCTGTGTCAGCGTGATCCCGTGATTGAGATCCGGATGGTACTGCCGCACGAGAACGGGATACCGCTCCCAGTCGGTGCGGTACCGCCCGATCGGGTACGGCACCGCCGCGCCCTTCGACCACTGACGGCGCGCCCACCACTGCTCGACGCTCTCGGCCACCGCAACCTCGCTCTCCGCGCCAGCCTACGTTCGCCCACCGACATCCGCCCCCAACGAGTGCACGAAGAATGCACGCGACACGCCGCCGCGACGTGCACTCTTCGCGTACTCGATGGTGGGGTCAGAGCACGAACGGGATGATCGCCCGGCGCTCGGGCGGGTAGTCCGGGAAGGTCGAGCGATACCAGCGGTGGTTGGACACGGCCCTGGGAGCGAGGTTCGCTGCGGTGTAGAGCGCGAACGCGAGGCCGGCGAGCGACCAGGTCGCGACCGCCCAACCCGTCCACTCGACGATCTCGCCGAGGTAGTTCGGGCTCGACACGTAGCGGAAACCGCCGCCGTACGGGATGCGGTACCCGCCGCTGCCGTCGCCGCGGAGCCGCCGCAGGGTCCGGTCCGACCGCATGTTCAGTGCCAGGCCGCCCGCGAACAGCGCCACGCCGATCCAGAACCGCGGGTCCGCGAGCCAGGCGGCCGGGTATGCGCCGTACTCCGAGATCCATCGCGCGTTGACCCACGCGTTGAGCAGGTTGAACAGGATGGCCAGCAGCATCACGAGCACCGGCATCCGGGACCCCGAACGCATCAGGAACGGGTACACGAACGCGCGGTACACGTAGTGGACCTGCCAGAGCAGCAGGAACAGCAGCGGGACGAGCTCGAAGCGGTGCTCCCCCAGCATGTAGAACGCGAGGAACAGGACGGACGCGGGCGCCTCCATCACCACCCACCCGACGCGCGCCGGGACCGTCGGCCCCCATCCGCTGCGCCCGTGCCGCCCGCCGTACGGGGCGACCACGAACAGCAGCGCGACGAAGGTCACGGCGGCGAGCAGCAGCTCGGCGTAGACGAACCAGCGGTACGGTCCCTGGGGCATGCCGTCAGGGTAGCGGCAGGGTTCTCGTCATGTTCGTTACCTCGGTCGCAGGATCCCTCGGCGCTGGGATCGCGGCATCGCTCCGCGCTGCCCTGAGCTCCACCGCGCTACTGCTGGGGCGCGTTGGCCGCCGCGAGCAGCCCGTCGATCATCTCCGGCGTGACCGACCCGCCGGCCATCATGCCGATACGTCCGATCGGGAACGAGCCCATCATCTTGTCCATGGACACGCCCTCCGGCATGATCGCCGACGCCCCTTCGAGCATCTGCGACATCCCGGCCAGCGCCTGCTGCACCAGCGGACCTGCGACGGGATGCGCCAGCACCTCTGCGAGCGACGACTCGCGAGTCAGCGGCAGCCGGACCTCGTCGCCGGCCACCGCGACGGTCGTCGACGTCCGCAGATCACGGCTGGAGGAACCGACCTCGACCACGTAGTCGCCGCCCTCGACGATCCACCGCTCGGCGCGGACGTCCCAGTACGCGAGGTCCGCGCGACGGAGAACGATCGCGACTTCGCGCGACTCCCCCGGTGCGAGCTCCACGGACGCGAAGCCCTTCAGCTCGCGCGGCGCGCGCTGTACCGTCGACCCGGGCAGCGAGACGTACGCCTGCACCACCTCGCGGCCGACGCGCTCGCCGGTGTTCGTGACCGTCAGGCGCACCTCCACGTCGCCGTCCGCGGTCGTCGACGCGGTCGCGTCCCCGTATCCGAAGGTCGTGTACGACAGCCCGTGCCCGAACGGGAACGCCACCTCCATGCGCCGGGCGTCGTACCAGCGGTAGCCCACGAAGATTCCCTCGCCGTAGCGGACGTGCCCCTCCTCCCCGGGGAAGTTGAGGAACGCAGGCGTGTCCTCCAGTCGCAGCGGGACCGTCTCGGTGAGCTTGCCGGACGGGGTGACGGCGCCGAACAGCACGTCGGCGGTCGCCGAGCCGCCGGCCTGCCCGAGCAGCCACGCCTCCACGATCGCCGGGACGGACGCGGCGAACGGGAGGGCGACCACGCCGCCGTTCGACAGCACGACGACCGTGCAAGGGTTCACGGCGACGACCGCGTCGATGAGCGCGACCTGGTCGGCCGGCAGGTCGATGTCCTCCCGGTCGTAGCCCTCCGACTCCAGGCGCGCAGGAAGCCCCGCGAACACGACCGCGACCGAGGCGCGGGATGCGGCGGCGACGGCTTCGTCGCGCAGGCGCGCCGTCTCATCGTCGGCGACGTCCAGCGCGAGCGAGAAGCCCGGCGCGTAGGACGCCTGCGGCGCGACCGCGCGGATGGAGGTGAGCGCGTCATCCAATCGGGTCGGGTGGATCATCGACGAGCCCGCGCCCTGGTACCGCGGCTTCTCCGCGAAGGCGCCGATCACGGCGATCGACTGGTCGTCGCGCAGCGGGAGGAGCGGCGCGCCGTCCACCTCGTCGTTCTTCAGCAGCACGATCGAGCGCGAGGCGGCCTCGCGGGCGAGCGCGTGGTGCGCGTCGACGTCGAGCGGTCCCTCGACGCGCGGGGTGGCGGCCCAGCGGACGGCGAGGTCGGCGTTGCGCTGCGCGGACGCGTCGAGCACCGCCTCGTCGAGCGTGCCGTCCTGCACGGCCGCGACGATCTGCGCGTCGGTGATCCCTCCCGTGCCCGGCATCTCCAGGTCGAGCCCGGCGCGGAGAGCGGAGACGCGGTCGTTCACCGCACCCCAGTCCGAGACCACCAGCCCCTCGAAGCCCCACTCGTCGCGCAGCACGTCGGTGAGCAGCCACGGGTTCTCCGAAGCGAACACCCCGTTGATGCGGTTGTAGGAGCACATCACCGTGTGCGGCTGGGCGTCCTCGACCACCCGCTGGAACGCGCGCAGGTAGATCTCGCGCAGGGGACGCGGGTCGACGTCGGAGGAGGACCGCATCCGGTCGTCCTCCTGGTTGTTGGCCGCGAAGTGCTTGAGCGACGCGCCGACGCCTTGCGACTGGATGCCGCGCACGAGCCCCGCGCCGAGGACGCCGGAGACGACCGGGTCCTCGCTGAGGTATTCGAAGTTGCGGCCGCACAGCGGGGACCGCTTGATGTTGATGCCCGGGCCGAGGATGACGGCGACGTCCTCGATGGACGACTCGACGCCGAGGGCGGTGCCGACGCGTTCGGCGAGCTCCACATCCCACGAGGAGCCGAGGGCCACCGCCGGCGGGAAGCAGGTGGCCGGGACGCTGTCGCCGATCCCGAGGTGATCGCCGCCCTCCCGCTGCTTGCGCAGTCCATGCGGTCCGTCGGTGAGCATCACGGACGGGATATCGCCGACCGCCTTGGTGCGCCAGAAGCTCTCGCCGCTGGTCAGCGCCGCTTTCTCCTCGACGGTGAGGCCGGTGAGGTCGGCGCGCGGGTCTGTCGTGGTGTCGGTCATGGGGTTCCTTTCGGTGGTAATGGTCAGCGGGTCGCCTTGATGGGCCACACGGCCAGCGCGCCCAGGATGCCGAGGACGATCGCGATCGGGAAGAGCGCGGCGTAGCCGAAGGCGAGGACGATGGCGCCGGCGAGGCCGGGCGCGAGGGTCTGCGGGAGGGTGGCGGCGATGTTCACGACGCCGAGGTCCTTCGCGAAGGACTTCGCCGACGGCAGCACCTCGCTCATCAGCGCGGTGTCGACGGCCTGGAACATCCCGAAGCCGAAGCCGGAGAGGACGGTCATGATGATCCAGGCGTTCACATCCGGCCAGATCCACGGCAGCAGGAAGCCGAGGCTGACGACCGCGGCGGAGGCGAAGACGAACGGCTTGCGGCGTCCGAACCGGTCGGACAGCGGGCCGGAGACGACCGTCGAGATGATGATCCCGACGAGACTGAGCAGGCCGAGCAGCGGGATGAGCCGCTCCGGGTGGTCGACGTGGAAGTAGTCGGTGAGCAGGAAGAGCTGGAAGCCGGTCACGGCGAAGTAGCCGGTGTAGAGGAGCAGCCGGCCGGTGAACGCCCAGAAGAAGTCAGGATGCGCGATCGGGTTCACCCAGAACGTCTTGAGGAACTGGACGAACGTGAACGGCTCCCGCTCGAGGCGGGTGCTCGGGTAGTCCGGGTTGAACAGCACGAACAGGCTCAGCACGACGAGCGAGAAGACGGCGAAGAACACGTAGCCGACCGTGAGGCTGTTGAAGAAGAGCGACCCGACGATCTGACCGCCCAGAGCGCCCACCATCAGGCCGATGCCGGACAGCGCGGCGAAGGTGCCGCGGCGCTTGAGCGGGACGCGGTCGGGCATGATCGCGGTCAGCGGACCCTGAGCGAAGTTGTAGCTGATCTGCACCAGCGTCCACGCGATCACGACGCCGACCAGCGAGTTCGCGAAGGCGAGCCCGATGAGGGAGAGTCCGCCGGCGAGCGAGCCGATCACGATCCACGGCGCGCGTCTCCCGAAGCGGGACCGCGTCCGGTCGGAGATCTGGCCGGCGATCGGCTGGGCGATCATCGCCGCGAACGCACCGATCGTGGCCGCGATCGTCAGGTTGGCGACCTTGTCCTGTTCGCCGAACAGCATGGTGATCTGCTGCGGGAGCAGGATGCCCGGCAGCGCTCCCCAGATCAGGTAGATACCGAGGTTGGCCGGGATGATCCACACCATCAGGCGGCGGAGCCCTCTGATCGGCGCGGGCGGGTCGTCGTTCCCTGCGGCGGTGCCGACGAAGGTGTTGGTCGTGACGGGTGGGACGGAGGTGTCTGACGTCATTGTCGCGGGGGTCCTCTCACCATCCACCGTGGATGGTGGGAAAACCATACGTCACTCGGTTTTGGAAAAGCAAGCGTCGTTCGGGTTTATGCTCGGGGCATGGCACGACGGGGCGCGTACGCGAAGGGTGTGGCCAAGCGGGAGGAGATCCTGGAGGCCGCGCTCGAAGTCATCGCGCGCGAGGGCTGGCACGGCGCGTCCGTGAAGGAGCTGGCCGAGGCCGTCGGGCTGTCGCAGGCCGGGCTGCTGCACTACTTCGGCAGCAAGGACGAGCTGTTCACGGCCATCCTGCGCAAGCGGGACGAGGTCGACTCGCGGCGGTTCGGCGGCATCGACGAGAATCCGGGCATCGAGCGGATGCGGGAGGGCTTCGTCGGGATCGTCCGGCACAACGCGGAGGTCCCCGGCCTAGTGCAGCTGTTCTCGCGGATGGCGGTGGAGGCCGGCGACGAGACGCATCCCGCCCACGCGTACTTCGTCGAGCGCAGCGAGGCCCTGCGGCGGATGTTCGCCCGCGCGCTGGCCCAGCGGCAGGAGGCCGGCGAGCTCCCGGAAGGCGTCGACCCGGAGACGCTGGCGCGCATCGTCCAGGCGGTCTCCGACGGCATGCAGCTGCAGTGGCTGCAAGACCCGTCAGTGGACATGGCCGCGACCGTGGATGCAGTCTTCACGCTGCTGGCCGCCCATTCCCCCGCAGCGCGCGACATCTAGTTGCCGCAACACGCCGTTATCGCCGTGGCCATAACGGCGTGTTGCGACCACTAGATGAGGGATGCGGTGATGGTGGGCCCTGCCTCGCGGCTCAGCATCGAACCGGCGACGATGCGGTGATGGTGGGCCCTGCCGGGATCGAACCGACGACATCCACGGTGTAAACGTGGCGCTCTACCAGCTGAGCTAAAGGCCCGGGATGGGGATGCCGACCAGCCTAGTGGACGGGGTCAGACGTGCGCCGGGAGGCGGTCGAGCGCGGCGCGGTACGACTCGATCGAGCGGGCCTCGCCGGGTGCCGTGATGAACGACGCGCGGATGATGCCGCGCTCGTCGATGAGGAAGGTCGCGCGGTTCGCGAAGCCCTTCTCGGGGAGGAACACCCCGTACTCCTTCGCGATCTCGCCATGCGGCCAGAAGTCGGCCAGCAGCGAGAACGAGTAGCCCTCCTGCTCCGCCCACGCCCGCAGCGTGTACTTGGAGTCGACGGAGATCGCCAGCAGCTCCACGCGGTGGTCCTCGAACAGGGCGAGGTTGTCGCGCAGCGCGCACAGCTCGCCGGTGCAGGTTCCCGAGAACGCGAGCGGGAAGAAGACGAGCGCGACCGCCTTGCGGCCACGGAAGTCGCTGAGCCGAACGGTCTCGCCGTACTGGTTCAGCAGCTCGAAGTCGGGTGCCTGGGTGTCGTTCTCAAGAGCCACGAGGAGACAGCATAAACCTGTCCGATCCGAGCGCCAACCATGCGGTCAACAGCGAACCCGGAGTGCGGCTAGGCTGAAGGATGGTGTCCACGCTTGTCGAGAACCGACAGCCCAGCGGCACGTCCACGATCCATCCGACACAAGAAAGAGGTCGAGGGTGACTGTAAACGACCAGGACCCGTACTCGGTGAACAACATCGATTCGGACCCGGAGGAGACCGCCGAGTGGCGGGAATCCCTCGACCAACTGGTTGCGGCCCATGGCCACGAGCGTGCTCGCGAGATCATGCTCAGCCTGCTGAAGCGCTCGTCCGAGCTGCACCTCGGCGTCCCGATGGTCCCGACGACGGACTACATCAACACCATCTCCGCCGAGGATGAGCCCGCCTTCCCCGGTGACGAGGAGATCGAGCGCCGCTACCGCGCCTGGATCCGCTGGAACGCGGCCATCATGGTGCACCGTGCGCAGCGCCCCGGCATCGCCGTCGGCGGCCACCTCTCCAGCTACGCCTCCAGCGCGACCCTCTTCGAGGTCGGCTTCAACCACTTCTTCCGCGGCCAGGACCACCCCGGCGGCGGCGACCAGGTCTTCTTCCAGGGCCACGCCTCCCCCGGCGTCTACGCCCGCGCGTTCCTCGAGGGCCGGCTCAGCACCGACCAGCTCGACGGCTTCCGCCAGGAGAAGTCCCACGCCGGCGGCGGCCTCTCCAGCTACCCGCACCCGCGCCTCATGCCCGACTTCTGGCAGTTCCCGACCGTGTCGATGGGTCTCGGCCCGATCAACGCGATCTACCAGGCGCAGCTCAACAAGTACCTCACCAACCGCGGCATCAAGGACGCCTCCGACCAGCACGTCTGGGCGTTCCTCGGCGACGGCGAGATGGATGAGGTCGAGTCGCGCGGTCAGCTTCAGGTGGCGGCCAACGAGAAGCTGGACAACCTCACCTTCGTCATCAACGCGAACCTGCAGCGTCTCGACGGCCCGGTCCGCGGCAACGGCAAGATCATCCAGGAGCTGGAGAGCTACTTCCGCGGCGCAGGCTGGAACGTCATCAAGGTGATCTGGGGCCGCGAGTGGGACGACCTGCTCGCCCGCGACACCGACGGCGCCCTGGTCAACCTCATGAACCAGACGCCGGACGGCGACTACCAGACCTACAAGACCGAGAACGGCGCGTTCGTGCGCGAGAACTTCTTCGGTCGCGACCCGCGCACGCTCGAGCTCGTCAAGGACTACAGCGACGACCAGGTGTGGGGCCTCAAGCGCGGCGGCCACGACTACCGCAAGGTCTACGCGGCCTTCAAGGCGGCCGTGGAGCACAAGGGGCAGCCGACGGTCATCATCGCCAAGACCATCAAGGGCTACGGACTCGGTCCGTCGTTCGAGGGCCGCAACGCGACCCACCAGATGAAGAAGATGACGCTCGACAACCTGAAGGCGTTCCGCGACGCGATGCGCATCCCGGTGTCCGACGCCCAGCTCGAAGAGAACCCGTACCTCCCGCCGTACTACAACCCCGGCGCCGAGGACGAGACCATCGAGTACCTGCACGAGCGCCGCCGCGACCTCGGCGGGTACGTCCCGGAGCGCCGCGCGAAGTACACGCAGCTCAACCTGCCGGAGGACAACTCCTACGCGATCGCGAAGAAGGGCTCCGGCACGCAGGAGGTCGCCACGACGATGGCGTTCGTCCGCCTGCTGAAGGACCTGCTGCGGTCGAAGGACTTCGGCCACCGCATCGTCCCGATCATCCCGGACGAGGCCCGCACCTTCGGCATGGACGCGTTCTTCCCGAACGCGAAGATCTACAACCCGAACGGCCAGAACTACACGTCGGTCGACCGCGAACTGCTCCTCGCCTACAAGGAGAGCCCTCAGGGCCAGATCATCCACGTCGGCATCAACGAGGCGGGCGCGCTGGCCGCGTTCACCAACGTCGGAACGTCGTACTCGACCCAGGGCGAGCCGCTGATCCCGGTCTACGTCTTCTACTCGATGTTCGGCTTCCAGCGCACCGGTGACGCCATGTGGGCGGCGGGCGACCAGATGGCGCGCGGCTTCCTCATCGGCGCCACCGCCGGCCGCACCACGCTGACCGGAGAGGGCCTGCAGCACGCCGACGGCCACTCCCCGCTGCTCGCCTCGACCAACCCGGCGGTCGTGTCGTACGACCCCGCGTACGGCTACGAGATCGGCCACATCGTGCGCGCCGGCCTCGAGCGGATGTACGGAGGGAACCACCCCGACCCGAACGTCATGTACTACCTCACGGTGTACAACGAGCCGATCGTGCAGCCGGCCGAGCCCGAGGGTGTGGATGTGGACGGCATCGTCCGCGGCATCCACCGCCTCCGTCCCGCCGACAATCAGGGCCCGAAGGCTCAGCTGCTCGCCTCCGGCGTCTCGGTGCCGTGGGCGCTCGAGGCCCAGCAGCTGCTGGCGCAGGACTGGGGCGTCTCGGCCGACGTGTGGAGCGTCACCTCGTGGGGCGAGCTGCGCCGCGACGGCCTCCGCGCCGACGAGCACAACTTCCTCTACCCGCAGCAGGAGAAGCAGGTGCCGTATGTCACCCGCAAGCTCCAGGACGCCGAGGGCCCGTTCGTGGCTGTGAGCGACTACGAGCACGCCGTGCCGGACCAGATCCGTCCGTTCGTGCCCGGCGAGTACGCCACGCTCGGCGCCGACGGCTTCGGGTTCTCGGACACGCGCCCGGCCGCCCGTCGCTTCTTCAAGATCGACGGTCCCTCGATCGTGGTCCGCACGCTCGAGCTGCTGGCGGCTCGCGGCCAGGTGGACCCGAACGCTCCGGCTTGGGCGATCGAGAAGTACCTCCTGCACGACGTCAACGCCGGCACCACCGGCTCCGCGGGCGGCGAGGCGTAACACCGCCGTGGCAGGGAGCCAGGTGGAGAGGACGAAGCCCGAGACGCTCGCGTGGCTGCGCAAGATCTCGGGTGAGCTGGCCACGACCACGCTCAAGAAGCTCGAGGACACCCTTCCCTGGTACCGCGACATGCCACCGGGCCGGCGCAGCGCCGTCGGCCTGGTGGCTCAGGCGGGCATCTCGTCGTTCATCTCCTGGTACGACGACCCGCGGTCCACGCCGTGGATCGCCGCCGACGTGTTCGGCGCGGCCCCGCGTGAGCTGCTGCGCAGCGTGAGCCTGCAGCAGACCCTCCAGCTGATCAAGATCACGGTGGAGGTCGTCGAGGAGCGGGTCAAGTCGGCGGGCGGCGAGGACCTGCGGGAGGCGATCCTGCTGTACTCGCGCGAGATCGCGTTCGCGGCCGCCGACGTCTACGCCCGCGCCGCCGAGGCCCGCGGTTTGTGGGACGCCCGGCTGGAGGCGCTGGTCGTCGACAGCATCCTGACCGGTGAGTACGACGACGAGCTGCCCAGCCGCATCGCCGCCCTCGGCTGGCACGGGCACGGCGAGGTCAGCGTCCTCGTCGGCACCGCGCCGAAGATGCTCGACGTCGACCAGCTGCGGCGGACCGCCCGGCACATGTCGGCGGATGTGCTGATCGGCGTACAGGGCAGCCGGCTCGTCCTCGTGATCGGCCGCGCATGGCCGAGCGACAGCACCCCGGACGACGCGATCGGCCCGGCGCCGGTCGTCTCGTTCCTCGAGATCGCGACCCAGCTGGAGCCCGGCTTCGGACCCGGCCACCTGGTGCTCGGCCACGAGGTCCCCAGCCTGGTGGACGCGTCCAAGAGCGCGAAGGCGGCCCTCGCCGGCTTCGCGGTCGCCAAGGCGTGGCGCAACTGCCCGCGGCCGGTGCACGCCGACGACCTGCTGCCGGAGCGGGCGCTCGCGGGCGACGGCCTGGCCCGGGCGACGTTGATCAGCCGCATCTACCGCCCGCTGCAGGCGTACTCGTCGGAGCTGCTGACGACGCTCTGGTGCTACCTCGACAACGGCCGCTCGCTCGAGGCGACGGCGCGCGAGCTCTTCGTGCACCCGAACACCGTCCGGTACCGGCTCAAGCGCGTGTCCGAGGTCATCGGCTGGGACGCGACCGGCGCGCGCGAGGCGCTGATCCTGCAGGCGGCGCTCATCGTGGGCTCGATCAACGAGCCGGACTCGCCGCGCCGCGGCGGCTGAGTTGTAGACAACCACAAGCATTTTCCGAATACTTCGTATCCATCCGACACATCCGCCTGGCGGAAGATTGGCAGACTGGAAACCGTGATCGTCATCGTGTGCCCGGGGCAGGGATCCCAGACCCCGGGCTTCCTCGAGCCCTGGCTCGCCGAATCCTCGTTCCGCGATCAGCTCACCGGCATCTCCGACGCGGTCGGCATCGACCTGGTCGCGCACGGCACCGTGAGCGACGCCGACACCATCCGCGACACCGCGGTGGCGCAGCCGCTCATCGTCTCGGCGGGCCTGCTGACGCTGTCCGCCCTGTTCGCCGACGGACGCCGTGAGCGCGTCGGCGGGATCGCGGGCCACTCGGTCGGCGAGCTGACCGCTGCGGCCGGCGCCGGTGTGCTGAGCGAGACCGATGCGGTCGCGTTCGTGCGCGAGCGCGGCGCCGCGATGGCGAAGGCGGCCGCCGAGGTGCAGACCGGCATGAGCGCCGTCATCGGTGCGGACGGGGCCGAGCTGCTGGCGCGCCTCGACGAGCTGGGCCTCTCCCCCGCCAACTACAACGGCGGCGGCCAGATCGTCGTCGCGGGAGCCCTGGACGCGCTGGCCCAGCTGTCCGAGAACCCGCCGGCCCGTGCGCGCGTCATCCCGCTGCAGGTCGCCGGTGCGTTCCACACGCGCTACATGGCCCCGGCCGTTCCCGCGCTCGAGGAGTTCGCGTCCACGCTGACGACGAACGACCCGACCCTGCGCCTGTGGACCAACAAGGACGGCTCCGAGGTGACCGACGGCGCCGAGTTCCTGCGCCTGCTCGTCGGCCAGGTCTCGTCGCCGGTGCGCTGGGACCTCGACATGAAGGCGTTCGAGGAGGCCGGCGTCACCGGTCTCATCGAGGTCGCCCCGGCGGGCGCGCTCGTCGGCCTCGCCAAGCGCGGCCTCAAGGGCGTCCCGACCGTCGCCATCAAGACCCCCGACGACCTGCCGGCCGCCTTCGACCTCATCGACCAGGAGGCCTGATGACCCACCCCACGCTGCAGCAGTCGCACGGACCCCAGTACACCCGCATCCTCTCGATCGGCGCCGCCCGCGGCGACCTCGTCGTGCCGAACGACGACCTCGTTGGCCCGATCAACTCCTCCGACGAGTGGATCCGGCAGCGCACCGGCATCATCACCCGCACGCGGGCCAGCCACGACATCCTCGCCGTCGACCTCGCCACCGAGGCCTCGAAGGAGGCCATCGCGAAGTCGGGCGTCGACCCGTCGCTCATCGACGCGGTGATCGTCGCCACCATCTCGAACGTGCAGCAGACGCCCTCGCTCGCCGCCGTGCTCGCCGACCGCGTCGGGTCGAACCCGGCCGCCGCCTACGACATGAACGCGGCCTGCGCCGGATACACCTACGGCATCGCGCAGGCGGATGCGCTCATCCGCGCGGGCGTCGCCCACTACGCGCTCGTCGTCGGCGCCGAGAAGCTGTCCGACGTCGTCGACCCGACCGACCGCACCATCTCGTTCCTCCTGGGCGACGGCGCGGGCGCCGTGGTGATCGGCCCGAGCGAGTACCCGGGCATCTCCAAGACGGTGTGGGGCTCCGACGGCTCCAAGGCCGACGCGGTCGGGATGAACGGCACGCTCACCGAGTTCCGCGACGGCGAGAAGGAGTGGCCCACGCTGCGCCAGGAGGGCCAGACGGTCTTCCGCTGGGCGGTGTGGGAGATGGCGAAGGTCGCCAAGCGCGCCCTGGACGAGGCCGGGGTCGCCCCCGACCAGCTCGCCGCGTTCATCCCGCACCAGGCGAACATGCGCATCGTCGACGAGTTCGCCAAGCAGCTCAAGCTGCCGGAGACCGTCGCGATCGCGCGCGACATCGAGACGACGGGCAACACGTCGGCCGCCTCCATCCCCCTCGCGACCCATCGACTGCTCCAGGAACGCCCGGAGCTGAGCGGCGGACTGGCGCTCCAGATCGGCTTCGGCGCGGGTCTGGTCTTCGGCGCCCAGGTCGTCGTGCTGCCCTAGACTGTTTCCCGGTCACAACGACACCCCCTCAAGGAGAGAAAACCATGGCATTGTCCACCGAAGAAGTTCTTGCCGGCCTGGCCGAGCTCATCAACGACGAGACCGGCATCGCGACCGACACGGTTGAGCTGGACAAGTCGTTCACGGACGACCTCGACATCGACTCGATCTCGATGATGACCATCGTGGTCAACGCCGAGGACAAGTTCGACGTCAAGATCCCCGACGAGGAGGTCAAGAACCTCAAGACCGTCGGAGACGCGGTCGAGTTCATCGTCAAGGCGCAGGACGCCTAAGGCTCAGGCCTGATTTCTCCGCGCGGGCGGCGCTCCCCCGAGTCGCCGCCCGCGCGTGCGGGAGCGCTCTGACTCCCGCGACTCCACTCACAGAGAGTTGCCGTTATGACCAAGAAGATCGTCGTCACCGGCGTGGGCGCATCGTCGCCGCTCGGTGGCACCGCCCCTGAGAGCTGGGCCGCGCTGCTCGCCGGCGAGTCCGGAGCCCGCACCCTCGAGCACGACTGGGTCGCCCAGTACGAGCTCCCCGTCACCTTCGCCGCCGAGGCCAAGGTGCGCCCGGAAGAGGTGCTGGAGCGTCCCGTCGCCAAGCGCCTCGACCCCTCCAGCCAGTTCGCCCTGATCTCCGCCATGGAGGCGTGGGAGGACGCCGGCCGTCCCGACGTCGCGCCCGAACGTCTGGGCGTGGACTACGCCACCGGCATCGGCGGCGTCTGGACGCTGCTCGACGCCTGGGACACCCTCCGCGACCGCGGCGCGCGTCGCGTGCTGCCGATGACCGTGCCGATGCTCATGCCGAACGCGGCCTCCGCGGCCGTCTCCATGCACTTCGAGGCACGTGCGTTCGCCCGCACCGTCGCCTCCGCGTGCGCCTCGAGCACCGAGTCCCTTGTCAACGCCTACGAGCACCTGCAGGCGGGTCTCGCCGACGTGGTCATCGCGGGCGGCACCGAGTCGGCCATCCACCCCATCACCGTCGCGTCGTTCTCGTCGATGCAGGCCCTGTCGCGCCGCAACGACGACCCGGCGCACGCCTCCCGGCCGTACAGCGTGGACCGTGACGGCTTCGTCATGGGCGAAGGCGCGGCCAGCCTCGTGCTCGAGACCGAGGAGCACGCGCTCGCCCGCGGCGCCCGCATCTACGCGGAGCTCGCCGGCGGCGGCGTGACCGCCGACTCGTACCACATCACCGCGAACGACCCCGAGGGCCGCGGAGCCAGCCGCGCCGTCCACCTGGCGTTGCGCCAGGCGGGTGCGACACCCGACGACGTCACCCACATCAACGCGCACGCGACGAGCACTCCGGTCGGCGACCCGTCCGAGTACGTCGCCCTGCGCGAGGTGTTCGGAGACCGGGTGCACGGCATCCCGGTGTCGGCCACGAAGGCGTCCACCGGCCACCTGCTCGGCGGCACCGGCGCGCTGGAGGCGGTGTTCACGATCTTCGCGATCCGCGACCGCCAGGCGCCGCCCACGATCAACATCACCGAGATGGACCCGGCCATCCCGCTGCAGGTGAAGGGCGAGCCGCAGCCGCTCGGCGACGGCGCGCAGCTGGCAATCAGCAACTCGTTCGGCTTCGGCGGCCACAACGCCGTCGCCGCGTTCCGCAGCTACTGATCCGCACCGCACAGCAGAAGGCCCCGGTCACGCGACCGGGGCCTTCTGCGTGTCACCGCGCGCGGGCGGCCGGAGCCGGGCCCGCCGCGGGAGGTGTGCGCGTCAGCCGACGTTGTGCAGCCAGATGACCGAGGTGTCGTCGTGCGCGTGCCGGAACGGCTCCAACTCGTCGTCCCACGCCTGACCGAGGGCGAGCCGCAGCTCGCGGTGCAGCTCGAGGGCGTTGGCGCCGGCGATCTCCATGGCGTAACGGATGCGGTCCTCCGGCACCACCATGTTGCCGGCCGTGTCGACCTGGGCGAAGAAGATGCCGAGATCGGGCGTGTGCATCCACCGGCCGCCGTCGGTGCCGTGCCCGGCGTCCTCGGTGACCTCATAGCGCAGGTGCTCCCACCCGCGGAGCGCCGAAGCCAGACGCGCACCGGTGCCCGCGGGGCCGTCCCAGAAGAACTCGGTCCGCTGGGCGCCCTTCAGCACGGGCTGCGTCTCCCAGGTGAAGTTGACCGCGCGACCCAGGGCACGACCCGCCGCCCACTCGATGTGGGGGCAGAGCGCGCTGGGAGAGGAGTGCACGTAGAGCACCCCTCGAGCTGCGTGTGCCGACATGATTCTCCTCCGTTCGTTGGTGCGTCTTCCCCTACGACCAGGAACGGGATGGAGTGCTTCGGCGTATGAAATTGGACGCGCTCACGCGCGTTGCCACGATTATGCCTGAGAACCGCGGGGAGTTACAAGATTGTGATTCGGCGATTCGGTCGCCTGGCGAATGCCGGAGCGGAATAGCATACCGAGTATGTCGGTGCAGAACGGTTTCCTGGCGCTGCTGACGCAGGGCCCCGCCTACGGCTCGCAGCTCCAGAGCGAGTTCCTTTGCCGGGCGGCGCACCGGCGCCAGCTCAATCCCGGGCAGGTCTACTCGACGCTCGACCGCATGACGGACCAGGGTCTGGTCGGGTCGGCGGGGGCGACGGAGGACGGCCTCCCCCTGTACGAGCTGACCGACGCGGGCCGCGAGGCGGCCGAGGCATGGCTGGGGGCCGGTCCGGCGGACGGGCGTCCGGATTGGGACGAGATGCAGGACCAGGTTCTCATCGCCGCGTCGCTCGACGGGGTGGACGCGCTGCGCATCGTGGACGGTTACCGCGCCGCGTACGCCGAGCGCATCCGGTATCTCTCCCACGAGGCCGACTCACGGGCGCTGCTCGCCGCGAACCGCGCGGCCGAATTAGGCGCGAAAGCGGCCATCGAGTGGTTGGACGAGGTCACCGCGATGCTCGCGGCGCATCCCGGCGCGCTGGTGCAGCCCCGTTCGCCCGAGCGGCCACGGCGCGGCCGCCGTCCGGCGCGGGACGCCGACGTCGAGGCGGCCGCCGCGGACTAGCGCGTCTGCGACGTCGTGGCCGCCACCGCTCCACGACGGCCGTGCGAAAGGGAGGATGTTGCGTGCGACACGCCGCCCTCAGATGCGAAACGGAGGGGATCCAGTCCGGCGGGCGGACCGAGTCCTCCGTTTCGCGCGACCCGGGATGGTCAGTGCAGCAGCTCGCCCTGCTTGTTCAGGACGTTCTTCTCGCCCGCCTCGATCGGCACCGCGAAGCGGTTCTGCGCCGGCGGCAGCGGGCAGTTGAAGTTGTAGCTGAAGGCGCACGGCGGCAGCACGGCGAGGTTGAAGTCGAGGGTGACCGTGCCGTCCTCGTTCGGGACGACGAACAGGAAGCGCCCGACCGAGTACGTGCTGTCGCCGTTCGTGGTGTCCGCGAAGACCAGCTGCAGCGCGCGGCCGGCCTTGAACGCGGCGAGGTTGTAGTCGACGCCGTCCTTGGTGAAGGTGATCTCGCCCGGGATGACCATGTCGCGGGTCGCGCCGTCGTCCTTCAGATGCTCGAAGCCGATGGTCTTGCCGCCCTCGATCGGGGTGAACGCCGCCTGAATGATCCAGTCCGGGTTGAACGCGAAGGCGTCGATGGAGCCGAAGTTCTGGATGTCCTCGGAGTTCGCGTCCCACACCCGCAGCGCGTAGTCGCCGGCCTCGCTGGCGATGACGAACCCGGTCTGCGTGTCGCTGAAGCGGATCGCGGACGGGTTGGGGTCGTCCTTGCCGCGGACGATCGCGGAGCCGTCGACGAGCACGTCGTCGACGAAGATGTTGTCCGTCGCCTGCGCGGTGACCTTGAGACCCGACTGGCCCGTAGGCAGCGGCGACCAGAGTCCCGGGACGCCCCATACCGGCTGCTCCGACTCCGGGTCGCCGGTGATCCACTGGGTGTTCACGAGGGCGAGGTTGCCCTGCGGTGCGGTGACCGCCTGCTCGCGGCGCGCGCGGTAGCGGGCCAGGACGGCGTTCGGGTCGGTCTGCACGGTGTCGGTCATGGTGTCCATCCTCGGTCAGGTCGTAGGTCGTAACCAACTCCGACACTCGGGCATTCCTGGCGGTCCGTCATTTGGCCTGTCCGTAGTCGTCGACGATCGCGGCGGTGACCGGGAACTCGACCGGGAAGCCGCCGAACAGCAGCCGCCCGGCCTGCGCGGCCGACGCGCGCACGGCGTCGGCGACGTCGTCGGCGAGTTCGGCCGGCGTGTGGACGATGACCTCGTCGTGCAGGAAGTACACGAGGTGGGGCGACTCCGTCAGCGGCGCCTCCGGGGCCAGGGCGGTCAGCCGGTTGCGCAACTCGGCCATCCAGCACAGCGCCCACTCGGCGGCGCTCGCCTGCACCACGAAGTTGCGGGTGAAGCGGCCCCAGTCACGGGCGAGCGTACGGGCCCGGCGCTCGTCGGCCGAGGTCGACTCGGCGCCGAAGGCGGCCGACTGCGCGACCGCCCACTGCCGGCCCGGGAGCGGAGAGGAGCGTCCGAGCCGCGATGTCACCTTCTCGCCGCGCTCCCCCGCGCGCGCCGCGTCCTCGACCAGCCGGACGGCGCGCGGGAACGCCCGCTGCAGGCGCGGCATCAGCCGCCCGCTCTCCCCCGACGTCGCGCCGTACATCGCGCCGAGCATGGCGACCTTGGCGTGCGCCCGCTCCTCCACAGCGCCGGAGGCGACGATCCCCTCGTACAGGTCCTTGCCGCGTCCCGCCGCCGCCATGGCCTGGTCGGCGGAGAGCCCGGTGAGGACGCGCGGCTCGAGTTGGGCCGCATCGGCCACCACGAGCTTCCACCCGGGATCGGCGACGACCGCCGCGCGCACCTGTTTCGGCAGCTGCAGCGCCCCGCCGCCGCGCGTGGCCCAGCGGCCGGTCACCACCCCGCCGGGGACGTAGTCGGGCCGGAACCGGCCGTCGCGCACCCAGGCGTCGAGCCACGTCCATCCGTTGGCCGTCAGCAGCCGCGAGAGCTTCTTGTACCGGAGCAGCGGCTCGATGACGGGATGCTCCAGGCGCTTCAGCTCCCAGGACCGCGTGGAGGTTGCCATGATCCCGGCGCGGTGCAACGCCTTGAGCAGGTCGGGCGGGCTGTCCGGGTTGAGGTCGGGCGCATCCAGCTGGGCCCGGAGCTCGCGGACCAGCTCTTCGAGCACCACAGGGCGGCCGTAGGACGGGCGCGGCCCGAGCAGGCCGGACAGCAGCTCGTCGTGGCGCGCGGCGCTGTACGGGAGCCCGGCATGCTGCAGCTCGACGCCGATCAGGGCGCCGGCGGACTCGGCCGCCAGCAGCAGGCGCAGCCGGCGCGGGTCGGCGCTGCGGGCCACCGCGTCCTCCTGCGCCTCGAACTCGGCGCGGACGGAGCGGGCTGGCACGGCCCGGGACGGTTCGGGCTCCTCGAAGTCGAACAGCGCGGTGTGGGCGGGAACCGTGGTTTCGACCGGGTCGGCCATCGCATCCCAGGGGCCCGGATCCGCGGTGGCCAGCGGGGTTCCGGCGGTCAGCGTGGAGTTGCGCAGGATGGTGTGGCACAGCCGCAGGTCGACGCAGCGCTCGACGCGCACTCCGGCGGCCAGTAGGGGCGGATACCAGGCGCGGGTGTCGTCCCAGACCCACCGCGGACGGTCGGCTCCGCGCTCCTCGGCGGCGACGAACGCGGGAACCGCGGCGTCGCCGACGAGCTCCGGCTGCTCCCCTGCCACCGACTCCTCGGCCGCCGCGCGAGTGAGACGCGTGACGAGCACCCGCCCGGGCGCGGCGCGTTCGAGGAGGATGTGCACGCATCCATTCTCCGGCCCGCCGCCGACACCGGCGCGTCGCTTGCCAACCGGGTCGGCCCGTGAGGATAATTCATCCAACGACGATGCCGACCCGAAAGGCATGATCGACGATGACCGTATACCTGCATGACAGTCAGGGTGTGTGGATAGCGTTCCGGACCGACCCGAGGTCCCGGGACCTGTTCAATCCGGATGGCGACTGGATCGGCTGGTTCCCCTGGGGCGATGACGATGCCGTCACGCCCGACGGGGAGTACCTGGGCACGATCCGCGGCGACCGGCTGTTCGCCCAGAGCTCGCACTCCTACCGAGGCTCCCCCGGCTATCCCGGCGCGCCCGCCTACCCCGGCGCCGCGCCGTATCCCGGGGCCGCGTCGTACACGGGCCTCCCGGACGGCTGCGACGACGTCGCCGGCACGTTCCTCTGGCCGCGACTCGCGTCCTGACGCGCCTCGCTCAGTCCGAGAGGGCGGTGAGGCGCGCCCGGAGGGACGGCCAGGACGCCGCGAAACCGGGATGCAGGGGAAGGCCGACGACCTCGTCGACGGGCACCCAGCGCAGCTCGATGCTCTCCACATCCGCCATGTGCGGCTCGAACGCGCGCACGGCCTGGGCGACGACGGTGGTGTACGACCAGAAACCGAGATCGAGCACGCTCTCGAACAGGACGCGAACGGCGTCGGCGGGCACGGCGGCCTCCTCCGCGGCCTCCCGCAGCGCCCCCTCCACCGCGGTCTCGTCCGCGTGACGCGCGCCCCCGGGCAGCCCCCACGTGCCGCCGAAGTGGCTCCAATCGGCCCGGTGCTGCAGCAGCACCCCGCGCCGCAGGTCGTGCACGAGCAGCCCGGCCGCGCCGAACCGGCCCCAGAACCGCTGGCCGTCCGGCCCTTCCACCCACGCGTCACCCGAGTCCACGTTCCCACGTTAGTCGCGCGGGACCGCCGATGCGGTGGGAGGCTGGTCGCATGACCGTCCGCAGCGCCGCCATCCTCCTCCACCGCCGCCGCACCGACGTCGAGGTGTACATCGCGCACATGGGTGGGCCGTTCTGGGCGCGGAAGGACGATGGGGCCTGGTCGTTCCCGAAGGGGATCGTCGAGGAGGGCGACCTCGGGGACGAGCTGTCGGCGGCCCGGCGGGAGTTCGCGGAGGAGATCGGCACGCCGCCGCCGGATGCCGACTACATCCCGCTGGGCGAGTTCCGCGGGTCGGGCAAGACGATCGTCGTGTTCGCCGCCGAGAGCGAGTTCGAGCCCGGCGAGGTGCGCAGCAACACCTTCGAGCTGGAATGGCCTCCGCGCTCGGGGCGTCGGCAGGAGTTCCCGGAGGTGGACGACGCACGCTGGTTCCCGATCGACGTCGCACGCACCAAGCTGACGAAAGCGCAGCGGCCCATTCTGGATGCGCTGCTCGCGCGACGCGAGCGCGACGCCGAAATGCCCTAGTCCCCGCAGCCTTCCACGCCCGTATGCTCAGCCCCACAGGCGAGACCCGAGGGAGGGGCCGTGGCGAAGAGCAAGGCCGAGAAGGCCGCCGAGAAGGCGCTGGACACCGCGCGGGTCGCGGTCGGGGAGGCCGAGAAGGCCGTCCACAAGCTCGACAAGAAGACCAAGCGCGACGCCGAGGACCTGCGGGACCGGCTGGAGGCGGCCGCCAAGGACGCCAAGAAGGCCGTCCGCCGCGCCAAGAAGACGGCCGATGACGCCCGAGCGTCCGCGAAGTCCGTGGCCGAGCACGTGGCCGTACCCGCATCCCACACCGGCATCCCGACGTTCCGCGAGCTCCGCGACCGCGCGAAGGCCCGAGGCATCCAGGGCTACTCCCGCATGAACAAGGCGCAGCTGCTGCACGCGCTCGGCGAGGGATGACGGCGCAGCCCCGAGCGCATCCGGACGCCGTCGTTCACCGACGCTTAACCCGCCGCCCGTAGCGTGCCGCCGTGCCCGACAGCCCCGCTCGCACCACCCGAACCGCCCGACCGGCCGACGTTCCGGCCGCGTCGCCGACGCCCGGCCTGATGCTGCGCGGCGATCAGGCGCCGCCGCCGCGCACGCTGATCGACATCCTCACCGAGTCCGCCCGTCGCTTCCCGGACGCCTCCGCGCTCGAGGACGCCGCGGGAGCGCTGAGCTACCGCGAATTGCTCGCCCGCGTCCAGGCGGGCGCCGCGATGCTGCGGGAGAACGGCATCCGGCGCGGCGACCGGGTCGGCGTGCGGATGAGCTCCGGGTCGCGCGACCTGTACCTGGCCATCCTGAGCGTGCTGGCGGCCGGTGCGGCCTACGTGCCCGTGGACGCCGACGACCCCGAGGAGCGCGCCGAACTGGTCTTCGGCGAGGCCGGCGTGCGCGGCGTCCTCACCGATGCGGGGCTGCAGCTGGCCGGCGAGCCGGGTGCGCGTCCGGTGTTCGCCGCGGAGGCGCCGCATCCCAGCACCGCCGCCGTTCCGGTCATCGAGCCGCCGACGCCGGAGGACGACGCCTGGATCATCTTCACCTCCGGCTCGACGGGCACGCCGAAGGGCGTCGCGGTCCGCCACCGGTCGGCGGCCGCGTTCGTGGACGCCGAGGCGCGCCTCTTCCTCCAAGAGGAGCCGATCGGGCCCCAGGACCGCGTGCTGGCGGGGCTGTCGGTCGCCTTCGACGCGTCGTGCGAGGAGATGTGGCTGGCGTGGGGCCACGGCGCCTGCCTGGTCCCCGCTCCACGGTCGCTGGTGCGCACCGGGATGGATCTGGGGCCGTGGCTGTCCGCCCGCCGCATCACCGTGGTCTCCACCGTCCCGACGCTCGCCGCCCTCTGGCCCGTGGATGCGCTCGACAACGTCCGCCTGCTGATCTTCGGGGGTGAGGCGTGCCCGCCCGAGCTGGTGACCCGCCTCGCCCTGCCGGGTCGCGAGGTCTGGAACACGTACGGCCCGACCGAGGCGACCGTCGTGGCGTGCGCTGCCCCCCTGGTGCCCGGGGAGCCCGTACGGATCGGCCTCCCGCTCGACGGCTGGGATCTCGCGGTCGTGGATGCGGAGGGGCATCCGGTCGCGGACGGCGTCGGCGGCGAGCTCGTGATCGGCGGCGTCGGCCTCGCCCGCTACCTCGACCCGGAGAAGGACGCCGAGAAGTACGCACCCATGCCGACGCTCGGCTGGCAGCGCGCCTACCGCAGCGGGGACCTCGTCCGCTTCGACCCGGAGGGACTGTTCTACCTGGGCCGCGCCGACGACCAGGTGAAGCTGGGCGGCCGACGCATCGAGCTGGGCGAGGTGGAGGCGGCGCTCCAGCAGCTGCCCGGCGTCTCCGGCGCCGCTGCGGCCGTGCGCCGATCCGCGGCCGGCAACGACGTCCTGGTCGGCTACCTCGCCGTCCCCGACCCGGACGCGTTCGACCGCACCGCGTCGCTCGCGCACCTGCGCGAGACCCTGCCCGCGGCGCTCGTACCGCTGCTCGCGGTCGTCGACGAGCTGCCGGTCCGCACCTCGGGCAAGGTCGACAAGGCGGCCCTCCCCTGGCCGCTGGAGGACGCCGACGCGGACGGCGCGGGAGCCGCGAGCGACGATCCGGTGGCGCAGGCGCTCGCCGCGGACTGGCGCAGCGTCCTCGGGCTCCCCGTCTCGAGCCCCGACGACAACTTCTTCGACCTGGGCGGCGGCTCGTTGGCCGCGGCCCAACTGGTGTCGCTCATCCGGCAGCGGCATCCCGACATTACGGTCGCCGACATCTACGCGACCCCGCGCTTCGGGGCGATGGCGCAGGCGCTCGCGGAGAGCTCGCCGTCGTCGTCCGCGGGCTCGACCCACGTCGTGCCGCCGACGCCGTTCCGGATGCGCGCGCTGCAGACGGTGCTGGGCGTCCCGCTGTTCATCCTGGGCGGGATCCGGTGGCTGCTCTACCTTGTGACGGCGTCGCTCCTGCTCCGTCCGCTCGGCGGGTTCGACGTGCTGCCCGCGGTCGACCCGGTCTGGCTGGTCATCGGCCTGATCGTCTTCGTGACGCCGTGGGGCAGGATGGCCATCTCGGTCGTCGCCGCCCGGCTGCTGCTGCTGGGGGTGAAGGCGGGCGACCACCCGCGTGGCGGCGGAGTGCACCTGCGTCTCTGGCTGGCGGAGCAGGTCGCCCATCAGGTCGGCGCGGCCAGTCTGGCCGGGGCCCCGTGGATCCTGTACTACGCCCGCGCGCTCGGCGCGACGATCGACCGCGGAGTCGATTTGCACACGCTCCCGCCGGTGACCGGGATGCTGCGCATCGGTGCGGGCGCCTCGATCGAACCCGAGGTGGACCTGGCCGGGTACTGGATCGACGGCGACGTCGTCCGCATCGGCGAGATCCGCATCGGCGCGGGCAGCTCGGTCGGCGCTCGGAGCTCGCTGATGCCCGGCACCAAGATCGGCCGGAACGCGACCGTCGCACCGGGATCCGCGGTGTTCGGGCGCGTACCGGCGGGCCAGAACTGGTCCGGCTCCCCCGCCGTCCGGGTCGGCCGCGCCCACGACTGGTGGCCGCAGGAGCGCCCCGAACGACGGACCCGCTGGGTCGCCGCCTACGCGCTCGCCTCGGTCGTCGTGTCGCTCGTGCCCGTGCTGGCGCTGGCCGTGGGCGCAGCCGTGGTGGCCGTGTTCGTGCGCGGCGCCGCGAACTGGGGCGACGTCGTCGCACGCGCTGCGGCCGGGCTGGTCCCGGGGACGCTCGCCGCCGGCGTCGTGCTCGCCGCGCTGGTCGTCGTCTTCGTCCGCCTGCTCGGCGTCGGGATGCGCGAGGGCGTCTACGCGGTCCGCAGCCGAGTCGGCTGGCAGGCCTGGTCGACCGAGCGCCTGCTGGATCTCGCGCGCACCATCCTGTTCCCGCTGTACTCGAGCCTGTTCACGCCGGTCTGGCTGCGGATGCTCGGAGCGCGGGTCGGCCGCGACGTCGAGGCGTCCACGGTGCTGCTCCTCCCCCGGATGACGCGCATCCGCGACGGCGCGTTCCTCGCCGACGACACGCTGGTCGCGTCGTACGAGCTGGGCGGCGGGTACGTCCGGATCGCCAACGTCGACATCGGTGCGCGCGCGTTCCTCGGCAACTCCGGAATGGCGGGGGCCGGGAACAGGGTGCCGCGCGACGGCCTCGTCGCCGTGCTGTCGTTCGCCCCGCGCAAGGCGAAGGCGGGATCCTCGTGGCTCGGCTCTCCCCCGGTGAGGCTGCGGCGGCAGGCTCAGGATGCGGACCTCTCCCGCACCTTCGAGCCGTCGCTCGGTCTGCGCGTCGCCCGCACCGCGTGGGAGCTGCTGCGCATCATCCCGGTCTTCGTCACCTGCGCCATCGGGCTCGGCGTCGTCATCGCGCTCGGCGCCATCCACTCGTCGTGGGGTCTCGGCTGGGCGATCGTGCTCGGCGGGCCGGTGCTCATGCTGGCCGGCGCCGTCGCCGCCGCGGTGAGCACCGCGGCCAAGTGGATGCTGCTCGGGCGGCTGCGCGCGGGCGAGCACCCCCTGTGGTCGTCCTTCATCTGGCGCAGCGAGGTGTCGGACACGTTCACCGAGATGGTCGCCGCGCCCTGGTTCGCCTGGGCGGCGGCAGGAACCCCGGCACTGGTGTGGTGGCTGCGCAGCCTCGGCGCCCGGATCGGCTCCGGCGTGTGGATCGACAGCTACTGGCTCCCGGAGGCCGACCTGGTCACGCTCGGCGACGCATCCACCGTCAATCGGGGCTGCGTGGTGCAGACGCACCTGTTCCATGATCGAATCATGAGCATGGACCAGGTCACCATCGAGCGCGGCGGAACGCTCGGCCCGCACAGCGTCATCCTGCCCGCCGCCGACATCGGCCGGGAGGCGACGGTCGGGCCGGCGTCGCTCGTGATGCGCGGCGAGACCGTCCCGGCCGGCAGCCGGTGGAGCGGCAACCCGATCGGTCCGTGGCGCGAGGTCGTCGTTCGCGAGTACCGGGCGCGGGTCGGCGGATGACGGACGCCGCGCCGCACAGCTACCTCCCCCGTTCGGGCACCGACGACTATGCGGTGCTTCACTACGACCTGGACCTGAACTACCGGGTGGCGACGAACCGGCTCGACGCTACTGCCGTCATCCGCGCCCGCGCCGCGGTGGACCTCGCCGCCGTCGTGCTCGACCTGGTGCACCTGAAGGCGAAGCGGGTCCGCTTCGACGGGAACAAGCGCGTGCGGTTCAGCCAGAACGCGACGCACCTTCGGATCACTCCCCCCGCGGTGCTGCCGGCGGGAACGGAGTTCACGGTCGAGGTCGCGTACGACGGCTCTCCGGCCCCGCGGCGTACGCGATGGGGGACGCTCGGCTGGGAGGAGCTGACCGACGGCGCGATCGTCGCCGCGCAGCCCTCCGGCGCGCCGACCTGGTTCCCCTGCAACGACCGGCCGTCCGACAAGGCCGCATACCGCATCCGGGTCGCCACCGAGCAGGCGTACACCGTGGTCGCCACGGGAGAGCCGACCGCCCACAGCGTGAGCGGCGGGCGCGGCACCTGGACGTTCGATCGTCCCGAGCCGACCGCCACCTACCTCGCAGCGGTGCAGATCGGCCGGTACACCCTGGAGCGCCGGCACACGGACGGCGTGGACTGGGCGGTCGCCTATCCCCCGGCCCTCGCCCGCCAGGTCCTGCACGACTTCGAGCCGGTCGGCCGGATGCTGGAGGTGTTCCAGCGACGGTTCGGGCCGTATCCGTTCCCGTCCTACACGGTCGTCGTGACCGAGGATCCGCTGGAGATCCCCCTGGAGTCGCAGGCGATGGCGACGTTCGGGTCTGCGCACGCCGACGGCCGGGGCGGCTCGGAGCGGCTGATCGCCCACGAGCTCGCCCACCAGTGGTTCGGCAACAGCGTGGGCCTCGCCTCCTGGCGCGATATCTGGCTGAACGAGGGCTTCGCCTGCTACGCCGAGTGGCTGTGGTCGGAGGCGTCCGGAGGGCTGTCGGCAGCCACCCACGCCCGCGCGCACCACGCCCGGCTCCGGCTCGCGCCGAAGGACCTCCTCCTCGGCGACCCCGGCCCGGACGACATGTTCGACGACCGCGTCTACAAGCGCGGCGCCTGCCTCCTCCACGCGCTGCGCAACCGGATCGGCGACGAGCGCTTCTTCGAGCTGCTGCACGCGTGGACGCGGAACCACCGGTTCGGGACGGTCACCAGCGCCGACTTCGAGGCGCTGGCCGGGGCCTTCTCGGACGAGCCCCTGCACGCGTTCTTCGACGCGTGGCTGCGCGAGACGAGGCTGCCCTCCCTGTCGGGGTGACCCGGGCTAGCGCTGCTCGGCGAGCATGACGACGAATCCCGGTGCGCGCAGGGAGCGGAGGCGGTAGCGCGCGCCGTCGAGTGCGGCGTTCCCGTGGCGGAGCCGGACGGCGTCGGGCGCGACGCGCAGTCCGCGTCCGTCGGCCTTGAGCACGGCCTCGATCGCGGTCCATCGGCGCAGGGGGTCTCCGCGGCCGGGCGCGAGGGCGTCGATGGCCGCGCGTCGCTCCGTGGGGGTGTCGGCACGCTCTGAGTCGATACCGACGGGGCGATCCGAGGCGGCTGCGAAAGCGTTTCCGCCGGCATGAGCGAGCGCAAGATGGAGGGTGCGGGAGGCGCCCTGCGCGGTCGGTCGTCCGTGGGAGAGGCCGCAGTCGCGGCAGCGGGCGTCGATCAGGATGCCAGGCTCACCGGCGCGTGCGGCTGCCGCGAGCAGGGCGGCGCGCCCGGCGAGGAAACGGCGGCGTGCGGTGTCGCCGCGAAGACCGTCGAGCCGGGCGCGGTCGCCGTCGGACAGGCGGGACAGGATGTCGCCCAGGTCGGCCGCGTACGGAAGCACGACGAAGGCAGGCATCGCATCCTCCGTTCGCCGTGGCCGACGGAGTGATGCTACCCGGGGTTCATTCGTCGGCGCTGACGACCATCGCCGCGCACATGCGCGAGTCGCCGGACAGCCGTCAAGCCGGCTGCCGGCGACTCGCCGTCAGGGTAAGCGGGCGTTCTGGGGTGGGATCAGCGGGCGGTGCCGCTTCCGTCGTCGAACCGCGGCGCCTCGTGGCGCGGCGCGTGGCGCGCGGTGTCGTCCACGGGGGCCGCGGTGTCGTTCGCGGGGACGGTTCCCGCAGGTGCGGCGGTTCCCGCAGGCGCGGCGGTTCCCGCCGGTGCGGCGGTTCCCGCCGGTGCGGCGGTTCCGGCCGGTGCGGCGGGCGCAGCGTCGCGCTCGTCGACGTCGCCGCGCGTTCCGTCGTCCACACGGTTGCCATGGCGGTCGGTCTTCACGTCGGGGTCGACACGGTCCGCCTTGCGCAGGGCCTCGTCCGACTCCGCGCGCGCCCTCTCCGCCGCCGCCTGGCGTTCGGCCGACTCCGCCTTCAGGCGCTCGGCGTCGACCTCCGCCTGCTTGGCGTCCGCGGCGGCACGGGCGGCCTTCGCCTCCCGCTCACGCGCGTCCAACTGCGTCTGTGCAGCCGACTGCCGCATCTCCTCGGCGCGGCGCCGGTCGGCCTCGCGCTTGCGGTTGCGGCCGACCGTCGCGGCGATGACGGCGATCACGATGACGACGACCACCACGACGACGATCAGGATGATCCATCCGGTTGTGTTCATGCCGGGTCACGGTACTCCGGAGCACGGAAATAGCTAGGGGATTGAAGGATCAGGGCCTTCCGCTCTCTCGCCCCACGAACCGCGGGTCAGCGCTAGGGGCAGGACCGCGTACGCCAGCACGAAATGGGCAGTTGTGCGGATGGCAGGAAGGACCGAGAACGGCTCACCATCACCGGTGATGGGAGGTGATCATCATGTTGCTCAGACTCACCGCCGCGGCTGTCGCTGCCTGCTTCTGCCTCAGCCCCACACCCCTGCCGGAGCAGATCCCCGTCGCACCCGACGCGTTCAACACGCCGATACGCGATGTCACGACGTCGGACGCTGTTCCGCAGCGCTGCCTGACGGCGATCACCGGGCGAGAGCGAGCGATCCTGTCGGCCCTCGCGCAGGGATGGAGGGCGTCGAGAATCGCCTACGAGCTTTGCATCAGCGAAGGAACCGTCCGGAAGCACATCGAGCACGCGTATCGGAAGCTCGGCGTCAACGACCGTGTCCTCGCTGCGCAAAGGGCGGTCGAGCTGAACCTGGTCTAGTCCGTCTCATCCCGCGGACCACAGCTCCTCGGCCTCCAGGGTCAGGTCGATCATCTGCCGGAGCAGACCGCCCATCGACGTCGACCTCAGCAGGGCATACCTGTCGTACTCGCCCAGTGGGGCTACCGCCGCCAGTTGCCACACGGCCGCGACGGGATCCTCCGACAGCTCGATGTCAGCATCCGAGTAGGACTCGGCGACGCGGGCGATCACGCGGCGGATGACCGCTTCGGCCTCGGCCCGCAGCGGGGCGAGCGCCTCGGACCACTCCAGGTCCGGCAGCATGGAGATCTCGGCCCGGGGATACGGGTCCTCATCGACCCACCGTTCGACCGTGAACCGCCGGGTCCCCACGCCGACGATGAGCAGGTCCTCGGCGCGCGCGGTCGCGCCGACGAGACGCGCCATCGTGCCGATCGACGCGCGCTGGTCCCCACCGCCGGCCTCGGATCCGCGCTCGATCAGGACGACGCCGAACTCCGGTTCTTCCTCGTCGAGCAGTCGTCCGACCATGGTGAGATACCGCGGCTCGAACACCCGCAGCGGGATGGGGACGAAGGGGAACAGCACGGACCCGAGCGGGAACATCGGTGAGGCGGCCATACTCCAGTGAAGCATCGCCGACGTAGAGTGAACAGGTGCCCCGACCGCGTCCCGAGCTCCCAGCACCGGGACAGGAGTCCGTGTGGGACTACCCGAGGCCGCCGCGCATCGAGCGCGTCTCGGCGCCTGTCACGATCCGTCTCGGCGGGCAGCTCATAGTCGAGACCCGGGACGTCGTCCGGGTGCTCGAGACCAGCCATCCGCCGGTCTATTACTTGCCTATCGCGGACTTCGCGGCCGGCGCGCTGGCCGCCGCCGACGGCTCGTCGTTCTGCGAGTTCAAGGGCACCGCTCGCTATCTCGACGTGCGGGGTGGAGGCGAGGTACGGCCCGCGAGCGCGTGGAACTACCCGCACCCCTCGCCCGGGTATGAACTGCTTCGAGACCGCGTCGCTGTCTACGCGCAGCACATGGACGAGTGCACGGTCGACGGCGAAGTCGTCACGCCCCAGCCCGGAGGCTTCTACGGCGGCTGGATAACCCGTGCCATCGTCGGACCTTTCAAGGGTGTGCCCGGGTCAGCGGGCTGGTGACGTCCACGTCGTCCAGAGCTTCGTGAGGAGTCTCGCGCCACCGCGCGCAGCCTTCTCACGACAGCCGCCTCCGGTTCAGAACGTGCACCGCCCCGAGCAGGGCCGCCAGCCCGGCGACGAGGCCGCCCGCAATCGTGTACGCGTCCGCTCCCACGCCCCCGGTCAAGGGGAGGATGGGCGCCGGCATCTGCTCGTTGACGACGGGGTCCAGTGTGGCCACGGTGCCGCCGGCGATCGTCACCATGATGGGAGTCGTGGCGAGCTGGAAGCCGACGGGTGCACGCGTTTCAGTCAACAGGTATTGTCCCGGGCGCAGCCCGGAGAGTCGGAGTTGACCGCTTAGAGAGTCCACGTCCGGGCCCGCGCACGGCGCCTTGACGCAGTCGTCGACCACCGCCTCCGCGCCGCTCCCGTCCGCCGGTGCGAACTTCCACACGGACCCGGCCAGGAGGTTGTGGTTCGGCGTCGCATCGACCTTCCGCCACACCACGTCGCCGGCAACGACGGTGACCGTCACGGTGCATCGCTTGTCGGTGGAACCGGTGGCGCAGTTGCCCCCGCCGCTGGATGTGACGACGGTGTTGACCATCGAGCGGTCGCCCTTCACAGGGCTGTTGACCGTCACGGAGTAGGTGATCGTGACGGTCTCGCCCGCGCGTAGCGGGCCGGACCAGGAGAGCACCGTGCCGGTCAGCGTGGCGCCGCCGGTCACGTCCCGGTTGTACGTGGCATCATCCAGCACTTTGGAGAGGTCATCGGTGAACGTGGCAGGCGAGCCTGCCGGGTAGTCGCTGCGGCTAGGGTTCTTCACGGTCACGGTGTATCGCACCGTGTCGCCAGGAAGGGCGGACGCAGGCGACGCCGTCTTCACCGCCTCGTACCAACGCACGGGTGTCTGGGTGGTCGCGGTGCACTGGCTCGTGCACGACGGGCCACCGGTCACGGTGTTGACCAGATTTCCGTCGCCCGCGCCGGGCTGTTTGACCGTCACCGAGTACGTGATCGTCGCCTTGGCGCCGACGGCGAGCGCTCCCGACCAGGAGAGCGTCGTCCCGGCGATCGTGGCCCCGCCCGTGACGTCTCCGTTGTAGGTGGCATCATCCAGCACCCCGGAGAGGTTGTCGGTGAATGTCGCCGCGTCCGCACTTGTGAACGCCGTGCGACCCGCGTTGGTCACCACGACGGAGTAGGTGACCTTCTGCCCCGCAGCCACGATCGCCGGAGGCGCAGGATTCACGGATTTCGCTACCGTGAACGTCTTCGATGAGTTCGTGACCGTGCACAGGTAGGACTGGGGAGTGCCGGTCGGAATCGTGACGCTCCACGTCGGATACGCGCCGGTGATGGTCGGTGGTTTCGACGCGTCCGTGCGGTTCGTGCATGTCAGGACGCCCTTGTACTGCTTGGCGGTGGACGTCGACCCGGCGGCGAGCGTGTCGCTTATCGTGTACGTGCCCGGCTCGGCGTAGCCGTTGGCGGTCGCACTGAGACCCGTTCCCGTCGTGGTCGCGGTCGCGATCGTCAGCTTGGATGAGCTCACGGCGGAGACGGTGAACTGGTCGGCGGCGGCGACGCGTCCTACGTTCACCGTCTTGGTGAGCGTGAATGGTGAGGCCGTCGGGCACAGCGACGTGGAGCGGGCCTGTGCCAACAAGCCTTCCGCGTCGACAGTGCTCCCCACCTGCACCAGGATCTCGTTCCTGCCGGTCACGAAACCGGTGAGGACGGCACTGACCTGCTGGCCCGCCTGGAACCCGAATCGGTCGTACGGCTTCGTCTGGGTCTGTGCCTTCAGATTCGAGTTCACCCACACCCCGCGCACGGTGTTGTCGGCGTACCAGTCCATCGACACACTGAACGCGGACGCGACCACCACCGGGTCGAGGGTGAAGGTGAACCGATAGTAGAAGTTCCCCCACGAGCCGGTCTGGTTCGAGCCGCCCGACGCCGGGGACACGTACCGGTTGGAGATCCACTGCGCGTTGCTGTACGGGCTGCTCACCCACTCGTTCTTCGACTTGCCCACGTATGCGCTGGCGTAGGTCGGGGTCCCCGGCAACGACGGCGCCAACGGACCCTGCGGCGCCGGACCTGTCCCCGGATTCAAGCCTGCTCCCCCGGTGCCGGCCGCGATCATCCACCGCTCGTCGACCGCCCCGTTGGCGCCGACGGCTCGTGTGCTCTGCACGTAGCCGGTGCTGAAGATGTTGGGGTCCGTGGCGCAGGTCACCGTCGGCACATCCGCCGCATGCGAATACCGCTCCGGCAGTGCACCGATCCCCAGTGCGACACCGAGCGCGGAACAGGCGACCACCGCGACCGCGGCCATCGCCCAGCGAAGCTTCCGTGTGCGGGCACTGCTCCGATCCATCATCATCCCCGTCTCCTCCGGCGGGGGCGCATCGCCCCTCACTGATGAGGACGTTGCTGAACGACGGAGACGACGCGATCGGTCCGGCTATAGATGCAATGGATGCGCGCGACGATGGGGAGCTGCGCAGTATCGACCAAACGGCGACGATCGGACAGCATCTCGCCATCTATCGTGCCGCTGGGGCCGTCCTTTTCCAAAGGACAGCGGACGGGTCCTTCGCGTCGTGCAGCGGTGGCGGCTGGTTGAAGGTGTCTCCTTCGGACGGCGCGGAGTTCGTGGTGCAGCTTTCGGGTTTCAGTGACCAACCTGGTGCCGGCGAGGTATCTCCGTGGGTACGGCAGACCAAGCAGGAGCGAGACGAGTCGTCGCGAACGCGCCGGCACGCAGGGGCCGCTCGGGTCATCGTCCGCCGAAGAGCCGGCGCAGCCATCCTTTCGACGGCTCCGGGGTGGGTGCTTCCGCAGAGACCGGCTTCGGTTCCGGCTCCTGGGCTTCCGGTTCACCGACGACGAGGAGTTCGATGTGGATCGCCGTGACCGTTCCTTCGGCGGAGACCGACTGCAGGAGCGGGTAGAAGCCGTCGCCCCAGCCGGAGTGGGAGAGCACGAGGTTCTCACCGTCGGTCGCCCGCGGAAGGACGATGTTCGCGGTGCCCGCCGGGTATGGAGTGTCGGAGTCCATCTGCGCGAACCACCCGTCGGCCCCGCCGGTGTCGAACACCTCCGAATACCAGTCCGTAACGTCGGCAGGCATGCATCGCGGGATCGCGTCCGCGTCGACGAACGCGACGGTACCCGCGTCAACCCCGACGCCCCAGAACCGCCCGTCACCCGGCCTACCGGATTCCTTCGGCGCCGCCTCGACCGAGGCCGGCTCGGCCCCGGAAAGCACCACGGAGAGGTATGCCTCCCGCATGTGCGATCCGTCCTGGGCCTGCGACACGTCAGCGACGGTCACGAACACCGGATACCGGCCCGGCGGGACAGGAACCACGACCTGGTCCTGCAGATACGCGAACGGATCGCACGCGCCGAGACGGCCCGATGCGACATTCAACTCACCGAGTTCGACGACGGAGAGTTCAACCCGACGCCCATCGGGAAGGGGTGCCAGCCCAGTCGAGAGGGCGTGAAGTTCGCTGAGGTCCACGCTTCATGATCGCGGTGCATGCACACGGGACGCCCACGACACGCTCAGGGCTGGTTTTGGACTGTGCAGACGGCTCCCCGCGGCGACCGGGTCCGCGGTCGCGATCTTGTTGGGCCCAGTGGTTCCAGAGCCCGAGAGTATTCTCGCCGCGTGAGCAAACCTCGGAAACGCCGGTGGTGGGTGTGGTGGCAGCGGCGGTAATCGCGATCATGGTGCTGAACGCCGTCGCCAGTTGGGCCAGCTACGTGTTCTACCGAATGCACCCCGAAGCGGAAAGCGCCGCCGGGCCCCGGAACACCCCGTGAGAGACCCACGCAGCGGGCGGCACGCCTTCGATGCGTCCGCGGTCACCGATGTTCAGGAGACGCCTCAGCTGCGGGAGGGTCATCGGGAGCAGCGGAACGGGGTCCTGGTGCTCGTGGTGTCAGCGGCCGCACTCGCGTTCGGTGTCGTGGCTGACATCATCAACCTCATCCCGGGGCTCACCGGTTGGCACACAGTTGTCACCGCCGCCATCGTCATTGGCGGCATCTGGACTATCCAGGGCGTCCGCATGATCCGCAACGGTCGCGCCACGGTACGCGACGAGCTCCGCCGGCAGGCGGAATCGCCGCAACCTGGCGCGGCGGTTGACGACCGATGACGGTGTGGCTCGTCGTGCTCGGCGTGGGTGCGGTCGCGTGCGGGCTCGCGCTCGGCACCGTCCTGCGCAGGCGTCGCCGAGCGAACCCGCAGGCATCTCGTTGGCGGCCTCTCGAGCGGATCATTTACGCGGTCCTTGCCGTCGTCTCGATCGTGGTCGGGTTGAAACTCCTCGGCGTCTGGTGAATACGACCCATGCAGGTCGAAGCTGGTCTCATCGTCGCCGGGGTGGCGCTCATCCTTGCCGCCGGCGTTCTCGCGTGGCGTCGGATCCGACGGTTACATCGAGATGAGGAAGACAGTGCATTCCGCGTCAGCCTTCCGCGGCAGTACCCTGTGCGGGTCACCGCACCTGGGAGGAACCCACCATGAGCGTTGACCCGACGGCCACTCTCACCCTGTACGCGCAACCCGGCGTCGCCCGCGCGGACTACGTTGCCGCGGCTTTGGACGCGCTGTCCGCAGCTTTCCCCGGCGAGTCCGTCGGCTGGAACAGCTTCAACGCGGTCACCGGTCAGGTTGAAATGACCGGCTCCCCACCCGAGGTGTTCGGTCCGGACGCTGCCACAGCCGCCGCCCTGGCGGCGGTCCGCGACCACCCCATGGTGATCAGTTACATGACGAATCAGGAGGGGACCGCGCCCCGACGCCTCAGCGACCTGCTCAGTCTTACCGAGCTGCACCTCACAGCGGCGTATCACGATCTCCTGCACCCGACCGGTTCCGAATACCAGTTCACCATCCTGACGAAACGATGGAGCCGGACGATGGCGGCATGCTGGACGTTCAACCGGACCCTCCACGACTTCACCGACAACGAGCTCGACCTCGCACAGCGCCTGCAGGGGATGCTGAGCCTGATCGAACGCACCTGAGCGGTGACGGCTGACCTTCCCGCCGATTCACCGCTGAGCCCGCGGGAAGCGCAAGCTCTGGCCCTGGTCGGTACCGGGCTCACCGCCCGGGCGATCGGTTACCGGCTCGGCATCTCCGAGAGCACCGTTCACAAACACCTCGAGCACGCCTACCGGAAGCTCGGGGTGACCGACAGAGTCCTCGCGGTCACCGCCGCCCGCCAGCTCCGAATCATCCCCAGCTGATCATTGGTCGGCGGCCGCCAACCGCGTCACCGCACCCGGCTCAGCAGAAGCGGCCGCGCCCCTGCACGGACGAACGGGTCGACGTGCATCCTTGGGCACCCCGCAGCCAGATGCGACCAGGCCCTCGCCGATGACAGACACCGAACCGGGAAAGCATCCGACAGCACCTCGTCATGAATCGTGGTCATCGTCAGTACGTCCGGCGCGACCGGCACCCGCTCAGGCAGCGGGGCCGGTGACAGGCAGAAGCACGTCGCCACAACAGTTGCCGTTACCCCCAACAGCATGATGATCACCTCCCATCGCCGCCCAGCATCAGGCTCCGCAACGCAGCCCGTCCACTCGCAGAACTGCCCACCCGAGGCACCCATTAGCAGTTCTGCCCATACCGGCCGCAGGTGAGGACCGTCACCATCGCGGGTGGAGGTGAACCGCATGTGTCAACCCGAAGCGATCGACCTCGACCGTGTCGCCGACCGCACACTCGTCGTCTTCCAGGAGACGGTCATCCCCGTCCCCGACTTCTCGAAAGCCATCAGCTCATGAACCAGAACACGAAACCCCGCGCTACCGCGGCGACCCTCGCCGTCCTCGCAGCGCTCACGCTCACCATCACGGTGCCCGCGACCGCCGACGCGAGAGTCCACGGCGCTCCGATTCAGATCGCGGAGGTCCACGGGGTCGTCGGCCCGGCCGAATCGCTCGTCGCTCCCGGTCAGCCGCCGACGCCCTGCACGCCCGGCCGGTACAAGTGCCCACTCGGGATGGGACTCTGACCGGCCGGTTGGGGGAAAGAACCCGGCATCGCCCAGGTCCCTCAGGCGGTGCCGGGTTCACACCGGGCAGAGGGCGTCACCGGAGGTCCCCGTCAGCGGTGATGTCCACCGCCACAGCCGGTTGCCCACAGGTTGCCCGGGACACCTGGAAGGTTCGCGTCCGCTCGGTGGCGACACCACGATCTGTCAGTTCCACGGTGACCTCGACCCGCTTCGGGACGATCCGCGCGTCCGGGAACACCACCCATTCGACGGTCCCACCCGCTACGTCCCGGCACCCGCCGCCAGCGCAGACAGACACAGCGGTGCCCGGATGCGCTCGGACGAACGCGGACGGGTCCACCGTGACCAGCGGTCCCACCGACACCGCCGCAGCGCATGTCCCCGGCCGGGCCGACACCTCCGCGGTCGCCACCAGCAGGACCACCGCGATAGCGGCGACCGTCACTGAGACCCCGACGACTGCTCTCCCCCGCACCACCGCACGGTAACACCCGGGCGGCCGGTGATAGCCGACCTGTGTCGAACGCAGACGTAGAGAGGGTCGGTTGACCAGCACTGTGATTGTAGGGCGGACGGGACTTGAACCCGTGACCGAGGAATTATGAGTTCCCTGCTCTGACCAGCTGAGCTACCGCCCCGAGCGGGCCGGCCCCGTCACTCCGGGGCGGGCACGCTGGAGGCCGCGTCCGTCACCGGGTCGGCCACCGGCTCACCACGATACAGGCTCTCGAAGGTGCTGATCGTGGTCTGGATGTCGTGCGCGGCGACGATGCGCAGCGACGCGCGCTTGAGCACGTCGAGCTCATCCTGCGGCAGGCGGAGGACGCTCTCCAGCTTGTCGGCGAGGTCCTGCGCGTCGCCCGGGCGGAACAGGTGCCCGTTCTCGCCGTCGTGCACCAGGTGCGGGAGCGCCATGGCGTTCGCGGCCACCACCGGCAGACCCGAGGCCATCGCCTCCATCGTCGCGATGGACTGCAGCTCGGCGATCGACGGCATCGCGAACACGGTCGCGCGCGTGTACGCCTGGCGCAGCTCCGCGTCGCTCACGTAGCCCAGGAACTCCACGCGGTCCGCGATCCCCAGCGTCTCGGCGAGCGTCTGGAGGTTCTTGAGCTGGTCGCCGCCGCCGACGATCTGCAGCTTCGCATCCAGATCGGCCGGGAGCAGTCTGATGGCGTTGAGGAGCACGTCGATGTGCTTCTCACCGGTGACCCGACCCACGAACAGGATGCGGTTCGCCGTGCGCGGGGTGAAGTCGGGGGTGTAGTTCTGCGCTTCGATACCGCACGAGATGGCGTGCACGCCGCGCAGGCCGGTGGCGTTCTCGAGGAAGTCCGCGGCCTTGCGGGTCGGCGTCGTGACGGCCTCGGCGCGGTCGAAGCTCTTGCGGGCGTCGCGCCACTCGATCGCGACGAGCGCCTTCTGGAGGAACTTCGGGATGACCGTGAACTCCATGATGTTCTCGGGCATCACGTGGTTGGTGGCGACGATCCGGATGCCGCGCTTCTGCGCCTCGTAGGCGAGCCCGCGCCCGACGACGATGTGCGACTGGAAGTGCACGACGTCCGGCCTCACCTCGTCGAGCACGCGGCGGGCGTTGGCCTTGCTCATCCACGGCAGGGCGAAGCGGAGCCAGTCGTGCGGGTACCAGCGCCAGCTGCGCAGGCGGTGGGCCGTCATCTTCTGGCCCTCGTGCTCCTCGATCCAGGTGCCGTGCTTGCGGCTGGCCGCCGGAGCGACGATGTGGACGTCGTGGCCGCGCTCGACGAGGCCTGCGGCGAGGCGTTCGGCGAAGCGGGCGGCTCCGTTGACGTCGGGGGCGAAGGTGTCGCAACCCATCACGATGGTCAGCGGCTTCTTGGCTGCCGGGGCGGGCGGGGTCTGATGCGGTCCGCTCGTATCAGGCACGTGGTTCGTTCCCTACGGTCGAAGTGTTCGGATGGCGAACGGGCACGGCGTTCGCTGTCCGGGCGGGAGGTGGGCCCGGTCGATTCAACGGCCTAGTCTAGGCGGGTTTCGCTGGCTACGTCTGTAATGCGGTCAGCGACCGGCGCGTCCGACGCCGACTGCGGGTGGTACTTCGCGAGCTGGAACACCCCCAGGATCGCGACCGCGCCGGTGATCGCGAAACCGACCATCGCCCACCACGGCGCGCCCGCCGCCTCGTTCAGGACGACGATGCCGATGGTGACCGCGACCAGCGGGTCGATCACGGTCAGACCCGCGATCACGAGGTCCGGCGGACCGGACGAGTACGCGTTCTGGACAAAGTAGGCGCCGAGGACGGCGGCCAGCAGCAGGGCGACGATGCAGGCGACCAGGAGCCAGTCCCACTCCTGGTTCGAGATGCGGTCGATGGCGACCTTCGCGAGGGTGGCGACGAACCCGTAGAGAACGCCGGCGCCGACGATGTACATGATCGCCTTGAACCGGTGCCGCAGGAACGCGAACAGCAGGCCGAAGGCGATCAGCACGATGGCCAGGATGATGAGGATGACGACCAGGGCACGGCTCGTGACCGGCAGATCCCGGGCGAACACCGCCGCCAGCAGCACGAACGCGCCGACGCCGCTGACGCACAGGGTCACCGCGATCACCGATTGATGGTTCAGCTTCACGCCGCTGACCCGGGCGTTCAGGATGCTCGTGATGACCAGTCCGACGACGCCGAGCGGCTGGACCAGGATGATCGGCGACAGCTTCAGGCTGACGAGCTGGAAGACGATGGCGAGGCCGAGCAGCAGCGTCCCGATGACCCAGGACGGGCGCGCGAGCAGCAGACCCAGTTGGCGCACGTTGAGGCCGCTCTCGGCATGGCCGGCGGTCGCCTCGACCTTCGCGACGCCGTGGTGCTGCAGCTGGGCTCCGACGGAGAGGAAGACGGCACCGACGAGCGCGACCGGGATGCCCAGGAGCTGGCTGGGCTGATACGACAGGTCGAACGCGTCCATCAGTTCCGTACCCACCTGACCGACCCTACCGGGAATGATCCGGATAGTCTTGCCGAATGGCCGTCCTCCCGATCCGGATCACCGGTGACCCCGTCCTGCACTCCCCCGCACGCCCCGTCGAGCAGATCGACGACGAACTGCGCGCCCTGGTGGCCGACATGTTCGAGACGATGGACGAGGCTCCCGGCGTCGGCCTGGCGGGTCCCCAGGTGGGCGTGCCGCTGCGCCTGTTCGTCTACGGCTGGACCGACGACGACGACGTCCGGCACCGCGGCGTCGCGATCAACCCGACTCTGTGGCTCAGCCCGCCGGCCGTCGGCGAACTGGATGAGGACACGGAGTCCGAGGGCTGTCTGTCGTTCCCGGGCGAGCGTTTCCCGCTCCGCCGGTCCGACCGCGCCATCCTGCAGGCGACCGACCTCGAGGGCAACGAGTACGAGGTCCGCGCCGAGGGCTGGCTGGCCCGCATCTTCCAGCACGAGTACGACCACCTCGACGGTGTGCTCTACGTGGACCGGCTGACGCATCCCTTCGGCAAGTCCGCTCAGAAGGTGCAGCGCAAGAACAGCTGGGGCGTCCCCGGGCTGAGCTGGCTGCCCGGACGCGACCATCTCGAGGACTGAGCCGGCGCGCCGCTAGCGGCGCAGGTCGACCCCGTGCACGCCGTTGTGGTGCCGTAGCGCCGGGAACACGACCGAGAGGGTGAAGCCGACCCCCGGCACGGTCCGTGCGTGCAGCGTTCCGCCGAACAGCGCGGCGCGGTCGCGCATCTCGATGATGCCCGCGCCCTCGTAGTGCTCCGTCAGCGCCCGGACGTCGTCGGCGATGGAGTAGGCGGTCGTCTGGTCGACGCCGTCGCGATCGAGCCCCAGACGCCTTGCCGCGGCTCGGATGCCGTCGTCTTCGACGCTGACCTGGAGCCCGTCGGAGGTCCAGGCGAAGGCGACGGAGGCGTTCGTGCCCGGTCCGCCATGCTTGAGCGCGTTCTCCAGGCTGGTCTGCAGGATGCGGAAGACGGCGAGCTCGGCGCCCTGGCGCAGCTCGAACCGCTCCCCCGTCTCGCTGAACGACACCGCGAGCCCCGCGTCGCGCAGCACCCGGAACAGGTCCCGTGCCGAGTGGAGGCTCGGCTGCGGGAGGGATGCGTCCTGCGCCTCGCGCGCGACCGCCTGCAGCCGGCGCAGGTCGGCCAGCGCATCCCGGGCCGAGGTCTCGAGCGCTCCGACCGACCGGACCGCCGCCGCGGGGTCCGCGTCGGCGGCGTACCGCACTCCTTCGGCCTGCGACACCAGCCGCGACACGGACTGGATGGCCACGTCGCCCAGGTCGCCGATGATCCGGAAGCGACCGGCCTGCTCGGCGAGGTCGAGCTCGCGGTCGATGCGGTCCCACTCGGACTCCTGGCGGGAGTCGCGCAGCCGGCGGTGGAGTGACCTCTCCCTCAGCCACAGCACGAGGAGGATAGCGGCGGCGACGACCGCGATCGCGGCGATCACTGCGGCGGCATCCATCCCGTGCTCCTTCCGGCCGCACGCTCGCGCGGCCCCGTCGATCGTACCGGGGCCGCGCGAGGGTCATCGCCCGCTGTGGATCAGGCGGTGCTGTCGCGGTTCGCGCGCAGCACCTCCAGCCGGGCGCGGTACTCCTGCTCGTCGATGTCGCCGTTCGCGTACCGCTGCGCGAGGGTCTGCTCGGCCGAGCGGGTCGCTCCGCGCGGACCCCAGGGTCCGTAGCCGCCGTACCCGCCGCGCTCCGCTGCCGCGCGCCGCCAGCGCCGGCCCAGGAGGCCGAACAGGAGCACGAAGACGAGGATCCAGAAGATCGGGATGAAGATCCACCACCAGCCGACGAACGGCGGTCCGTACGCGACGACGCAGGGCGCTGCGGCGACGGCGGTGGCCAGTGTGCTGAGCATGATGTGTCCAATCGGTGTGGTCCGCGCCTGTCGCGGACGTCACTGTCAGCCTCGTCGTGAAGCCGGTCTGCCGAATCCGCCGTCGGGAGCGATCCGCGGTACTCCGCGGGGAGCAGACGGCGGCGCGAAAGACCCCTGCCGGAAGGCGCCCTGGGCGACGTACGATGCGCGCATGGAGCACGAGGACGGACGCCACGACGACTCGGCGAACGAGGAGCCGGACGACGAGTTGAGCGAGTACGAGAACGACGACGCCGAGATCCGCGCGTCGGAGGAGCGGGAGGCCGGCCTGACGGCCTTCGGCGGGCCGGGCTTCGGGAGCCTGTTCGGCCACCACCGCGACGACGACGGCTTCAACGCGCAGAACAACCCGTGAGGTCGCCGGGCCCGCGCCGCGTACTCCCCGGGGAGTAGCCGCGCAGGCGCCGGGAGACGCCCAGCGGCGGATGTGAGCCCCAGGGTGCGTGATTAGCATGAGGGAATGCCCTGGACTCCGCCCGCCGATCGAGGCGAGGGCGCGCGCCCGCTGAGCGCGCACCCGGGTCCGGAGAGCTGGACACGGGGGCCGTGGTCGGATCGGACGCCGCCGCAGGGCGTCCGCTGGTTCGCCGCCGTGCTGGCGGCGCTGCTGCAGCTGCCCGCGATCGCGATCGCCGGGAGCAACGCTGCGGCCGACCCGCTGGCGCTCGGTTTCGCGCTGCTGGCGTTCGCCGCTTCCTTCGTTCTGCTGCTCGCCCGTCAGCATCCCGGAATCACGGTCGTGGTGATCGCCGCGCTCTGCGCCCCCGCGATCGCGATCACGACCGGGCCGCCGTTCTCGGTGGTGCCGCTGGCCTTCGCAGTGGTGAGCGCCGTCGTCCGTGGCGCCCGCGTGTGGGCGTGGTGGACGCTCGCCGGTTTCGCCGTCGTCGGGCCCGCTGCCGCATACCTGCTGCGGGGGAATCCGGCGGCCATGATCCGGCCGCTCATCGTCGCGCTCATCCTCTGCCTGCTGGTCGGCGTCGGCGAGGCGCTGCGCAACCGGGGCGAGCGCTACCGCGAGGTCGCGCGCGCCGTCGCCGCCCGGCGTGAGGCCGCCGCCGAGGCCGAGCGGCTGCGGATCGCCCGCGAACTCCACGACGTGCTGGCCCACTCGCTGTCGCAGATCAGCGTCCAGGCGGGCGTGGGGCTGCACCTGTTCGACTCGCGGCCCGAGAAGGCGCGCGAGAGCCTGGAGGCCATCAAGACGACGAGCGGCCAGGCGCTGGAGGAGGTGCGCGGCGTCCTCGGGTTCCTCCGCGGACCGGACGGCTACGCCGAACGCTCCCCCGAGCCCGACCTGGCGCGCATTCCGGTGCTGGTGGAGACGTACCAGCGCGCGGGACTGCGCATCGACTACACGAACGGGCTCACGTCCACACCGTCGGCCGCCGTGCAGCTGGCCCTGTACCGGATCGTGCAGGAATCGCTGACCAATATCGGACGTCACGCGCAGGCGTCGCGGGTGGGCATCCGGCTGGACGAGACGGACGGCTGGTACGTGCTGACGGTCCAGGACGACGGCCGCGGGCTCCCCGAGACGTCCGGGCCGGGTGTCGACGGCGGCGGCAAGGGGATGCTCGGGATGCGCGAGCGCGCCGAACTGCTCGGGGGCCGCTTCGAGATCCGCACGCCGGACGGCGGCGGCCTCCTCGTGGAGGCGCGCATCCCCGTCGCACCGGCGGCCGAGGGGGTCGAATCGTGATCCGCGTGCTGCTCGCCGACGACCAGCTGCTGGTCCGCGCCGGGTTCCGGGCGCTGCTGGAGTCGGAGGACGACGTCGAGGTGGTCGGCGAGGCCGGCACCGGGCGCGAGGCGGTCGAGCTCGTGCGGCGGACGCATCCCGACGTCGTGCTGATGGACATCCGGATGCCCGACGGCGACGGCCTGTGGGCCACCGAGGAGATCGTCGCCGACCCGCAGCTCGCCGGCACGCGGATCGTCATCGTGACGACGTTGGAGCTGGACGAGTACGTGGCGCAGGCGATCGTCGCGGGCGCGAGCGGCTTCCTGGTGAAGGACACGGAGCCCGTCGAGCTCATCCGCGCGGTGCGGGTGGTCGCCGCCGGCGACGCGCTGCTCTCCCCCGGCGTGACCCGCCGTCTCATCGAGCGCGTCTCGGGCGGCCTGCGCCCCGCACCCGACTCCGCCCGGCTGTCGCAGCTCACCGAGCGCGAGCGGGAGGTGCTGGCCCTGGTGGCGCACGGCCTCACGAACACCGAGATCGGCGAACGGCTGTACCTGAGCCCACTCACCGCGAAGACGCACGTCTCGCGGATCATGACGAAGCTGGACGCGCGCGACCGCGTCCACCTCGTGGTGCTCGCCTACGAGACCGGCCTGGTGCAGCCCGGCTGGCAGTAGCCGCGCGGACAAACGAAAAGGCCCCCACCCGAAGGTGAGGGCCAGACGCTCCCCGACTTGGACTCGAACCAAGAACCTGCCGGTTAACAGCCGGCTGCTCTGCCAATTGAGCTATCGAGGAATGCTTGATCAGCGAAGCTACTCTAGCAAGCTTCCCGGCCGCTCGTGAAATCGGCCGAGCGTCCCGGGTGCGTCGCCGCTCAGTAGCCAGCCGACGGGTCCACGACGCCCACGAAGCGGCCGTCGTCGAGGAACGCGCGCACGTTCAGCCGGATGCGTTCCGCCAGCAGCGGCGCCGTCATCTCGGGCGTGTCGGCCTGATGCGGCGTGATGATGACGTTCGGCTCCTCCCAGAGCGGGTGGCCGTCCGGCAGCGGCTCCGGATCGGTCACATCCAATCCCGCGCCCGCGATGGAGCCCGAACGCAGCGTGTCGAGCAGGGCGTCCGTGTCCACCAGGCCGCCTCGGGCGATGTTGACCAGGTACGCCGTGTCCTTCATCGCCGCGAACTCGCTCGCGCCGAACAGGTGCCGCGTGCCCTCGGTGAGCGCAGCCGCGACCACGACGAGATCGGCGGACGGCAGCACCTCCCCCAGCTGGGATGCGGTCACCGTGCGGACAGCGCCGGGCACCGGGGTCTGCGAGCGGCGGACGATCGTCACCCGGGCGCCGAACGGCTCCAGCAACCGCATGAGTTCGAGCGCGATCCCGCCCGCGCCGACGATCACCACGTCGAGCCCGTACAGCGAGCGTCCCTCCGGCTCGGTCGCCCACGACCGCGCCCGCACCCGCTTCGGGATGACGCGCAGCAGCGCGAGGCTCAGCACGAGCGCGTGCTCGGCCACCGGCTGCGCGTAGGCGCCCTTCGCGCTGGTCCACACGAGCCCCGGCCGGTCCTCCGACGCCAGGATGCCGGCGAACGCATCCACGCCGGCGAACGGGAGCTGCACCCAGCCGATGGCCGGGTGCGCCTCCAGCACCGCGGGGAAGGCGGCGGCGTCCTTGTTCGACAGCCACACGACCCCGCGGGTGCGCTCGGACAGCGGCTCGACGGTGCCGCCGGCCGCCTCCACCGCGTCCACGAACTGCTGCTCGGGCTCCGGGAGCACGGCGATCGGCCCGGGCTCGGGGCGGCTGTCCGCGGGAAGGGCGGTCACCTCGTCCGCCATGACCGCGCGGTGCCGCGCGGTGCTCGTGGTCTCGTCCGTGCTCATGCCGTCTCTCCTCATCCGTCCTTCTGAACCGCACGGCGTGTCGCCGCTGCCCGCTGCGGTCGGCGCTCGGTGCGCTGCTGGGGCGGCTTCAGGGCCTTCGCCAGCCCCGCGACGAAGGGATGCGCCGGGTCGGCCAGCACCTCCTCGATCGGGCCGTAGCCGACCGTCCGGCCGCCCTGGAGCACCAGTGACGTGTCCGTCGCACGCCGCAGCACGGCGAGGTCGTGGCTGACCACGACCGCCGAGAAGTCCTCGTGTGTCCGCAGCTGGGCGAGCAGGTCGATCACCGCATCGCGCACCGTCGCGTCGATCCCCGCGGTCGGCTCGTCGGCGATCAGGATGCGGGGGCCCAGCACCAGCGCCCGCGCCAGGGCGACGCGCTGACGCTGCCCGGAACTCAACTCGTACGGGTACTTGTTCAGCACCGAGAGCGGGAGGTGCACGGTGTCGAGCATGGTCGCGGCACGCGCGCCCGCGGCCCGCTTCGGGTAGTGCGCGTCGCGCTCGAAGATCGGCAGCGCGACGTTGTCCTGGACGCTGAGCGACGGCTCGAGCGTCGCCGCGGCCTCCTGCGGCAGGTAGCCGACGTGGAAGGTCACCTCGGCCAGGTCGCGCTTGCGCGCCTTGCGGAGCTTGTGGCCGAGCACCGACGCCTCGCCGCCGCTGATGCGCGGCCCCGGGTCGGACGCGCGCGCCGGGAGCACATGCCCGGCGAGCACCTGCGCGAGGGTGCTCTTGCCGGAGCCGGTCTCGCCGAGCACCCCCAGCACCTGCCCCCGCTCGAGGCGGAAGCTCACCCCGCGCAGGGCCACGCACGATGTGCTGGGGCCCCGCGCGGGGTATTCGACCGAAAGGTCGCTGACGACGATGGCGGGCTCGGAACTCACACCATCGACCCTAAGCGGTCGGCGCGCTCAACTTCCGCAGCTCCTCCCGCCGGTCGGCCTGTTCGGCCGGATCCGGCACCGGGAGCGACGCGAGGAGCCGCTGCGTGTACGGCTCACGCGGGTTGCCCAGAACCTCGGCGCCGGTGCCCTCCTCGACCAGCCGGCCGCGGTGCAGCACCGCGATCCGGTCGGCGAGCAGATCGACGACGGCGAGGTCGTGGCTGATGAACAGCGACGCGAAGCCGAACTCGTTCTGCAGGTCCGAGAACAGCTCGAGCACACGGGCCTGCACCGAGACGTCGAGCGCCGACGTCGGCTCGTCCGCGATGAGCAGCGTCGGCTCCAGGGCGAGTGCCCGCGCGAGGCTGGCGCGCTGACGCTGGCCGCCGGACAGCTCGTGCGGGAACCGGTCGCCGTACGCGCGCGGCAGCTGCACCGCCTCCAGCAGCTCGTCGACGCGCTTGCGCGCCTCGCCGGGCGAGGACGCGCGACCGTGCACCACCAGCGGCTCGGCCACGCACTCGGCGATGGTCAGCAGCGGGTTGAAGCTGGACGCCGGATCCTGGAACACGAACCCGATGTCGCTGCGCACCCCGCGGAACTGCCGCTCGCGGACCCCGTTCATCTCGACGCCGAGCACTTCCAGCGATCCCCCGGTCACCCGGTTGAGGCCCGCGATGGCGCGGCCGATCGTGGTCTTGCCGGAGCCGGACTCGCCCACCAGGCCCAGCACCTCGCCCGGACGGATCTCGAACGAGACGCCGTCCACGGCGACGAAGCCCGGGCGGCCGAGGCGGCCCGGGTACTGGATGCGCAGGTCGCGCGCTCGCACGACCGGCGCCAGCTGCGGGCGCTCGGCCCGGGCGATGGCCCGCTCCTGCGTGGCGACGGCGCCCTGTCCGATCTTCGGCACGGCGGCGAGCAGCTTCTGCGTGTACTCGGCCTTCGGCGACGCGAACAGCGTGTGCACGTCCGCCTGCTCCACGACCTTGCCCTGGTACATCACGGCGACGCGGTCGGCGAGGTCGGCGACCACGCCCATGTTGTGCGTGATGAGCACGATGGCGGCGCCGAACTCGTCACGGCAACGGCGCAGCAGGTCGAGGATTTCGGCCTGCACCGTCACATCCAGCGCCGTGGTGGGCTCGTCGGCGACGATCAGGCCGGGATTCAGCACGAGCGCCATGGCGATCACGATGCGCTGCTTCTGACCTCCCGAAAACTGGTGCGGGTAGTACTTGACCCGCTTCTCCGGCTCCGGGATCCCGACGCGCTCGAGGATTTCGATCGCCTTGGCCTGCGCCTCCTTCTTCGACAGCTTGCCGTGAGCGCGAAGCCCCTCGGCGATCTGCCAGCCGACCGGATAGACCGGGTTGAGGGCGGTCGACGGCTCCTGGAACACCATGGCGACGTCGGTGCCGCGCACCTCGCGGAGCCGGCGCTTGTCGATGGAGACGATGTCGGCCTGGGTCGCACCGTCCTTACTGCGCAGGACGACCGCGCCGGAGGCGGTCGCGGTCTCCGGCAGAAGCCCGAGGATCGTCTTCGCGGTGACCGTCTTGCCCGAACCGGACTCGCCGACGATGGCCAGGACCTCGCCCGGTGCCACGTTCAGGCTGACGCCGTCGACCGCCTTGACGACACCGGCGTCGGTCGCGAAGCTCACCGACAGGTCGTCGATCTGTACCACGTCGCTCATGGACGCACCTCGATTCCGTGCTGGTCGAACGATTCCCCGCCCTCGAGTCCGTCCACTCCGCCGGGGCCCGCGGTCAGCGAGCCGCCCGGGACGACGGACGTCTCGGCGACCTGACCGGACGCCACTGCCGCGCGACGGCGGCCGCGCAGGCGCGGGTCGGCGAGGTCGTTGAGGCTCTCGCCGACGAGCGTGATGCCCAGCACGGCCAGCACGATCGCGAGACCCGGGTAGATGGCGGTCCACCAGATGCCGGAGGTGACGTCGTCCACGGCCTTGTTCAGGTCGTAGCCCCACTCGGCGGCGGCGGTCGGCTCGATGCCGAAGCCGAGGAAGCCGAGGCCCGCCAGCGTCAGGATGGCCTCCGACGAGTTGAGCGTGAAGATCAGGGGCAGCGTGCGGGTCGAGTTGCGCAGCACGTGACGGAACATGATCCGTCCGTTGCTCGCGCCGACGACCTTCGCCGCCTCGACGTACGCCTCCGACTTGATGCGGACGACCTCCGAGCGGATCACCCGGAAGTACTGCGGGATGTAGACCACCGTGATCGAGATGGCCGCGGCGAAGATCCCGCCCCACAGGCTCGACTGACCGCCGCTGATCGCGATGGCCACCACGATCGCAAGCAGCAGCGACGGGAAGGCATAGATCGCGTCGCAGACCACGACGAGCACGCGGTCGAGCCAGCCGCCGAAGTAGCCGGAGATCAGACCGAGCAGCACGCCGAGGAAGATCGACAGGATGACGGCGACGATGATCACGAGGATGGCGGTCTGCGCTCCCCAGATCACGCGCGAGAACACGTCGTACCCGCCGGAGGTGGTGCCCCAGATGTGGGCGGCGCTCGGGGGCTGCTGGGCACCGAACGACGTCCCGTCGGCCTTCGTCTGGGAGAAGCCGTAGGGGGCGATCAGCGGGGCGAAGATGGCGACCAGGATGAAGACGACCGTGAGCACGAGGCCCACGACGAGCATCCCGCGCTGCAGCCCGACGCTCTGCCGGAGCTGGTGGACGATCGGCAGGCGATCCCAGAGGGAGCGCTTGCGGGAGGTGAGAGCTGCGTTCGACATCTCAGTACCTCACTCTCGGGTCGATGAGGGCCGCGATGACGTCGACCACGAAGTTGGTGAGGGTCACGATCACCGCGAGCAGCACCACCATGCCCTGCACGGCGACGAAGTCGCGCGCCTGGAGGTAGTGCACCAGCTGGAAGCCGAGACCCTTCCACTCGAAGGTGGACTCGGTCAGGACCGCGCCGCCGAGCAGCAGCGCGATCTGCAGGCCGATGACCGTGATAATCGGGATGAGGGCCGGCCGGTAGGCGTGCTTGCGGAGCAGCCGTGACTCGGGCACGCCGCGCGACCGCGCCGCATCCACGTAGTCGGTGGACAGCGTCCCGATGACGTTCGTGCGCACCAGCCGCAGGAAGATGCCGGCGGTGAGGAGGCCGAGAGCGATACCGGGCAGCAGTGCGTGCAGCAGCACGTCGCCGACGACGGCCGGGTCTCCCGTCTGGAACGCATCGATGAGGTAGATGCCGGTCTTGTTGTCGAGCGTCTGCATCTCCAGTTCCGAACTGGTGGAGGCGCGCCCGGCGACCGGGAGCCAGCCCAGCCAGATCGAGAAGATGAGCTTCAGCACGAGGCCGACGAAGAACACCGGCGTCGCGTAGAACAGGATCGCGAAGATGCGGAGGGTCGCATCCTGCGCCTTGTCGCGGTAGTACGCCGCGATGAGGCCGAGCGGGATGCCGACGATGAAGGCGACGATCAGCGCATAGAACGCGAGCTCGAGGGTCGCCGCGCCGTAGGTGATGAGCACCTGGGTGACCGGCTGGTTGTCCGTGAACGTCGTGCCGAAGTCGCCGCGCAGCAGCTGACCGAGGTACTCGAAGTACTGGACGATGATCGGCCGGTCGTAGCCGGCCTCGTGCACCCGCTGCGCGAGCTGCGCCGGCGGCAGCTTGCCGCCCAGCGAGGCGGTGATCGGGTCACCGGTCGACCGCATCAGGAAGAAGACGACGGTGACCAGGATGAAGATCGTGGGGATGATCAGGAGAGCGCGGACCAGGATGTAGCGGCCGAGGCCGCCTCCCGATCGCCGCTTCGCCTTCGTCCGCTCGGGGCCGGGGGTCGTCCCGGCGTCGGCGGTGCTGACAGTCGCTGTCATGGAAGCCAATCGTGGTGGTTCGTGGAGAGGGGTGGCTCGCTGCGTCAGCGAGCCACCCCCCGGTTCGACTCAGAGCGTGTCGCTCGTCGCCGAGGTTACTTCGAGAGCGCTCCGTAACGGAACTTGAAGGAGGCGTCGAGCGTCTTGTCCGCGCCCGACACGCCCTTGGCGACGACCGCGACCTGCGAGCCCTGGAGCAGCGGCAGGGTGCTCAGGTCGGCGCCCACCTTGGCCTGGATCTCCTCGATCAGCTTGGTGCGCTCGGCCTTGTCGGTCGTGCCCGCCTGCTTCGCGATGAGGTCCTGGACCTCGGCGTTGTCGTAGTGGTTCGCAAGGAAGTTGTCCTTGATGAAGAACGGCGACAGGTAGTTGTCGGCGTCCGAGTAGTCCGGGAACCAGCCGAGCTGGTAGGCCGGGTACACGTCAGCGGTGCGGTCCTTCGAGTACTGGACCCACTCGGTCGACTGCAGGTTGACCTTGAACAGGCCGCCGTTCTCCAGCTGCTCCTTCACGAGCGCATACTCGTCACCCGAGGACGGGCCGTAGTGGTCCGGGTTGTACTGGAGGTTGAGCGAGACCGGGGTGGTCACGCCGGCCGCCTGCAGCGCCGCCTTCGCCTTGTCGAGGCTCGGTCCGCCGTTGCCGTCGCCGTAGAGGTCCTTCAGCACCGTGGTGGCGCCGGTCAGGCCGTCCGGGACGTAGGAGTACAGCGGGGTGTAGGTGCCCTTGTAGACCTGGTCGGCGATGGCCGCGCGGTCGACGAGGTCGGCCGCCGCCTGGCGCACCGCGAGAGCCTTCTTGGCGTCCGCGTCGGAGGTGGTGGCGCCGAAGGGCTGGGTGTTGAAGTTGAACACGATGTAGCGGATCTCGCCACCCGGGCCCTTGACGACCTTGACCTTGTTGTTGCCCTCGAGGCTCGAGATGTCGGTGGCCGAGAGGCTGCGGAAGGCCACGTCGATCGCGTTCTTCTGGATGTCGAGCTTCAGGTTCGACGACTCGGCGTAGTACTTGACGTTCACCTTCGCGGTGGCCGGCTTGCCGAGGATGCCCTTGTAGCCGTCGAACGCCTTGTACGCGATGAGGTTGTTGAAGTCGTAGCTGGTGATGTCGTACTGACCGGCGAAGGGGTGGCCCTTCACGATCGTGTTGTCCGGCGTCACCTTGTCGGCCGAGAACACCTGCTCGTCGACGATCGGACCGGCCGGGCTCGAGAGCACCTGGGCGAAGGTCTGGTCGTTCGGGACCTTGAGCTTGAAGACGACCGTCGTCTTGTCCGGCGTCGAGACGCTGTCGAGGTTCGCGAGCAGCGACGCGGGGCCGTTGGGGTCGTTGATCTTGATCTGGCGGTCGAAGGTGAACTTCACATCCGACGAGGTCAGGTCGTGGCCGTTCGCGAATTTCAGACCCGGCTTGAGCTTGACCGTGAACTCGGTCGGCGACGTGAAGTCGGCGCTCTCGGCGATGTCCGGCTTGACGTCCGGGCTGCCGTAGGGGCTGTTCAGCAGGAACGGGTAGACCTGGTTCATCACGGCGAACGAGCCGTTGTCGTACGAGCCCGCCGGGTCGATCGACGTGATCTTGTCGGTCGTGCCGACGGTGATCGCGCCGCCGCCGCCGCCGGATCCGTTGTTGCTACCCGAGCAGCCGGCGAGCACCAGTGCCGCGGCCGCGAACGCGGCGGATACGGCGAGCAGGCGCCGTCCACCGTTGTGTGCGGATGTCATATCCGAGTACCTCTTCCTGGTGTGGGATGCGCGGCGGCGTCGTTGCAGGCGTGCGTGATCGCCGATCGCGTGAGAACTTTCCTAGCACGGAATCCTCACGGAACATGCATTCGAATGCGGATCCGGGCGCTATCTTCACACAAGCGCAACAAAAGAGCGCGCAGGCCTACTCGCCGCGAAGACGACGCCGCTCGGATTCGATGGCGACCATGGCGATCGAGATCTGCCGCCGCAGCTCCGGATCCTCGGTGCGGCCGAGGCGCGAGGTGAGCTCGGCCTTCTCGCGAAGCAGGTCGCGGTCGATCAGGCCGTCGACGATCGAGCGGGCGTAGCGTCCCGTGTCGCCGTCCTGCGGGAGGGCGGCCACCGCGAGGGCGTTGACCGTCGGAGCGTAGGCCTTCGGGACCTCGGCGAGCACGCGATCCACCCAGCCGGGCTGCGCCAGCGTAGAGAGCTGGCTGGCGATGGCGTCCCGCACCACCGCGTGGGTCGGGTTCACGAACGGGACCTGGACGGCACGGGCGGCCCGCTCGGCTCCTACCTCGCCGGGGAGCTGCAGGAGCACCATCAGGCTTTCGCGCTCGGTGCGCTGGGTCGGGTCGGCGAGGTCGGCCTGCGGGAGCGGGCGCGGCTGCTCGGGGCCGGCGGCGTCCGGTCCGGACGACGGACGCTCGCGGGAGTCGGCGCCGCGCTGGCCGCCGCTGCGCTGGGCCGCGCGGACGGCGCGGGTCGCATCCTGCAGCTCGGCGCCGGAGAGGCGGGCGAGCTCGCGGGTGTAGCCGCTCTGCGAGGCGGGGTCGCGGATGGTCGCGACGATCGGCGCCCCGGCGCGAAGGGCGGCGGCGCGACCCTCCACCGAGTCCAGGTCGAAGCGCTCGACCACCTGACGGATCATGAACTCGAACATCGGCTTGCGGGCGTCGATCATGCGGCGCACCGCGTCGTCGCCCTTCGCCAGCCGCAGGTCGCACGGGTCGAGGCCGTCGGGTCCGACGGCGACGTAGGTCTGGGCGGAGAAGCGCTGCTCCTCGCCGAAGGCGCGGGTCGCGGCCTTCTGGCCGGCGGCGTCCGGGTCGAACGTGAAGATGACGGAGCCCTGGCTGTTGTCGTCGCCCATCACCCGGCGGATAACCTTGATGTGGTCGACGCCGAACGAGGTCCCGCACGTGGCGACCGCGGTCGTGATGCCGGCGAGGTGGCAGGCCATGACGTCGGTGTAGCCCTCGACCACGACCACCTGATCCTGTCGCGAGATGTCGCGCTTGGCGAGGTCGAGTCCGTAGAGCACCTGCGCCTTCTTGTAGACGGCGGTCTCGGGGGTGTTCAGGTACTTCGGGCCCTTGTCGTCGTCGAGGAGGCGGCGGGCGCCGAAGCCGATGGTCTGGCCCGTGACGTCGCGGATCGGCCAGATCAACCGGCCGCGGAAGCGGTCGTAGACGCCGCGGTCGCCCTGGGAGACCAGGCCGGCGGCGAGCAGTTCGTCCTGCGTGTAGCCCTTGCCGCGCAGGTGCTTCGTGAGCTCGTCCCAGCTCTTCGGGGCGAAGCCCACGCCGAAATGCGCGGCGGCGTTGGCGTCGAAGCCCCGCTCCCCCAGGAACCGGCGGCCCGGATCAGCGTCCGGGGCCGAGAGCCGGTTGCGGAAGAACTCCTCGGCGGCGGAGTTGGCCGCGAGCAGGCGGGCGCGGTTGCCCGACCCCTCCGACGGGCCGCCGCCGCCCTCCTCGTAGTGGAGCTGGTAGCCGATCCGCGCGGCGAGACGTTCGACGGCGTCGGTGAAGGACACGTGGTCCATCTTGAGCAGGAACTCGTAGACGTCGCCGCCCTCGCCGCATCCGAAGCAGTGGTAGCGGCCGACCCCCGGGCGCACGTAGAAGCTGGGGCTCTTCTCGTCGTGGAACGGGCAGAGGCCCTTGAGCGCGCCGACACCGCCGGTCTTGAGGCTGACGTAGTCGCCGACGATGTCGGCGATGTTGGTGCGGGCCTTGACCTCTTCGATGTCGCTCTGTCGAATCCGGCCGGCCATGCTTCGATTCTAGTGAGCCGGACCGACGCTCACGGCGGCCTGTGGATTACTCGTTCGGTGGCCGCCGACGCCGCGTGTTCTGGGCGATCTCGATGATGGCGCAGAACACCTCGATGCCGACGCGCAGCAGCAGCACCGCCAGCATCGCCCCGACCAGCGTGATCAGCACCCCGAAGAGGAACACGAACGCGCCGATCGGAGCGTGCGTCGCGATCGCCGAGCTCAGCGAGTTCGCGAAGCCGACGACGATGCCCAGCCCGATGAGGACCAGGCCCACCACGTACACCGGACCGGCCAGCTTGCGCGTGACGTAGTTGGTGAAGGTGAAGTCGAAGAGGGAGGAGAAGAACCGAGAGTCGTCGAGCCGGTCGGCGAGGTCGTTCACGGTGCGGCCGTGGGCGCCTGGGGGCGTGCCGGGGCGGGACTCGGCGGCGGCCGTGGGTGCTGCGGTCGTGGGTGCGGTGGAGCCCACCGGCTCCAAGCGCTCCGTCGCAGCGGTCGACTCCGCGGCAGTGGTCGCCGCGGGGGTGGTGCCAGCGGCGGTGGTCGCCGCCTCATCCGGTGCGCTCTCGAAGCCGGACACATCCGGACCCGTCGCGGCGACCGGCTGCACCGGCTCGCTCGACTCCGCCGGCTGCACCGGCTCGCTCGACTCCGCCGGCTCCGGCGGCACGATGGTGGTCTCGGACTCCACGGCGGCACCCGTGGTGTCGCCTGCAGCGTCGCCCGCTGCGGGAGTACCCGCGTAGACCTCCTCCGCCGTGGGGAGGCGCTTGGTCGTCGCGACATCCGTCTCCGTCAGCGGTTCGACCGGAGAACTGGACGTGTCGGCGCTCGTGGCAGCCGTCTTCGACGCGCCGGCCAGCGGCTCCCGCGCGCCGAGGGCGGCGTCCATGATGCCCGGAGCCTCGCCCTCGGGGGCGATCGCGGGCGGCTTCGCGGCGGTCCGACGTGTGCGCGGTGTGGTCGGCTTCTTGGCCGCGCCGCTGGTCGACGCTCCGGCGGCCTTCGCGGCCGTGCTCTTGCGCGTCGTGGTCGCCTTGACGGCGGAGGGCTCGGACGTCCCGTCCGCCGGCACAGCGCCTCCCGTGCCGGCTGGGGTCTCACCCGCGGTGGTGGAAGCCGTCTTCCTCGGGGTCGAGCGGGAGGCGGTCGTCCGACCCGCACCCGTTCCGGTGGACGCGCGCGGAGCGCGGCGCGGCTTCTCCGGCGCGGCCGGGGTCGCCTCCGCCGACTCGCCCTCGGTGGGGCGGTCGTCGTCCGACGGTGGTAGTGCGGTGCTCATTCGTCTCCTCCTGAAGGCCTGCCCCCCAGCATTCTGCACAGGGCGGCCGTATTCAAGCCCGGTCGTCCGGACGTCAGTGCTGGACCAGCCGCTCGTACCAGCTGAGCGCCGACTGGTCGGTGAGGCTCGCGACCTGGTCGACGACCACCCGGCGGCGCTGCGCGTCGGTCTCGGCGTCGCGCCAGTCCTCGGCGAAGCCCGGGTCGAGCTCCGCCGGACCGCGCTGGTAGAGCAGGTCGGCGAGCGTCGTCAGGATCTGCCGCTGCTGCGCGTAGATCGGCTGGCGCGTGTTGCGCGACATGACGAACGTCGCGACGATGCCCTTGAGCACGGCGATCTCGGCGCGGATGCCGAGCGGCACGACGACGTCGGCGCCGAAGCGGATCAAGTCGGTGCGGCCGGCCGACTCCTTCGTGGCGTGGACCGCCGCGTGGGCGAACCGGCCGATCAGCTGGCTGGTGAGGTTCTTCAGTCGCGCCTGCGAACGGCGGGAGCCGTCCCACCCGTCGAGCCAGATGTCCATGGAGTCGAGGCGGTCGAAGGCCTCGATCAGCTCCTGGTGGCTGACCTCCCCGCCCACCCACTCGTGCATCGACTGGACGAGGTCTTCGTGGTCGACCCGGCTCCCGAGCGCCGCGACGTCGATGTAGCCGTTGACCACGGCGTCCTCGAAGTCGTGCACGGAGTAGGCGATGTCGTCGGAGAGGTCCATGACCTGCGCCTCGATGCAGCGCTGACGCTCGGGAGCGCCGGCGCGCATCCACTCAAAGACGGCGTGGTCGTCGTCGTAGAAGCCGAACTTGGCGCGCCCGCTCGGGTCGGGCACAGAGGACGACCCGGGCCACGGGTACTTGCAGCTCGCGTCGAGGCTGGCACGGGTGAGATTGAGGCCGTACGGACGCCCGTCGCGCCCGAAGACCTTCGGCTCCAACCGGCTCAGCAGCCGGAGGGTCTGCGCGTTGCCCTCGAAGCCGCCGATGTCCTCCGCCCACGAGTTGAGTGCGCGTTCGCCGTTGTGCCCGAAGGGCGGATGCCCGATGTCGTGAGCGAGGCAGGCGGTGTCGACGATGTCGGGGTCGAGTCCGAGGCTGTTGGCGAGCTCGCGCCCCACCTGCGCGACCTCGAGGGAGTGCGTCAGCCGGTTGCGCGCGAAGTCGAGCCCGGCGGTCGGGCTGAGCACCTGCGTCTTGGCGGCCAGCCGGCGCAGGGCGCTGGAATGCAGCAGCCGGGCGCGGTCGCGGGCGAAGTCGCTTCGGCGGTTGGAGTGGTGCTCCGGCAGCCAGCGCTCGCTGTCGTACTCGGTGTAGCCGTCTGCGGCCGCCGTCCGGGCGTCCCGCTCTGCGCCCCGCCCGCGGTCGGCGTCGTTGCGCGTGGTCGCCGCCACGTCATCCACCACTGTTGTGCACCTCCGCGTCGGCGACCTCGGCGCGCTGCGCGCCGTCGAGGTCGCGGCTCTGCAGCCAGCCGTCCGGAAGCGCGGGGCGCTTCGGCGAGCCCGCGCGGCCGCGCTGGCCCTCCGCCGCCTCGCCCGGGTACTCCTGGTCCCAGTCGAGCGTCGCGAGCAGGTCGTCGAGGTGCTGCAGGGTGTCGACCGTGGCGAGGCTCGCCCGAAGGTCGCCGCCCACCGGGTAGCCCTTGAAGTACCAGGCGACGTGCTTGCGGATGTCGCGGCAGCCGCGCTCCTCGCTCTCGAAGAACTCGACCAGGAGCTCGGCGTGGCGGCGGAACGTCTGCGCCACCTGGCCCAGCGTCGGGTGCGCCTGCGCCGCCTCGGCCTCGGCCGCGCTGATCTCGCCCGCGCGCGCACGGAACGCCGCGGCGAGGTCGCCGAACAGCCACGGGCGCCCCAGGCAGCCGCGGCCCACGACGACGCCGTCGCATCCGGTCTCCTCCATCATCCGGATCGCGTCGGCCGCCGACCAGATGTCGCCGTTGCCGAGCACCGGTGTCGAGGTGATCGTCTCTTTCAGCTTGGCGATGGCCGACCAGTCGGCGTGCCCCGAATAGAACTCCGCGGCGGTGCGCGCGTGCAGGGCCATGGACGCGACACCCGCGCCCTCAGCGATGCGGCCCGCTTCGAGGTAGGTGAGGTGGTCGCTGTCGATGCCCTTGCGCATCTTGATGGTCAGCGGGATGTCACCCGCCGCCTTCACGGCGCCCTCCACGATCTCGCGGAACAGGCCGAGCTTCCACGGGAGCGCCGCTCCCCCGCCCTTGCGCGTGACCTTGGGCACCGGGCAGCCGAAGTTCAGGTCGATGTGGTCGGCGCGGTCCTCCGCGACGAGCATCGTGACGGCTTCGCGCACGGTGACGGGATCGACGCCGTAGAGCTGGATGGAGCGCGGCGTTTCGGACTCGTGGTGCGTGATGAGCCGCAGTGATTCGGGCGTGCGTTCGACGAGCGCGCGCGACGTGATCATCTCGCTGACGTAGAGGCCCGCGCCGAACTCGCGGCACAGCCTCCGGAAGGCGGTGTTGGTGATCCCGGCCATCGGCGCCAGGACGACGGGCACGTCGAGTCCCAGCGGACCGATGGTCAGCTGCGGGGCGTGGCTTAGGGTGGCTGTGGTAGACATCTCATTCGATTCTCCCAGAAACGTGCTGAGCCATGGCCGAGAGCCCGGAATCGGTGGACAACTCATCCACTTCACCCATCGGTGTAGAACTCCCGCCCGGCCGCGAACGTGTGAGCGCGGACGCGGCAGCGCGCGGTGTGGACATCCGCATCGTCGAGCGCCCGGCCGCCCGCAGCCTGGAGGAGGCGGCCTCCCTCCTCGGCCTGCAGCCGTCGGACATCGTCAAGACGCTGGTCGTCAAGCGCAGCGACGACACGTTCGTCTTCGCGCTGGTGCCGGGCGGACGCAAGATCGCGTGGCCGAAGCTGCGCGCGGTCCTCGGGGTCAACAAGCTGCAGCTGCCGGATGCGTCGGTCGCCCTCGCCGCCACCGGCTACGAGCGCGGCACGATCACGCCCTTCGGGAGTACGACCGCGTGGCCCGTCGTCGCCGACGCGACCATCCCGGGCCGGACGGTCTCGATGGGCGCCGGCGAGCACGGCTACTCCCTCTTCGTCGACGCCGACGCCCTCATCGCCGCCTACGGCGCCACCGTCGCCGACATCACCGACCCCGAATAACGTCTCACCTACTCGTCCCAACACGCCGTTAAAGCCTGGCCCATAACGGCGTGTTGGGCCCAGTAGATGATGGCCTGTGGATACTTCCGGCGCGCTTTCCGCGCGTCGGGCAGGGTGGCGGGATGAGAACCGCCCAGCCTCTTCCCCCGGCGTTGCAGCTGTCCGCCTTCTCGGTGGCCGCGGCGCGGCGCCAGGGCGTCCCCCTACAGCGCCTAAGGCGCACCGATCTGGCATCGCCCTTCCACGGCACGCGCCTTCCCGCAGAGGTGGTTCCGGACGTCCACCTCCGCTGCGAGGCGTACCGGACGGTGATGGTTCGGGGAGCCTTCTTCAGCCATGCCACCGCTGCTGCGCTGTACGGTCTGCCGCTCCCGACCCGTTTCCGCGATGCCGCGATAGACCTCGGCTGTGTGCTCCCCGCGAGAGCGCCGAAGGGACGCGGGGTGAAAGGGCACGCCCTCGCGATCGGCCCGGCACTGACGGCGATCGATGGTCTTCCCGTTCCGGAACCAGCAGAGGTGTGGTGCCAACTGGCAGCCGTCTTGACAGTCGACGAGTTGGTGATCGCCGGCGACGCGCTTGTCCGTCGCACTCACGCGCTGTGCGAGCTGCAAACGCTGCAGGATGCCGTGGACGCCGCCGGATTCCGGCCGGGAGTACGGAAGCTTCGACAGGCGATCGAGCTGGTGCGGGCTCGGACGGATTCGCCGATGGAGTCCATCCTCCGCCTGGCGATCATCCGCGCCGGATTGATGGAACCGGCCGTCAACTACGCCATCGCGGACGCAACGGGACGGATACGGGCCTCAGGCGACCTCGTTTTCCCGGCTGCGCGGGTCGTCGTCGAATACGACGGGGACCACCACCGTTTCGACCGTCGCCAGTGGCACACGGATATCGACCGCTTGTTCGTCATCGAGTCGCTCGGCTGGCGGGTCGTGCGCATCAACAGCGCGCACATGGCCGACGGCGCGCGCGAAGCACTTGCGCGCATCCGCTCCGCGCTGCGAACTAGTGGGCCCAACACGCCGTTAAGCGATGGCCGATAACGGCGTGTTGGGACGAGTAGATGGCTACGGGAGGGCGCAGGTGTCGCCGTCGCAGACGGCGGCGGCGGCACCGAGCGGGATGAGGGACGGGCGCGGGGTGGGCGCCGTAGGCGCGGGCGCCGCGGGCGCAGCAGGCGCCGCAGCCGCGGCTGCCGCCGCCTCGGCGGCGGTCACGCGGTCACCGCGGCGCGCTCGGTCCAGACCTGCTCGAGGACCTGGGCGAACGTCTGCGCGTCCTGCGCGCCGGAGACGCCGTACTTGCCGTCGATCACGAAGAAGGGGACGCCGTTGATGCCGTACTCGGCTGCGGTCGCCTGGTCGGCGCGCACCGCGTCCACGTACTCGCCCGACTCGAGCGCCGCGACCGCCTCGGCGCGGTCCAGCCCCACCTCTGCGGCGAGATCGGCCAGGTCCTCGATGCAGCCGACGTGCCGGCCCTCGACGAAGTAGGCGCGGAACAGGCGCTCCGAGAGCTCGAGCTGCTTGCCGTGCGCCTTCGCGAAGTGCAGGAGCTCGTGGGCCTTCACCGTGTTGGTGTGCTGGAGGTTGTCGTAGTCGTACTCGAGGCCGACGGACGACGCGATGCCGGTCACGCGCTCCAGCATCTGCTCGACCTGCGCGGCCGGGATGCCCTTGTGGCCGGACAGGAAGTCGATCTCGCTGCCGTCGAAGTCGACCGGCGTGTCCGGCGACAGCTCGAAGGAGTGGTACTCGACCTCGACGTCGCGGCCCTCGCCGGCGCCGGAGAACAGGCCGCTGCCCGCCTCGAACTTGCGCTTGCCGATGTAGCACCACGGGCAGGCGATGTCGGACCAGATGTCGATCTTGATGGGTTCGCTCACCTCAGGCGCAACATCCTGCACGGCTGCAGTTATTCCGGCACGGACGAAGCCGTCGGCGCGTCCACCGCTCCCCCGAACCGGCGGCTGCGCCCCAGGTACAGCGAGATCGCGTCCCACAGGTCGGTCCGACTGAAGTCGGGCCACAGCGTGTCGAGGAACACCATCTCGGCGTAGGCGCTCTGCCAAAGCAGGAAGTTGCTGGTCCGCTGCTCCCCCGAGCTCCGCACGAACAGGTCGACATCGGGCATGTCCGGGAGGTACAGGTGGCGCTGGATGGTCTTCTCGCTCACGGCGGACGGCCGCAGCCGACCCGCGGCGACGTCCTCCGCGATGGTCCGCACCGCATCCGCGATCTCGGTGCGCCCGCCGTAGTTGACGCACATGGTCAGCGTCAGCACCTCGTTGCCCGCGGTCAGCTGCTCGGCGTACTGCAGCTCCTTGATGACCGACGACCACAGCCGCGGCTTGCGCCCGGCCCAGCGGACCCGCACGCCCCACTCGTTGAGCTGGTCGCGCCGACGGTGCAGGACCTCGCGGTTGAACCCCATGAGGAACCGCACCTCGTCCGGCGACCGCTTCCAGTTCTCGGTCGAGAACGCGTAGACGCTGAGGTGCTTGACCCCCGCCTGGATGGCGCCCGCCACGACGTCGAGCAGCGCCGCCTCGCCCGCGCGGTGGCCTTCGATGCGGGTCAGGCCCTGCCGGTTCGCCCAGCGGCCGTTGCCGTCCATCACGATGGCGACGTGGTTCGGCACGCTGCCGGCCGGGTACGCGGGCGGGTACACCCCGGTCCAGTCGAGCGGGCGGTACTCCACCGCATCCTTGTGCGTGTACGGCTTCGGACTCATCCACTCGCCTTCGTGTCGTGCTGGACGTGCTGCAGGGAGCGCAGGCCGCGCTCCAGGTGCCACTGCGTGTAGGCGGCGACGACGCCGTTGGCGCGGTTGCGCGTGGTCTCGGACGCCGCCTCGGCCGTGTCCCAGTCGCCGGTGAGCAGCGCGCCGAGCACGGCGATGGTGTCGGCGTCGACCTTGGGGGCGCCCTGCGGCGCGCAGTCGGCGCAGACCACGCCGCCCAGCTGCACCACGACCGCGGTGTGCGGGCCGGGCGCGCCGCAGCGGGAGCAGTCCTGGAAGCTCGGCGCCCATCCCGCGAGGGACAGGGCGCGCAGCAGGTAGGAGTCGAGCGTCAGCGCCGGGCCGTGCTCGCGGCGGGACAGGGACCGCAGAGCACCGACCAGCAGGAGGTACTGCTGGAGGGACGCCTCGGCGTCGGTCAGCCGGTCGGCGGTCTCGACCATCGCGTTCGCGGCGGTGTAACTGGCGTAGTCGTCGGCGATGAGAGCGCCGTACGCACCCAGCGTCTCGGCCTGGGTGATGACGTCGAGCGAGCGGCCCTCGTACAGCTGCACGTCGGCGACCATGAACGGCTCGAGCCGGGAACCGAAGCGGGACGCGGTGCGCCGCACTCCCTTCGCCACCGCGCGGATCTTGCCGTGCTGCCGGCTGAGCATGGTGACGATGCGGTCGGCTTCGCCCAGCTTGTGGGTGCGGAGCACGACGGCTTCATCACGATAGGTCGGCACACTCGATTATCTCGCTTTGGGCTGACAGTGCGTCGAACCTCGGTCGCAGGCTCCCTCGGCGCTGGGGTCGCGGCATCGCTCCGCGCTGCTCCTAGCTCCACCGCGCTGACAAACCGGCGGATGCCGAAGTGATACACATAGGTGGTGAGCAGCACGACCGTCCTGGCCATCCCACTGTGGGGCGACCTCCTCGCCGTCGGCATCGGCAGCCTCCAGGGCGCGATGTTCGCCTCCGGCTTCCGCGACCGGCGGCTCGACCTCCTCGGCGTCGCGATCATCGGCGTCGCCACCGGCGTCGGCGGCGGACTCCTGCGCGACATCCTGCTCAACGTCACCCCGGTGGCGCTGCAGTCGAACTGGTACCTCCCGAGCACCGTCGTCGCCGCCCTGCTCGGGATGCTGCTGATCCGCCTGTTCCGGAGGCTCGACCCGCTCATCACCTTCCTGGACGCGCTCACGATCGGCCTCTTCGGCGCGATCGGCGCGAGCAAGGCGCTGGCGCTCGGGCTGCCGGAGGTCCCTGCGGTGTTCGTCGGCGTCGTCTCGGCCGTCGGCGGATCCATCCTGCGCGACATGCTGCTGAACCTGCCGATCGCGCTCATGCACGTCGGCTCGCTCTACGCCGTGGCGGCGGGCGCGGGCACGATCGTGCTGGTGGTCATGATCGACCTCGGCGTCCCGCTGACCATCGCCGCGATCGTCTGCGTCGTCGTCACGACGGTCATCCGGCTCCTCGCAGTCCGCTTCGGCTGGAGCCTGCCGGAACAGCGGGAGCTCGGACGCATCCCTCGGATGCGCTGGCCGCGGTTCGCCCGGCGGCAGAGCGCGGCGCAGACGGCCGAGCGCACCGAGACCGGCGCCATCCCCCGCTACCGCATCGACAAGGGCGAGTAGCGAACGGAGGAGACGCCTCGCCGATACGCCGCGGAAAGCGACGAACGGAGGCGATCACCGCCCGTCAGGGCAGCGAACGCCTCCGTTCGTGACGAGGATCGTCAGGCCGAGACCAGCTCGTCGGCCGTGTGTCCGGCGGAGGTCCGCACTGCGCGGTTGACCGCCGAGACGACCGCTTTGAAGGACGCGGTGGTCGTGTCCGCGTCGATGCCGACGCCCCAGCGGCGCTGGCCGTCCACATCCACCTCAACGTACGCGGCCGCCAGCGCGGACTCGCTGGCCGACAGCGTGTGCTGCGAGTAGTCGTAGAGGTGGGCGTCGACGCCGTGCTGGTGCAGGATGTCGAAGAACGCCGCGATCGGGCCGTTGCCCTCTCCCGTGGCCTTCGAGACGGTGTCACCATCGCGCAGCGTCACGGTGAGGACGACGTGCTCGCCCGTCTCGTTCGACGTCGTCGTGGCGCCCAGCTCGAACCGTCCCCACTTGGCGTCCGGGTCGGAGGCGGGAGCCGGCAGGTACTCGTCCTGGAAGATGTCCCAGATCTGGCCGCTGGTGACCTCGCCGCCCTCGGCGTCGGTCTTCGCCTGCACGACGCCCGAGAACTCGATCTGCAGCTTGCGCGGCAGGTCGAGCGAGTGGTCCGTCTTCAGCAGGTACGCGACGCCGCCCTTGCCGGACTGCGAGTTGACGCGGATGACCGCCTCGTACGAGCGGCCCAGGTCCTTCGGGTCCACCGGCAGGTACGGCACGGCCCAGACCAGGTCGTCGACCGAGACGCCCTCGCGCTCGGCGCGCGCCTCCATCGCCTCGAAGCCCTTCTTGATCGCGTCCTGGTGCGAGCCGCTGAACGCGGTGAAGACCAGGTCGCCGCCCCACGGGCTCCGCTCCCCGACCGGCAGCTGGTTGCAGTGCTCGACCGTGCGCTTGATCTGGTCGATGTCGCTGAAGTCGATCTGGGGGTCGATGCCCTGCGTGAACAGGTTGACGCCCAGCGTGACCAGATCGACGTTCCCGGTGCGCTCGCCGTTGCCGAACAGGCAGCCCTCGATGCGGTCGGCGCCGGCCATGTAGCCCAGCTCCGCGGCGGCGACGGCCGTACCGCGGTCGTTGTGCGGGTGCAGCGACAGGATGACGTTCTCGCGGTGGTTCAGGTGGCGCGACATCCACTCGATCGAGTCGGCGTAGACGTTCGGCGTCGCCATCTCGACCGTCGCGGGCAGGTTGATGATGACCTTGCGCTCCGGGGTCGGCTCGAAGATCTCCAGCACCTGGTTGCAGATGTCGGCGGCGAACTCCAGCTCGGTGCCGGTGTACGACTCGGGCGAGTACTCGTAGTAGATCGTCGTGCCCGGGACCAGCGACTCGAACTGCCGGCACAGCCGCGCGCCGCTCAGCGCGATGTCGACGATGCCCTGCTGGTCGGTGCGGAACACCACGTCCCGCTGCAGGATGCTCGTCGAGTTGTAGAGGTGCACGATGGCCTGCTTGGCGCCGACCAGCGACTCGTAGGTGCGCTTGATCAGGTGCTCGCGCGACTGCGTCAGGACCTGGATGGTGACGTCGTCCGGGATCGCGTTCTCCTCGATCAGGCTGCGGACGAAGTCGAAGTCGGTCTGGCTCGCGGACGGGAAGCCGACCTCGATCTCCTTGTAGCCCATCCGGACCAGCAGGTCGAACATGATGCGCTTGCGCTCGGGGCTCATCGGGTCGATGAGGGCCTGGTTGCCGTCACGCAGATCGACGGCGCACCAGCGGGGGGCCTGCGTGATGTGCTGCGACGGCCAGGTTCGGTCCGGCAGGTCGACGCGGATCTGCTCGTGGAACGGCTTGTACTTGTGGATCGGCATGGCGCTCGGCGCCTGCGTGTTCTTCATGGTCTTCTCGAATCCTTCACTCGTGTGCTGGGGAGAGCCGACGACGAACTCCGCGACGAGTGAGGCCCGGGATTAGGACTCGTCGCGGCAGCTAAGAAGGAGCAGACCGTACACAGGACCGAGAGTACCACGCGCGGTGGAGCTTGGAGCAGCGCGGAGCGATGCCGCGACCCCAGCGCCGAGGGAGCCTGCGACCGAGGTCACGGATCGCCGAGCGACGGAGCCGTTCAGTTTCGTCCCCGCACGAACGACGCGGTCTGCCGCACGGACAGGCCGGGGAGGTACGCGCGGGTGAGCGCGATGCCGATCGCCGGCAGCGCCACCGGGTCCGGGTAGGCCATGATCAGCGGGTGCAGCTCGGGCTGGAACTTCCGCTTGAACTTCAGCAGCGACCGGAACCCGTACACCGGCTCCAGCGACGAGCTGAGGTAGCCCAGGACGCGGTCCATGGCATCCTTCTCGTCGTCGGGCGTCGCCGCCGTATGCGCGAGCGGCGCAGCGGAGAGCGACATGAACTCGATACCGTCCTCCTTCATCCGCGTCGCGGCCTCGGCGATCAGGAACTCCATCACGCCGTTGATGCTGTCGGGGCGGCGGCGCATGAAGTCGAGCGTCCATCCGACCACGATCCCGTTGCGGTAGGTGGGAAGCCAGCTCGTCACCGCCTCGATGCGGCCGTGCTGCTCGCCGTCGCCCTCCCCGATGGCGAGCATGAGCCGCACCTCCGGATCGCGCAGCTCGTCGATCCCGCCGAGGGTGAACCCCATCTCGGGGAGGTCCTTCTCGGCGACCCACTGCTCGGAGATGTCGGAGAGCTGCAGCGCGTCCGCGAGCGGGAGCGCGCTGTAGGACGTCCACTCGGCCCGGATGCCCGCCCGCTGCGCGCGGTTGATGGACGACCGGACGTCCTGCCACTTCTTGCCCGTCGTCGCCCAGAGCTGCGGCCGGATCACCGTCTCCTCCGCCACCGTCATGGTCGACCAGCCGAGCCGTTCGAACAGGCCGCGGTAGCGGGATTCGACGCTGTAGAAGACCGGGATCCACCCGTTGTCGTCGCAGAAGCGGGCGAAGCCCTGGATGGCGCCGTCGTGCGGGGTCGGCCCGCCGAACGGACCTCCGATGGTCAGCGCCACCCGGCCCTCCACGCGGTACGCGATCGCTGCGCCGCTGTCCGGGTCGAACCAGTAGGAGTTGCCCGGCCAGGTCGCCATGAACGAGATGGCGTCGCCGCCGCCCAGGTGGAGCAGTCTGCGGACGCGCGCGGAGTCGTCCGTGCCCCGGCGAAGACCCCGGCCGAGCATCGGCGGGAGGGCGCCGACGATGGCCACCAGCCAGAAGACCGTTCCGATGTTGTGGTAGACGATCGTCGCGAGCGGGGTGGTCGGCAGGTACTGCACCGGCTCACGCCGCAGGAAGCTGACCGGGACGAACCGCTCCAGCACGTCGGCGAGGAGGTCGCTCACATCCACCGGCCGGGTGAAGCCCGTGTCCTTCTGCAGCCAGCCGACCAGCACGTAGAGCAGGATCAGACCGAGTCCCGTGGCGACGAGGAGCACGACGTAGCGCCGCACCGCGCGCGCCGACGGCATCACCGTGAAGTGCCGCCGGAAGACCACCAGCAGGATCGCCATCGCCAACGGCACGAGAGTCGACAGTGCCAGGATGGCCGTGACCTCCCAGTACCGCGGCGTGACGGACGGGCGCGCGGACGCGATCGGCAGGATCCCGTAGTACAGCGCCGAGAGCAGGGCCAGCAGCCCGTTCACGGCGACCGCGAGCCACACGGCGAAGCGGCGACCGCGGAGAAGGCCGTAGGCGGCGACGAGCAGGAGCAGCAGGGGCAGGACCGACAGCAGCACCGGTCCGAGCCCGTTGATCCGCTCCAGGGTGAGGTCGCGCACGCACTGACGCGTCACCGCGAACGCCTGGCACCGCTCGACCACCGACGTCGCGCTCGGCGCCTCGTTGCTGAACAGGAGGCCGACCGGCGACAGCAGGCCGTAGCGCGTGGACCCCAGGAGGCCGATGACCGGCCCGAGCGCGGTGATGGTGACCGCGGAGGCGAGGAGCACCCGGACCTCATGGTGGGAGCTGCGGAGCCATCCGGCCGCGATCTTCCGCTGCCGCAGCAGCGGACCGAGCGCGAGACCGGTGAGCACCGCGAGGAGGCGGTACAGGTCGGACGGGAGTCCCGAGTACAGCAGGTACATCACCGCCACGAGCAGCGTGACGACCCGGATGCGGCGGCGCCACAGCGTCCCGGCGAACGCGCTCGCCGCCATGATGGTGCCGCCGATCGCGGTGAACGCGTCGAGCACGAGCAGGCCGTGCACGTTCCGTGCCCAGAGCTCGCCGACGTTGTTCGCGAGCACCTGCAGGATGACGCCGACGACGATCCCGACCACCGCCGTGCCGAAGAACGCGAGCGCCGTGCGCCAGGTGCCCATCAGGCGCTCGGATGCGCCCACCAGCACCACGGTCAGGACCAGCACGACGATCAGCTCGAGCAGGTCTTCGGTGAACAGCACCGCCGTGAACGGGGCCCACCAGTGCCCGTCCAGGAGCTGGACCGCGCCGGCACCGAGCCAGCCGCGCAGCGGGCGGTGGGGTCCGCGCAGCGGGCCGGTGGCGAGGGCGAGCACGAGGATGAGCAGCGTCACCCCGGCGGTGAAGGGGTGCTGCGCGATCAGCCGGCCGAGGCGTCCCAGGAGAGCCTTCGGTCTCACGATCCGAGGCCCATCTGCGCCGCGATGGCGGGGAAGCCGTGGGCCAGCACGTACCGCACCGTCTTCCAGTCGTGCGCGGTGCCCGGCGAATTCAGCAGCTGCGCGTGGATCCCGGCCTTCTCGGCGTCCTGGTAGAGCGTACGCGCGAACGCCGAGTACTTGGCGTCGTTCTGCCCGGCTCCGACCACCATGACGCTGTCGCGGTAGGGCGCATTGGCCTTCATCTGCGCCGCCGGCTGCGCCTTCTCGTACGCGGCCTTCGACCCGCCGAATCCCGTCGCGATGGTGAGCTCCTCATTCCCCAGCGTCGGCCCCAGTTCGCTCGACGACGCGAGCGCGGACCCGAAGAGGTCGGGCCGTTCCGTCGCGAACTGGACCGCGCAGGTGGCGCCCTGCGAGTAGCCGAACACCCCCCATCCTGCCGGGTCGCCGCTCACCCGCAGGTGCGAACGCACCCAGTTGCGCACATCCGCCAGTAGATACGTCGCCGAGTTGCCGTAGTCGCGGGAGTCCACGCACATCGGGTTGCGTCCCGGGCCGCCGAGCTGATCGGCGGCGACGACGATCGGGGCGTAGCCGCCGTGCGTCTTCGCGAAGTCGTCCATAGCCGTCGCGACCCCGCCGGCGGTGAACATGTCCGCGGGGGCGCCCGGCTGGCCGGAGAGCGCATACAGCACCGGCAGCGCTGGCGGATTCGGGGTGAGCGCGATCGGCGGGAGGTAGACGACCGCCTCGCGCGCCGGGAACCGCGACTCCGTGCCGGGGATGCGGACGGTCCCGACCTCGCCCTTGGCGGGAACCGCCGGTGGGTCGCCCGCAGGGTCGGCGACGGTCGCCTTCCAATCGATCCCGGTCACGACCTCCCCCCGCTCGGCGTGCAGTTGGAGACCCCGGTACGGAACCACCCCGAGCGTGTCGTTGAGGTTGCGGTACGCGCCGAAGTCGGCGTTGATCCCGCAGAACGCGGCAGCGACGAAGACGGGGATGCTGACCACCGCGATGAGCTTGCGCCACCAGCGGGAGCGGAACAGGTTCGCGACCGCGAGGCTCACGCCGCCGAAGCCGAGCGCCGTCCACAGGGTCGTGACCGGCGTCAGCGCCACCCCGAACACGTCCATCACATCGGTGACCAGCCACACCACGAACCAGCCGACGAGGCCGCCCACGAGCGCGGCGGTCAGCCCGGCGAGCGTGCGCTGCCAGGTGGGGCGGATGAGCAGGTACAGCGCGAGCGCGGCGGCGAGGACATCGAGCGCGATGAGGAACGGCGGCTTGTCGATCCTCAGGGTCAGGAGCCAGTTCAGGGGACGTTCCTCTTCTGTGCGGGCGATGCGTCGTCACGGTCGGTGCGGGCGGCGTCGGGACGCTTCATTATTCAGCGCCCAGTTCATCGATAGCTGAGGCTCTGTGAGAGTTCAGCCAACATTCAGGGCGCGTCACTCCACCACGAGCGCCTGCACCGGCGAGACGCGGGTGGCCCGGCGCGTGGGCGCGAGCGCCGCGAGGACCGCCAGCGCGGCCGCCGCGAGGATGATGGCGCCCAGGAACGGCCACGGCAGCACCGGGACGAGCAGCCCGCCGTCGGGGATCATCCCGAGCAGCGACTGAGCGCCGATCCAGCCGTATGCGGTGCCGAGGACCAGGCCGGTGAGCACGGAGGCGACGGTCAGCTGAGCGCTCTCGGCGAGGATCATCCGGCGCACCTGCGCTGCGCTGAAGCCGAGCGCGCGCAGCAGCCCGAGCTCCCGGGCCCGCTGCAGCACGCTCAGAGAGAGCGTGTTGACGACTCCGCAGGCCGCGATCACCGCGGAGAAGCCGACCAGCACCGTGAAGACCGCGAGGGTGCCGCCGATCACGCTCTCGGCGCCCGCGTACATCCCGGGCTCCTTCGCAGCGGCCGACCGGATGAGCTGGAGCCAGGTGGAGGCGGCGACCACGAACATCGTGATCAGGGTGACGCCGATGACCAAGCCGATCGCGGTGCGGGAGCTGCGCTCGGGATTGCGGACGGCGTTGGCCGCCGCGAGCCGGCCGGCGGCGCCGCGCCCGAACAGCAGCCCGACGCCGCGCAGCACCGCGGGCAGGAAGAACGGTGCGGCCAGCACGATCCCGGTGAACGACAGGATGCCGCCCGGCAACGCGACGAGCACGCCGTACGACGAGAGGTCGGCGAGCGGGCCGCCAACGCGGACGAACGCGCCGAGACCCAAGAGCAGGCCGAACGCGAGCAGCGCGGCGCCGCCGAGCACGAGGAGGAGCGAAACCGCCAGGCGGCCGCGGCTGCGCACGACGCGCGCCGGTCGTTCCTCGGCCGCGCCGAGCGCCTGCACCGGCGTGACCGCGAGGACGCGGCGGCTGCCGATCCAGGAGGCGAGCCACGTTGTCAGTGCGACCACGACAGCCGGGCCGACCATGGTGACGCTGAGCACGGGATAGAGCGCGTCGGGGAGGATGCCGACGGCGACCATCGCCCGGACGGCGACGAGACAGAGGACGGCCGCCGCCGCTCCCCCGATCACCGCGCCGACCAGACCGACCGCCAAGCCCTCGGAGGCGACCGAGCGGCGCTGGGTCCTGGCACTGGAGCCGATGAGGCGCAGGAGCGCGATGGTGCGCGTCCGGCCGGCGATCACGGTGGCGAACGTGTTGGTGGTGACGATGGCGCCGACGTAGACGGCGACCACGAAGAAGAGCCCGGCGACGATCGCGAGGGCGAGCTGGACGCTGCCGTGCTCCCCCATCGTGGACGCGCCGATGTACGCGCCGAGCACGTTCACGCCCCCGACGAGCGCGACGCCGAACGCGGAGCTCAGGGCCGCGACCAGGATGCCCGCCCGGTGGTCGCGGGCGTTGGCACGGAAGGCGGAGAACGGGCGACGGCTCACGCGCGCGCCTCCATCCCGAGCATGAAGGAGGAGATCTCCTCCGCCGACGATTGAGCGCGCTCGGCGACCACGCGGCCGTCGGCCAGGAAGACGATGTGGTCCGCGTAGCTCGCGGCGACCGGGTCGTGGGTGACCATCGCGATGCTCTGGCCGAAGCTGCGCGCCGCATCCTGCAGCACGGCGAGCACTTCGCGACCGGTCCGGGAGTCGAGGTTGCCGGTCGGCTCGTCGGCGAAGACCAGGTCGGGCCGCGTGGCGAGCGCACGGACGATGGCGGCGCGCTGCTGCTGGCCGCCGGATAGCTCGTGCGGGCGGTGCGTCAGCCGGTCGCGGAGGCCGAGCGTGTCGATGAGGTGGTCGATCCATTCGTTCTGGACGCGGGTCGGCCGGCGTCCGTCGAGCTCGAACGGGAGCAGGATGTTGCCGCGTACGTCGAGGGTCGGAACGAGGTTGAACGACTGGAAGACGAAGCCGACCCGGCGGCGGCGCAGCAGCGTGAGCTCCGCATCCCCGAGGCGGGTGATCTCGGTGTCGCCCAGGAAGACGCGCCCGCTGGTCACCGAGTCGAGCCCGGCCATGACGTGCATCAGCGTCGACTTGCCGGATCCGCTCGGCCCCATGATTGCCGTGAACCGGCCGGCGGGGATGCCGACGGTCACGCCGTCGAGCGCATTGACGCGTCCCGCGCCCGTGCCGTAGGTCTTCGTGGCCGCTTCGACGCGCGCCACCGTTTCGGTGAGAGTCAGCTCCATGCCTTCGACGCTACGGAGGCGACGACGCCGCCGTATCGGGCGCCGGGCCGATCCTGTGTCCTTCCTGAGGATGACGTGCGGCGGCCGACGACCGTGTGATCCGCCACTGTGGAGCACCGGTGAGGAGACGGGAGGCGGGCGTCAGGTGCACGAGCAGCGCGAGCATCCAGGGCACGATCAGGGCTGTCACGAAGACGAGCGCGGACGGCGGGGCGCCGCCGACCCGCCACGCCTGGATGACGACCGCATGGGTGAGCACGACCATCAGCGACGGGACGGCCAGGCGCGAGATGCCATGCCCGAGCCGGCCGTTCACCCCGGCGAACAGGCGTTCAGCCACGAGGATCAGCCCCGCGCAGATCGCGAAGGAGACGACCACGGTCACCGCGGGCAGCCCCGTGTCGGCCCTCTTGAGGTCGACCGGCGGAACCAGCCGGGCGGCCACCGCCGCAAGCCCGGCCGCGGCGAGGAGCGCCCCCGTCAGCGTCGGGTACGGGATGCGTTGGCGGTAGCGCACCAGCAGACGGCCCGCCAGCACGAAGACGAGGCACGCCAGAGCGGTGCCGGCGGACAGCGGCGCCTTGTGGAGCGGTAGCCGGAACACCCAGAGCGAAACGAGAGCGGCCAGGGGCACGCACCACTGCAGCCACGGCGGAAGGTTCTCCAGCAGCCGGGCGACGACAGCGGCGACGAAGAGGGCGGTGACGAACCAGAACGCGGCGAACTGCCCGCCGAGCGCGGTTCCGCCCCGGAGGGCGCTCTCGATCGGGAAAGACGCCTGGCCGCGCAGGAGCAGGTCGCCCACCAGCGGGGACATGACGATCACCAGCCAGGCGACGTACGGCACCAGCAGGCTCCCAGCGCGTCGCCGTACTTCGCCGCCGATGCTGCGGCCCGGCCTCCACAGGTACCCGGTCACGACGAAGAACAGCGGCACGTGCCAGGCGAAGAGCACGTCGCGCAGCGGGTCGGCGCCGAAGACGTGCGTGTACACGACGGCCGTGACGCCCACCACCCGGAGGGCGTCGACGCCGACGGACCGGGACCCGCTCATCCGCCGCTCCGTCCGCCGCGCGAGCCCGCGGGCGTGCGAGCCGCGCCGGGCGACGTGCCGGGTGGCCCGTCACTGATAGAGACGGAGGCGCGGCCGGTTCATGACGCGGTCGGGACGCTTACGCACGCCGTGCCACGGATGCAGGCTATTCGGCCGCGGTGAGACCGTGCTCGAACGCGTAGACGACCATCTGCACGCGGTCGCGCAGCCCGAGCTTCGCCAGGATGCGGGAGATGTGCGTCTTGACCGTCGCCTCGCTCAGGAACTCGGACCCGGCGATCTCGGCGTTGCTCAACCCGCGCGCAGCCAGCACGAAGATCTCGCGCTCGCGGGAGGTCAGCGATTCGAACTCCGGCGGCGTCTGCCGCACCGGCTGCGCCGCCGAGAAGTACTCGAACAGCTCGCGGGTGGCGCCCGCCGCGATCACCGCGCTGCCCGCGTGGACCGTGCGGATGGCCGCGAGCAGGAACTCGGGCTCGGCGTCCTTCAGCACGAACCCGCTCGCCCCGCCGCGAATGGCGCGGGCGGCGGCCTCGTCGAGGTCGAACGTCGTGAGCACCACGATGCGCGGCGGCGTGCGCCCGGCGCGCTCGGCATCCGCGATGATCGCGCTCGTCGCGGCGATGCCGTCCATGACCGGCATGCGGATGTCCATCAGCACGACGTCCGGCCGGGTCTCGGCGGCGACCCGGACGCCCTCCTGCCCGTTGCCCGCCTCCCCCGCGAACTCCAGGTCGTCCTGCGAGCCCAGCAGCATCCGCACGCCCGCGCGGAACAGCGGCTGGTCGTCGACCAGCAGCACCCGGATGCAGGCGCCGACCGCCGCCTCCGCCCCGCTCACGTCGTCGCCCCGACCGGAGCGCCCGGCAGGAACGCCGACACGACGAACTCCCCCTCGACCGGTCCCGCTGTCAGCGAGCCGCCAGCGAGGGAGGCGCGTTCGCGCATCCCGGGCAGCCCGTGGCCGACCCGGGGCACCGAACCGGTGCCCCCGGGCCCGGTCGACGTGGACTCGATGCTGTCTCTCATGGTGTTCCTCACGGTGATGACGAGGCCGGGCGGACGTGCGCCCGGGCCGGAGCCGCCGTCGGCGGGCTCCTCGGCGAGCACGACGCTCGCCGGACGACTGGTGTCGCCGTGCCGGAGCGCGTTGGTCAGCGCCTCCTGCACGATGCGGTAGGCGGCCAGCTGCTGGGCCGATCCCAACCGCTCGACCGCTCCGGTGCGTTCGAGGCGGACGTCGAGCCCGGCGGAGCGGATGTGGTCGACGGTCAGCTCGAGGTCGGCGAGCGACGGCTGCGGGCCGTCGTGAGCGACGGGGCGGTCCGGGTCGCCGGGAAGCCCGGGGCCGGTGGGACCGGACGCACGCAGTTCGGCGAGCAGTACGCGCACGTCACCGAGCGCCGAGCGGGCGGTGGACGCGATGGTCGCCAGCGCCTCGTCCACCGCATCCGGATCCGATTGCCGCGCGTACCGTGCGCCGTCCGCCTGGGCGATGACCACCGCCAGCGAGTGCGCGACGACGTCGTGCATGTCGCGCGCGATCCGCGTGCGCTCCTGCTCGACGACCACGTCTTCGACCGCACGGTCGCGCACCAGCTCCGCCTCGTCGCGAGCGCGCCGCGCCGCGCGGGCGTTCCGCCAGGTGCGCACGAGGAGCCCGAGCACCCAGGACAGACCGAGCACGGTGACGCTCACCACGAACAGGAAGGCGAACTGCAGCGCGACGCTGGCGATCTGGCTGGAGAGCAGGTCGTAGTACCCCTGCGCGACCGCGGCGGTGACAGTCAGGTACAGCGCGGCGACGAACGCGCCGATGCCGGCAGAGATGAGTCCGGCGGCGCGCACCACCCGGTCGCCGTAGGCCGCCGTCGCGTACAGCACGATCAGCACGCCCAGGTCGCTGACAAGGATGCTGTGCCCGGTGGTCATCTGCAGCACCGCGGCCAGCCACGCCAGCGACAGCGCGACCGCCGGCGACATCCGCCTCAGTGCGACCGCCACCGCGAACACCGTGATCACCAGAAACGCCGCCGCGCGGTCTTGCTCCCCCACGAGCAGGCAGAACACCTGGAAGAGGACCGCTCCGACGATGTCGACCGTGAGCTGGGTGCGCGTCAGCCGCCGCACCAGTTGTGCCCGGTCGGCGTCGTCCTCGGCGACCTCCGCTCCCCCGCTGGAGGCCAGCCAGACGAGCACCGACGGCCCCTGGCCGCCGACGACCCCGCCCTCGGCCGAGCCAGCCTGCGCTGCGCGCTGCCGCGCCACCAGGAAGCCGAGCAGCCACGCCGCCACGAAGATGACCGCGAGCAGCAGGCTCATCAGCAGGAAACCGACGCCCTGGCTGGTGTAATACCCGCCGATGACCGGCCCGAACTGCGGGAACTTCAGGTCTCCACGCACCGTGAACAAGTACGCCGTCGCCGGCGCGAGCAGGATCGCCGACGCGAGGTCGAGCCAGCGCAGCACCCGCCCGCCGTGCGAGGCGACGCCGACCAGCGCCACCACCACCGCGATGGCGGCGATGACGCGGAAGGACCCGCGAAGTGACGACTGCTCCGTCAGCTCCAGCAGCACCGCCACCCAGATCAGCCCCAGGGCGACCCCGGGCAGCGTCCGCGACAGCGCCACGGCGGCGCAGTAGAACACCAGCGCCAGCGCGGCCGCGATGTCGAACGGCAGCCCCGTGACGAACCACGCTCCGAACAGCACGACGGCCAGGGCGGGCTCGAGCACCCAGCGGTGCGGCGCGAGCGCGCTCAGGAGTCGGCGGCGGGAGGACATGCTTCTACCGTACGGTCCCGCCACCGCGGGCGCGGCGACTATCCACAGGAATCATCCTCGGGATGTAGCCGGGCCGTGCCTGTGGACGACTCCGGTGCTAGAACCCGAGCCGCCCCAGCTGCTTCGGATCCCGCTGCCAGTCCTTCGCGACCTTGACCCGGATCGACAGGAACACGTGGCGCCCCAGCAGCTCCTCGATCGGCTTCCGCGCCGCCGCGCCGACCTCCCGGATGCGGCTGCCGCCCCTGCCGATCACGATCGCCTTCTGGCTGTCGCGCTCGACGAAGAGGTTCGCGTAGATGTCGACGAGGTCCTTGTCGTCGCGCTCGACCATGTCGTCGATGGTGACGGCGAGCGAGTGCGGCAGCTCGTCCTCGACCCCCTCCAGCACCGCCTCGCGGATGAGCTCGGCGATGCGGTCCTCCAGGCCTTCGTCGGTCGTCGCCTCCTCCGGGTACAGCGGGGCGGGCGAGACCGGGAGCAGCTTCATGAGCTCGGTCGTCAGGGTGTCGAGCTGGATGGCGCTGGCCGCCGACACCGGGACGATCGCCTCCCACTCGCGCAGCGCCGACACGGCGAGCAGCTGTTCGGCGACCTGCGCCTTGCCCGCCGCGTCCACCTTGGTGACGATGGCGATCTTCTTGGCGCGCGGGTAGTCGTCGAGCTGTTCGTTGATGAACCGGTCGCCGGGGCCGATCTTCTCGTCGGCCGGCACGCAGAAGCCGATCACGTCCACGTCGCCCAGCGTCGACTGCACGAGGGTGTTCAGCCGCTCCCCCAACAGGGTCCGCGGGCGGTGGATGCCCGGCGTGTCGACCAGGATGAGCTGGCCGTCCGGGCGGTGCATGATGCCGCGGATCGCACGGCGCGTGGTCTGCGGCTTCGAACTCGTGATGGCGACCTTCTCGCCGACAAGAGCGTTGGTCAGCGTCGACTTGCCCACATTGGGGCGGCCGACGAACGAGACGAATCCGGCGTGGTACTCGGTCACGATCGGCTCTCCTGGGTGGTGTGGCGGTCGGAGCGGTGCTTGTCGGGGCGATCCTGGTCCGCGGGCATGGGGACGTCGTCGCCGTGGGGCTCGGGCAGCAGGGCGACGTCCCCCTCCACCAGCACCGAGGCGACGTGCTTGTGCCGGCCCTCGATGCGGTCGACCGTGAACCGCAGGCCGTGCACCGTGACGGTCGAGCCGACTTCGGGGAGTCGGCCGAGCGCCTTCGTGACGAGCCCGCCGACGCTGTCGACGTCCTCGTCCTCGATCTCGAGGTCGAACAGCTCGCCCAGGTCGTCGATCGGCAGGCGCGTGGCGATGCGATAGCGGCCCTCGCCCAGCGGCTGGATGAGCGCGACTTCGTGGTCGTACTCGTCCGAGATGTCGCCGACCAGCTCCTCGATGAGGTCTTCCAGCGTGACGAGGCCCGCGATGCCGCCGTACTCGTCCACCACCATGGCCAGGTGATTGGACTCGCGCTGCATCTGCGCGAGGAGCGCGTCGGCCTTCTGCGACTCCGGCACGAACAGCGCCGGCCGTGCGAGATCGCGCACCGTCAGCTCGTCCGCGCCGAGCGGGCGCTCGAAGCTGAGCTTCGCCGCGTCGCGCAGGTACAGGATGCCGACCACCTCGTCCGGGTCGCCGCCGTCGATCACCGGCATGCGCGAGACACCGGTCGAGAAGAACAGCCCCATCGCGGTGCCGAGCGTCGCGGTGGAGTCGACCGTTATCATGTCGGTGCGCGGGATCATCACCTCGCGCACGACCGTCTCGTTGAACTCGAAGATCGAGTGGATGAGCTCCCGGTCGTCCTCCTCGAGCACGTCGAATTCGGTCGCCTCGTCGACGATCGAGAGCAGCTGCTCCTCGCTCGTGACCGGCGCCGACCGGGCTCGGGACGGCGTCACCTTGTTGCCGAGAGCGACCAGGCCGCCCGGGATGGGCCCGAGGACGATGCGGATGAAGTGCACCAGCGGTGCGGTCAGACGCAGCAGCAGGGTCGAGTTCGCCCGACCGACGCTGCGCGGGCTCACCCCCACCAGCACGAACGACACCGCGGTCATGATGATCGCGGCGAGGATCAGGGAGACCCACCACTGCTCGAAGATCTGCTCGAACGCGAGCGTCACCAGCACGGCGGCGGTCGTCTCGGCCAGGAGTCGCGTGAAGTTGATCGCGTTGAGGTACGCGCCCGGGTCCTCGGAGATCGCCTCGAGCGACCTCTTCGCCCGCGAGGTCGCGGCCAGGTCTGCGATATCGCCGCGCGACCGGACGGCCAGCGCAGCATCGACGGCGGCCATGAGGCCGCCGAACGCCACCAGCAGGAACGCGGCGATGAAGAACAGCGCCTGCAGCATCCCGGCTCCTACCGCTGTCGGTCGTAGCGGCCGAAGCCGACCAGGATGTCGCGCTGGATCGCGAACATCTCGCGCTCCTCCGCCGGCTCGGCGTGATCGAAGCCGAGGAGGTGCAGGATGCCGTGCGTCGTCAGCAGCAGCAGCTCGTCCTGCAGGCTGTGTCCGGCGGTCTCCGCCTGCACCTGCGCGACCTGCGGGCAGAGCACCACGTCGCCGAGGAGCCCGGCCGGGGACGGCTCCTCCTCGGTGCCCGGGCGGAGCTCGTCCATCGGGAAGCTGAGGACGTCGGTCGGGCCGGGCTCGTCCATCCACTGCACGTGCAGCTGCTCCATGGCCGCCTCGTCGACGAGCACGATCGCGAGCTCGGCGTCCGGGTGGACGTGCAGGATGTCGAACGCGTACGCGGCGAGCCGCTGCAGGGCGGACTCGTCCACCTCGATGGTCGACTCGTTGTTGATCTCGATGCTCACGGCGGCCCTTATCGTCGCTTCGGCAGATGGTCTCGCGGCGAGCCGGCGCGCCGCTCGGCGCGGTTGGCGAACTCGGCCGCCTGCTCGCGCTCGAAGTGGCGGGCCTGCTGGCGCGCGTCGTATTCGGTGTAGGCGTCGACGATCCGGCCGACGAGGCTGTGACGCACGACGTCTTCGCTGGTGAGGCGGGCGAAGTGGATGTCGTCGATGTCGTTCAGGACGCGGGTGACCAGCCGCAGGCCGCTCGCCGCGTTGGGCAGGTCGATCTGCGTGATGTCGCCCGTGACGACCATCTTCGAGTTGAAGCCGAGACGCGTCAGGAACATCTTCATCTGCTCCGGCGTCGTGTTCTGCGCCTCGTCGAGGATGATGAACGAGTCGTTGAGCGTGCGTCCGCGCATGTACGCGAGCGGTGCGACCTCGATCGTGCCGGCGGCCAGAAGCTTGGGCACGAGGTCCGGGTCGAGCATCTCGTTGAGCGCGTCGTAGAGCGGGCGGAGGTACGGGTCGATCTTGTCGGTCAGCGTGCCGGGAAGGTAGCCCAGCCGCTCGCCGGCCTCGACCGCCGGGCGCGTCAGGATGATGCGGCTGACCTCTTTGCGCTGCAGCGCCTGCACGGCCTTCGCCATCGCGAGGTACGTCTTGCCGGTACCGGCCGGGCCGATCCCGAACACGATCGTGTTGTGGTCGATCGCGTCGACGTACTGGCTCTGGCCGAGCGTCTTCGGCCGGATGCTCTTGCCGCGTGCGGTCAGGATCGCCTGCCCGAGCACGTCGGACGGGCTCAGGTTGAGGTCGGTGCCGAGCATCTTGGCCGAGCTGGTGACCTCGGCGGGAGAGAGATCCTGTCCGTTGCGGACCATCTGCAGCAGCTCCTCCACGAGCCGCTGCGCTGCCGCGACCTGCGTCGCGTCGCCGGTCAGGGTGATCTCGTTGCCGCGCACGTGCACGTTCACCAGCGGGTACTGCCGCTCCAGTGTGGTGAGGAGGCGGTCCTGCGGGCCGAGGAGTCGGACCATCTGCACGCCGTCGACGCTGAGACGCGCCTCGGCGCCGGACTCGGCCGGGGTCGGCTGGGTGGATTCAGAGCTGGGCAAGTGATCCTTCCTGGAGATCGCCGCTGAGGACGTGCGCGTGGACGTGGAACACGGTCTGGCCCGCGCCCGCGCCGGTGTTGAAGATGAGGCGGAAGTCGCCGTCCGAGTGCTCGTCGGCGAGCTTCTGCGCCGTGGCGACGACCTCGGCGAGCAGCGCGGGGTCGCCGGCGGCGAGCTCGGTGACATCGCGGTACTGCTCGGTCTTGGGGACGACGAGCAGGTGCACCGGGGCCTTCGGCGCGATGTCGCGGAACGCGATCACGCGCTCCGAGTCGTACACCACGTCGGCCGGGATCTCGCCCGCGATGATGCGGGAGAAGATCGAACGCTCTTCGTCTGCCATGGCTCCATCCTATTCGCGCAGGGTGACATGCGGCCGGGCTGTCCGCTGTCGGCGTGACGTACGGATGCGGCCTACCAGCGCCCGAGGGCCGCGTTGAGCACCGCCAGCGCCGCCGGACCCGCGGTGGACGTGCGGAGCACCGTTTCGCCGAGACGGACGAGCTCCGCCCCGGCGGCCCGGAAAGCGTCGAGCTCCTGGGGAGCGATCCCGCCCTCCGGGCCGACGACGAGCACGAGGTCGCGGCCGTCCGGCGCGATCCCCGTGAGCGGCGCCTCGGCATCGGGTTCGAGCACGAGCACGCGCGCGCCCGCAGCCAGTGCCGCGATCTGCTTCGTCGTCGAGAGCTCGCCCACCTCCGGCGTCCAGGCGCGGATGGACTGCTTCGCCGCCTCCCGCACGATCGTCGCCCAGCGCTCTCGGCCCTTCACGACCTTGGCACCTTCCCAGCGCGACACCGAGCGGGAGGCGGACCACGGCACCACCGCATCCACCCCCAGCTCCGTCGCCGCCTGGATGGCCAGCTCGTCGCGGTCGCCCTTGGCCAGTGCCTGGACCAGCGTGATCGCCGGCGTGGGACGCGGCACGCGCGACACCGACTCCACGTCGATCGTCAGCTCGGTGTTCGTCGACACCAGCACCTCGCCCGACGCGACGAGACCGCGGCCGTTGCCGATGAGCACCGACTCCCCGGGCCGCGTGCGGTTCACGGTCGCGGCGTGCTTCGCTTCCGCGCCGGTCAACGACAGCCGGCCTCCGACCTCCACATCGGCCAGGTCTTCGCGCAGGTAGAGCGACGCCACGGTTACAGGTTGAGGAACCGGTCGCGGAGCTTGGCGAACAGCCCCTGCTGGAAGTGCGCCAGCGACGGCTGCGACCCCTTGTAGGTGGAGGCGAACTTCTTGATCAGCTCCTTCTCCTTGTGGTCGAGCTTGGTCGGCGTGACCACCTGGATGCCGACCCGCAGGTCGCCGCGGCCGCTGCCGCGCAGGTGCGTGATGCCCCGGTCCTTGACCGTGACGATGTCGGCGGACTGCGTGCCGGGCTTGAGCTCGAGGCGGATGTCGCCGTCGAGCGCCTTCACCGTCGCGGTCGTGCCGAGGATCGCGTCCGTCATCGACAGCTCCAGCGTGCAGAGCAGGTCGTCGCCGTCGCGACTGAACACCTCGTGGTGCTTCACCTTGATCTCGAGGTAGAGGTCGCCGTTCGGGCCGCCGGCGGGGCCGGCCTCGCCGCTGCCCGGCATCTGCAGGCGCAGGCCGGTGTCGACGCCGGCGGGGATGTCCACCGGAACGGTGCGGCGGGCGCGCACGCGACCCTGGCCCTGGCAGGTGACGCACGGCGTGGCGATGACCGTGCCGTAGCCGCGGCAGGTGCCGCACGGGCTCGAGGTCATCACGTTGCCGAGCAGCGAGCGGACGGACCGCTGGATGCTGCCGGTGCCGTGGCAGATGTCGCAGGTCACGGGCTGGGTTCCCGGCTGGCAGCAGGAGCCGTTGCAGGTCTCGCAGACGACGGCCGTGTCGACCTCGAGGTCGCGGTGCGTGCCGAAGACGACCTCGTCGAGGTCGACCTCGACGCGCAGCAGCGCATCCTGACCCCGCTCGCGGCGCGACCGCGGCCCACGGCCCCCGCCGCCTCCCCCGCCGAAGAACGTCTCGAAGATGTCGCTGAAGCCAGCGAAGTCGGCCCCGCCCGCTCCGCCGAAACCGCCGGAGCCGCCGAGGTCGTACTGCTGACGCTGCTGCGGGTCGCTGAGGACGTCGTACGCGTGCGTCACCAGCTTGAACCGCTCCTGCGCCTCGGCGCTCGGGTTCACATCCGGGTGCAGCTCGCGCGCGAGGCGGCGGTACGCCTTCTTGATCTCGTCGGGGCTGGCGTCTCGCTCGACACCGAGGACTTCGTAGTGGTCGGCCACGTGGGCTGTTCCTTCTTCTTTCGTCGTGCTGTGATTCGGGCTGCCGGCGCCTATTGGTCGCCGAGCAGCCGGGAGAGGTAGCGGGCGACGGCGCGGACGGCCGCCATGTTGCCCGAGTAGTCCATGCGGAGCGGACCGAGCAGGCCCACGCGGGCCACATCCGCTCCTGCCGCACTGTAACCGCTGGAGACGATGGATGCTTCCGTGAGCCCGAAGACGGCGTTCTCTCGGCCGATGCTGACGGCCACGCCGTGCTGGTCGGTCGCCATCTCGTCGAAGAGCCGCAGGAGCACCACCTGCTCCTCGATCGCCTCCAGGACCGGCGTGATGCTGCCCGGGAAGTCGAGCTCGGTGCGGACCAGGTTGGCCGCACCGGCCATGACCAGCTTCTCCTGCCGGTTGGCGGCGATCTGATCGAGCAGGGCGCTCGCGACGGGCTCGACCAGCGCGCGGGTGCGGTCGGTGAGTGCGGCGGGCAGGTCGCGCATCCGGGTGGTCGCCTCGGTCAGGGTCAGGCCGGCGACCGCCCCGTTGATCGCGCCGCGGATCTCGGCCACATCCTCGTCGCTCAGCTCGGCCGGCAGCTCGATGACCCGCTGCTCCACCGCACCGGAATCGGTGATGAGCACGCTGAGCAGCCGCCGCGGCGCGAGCGCGACCAGCTCGATGTGCCGGATGCGCGAGCGCGTCACCGAGGGGTACTGCACCAGCGCGACCTGGTTGGTCAGCTGCGAGAGCAGGCGCACGGTGCGCGAGAGCACTTCGTCGAAGTCGCCGGACGCGCCGAGGAACGTCTCGATGGCCGTGCGCTGCGCGGTCGACAGCGGCCGCACTTCGGCCAGGTGGTCGACGAACAGGCGGTAGCCCTTGTCGGTGGGGACGCGCCCGGAGGAGGTGTGCGGAGCCGCGATCAGCTCCTCCTCCTCGAGCAGGGCCATGTCGTTCCGGATGGTCGCGGCGGACACGCCGAAGGAGTGCCGCTCCACGATGCTCTTCGATCCCACCGGCTCCCGCGACGCCACGTAATCCTGAACGATGACGCGCAGCACTTCGAGACTGCGTTCCGAGACCATGCCCGCCTCCCGTCGACCGATTAGCACTCGCTGTTCCTGAGTGCCAATCCTACCGCGAGGAAACGCGGTCAGGATGATTGTCGGCTGTGACACGGCGGCAGTACCGTATGTGCACCGGTTCGACGCGTGTCGCAACCGATCATGAAAGGGCTACGCCGATGTCAGACCCGAATCAGCCCGCCGACCCCGCCGGCGGCGTCCCCCCGCAGCAGCCGTACGCCTCGACCCCCGCCGCCCCGCTCGATGCCGCGCAGGACAAGCAGTGGGCCGCCTTCGCCCATCTGGGAGGCATCCTGTGGATCCTCCCCTCCCTCATCATCTACCTCGTGTTCAAGGACCGCGGACGTCTCACCAACCAGGAGGCCAAGGAAGCCCTGAACTGGCAGATCACCTGGATCCTCGCCTGGATCGCCTCGCAGATCATCGGGGTGATCATCGGCAGCTTCACCTACGGGATCGGCTATCTGCTCTTCGGCCTGCTCATCCCGTGGGCGCTGTACATCGTGAACCTGGTGTTCTCGATCCTCGGCTTCGTGCGCGTGAACAGCGGCGGCACCTATCGCTACCCGGTGAACTTCCGCTTCATCAAGTAACCGACGCGTTCAGACTCTTCTCAGGCTGGGGCTTCACGCCCTAGGCTGAGGCCGACCATGTCCACCCTGTCCAACAAGGGAGAACAGCACCATGTCCGCGACACCTCCGCCGCCCCCGCCGCAGCAGCCCTACGGCGGCGCCGCGCAGCAGCTCAGCCCGGCCGACGAGAAGCTTTGGGCGACCCTCATCCAGATCGGCGGCATCCTGTTCAGCTGGATCCCGGCGCTCATCGGGTACCTGGTGCTGAAGGACCGCGGTCCGTTCGTCCGGGCGCACGCGGCGACGGCGCTGAACTTCCAGATCACGATCTTCATCGCCTACGTCGTCGGCGGCATCCTGTCGATCGTCGTCATCGGCATCTTCATCATCATCGCCGCGTGGGTGCTCGACATCGTGTTCAGCATCATCGCCGCGATCAAGGCGAACCAGGGCGAGTACTACACGTATCCGATCGCGATCAAGTTCGTCAGCTAGCGACTCGGCCGCTCACGCGGCCTCGTCCGCGAGCAGCCGGCGCACCACAGCGTCGGCCAGGAGCCGCCCCCGCAAGGTCAGCACGATCGACCCGCGGAGGGCGGCTCTTCCGTCCACCAGGCCGTCGGCGATGAGGCCGGGGATCTCGTGGCGGCTGGCGTCTCCGAGCTCCGCAGTCGACACGCCTTCGCGGATGCGGCTGAGCAGCAGGACGCGCTCGACGTGCCGCGTTCCCGCGTCCAGCGTCTCGCGCCCGGCTGCCGGGGACTCGCCCGCCAGCACCCGCTGGGCGTAGGCGGCCGGGTGCTTCACGTTCCACCAGCGGACGCCGCCGACGTGGCTGTGCGCGCCCGGGCCGATCCCCCACCAGTCGTGTCCGAGCCAGTAGGCGAGGTTGTGCCGGGAGCGGTGGGTCTGATCCGTTGCCCAGTTGCTGACCTCGTACCAGTCGTACCCGGCGTCGGCGAGGCGCTGGTCGGCCAGCTCGTACATGTCGGCTTCGAGGTCGTCGTCCGGCTCGGGCACCTGCCCCGAGCGGATCTGCCGCGCGAGCTTGGTGCCCGGCTCGACGATCAGCGCGTACGCCGACAGGTGGTCCGGCTTGCAGGCCAGCGCGGTGTCGAGGCTCTGCGACCAGTCGTCCAACGACTCCCCCGGCGTGCCGTAGATGAGGTCGAGGCTCACCTGGAGTCCGGCCTCGCGCGCCCAGCCGACGACGAGCGGGATGCGCGCCGGGTCGTGGGTGCGCTCCAGCGTCTCCAGGACGTGCGGGACGGCGGACTGCATCCCGAACGACACCCGCGTGAAGCCGGCGTCGGCGAGGCGGCGGAGGTCGTCGGCATCCACCGAGTCGGGGTTCGCCTCGGTGGTCACCTCGGCGCCGTCGGCGAGCCCCCAGGCGTCGCGGACCGCGCCCAGCATGGCCGCGAGGTCGCCCGGCGGGAGCAGCGTGGGAGTGCCGCCGCCGAAGAACACGGTGGAGACGGGGCGATGCGGGAGGCCGCTGTCGCGGAGCACACCGGCCGCGAACTCCACCTCGCGGACGGCGTGGCCTGCGTACTCGGACTGGGAGACGCCGCGCAGCTCGGTCGCGGTGTACGTGTTGAAGTCGCAGTAGCCGCAGCGGACGCGGCAGAACGGGACGTGCAGGTACACGCCGAAGTCGCGGTCGCCGGCGCCGTCCGCCGCGCTCGCGGGCAGCAGACCGTCGGCGGGGGCCGGGTCGCCCAGGGGCAGGGTGCTCGGCATCAGGCGGAGCTCGCGGGGTGAAGCGCGCGGAGGTACTTGGCGGTGTAGCGACGCTGCACCATCCCGAGCACGGGCGACACCAGCCGGTAGAAGGCGTTGGAGGGCCGGGAGAGCGCGCGAAGGACGAACCACACGGTCCCGTCGTCGTGGCGTTCGACCAGGAACAGCTCCTCGCCGCTCTCTGGATGGCCGTGCAGCGTCCCATAGGCGAAGCCGCGCCGGTGCGGCTCGTCGATCACATAGACCACGCGGATGGGTGCGGACACCTTGAACGGGCCGAACGGGATCTTCAGCACCGCCGTCATCCCGTTGCGGACGAACGGGGTGCCATCGTCGGCGAAGACGTCCTCCTCGGGCCGGTTGGCGCGCATCCGCATCGGTGTGCCGTCGGGCCCGAACTCGACGCCCTCGTACTGCACGCCGGTGCCCTCGTTCACGTCGGTGACGAGGATGCCGCTGCCCTTCTGCACGCCCCACGCCATGAGCGCGGTCGCCGCGGCGTCGAAGCGCTCGTCGCCGCTGCCCAACCGGATGCTGCGCTCCAGCGGCTTGTAGCCCTTCGGCGGGTAGTACAGCAGATCCGCCGCCTGGGTGGCGCCGACCGCCCCGTACGTGACGGGTTGGTCGGTGAAGCTGGAGCGCCGCATGTCATCCATCTTCCGCCATCCGGCGCAGGTTCGCGAAACGGGGGTCTGGAGCCCGGGAGGCGGCCGTGCTGTAGTGGACAGGACTCGCAGCGAAGGGAGCACCCATGGGCAGGATCGTGCTGCAGGCGTTCATCACGCTCGACGGCGTGGTGCAGGGCGGCGGCGGACCGGAGGAGGACCCCTCGGGCGACTTCCCCTACGGCGGCTGGGCCCTGGACTGGGACGCGGAGCACGACGACGGCTCCGACGACTCGCTCGTGCTCGACTGGGAGAGCCGCACCGAGGCGCTGCTGCTCGGCCGGACCACCTACGACATCTGGGCGCGCTCGTGGGGCGTGTGGGATGAGGACGCACCGGGGCTGGAGGGTGAGCTGACCCGCCGGTACAACCGCGTCCCGAAGTACGTCGTCTCGCGGACCGTCACCGAGCTGGGCTGGCAGAACTCGTTTCTGCTCGGTCCGGATGTCGCCGACGAGGTCGCGCGGCTCCGGGACGAGATCGACGGCGAGATCCGCATCTGGGGCAGCACGGAGCTCGTCCGGACGCTTGCCGCGGCCGACCTCATCGACGAGTACCGGCTGATGGTCTACCCGCTGGTGCTCGGGACGGGGAAGAAGCTGTTCCCGGACGGCTTCCCGCACCAGCGGCTCACCCTGGAGTCGACCCGGCCGCTCGCGTCGGGGGTGCTGGTGAACGTGTACCGGCGAGGGTGACCGCTACTTCTTGTCCTTCTTCTCCGTGTCGCCGGAGAGCGCGGCGATGAACGCCTCTTGGGGGACCTCGACGCGGCCGACCATCTTCATGCGCTTCTTGCCCTCCTTCTGCTTCTCGAGGAGCTTGCGCTTTCGGGTGATGTCGCCGCCGTAGCACTTGGCGAGGACGTCCTTGCGCATCGCGCGGATGTTCTCGCGCGCGATGATCCGGGCGCCGATCGCGGCCTGGATGGGCACCTCGAACTGCTGCCGCGGGATTAGCTCCCGCAGGCGGGAGGCCATCATGGTGCCGTAGGCGTAGGCCTTGTCGCGATGCACGATCGCGCTGAACGCGTCGACCGTCTCGCCCTGGAGGAGGATGTCGACCTTCACGAGGTCGGACTCCTGCTCGCCGTAGGGCTCGTAGTCGAGGGAGGCGTAGCCGGCCGTCTTGGACTTCAGCTGGTCGAAGAAGTCGAAGACGATCTCGCCGAGCGGCATCGTGTAGCGGATCTCGACGCGGTCCTCGCCCAGGTACTCCATGCCGAGCAGGGAGCCGCGGCGGCTCTGGCAGAGCTCCATGATGACGCCGACATAGTCCTTCGGGGCGAGGATGGCCGCCTTGACGATCGGCTCCTCCACCTTGTCGATCTTGCCGCCCGGGAACTCGCTCGGGTTGGTGACCGTGACGGTCTTCTTGTCCTCGGTCGTCACCTCGTAGATCACGCTCGGCGCGGTCGTGATGAGGTCCAGGCCGAACTCGCGCGACAGGCGCTCGGTGATGATCTCGAGGTGGAGCAGCCCGAGGAAACCGCAACGGAACCCGAAGCCGAGGGCGACCGAGGTCTCGGGCTCGTAGACGAGCGCCGCGTCGGAGAGCTTGAGCTTGTCGAGCGCTTCGCGCAGCTCCGGGTAGTCGCTCCCGTCGATCGGGTAGAGACCGGAGAACACCATCGGCTTGGGCTCGGTGTAGCCGGGCAGCGCGTCGGTCGCCGGCTTCGCGGCGGAGGTGATCGTGTCACCGACCTTCGACTGGCGGACGTCCTTCACACCGGTGATCAGGTAGCCCACCTCGCCGACGCCGAGGCCGTTCGACGGGGTCGGCTCGGGCGAGGAGACGCCGATCTCGAGGATTTCGTGCGTTGCGCGGGTCGACATCATCTGGATGCGCTCGCGCGGCTGCAGCTTGCCGTCGACCATGCGGACGTAGGTGACGACGCCGCGGTAGCTGTCGTAGACGGAGTCGAAGATCATGGCGCGGGCGGGTGCGTCGGCCACGCCGACCGGGGCGGGGATCTCGGCGACCACCCGGTCGAGCAGCGCTTCGACGCCCATGCCCGTCTTGCCGGACACGCGCAGGACGTCCTCCGGCTTGCCGCCGATGAGGCTCGCCAGCTCTTCCGCGTACTTGTCGGGGTCGGCCGCAGGCAGGTCGATCTTGTTGAGCACCGGGATGATCGTCAGATCGTTCTCGAGCGCGAGGTAGAGGTTCGCGAGCGTCTGCGCCTCGATGCCCTGCGCGGCGTCCACCAGCAGGATCGCGCCCTCACAGGCGGCGAGCGACCGGGACACCTCGTATGTGAAGTCGACGTGCCCGGGGGTGTCGATCATGTTCAGCGCGAACGTGTCGCCGTCGACCGACCACGGCATCCGGACGGCCTGGCTCTTGATGGTGATGCCGCGCTCGCGCTCGATGTCCATGCGGTCGAGGTACTGCGCCCGCATGTCCCGATCGGAGACCACGCCGGTGATCTGCAGCATGCGGTCGGCCAGCGTCGACTTGCCGTGGTCGATGTGCGCGATGATGCAGAAGTTGCGCAGGGAGGCCGGGTCGGTCGCGGCGGGCTCGAGGGCCTGAAGAGCTCGTGGTGACATCGTCCGGCCATTCTCCCATGAACCCCCGGCCCCCGGACGCACGCGCGGTGACGCGCACGTCCGGACGTGCTCAGACGAAACGCTCGGCGCGCTCCACGACGTGACCATGCCCGTCTTCGAACCGGTAGACCTCCGAACCCTGGATGAAGACCCGCTCCGCACGCGAGTTGACGTCGAGCGGGTCGCCCGACCACACCACCACGTCGCCGTCGAGGCCGGCGGTCAGCGAGCCGACCCGGTCGTCGAGCCGCAGGAAGGCGGCCGGGTTGACCGTCAGCGCCTCGAGCGCGGTCTCGCGTGGGAGGCCGTCCTTCACCGCGAGGGCGGCCTGGTAGATGAGGAAGTTGATCGGCACCACGGGGTGGTCGGTCGTGATCGCGACCCGCACACCCGCCTTCGCGAGCACGGCAAGGTTGGCGATGGCCCGGTCGCGCAGCTCGACCTTCGACCGCGAGGTGAACATCGGCCCGAAGATGACCGGGATGTCGCGCTCGGCGAGCACGTCGGCGATCTTGTGCGCCTCGGTGCCGTGGTTCACGACGAGCCGGTAGCCGAACTCGTCGGCCAGCCGCAGCGCGGTGGCGATGTCGTCGTGGCGGTGCGTGTGCTGGTCCCACGCCAGCTCACCGTCCAGGACGCGCACCAGCGTCTCCTTGGACAGGTCGCGGTCGAACGGCTTGCCCTCGGCCGCTGCGCTGTCGCGCGCAGCCCGGTAGTTCTGCGCCGCGACGAACGCCTCCCGGATGATCATCGCGACCCCGAGCCGCGTGCTCGGCGTCTGGTTCTTGCCGCCGTAGACTCGCTTCGGGTTCTCGCCGAGGGCGGACTTCACGCTGACCGCCTCGTGGATGACCTGCTCGTCGATGGTCCGACCGCCCCACGTCTTGATCGCGACCGTCTGCCCGCCGATGGGGTTGCCGGAACCGGGCTTGACCACCACCGAGGTGACCCCGCCCGAGAGTGCGTCGCGGAAGCCCTCGTCGTCGATGTTGATCGCGTCGATCGCCCGCACCGCGGCCGTGTTCGGTGTCGTCATCTCGTTGGTGTCGTCGCCCGCAGGACCGTTCGCCTCTTCGTGGATGCCGACATGGCCGTGCGACTCGATGAAGCCCGGCAGCACCCATTTGCCGGCGGCATCCACCACCTCCACGCCCTCCGGCACCGATACCTCATCGGCGGCGCCGACCGCTTCGATGACGCCGTCTCTGACCAGGACGACGCCGTTCTCGATGGGCTCCGCGGAGACCGGGACGACATAACCGTTGACGATGGCGATGGTGGTGGAAGTCATGGATCGAGCCTACGCGCGGCGCAACCCGCATCTGGGGCGGAGCCCGGATCTGGGGAATGCGGGCTCTCCACAGGCGTTGTGGACGACTATGACCATCCTCCTCACCGGTGCCACCGGCTTCATCGGATCCTCTGTCCTCCCCCGCCTTCTCGACGAGGGCCACTCCGTCACCGCGCTCGTCCGCGACGCCGAGAAGGCGGCCGCGGTCGAGGCCGCCGGCGCTACCGCGCTGATCGGCGACGCCACCGACGCGGCCCTCGTGGAGCGGGCTGCGCGAGAGAGCGACGGCGTCATCCACCTGGCGTCGGCGCAGGACGTGGACGCGGTGCTGGTGCCGGCGGTGCTGGCCGGGCTTGCCGGAACGGGCAAGCCGTTCGTCCACACCGGAGGCGTCTGGACCTACGGGTCCAACGACGACATCGCCGAGGACTCCCCCGCTGCCCCGCCGGCGCTCACCGCCTGGCGCGGCGCCGCCGAAGCGCTCGTGCGCGAGGCGGACGGGGTGCGGGGCATCGTCGTCGTGCCGTCGATCGTCTACGGGTACGGCAAGGGGCTCGCGAACGTGATCGCGGACGCTCCTCGCGGGAGCGGTGTCGAGGCCCTGCGGCTGATCGGCGATGGCTCGCAGCACTGGGCGACGGTCCACGTCGACGACCTCGCGGCGCTCTACGTGCTCGCGCTGGAGCACGGCTCGGCGGGTGCGACCTACATCGGCGCGGGCGGCCAGAACCCGACCGTGCGCGAGCTCGGCGAGGCCGCCGCCCAGGCGGCGGGCGTAGCCGGCGGTGTGGCCGGCGAGTCCGTGGAGGAGTCGCGGTCGCGACTCGGAGAACAGCTCGCGGACGCGCTGCTGCTCGACCAGCAGGCGCGCGGGACGAAGGCGCGGATCGACCTCGGCTGGGAGCCGAACGGCCCGTCGCTGCTCGAGGAGCTGCTCGTCGGCAGCTACGCTCCCGCCCGCGTCTGACCTGCGCCGCGGCGGGTTTTGGCGGGAGCGCAGGGCGCTGGTAGAGTTGTTTGTTGGCTTGCGTGTGGATGTGTCCGCACGAAACGCCGCAAGGCGCCCTCTCCGCTGAGCGGCACATCCCTACTCACTCAGAAACGAAAGTGACCACTCGTGGCAAACATCAAGTCGCAGATCAAGCGCAACCGCACGAACAAGAAGGCGCAGGAGCGCAACAAGGCCGTCAAGAGCGAGCTCAAGACCGCCATCCGCGCCACCCGTGAGGCCGTCGTGGCGGGCGACAAGGAGAAGGCGAGCGCGGCGCTGCGTCTCGCCGCGAAGAAGATCGACAAGGCGGCCAGCAAGGGCGTCATCCACAAGAACCAGGCGGCGAACCGCAAGTCTGCGATCGCCAAGCAGGTCGCCGCGCTCTAAGCGACGACCGACCGCGGGACCTGTCCCGCGCCGCTAGCGAGCCCCCGCTCAGGACCACGGTCCGGGCGGGGGCTCGCTGCATGTGCGGCCACGAGCACGGCCTGCGGGACGTCGCACGGCTGGGCAACGCACCAGGCCTGCGGGGACGTCGCCGGCCTGCGGGCGGGCGCGACTCAGTCGCGGCCGCGGGCGCTCACGATGCGGATCATCCGCTCGAGCGCGAACACCGGGTCGCGGCCTCCGCCCTTGACGTTCGCATCGGTCTCGGCGAGGAGTTCGATGCAGCGGCCGAGGCCGTCCTCCGTCCACCCCTGGAGGTCGCGGCGGGCGCGGTCGACTTGCCACGGTGCCAGGCCGAACTGCTGCGCGAGCTGGCCGGAGCCGCCGCGCGAGCCGGAGATCTTCGCCATCGTGCGGATCTTGCTCGCGAAAGCCGCCACCATGGGGACCGGATCCGCCCCGGAGGCGAGCGCGTGCCGCATGGTGACAAGCGCCTCCCCGTGCCGCCCCGCGATCGCTGCGTCGGCGACCTGGAACGCGTTCGTCTCGACGCGGCCGCCGTAGTACTTGTCGACGGTCGCCTCGGTGATCTGCTCGGCGGAGTCGGACAGCAACTGCTGGCAGGCGGCCGCCAGTTCGGCGAGGTCGTCCGAGAACGCGGAGGTGATGGCACGGAGCGCCCCCGGCGTGACCTTGCGGCCCGCCGCAGCGAACTCCGCCTGCGCGAAGTCGTACTTCTCGGCGTCTTTCTTCAGCTCGGCGCACACGATCTCGATGCCGCCGCCCGCACCCGACCGGATCGCGTCGAGCAGCTTCTTGCCGCGCACGCCTCCGCCGTGGCGGAGGGTCACCACCGTGCCGTCCGCAGGGGCGTTCAGGTAGTCGAGCATGTCGGCGAGGAACGCATCGTTGCACTTCTCCACGGCCTCGACGCGGATGAGCCGCGGTTCGCCGAACAGGGAGGGGCTCGCGACGGTGAGGAGTTCTCCCGGTGCGTAATCGCCGGCGTGAACATCGCTGATCTCGAGACTGGGGTCGTCGGCCTTGAGGGCGTCGCGCAGCGTGCGCACCGCACGGTCGGCGAGGAACCCTTCCGATCCCGTGACCAGTACGACCGGCGCCGCGCGCACCTGGCTCCACGAGAGCTGCGGGATCGCGCTGGCGGCGGCGCGCGCCTTGGTCGCTCCGCCTCTGCTGCCGCCTCGGGTCGCCACGTGTCTCCTCGCTGGTCCGCGGCCAGGGCTCGTCCCGGCGCCGCCTCTCCAGGATACGGGCGACCACCGTCAGTCGCCGCCGCACCGCGTTCGCTCCAGACCCGGACGCCGGCCGGTCCCGCAGACACCAGGAGCAACCCGCGTTCGTCCGTGCGCACCGGGACGGTGCCCGCAGCGGCCAACATGCGGAGTGCCGATGCGGTCGGATGGCCGTAACCGTTCCGCGCGCCCACGGAGACGAGACCCACCCGGGCGCCGAGCGCGCGATAGAGCGCGGGACTCTGGTCGGCCGAGCCGTGGTGGGCGACTTTCACCACGTCGACCGTACGGACGCTCCGGCTGGCGAGCAGCGCATCCTGCGCCTCTTCTCCCAGGTCGCCGAGGAAGATCGACCGGAGGCCGCCGCCCTCCGCCTCGAGGGTGATGCTGCCGGCGTTGCCGATGCCCGAATCGGCCGGTCCGGGGCTGCCTGGCGCTGGCGGCCAGATCAGCCGCCAGCTGGTCGAACCCAGCTGACCGCTCATTCCCGCGCTGCCGCGCTCGACCGGGACCCGGTGCTCGGCGAGCACGGCCAGCGTGCGGTGGTCCGCGTCCCGGGCGGGCTCCTGGCTGATCGCGCGCCGGACACGCGACGCGATGCCGGCGATCCCACCGACGTGGTCGGCGTCGAAGTGGGTCAGCACCAGCAGGTCGATGGTGCGGACTCCGAGCCGGTCGAGGCAGGCGGCTGCCGGCTCGGGATGACGGCCGACGTCGATCATCGCCACCGCGTCGCCGTCGCGCAGCAGGACACCGTCACCCTGGCCGACATCGCAGGCGGCGATCCGCCAGTCGCCGGGGATGGCCAGGGCGCGTCCGACGACTCCCCCAGCGAGGACGGCGACATAGACGACTCCCCCGGCGACCAGCGCCAGCGCCGACACCAGCGCGAGCAGCCTCGGCGCGCCCCGCATCACGACCAGGACCACGGCGACGAGCACGACAGCGCACAGCACCACACCGGCGACGCCCGGAGCCCACGGCAGAGCGCCGCCCGGCAGCCCGTTCGCCAGCGTGGCGACCTGCGCGATCCAGGCGGACGGAACCCAGGCGAGTCGCACGAGCAGGTCGCCGAGCCCGGGAGCCCACGGCAGGACTGCGCAGGCGAGGCAGCCGAGCAGCGTCGCCACCGGGGCGGCCGGTTCGGCCAGGAGGTTGGCCGGGATCCCCCACAGCGGAAGCGACGGGGTCAGCAGGATCAGGACCGGCTGACACGCCAGCTGCGCGGCGGTCGGCACGGCGATCGCGATGGCGAGCGAGCGCGGCATCCATCGACGGAGGAGGACGCTGAGCGGTCCGGCGAGGACGAGCAGGCCCGCCGTGGCGAGGATCGAGAGCGCGAAGCCGTAGTCGCGCGCGAGCCACGGGTCGTGCACCAGGAGCACCACGGTGGCGAGCGACAGCGCGGGGACGCCGTCCGCCGGGCGGCCGCGAGCGAGCGCCAGCAGCAGGACGCCCGCCATGGCCGCCGCCCGGATGACGCTCGGTCCCGGACCGACGAGACCCACGAAGGCCAGGAGCGCGGCGGCGGCGAGACCGACCCGAAGCCGGCGTCCCGCTCCCACCGCGCGCGCCAGGAGGAAGACGAGCCCGATGACGAGCGCGCAGTTCGCGCCCGAGACGGCGGTGAGGTGGCTGAGCGAGGATGCCTTCATCGCCGCGTCCAACTCGGGCGGGAGGGAGGTCTCGTCCCCGATCGCGAGTCCGGGAAGAAGAGCGCCGCCGTCACCCGGTGTCCGGGAGGCGGAATCGGCGAACGTCGTCCGGACGGTTGCGGCCCACGCCAGCCACGGCGGCGGCTCTCGCTCGACACCGGGAGATTCCCGGGCTGCGGCACGGACGGTGTACGTGGTCGCTTCGCCTGGTTCGTTGGGGAGGACCGTGCCGCGAACACGGACCACCGCGCCGTTCGCGAGCCGACGCGCGTCGCTCATCGCGGCGTCGAACTGGAGGGTGACCGGAACCCTCGCCGAAGAGTCCACGGTGGTGCCACGTGCCGACCACCTCGGCTCTTCGCCGAAGCCGGAGGAGATGCGCTGGGGTGTCCGCTCGACGCGGACCAGCAGCTCGACCGAGTCGCGGTCGCGCGCAGCTGCATCGAGCTCGGCGCTCGCGCGTCCCGGGCTCTCCACCGCTACGAGCGAGGATCCGAGTGCGATCGCGGCGAGGACGATGGCCCCGAAAGCAAGACGGCCGCGGCCCATTCCGGCGCGCCTCGTCGCCGACGGAACGGACCCGCTCCGAGACGCGACGCCTGCGAGTCCCCCGGCACGCGTGGGAGCACGCCCGCGCCGAGGTGCGGCTGCCGCGAACACAAGACACACGAGCGCTCCCATCCCGGCTGCCCAGGCAGTCCACCCGGCCGCGGACGGCGCCCCGGTCAGCACGGCGCAGGCGATCCACAGCGCGATCGCGGGCAGCGCGAGGCGCAGGTCCGGCATCAGACGGCCACCCGGTCCTTGAGCCCGTCGAACAGCTTCTGGCCGATTCCGGAGACCTTGAGGAGGTCCGTGACAGCGGCGAAGCGGCCGTTCGCCTGACGCCAGTCGAGGATGCGCTGTGCGAGCGCCGGCCCGATGCGGGGAAGCGTCTCGAGGTCGGCCTGCGTGGCCGTGTTGAGGTTGACCGTTCCGCCGGCAGCGACCGTGCCGCCGGGGGCAGCGGCGGGGGCGGGCGCCTCTCCCACCCGCAGGACCACCAGCTGCTCGCCGTCCACGAGAGGGCGCGCGAGGTTGACGGCAGCGGGATCGGCATCCTCGGTCAGTCCGCCGGCCGCCGCGACCGCGTCGAGCACGCGCGAACCGGCAGGAAGCGAAGCGATACCCGGCTTCCGCACCGCTCCCGTGACGTGCACGAGCAGCGTCGCACCGCCCGCCGATTCCGTCGAAGCGGGCAGGGACGACGCCAGCTCGCTCGGCCGCGCCTCCACGGGGACCTCGCTCCCGCCCTGCGCCGCAGCCGACACGAGCACCCCGACGACCGCCACCAGGATGACCAGCACCACGGCGGCGCCCACACCGACCCGGACGCTCGCCGAACGCCGCTCCGGCGCGTCTGCGTCGGTTACGGATTCGGCTCGGTGTCGCATCCCTCCACGCTAGGAACGCCACCCCGTCGCCGGGTCACGGCGCCGAAATCTGTGGATAGGCGACCACGGCGCCCGCTTGTGCACAGGTGGCGGCACGCAGCTCCGTCAGGCTCTCCGCGACCACAGATCCGCCGGAGTCCGACCCGGACGGAACCCGAAGCACTCCGCCAGGATGACCGCTTCCGGGAAGTTGCTCGCGAGCGCGTCGGGGGTGTGCGCATCGCTCGCGAAGCTGATCGTGCGTCCCCCTTCCTCCGCCCACCACTGCACCACCCACGACCACAGCCGCCGGGTGTTCACCTCGAGCGCCCGCCCGCTCTGCGCGATGGCACGCATCGCACCCCGGATGCCCTCTTCGAACTCCCGCGGATCGAAGGGACCGACCTCGGCGGCAGGCCAGTGACGGAGCGCATAGTCGATATGCGTGAAGACGTCGAACGCATCCGACCCGGCCACCATGACCGGGATCTCCGCCAGGTACGCAGTCATCACGTCCGCCGCCGGGTGCTCCTGCAAGAGCCGGCTGGGTTCGGCGCGCCCGCCTCCCATGTCGAGCGTGTGCAGCGACCCGTTCACCCGGTCGAAGCGGCCGAGGTCGACGAGCGCGCGGGCCTCGGCCTCGAACAGGTGCGGCTGACCGAACTCCACGCCGATGAAGACACCCAGCTCCGGGAACTCGTGCCGCATCCGGTCGATCGCGTCGAAGTAGCCGTCGACGTCCAGGATGTCGAAGACCATGGAGCCGTCGGGTTGCACGTAATGACGCTGGTGCGGCATCAGGTCACCCGGCTCGGCGCGCCACGTGCCCGGGATGTCCAGGTGCTCGGTGAAGAACAGCGCGGGCAGGCCGATGCGCACGGCCTGCTCGCACGTCGCCCGCATCCGGCCGACGGCGCCGGAGTGCGGGCCGCCCGTGTCCCACGACCACTCGCTGTGGACGTGACTGTCGGCGGGCAGCGTCATCGACGTGCTCGAACTCAGCCCCGCGGCTTCGTCGCGATGTTCACCAGCCGGGGCGCGCGAACGATCACGTTCACGACCTCGCGGTCGCCCACCGACCGGATGACGACCTCCGACTGCCGGGCCAGCGACTCCAGGTCGTCCGGCGCGATCTTCGGCGAGACCTTCAGGCGGTCGCGCACCTTGCCGTCGACCTGGACGATCGCGGTCACCGACTCCTCGATCAGCAGGGTCGGGTCGGGCTTGCGCCACTGCGCCAGCGCCACCGACGGCTCGTAGCCCAGCTTCGCCCACATGTCCTCGGCGGTGTACGGCGAGAACAGGTTCAGCGCCATGGCGACCACCTCGGCGGCCTCGCGCACGGCGGCGTCGGCGGGGCCGGCTCCCGAGTCGATGGTCTTGCGGGTCGCGTTGACCAGCTCCATCAGCCGGGCGACGACCACGTTGAACTTGAACGACTCCACCAGGCCCGGCGCGTCGGCCAGGAAGCGGTGCGTGACACGGCGCAGGGCCGCATCCCCCGTCTTCCAGACCACATCCGGGGCGCTCGTCACGTCATCCGCGATGCGCCAGGCGCGCGCCAGGAACTTCGCCGAGCCGGACGGCGACACGTCCGCCCAGTCGATGTCGTCCTCCGGAGGTCCGGCGAACGCCATCGTCAGGCGCACGGCGTCCACGCCGTGCTCGTCCAGCTGCTCGGACAGCTTCACCAGGTTGCCGCGCGACTTCGACATCGCGGAGCCGTCCATCAGCACCAGGCCCTGGTTCAGCAGCGCCGTGAACGGCTCCGTGAACGAGATGTAGCCCAGGTCGAACAGCACCTTCGTGATGAAGCGCGCGTACAGCAGGTGCAGGATGGCGTGCGTCACGCCGCCGACGTACTGGTCGACCGGCGCCCACTTCTCCGCCTCGCGCGGGTCGAACGCCTGGGTGTCGTCGTTCGGGTTCAGGAAGCGCAGGAAGTACCACGAGCTGTCGACGAACGTGTCCATCGTGTCCGTGTCGCGCTTCGCCGGCCCGCCGCAGTTCGGGCAGGAGACGTTGACCCAGTCGGTTGCCGCGCCCAGCGGGCTGGTGCCCTTCGGTTGCAGGTCCAGGCCCTCGGCCGGCGGCAGCAGCACGGGCAGGTCGGCCTCGGGGACCGGCACCTCGCCGCACTCCTCGCAGTGGATGATCGGGATGGGCGTGCCCCAGTACCGCTGGCGCGAGATCAGCCAGTCGCGCAGGCGGAAGTTCTTCGCCGGCGCACCCAGGTGCGACGCCTGCAGCGCCTCGGTGACGCGACGGATCGCGTTCGACTTGCTCAGACCGTCGAACGGCCCGGAGTTGATCAGCCGGCCCTCGCCGGTCAGCGCGACGCCCGTCTCGGACGGGTTGGACAGCTCCACATCGTCCGGCAGGATCGGCTCGCCGGTCTCGGGGTCTGTGTGGATCACCGGGATGGCGCCGGTCACCGGCTGCGTGGTGTCGACCACGACGCGCACCGGCAGGTCGAACGCACGGGCGAAGTCGAGGTCGCGCTGGTCGTGCGCGGGCACGGCCATGATCGCGCCGTGACCGTAGTCGCTCAGCACGTAGTCGGCGGCCCAGATCGGCAGCTTCTCGCCGGTCAGCGGGTTGATCGCGTGCCGCTCCAGGAAGACGCCGGTCTTCTCGCGCTCGGTGCTCAGGCGGTCCATCTCGGTGGTGCCGCGGACGACGTCCAGGTAGTCGTCGAACCGCTTCTTGACCTCGGGACGCGCGTCCTTCACCAGCTCGGCGGCCAGATCGGAATCGGGGGCGACCACCATGAAGGTGACGCCGTACAGCGTGTCGGGACGGGTGGTGTAGACCGTCACCGGCTCGTCGCGGCCCTCGATCTGGAACGTCACGTCGGCACCGGTCGAGCGCCCGATCCAGTTGCGCTGCATCGAGATGACCTTGGACGGCCAGGCGCCCTCCAGCTGGTTCAGGTCGTCCAGCAGGCGGTCCGCGTAATCGGTGATGCGGAAGTACCACTGGGTCAGCTTCTTCTTGGTGACCAGGTTGTCGCACCGCTCACAGCGGCCGTTGACGACCTGCTCGTTCGCCAGCACCGTCTGGTCGAAGGGACACCAGTTGACCTGGCTCGCCTTGCGGTACGCCAGTCCCTTCTCGTACAGCTTCAGGAACAGCCACTGGTTCCAGCGGTAGTAGCCCGGGTCGCTCGTCTGCAGCACGCGGTCCCAGTCGAAGCTGGGCGCGTAGCGGCGCATCGACGCCTTCTGCTGCGCGATGTTGTCGTTGGTCCAGCCGGCCGGGTCCAGGCCGCGCTTGATCGCCGCGTTCTCCGCGGGCAGGCCGAAGGAGTCCCAGCCGATCGGGTGCAGCACGTTGAAGCCCTGCTGACGCCAGTAGCGCGCGATGACGTCGCCCAGCGCGTATGCCTCGGCGTGACCCATGTGCAGGTCGCCGGAGGGGTACGGGAACATGTCGAGGATGTACTTCCGCGGCCGCTTGTCGGCGGGGTCGTCGGTCGCGAACGGGCGCAGCTCCTCCCACACCGGGAGCCACTTCTCCTGGATGGTCGCGAAGTCGTACTGCCCGCGCTCGGGCTGCGTCTGCTCGTCGTGCTGGTCTGCCACGTGACTCTCAATCTCGGTTCCGTCGTGCCTGCGCCTGCTGCGGGAGGGCACGGAAGAGGTCCGGGCGACAGGGCCCGGGTCTCCAGAGTACTAAACGTCGGACGCGTCCAGACCGTTCCCAGCGCGCTCCCGGTTCGCCTACGGCGTGATTCCGGCGGCCGCGAGCACCGCTGCGGCCTTCACGCGGACCTCCTCCAGCTCCTCCTCCGGCACCGAGAGCGCGGTGATGCCGCCGCCCGCGCCGATGGCGGCGACGCCGTCCGAGAAGTGGATGCTGCGGATCACCATGGCCAGGTCGGCGCTGCCGTCGACGCCGAGATACCCGAAGCATCCGGCGAACGCGCCGCGCGGACCGCCCTCCAGCCGGTTCAGGATGCGCATCGCGCTGAGCTTCGGCGCGCCAGTCATGGACCCCGCCGGGAAGCACGCGGCCAGCGCGTCCACCGCGCCGAGGCCCGGGCGCAGCGTCCCCTCGACCGTGGAGACGAGCTGGTGCACCTGCGCGTAGCTCTCGACGGCGAGCAGGTGGCTGACCTCGACGGACCCGGTCACGCACACGCGGCCGAGGTCGTTGCGCATGAGGTCGACGATCATGACGTTCTCGGCGCGCTCCTTCTCGCTGGCCTCCAGCTCGGCGCGCAACTCGACGTCGGCGGCGATGGTCGCGCCGCGCGGGCGCGTGCCCTTGATGGGCCGGGTGCGGACGCGGCGGCCGTCGATGCGCAGGAATTCCTCCGGCGAGGAGCTGACGAGGACGTCGCCGCCGATCCGCAGGAAGCCGGCATAGGGCGCGGGGCTGGCTCGGCGCAGGCGGAGGTGGACCGCGAGCGGGTCGGCGGCGGTGCGGCCGCGCACGCGGTTGGTGAGGCAGAGCTGGTAGGCGTCTCCCGCGCGGATGGCGTCCTGGCAGGCCGCGATGAGGGCGAGGTAGGCGGGGGCGTCGTGGCGCCAGGTCGCCGCGGCGGCGGGGACAGGGTGATCGACCTCGTGGGCACGGGCGGCGCCGGCGGCGGTGCGGAGGCGGGAGGTGGTGGTGCGGACCCAGGCACGGGAGTCCGGGGCGTCGACCGCGACCAGGTCGACCGTCCGGGTGGCGTGGTCGAAGGCGATCAGGCGGTCGACGAAGAGGAGGGCTGCGTCCGGTGCCGCATCGGGGGCGTCGGGGGTGGCGACCGGTGCGCCCGCAGCGGTGGCCCCGGCCTCGTACCCGAGTCGTCCCCACCAGCCGAGCGGGTGGGCGGCAGTCTCGGGATGCGGGCGCTTCCCGAGGTCGTCCCGCAGCGCGTCCAGGATGCCGCCCGACCGGGTCTCGCCGGCGAGCGTGACCGTCCCTCCTGCGACGTCGGCCGTCGCCGTGAGCGTGCCGGTGCCGATGAAGGAGCGCCCGGCCACCGCATCCGGACCGCTGTCGAGCCAGACCGCGTCCGCGTCGTCGCGGCCGAACAGGGTCGCGAAGGCGTCCGCCGGATCGACCCAGGCGTCGAGCCGGTGAACACGGAGCGGGTGGGCCACCGCACTAGCCTAGGCGAGTGGATGCACGCAGCGCCGGTCCCGTGAACACCCTCGCCGACTGGGCGAAGGGCGCGCTCCGCGTGCGCGACGACTGCGAGCTGGTCGAGACCGAGCTGCTGGGAGCGGACTCGTTCCTCGTCCGGCACGGCCGGGTGCTGGCGCTCGGGCTGCATCGGGCGCGTTTCGTGGAGACGGTGCGCGAGCAGGGCTATGCGGCCGACGACCTGGAGGCCTTCTGGGACGCGGCGATCGCCTCCGTGCCCCGGGACGGTGCCTGGTTCCCGCGGTTCGAACTCGTGCGGGCGCGGGAGGCGCTGCGGCTGCGGTTCCGGCTGCGGCCGGCGCCCGCGCTGACGGAGTCGCTGGTCGTGGCGACCGCGGAAGGCGACCCGCGTCGCGTGCCGCACCTCAAAGGTCCGGACATCGACCGGTTGAGCGCGCTGCGACAGCGGGCGCAGCGGGTCGGGGCGCAGGAGGCGGTCATCCTCGACGGCGGACGCGTGTCCGACGGAGCGACCTCGGCCTTGCTGTGGTGGCGGAACGGGACGCTGTTCGCGCCGCCGTTCTCGCTCCCCCGGGTCGACAGCGTGGCCGCGCGGACCGTCCGCGGCATCGCGGCGGCGGTGGGCGTGCCGGTCGAGGAGGAGGCGGTGCGTCCCTCCGAGCTCGGCGGCGCCGTCGTGTGGGCGGTCAACGCGCTGCACGGGATCCGTGCGGTCACGTCGTGGGTCGACGGTCCCGCACTGGCGCCGGACCCCGCGCGCACGGACGCATGGCGCGCCCGCTTCGCGGCGCTCGCCCGCCCGCTGCCCTGACGGCTCCCGTTCCAAGGGCCGACGGTCCGGCAGCGGATCTAGTCGTCCCAACACGCCGTTATGGGCCGGTGCTTAACGGCGTGTTGGGACCACTAGATGGCGGATGAGCGAGCCGAAGGGCGGCACGGCGGGCGCGTCAGGGGACGAGGGCGCCGTTCTCCAGGCGGAGGGTGCGGTCGACGAGGTCGGGCGGGACGTCGGCGTGCGAGATCAGGAGGACGGTGCGGCCGTCCTCGGCGGCGGTGGTGAGCACGTCGCGGACGATCGCGTCGGCGGCCGCGGCGTCGACGTTGGCGGTCGGCTCGTCCACGACCAGCACCGGGAAGTCGGCGAGAAGGGCGCGCGCGAGCGCGATCCGCTGCGCCTGACCGCCCGAGACCAGTGCTCCCCGCTCTCCCACCGCGGCTCCCAGCCCACCGCGCTCGCCCACCCACTCGCGCAGGCCGACGCGATCGAGCACGGCCAGCAGGTCGTCATCCGTCGCCGCCTCTTGCGCGAACAGGAGGTTCTGCCGCACGTCGGCGTCGAAGAGGTACGGACGCTGCTCCACCAGCCCGACGACGCGGCGGACGTCGTCCTGCCGGAAGCGCTCCACGTCGTCCCCGCCGAGACGGTAGCCGCCGGTGTGGTCGATCAGGCGCGTCAGCACGTGCGCGAGGGCGGTCTTGCCCGCGCCGGTCAGGCCGGTGAGGAGGACGCGCTCCCCCGGCTCGAGCCGCAGGGTCACGTCGCGCAGCACGGGCGCATCCGCATCCGGCCAGTGCGCGGACACTCCCTCGAGCACCACCTCCGGGGCGACGGCTACCGCATCCAGCGACAGCGCATCGACCGTGTCCACCGGGATACCGTCCGGCACCACCGCCGGAGCGGCCGACGCGATCCGCTCGGCGCTCGCGCGCACGCTCCGCCACGCGCCGAACGCGAGCGGCACCGTCCCGAACACCTCGAACACCGCGATCGGGAGGAGCGCGATCACCGCGAGCCCCGGCGCGGACAGCGTCCCGCCGCCGAGCGCCGGAACACCCACCGCCAGCGCCCACACCGTTGCACCGCCCGCGAGGAGCGAGACCACCCCCGCCGTCACACCGAGCCCGATGGCCCGCGACCGCACGGCGGACGTCAGACGTGCGCTCGCCTCGCGCACCCGCCGCTCCCCCGCCCCCAGCGCGCCGAAGGCGGTCAGCACGTCGAGGTTCGCGACGAGGTCGTGCAGCGCGTCGTTCAGGGCGGCGCGCAGCGGCGCGATCCGTCGCTCGGCGGAACCGGCCGCCCAGCGGTTCAGCAGCACACCGCCGGCGAGCGCGATCACCAGCATGACCAGCAGCCCCAGCCCGGCGGCCGGCAGCACCATGACGGCGACCACGACACTCCCCGCCACCACGATCCCGGCCGTGACCAGCGGCTGGATGACTCGGAGCGCGAGGTTCTGCAGCTCGTCCACGTCGTCCGCGAGCCGCGTGAGCAGGTCGCCGGAGCGGATGCCGCGGAGGCCGTCCGGCGCGAGCGGCACCAGCCGTGCGTACAGCCGCGACCGCACGGTGCCGAGCTGGCGGAACGCCGCATCATGGCCCGCCAGCCGCTCGAGGTACCGGAAGAAGGCGCGCCCGAGGGCGAACGCCCGCACGCCCACCACGGCCATCGACAGGTACATCATCGCCGGCTGCTCCGACGCTCGCGTGATGAGCCAGGCGGACACCCCGAGCAGGGCGACGGCGCTCCCGCCGCTCAGCACGCCGAACGCGATCGCCGTCCACAGGCGTCCCGCGGGCGGGAGCGCCAGCCTCAGGATGCGGCGCACCTCCGCGGAGTTCGCGGCCGGCACCACGACGCGCGCCTCAGACACGGGACACCTCCGCCTCCATCGTCAGCACCGTATCCGCGGCCCCGGCGACCGCGTCCCGGTGGCTCACCACCAGCACCGCCGTCCCCTCACGCGCGATCCGGCGCAACGACTCCAGCAGGCGCGCCTCGGTCGCCGCATCGAGTGCGGAGGTCGGCTCGTCCAGGAGGAGGACGGGGCACCCGCTCGACCGCAGCCGGTACAGCGCCCGCGCCACCGCGACCCGCTGAGCCTGACCGCCCGAGAGGCCGGCGCCGCCTGCGTCCACGGGAGTCGCCGGGTCGAGTTCGTCCGCCGCCGCCTCCCGCAGGGCCGCCGCGACACGCGTCGCGGACGGCGACGGGTCGCCGAGCGCCACGTTCGAGGCGATCGTCCCGGCCATCAGCCCGCTGCGCTGACCCGCCCACGCGATCCCGTCACGCCGCGCGGACAGCTCGGCCCGTCCGTCCACGAGGATGCGTCCCTCGTACGGCACGAATCCGAGCGTCGCCGCGAGCAGCGTCGACTTGCCGCTCCCGCTCGGCGCCCGCAGAACGGCCAGAGTCTCCGGTGCCACGACAGCGCTGAACGCGCCGACCACCTCCCGGCCGTCGTATCCGACGGTGACCCCGTCGAACATCAGCCCGCGCGACCCCTCCGACGCGACAGCGGCCGGCGCAGCCGGACCCTCCGCGCCTTCCGCCTCCTCGATGATCGCGAACGCATTGGCCGCGGCCTCGATCCCCTCCGTCGCCGCGTGATACGCCGCTCCGACGTTGCGCAACGGCAGGAACGCCTCGGGCGCGAGCAGCAGCACGAACAGCCCGACCGACAGGTCGAGCGATCCGCCGAGCAGCCGCAGACCGATCGTGACCGCGATCACCGCGACCGACAGGCTCGCGGCCAGTTCGAGCACGAACCCGGACAGGAACGACATCCGCAGCACCTTCATGGTGTGCACGCGGTACTCCTCGCTCACCTCCCGGATGCGCGCCTCCTGCCGGTGCTGCCGCCCGAAGAGCTTCAGCGTCGACAGGCCCGCCACGACGTCGAGGAACGCGCTCGACAGGCGCGACAGCGCCACCCACTGGCGCTGCTGCGCGGCCTGCGTCGCCCAGCCGACGAGCACCATGAACAGCGGGATGAGCGGCAGCGTCACCACGAGGATGATGCCGCTGGTGAGATCCCGCCAGCCGATCACCAGCACGAGCAGCGGCATCGCCACCGCCGTCGCGATCAGCTGCGGCAGGTACTTCGCGAAGTAGCCGTCCAGCGCCTCCATCCCGCGCCCTGCGACAAGGGTGACCGAGGCCGTGCTGCGGCGGGAGACCCATCCCGGTCCCAGCCGGCCGATGGATGCGACCAGCCGCTCCCGCAGCTGCCCCACCACCCGCGCGCCGCCGCGCGACGACACGGCTTCCACCGCCCAGAACAGCACCGCGCGCACGGCGACTACGACACCGAGGAGCACGAGTGTCCCGCTCAGGGCCGACACCGACTCCCCCGCGATCGCCCGCACCACCACGTCCGTCACGAGCCACGCGAACGCGACGACGGTCGCGGTCTGGAGCACGGCGAGCAGGGCGCCGGCGACGAGCGTGCCGCGGGTCGCGGACGCGTAGCGGAGAAGGCGCGGGTCGAGCGGGCGCACGTCAGGCCTTCACGGGTTCCGGAGCGCCCTCGGGCTCCTGCGGGATGTGCGCCCGGGTCACCCGCTTGCGGAAGATCCAGTATGTGAACCCCTGGTACACGAGGATGAGCGGCAGGAAGATCGCCGCCACCCACGTCATGATCGTCAGCGTCGTCTGCGAGCTCGACGCATTCGCGATGGTCAGGCTGTTCTCCGGGTTCGGCGACGAGGGCATGACGTCCGGGAACAGCGCCGCGAACAGCGACACCACGGCCAGCGCGATCGTCGCCGCCATGAAGCCGAACGCCCAGCCCTCGAGGCCGCGCAGGTTGGCGATCCAGGAGGCGATGAGCGCGACCGCGGCGAAGACCGCCAAGGCCAGGAACACCGGCGAGAAGTGGGCGACGGCCGTCCAGCCGAGGAAGGAAGCGGCGACGACGATCGCCGCGAGCCCCGACCAGATCGCGAGCCGCCGCGCCCGGAGCCGCAGGTCGCCCTCGGTCTTGAGGGACACGAAGACGACGCCGTGGGTGAAGAACAGCAGCAGCGTGGTCAGCCCGCCGAGCAGCGCGTAGCCGTTGAGCAGGTCGAACAGGGTGCCGGTGTAGTCGTGGTTGGCGTCGAGCGCGACGCCCTGCACGATGTTCGAGAAGGCGACGCCCCAGAGGAACGCCGGGATCGCCGACCCCACGACGATCATCCCGTCGAACCACTTCTTCCAGCGCGCGCCCGCCCGCTGGTGGCGGTACTCGAACGAGACGCCGCGGACGATGAGGGCGAGCAGGATGAGCAGCAGCGCCAGGTAGAACCCGCTGAACAGAGTCGCGTACCACTCGGGGAACGCCGCGAAGAGCGCAGCGCCGCCGACGATGACCCAGGTCTCGTTGAGGTCCCAGATCGGGCCGATGGTGTTGATCATCACGCGGCGGTCGGTGTCGTCGCGGCCGAGGAACGGCAGCGCCATCCCGACGCCGAAGTCGAAGCCGTCGAGCACGAAGTAGCCGACGAAGAAGAAGGCGACGATGCCGAACCAGAGAACTGCGAGATCCATTGCCTGCTCCTCCTAGTAGACCGTGGTGACGGGGATGGGCTCGCCCGCCTCGTCGAGGTGCTTCGAGGCGTCGTCCGGGCCCTTCTGCGCCGCCTTCTTGATGAGCTTGAACTCGACGACGGCGAGGGTGCCGTAGATCGCGGTGAAGGCGATCAGCGAGATCAGCACCTCCAGCCCGCTCGTGCCGGGCGAGACGCCGTCGGCGGTCTTCATGAGGCTGAAGACGATCCACGGCTGACGGCCCATCTCGGTGAAGATCCAGCCGACGATCATGGCGAGCAGCGACAGCGGCATCGCCCAGATCGCGACCTTCCACATCCACGGCTTGGGGGTGCGGCCCTTGCGGGTGAACCACAAGCCGGCGAGCGCGACGAGAATGTGCGCGGCGCCGAGGCCGATCATCCACCGGAACGCCCAGTACGTGACCCAGATGATCGGCGTGTAGTCGCCCGGCCCGTACAGCTGCGAGTACTGCGCCTGCAGGTCGTTGATGCCCTCGACCGTGCCGGTCAGCGTGTGCGTCGAGAGGAACGACAGCAGGTACGGGATGCGGATGCTGAACAGCTCGTGGACGCCGTCGGGGGTTCCGAGGGTGAAGATCGAGAACGAGGCGTCCGCGCCGGTCGAGGTCTTGTACAGCGCCTCTGCCGCGGCCATCTTCATCGGCTGGGTCTCGACCATCGCCAGGCCCAGCTGGTCGCCGCTGAGCACCGTCCCGATGCCGGCGCCGATCATCAGCCAGAGGCCGAACTTCAGCGCAGGGCGCATGGTGTCGAGGTGCTGGTTGCGCGACAGGTGCCAGGCGGCGACCGCGATGATAAGGCCGGCCGACACCATGAAGCAGCCGAAGATCGTGTGCGGGAAGGCGGCGAGGGCCACCTTGTTCGTGAGCACCGCCCACAGGTCGGTGAGCTCCGCGCGGCCCTTCGCCTCGTTGAGGTGGTAGCCGACCGGGTTCTGCATGAACGCGTTGGCGGCGAGGATGAAGTAGGCCGACAGGATGCTGCCGACCGAGACGATCCAGATCGTCGCCAGGTGCAGGCCCTTGGGGAGCTTGTCCCACCCGAAGATCCAGAGGCCGATGAACGTCGCCTCGAGGAAGAACGCGAGCAGACCCTCCAGCGCCAGCGGGGCGCCGAAGATGTCGCCGACGAACCGGGAGTAGTCGGACCAGTTCATGCCGAACTGGAACTCCTGCACGATGCCGGTGACCACGCCCATGGCGAAGTTGATGAGGAAGATCTTGCCGAAGAAGTGGGTGAGCTGCAGGTACTTCGGCTTGGCCGTGCGGTACCAGGCGGTCTGGAAGATCGCGGTGCAGGTGACCATGCCGATCGTGAGCGGCACGAACAGGAAGTGGTAGATCGTGGTGAGCCCGAACTGCCAGCGTGCCAGCAGGAGCGGGTCCAGCAGTTCGTTCACGTGCATCCCTCCGGATCACTTCTACGTTCTGTAGAACAACAACTTCTACGAAGTGTAGAACATTCCCAGCCCATTCGCGCTACCCTGGGATCGTGGCGAACCTCGGAGAACTGGAACGGGCTGTCATGGACACCCTGTGGGACGGCGACGCCCCCATCGCGGCCGGTGAGCTACGCGACAAGCTAGCGGCATCGCGCGAGGGTGGGAAGCCACCGGCTCTGACGACGGTCCTCACGGTGCTGTCGCGCCTGGAGTCCAAGGGATTCGTCGGCCGCGACCGCGACGCCCGTCCGCACCTCTACTACGCCGCGCTCACGCGCGCCGGCCACGTCGCCGACCTGATGCGCGAAGTGCTGGAGTCGTCCTCCGACCGCACCGAGGCGCTGGCGTACTTCGTCGGCTCCGTCGACGAGTCCGAGGCCGAGGTGCTGCGCCGCCTGCTCGACGCCCGCAGCGTGTGAGCACCGATCCCGTCGCGCCGCTCGCCGGGGCGATCTTCCTCGGCGCGCTGGCCGTCGCGCTCGCGTGGCCCGTGCCGCTGCTGCTCGCGCGCGCCAAGTGGCCGGCCGCCGCCCCCGTGCTGGCCGTCGCGCTGTGGCAGTCCATCGCGCTCGCCGGCGGCATCTCGATGATCGGGTCGCTCCTGCTCGCCGGGCTCCTGCCCTTCGGCGACGACCTGTGGAGCCGGATCCAGGGCGCCGCCGCGTCCCTGTTCAACGGCCCGCTGCCGCCGGGCGTCAGCCTGCTCAACGCGTTCCTGCTCAGCGCGGCGATCCTCCTCACCGCGCACCTCCTCCTCAACCTCGCGCTCACCGCGGTGCGCAGCCGCAATCAGCGCCACCGGCACATGGAGCTGCTGCGCCTGCTGTCCTCGCCGCTGCCGGACACCCCCAGCACCCGCGTGATCGACCATCCCGCGCCCGCCGCCTACTGCCTCCCGGGCGCGCGCAGTGTCACCGTTCTCTCGGAGGGCATGATCGAACTGCTCTCCCCCGCCGAACTGGACGCGGTGGTCGCCCACGAGCGCGCGCATCTGCGGCAGAAGCACCATCTGCTGCTCGACGCGTTCCGCTCCTGGAAGCGCGCGCTCCCCTGGTTCCCCATCGCGACCCGGGCGCAGGATGCCGTGGCGCTGCTCCTGGAGGAGCTGGCGGACGACACCGCCCGCAAGGCCTCCGGCGACGCCGTGCTCGCCGACGCGATCCGGCTCGTGGATGCGACCGGTCCGGCCGGCGCCGCGCTCGGCGCGCCCAAGGACAAGCGGACGCCCGAACAGCGCCGCGCGGCCCTGCTCGCCCGCGAGGAACGGCTCACCGCCGGGCGCCGGACCGTCGGCCCGGCGCTCCGCGCGGCCGTCGTGGTGGCGACCGCGCTGCTGGTCGTCGTGCCGCCGCTGGTGATCCTCCTCAGCTGACGGGGCTCCTCAGCGAACGGGGCTGCCGGGCTGACGGGGTCCTCGCCGCCGCTCTGCAGCGCCGGGTCAGGGTCCACCGCTACGCTTCGAGCATGCCGCGACGGATGCCGACGACATGAACGACGCCCTGACCTGGATCCTCGACCTCGTCCAGAGCGTCGACCCGGTGCTGCGGACGCTGCTGGCCGGCGTCGCGATCATGCTGGAGACGTCGATCCTGGTCGGCCTCGTCGTCCCGGGAGACACCGTCGTGCTCGTCGCGAGCACCGGCGTCTCTAGTCCGGTCGAGTACGTCGCCCTGGTGGTCGCCGTCATCGTCGGCGCGCTCTGCGGCGAGTCCATCGGCTTCGCTCTCGGCCGGTTCTTCGGTCCGCGCATCCGCGCCAGTGCGCTCGGCCGCAAGATCGGCGTCCGCAACTTCGATCGCGCGGAGGCGTACCTGGCGCGGCGCGGCGGCATCGCCGTGTTCCTGTCCCGGTTCCTGCCGGTCCTGCACTCCCTCATCCCGCTGACCGTCGGCATGAGCCCCATGCGGTACCGCACCTTCATGGCCTGGACCGTGCCGGCCTGCATCCTCTGGGCGTTCGCCTACGTGAGCGTCGGCTCGGCGGCGGCCGGCGGCTACCGCGAGCTGTCCCGCGAGCTGCACTGGGCGGGCTACATCTTCGTCGCGGTGATCGCGCTGTTCATCGTCGCCGTCTACCTGGTCAAGAAGGTGCTGGGCAAGCGCGAGGCGCGGCACATGGAGTCCGCAGACGCCGACGCGGCGGCCCGGGAACCCGAGCCGCCGCGTGGTGGAGCCGCCTGATCCTTACTTGATCGGGTGGTCCTGCAGCCACTTCTTGGCGACCTGGTCGGGCTGGGTCTTGCTCGCACCCTGGTTCTCGCCGTTCATGTCGATGAGGTCGGCAGTGGTGAGCTCCTTGGAGACCTTGTTCAGGACCTCCTTCACCTTGTCGGACGCCTTCTTGCTGTTGATCAGCGGCACGATGTTCTGCGCGGCGATCAGGCTCTTCGGGTCCTTCAGGGTGACGAAGCCGTTGTCCTTGATGGCCGGGGTCGTCGTGTAGATGTCGGCCAGCTGCACGTCGCCGTTCTTCAGCGCCGCGACGGTGAGCGGTCCGCCGGAGTCGCTGATCGGCTTGAGCGTCGCGGTGACGCCGTAGGCCGACTTGAGGCCCGGGATGCCGTACGGCCGGGTCTCGAACTCCGGGTTCGCGCCGACGGTCAGCGGAACGGTGACGTTCTTGAGGTCGTCGAGGCTCTTGACGTTGTACTTGTCCGAGAACTCCTTGGTGACGTTGTACGAGTCGGCGTCCTGCGCCTCCGACTGGTCCAGCACCTCGTAGCCCTTCGGCAGGGCGTCGTTGAGGGCGGCGTAGACGTCGTCGCTCGAGGTCGCGGTGCTGCTCTTGTCGTAGAACTGGAGCAGGTTGCCGCTGTACTCGGGGATGAGGTCGATGGAGCCGTCCTGCAGCGCCTTGAGGTAGACGTCGCGCTGGCCGATGCTCGGCTTGTAGGCGACCTTCACGCCGTTGGCCTCGAGAGCCTGGCCGTAGACCTGCATGAGGATCTCGGACTCGCCGAACGCGGCCGAGCCGATGGTGACGGTGTCACTCGAGGACGAGGCGGAGCCGGTGCTGAATGCGCCGCCTCCGGAGGAGCAGGCGCTGAGCGCGAGCAGCGCCCCGGCGGCGAGCACGCCGGCCGCGACGCGGCTCTTCTTGGATGCGAACATGATCTCTTCTCTCTTGGTGTCCCGGTGCGGGAGCTCGGTGTGCGGGTAGGAGGTGGTGCGGGTCAGGTGGTCGGCGCGCTCTCGCGGGCCGGCGTGCGGGTGGAGCGGCGGTCGCCCTCGCCGGTGTCGCGGACGCGACCGGCGACGACGCCCCGTGGGACGACGAGACGCTGGACGATGGCGAACAGCCCGTCGGAGACCAGCGCGAGCGCGATCACGATGATGGAGCCGCCCAGCATCTCGGGGTAGTTCTGCACGGCGATCCCGTCGATGAGGAACCGCCCCAGTCCGCCGACGGGCAGGATCGCCGCGACCGTCCAGGTCGCGATCACCTGCAGGGCGCCGGAGCGGAGGCCGCCGATGACGAGCGGGAGCGCGAGCGGCAGCTCCACCTTGCTGAAGACCTGCCAGCCGGTCATCCCGATCGCGCGCGCCGCGTCGATGGGGGCCCGGTCGACGGACTGGACGCCGGAGTAGGCACCGGCGAGCACCGGCGGGATGGCGAGGATCGTCAGGGCGATCAGCGGAGGCACGATCGTCAGATTGGTCGTGATGAGCGCCAGGTAGATGACGAGACCGAGCGTCGGCAGGGCGCGGAGGGCGCCGGAGACACCGACGGCGATGCCGCGGAAGCGCCCGGTGTGACCGATGGCGAAGCCGATCGGCAGCGCGATCACAGCCGCGAGCAGCAGGGTCAGCAGCGAGTACAGGATGTGCTCGCCCGTGCGGGCCGGGATGCCGCCGGGACCGGCCCAGTTGGCCGGGTCGGCGATCCACGCGAAGGCGGCGAGGATGTCGGTCATGCGCCGGTCACCGCCTTCACCGTCTCACGGTGCCGGAGGCGCTTGGCCCGCCGGTCGGCGCGCGCCCACGGCAGCAGCACGCGGCCGAGCCCGACCAGGAGCAGGTCGAACAGCAGTGCGAGGATCATGATGAGCACGATCCCGACGACCGCCTCCTCCGGGTAGTACCGGTTGAGGCTGTCGGTGAAGAGGAAGCCCAGATTCGGGACGCCGAGCAGAGCACCGACGCTGACCAGGCTGACCGTACTCACCGAGACCACCCGCAGACCGGCCAGCAGCACGGGTCCCGCGAGCGGCAGCTCCACCGACCAGAAGCGGCGCCAGCCGGAGTATCCGACGGCGGTCGCCGACTGCAGCACGTCGCCGGGAACGGACGCGAGCGCATCCGCCGCGGTCCGCACCATGATCGCCACGGCGTAGACGCTCAGGGCGACGACGAGGTTGAGCGGCGACAGGATCTGCGTGCCGATCAGCGCCGGCATCGCGAAGAAGAACGGCAGCGACGGGATGGCGTACAGGATGCCGCAGATCGTCAGCAGCACGCCGCGGCTCCAGCGGTATCGGTTCGCCACCCAGCCGATCGGCACCGACACGATGAACCCGATGACGATCGGGAGCGCGGCGAGCCACACGTGATTGACCGTGAGATTCCAGACAGGGCCGAGGTTCGACCACAAGAAGCTCACGACGCGTCCTCACCCTGCGCCGGAGCACCCGCGACCGAGACGGTCGCGGCCTTTGCCTCGGAGGGAGCGGCGCTCGCGCCGGAGAGCACGCCGGCGGCGCGCCCGTCGCTGTCGACCAGCACCGAGCCGGTCGGGGTCTGCTCGACATGCAGCACGCGGCGCCCGCGGTCGGCGCCGACGAACGACGCGACGAAGTCGTCGGCGGGGTTCGCCAGGATCTCGGCGGGCGTGCCCTTCTGGGCGACGATGCCGCCCTTGCGGAAGATGACCACCTGGTCGCCGAGCTTGAACGCCTCGTCGATGTCGTGGGTCACGAAGACGACCGTCTTGTCGAGGTCGCGCTGCAGGTGGAGCAGTTCGTTCTGGAGGTCGTCGCGCACGATCGGGTCGACCGCGCCGAACGGCTCGTCCATCAGCAGGATGTTGGGGTCGACCGCGAGACCGCGGGCGACACCGACGCGCTGCTGCTGGCCGCCGGAGAGCTGGCTCGGGTAGCGATCGGCCAGGGAGCGCTCGAGCCCCACGGTGTCCATGAGCTCCAGCGCGCGCTCCCGCGCCTCCTTCTTCTTGACGCCCTTGAGCAGCGGCACGGTCGCGATGTTGTCGACGACCTTGCGGTGCGGCAGGAGGCCGGAGTTCTGCATGACGTAGCCGATGGATCGGCGCAGGGCGACGGGCTTCAGCGAGAGGACGTCCTGGCCGTCGATCTCGATGGCGCCGGAGGTCGGGTCGACCATCCGGTTGATCATGCGCAGGATGGTCGTCTTGCCGCTGCCCGACGAGCCCACCAGCACGGTGATCTTGCGGGACGGGATGACGAGCGAGAAGTCGTCGACGGCGAGCGTCCCGTCCGGGAACCGCTTCGTGACGTCACGGAACTCGATCACGACAGCGCTCCCGTCGAACGGGTCACTGCGCGATCGGCGTCGCGGCGGGGTGCGAAGACTGTGGCGGCCATCACCCCCAGCCAAACAGCCAGGCGCTGTTTTGGCAATGAATTGCGTCGAATCGTGACGTTCAGGGTCGCTCTCACGCGGCCCCCCTTCGTTCGGTGACGGTGCCGTTCCGCGGCGTTCGCTCCCTGTTCGGAGCGCTCGCCCGTGTGGATGGCAACCTGCCACCGACCACCGACATTCCCGCGGCGGGCGGATCAGCCCTTGGGGTCGAACCGGCTCTCGAGGTATTCGCGGGCGACGGTCCGCGCCTCGGCGATGTACCGCTCGTCGCCGTCCGGGTTCTCCACGAAAGCCCGGTTGATCAGGGAGTCCATGATCTCCACGACGACCTCGAGGCGGAAGGCCAGGTCGTCGCCGGCCGGCAGTCCGTACTCGTCGGAGAGGATCTGCGCGAACTGCTGGGCGAACCCCGCCTCGCGCACCACCTCGTCCTCGGGCACGCCCGCACGCTCGGCGTCGGCGAAGCGGATGATGCGGAATCCGCGCTCGGTCCGGAACATGTCCACGAAGGCGTCGATGGCCGCCTCGACGGCGTTCCACCAGTGCTCCGGCGCCTGGGCGTGGATGGCGGCGACGACCGAGTGGCGGTAGCGCAGCAGGGCCCGGTCGCGCAGCGCCTGAAGCAGGACGATGCGGTCCGGGAAGTAGCGGTAGACGGTCCCGATGGACGCGCCGGCGCGCTCGGCCACCATGGCCGTGGTCAGCCGGTCGAAGCCGATCTCGTCGACGACGTCGGCGGCGGCATCGAGCAGGGCGTCGATACGGGCGGCGCTGCGCTCCTGGATCGGCTCGGTACGGACGAGCGGTGCTCCGACGCTGCTCTGTCCGGCGACCAGATCGTTGATGGGCACGAGGGCGACTCCTTCTCTCTCTGGATCAGTCGGTGGTGCGGGTCCCCAGCCCGGCGACGGGATCACCGTCGCACATACCTCGATCGTAGTCGGGGAAACCTCACTTCCGCTGGGTATTACTCTTCGACCCGCCGAAGAAAAGTCCCCCAGATCTGGGGGATGCATACGAATGAACCTTCACTCCATGAGAAAATGGATCAGATGCTCTCCCCCGAACAGCGCCCCGCTCCGGTCTCCGGCGACTCCGCTTCCCGTCGCAGCGCGGCGGTGGAGCCGATCATGCACCGGGCCGCCCGCATCGAGGACGCCTTCCACGACTTCCGTGCGCGCCGCGCCCGCAGACGCGGGTTCCTCCCGACGATCGTGCCGTACACCGGCTACGGCGCGCCCAGCTGGGTGCGCATCCTGGGCCGCGTGGTGCTGGCGAAGGACCCGCGCCCCGGCAGCCGCGCGGAACGGCTGCACCGCAAGCGCGAGGAGTCGGTCCGCGGCTGGCGCTCGTTCATCAGCGTGCCGCTCGCGAACACGACGGTCACCGTCGAGATCGAGGGCGACCGCCACGAGGTGGTCACCGATCGCGGCGGCGTCATCGACACGGTCGTGCCCGCGCAGCTGACGCCGGGCTGGCACACGGTCAAGCTGTCCACCTCGGAGTCGACCCGCGTGTTCGAGGCGCCGGTGTTCGTGGTCGACCCGAAGGCGACCTTCGGGGTCATCTCCGACATCGACGACACGGTCATGGTCACCGCTCTCCCCCGTCCGCTGCTCGCCGCCTGGAACACGTTCGTGCTCGACGAGCACGCCCGCGTGCCCACGCCGGGGATGTCGGTGCTGCTGGAGCGGCTGGCCACCGCGCATCCCGGCGCCCCCGTGCTCTACCTCTCCACGGGCGCCTGGAACGTCGCGCCGACGCTCACGCGGTTCCTGTCGCGGAACCTCTTCCCCGCCGGTCCTCTGCTGCTGACCGACTGGGGGCCGACGCACGACCGCTGGTTCCGGAGCGGACGCGAGCACAAGCGCACGAGCCTCGAGCGGCTGGCCCAGGAGTTCCCCGGCCTCAAATGGCTGCTGATCGGCGACGACGGACAGCACGACGAAGACCTCTACGGCGAGTTCACGGTGGCGCATCCCGACAATGTCGCGGCCGTGGCCATCCGGCAGCTCTCCAGCGGTGAGGCGGTGCTCGCCGGCGGCCGGTCGAAGGCCGAGAAGCACAGCGAGCTCTCCGGCACCCCGTGGGTGTACGCGCCCGACGGCGCCGGGCTGAGCGAACAGCTCACGGAGCTCGGCCTGCTCTGACGCACTGTCGGTGGTCTCTGGCAGGCTGGCCCCCATGCCCGCCAGCCGTGCCGCCACCCGCGTCTCCCGCGCCGACCTGCTCCGGATGCGGCGCCTCGCACAGGCGATCGACGGGCCGCGCGAGTCGGACGCCGCCTCCGTGGGCCGCCGCCTGCTCGCGCTCCAGGGGCAGGACTTCGCGGCGGGATGCTGGGCGCTCGCCCTGCGGACCACCGGCGCGACGCTGAGCGACGTCCTGGCCGACCTGGACGCCGGTCGGATCATCCGATCGTGGCCGATGCGCGGCACGCTCCACTTCGTCCCTCCGGAAGACCTCCGGTGGATGCTCTCGATCACGATGGATCGCATGGTCGCCGGCCTCGGTCGGCGGCAGCAGCAGCTCGGTCTCACCGCCTCCGACTTCGAGCGGGCAGCCGACGTCGTCACGGGCGCGCTCGCGGGCGGACGCACCATCGGCCGGGCCGAGCTGATGGAGGTGTGGGAGGCCGCCGGGGTCTCCACGACCGGGCAGCGCGGCTACCACCTCATCTACTTCCTCGCGCAGACCGGCCTGCTGTGCTGGGGACCGGTGATCCGCTCGGGCAACGGCAACCCGACGCAGGCGCTCGTCCTGCTCGACGAGTGGGCCCCCGCTCCCCCGCCGCTCGAGCCCGACGAGGCGCACGCGCAGTTCCTCCTCCGGTACCTCCAGGGACACGGTCCGGCGACCATCCGCGACTTCGTCTGGTGGACCAAGGGCACCATGGCGGGCGCGAAGACCGGGCTCGCCGTGCTCGGCGACGCCGTGACGACCGTGGAGAGCGACGGCGTCGAGTACCTGGTGACCGCCGAGCTCGCCGATCGTGCCGCCTCCACGCCGGCGACCCGCGCCGAGAAGGATGCGGTGCACCTGCTGCCCGCGTTCGACGAGTACCTGCTCGGCTATCAGGACCGCTCGCCCATCCTGGACGACGGCCACTTCGAGCTGATCGTGCCCGGTGGGAACGGGGTCTTCCAGCCCGTCATCGTCGCCGGAGGCCGCGTGGTCGGCACCTGGCGCCGGGACGGAGCACGGGTCGCTCCGCAGCCCTTCGCGCATCTCACCGAGGCCCGCAGCACCCGGCTGGAGCGCGCGGCGAAGGCGTACGCGCGCTACGCCCGGTAGCGTGGAGTCCGTGGCACGCACCAGCACGAGACGCCGCCGGCTCCCGGCCGGGATCGCGCTCCCCGCCACCATCCGGACCAGCACGCGGGCACCGTTCCTCCAGGTCGTGAAGACCGCGGTCGCCATGATCGTCGCCTGGGCGGTGGCGAGCGTGTTCGTGCACGGCGAGCTGCCGATCTTCGCGACGATCGCGGCGCTGCTGGTGGTGCAGCCCAGCGTCAACCAGTCGGTGGGACGCGCGATCGAGCGCTCCCTCGGCGTGATCGTCGGGGTCGTGATCGCCTACCTGATCGGCCTCGCCTTCGGCACGAACAGCTGGATCGTGCTGCTCGCGGTCGTCGTGTCGGTCCTCCTCGCGTGGGCGCTGAAGCTGACGCCCGGGACCGCCAACCAGGTCCCGATCACCGCAATGCTGGTGCTGGCGATCGGCGCGTCCGACCCCGAGTACGCCCTCGCGCGGATCGTGGAGACGGTCATCGGAGCAGCGATCGGCGTCGTCGTCAACGTCGCCATCGTCCCTCCGGTGCTGACCGCCCCGGCGCGGCAGGCGGTCGTGGCGCTGGGGAACGAGATCGCCTCCACCCTCGACCGGCTGGGCGACGCGCTCCGCACGACGCATACCCGCGGCGAGCTGGATGCGCTGCTCATCGAGGCCAGACTGCTCCGGCCGATGGAGGCGAAGGCGCAGACGGCGATCACCGCGGCCGACGAGAGCCTGTCGCTGAACCCGCGGCAGCGAAAGCACCGCGTCTACCTCGAGCACGACCAGCAGCTGTTCGCCAGCCTGCGTCCGCTGATCAACCGAACGCTGGGGATGACGCGCGCCTATCACGACCATTACGACGACAGCCTCGCGGCCGAGCCGACCATCCATGCCATCAGCGACGAACTGCACCGGGCAGCGCACGACCTGCGGCTCCTGGCCCGCGATCCGGACGAGCCGGTGGTGGAGCCGGGCACCGAGACGGCCGGCGTCCCGGTGCTGACGGCGCCGCTGACCATCGCGACGCCCGACCCGCGGCACTGGGTGCTCATCGGCTCGCTGGTGGAGGATCTGCGCCGCATCCACGTCGAGATCGCCGGCGACGACGAGGCGGCGGCGTAGCGGAGGCGACGCGGCGGCCGGGCGGGGCTAGTGCGACCCCAGTCGCTTGCGGAGGAAGTCGATCCGCGCCTGCAGCTGCGTGACGCTCGCCTGCGCGACGGCCGGACCGCCGCAGACGCGCCGGAGCTCGGCGTGGATGAGGCCGTGCGGTTCCCCCGAGTTCTTCGAGTAGAGCCCCACGAGGCTGTTGAGCAGCTGACGCTGCTCCTTCAACGTCCGGTGCAGCGGCGCCGGCGGGTGACCCTCGGCCGTGGCCGGACGTGACGAGTGGCGGCGGGCCTGGCGCTGCTGGCGCTGCAGCAGCAGCTCGTGAACCTGCTCGGGCTCGAGGATGCCGGGCAGCCCGATGAAGTCGTGCTCCTCGTCCGTCCCGGGCACGGCGAAGCTGCCGAACTCCTTGCCGTCGTACAGGACACGGTCGAAGTTCGCCTCCGATCCCAGCGCCTCGAAGGCGAACTCCTCGGTCAGCGCCTCCGACGCCCGCTCCTCGCGGTTCGCCTCGGCGACCATCGCGTCCTCGGGATTCCACAGGTCGCCCTCGGCGTTCTCCTCGACGACGCGGTCGAGCGCATGGTCGCGCTCCAGCTCCATCGCGTTCGCCAGCGCCATCAGAGTGGGGACGTTCGGCAGGAAGACCGACGCGGTCTCTCCGCGCCGTCGTGCGCGCACGAAGCGGCCGATGGCCTGCGCGAAGAACAGCGGCGTGGAGGCGCTGGTCGCGTACACCCCCACGGCGAGCCGTGGCACGTCCACACCCTCCGACACCATGCGCACCGCGACCATCCAGCGCGAGTCGCCCTTCGAGAACGCCTCGATCCGGTCGCTCGCCTCCTTCTCGTCCGAGAGCACCACCGTCACCGGCTCGCCGCTGATCTGCTGCAGCAGGTCGGCATAGGCGCGGGCGGCGTAGTGATCGGTCGCGATGACGAGGCCGCCGGCGTCCGGGATGGAGTTGCGCACCTCGGTCAGGCGGCGGTCCGCGGCCGACAGCACCGCCGGGATCCACTCGCCGCGCGGGTCGAGGGCGGTGCGCCACGCCTGTGAGGTGATGTCCTTCGTGTTGCCCTCGCCGAGCCGAGCCTCCATCTCGTCGCCGGTCTTGGTGCGCCAGCGCATGTGGCCGGCGTAGACCATGAAGATCACCGGACGGACGACGCCGTCCTCCAGCGCCCGGCCGTAGCCGTAGTTGTAGTCGGTGACCGAGGTACGGATGCCCTGGCGGTCGGGCAGGTACGTGACGAACGGGATCGGCGCCGTGTCGGAACGGAACGGCGTACCGGTCAACGACAGGCGCCGCGTCGCGCGCTCGAAGGCGTCGCGGATCCCGTCGCCCCAGCTGAGCGCGTCGCCGCCGTGGTGCACCTCGTCGAGGATCACCAGCGTCTTGTGGGCCTCGGTGATGTCCTTGTGCAGGGAGGGGCGCATCGCGACCTGGGCGTACGTGACTGCGGCGCCGCGGTAGTGCCGCGCGTACCTGCCGTCCGAGTTCTTGAAGTCCGGGTCGAGGTTCAGCCCGACCCGGGAGGCCGCCTCCGCCCACTGACGCTTCAGGTGCTCGGTCGGCGCCACCACGGTGACCCGCTCCACCACCCGGCGCGAGAGCAGTTCGGTGGCGAGGCGGAGGGCGAAGGTCGTCTTACCGGCGCCGGGCGTCGCGGCGGCGAGGAAGTCCCGCGGCTCGTTCACGAAGTAGGCGTCGAGCGCTTCGGCCTGCCAGGCACGGAGCTTTCCGGCCGTTCCCCACGCCGCGCGCTCAGGGAACGACGGCGACAGGTGCTCGGCGGCGAAGCTTCCGGCGTGCGCGCCGGGTCGCTCGGACTCGTCCGGCTCGGGTGTTGCTGTCGTCTCCACTTGGATCAAATCTACCCGAGAGCACCGACACCCTCGGGCGTTGCAGAATGGAGCAATGGCCGAAGCTCAGCATCCCTGGTCCCGCTACGTCGCCCTGGGCGACTCGTTCACCGAAGGCATCGGCGACCCGGAGCCCGGCAGCCCGGGAGGCCACCGCGGTTGGGCGGACCGCGTGGCCGAGGTGCTGAGCCAGAAGACCGACGACTTCGCGTACGCGAACCTCGCGGTGCGCGGCAAGCTGATCAAGCAGATCCTGGACGAGCAGGTGGATGCGGCCGTCGCGCTGCGCCCCGACCTCATCACCATCTCGGCGGGCGGCAACGACGTCATCCGCCCGGGGACCGACCCCGACCAGATCGCGCTGCTCTTCGACGAGGCCGTGTCGCGCCTGAGCGTCGACGGCGCGACCGTCGTCGTCTTCACCGGCGTCGACGTCGGCTTCTCACCGGTGTTCCGCGGCATCCGCGGCAAGGTGGCGATCTACAACGAGAACGTGCGCGCCATCGCCGCCCGGTACGACTGCATCGTGGCCGACCAGTGGTCGCTGACCGAGATCCAGGATTCCCGGATGTGGGCGCCCGACCGCCTCCACCTCGCGCCGCTCGGCCACCACACGGTCGCCCGCATGGTGCTGGCCGCGCTGAACGTCGAGAACGACCTGCAGCCGATGGAGCCCGAGCCGCTGCCGCCGCGGACGTGGCGACAGGCGCGGTCGGAGGACCTGTCCTGGGCGCGCGAGTACCTGGTCCCCTGGGTGCTGCGCCGCATCCGCCACCAGTCGTCCGGCGACCACATCACGGCGAAGCGCCCGCAGGCCGGGCCGTTCCTGATCAGCGGGGACTGAGCGCGAGGGACGCGCTACGTCCCGAGCCCGCCCGGGTGCGCCAGCCGCCAGCCGAACCCGGGATCGGGCACGTCCTTCGCCAGCGCGAGCGGCACCGTCTCGGTCTTGCCGTTCAGCGTGAAGGTGCCCTGTCCGAGGATGTCGCCCGTGAATCCGGACGACAGCGGCCGGGTCTGCAGGTCCACCGCGATGGGCGTGTCCGACCAGACCACGAACGACTTCGTCTCGGTGGCGATCAGCTTCGAGGATGCGCCCCACGCCGTCGTGTAGGTGCCGAAGACCTGACCCTTCTCGACCGGCGTCACCTGGTGGAAGCCCGCCTTCACACTCGTCAGCAGCGCCTGCACCCCGGCCCAGAGGTCGTCATGGGTCGGCGCACCCAGCACGACGCCGAGGACGCGCACCTTCGTGTTGCCGACGGGAACCTGCGCCGAGAACAGGAGGCAGTTGCCCGCTTCGTCGGTGTTGCCGGTCTTGATGCCGTCCATGCCCTCGAACCCGAGGAGCGTGTTGGTGTTGTCCTGCGCGCCGGCGCCCGGAAGCGTCACGCTCTTCTGCGACACGATCGACGAGAGCGCCGGCGATGCGAGCACGAGCTTCCCGATCCCGATGAGGTCCTTCGTGGTGCTGACGTTTCCCGGGTCGAGGCCGTCGGGCGTCGTGATCTTCGTGCCGGTGAAGCCCTTCTGCGCCAGCCAGTCGTTGGCGGCCTTCACGTACGCGCCGGTGGAGCCGTACGCCCAGTTCGCGAGCGAGATGGCGTAGTTGTTCGCCGACGGCAGCAGCATCGCCTCGAGCGCCTGCTTCTCGGTCATCGACGTCCCCGCGACGACCGGCGCCCACGAGCCGCCCGCTCCGATGACCTGGTTCCAGATGTCGACGTCGCGCTGGGTGAACGCAATGTCCGGCCCCTGGTCGTTCCCGTCGAGCGGCTTCTTCTCCAGTACCACGAGCGCCGTGATCGTCTTCGTTATGCTCGCGATCGGGACGCTGGCCTCGCTGCCGTGCGAGGCCGACGCGCCGGGATAGTTGGGCGCGACGATCGCCGCCGATCCGTACCCGGGCCACGCGAGCTGCGCGGCCGGCTGCGCGATCGTCTTGTCGTGCGCGGTGACGGCGGCGGTCGCCGGCACGGGAGCCACGAGCGACCCGACGACGTACACGAAGGCGACCAGGATGGCCGTCAGCAGCCCGAAGACGACGATCCGGCGGCGGCGATACACCTGACGGGAAACACGGCGCGGCGGATCGGCGAGGACTTGCTGGGGCACGCCTCGATGGTATCCGGGCCTACCGATGCGACGGCTGAGAACGCGCGCGCAGCGCCCACAACGCGACAGCGGAGGCGGACGCGACGTTGAGCGAGTCCACGCCGTGCAGCATCGGGATGGTGGCCACCGTGTCCGCTGCGGCCAGCGCCCGGCGGCTGAGCCCGTCCCCTTCCGCGCCGAAGACCATCGCCACCCGCTCCGGCGGTGCTGCCGCGTACTCGTCGAGCGTCACTGCGTCGTCGGCGAGGGCGAGCGCCGCGATGTCGAAGCCGGCGTCGTGGAGCAGCGGGACGGCGTCATCCCACTCAGGCAGTCGCGTCCACGGCACCTGCAGCACCGTGCCCATGCTCACCCGGACACTGCGCCGGTAGAGCGGATCGGCGCAGCGCGGCGTGACGAGCACGGCGTCGGCGCCGAGACCGGCGACCGCGCGGAAGATCGCCCCGACGTTGGTGTGGTCGACGATGTCCTCGAGCACGACCACGCGCCGCGCGTCCCGCAGCAGCTCCGCGGGATCGGGCAGCTCCGGCCGGTGCATGGCGGCCAGGGCGCCGCGGTGCAGGTGGTACCCGGTCAGCCGCTCCAGCACCTCCGCCGATCCGACGAACACCGGGACGTCCGGATACGGCGCCAGCAGCGGCTCGACGTCCGGCAGCCACTGCTCCTGCAGCAGCACCGACCGGGGCCGGTGCCCGGCGGCCAGCGCCCGGGTGATGACCTTGGTCGACTCGGCGATGTACAGGCCGCCCGCGGGCTCGCTCACCCGGCGCAAGGCCACGTCGGTGAGGCGGGAGTAGTCGGCGAGGCCGTCGGCCTCCAGGTCGTCGATGCGGTGCAGGAGCATGGCGTCCACATTGCCAGGCCGACGAAACAAATCCGAAAACTGGGGTGTTTAGAGTGGAGGAGGATCTGGAGGTGCCTGTGACCACGCTGACGACCGAGCTCCCGCCGGAGCTGGCCCGCGGCATCGACCAGACCGTCGAGCTCCTGAGCGGTCGCCGCTTCGCGGTGCTGACCGGTGCGGGCGTGTCCACCGACTCCGGCATCCCGGACTACCGCGGCGAGGGCGCGCCGAAGCGCACGCCGATGACGTTCCAGCAGTTCCTCGCCGACGACCGCTTCCGCAAGCGCTACTGGGCCGGCAGCCACCTGGGCTACCGCCGGTTCGCGGCCGCGCATCCGAACGCCGGCCACCGCGCGCTCGCGTCGCTGGAGGCGTCGGGCGCGGCGAACGGCGTCATCACCCAGAACGTGGACGGCCTGCACAAGCAGGCGGGATCCCGCCGCGTCGTCGACCTGCACGGCGCGATGGACCGGGTGCTCTGCCTCGTCTGCGGCCAGATCTTCGCCCGCGAGGCGATCACCGCGCGCATCGACGCCGCGAACCCATGGCTGGATACGGAGGGCGCCGTCGAGATCGCTCCGGACGGTGACGCGATCGTCACCGACATCGACGCCTTCATCGTCCCCGACTGCACGGTCTGCGGCGGTCACCTCAAGCCGGATGTGGTGTTCTTCGGCGAGTTCGTCCCGGCCGAGAAGTACCGTGAGGCGAGCGCGCTCGTCCGGTCGGCGGACGCGCTGGTCATCGCGGGCTCGTCGCTGGTCGTCAACTCCGGCATCCGCCTGCTCGAGGAGGCGCGGCGCCGCCGCCTTCCGATCGTCATCGTCAACCGCGGCCAGACCAAGGGCGACGGCCGCGCGACCATTAAGCTGGACGGCGGGACGACGGAGACGCTCGTCGAGCTCGCCAAGCGGCTCGGCTGAACCAGCCGGCACCTGCGCGTCCCGCGGCGAAAGGACGCGCGTGACCTTCATCTCCCTCGTTCGGCACGGTCAGACCGACTGGAACCTCGCGAAGCGCATCCAGGGCTCCAGCGACATCCCGCTCAACGACACGGGCCGCGCCCAGGCGGAGACGACCGGACTCGCGCTCTCGGGAGGCCGGTTCGACGCGATCTACGCGAGCCCGCTGTCTCGCGCGCTCGAGACCGCCCGGATCATCGCCGGGCACGTCGGCCTCGGCGACCCGGAGCGGCTGCCCGCGGTAGCCGAGCGCAACTACGGCGAGGCGGAGGGGTTGACCGGCGAGCAGATCCTCGACCGCTGGCCCGACGGGATGCCCGTCCCCGGCCGCGAGACCCGCGACGAGGTCGTCGCCCGGGCGCTGCCGGCCCTGCGCGAGCTGGGCGAGCAGCATCCCGGCGAGAACGTCATCGTGGTCAGCCACGGAGGCGTCATCTCGTCGCTGGTGCGTCACGTGACCGACCATGCGCTGCCCGGGCCGGGCGAGCTCATCCCGAACGGCTCGGTGCACCGCTTCATCTACGACGACGGCGAGCTGACCCTCGACCGCTTCAACCTCGGGCCGGAGGATCGCGACCTGTTCACCGCGTCGGTGATGTAGCCGTCGTCAGCGCGACCGCGCCGCCGTCGTCTCCAGCACCGTGAGCAGGTGCCGCGCCGACCCGTCCCAGGTGTACCGCTGCGCCTGCGCGCGACCGGCAGCCGACCGCGCGGCCCACACGCCGTCCTCCTCCAGGTGCCGTACGCGCGCGGCGACCTCCTCGGCGTCGTCCGCGGAGAAGAACAGCGCAGCCTCCCCGCCGATCTCGCGGAAGATCGGGATATCGCTGACGACCACCGGCGTCCCCAGCTCCATCGCCTCCACCAGCGGGATGCCGAAGCCCTCGTCGTGCGACGCCGTCACCAGCGCCGTCGCCGCGGCCAGCGTCTCCGCGTACTCCTCGTCGCTCGCGCCGTCGTGGAAGACGATGCGCGCGCCCGGTGCGAGCTCGGCCAATCGCTGACGCTCGTCGTCGGACACCCGGCTCATCAGGTGGAGCGTGTAGTCCGGCAGCAGCGCCGCTGCCCGCACCAGCGTGTCCACGTTCTTATACGGCATGAACGAGCCCATGTAGACGAGGCTCTTCGACTCGGGTGCGGTGCGCTCCGCACGGCCCGGCGCGAGCGCGGGCATGTCTGCCGCGTTCGGCACGACATAGACCGGCTTCTTGGTCAGGTGGTGCTCGGCGATGAGGCCCTCGGTCGTCTCCGACACGGTGACCACCGCGTCGGAGCGGTTCAGCAGCATCCGCTGCGGCCACCACGCCAGGTGGTACAGCCGCCACAGCCCCCGCACGAACGCCGGCAGGTCGCGCGGCGGCGTCGGGTGCCGATAGTAGATGAGGTCGTGGACCGTCAGCACGAGGCGGTACTTCCGGCCGAAGCCGCCCATCGTCTGCATCGGGGTGAAGACGATGTCCGGGTCGAGCTTGTTCACCGTGCGCGCGACCCAGGGCTCCCCGGCGGAGGTCGGCGACGGGATGAGCTCCCACGGCAGGTCGGGCAGCAGCTCCAGCTGGCGGTGGTCGCTGATCAGCATGGTGACCGGGTGCAGCTTCGCCAGCGCGGTCACGACGCCCGCCGTGTAGCGGCTGATGCCGTCGTGTCGGCCGATCCGGGTGTAGCGGCAGTCGAAGAGGATCTTCACGCGGACTCCCCCAGGAAGCGCTCGATCGCCCCGGCGGCCGACACCGGCGTCTCGTAGTGGATGAGGTGCCCGACGTCCGGGATGGCGACCAGCTCCGCGTCGGGGAACAGCGTCTGCAGCCGGAACTCGGCCTCGATCGGCGTGATGTCGTCCTTCTCCGCGGCGACCAGCAGCGTCCGCTCGGGGATGCGCGCCGCGTACTCGCTCACGTCGTGGGACACGGAAGCGCGGAACGCCTCCAGCACCACGCGGCGGTCGCTGAACGCGGAGAAGTAGCGGTCGTGCTGGTCGTGGATCCAACGACGGAGGGACGCATCCCTCGTCTTCGCCATCGCCATGCTCATCACGCGCACGATGACGCGGTTGCGCAGCAGCCCGAAGCCCAGGCGTTCCGGCAGCGCGGCGGCGAGCCAGTAGTAGAAGATCGCGAGACGGGTGAAGACACCGCGCGGGCCCTCCAGCGCGGGCTGGCCGATGGGGTTCACGAGCACCACGGCGTCCGGACGGGCGACGCCGGAGGATGCCGTGGCCAGCGACCCGGACACCACGATCGAGCCGAACGAGTGGCCCAGCAGCACGACGCGTCCGCCCGCGGGCAGCTCCAGCCCGGCCACGAACTCCCGCAGCCACCGGCCGTACCCGTCGATGTCGTGCGCCGCCTCGGTCATCGGCGTCGACTCCCCGAACCCCGGGAGATCGGGCGACACCATCCGCACACCGCGCAGCTGCGCCACCACCGGCTCCAGGCCGTGATGGTCGCCGCGGAAGCCGTGCACGAGCACGAGCGTCGTGTCCGCATCCGGGTCGCCGTAGTCCCAGAACCGGGTGGTCGAGCCGAGGATGCCGAGGGCCCCCTCGCGGACGGGGACGCGCTCGAGGTCGGCGGCGTAGGGGGAGGTGATGAACATCGTCCGCCAGTCTAGGCAACCGAGGCGCGCGGGAGCCCGAATGAACCTTAGACTTCACTGGTTGTAATCGTTTGCACCCGCCTCTTCGCCCCCAAGGAGAACCGTGAGTTTCACCGCGCCCATCACGCTGCCCGGGCTCGCCCTCGATCCCCAGTGGTACCGCCGGTCGGTCTTCTACGAGGTCATGGTGCGGTCGTTCGTCGACAGCAACGGCGACGGGTCGGGCGACATCTCGGGGCTCACCTCCAAGCTCGACTACCTGCAGTGGCTCGGCATCGACGCCCTCTGGCTGCCGCCGTTCTTCCAGTCGCCGCTGCGCGACGGCGGGTACGACGTGTCCGACTTCAAGGCGATCCTGCCCGAGTTCGGGACGATCGAGGAGTTCCGCGAGCTCGTCACCAAGGCGCACGAGCGCAATATGCGCATCATCATCGACCTGCCGATCAACCACACCTCCGACCAGCACGAGTGGTTCCAGCAGTCGCGGTCCGACCCCGAGGGCCCGTACGGCGACTTCTACGTGTGGAACGACACCGACGACAAGTGGCCGGACATCCGCATCATCTTCGTCGACACCGAGGACTCCAACTGGGCGTTCGACGAGGCCCGGCGGCAGTACTACTTCCACCGCTTCTTCTCGCACCAGCCCGACCTCAACTTCGAGAACCCGGCCGTGCACGAGGCGATGTACGACATCGTCAAGTTCTGGCTCGACCTCGGCGTCGACGGATTCCGGCTCGACGCCATCCCCTACCTCTACGAGTCCGACGAGGGCAACGGCGAGGGTGAGCCGAAGACGCACGAGTTCATCATCCGGCTACGGGAGTGGGTGGACCGCGAGTACCCGGGCCGCATCATGATCGCCGAGGCCAACCAGTGGCCGCGCGAGGTCGCCGCGTTCTTCGGCAGCGAGGAGGAGCCCGAGTGCCACATGGCCTTCGACTTCCCCGTCATGCCGCGCATCTTCTACGCGCTGCGGTCGCAGCAGGCCGGCGAGCTCGTCCGGGTGCTGTCCGAGACCACCGACGTGCCCGAGGGCGCCGCCTGGGGCGTGTTCCTGCGCAACCACGACGAGCTGACGCTCGAGATGGTGAGCGAGGAGTATCGCCAGGCGATGTACGGCTGGTACGCCTACGACCCGCGCATGCGAGCCAACATCGGCATCCGCCGCCGCCTCGCCCCGCTGCTCGACAACTCCCGCGCCGAGCTGGAGCTCGCCCACGCGCTGCTGTTCTCGCTGCCCGGCAGCCCGTTCCTGTACTACGGCGACGAGATCGGGATGGGCGACAACATCTGGCTGCCCGACCGCGACAGTTCACGCACTCCGATGCAGTGGACGCCGGACCGCAACGCCGGCTTCTCCAGCGCCGACCCGGGCAAGCTCTACCTGCCCGTCGTGCAGTCGCTGGTGTTCCACTACAACCAGGTGAACGTGGAGGCGCAGCTCGCCCAGTCCCGGTCGCTGCTGCACTGGATCCGCAACGTCATCCACGTGCGCAAGGCGCACCCGGTGTTCGGGCTTGGCGACATCCGCGTCCTGCCGACCGACCACGAGTCCGTGCTCGCGTTCATCCGCTCCTACGAGGGCAGCGGGACGCACTTCGGCGACCAGCCGGAGGACGTGCTGTGCGTGTTCTCGTTCGCGCACAATCCCGTGTCGGTCACGCTGGAGGCGCCGGAGTTCGCCGGGCGGACGCTGTACGACCTGTTCGGCGGGGCGGAGTTCCCGACCGTGGCCGAGGACGGCCGGTTCACCCTGACCCTCGGCACGCAGAACTTCTACTGGCTGCACATCGAGCCGCGCCGCGACTGAGCCTTCGTCGGCACGCCGAAGTGCAGGTAGTTGCGGCCTCCACCGGCGTGTCGACCGCAACTACCTGCCCTTCGGCGTGTGAGCCGTACGAGTGACGGTGGGGGTGCTTAGCGTTGGGGTATGAGCAACTGGCACCACCGGCTGGGGGTCTTCGATCTGGAGACCACGGGGATCGACGTGGAGTCCGCTCGCATCGTCACCGCGCACGTCGGCCTGCTCGACGAGACCGGTGAGGTGCTGCACCGCCGCGACTGGATCCTCGACCCGGGTGTCGAGATCCCGTCCGAGGCGACCGCGGTGCACGGCGTCACGACCGAGCGCGCGCGGGAGCTGGGGATGGATCCGGCGCGCGGTGTCGCCGCGATCGTCGCGCAGCTGCGCAGCCTGTTCGACCGCGACATCCCGGTCGTCGCCTACAACGCGCCGTACGACTTCACCCTGCTCGACCGCGAGGCTCGCCGCTACCGCGTGGCGCCCCTCGTCTCCCCCGGCCCGATCATCGACCCGCTGGTGATCGACAAGGCCGTGGACAAGTTCCGCCGCGGCAAGCGCACCCTCACGGTGACCGCGAGCCACTACGGCGTCGACCTGCTCGCCGCCCACGACGCCGGCGCCGACGCGATCGCGGCCGGCCGTGTCGCGCAGGCGCTCGCACGCATCCACGCCGACGCCCTGGCCCTGGAGGCTGCGGAGCTGCACCTGCGTCAGGTGGACTGGTGCCGGGAGCAGGCGGCCGACTTCCAGGAGTACATGCGGCGCGAGCGCGACCCGGAGTTCACCACCTCCGGAGCCTGGCCGCTGCGCTGACCGTTTTTCGTCGCGCTTCCCCCGCATGCGGGGGCTGGTAGCCGCCCCCGCTGGCCCATTACCCTGTGGGCCATGAGCGACTCCAACCTGAACCCGCAGCCTCTTCCTCCGCAGCAGCAGCCCCAGTACCAGCAGCCCTACGGCGCTCCTGCGCAGCGGGGCTGGAACGTGCTGGCGATCGTCGCGTTCATCGCGACCTTCTTCATCAGCATCCTGGGCATCATCCTGGGCTTCATCGCCCTGTCGCAGATCAAGCGCACCGGCGAGCAGGGCCGCGGCCTCGCCCTGGCCGCCGTCATCATCGGCTTCATCTCGCTGGCCCTCGGCATCATCATCTCGATCATCGTCATCGCGACCATCGCCGCCAACCCGAACGTCTACTACCAGGGTTCCTGACTCCCGCCCCGCGACGACGAAGGCCCCCGTCCACAGGACGGGGGCCTTCGTGCGTGCGTGCGCCCCTGCATTCTCCCGCGATTCGCGACGAACGCACGTCATTCGTCAGGAATGGGGTCCATTCGTCACGAATCGAAGACGAGCCAGTCGCGAACAGCGACCAGGGAGGGCGGGCCCACGTCGGAGATCGGGCGTCGAATCTCCGTCCGACCGCGGTCAGGAAGGAGTTTCGAACACTGAGAGGGCGAAACTCCGACACTGCGGAGGCGGGACAAGGAGCCCCCAGACACGCCGAAGGCCCCCGTCCAGTGGACGGGGGCCTTCGTGCAGCGGCAGGAGCCGCGCGGCTTACTTGCCGAAGTTCTTGTAGCGCGAGTTGAACTTCTCGACGCGGCCGGCCGAGTCGAGGATGCGCTGCTTGCCCGTGTAGAACGGGTGCGACTCGGAGGAGATCTCGACGTCGATCACCGGGTAGGTGTTGCCGTCCTCCCACTCGATGGTCTTGTCGCTCGAGACGGTGGAGCGGGTGAGGAACGTCGCACCCGAGGCCAGGTCGCGGAAAACCACCGGGGCGTAGTCGGGGTGGATGCCAGTCTTCATCAGGACTTCCTTGTTGCGTTGTCGTATTCGGTCGTGTCCGCGCCGGACGGCGTGAGGACGGGAAGCTTGTCGGCCCGGACCGGGCCAGCTACCTACTTTAGCAGATAGAGGCTCGGGTCGCCGTCACGACGTGGCGCGCGCGGCGTAGCGGCCGTCGGTCTCGCTGAGCTCGACCGCGACGCCGAAGGTGTCGCTCAGGTTCTCGCTCGTCAGCACCTCGTCGATCGGGCCGGCGGCGGCGATCCGCCCGTCCGCCAGCAGCAGCGCGCGGTTGAAGCCCTGCGGGATCTCCTCGACGTGGTGCGTGACCATGACGATGGCCGGCGACTTCGGGTCGCTGGCGTACCCGCCGAGCAGCTTCACGAGCTCTTCGCGGCCGCCGAGGTCGAGGCTCGCGGCGGGCTCGTCGAGCAGCAGGATCTCGGGGTCCGTCATCACGGACCGCGCGATCTGCACGCGCTTCTGCTCGCCGTCCGACAGGCTTCCGAAGGTGCGCTCGGCCAGGTGGTCGAGGTGCCACTCGCCGAGCACGCGCAGCGCCCGGCGCTCGTCGATCTCCTCGTACAGCTCATTCCAGCGGCCGGTGACGGCGTAGGCGGCGGTCATCACCACATCCAGGACGCGCTCGTTGCGCGGGATGCGGCGGGCCAGCGCGCTGGACGCGAAGCCGAGCAGCGGCCGCAGCTCCGACAGATCGGTGTGGCCGACCGACTCGCCGAGCACGACGGCCTCGCCCGAGCTCGGGTGCAGCGCCGCCGCGGCGATCTGCAGCAGCGTGGTCTTTCCGGCGCCGTTGCGGCCCAGGATGACCCACCGCTCGTCCGGCTCGACCGCCCAGTCGATTCCCTGGAGGACGGGGTTGCCGTCCCGTACAACGGACACGTCGGTAAGTCGGATAACGCTGTCGGCCATGTCGTCCAGCCTACCTGCGCCGGGCGCCCCTCCGTGACGAAGCGGACGCGTCACCGCGCCAGCAGCGACCGGTAGACGTCGCGGGTCTGCTCGGCGATCGTGGTCCAGCTGAACGACGTCTCGGCGCGCTCCCGCCCGGCCTCGCCCATCTCCGCCGCGCGGGCCGGGTCGCTCACCACCTCGATCAGCGCTGCGGCCAGGTCGTCCACGAACCGCTCGGGGTCCGTCGGCGTCCCCGTGCCGTCCTGCAGCTGCTGGATGGGAACGAGCCGTCCGGTCACGCCGTCCACGATCACCTCGGGGATGCCGCCCGTCGCGGTCCCGACGACCGGCAGCCCGCAGGCCATCGCCTCGAGGTTCACGATGCCCAGCGGCTCGTAGATGGACGGGCAGACGAACACCGTGGACGCGGTGAGCGCGATCCGCAGCTCGTCGTTCGGCAGCAGACGGTCGATCCACACGACACCGTCGCGCTCCGCCTGCAGCTGCTCGACCAGCCCGGTCACCTCGGCAAGGATCTCGGGGGTGTCGGGCGCGCCGGCGCACAGGATGATCTGCACCTCCGGCGGCAGCTGCCGCACCGCGCGGAGCAGGTACGGCAGGCCCTTCTGGCGGGTGATGCGCCCGACGAAGATGACGGCCGGACGGTCGGGATCGATCCCGAGCGCCCGCGCCCGCTCGTCGTCGCGCAGCGGCTGCCAGCGTTCGAGGTCGATGCCGTTGTAGATCGTGACGACCTTGGTCGGGTCGAGCACGGGGTACGCGGCGAGGATGTCCCGACGCATCCCGTCGCTCACCGCGATCACGGTGTCGGCGGCCTCGAAGGCGGTCTTCTCGATCCAGCTGGACACGCGGTAGCCGCCGCCCAGTTGCTCCGCCTTCCACGGGCGCAGCGGCTCGAGGCTGTGCGCCGTGACGACGTGCGGGACGCCGTGCAGCAGCTTGGCCAGGTGGCCGGCGCCGTTCGCATACCAGGTGTGCGAGTGGACGACGTCCGCTCCCCCGCAGTCCTGCGCCATCTGCAGGTCGACGCCCAGCGTCGCGATGGCGCCGTTGGCGTCCGCCAGCTCGGCGGGAACACGGTAGGACGCGGTGTCCGGCTCGTCCCGCGGCTCGCCGAAGGCGCGCACGACGACCTCGGTGTCGGTCCGCAGGGCACGCACCAGCTCGGTGACGTGCACCCCGGCTCCCCCGTAGATGTCCGGCGGGTACTCCCGGGTCAGTAGATCGACGCGCATGACCGAAACGCTAGTACAGCCCCCACTTCGCCTCTACTGTTATGCACATGGCACCAGGCAAGAAGATCTTCGGCATCGTCCTCGCGGGCGGAGAGGGAAAGCGGCTGATGCCGTTGACGGCGGACCGCGCGAAGCCCGCCGTCCCGTTCGGCGGGCAGTACCGCCTGATCGACTTCGCGCTGTCGAACCTCATCAACTCGCAGCTGCGGCAGATCGTCGTGCTCACGCAGTACAAGTCGCACAGCCTCGACCGCCACGTGTCGCAGACCTGGCGCCTCGACGGCATCACCAGCTCGTACATCGCCTCCGTCCCCGCGCAGCAGCGCCTCGGCAAGCGCTGGTTCAGCGGATCGGCCGACGCCATCCTGCAGAGCCTCAACCTGCTGCGCGACGAGAAGCCGGACATCGTGGTCGTCGTCGGCGCCGACCACGTGTACCGGATGGACTTCGGCCAGATGATCCAGGCGCACATCGACTCGGGGGCCCCGGCGAGCGTCGCCGCCATCCGTCAGCCCATCGGGCTGGCCGACCAGTTCGGCGTGATCGAGGTGGAGGCGGAGCGGCCCACCCACATCGGCGCGTTCCGCGAGAAGCCGCGCGACCCGGTCGGACTGCCGGACTCGCCGAACGAGGTGCTGGCCTCGATGGGCAACTACGTCTTCGACGCCGACGCCCTCATCGACGCGGTGATCCGCGACGGCGACCGCCCCGACTCCAACCACGACATGGGCGGCGACATCATCCCCGACTTCGTGTCGCGCAACGAGGCCGCGGTCTACGACTTCAACAACAACGACGTGCCGGGTTCGACCGACCGCGACCGCTACTACTGGCGGGACGTGGGGACGATCGACTCGTTCTTCGAGGCCCACCAGGACCTGATCTCGGCGCTGCCGGTGTTCAACCTGTACAACAACAGCTGGCCGATCTTCAGCCAGGTCCTCAACTCGCCGCCCGCGAAGATCGTGCGGGACGGACGCGGGGCCCTGGGCACGACCATCGACTCCATCGTCTCCCTCGGCTCCGTGATCTCCGGCGCGCACCTCGAGCGCAGCGTCCTCGGACCGTGGGCGAAGGTCGACTCGGGTGCGAAGGTGATCGACTCGGTCGTCTTCGAGCGCGCGGTGATCGAGCCGAACGCGTTCGTCGGCCGCGCCATCCTCGACAAGGACGTGGTGGTCGCCGAGGGCGCGCAGATCGGCGTCGATCCGGAGCGCGACCGGGCCCGCGGCTTCACCGTCACCGAGTCGGGCATCACGGTGGTCGGCAAGGGCGTGCACGTCGTCCCATGACCGACAGCCACAACCGAACAGCGTCCGTCCTCGTCGTGCTCGACGCCGACTCCACCCTGCTCCAGGACGAGGTGATCGAACTGCTCGCCGAGGAGGCGGGGTCGCGCACCGAGGTCGCCGAGATCACCGAGCGGGCCATGCGCGGCGAGCTCGACTTCGAGCGCAGCCTGCGGGAGCGCGTGCGCACCCTGCGCGGGCTGCCCGCGTCCGTGTTCCAGCACGTCGGTGAGCGCATCCGGGTGACGGACGGCGTCCCGGAACTCATCGCGGGCGTCCAGGCCGCCGGCGGTGTCGTCGGCGTGGTGTCCGGCGGCTTCCACGAGCTGCTGGACCCGATCGGCGAGCGGCTGGGCCTCGATCACTGGCGCGCGAACCGGCTCGTGGTCCGGGAGGGACGGCTCACCGGCGACGTCGACGGGCCGGTGATCGACGCCGCCGCGAAGGCGCAGGCGCTGCTCTTCTGGGCCGCGGCGGCGGGGGTGCACCTCACCCAGACGGTCGCCATCGGCGACGGCGCGAACGACCTGCGGATGATGGCGGAGGCCGGTCTCGCCGTGGCCTTCAACGCCAAGCCGAAGGTGCGGGCGGAGGCCGATCTGGTGATCGACCGCCCCGACCTCTCCCAAGTGCTCCCCCTGCTGGGCCTCCGCGGCTAGCATCCATCGCCTCCTCGCTTAATCCGATCGCGTGCGGCGCGGCGAATGAATAAGCGAGGAAGCGATGAACGAATCAGTGACCCATGCCGAGGCCGCCGTCGACGGGGATGACCGCGCCGGAGATGTAGCCGGCGTCGTCGGAGGCCAGCCAGGCGACGACCTTCGCGACCTCGCCCGGCTGCGCGAAGCGGCCGGCGGGGATGCTCTTCTTGTACTCGGCCTGCTGCGCCTCGGGCAGCTCGGCCGTCATGTCGGTCTCGATGAACCCGGGGGCGACGACGTTCGCGGTGATGCCACGCGCGCCGAGCTCGCGGGTGATCGAGCGCGCCATGCCGACGAGGGCCGCCTTCGACGACGCGTAGTTGACCTGGCCGGCGCCGCCGAACAGGCCCACGACGCTCGAGATCAGGATGATGCGGCCGAAGCGCGCCTTGAGCATCCCCTTGTTCGCGCGCTTGACGACGCGGAAGGAGCCGCCGAGGTTGGTCTCGACGACCGAGTCGAACTCCTCGTCGGTCATGCGCATGAGCAGCGTGTCCTTGGTGATGCCCGCGTTCGCAACCACGACCTCCACCGGTCCCAGCTTCTCCTCCACCTCGGTGAAGGCGGCGTCGACGCTCGCGGCGTCGGTGACGTCGGCGCGCACGGTCAGCGCGCCGGCCGGGCCCTCCCCGGAACGCGCGGTGACCGCCACCCGGTGGCCCTGGGCGACGAACTCCTCGGCGATCGCGTAGCCGATCCCCCGGTTGCCTCCGGTGACGAGGACGGTGCGTGGCGTGGTCATGCGCTTCCCTTCAGGAATGGTGCTTGCTGCGTATTCGGCCCGAGCAGGGCCCGACCCAAGTTTATGGACGTACGCTGGAGTCAACGCTCATGAAGAAGCCCTCAGCACCCGCGATCACGAGTCTCCCCCTCTCTCCGGACGAGGAGCGCAAGCACCGGATGATCCGCTATTCGGTCGCCATGGGCATCCGCGTGGTCTGCGTGCTCGTCGCCGTGATCGTGCCGGGATGGTGGGCCCTCGCACCGATCGTCGCCGCCGTCTTCCTGCCGTACTTCGCCGTCGTCATCGCGAACGTGTCGGTGGAGCGCAGCCAGGCGGATGTCCAGCGTCCAGGCGGTATCGTTCCTCTGTACCCTCCGCAGGCTCCGCGCGCCGACCAGAGCGCCGAGAAGCCGCGCGAGGATCCGTAAAACGGGAGGCGCGCAGTGATCGGGATGGACGCGCCGGCGCCGCTGACCTGCTCGCGCGCCGGCTGCCGTGAGACCGCATCCTGGCGGATCGAGTGGCGCAACCCGCGCATCCACACCGAGGACCGCGTGAAGGTCTGGCTGGCGTGCGACGAGCATGTGGAGTTCCTGCGCGAGTTCCTGGCGGCGCGGGAGTTCCCGCTGCGCGTGGTCCCGGCCGTCGGGGCGGACGCATGAGCGGCGCCGACCCGGAAGCGAAGTCCTCCGGCTGGAGTTTCGCGTTCTCACGCCGGTGGTTCGGCTACCTGGCGTTCGCGATCGTCTTCGCCATCGCCTGCGGCTTCCTCTCCAACTGGCAGCTCGCCCGCTCCAAGGAGGCCGCGGCCGCGAACGCCCTGGTCACGGCCAACTTCGACTCGAAGCTCGTGCCGCTGACCGACGAGCTGCCGACGCTCGGGTCGTACTCGCCGAAGCAGGAGTGGACGCGGGTCACCGTCACCGGGACGTACGAGCGCGACCAGCAGCTGCTCGTGCGCAACCGGCCGTTCAACGGCAGCCCTGGCTTCGAGGTGCTGACCCCGCTTCGGACCGCCGACGGCGCCCTGTTCGTCGTCGACCGCGGATGGGTCCCCACCGGCAACAAGACCGATGCGCCCGACCACGTCCCGGCCGCACCGTCCGGGACCGTGACCGTGGTCGCACGGCTGAAGGCGAGCGAGCCGGCCATCGCCGGACGCACGGCGACCGGGAACCAGGTGGGCACGATCCAGCTGTCGGTGGTGAAGCAGAAGCTCGGCGGTGCGGACATCTACACCGGCGCCTACGGGCTCCTCGACAGCGAGGACCCCGCCCCGGCGACCGCGCCGACACCGACCGTGACCTCCCCGCCGACCCAGGACGAGGGCCTGCACTGGTCGTACATGATCCAGTGGATCATCTTCGCGCTGATCGGCTTCTTCGGTCTCGGCTACGCGCTGGTCACGGAGTACCGCAAGCGCAACTCCGACGACCCGGCCGAGCGCGCGCGTGCCGCCGAGCGGGAGCGGCGGCGCCGGGCGAAGCGGACGGACTCGGACGTCGAGGACGAACTGCTCGATGCGACGCGCTGATCGCCGCGCGGATCGCGTGCTATCGTCATCCCGATCGTGTTCCGGAGCCAGGAGGTGAGACCCATGTACGAGACCATAGTGGGCGCTCCCCTCAGCCCACGATCGCGCGGCTAGAGCCCTCGCCGCCGGGAGCGCCGTTCCGCATCATCGCGAAAGGCGACTCCCATGAACTCTTTCTCTTCTCCTTCTGCGCCCACTGAACGCGCGCTCGTCCTCGGGGGCGGCGGCGCGACCGGGAACGCCTGGCTCATCGGCGTGATCGCCGGCCTGGCCGACGCAGGTGTCGACATCAGCGCGCCCGACCTCACCGTGGGGACGTCGGCCGGCTCGACGGCCGCTGTCCAGCTCTCGCTGGCCGACCCGGCGGAGCTGTACGCCGCCGCCCTCACTCCCCCGCCGCCGCGCGGTCCGGCACCGGCCGGTCCGGCGACCGGCGGGCTGGACCGCCCGGCGCCGGTCGGCCGTCCGGCCGGCGGCCTCGACCGCGTGCTGTCGCTCATCGCCGCATCCACCGACATGGACGACTACCGCCGCCGGATGAGCGCATCGGGCCTGGAGCTCGACGCCGAGGACGACGGCTCGCGCTCCGAGCGCTGGCGTGCGGTGGCCGCCTCCCGCCTCCCCGGCGCGGTCTGGCCCGAGCGGCATCTGCTGATCACGGCGGTGGACGCGCGCACCGCCGAGGGCGTCGTCTTCGACCGCGACAGCGGGGTCGACGTCGTGGACGCGGTGGGCGCCAGCACGTCGAGCGCGCACCCCCTGCGGATCGGCGACGCGCGCTACCTCGACGGCGGCTACCGCATCAACGCCGAGAACGCCGACCTCGCGACCGGCTACGCCCGCGTGCTCGTGCTCTCCCCGTTCAACGGCCGGTCGCTCGCGCCGGCGTCCTGGGGCACGCACCTGGCGGCGCAGGTGGACGCGCTCCGCGCCTCCGGAAGCCGCGTCGAGGTGATCGGCCCCGAGTCGGAGGCCCTGCACGGCGCCAACGCGACCGACCCGACCCTGCGCTCCGCTGCGGCCCGAGCGGGCTTCGCCCGCGGCCGCGCCTACGCGCCCGTCGTCGCCGCCCTCTGGGCCTGACCCGCTGGTGATTCGTGCCGAATGTGCGGAATTCGTGACGAATAGCGCACATTCGGCACGAATCCGCGAGCACAATCCGCGGTGCGGGAGCTGACCGCCCTCGCGATTCGGCACGAATGGGCGCCGTTCGTCGCGAATGGCGCGTATTCGTGACGATTCGCGAGGGCGGTTAGGCGAGGGAGATGAGGTCGAGGTAGTCCCGGGACCAGTGGTCCTCGGTGCCGTCGGGCATGATGAGGACGCGCTCCGGGTTCAGCGCCTCGACCGCGCCCTCGTCGTGGCTGACCAGCACGACGGCGCCCTCGTAGTGGGCGAGCGCGTCCAGGATCTCCTCGCGGCTCGCCGGGTCCAGGTTGTTGGTCGGCTCGTCGAGCAGCAGCACGTTGGCGCCCGAGACGACGATCATCGCCAGCGCGAGCCTGGTCTTCTCGCCACCGGAAAGGACGCCGGCGGGCTTGTGCGCGTCGTCCCCGGTGAACAGGAACGACCCGAGCACCTTGCGCGCCTCGGTCTCGGTCAGGTTCGGCGACGACGAGACCATGTTTTGCAGCACGGTCCGGTCGACGTCGATGGTCTCGTGCTCCTGGGCGTAGTAGCCGATCCGGAGGCCGTGCCCCGGCTCGATCTGCCCGGTGTCGGGCGCGTCGACGCCCGCGAGCATCCGGAGCAGCGTGGTTTTACCCGCGCCGTTGAGCCCGAGCACCACGACCTTCGAGCCGCGGTCGATCGCGAGGTCGACCGCCGTGAAGATCTCGAGCGATCCGTAGCTCTTGGACAGGTCGCTCGCCTGGAGCGGTGTGCGGCCGCACGGCGCCGGGGTCGGGAAGCGCAGCTTCGCCACACGGTCGACCTGACGGACGTCCTCGAGGCCGGCGAGCAGCTTCTCGGCGCGGGCGACCATCTGGTGCGCCGCAGCGGCCTTGGTCGCCTTCGCCCCGAACTTCGCGGCCTGCAGCTGCAGTGCGCCCGCCTTCTTCTCGGCGTTGGCGCGCTCCTTCTTGCGGCGCTCCTCGTCGGCGGCGCGCTGGCGCTGGTAGTTCTTCCAGCCCATGTTGTAGATGTCGATCACCTGGCGGTTCGCATCCAGGTAGAAGACGCGGTTGACCGTCTCGCCCACCAGGTCGACGTCGTGCGAGATCACGATGAAGCCGCCGGTGTAGTTCTTGAGGAATTCGCGCAGCCACAGGATCGAGTCGGCATCGAGGTGGTTGGTCGGCTCGTCGAGGATCATCGTGCGGGCGTCCGAGAACAGGATGCGCGCCAGCTCGATGCGACGGCGCTGGCCGCCCGAGAGGGTCTTCAGCGGCTGCTCCAGGATGCGGTCGGGCAGGTTGAGGTTCGAGGCGATGGACGCGGCCTCCGCCTCTGCGGCGTACCCGCCCAGCAGGTGGAAGCGCTCCTCCAGCCGACCGTAGGTCTTCATCGCGGCCTCGGACACGGCGGAGTCGCTGCTCGCCATGTCGACGGTGGCCTTCTGCATCCCGAGCACGATGGACCCGAGACCGCGGGCGTCCAGGATGCGCGTGCGCGCCAGGTCGTCGAGGTTGCCCGAACGGGGGTCCTGCGGCAGGTAACCAAGGTCGCCCGAGCGGTCGACCTTGCCCGCGGTGGGCAGCAGGTCGCCGGCGAGCACCTTGGTCAGCGTGGTCTTGCCGGCGCCGTTGCGCCCGACGAGGCCGATCTTGTCGCCGTCCGCGACGCGGAACGAGACGCCCTCCATGAGGAGGCGCGCGCCCACGCGCAGTTCGAGGTCGTGCACGGCGAGCACAGTTCAGTCCGTTCGTTCAGGGGTGGTCATGCGAGAGTCCCGGCACTCGCGTACCGGGACCCGTCGTTGGTGTTGTCAGATGGCGAAGCCGAGGGCGCGCATCATGTCGCGGCCGTCATCGGTGATCCGCTCGGGACCCCACGGCGGCATCCACACCCAGTTGATGCGGAACGCCTCGACGATGCCGTCGAGCGCTTCGGCGGTCTGCTCCTCGAGCACGTCGGTGAGCGGGCAGCCGGCACTCGTCAGCGTCATGGAGATGATGAGCGCGTTGTTCTCCTCATCGAAGGCCAGGTCGTAGATCAGGCCGAGGTCGACGACGTTGATCCCGAGCTCGGGATCCATCACGTTCTTCAGCGCCTCCTCGACCTGGTCGAAGAGCGCGGGGCTCAGAGTGGCGGGCATGAGTGGATTCTACCTCTCGGCGGTCTCGATCGGCCGGGCGCTCAAGCGCCGGCCAGCTCGGCCTCGTCGGCCACCGCGGGCTCGGGGGCGTCGACGTAGCGGTCGTAGCCCTCCTCCTCCAGGCGCTCGGCGAGCTCGGGGCCGCCCTGCTCCGCAACGCGGCCGGCGACGAAGACGTGCACGAAGTCCGGCTTGATGTAGCGCAGGATGCGCGTGTAGTGGGTGATCAGCAGGATGCCGAGGCCGGTGTTGGTCTTGGCCCGGTTGACGCCCTCGGACACGATCTTCAGCGCGTCGACGTCGAGTCCGGAGTCGGTCTCGTCGAGAACCGCGAACTTCGGCTTCAGGAGCTCGAGCTGCAGGATCTCGTTGCGCTTCTTCTCGCCGCCCGAGAAACCCTCGTTGACGTTACGCTCGGCGAACGAGCTGTCCATGCGCAGCGCGTTCATCGACTCCCGCACGTCCTTCACCCACGTGCGGATGGACGGCGCCTGGCCGTCAATCGCCGTCTTGGCGGTGCGGAGGAAGTTGGTGTTGGTGACACCCGGGATCTCGACCGGGTACTGCATGGCCAGGAAGAGGCCCGCGCGGGCGCGCTCGTCGACGGTCATCGCGAGGACGTCCTCGCCGTCGAGCGTGATCGTGCCGCCGGTGACGGTGTACTTCGGGTGACCGGCGATCGTGTAGGCGAGGGTGGACTTGCCCGAGCCGTTGGGGCCCATGATCGCGTGGATCTCACCCTCGTTGATGGTCAGGTCGACGCCGTTCAGGATGGGCTTGGTGCCCTGTTCCGTCTCGACGGTGACGTGCAGGTCGCGGATTTCCAGCGTGGACATTCTCAGTTCGTTTCTTTCGTGACGCTCGGGTCGATGAAGACGTCTCCGTCGATGATCTCGACGGCGAAGACGGGGACCGGCTCGTAGGCCGGGAGGTTCAGGGGCTTGCCGGTGACGAGCGAGAACTGGGAGCCGTGCGCCCAGCACTCCAGGGTCTCGTCCTCGACGAAGCCCTCCGACAGCGAGATCTCGCCGTGGGTGCAGGTGTCGCCGATGGCGTGGACGTCGCCGGCCGAGTCCTTCACGACGGCGATGGGCACGCCGTCGAGCACCACGCGCGTCGCCTGGTTCTCGACGAGCTCGGCGACGGCCGCGACCCGCTGGCCCGCCATCAGTGCGCGGCCTCGGTCGAGGCGGCCGTCACGGACGTCGTCTCGAGCTCGGCCTCGATCTTGGCCTGCAGGCGCTCCTGCAGCGCCGGCGAGCCGATCTGCTGCACGATCTCGGCGAGGAAGCCGCGCACGACCAGGCGGCGCGCCTCCTCCTCCGGGATGCCGCGGGACTGCAGGTAGAACAGCTGCTCGTCGTCGAACCGGCCGGTCGCGCTGGCGTGGCCGGCGCCGACGATGTCGCCGGTCTCGATCTCGAGGTTCGGCACCGAGTCGGCGCGGGCGCCGTCGGTGAGGACGAGGTTGCGGTTCTGCTCGTAGGTGTCGGTGCCGACGGCCTTCGGGCCGATGAGCACGTCGCCGATCCAGACCGTCCGGGCGCCCTCGCCCTGCAGCGCGCCCTTGTAGGTCACGCGGCTGCGGGTCTCGGGACCGTCGTGGTAGACGTACACCTGCTGCTCGAGGTGCTGTGTCGCGTCGGCGAAGTAGGCGCCGAGGAGCTCGGCGTCCGACCGCGCGCCGGCGAGGTGCGCCGACGGGTTGAGCCGCACGACACCGCCGCCGAGGGTGATCGCCACGTGCTTGAGGCGAGCGCCCTCCGCGAGCCGCGCGAAGTGGGCGGCCACGTGGAGCGCGTCGTCGTCCCACTCCTGGAGCGAGACGACAGTCAGGTCCGCATCCTTGCCCAGCAGGAACTCGACGTTCTCGGTCAGGTGCGCGGCGCCCGTGTTCTGGAGGATGAGGGTCGCGGTCGCGCCCTCGGCCACCTCGACGACGGTGTGCGCCGCACGCGGAGCCGAACCCAGGCCCGACCGCGAGACGGTCACCTCGCGGTGGTCGCCGCTCAGGTCGGCCGAGATGCTGACCAGCAGTGCCTGCTCGAACGCCGTCCAGGCGTTGGCGGACGCGCGGTCCTCCGGCGTGCCCGCGCGACCGATGCGCGAGTCCTCGCGACCGACCCAGAGGGTCGAGACGCCCTTGGCGCTGGTCACGTCGTAGACGTACGGCGAACCGTCGAGGTCGCCGGTGGTCAGCTCCTGGATGCGGGCGACGGGGGTGTACTTCCACATCGGCTCGCGGCCGGTCACCGCGGGGAACTCCGACACGTCGGTCGAGGTGAAGCGCTCGGAGCGCGTCTGCACCGGCACGGGTGCCCGCATGTGGGTCGGCGCGACGGCCTCAGTGGTCTGCGTCGACTGCGTCATCCGACGGAGCCCTCCATTCCCATCTCGATCAGCTTGTTGAGTTCGAGCGCGTACTCCATCGGGAGCTCGCGCGCGATCGGCTCGATGAAGCCGCGGACGATCATGGCCATGGCCTCGTCCTCCGGCATGCCGCGCGACATGAGGTAGAACAGCTGCTCCTCGCTCACCCGCGACACGGTCGCCTCGTGGCCGAGCTGCACGTCGTCGACGCGGATGTCGATCGCCGGGTACGTGTCGGACCGCGAGATGGTGTCGACCAGCAGGGCGTCGCAGCGCACGGTGTTGGCGGAGTGGTGCGCGTTGGCATCCACCCGCACCTCGCCGCGGTAGCCGGCGCGGCCGCCGCCGCGGGCGATCGACTTCGAGACGATGGACGACTGTGTGTACGGCGCCATGTGGATCATCTTGGCGCCGGCGTCCTGGTGCTGGCCGGGGCCGGCGAACGCGACGGACAGGGTCTCGCCCTTGGCGTGCTCCCCCATCAGGTAGATCGACGGGTACTTCATCGTGACCTTGGAGCCGATGTTGCCGTCGATCCACTCCATGGTCGCGCCCTCGGCGGCGGTGGCCCGCTTGGTGACGAGGTTGTAGACGTTGTTGGACCAGTTCTGGATGGTCGTGTAGCGCACGCGGGCGTTCTTCTTGACGATGATCTCGACGACCGCGGAGTGCAGCGAGTCCGACTTGTAGATCGGCGCGGTGCAGCCCTCGATGTAGTGGACGTAGGAGCCCTCGTCGGCGATGATCAGCGTCCGCTCGAACTGGCCCATGTTCTCGGTGTTGATGCGGAAGTAGGCCTGCAGCGGGATCTCGACCTGGACGCCCTTCGGCACATAGACGAAGGAGCCGCCCGACCAGACGGCGGTGTTGAGCGCCGCGAACTTGTTGTCGCCCGCGGGGATGACCGTGCCGAAGTACTCCTCGAAGAACTCGGGGTGCTCGCGCAGCGCGGTGTCGGTGTCCATGAAGATGACACCCTGCTCTTCGAGGTCTTCCCGGATCTGGTGGTAGACGACCTCGGACTCGTACTGGGCGGCGACGCCGGCCACGAGGCGCTGGCGCTCGGCCTCGGGGATGCCCAGCTTCTCGTAGGTGTTGCGGATGTCCTCCGGCAGGTCCTCCCAGCTCTGGGCCTGATTCTCGGTGGAGCGGACGAAGTACTTGATGTTGTCGAAGTCGATCTCCGACAGGTCGGCACCCCAGGTCGGCATCGGCTTGCGCTCGAAGAGCTGGAGGGCCTTCAGGCGGCGCTGGAGCATCCACTCGGGCTCGTTCTTGAGCCCGGAGATGTCTTTCACCACCTCGGGCGAGAGCCCGCGACGGGCGGAAGCTCCCGCGGCGTCGGAATCAGCCCAGCCGAACTCGTACTGCCCCAAAGAGGCGAGCTCAGGCCGATCGATCAGGATGTCTGACATATCTACCTCGTTTCCTACCATCCGTAACCGGATATCAGTCCGGCTCATTCCCCTCGGCGCGCGGCGCGAGGCCGTCAGCGTGAGAGTCGTGATTGTGCGAATGGCGCAACTGCGTACCTAGACTGTTCGTGGAGGCGGGCCGTGGCGCACCGCCTGACGGCCGCGCACCGAGGCGCGTTCCTCGAACCCACCAATTCTACAGGTGCGACGAGGTAAGAACAGAGGCGCGCCTGCGCATTGACCGAGTATCCGCATCCCCGACACCGAGAGACACCATGAACCGCTTCATCGCCTGGCTGCCGGACCGCGTGGATGCGCGCCTCAGGGTGATCGCGTGGATCTACCTCGTCGGGCAGGTGATCCTGGTCGGCACCGGCGGCCTGGTCCGCCTGACGGCCAGCGGCCTCGGCTGCCCCACCTGGCCGAAGTGCACGGCGGACTCTCTGGTGAACACGCCGGAGATGGGCGTCCACGGCATCATCGAGTTCGGCAACCGCGTGCTCAGCGTGCTGCTCGGGCTCGTGGCGATCGTCGCGTTCCTCGCCATCCTCCGGCTGCGCAAGCAGCGCCCCGACCTGTTCTGGCTGACCCTGATCGCCGGGCTCGGCATCCCCGCCCAGGCCGTCGTCGGCGGCCTCAGCGTGCTCAGCGGGCTGAACCCGTACGTCGTCGGTCTGCACTTCGTCGTCTCGATCGTGCTCGTGGCGCTGTGCACCGCGTTCGTCTTCCGTCTCTCCACCGTGCCGGGACCGCGCGTCCGCGCCGTGCCGGGCTGGTTCGCGGGAATCGCGCACCTCACCAGCGGTTTCGTCGCACTGACCATCCTGGTCGGCATCCTCACCACCGGCAGCGGCCCGCACGCGGGCGACGCGCACGCGCCGCGCAACGGGCTGAACTCCGAGATCCTGCAGCATGTGCACGCCATCCCGGCCTACGTCACCTTCGCGCTGACCGTCGTGCTGGTGATCGGATCGTTCCGGTACCGGACCACGCGGGTGCAGCTCTTCACCCGCCTGCTGCTGGCGGTGGAGCTCGTGCAGATAGCGGTGGGCCTCATCCAGGCGAACACCGGCCTGCCGGGCATCCTCGTCGGTGTGCACATGATGCTCGCCGCTCTGCTGGCGTCCGCGATGACCGCCGTGGTGCTGTCGCTCAAGGCGCCGGCCGCGCAGCTCGGGCTGGAGGCCGATTCAGAGGCCGACGTCGTCGCGGCGTAGCGTCCCGACGCGCGCCTCGCGCCGCTCGCCGTGGAGCTCGACCACCGTGCGGATCCCCTCGGCGAACGTGAAGCCCGCGGCCTCGGCGAGCCGTCTGCTGGACTCGTTGCCCGGCACGTACTCCCAGTTCAGCCGGTCGAAACCCAGGCCGTGCGGGTCGAGCGCGTGCCGCGTCACCGCGACGAGCGCTTCCCGCATGTAGCCGCGTCCGCGCGCCCACGGCCCCGACCAGCAGCCGAGGGACGCCGAACCCGCCCGTTCGTCGCGGCGCACCTCCAGCGCTCCGAGCATCCGACCGCCCGTGCTGAGGTGAAGCGCCCACACCGTGTACCGGTGGCTGGCCAGACCGTGCGGACAGTACGAGCGCACGAAGAACTCGGCGCTCTCCCGCGTGTACGGCAGCGGGAGCGGGACCCAGGCCCGGGTCTCGGCGTCCTGGCAGGCGTCGAGCACATCCGGGATGTCGGCCTCCCCAGGCTGGTCGAGCACGAGCCGGGGCGTCAGCAGGCGGGTCGTCAGCAGCGGTGCCGTCATGCGCACATGCTAGGGGCGCGCGAGGCAGCGCGCCACTGGATGTCGAAGAATCCTCAGAAGGGAAGCAGCGGGTCGATCGCGACCGCGAGGAAGATCAGCGTCAGGTAGGCGATCGAGCCGTGGAACACGCGCATCGGCGAGACGGACTCGTGACGGATCGCCAGGTTGTACAGGCGGTGCGACTCGTAGATGAACCAGCCGCCGGCGACCAGCGCCACCGCGGTGTAGAGCAGGCCCATGTGCGCGACCGGGATGAGCAGCAGCGAGCACGCGACCATTGCCCACGCGTAGAGGATGACCTGCAGGCCGACCACCGCGCGGCCGCGGACCACCGCGAGCATCGGGACGCCCGCCTCCTGGTAGTCCGAGCGGTACTTCATCGACAGCGGCCAGTAGTGCGGCGGCGTCCAGAGGAAGATGATCCCGAACAGGATGAAAGGCGCCCAGTCGAGCGACCCGGTCACCGCGGCCCAGCCGATCAGCACGGGCATGCAGCCGGCGACGCCGCCCCACACGATGTTCTGCGGGGTGCGGCGCTTCAGGATCAGCGTGTAGAAGACGACGTAGAGCAGGATGGCCGCGACCGAGAGCCCGGCGGCGAGCCAGTTCGTGAAGAACCCGAGCACCAGCACGGACGCGATGCCGAGCGCCCACGCGAAGACCAGGGCCTCGCGGTCGGACAGCTCGCCGGTCACCAGCGGACGGTTCTTGGTGCGGCGCATCACCCGGTCGATGTCGCGGTCGATGTAGCAGTTGAATGCACCCGCCGAACCCGCGCTCATGTAGCCGCCGATGACGGTCGCGAGAACGAGCCAGAGGTTCGGGATGCCGTTCGCCGCGAGGATCATCGTGGGGACCGTGGTCACCAGCAGCAGCTCGACCACCCGCGGCTTGGTGAGCGCGAAATACGCCCTCACCTTGCGAGCGACGCCGATGCGGCCCGGTTCGACACGGCTCTCTACAGCGACGTCCATTGCTCCTCGTGGGGTTTCGGCGGATGATGCCTGCATCAGTCTACGACACGCTGTAGAGGGGTACCCCGAACAGGTGGCTGGCACAACCGGCTGAGGGAACACCCCGTGTTTCATGCGTGTTACCTATACTGGGAGGTGCTCGCCAGCCGACGCCTCCAACGGCGCGGCGCCGATGACGTCCACGGCGCGCACTACCTCAACCGGTGCGGGTACCACGACGACCCTCACCTATTTCTACGAAGGGTCAGTTTTCACGTGGCAGCACTGCAGTGGGATCCCATTGACAACAAGGCGGTAGACACGGCTCGCGTTCTCGCGGCCGACGCGGTGGAGAAGGTGGGCAACGGGCATCCCGGCACCGCCATGAGCCTCGCCCCCGCCGCCTACCTGCTCTTCCAGAAGGTGATGCGCCGCGACCCGCACGACCAGCATTGGCTCGGCCGCGACCGCTTCATCCTCTCGGCGGGACACTCCTCGCTGACCCAGTACATCCAGCTCTATCTGGGGGGCTACGGTCTCGAGCTCGACGACCTCAAGGCGCTCCGCACCTGGGGCTCCCTCACCCCCGGCCACCCCGAGTACGGACACACCGACGGCGTGGAGATCACCACCGGCCCCCTGGGCCAGGGCATCTCCTCCGCCGTCGGTTTCGCTTATGCGGAGCGTTTCGAGCGCGGGCTCTTCGACCCCGACGCCGCTCCCGGCACGAGCCCGTTCGACCACCACGTGTACGTGATCGCGTCGGACGGCGACCTGGAGGAGGGCGTCAGCTCCGAGGCCTCGTCGCTCGCCGGCCACCAGGAGCTCGGAAACCTCATCGCGATCTACGACAGCAACCAGATCTCGATCGAGGACGACACCGACATCGCCTTCACCGAGGACGTCCAGAAGCGTTACGAGGCGTACCACTGGGACGTCCAGGTCGTCGACTGGAAGAAGACCGGCGTCTACCAGGAGGACGTCGAGGAGCTCTACCAGGCGATCGAGAACGCGAAGGCCGTCACCGACAAGCCGTCGCTCATCATCCTGAAGACGATCATCGGCTGGCCGTCGCCGAAGAAGCAGAACACCGGCAAGATCCACGGCTCCGCCCTGGGCGCCGACGAGCTGCGCGCCGTCAAGGAGGTGCTCGGCTTCGACCCGGAGCAGACCTTCGAGGTCGCCGACGAGGTCATCGAGCACACCCGCAAGGCGATCGAGCGCGGCGCCGAGCAGCGCGCCGAGTGGCAGAAGGGCTTCGACGCCTGGGCCGCCGCGAACCCGGAGCGCAAGCAGCTCCTCGACCGCCTGCTGTCCGGCGAGGCGCCGGACCTCGAGAGCGTCATCCCGGTCTTCGAGCCCGGCAAGGACGTCTCCACCCGCGCCGCGAGCGGCAAGGTGCTGAACGCCATCGCGCCGGCCATGCCGGAGCTGTGGGGCGGCTCGGCCGACCTCGCCGAGTCGAACAACACCACCATCGAGGGCGCGCCCTCCTTCGTGCCGAGCGAGCGCTCGACCCACGAGTGGACCGGCAACCCCTACGGTCGCGTGCTGCACTTCGGCATCCGCGAGCACGCCATGGCCGCGATCATCAACGGCATCGTGCTGCACGGCCCGACGCGTCCGTTCGGCGGCACGTTCCTCATCTTCAGCGACTACCAGCGCCCGTCGCTGCGTCTGTCGGCGCTGATGAACATCCCGTCGATCTTCGTCTGGACGCACGACTCGGTCGCCCTCGGCGAGGACGGCCCGACGCACCAGCCGATCGAGCAGCTGTCGACGCTGCGCGCCATCCCGAACTTCACGGTCGTGCGTCCCGGCGACGCCAACGAGGTCGCGTGGGCGTGGAAGACCATGCTGGAGCGCCGTCAGGGCCCGGCCGGCATCGCGCTGACCCGCCAGAACATCCCGGTGTTCGAGCGCGGCGACGGCGAGGCGGAGGGCGACACCCTGGCGTCGGCGTCGAACGTCGCGAAGGGCGCGTACATCCTGGCCGAGGCGCCGGGCGGCACGCCGGACGTGATCTTCATCGCGACCGGCTCCGAGGTGCAGATCGCGCTCGAGGCCCGCGAGGTGCTGCGCGGCGAGGGCGTCAACGCCCGCGTCGTCTCCGCCCCGAGCCTGGAGTGGTTCGCCGAGCAGCCCGCCGAGTACCAGGAGAAGGTGCTCCCCGCCGAGATCAAGGCCCGCGTCTCCATCGAGGCCGGCCTCGCGCTCGCCTGGGACAAGATCGTCGGCGACCACGGCCGCAGCGTGTCCATCGAGCACTTCGGCGCCTCGGCGGACTACAAGACCCTGTTCCGCGAGTTCGGCATGACCACCGAGCACGCCGTGTCCGCCGCGAAGGAATCGCTCGCGTCGCTCTGAGCGCGGGCAAGAGGAGAAGAAGAAGACAATGACCGACACCACCTCCACCACCCAGACCCCGACCGCCGCTCTGTCGGCCGCGGGCGTCAGCATCTGGCTGGACGACCTCTCCCGTGACCGCATCAACACCGGCGGCCTGCAGAAGCTGATCGCCGAGAAGAACGTCGTCGGCGTCACCACGAACCCGACGATCTTCGCCGCCGCCCTCTCCAAGGGCGAGGCCTACGACGAGCAGGTCCGCCAGCTCGCCGCCGCCGGCGTCTCGGTCGACGACGCGATCTTCGAGATCACCACCGACGACGTCGCCAACGCGAGCGACATCTTCCACGAGGTCTTCGAGCGCTCGAACGGCGTCGACGGCCGCGTGTCCATCGAGGTCGCCCCGGGCCTCGCCCACGACACGCAGGCGACCATCCACGCCGCCAAGAAGCTGTCGGACAAGATCCAGAAGCAGAACGTGATGATCAAGATCCCGGCCACGGTCGAGGGTCTGGAGGCCATCACCGAGACGATCGCGGCGGGCATCAGCGTCAACGTGACCCTGATCTTCAGCCTCGAGCGCTACCGCGAGGTCATCAACGCCTACCTCACCGGCCTCGAGAAGGCCAAGGAGGCGGGCATCGACCTCTCCGGCATCCACTCGGTCGCCTCGTTCTTCGTCTCGCGCGTCGACACCGAGGTGGACAAGCGCCTCTCGGCCATCGGCACCGACGAGGCCGAGGCCCTGAAGAGCAAGGCCGGCATCGCCAACGCCCGCCTGGCCTACGAGGTCTACGAGAAGGAGTTCGCCACCGACCGCGCGAAGCAGCTGGTCGCCGCCGGCGCCAACGAGCAGCGCCCGCTCTGGGCGTCCACCGGCGTCAAGGACCCGAGCCTGCCCGACACGCTGTACGTCGAGGCGCTGGTCGCGCCGAACGTTGTCAACACCATGCCGGAGAAGACGCTCGACGCGACCTTCGACCACGGCAACATCACCGGCGACACCGTCACGGGCACCTACGCCGAGTCGAACGACGTGCTCAACAAGCTGGCCGACCTCGGCATCAGCTACGACGAGGTCACCGAGCTCCTGGAGCGCGAGGGCGTCGAGAAGTTCGTCGTCTCCTGGGACGAGCTCGTCGAGACCGTGAAGAACGCCCTCGAGGGAGCCGCCAAGTGACGTTCCGCATTCACGTCACCGGTGCCGCGGCCGAGGCCGTCCGCACTGTGGTGCCCCAGCTCGTCGCCGACAGGGTGGCGTCCGGCATCACCGCTCAGGACCCGGCCCTCTGGGGCCCGGCGGCCGAGCCCGAGGCGAGCAAGCGCCTCGGCTGGACCGAGGCGGTCGCCATCTCGCGGCCGCTCGTCCCCGAGATCGTCGCGCTGCGCGAGGAGCTGCACGCCAAGGGCGTGAACCACATCGTCCTCGGCGGCATGGGCGGCTCGTCGCTGGCACCAGAGGTCATCACCCGGACGGCCGAGGCCGAGCTGACCGTGCTCGACTCGACCGACCCGGGCCAGGTGCTCTCGGCGCTGCGCGACCGGCTCGAGGCCACCGCGGTGGTCATCTCGTCGAAGTCGGGTTCCACGCTCGAGACCGACAGCCAGAAGCGCGTGTACGAGAAGTGGTTCCAGGACGCGGGCATCGACCCGCGGGAGCGCATCGTGGTCGTCACCGACCCCGGTTCGCCGCTGGACCAGTCCGCCCGCGAGGCCGGCTACCGCGTCTTCAACGCCGACCCGAACGTCGGCGGCCGCTACTCGGCGCTGACCGCGTTCGGCCTGGTCCCCTCGGGCCTCGCCGGCGTCGACATCTCAGAGCTGCTCGACGAGGCCGAGGCCACGCAGATCGAGCTCGCCGTCGACAACGAGCAGAACCCCGGCCTCGTGCTGGGCGCCGCGATCGCGGGCACCAGCCCGCTCAAGGACAAGCTCGGCATCGTCGCGGACGGCACCCACATCGTCGGCTTCGCCGACTGGGCCGAGCAGCTGATCGCGGAGTCCACGGGCAAGGAGGGCACCGGCCTCCTCCCGGTCGTCCTCGACACGCTGGCCCCGGAGCTGGAGTCGAAGCCCGCCGACCTGCAGGTCGTCCGCCTCGTCGCCAACGCGGAGGCGCACCACCTCTTCCCGGCCGACCGCCACGAGGGCGAGATCCTCGTCTCCGGCAGCCTCGGCGCGCAGCTCCTCGTGTGGGAGTACGCCGTCGCGGTCGCGGGCCGCCTGCTCGGGATCAACCCGTTTGACCAGCCGGACGTGGAGGCCGCCAAGGTCGCCGCGCGCGCCCTGCTCGACAACCGGCCGGAGCCCGTCGCCCCCGCATTCACCGCGGGCGGCATCGAGGTCCGCACCACGGGGTCCTTCCTCGGCGAGGCGAACACCCTCGACGCCGCGGTGGACGCGCTGCTCGCGCAGCTCGGCCCGGACGGCTACGTCGCGGTGCAGGCCTACGTCGACCGGCTCGCCCTCCCCCAGCTCGCCGGCATCCGCGACCTGCTCGCGGCCAAGGCGAACCGCCCGGTCACGTTCGGCTGGGGCCCGCGCTTCCTGCACTCCACCGGCCAGTTCCACAAGGGCGGTCCGGCGGTCGGCGTGTTCCTCCAGATCACCGCGACCGCGCCGGAGGACCTCGAGATCCCCGGCCGTCCCTTCACCTTCGGCCAGCTCATCCAGGCCCAGGCCGCCGGCGACGCGAGCGTCCTCGGCGAGCACGGCCGCCCGGTGCTGACCCTGACGCTCACGAACCCCGAGGCGGATGTCGTCTCGCTGTTCGAGGCCGTCAACTGACCCTCGACTAAGGAGATCAGACACTTGTCACCGGTGGAGATCACCCCGGAGTTCAACCCGCTGCGGTTGCCCTCCGACCGCCGACTGAATCGCATCGCGGGGCCCAGCAGCCTCATCATCTTCGGAGTGACGGGTGACCTGTCGCGCAAGAAGCTGATGCCCGCGGTGTACGACCTCGCGAACCGCGGCCTGCTGCCGCCCGGGTTCTCCCTCGTCGGGTTCGCCCGGCGCGACTGGGAGGACCAGGACTTCGAGAAGGTCGTCTACGACGCGGTCAAGCAGTACGCCCGTACGCCGTTCGACGACGACGTGTGGCAGCAGCTCGCGCAGGGCATCCGGTTCGTACCGGGAGAGTTCGACGACGACGATGCGTTCCGGCGCCTCAAGGAGACCGTCGAGCAGCTGGACGCGGAGCGCGGAACGATGGGCAACCACGCGTTCTACCTGTCCATCCCGCCGAAGGCGTTCCCGATCGTCACCGAGCAGCTGAAGCGATCCGGCCTCGCCGACCAGTCCGGAGAGGGCTGGCGGCGCGTCGTCATCGAGAAGCCGTTCGGGCACGACCTGCAGTCCGCACGCGAGCTGAACGCCGTCGTCGAGACGGTCTTCCCGCCCGACTCGGTGTTCCGCATCGACCACTACCTCGGCAAGGAGACGGTCCAGAACATCCTGGCGCTGCGCTTCGCGAACGAGCTGTACGAGCCGATCTGGAACGCCAACTACGTCGACCACGTGCAGATCACCATGGCCGAGGACATCGGCGTGGGCGGCCGTGCCGGGTACTACGACGGCATCGGAGCGGCGCGCGACGTCATCCAGAACCACCTGCTCCAGCTGCTCGCGCTCACCGCGATGGAGGAGCCCATCTCGTTCAACGCGGCGGACCTGCGCGCCGAGAAGGAGAAGGTGCTCGCCGCCGTCCGGCTGCCGAAGGACCTCTCGAAGTCCACGGCGCGCGGCCAGTACGGCAGCGGCTGGCAGGGCGGCGAGAAGGTCGTCGGCTTCCTCGAGGAGGACGGGATGAACCCGCACTCCACAACGGAGACCTATGCGGCCATCAAGCTGGAGATCGGTACGCGCCGCTGGGCGGGCGTCCCGTTCTACCTGCGCGCGGGCAAGCGCCTGGGCCGTCGGGTCACCGAGATCGCCGTCGTGTTCAAGCGGGCTCCGCAGCAGCTCTTCGCGGAGTCGCAGACCAGCGCGCTCGGCCAGAACGCCCTCGTCATCCGCGTGCAGCCCGATGAGGGTGTGACCATCCGCTTCGGCTCGAAGGTCCCCGGCGCCGGCATGCAGGTGCGCGACGTGAGCATGGACTTCGGCTACGGCCACGCCTTCACCGAGGCGAGCCCGGAGGCGTACGAGCGGCTCATCCTGGATGTGCTGCTCGGCGACCCGCCGCTGTTCCCCCGCCACGAGGAGGTCGAGCTGTCCTGGAAGATCCTCGACCCGATCGAGGACTTCTGGGCCACGCAGGGCCAGCCCGAGCAGTACCGCCCCGGAACCTGGGGCCCGAAGTCGGCCGACGAGCTCCTGGAGCGCGACGGCCGCGTTTGGAGGCGTCCATGATCGTCGACCTTCCCGCGACGACCGTCAGCAACATCTCGAAGGCCCTGGTCAAGATCCGCGAGGAGGGCGGCGCCGTCGCCCTCGGCCGCGTGCTCACCCTGATCATCGCCACCCACCTCGGGCAGGAGGAGGAGGCCATCGAGGCCGCCAACGACGCCTCCCGCGAGCACCCGATGCGCGTCATCGTGGTCTCGACCGAGGAGGACGACGAGCGCAAGAAGGGCGACGCCCGCCTCGACGCGCAGATCCGCGTCGGTGGCGACGCCGGGGCCAGCGAGGTCATCGTGCTCCGCGCCTACGGCGAGACCGCGAGCGACGAGGAGGGACTGGTCACCGGCCTGCTCCTCCCCGACGCGCCGGTCGTGGTGTGGTGGCCAGGGGTCGCGCCTGAGAAGGCGTCCCACTCCCCTCTCGGCCGCATCGCGACCCGCCGCATCACCGACGCCTCCGCCCAGCCGAACCCGCAGGATTTCCTGTTCCACCTCGGCAAGACGTACGCGCCGGGCGACACGGACTTCGCCTGGACGCGCCTCACCCTGTGGCGCGCCCAGCTCGCGGCCGTGCTCGACCAGCCCCCGTACGAGCCGATCACCTCCGTCGAGGTGGCAGGCGCTGCGGACTCCCCGTCCACCCTCCTCCTCGCCGCGTGGCTGCGCCTGCAGCTGCAGGTGCCTGTGCAGTACGACCTCGCCTCGCGCAAGATCGGCTCCGGCGGCATCCACGGCGTGAAGATGGAGCGCGCCTCCGGCGAGATCGAGCTGGAGCGCGAGGTCCCCAACGTCGCCCGCCTGTCGCAGCCGGGACAGCCCACCCACGATCTCGCCCTGCCACGCCGCAACCTGCGCGACTGCCTGGCCGAGGAGTTGCGTAGGCTGGACCCGGACGACCTCTACGGCGAGGTGATCACGAAGGGTCTCGCACTGCTGGAGACCGCTGACGAAGGAGCAGGCGCCAGGGCATGACGAACGAACGGCGGGTGCTCGTTCACCCGGACAAGGAGGCTCTGGCCGCGTCGGTGGCCGCGCGCTTCCTCACCAAGACGATCGACATCCTCGACGACCTCGGCCGTGCGAACATCGCGCTGACCGGGGGCACGATGGGGATCGCGGTGCTGGAGGCGGTCAACGCCTCCCCCGCCCGCGACACCATCGACTGGTCGAAGGTGCACTTCTGGTGGGGAGACGAGCGGTTCGTGCCGCGGAACGACCCCGACCGGAACGAGCGCCAGGCGCGCGAGGCCCTGCTGGACCACATCGCGGTGCCGCCGGAGAACGTCCACCCCTTCCCCGCATCCGACGAGATCGCGGACATCGACGAGGCGGCACGCGTGTACGCGGCCGAGCTCGAGGCGTTCGGGCACGAGGACTGGCCGGTGCCGAAGTTCGACATCACGTTCCTCGGCGTCGGCCCCGACGGGCACATCGCGTCGCTGTTCCCCGACCGCGCGGGCATCCGCGAGGAGAAGGCGTCGGTCATCGCCGAGCGCAACTCCCCGAAGCCGCCGCCGCAGCGGCTGAGCCTGACGCGCCCGGTGATCAACTCCTCCGACCGCATCTGGCTGGTGCTCGCCGGCAGCGACAAGGCGAGCGCCCTCGGCCTCGCCCTCGCGGGCGCGAGCTACACCGAGGTGCCGGTCGCGGGCGCCAAGGGCCGCAAGCGCACCGTGTTCTTCGTGGACAAGGATGCGGCGGTCGACGTGCCCGAGAACCTGATCGCGCCGTCGTACTGATCTGCACGACACATGAAGGCCCCGTCGGTCCGCCGACGGGGCCTTCATCGTGTGCGCGATAGCGACTGCGGCGATTCGTAACATCTGCGGCGACGCGCGCACGCGCAGACGTTACGTGAAGCCGCAGACGCGGATGCTTCGCGAGGGCGTCACGCGGAGCCGCGCACGCGCTCACGCAGGGTCGCGAGGCGGGCGGCCGGGGCGCCGGTGAGCGGGCCGCGGCTGCGGATGGCGAGGCGATCCCGTTCGGGCGGGCGGATGCCGCGGCCGAAGGCGTGCGTCAGCAGGTGCAGGTAGAACGCGAGCAGCCGCGACGCCTCGTCTCTGACGTCGGTCTGCGCGGCGGGCAGGTCGAGTTCGTCCACCCAGCGCTGCAGCTCGGCGAAGGCGACACGGAGGCGCAGGCAGCGACGCGCCTCCCCGCTGCTCAGGGGTTCGCCGTCCTCGTGGCGGGTGAGCAGCGCCTCCGCCTGCTCGGCGCGATCCACGGCCTCGTCGAGGAGCGCCACCAGGCTGAGCCGCCCGACCTCGTCCCCGAGCGCGCGGGAGGCGGGCATCCGATCGTCGGCGGGTCCGCGCATCTGCCACCTCCTGCTGTGGCACGCAGTCTAGCCGGACGACGAAGGCCGTCCACCCATCGGGTGAACGGCCTTCGTGCGAGAGTCGCGTCAGTTCGTGGTCGGACGACCGCGGCGGGCGCGCAGCTGGTTGAGGGCGTCTTCGAGCAGCTGCTCGGCCTCCTCCTCGCTGCGCCGCTCCTTCACGTACGCGAGGTGCGTCTTGTAGGGCTCGGTCTTGGCGACCGACGGCGGGTTCTCCTTGTCGCGGCCGGCCGGCAGACCGGTCGACGGCGAGTCGATGACGTCGGGGATCTCCTCCTCGGGGAGGTTCGCCGCGAAGTAGCGGACGGTCTCGTTGCCGAGAGCGTCCCAGTACGAGATGGCGATGCGCTCCGCGTGGAAACCGCGGTCCTGCTCCCCCATGGGGCCCGCGCCGACGCGCGAGCCACGGATGGCACTTCCTCCGGAAGCCATAGTGTTCCCCTTCCCAGCGCTCAGGCGCTGAACTTGGTGATCAGGCCGAGGACCACGATGCACGTGATCCAGATGAGCCCGAGAATGACCGTGATCCGGTTGAGGTTGCGCTCAGCGACACCGGATGCGCCGAGGTTCGAGGTGACGCCGCCGCCGAACATGTCGGAGAGGCCACCGCCGCGGCCCTTGTGCAGCAGGATGAGCAGCGTCAGCAGGAGGCTGGTGATGCCCAGCAGCACCTGCAGGACGACCTGGAGAATGAGCACGGGGAACCTTTCGGGAAGCGTCCGGGCCGAGCCCGGGGAAAACCAACGACCAGTATAACTCGCGGGCCGCTCAGAGGCCGACGTGCTTCTGGTACCGCACGATCGCGGCGAACTCGTTGACGTCGAGGCTCGCACCGCCGACCAGCGCGCCGTCCACGTTGGGCTCGCGCATGAAGCCGGCGATGTTGCCCGACTTCACCGATCCGCCGTAGAGGATGCGGGTCTTGGCGGCCACGTCGTCCCCCAGCACGTCGGCGATCACCGCGCGGAGCGCGGCGCAGACCTGCTCGGCCTGCTCGGGTGTCGCCGCCTGACCGGAGCCGATCGCCCAGACCGGCTCGTAGGCCACCACGATGTCGGCGGCCGAGTCGACCTTCGACAGCGCGGCGCGTAGCTGCGCGACAGGAACGGCGCTCGCGCCGTGGACCTCGAGGTCTTCCGCCGTCTCGCCGACGCAGATGATCGGCGCGATGTTGTGCTTCAGGGATGCGGCCACCTTCGCGGCCACCTGCTCATCGGTCTCGCCGTGCAGCGTGCGGCGCTCGGAGTGGCCGATGATCACGTAGCGGGTCTCGAGCGCCTCCAGGAAGGCGGCGGAGATCTCGCCGGTGTACGCGCCGGACTCGTGCTCGGAGACGTCCTGGCCGCCGAAGGCGAGCGGGAGCTTGTCGGCTGAAATCAGCGTCTGCACGCTGCGGAGGTCGGTGAACGGCGGGAAGACCGCCACCTCGACCGCGGAGAAGTCGTGGTTCGCGTCCTTCAGCGTCCATGCGAGCTTCTGCACGAAGGCGATCGCCTGGAGGTGGTCCAGGTTCATCTTCCAGTTGCCGGCGATGAGCGGCACACGCCGCACCGACGGGCTCACTGCTGCCATCCGAGGACCTCCAGTCCGGGGAGTCGCTTGCCCTCGAGGAACTCGAGGCTCGCGCCTCCGCCCGTCGAGATGTGACCGAACTGGTCGTCGCGGAAGCCGAGCGCACGGACCGCCGCGGCCGAGTCGCCGCCGCCGACGACGCTCAGGCCGTCGACCTCGGTCAGCGCCTGGGCGACCGCCTTGGTGCCCGCCGCGAACGGCGCGAGCTCGAACACGCCCATCGGACCGTTCCAGAACACCGTCTTGGCGCCCCGGACGTACTCGGAGAACAGCTCGGCGGTCTCGGGGCCGATGTCGAGCCCGAGGCCCTTGTCGCCCCACTCGGTGTCCTCGATCGCGTCGATCGGGCGCACCACGTGCTCCGCGTCGGCGCCGAACTTCGACGCCACGACAACGTCGCGCGGCAGCACCAGCTCCACACCCAGCTCCTCGGCCTTCGCCAGGTAGCCCTTCACGGTGTCGATCTGGTCGGCCTCCAGCAGGCTGGATCCCACCTTGTGGCCCTGCGCCGCGAGGAACGTGAACAGCATCCCGCCGCCGATGAGCAGCGAGTTCACCTTCGGCAGGAGGTGGCCGATGACGCCGAGCTTGTCGGAGACCTTCGACCCGCCGAGCACGACCGCGTACGGGCGCTCGGGGTTCTCGGTCAGCCGGTCGAGCACGTCGAGCTCCGCCTGGATGAGCGTGCCCGCCGCGCTCGGAAGCAGCTGCGCGAGCTCGTAGACGCTCGCCTGCTTGCGGTGCACGACGCCGAAGCCGTCGGACACGAAGGCGTCGCCGAAGGCGGCCAGCTTCTCGGCGAACGCCTTCCGCTCGGCGTCGTCCTTCGCGGTCTCCCCCGGGTTGAAGCGGAGGTTCTCGAGCAGGGCGACGTCGCCGTCCTTCAGGCCGGCCACCGCGTCAGCGGCGCCGCCGCCGACAGTGTCCTTGGCGAAGGTCACCGGCTTGCCCAGCAGCTCGGAGAGCCGCTGGGCCACCGGCGCCAGGCTGTACTTCGCGTCGGGCGCGCCCTCGGGGCGGCCCAGGTGGGAGATGACGACCACCTTCGCGCCCTGGTTGATCAGGGCGTTCAGGGTGGGAATCGACGCTCGCACACGGCCGTCGTCGGTGATCTTCGAGCCCTCCAGGGGCACGTTCAGGTCACAGCGAACGATGACGCCCTTACCAGCAAGGGAGTCCAGCCCGGCGAGCGAACCGAGTGCGTCGAGTGTGCGGAGCGTCACGTCGGTTCCCTGTCGTTAGAGGCGCTCGGCCACGTACTCGGTCAGGTCGACGAGACGGTTGGAGTAGCCCCACTCGTTGTCGTACCAGCTCGAGAGCTTGACCTGGTCGCCGATGACGCGCAGCAGACCCGAGTCGAAGATCGAGGAGTGCGGGTCGGAGACGATGTCGCTCGAGACGATCTCGTCCTCGGTGTACTTGAGGATGCCCTTGAGCGGACCCTCGGCGGCCTTCTTGTAGGCGGCCTTGACCTCGTCGACGGTGACCGGGCGAGAAGCCGTGACGGTCAGGTCGGTGATCGAGCCGGTGGGCACCGGCACGCGGAGGGCGAAGCCGTCGAGCTTGCCCTTCAGCTCCGGGAGAACCAGGCCGATGGCCTTCGCGGCACCGGTCGAGGTCGGAACGATGTTGATCGCGGCGGCGCGGGCACGGCGGAGGTCGGAGTGCGGGCCGTCCTGGAGGTTCTGGTCGGCGGTGTAGGCGTGGACCGTGGTCATCAGACCGCGCTCGATCCCGAACTCGTCGTTGAACACCTTGGCGAGCGGCGCGAGGCAGTTCGTGGTGCACGACGCGTTGGAGATGATGTTGTCGGTCTCCGGGTTGTACAGGTGCTCGTTCACGCCCATGACGAAGGTGGCGTCCTCGCCCGTCGCCGGAGCGGAGATGATGACCTTCTTGGCGCCGGCCTGGAGGTGCTTGCGCGCATCGTCGGCCTTGGTGAAGCGGCCGGTCGACTCGATGACGATGTCGACGCCCAGCTCGCCCCAGCCGAGGTTGGCGGGGTCGCGCTCCTCGAGGACCTTGATCGGCTTGCCGTTGACGACGATGTTGTCGCCGTCGAGCTCCACGGTGGCGTCGAGACGGCCCGTGATGGAGTCGTACTTGAGCAGGTGCGCGAGCGTCTTGTTGTCGGTGAGGTCGTTCACCGCGACGATCTCGAGGTCGCTGCCCTTCGCGAGGGCGGCGCGCAGGTAGTTACGACCAATGCGACCGAACCCGTTGATTCCGATCTTTACGGACACAGATGTCTCCAGTTACTCGATGGGCGCCGGACGGCGCACTTTGGTGGGTGGTTGTTGCGGACGTCGGCGTCCCGGGAGGCTCCCTCCCGGGACGCCATCCTGCCTACGACAGTAGCAGCAGACCCGCGGTCTTCTCGCGCGCCCGGAGGAAGCGGTCGTTGACGTCGCCCCAGTTGGTGATGTTCCAGAACGCCTTGACGTAATCCGCCTTCACATTGACGTAGTCGAGGTAGAAGGCGTGCTCCCACATGTCGAGCATGAGGAGCGGGACGGTCGCCGCGGCGAGGTTGCCCTGGTGGTCGTACAGCTGCTCGATGATGAGCTTCTGGCCAAGGGAGTCCCACACGAGGATCGACCAGCCGGAGCCCTGGATGCCGAGCGCCGACGCCGTGAAGTGGGCGCGGAACTTGTCGAACGACCCGAAGAACTCGTCGATCGCGGCCGCGAGCTCGCCGACCGGCTTGTCGCCGCCGTCCGGGGAGAGGTTGTTCCAGAACACGGTGTGGTTGACGTGGCCGGCGAGGTTGAACGCCAGGTCCTTCTCGAGCTTGTTGACGTAGGTCAGGTCGTCGGCGTCGCGGGCCTCCGCGAGCTTCGCGAGGGCGGTGTTGGCGCCGTCCACGTACGTCTTGTGGTGCTTGTCGTGGTGCAGCTCCATGATCCGGCCGCTGATGTTCGGCTCGAGGGCCGAGTAGTCGTACGGCAGGTCAGGCAGCGTGTAGTCAGCCATTACTCATCTCCACTTGTGGTTGGGGTTCGACGTTTGAAAACTACACCTCGTCCAGATCGGCCGGGAGGCTCGCCTCCGTACCCGGGATGCCCAGGTCGGAGGCGCGCTTGTCGGCCATCGCGAGGAGGCGGCGGATGCGGCCGGCGACCGCGTCCTTCGTCATCGGCGGGTCGGCGTGGTGGCCGAGCTCGTCGAGGCTCGCGTCGCGGTGGGCGAGGCGCAGTTCGCCTGCGTACTGCAGGTGCTTCGGCACGTCGGGGCCGAGGATCTCGAGCGCGCGCTCGACGCGCGCGCAGGCGGCGACGGCGGCCTGCGCGGAGCGGCGCAGGTTGGCGTCGTCGAAGTTGACGAGACGGTTGGCGTTGGCGCGCACCTCGCGGCGCTGGCGCAGCTCCTCCCAGTTGGCGACGGTCTGCGCGGCGCCCATGGCGACGAGCATCGCGCTGATCGCCTCGCCGTCGCGGATGACGACGCGGTGCACGCCGCGCACCTCGCGCGCCTTCGCGGCGATGCCGATGCGGCCGGCGGCGCCGACGAGGGCCATCGCGGCCTCGTTGCCGGGGCAGGTGACCTCCAGCGCGGCCGAGCGGCCCGGGTCGGTCAGCGAGCCGCTGGCGAGGAACGCGCCACGCCACACGGCCGCGAGCTCTTCCCGCGACCCGGTGGTGAGCCGGTTCGGGAGGCCGCGGATCGGGCGGCGGCGGGCATCCAGCAGGCCGGTCTGGCGGGCCAGCGTCTCGCCGCCGTCGAGCACGCGGACGAGGTACTGGCTGGTGCGGCGGACGCCGGAGGGCGAGGTCACCGACACGTCGCTGCGGACGCCGTACAGCTCCGCGAGGTCTTTCCGGACGCGCCGGGCGAGCTCGGGCGTGTCCAGCTCGCTCTCCACCGCGATGCGGCCGCCGATGAGGTGCAGGCCGCCCGAGAACCGGAGGATGGTGGCCAGCTCTGCTGCCCGGACGGTGGTCTTGCCGACCTCGACCTTCGTGAGCTCGTCCTTGACGTCGGCGGTGAGAGCCAATCGGATTCCTTACTGTCTCAAGGCGGGGTGGTGCCGTGGATGGATGGGCCGGGATCATTCACGGCCGAGGTCGCGGTGTTTGGTGTTCACCGCCAGACCGGGGAAAGTGCGCAACCGTGCCGCGAGCTCTTCCGCAATCGCGACGGACCGGTGCTTTCCGCCAGTGCAGCCTATCGCGATCAGCGCGTGGCGTTTGTTCTCGCGCTGATAGCCGGCGACGATCGGCTTCAGGGCGGCCATGTAGCCCTGGATGAACTCGGCGGCGCCGTCCTGGGTCAGGACGAAGTCGCGGACGACCTCCTCGAGGCCGGTGTGCGGCCGGAGCTCGGGGTTCCAGAACGGGTTCGGCAGGAAGCGCGCGTCGGCGACCATGTCGGCGTCGGCGGGCAGCCCGTACTTGAAGCCGAAGCTCATCACGGTCACCTGGACGTCGGCCGCGTCCTCTGCCGCGAACGTGTCGGTGATGTTGGTGGCCAGCTGATGGATGTTGAGGTCGGTCGTGTCGACGATGATGTCGGCCGCCTCGCGGATCTCGCGCAGGCGCGTGCGCTCGGCGTTGATGCCGTCGAGGATCGTGCCGTCGCCCTGCAGCGGGTGCGGGCGCCGCACCTGCTCGAAGCGGCGCACGAGCACCGCATCCGACGCCTCGAGGAACAGCACGCGCACCTTGGTGCCCTCGCGCAGGCTCTGGATCATGTCGCGCAGGTCGACGAAGAAGTTGCGGCCGCGCACATCGACCACCGCGGCGATGCGCGGCAGCCCGGACTCGGCGCGGTTCGCCAGCTCGACCAGCGGGCGGAGCATCTGCGGGGGCAGGTTGTCGACCACGTACCAGTCGAGGTCTTCCAGCGCGTTGGCGACCGTCGAGCGGCCGGCGCCCGACATCCCCGTGACGATGAGCACTTCCTGCTGCTCTGCGCTTGCGTTCGTCTCACCGTCGGTGGCCATCGACCGGTCTCCTCCGCTTTCCTGCTGTGCCTCCAGCCTAGCGACTGCTGTCCACCGGTTGGCCGTCCTGGGGCTGCGCATCCGGTGCCGAGGCGCCGTCGGCCAGCCGCTCGTACACGGCGGCCGCGAGCCGGGGCCCGACGCCGCGGACCTCGGCGATCTGCTCGGGCGTGGCCTTGCGCAGCTGGGCGACGGAGCCGAAGTGCTTCAGCAGCTCCTTGACGCGCGACGGACCGAGGCCCGGGATCTCACCCAGCACGGTCCCGATGTCGCGCTTGCGACGCGCGCGCTGGTACGTGATGGCGAACCGGTGCGCTTCGTCGCGGAGACGCTGGATGAGGAACAGCGCATCGCTGTTCCGCGGCAGGATCACCGGGAAGTCGGAGTCGGGCAGCCAGATCTCCTCCAGCCGCTTCGCGATGCCGGCGAGCTGGATGCCGGTGACGCCGGACTCGTCCAGCGCCCGCTTCGCGGCGGCGACCTGGGGCTGGCCGCCGTCGACGATCAGGAGGTTCGGCGGGTACGAGAACTTGCGACGGCGGCGCTCTGCCGCGTCCTCGACGACCTCGTCGGCGCCCGCGGCCCCTTCGGCGTCCAGGGCGGTCTCTTCGTCCAGCGTCTCGACCACGGCCGCCGGGGTCTCCTTCAGGTACGCCAGCCGTCGGGAGATCACCTGGTAGATCGACTCCGTGTCGTCCGTCGACTCCGGGATGCTGAAGCGGCGGTACTGGTCCTTGCGGGGCAGGCCGTCCTCGAAGACGACCATCGAGGCGACGATGTTGGTGCCGCTGAGGTGCGAGACGTCGTAGCACTCCATCCGGAGGGGCGCGTCGGTCATCCCGAGCGCGTCCTGGATGTCGTTGAGAGCCTTCGAGCGCGCGACGAAGTCGGAGCTGCGGCGCGTCTTGTAGAGCACCAGCGCGTTCTTCGCGTTCATCTCGACGGTCTGGGCGAGGGCGGCCTTGTCGCCGCGCTGCGCGGTGCGGAGCGACACCCGGCCGGTCAGCCGCCCGCGCGGGGCGGACGGGTCGGGCGTCTCACGACGGCGCTGGGTGAGCCATTCGTCGAGCTCTGCGGTGTCGTCCGGAAGCTCGGGCACCAGGATCTCGCGCGGCGGCGCATCCGGGCCGTCGTAGGCGTTCTGCACCACCGTCTCGACGAGCTCGCCGAGGCCCATGTCGAGCTCCTTGTCGACCACCCAGCTGCGGACACCGCGCACACGACCGCCGCGGACGAGGAACTGCGTCACCGCGGCGGCGAGCTCGTCGTGGGCGATGCCGAACACATCGGCGTCCACATCCTCCGGCAGCACGACAGCGCTCTTGCCGAGCACGCCCTCCAGCGCCTGGATCGCGTCCCGGTGACGGGCCGCGGACTCGTAGTCCATCGTGCTCGCCGCCTGCTTCATCTTGTCGTTGAGGTCGCGCAGGTAGCCGCTGTCGTTGCCCGCCATGAAGCTGGCGAAGTCGATCGCCAGCGACTTGTGGTCCTCCGGCGAGATCCGCCCGACGCAGGGCGCTGCGCACTTGCCGATGTCGCCGAGCAGGCACGGCCGTCCGGTGAGCTCGGCGCGCCGGTAGACCCCGTCGGAGCAGGACCGCATCGGGAACGCCTTCAGCATCAGGTCGACCGTCTCGCGGATGGCCCAGACCTTGGTGTACGGGCCGAAGTAGCGAGCGTCCTTGATGTTGCGGTTGCGCGTGATCATCACCCGCGGGATGCGGTCCCCGAGGGTCACCGCCAGGTACGGGTACGTCTTGTCGTCCCGGAACTTGACGTTGAACGGCGGGTTGAACTCCTTGATCCAGGTGTATTCGAGCTGCAGCGCCTCGTACTCGGTGCCCACCACCGTCCACTCGACGCTGGACGCCGTGGTCACCATCCGCCGGGTGCGCTCGTGCAGGCTCCGCAGGGGCTGGAAGTAGTTGCTCAGCCGCGCGCGCAGGTTCTTCGCCTTGCCCACGTAGAGCACGCGCCGGTTCTTGTCACGGAACCGGTACACCCCCGGCTGGGTCGGGATCTCGCCGGCCTTCGGCCGGTAGCTGACGGTGTCGGCCATCCCTTACGCAGCGCCCCGGGCGGACTCGCCCTGCAGGATCTCCTTGAGGAAGAACCCGGTGTGGCTGCCCGGCGTCTCGGCCACCTGCTCCGGAGTGCCCGTCGCGATGACCTCGCCGCCGCCGGCGCCGCCCTCCGGCCCCATGTCGATGATCCAGTCGGCCGACTTGATCACGTCGAGGTTGTGCTCGATCACGATCACGGTGTTGCCCTTGTCGAGCAGCCCGTTCAGCACGAGCAGGAGCTTGCGGACGTCTTCGAAGTGCAGACCCGTGGTCGGCTCGTCGAGCACGTACACGCTGCGGCCGTTGGAGCGGCGCTGCAGCTCGGTCGCGAGCTTGACGCGCTGCGCTTCACCGCCCGAGAGGGTCGTCGCGCTCTGGCCGAGACGGACGTACCCGAGGCCCACGTCGACCAGCGTCTGCAGGTAGCGGTGGATGGCCGAGATCGGCTTGAAGAACTCCGCGGCCTCGCTGATCGGCATGTCGAGCACTTCGGCGATGTTCTTGCCCTTGTAGTGCACCGACAGGGTGTCGCGGTTGTACCGCGCTCCCCCGCAGACCTCGCACGCGACGTAGACGTCCGGCAGGAAGTTCATCTCGATCTTGATCGTTCCGTCACCCGAGCACGCCTCGCAGCGTCCGCCCTTGACGTTGAAGCTGAACCGGCCGGGCAGATAGCCGCGGGCCTTCGCCTCCGGCGTCTCGGCGAACAGGTTCCGGATGCGGTCGAAGACGCCCGTGTAGGTCGCCGGGTTGGAGCGCGGGGTGCGGCCGATCGGCGCCTGATCGACGTGCACGACCTTGTCGAGGTTCTCGAGCCCGGTGATCGTGCGGTGCTTGCCGGCCACCTTGCGAGCGCCGTTGAGCTTGTTGGCCATCACCCGGTAGAGGATGTCGTTGACCAGCGATGACTTGCCGGAGCCCGAGACGCCCGTCACGGCGACGAACGTGCCGAGCGGGAAGTCGACCGTCACGTTCTTCAGGTTGTTGGCCTGCGCGTCGACGACGCGGATCATCCGCTTCTTGTCGATCTTCCGACGCTTCGCCGGAATGGCGATCTCGCGGCGTCCGGCCAGGTAGTCGCCGGTCAGCGAGGCGGTGTTCTTCAGCAGCTCGTCGTACGAGCCGGAGTGGACGACGTGGCCGCCGTTCACGCCGGCGCCGGGACCGATGTCGACGATCCAGTCGGCCGTGCGGATGGTGTCCTCGTCGTGCTCGACCACGATCAGCGTGTTGCCGAGGTCGCGGAGGGCGACCAGGGTGTCGATCAGGCGGCGGTTGTCGCGCTGGTGCAGGCCGATGCTCGGCTCGTCGAGCACGTACAGCACGCCGGTCAGGCCCGAGCCGATCTGCGTGGCCAGGCGGATGCGCTGCGCCTCTCCGCCCGACAGCGTGCCCGCGGCGCGGGCCAGGTCGAGGTAGCTCAGGCCGACCTGGATGAGGAAGTCGAGCCGGATCTTGATCTCGCGCAGCACCTGCGCGCCGATCTTCTGCTCGCGCTCGGTCAGGTGCAGCTTCTCCATGAACGCGCGGGCGTCGCTGAGGCTGAGCAGCGACGCGTCGGCGATGCTCTTTCCGTGCACGAGGACGGCCAGCACCTCGGGCTTGAGGCGCTTGCCGCCGCAGACCGGGCACGGCACCTCGCGCAGGTACTCCGCCCAGCGGGCGCGCTGCGTGTCGGTCTCGGCCTGGATGTACTGGCGCTCGATGTAGGGCACCACGCCCTCGAAGCCGGAGGTGTACGACATCTCGCGGCCGTAGCGGTTCTTCCACTTGACCTTGACCTCGAAGTTGTCGCCGTGGAGGACGGCGTCCTTCACGTTCTGCGGCAGCTTCTTCCACGGGGTCTTGAGCGAGAACTTGAGGTCGCGCGCGAGGCCGTCGAGCAGCTTCTCGTAGTAGTTGAACAGGCTCTTGCCCTGGCTCGTCCACGGCACGATGACGCCGTCGGCGATGCTGAGCTCGTCGTCGTCGAGCAGCAGCTCCTCGTCCACCGACATTCGGGTGCCGAGACCGGAGCACTCGGGGCACGCTCCGAACGGCGCGTTGAACGAGAAGGTGCGCGGCTCGATCTCGGTCAGCTGGATGGGGTGGCCGTTCGGGCAGGACAGCTTCTCGCTGAAGTTCTGCCACGCCGCCGCGCCCTCGCGGTCGACGTAGTTGACCTGCACCAGGCCGTCGGTGAGCCGCAGCGCCGTCTCGAGCGAGTCGGTGAGGCGGCCCAGGATGTCGGGGCCGGCGACCAGACGGTCGATGACGACGGAGATGTCGTGCTTGACCTGCTTCTTCAGCGTCGGCGGGTCGGACAGCTGGATCTGCTCGCCGTCGACCAGCGCGCGCGAGTAGCCGCTCGCCGCGAGCTCCTTGAAGAGGTCGACGAACTCGCCCTTCTTCTGCGAGACGACCGGGCTGACGACCATGTAGCGGGTGCCTGCCTCGAGCTCCATCAGCTGGTCGGCGATCTGCTGAACGGTCTGGCGCTGGATGCGCTCACCGCAGATCGGACAGTGCGGCACGCCGATACGCGCCCACAGCAGACGCATGTAGTCGTAGATCTCGGTGATCGTGCCGACGGTCGACCGCGGGTTGCGGTTGGTCGACTTCTGGTCGATCGACACGGCGGGGCTCAGACCTTCGATGAAGTCGACGTCCGGGCGGTCGACCTGGCCGAGGAACTGTCGCGCGTACGCGGACAGCGACTCGACGTAGCGGCGCTGACCCTCGGCGAAGATCGTGTCGAACGCGAGCGACGACTTCCCCGACCCGGAGAGTCCCGTGAAGACCACCATCGAGTCGCGCGGGATCTCGAGGTCGACGTTGTGGAGGTTGTGCACCCGCGCACCGCGCACGCTGAGGTGCGAGCCGGTCACCCGGCTGATGGTGCTGCCGATGTCGCCGTCCCCGTGCACCCGATCGTTGTTCACTCGCCCGCTGCTCACTCGCTCTATTCTCCGCCATCCGTCATTGTTCGAGGGGGCTGTTCGCCCACCGCGCACCGCACTCCGGCGTCTCGAACATCCGTTCGATTCTACCCTGCCGAGCGCGGTGATCCCCGCACGCGTGAGTCTAGGAGCGACCACCGACATTCGAGCCGGGCGGCCGCCGCGAGCGCTCCTCAGCGGTTCGGACGGCGCAGCAGAGCGGGGACGAGCATCCCGACCAGGGCGAGCGCTGCGAGTCCGGAGACGATCGCGAAGGCAGGCACGGAGATGCGCCCGGCCGGGAGCAGCACAGCCACGGCCACCACCTGCACCGGCACCTGCAGGAGCACGAACCGGCGCAGCGACGGCAGCAGCACCGCGGGCTGGAGCCGCGCCGCCGCCGGGACGACCAGCATCCACGATCCGAGCAGGTGGAGCGCGTGCGCGCCGGCGATCAGCGCCAGCATCCGGACCGTCAGCGTTCCGGGTTCGACCAGCGACGACAGCACCAGGACGCCGATCAGCACCCACGCCGTCAGCCAGCGCGGGCGCCACACGGCCACCCCGACGAGCAGGGCCCCGATCGCCGTCCACGGGCCGCTGGGCACGCCCGCGAGGACCAGCGTCAAGCCCACCACGGCGAACAGCGCGCGCACCGACCATCCCGGGACGGTGTGCGTGCCCAGGTCGGGCGTCGTACGTGCGGGGTCGCTCATCCGCGCCTCCCCGCCGTCAGCGCGCGCAGGCCGGCCTCGCGGGCGACCGGGTCCTGCCATCCGAGCAGTTCGACACCGCCCGCCTCCAGCCGGCGCAGGCGCAGGCGCCGTTCGAGCTCGACGGTGCGCAGGGCCAGCCGCTCCCGGGCGGTGAGCTCCCGCGCATCCCGGACCGGGAGCACGTCGATCGCGATCACCCGGTGCCCGGACGCGCGCCAGCCGAGAGCCAGCGTCGACGGCTGGTCGTCGAGGAAGGTCGAGAGCACGTAGACGATCGCGCCCGGCGACAGGCGCGGCGAGCGGACGCGCTGGAACGTCGTGCCCGTGGCCGTCGTCAGCTCGATCTCGCGCAGCACCCGTTCGCGATGGCGGGCGCCGGCGCGCGGCGGGAGGACGCGACGCGACTCCCCCAGGTCGTCGAAACCGACGCGGTCCCCCACGGCCGCGTACGCGACCGTCAGCGACGCCGCCGCCTCGCGGGCGAGGTCGAGCGAGGACAGCGCAGGCCGCGGATAGGCGCGCGACCAGTCCGCGACAATCCCGGTCACGTCGTCGCGCGCGTCGAGCACCACGTGCACGGCGGCGTCGGAGGTCGCTGTGGTCCGGCGCACGTACAGCTCATCCGAGCGGCCGGCGCGAGCCGTGGCCCGCCAGTCGATCCGGCGGAGGCGGTCGCCGGGATGGAAGAGGTCGATGTCACGGAACTCGCCGCCGTCGCCGGGTCGCGTCGACACGTGCTGGCCGGTCAGTCCGAGCAGGCGCGCCGGCAGCGGGAGGCGGCGGAGCGGCAGCCGGCGCGGACGCACCACCCGCTCGACGGACGCCTCCTCGCCCGGGGCGGCGACCCACGCGGCGTCGGCGCCGATCGCGCGAGCGGCGACCTCGGCCACCCGCTGCGGACCCGAGTGGACAACAGGGACCTCACCCGTCGTGCGCGCGGCCGCGCGCGGGGTGAGCACGGCATCCACCGGCGCGGCCCCGCCGAGGGCGAGCCGCAGCTGGATCGCGTCCGGACGTTGCGTGACTACGGCGTGGATGTCGACGGTGAGGGCCGTCGACCCGTCCGGTGCGGGATGCGCCCGGCCCGTCGAGGCGACGGAGGTCTCGGTGCGGAGTTCGTCCGAGCCGGCCGAATCGTCGAGCCGGCGGGGCCTGCGATCCCAGCTCAGCGCAGCGGCGAGCAGCAGCGGCGCGCCGACGAGAGCGGGCTCGACGCGTGTCATCACGAACGCGGCCACCACACCGACCATCCCGACGACGACGGCACCGGCGAGGGCCGGGCTCAGCGTCCACCCGCCGCGCGTGGCGGTATGCCTGCGTTCGGTGTGCGGGTGGTCGGCGCTGTCGGTCATCGGTGCTGCGCGTCCGTCTCCACCGCATCCGGTGCCTGCTGCGCGCGGCGCCCCGACCCGACCGCCGGGGGACCGGCGACCGTGTTGACCACCTCGGCGACGACCTGCTCGGCGCGGACGCCGCCCGTCCACGCCTGGACGGTCAGCGTGAGGCGGTGCGCGAGCACGGGCACGGCGACCGCCTTCACGTCGTCGGGGAGCACGAAGTCGCGGCCGTCGAGCACGGCCAGCGCACGGGCTACGAGCAGCAGACCCTGCGACCCGCGGGGCGACGCGCCGACCTCCACCGACCGGTGGCCGCGTGTCGCGGCGGCGAGGCGGACGCAGTAGGCGGCGATATCGGGGTCCACATCCACCGCCTCGATGCCGGCCTGCATGGCCGCCAGCGTCGGCGCATCGATCACCGGCTCGACGGTGGCGACCTCGTGGCGGCGGGCCACACGCGCGAGCAGCACCCGCGACTCCCCCGCCTCGTCCGGGTAACCGACGCTTAAGCGCACCATGAACCGGTCGAGCTGCGCCTCGGGCAGCGCGTACGTGCCCTCGGACTCGATCGGATTCGCCGTCGCGACGACGTGGAACGGCGACGGCAGCGGGAAACTGCGGCCCTCGACCGACACCTGCCCCTCGGCCATCGCCTCCAGCAGCGCAGACTGCGTCTTCGGCGACGTGCGGTTGATCTCGTCGGCGAGGAACAGCCCGGTGAACACCGGACCGGGCCGGAACTCGAAGTCCGCCGTGCTCGGGAGGTACACGAATGAGCCGGTGATGTCGGACGGCAGCAGGTCGGGCGTGCACTGCAGGCGGCGGAACTCGAGCCCGACCGCGGCCGCGATGCTCCGGGCGGCGAGTGTCTTGCCGAGGCCCGGGACGTCCTCGAAGAGCACGTGCCCGCCGGCAAGGATGGTCGCGAAGGCGATGCGGAGCGGTTCTCGCATGCCGACCACGACGCTGCTCACGCGGTCGAGCACCTGGGCGCCGAGACGGGCGACCTCGGGGACGCCGAGGGCTGCCGAGGGTGACGGTGCTGTCGCCGGGTCGTGCGGGTGGACGGGTTCAGCGGGCATGCGGTGGCTCCTGGATGCTCGGGGCGGGCTGTCGGGATGCTGCGGGCGGCGCGGCGGGGTCGGCTCTCGTGGAGGAGAAAGAGGCGGCGGCCGCGTCCTCCCGCTCCAACGCCTCGAGCCGGGTGAGCGCCGATGACACCTCCGACGTGCGCGGCGGGGCGACACCCGACCCGCGGCGCAGCAGCCGGAGCGCGTCGGCCCCAAGCAGCTCCTCGAGGCGGGCGTCGGCGGCGCGGTCCTCCAGGTCGAGTCCCCGGAGCAGCAGGGCGCGCTCCGCGACCAGCCGCAGGCGGCGCACCCCTTCGGGCGACGCGCGTCCGCCGCGGGCGCCGAGCGACCATCCGAGCTGCACGATGTCGCGGCGCACTCCAGGACGGGGCTGGGGCGCGGGGACGGCCCAGACCACGTCGGCGGCCTCCCCCAGTGCCGAGAGGCAGGTGGTGAGGGCGAAGGCGGCGGCGCCGAGTCCGATGGCGTGGGCGGCGTCCATCCCGAGGTACCAGGCGGCCACGCCGAAGGCGATCCCGAGCACCGCGCTCAGGATGAGGCGGCGCAGCATGCGGGGCGGGAGGCGGCGGGTCATCGACGCGCTCCGAAGCGGTCGGCCGACGTCGACGCGCGCGAGCGCGGGGCGTCGCTCCACGAGGCCCGGAGCGCGTCGACCGCCGAGCGCGCGGCGGCGACGTCCTCCGGCGTGACCGGGGCGCTGCTGAACCGCGCCCGCTGGTACAGGGTGAGGAAGCGCTGGGCCGCCTCGCGATCGGCCGCCACCCGGGAGAGAACGCGGGCGGTGAACTCCGCGGGCGTCTCGGCAGGCAGGCGGCGCACACCGGAGTCCGCCGCGCCCTCCTCCAGCCCGACCCAGGCGCGTTCGATCGCGTCCCGGGGCTCGCGCACGTCGACCAGCTCAGCGGACGCGCGCTCGAGTCCGCGGCGCACGTGCTCCGGTTCGGCATGGCGGGCCGGCTCGGGGTGGGCGTCGCCGACCTCGGCATCGGTCACGTCGATCAGTGGTGGCAGCTCCCGCGGCGGTGCCGGCCGGCGGCGCAGACGCCACAGGAGGGCCAGGGCGATCACGACCGCCAGAACGATGAGCGCGACGAACAGCCAGGAGAGGTCGAGGCGGAGCACCTGCGTCTGCTGCTGCGGTTCCGGGCTGCCGGAGAGCTGCGGCTGCGGTGGCGCGGAGCGGATCGGCGCGGGCGGGAGGAACATCCGCGGCCCGGTGAACTCCGGCGCGCCCTGGAAGGCGACCGCGATCACCGCGACGCCGACCAGGACGGCGCACACCGCGAAGGTCCAGCGCCGTCCGGTCGTCCTCGATGCCACTCTGCCACCGTAGCCCGCCCGTGCGTCGAACGCGTTGACGACTCGGCAGGCCTCAGCCCAGGTGGCCGGCCTTCTCCATCTGCCGCAGGTCGCGCTTCAGGTCCGAGAGCTCGTCGCGCAACCGCGCCGCCAGCTCGAACTTGAGCTCGCCGGCGGCCGCCAGCATCTGCTGGTTGAGGTCGGCGATGATGCCCTCGAGCTCGGCCGCTCCCTGCGCGGCGATGCCGCCGTTCCGGAGGTTCGGGGTCGGGCTCTTGCGCTTCTGGTCGCGGCCCGCCAGCATCCGGGCGGTGTCGGCCTCCTCGCGCGCGAGGATGTCGGTGATGTCGGCGATGCGCTTGCGCAGCGGCTGCGGGTCGATGCCGTTGACGCGGTTGTACTCGATCTGCTTCTCGCGGCGGCGCTCGGTCTCTTCGATGGCGTTCTTCATCGAGTCGGTGAGCACGTCGGCGTACATGTGCACCTGGCCCGAGACGTTGCGGGCGGCACGGCCGATCGTCTGGACCAGCGAGGTGGACGAGCGGAGGAAGCCCTCCTTGTCCGCGTCGAGGATCGCGACCAGCGAGACCTCCGGGAGGTCGAGTCCTTCACGCAGCAGGTTGATGCCGACCAGCACGTCGTAGACGCCCGCGCGGAGCTCGGTGAGCAGTTCGACGCGGCGCAGAGTGTCGACGTCGGAGTGCAGGTAGCGCACCTTGACGCCGGCCTCCGCGAGGAAGTCGGTGAGCTCTTCCGCCATCTTCTTGGTCAGCGTCGTGACGAGAACGCGCTCGTCGCGCTCGACCCGCAGGCGGATCTCCTCGAGCAGGTCGTCGATCTGGCCCTTCGTCGGCTTGACGACGATCTCGGGGTCGACCAGTCCGGTCGGTCGGATGATCTGCTCCACCACGCCGTCGGCGATGCCCAGCTCGTACTTGCCCGGTGTGGCGGACAGGTACACGGTCTGGCCGACGCGGTCCTTGAACTCGTTCCACCGGAGCGGCCGGTTGTCGAGTGCGCTCGGGAGCCGGAAGCCGTGCTCGACGAGCGTGCGCTTGCGCGACGCGTCGCCCTCGTACATGGCGCCGATCTGCGGCACGGTGACGTGCGACTCGTCGATCACGACGAGGAAGTCGTCCGGGAAGTAGTCGAGCAGGCAGTGCGGCGCCTCGCCCGGGCGACGGCCGTCGATGTGGCGCGAGTAGTTCTCGATGCCCGAGCAGAAGCCGATCTGCTCCATCATCTCGAGGTCGAACTGGGTCCGCATGCGCAGCCGCTGCGCTTCGAGCAGCTTGCCCTCGCGCTCCAGCTCCTGCAGTCGCTCGTGCAGCTCCTCCTGGATGGTGCCGATCGCGCGCTGCATGGTCGCCGGGCTGGCGGCGTAGTGCGTCGCCGGGAAGACCGACACGGCATCGAGCTTGGCGATCACATTGCCGGTGAGCGGGTGCAGCGAGTACAGCGCCTCGATCTCGTCGCCGAACAGCTCGATCCGGATCGCGTGCTCCTCGTAGACCGGGATGATCTCGATCGTGTCGCCGCGCACCCGGAACTTGCCCCGCGAGAAGTCGACGTCGTTCCGCTCGTACTGCATGTTGACGAAGCGGCGGATGAGCGCGTCGCGACCGACGTTCTGGCCGACCTGCAGGGCGACCATCGCCTCCAGGTACTCCTCGGCCGCACCGAGGCCGTAGATGCAGGACACTGTCGAGACCACGACGACATCGCGCCGGCTGAGCAGCGAGTTGGTGGTGGAGTGGCGCAGCCGCTCGACCTCGGCGTTGATGGACGAGTCCTTCTCGATGAAGGTGTCCGTCTGCGGCACGTAGGCCTCGGGCTGGTAGTAGTCGTAATACGAGACGAAGTACTCGACCGCGTTGTTCGGTAGCAGCTCGCGGAACTCGTTGGCGAGCTGAGCGGCGAGGGTCTTGTTGTGCGCGAGCACGAGGGTCGGCCGCTGCACCTGCTCGATGAGCCAGGCGGTCGTGGCGGACTTACCGGTGCCCGTGGCGCCGAGCAGCACCACGTCGGTCTCGCCCGCGTTGATGCGACCCGCCAGCTCGGCGATGGCCTGCGGCTGGTCGCCGCTCGGCTCGTACTCGCTGACGACCTCGAAGGGACGGACGGAGCGCGTGGGAAGCATGTCTCCAGTCTAGGAAGGACCACCGACACTGCGGTCGGCTCTCGCTCACAGCGGAACCGGGCGCCTCACGATCCGGCGCGCAGCTCCTCCCAGAGGGCGTCGACCTGCTCCAGCGTGTGCGCGAGCGTGCCGCCGGTCTCGATGACGACGTCGGCGACGGCCAGCCGCTCGTCATCCGACGCCTGCGATCGGATGCGGCGCTCCGCCTCGGCGCGGTCCATCCCGCGCAGCTCGACCAGCCGACGTATGCGTGTCTCGGCGTCGGCGTGTGCCACGACCACGCGGTCGAACCGGTACTCGTTGGCCGACTCGACCAGGAGCGGGACGTCGTAGACCACGATCGCGTCCGGGTCGGCCTCCCCCGCGGCGCGGAAGCGCGCGGTCGACTCGGCCATCACCGCGGGGTGGGTGATGCCGTTGAGCACCTGCAGCGCCGCCGGGTCGCCGAACACGATCGCGCCGAGCGCGGGTCGGTTCAGGGTGCCGTCGGGCGCGATGACCCCGTCGCCGAAGCGCTCCGCGATCGCGGCGAGGGCCGGGGTGCCGGGCTCGACGACCTCCCGTGCGATGCGGTCCGCGTCCACCACGACGGCGCCGTGGGAGGCCAGTCGGGAGGCGATGGTCGATTTGCCGGAGGCGATCCCGCCGGTGAGTCCGATCAGCTGCACCCGCCCAGCCTAGCGGCGGCCGTGAGCCCGGGAACGACGAAGCGGCCGGCCCCGAAGGGCCGGCCGCTCGTTGGTGAGGATGCTCAGTTGTTGGAGCTGAGCTTCTCGCGCAGAGCCGCGAGCGACTCGTCGTCGGCGAGCGTTCCGCCCGAGCCCGAGTCGGAGGAGTACGACGAGGTACCGCTGTCGGCGGCAGCCTCCTCGATGCCCTTGGCGACCTGGCGCTTGTGCGCCTCCCAGCGCGCCTGGGCCGCAGCGTACTGCTGCTCCCACTCGTCGCGCTGCGCCTCGAAGCCTTCCTTCCACTCGTTGGTCTCCGGGTCGAAGCCCTCCGGGTACTTGTAGTTGCCCTGCTCGTCGTACTCGGTGACCATGCCGTAGAGCGCCGGGTCGAACTCGGTGCCCTCGGGGTCGACGCCCTCGTTCGCCTGCTTGAGGCTGAGCGAGATGCGGCGGCGCTCCAGGTCGATGTCGATGACCTTGACGAACACCTCGTCGCCCACCGAGACGACCTGCTCGGCCAGCTCGACGTGCTTGCCGGACAGCTCGGAGATGTGGACGAGGCCCTCGATGCCGTCCGCGACGCGGACGAACGCACCGAACGGGACGAGCTTCGTGACCTTGCCCGGCGCGACCTGACCGATCGCGTGGGTGCGGGCGAAGACCTGCCACGGGTCCTCCTGCGTCGCCTTGAGCGACAGCGAGACGCGCTCGCGGTCGAGGTCGACCTCGAGGATCTCGACGGTGACCTCCTGGCCCACCTCGACGACCTCGGAGGCGTGCTCGATGTGCTTCCAGGAGAGCTCCGACACGTGGACGAGACCGTCGACGCCGCCGAGGTCGACGAACGCACCGAAGTTGACGATCGACGAGACGACGCCCTTGCGGACCTGGCCCTTGTGCAGGTTGTTGAGGAACGTGGTGCGGGACTCGGACTGGGTCTGCTCCAGCAGCGCGCGGCGCGAGAGCACCACGTTGTTGCGGTTCTTGTCGAGCTCGAGGATCTTGGCCTCGATCTCCTGGCCCAGGTACGGGGTGAGGTCGCGGACGCGGCGCAGCTCGATGAGCGAAGCCGGCAGGAAGCCGCGCAGGCCGATGTCGACGATCAGGCCGCCCTTGACGACCTCGATCACCGTACCGGTGACGACGCCGTCGGCCTCCTTGATCTTCTCCACATCGCCCCAGGCGCGCTCGTACTGCGCACGCTTCTTGGACAGAATGAGGCGGCCTTCCTTGTCCTCCTTCTGGAGAACGAGGGCCTCGACGGTGTCGCCGACCTCGACGACCTCGGTGGGGTCGACGTCGTGCTTGATGGAAAGCTCGCGCGAGGGGATGACACCCTCGGTCTTGTAACCGACGTCGAGGAGGACCTCGTCACGGTCGATCTTGACGACGGTGCCTTCGATGAGGTCTCCGTCGTTGAAGAACTTCAGCGTCTTTTCGACCGCGGCAAGAAAGTCCTCAGCAGATCCGATGTCGTTGACGGCGACCTGCTTGGGTGCCTTGTCGGTCGTTGCGGTTGTCATGTAGTGGGTGCTCCGTAATGGACAGGATTCAGGCCGGTCGCGACAGGTTTTCGATGTGATTCCGCGAACGGCAGGCGGATAGGGATGTCACACAAGTGACGTTCTAGTCTACCGGGCGTTCGGCGCGTCCAGCAAGCTGCGCTCGCCCAGGATCTCGCGGAGCGCCGGCTCCAGGTCGGGGAAGGCGAAACGGTAGCCCGCATCGAGGAGTCGTTCGGGCTCCACCCAGCGGCTCTTCAGCACCAGTTCGGTCTCCGTGCGGATCGCCGCAGAGCCCAGCTCGAGCATCCACCGGTAGGCCGGGAGGCCGATGCGCACGCCGAGGAGTCGGCGCAGCAGCGCCATCAGCGCCCGGTTGTCGGTGGGATGCGGCGCCGCCACGTTGACAGGCCCCGCGAGGTCGGGCCGTGCGCGCAGGAACTCGATGGCGCCGAGCACGTCGGCGATGTGGAGCCAGCTGAACTTCTGGCGGCCGCCGCGCGCCCGGAACTCGTGGAACGTGCCTGCGTTGCGGCGGGCCGCGGTCGCGAACCACGGCCCGTCGACCTGCGGGCCGCCGAGGCCGAAGCGGACGAGGTTCACGAGAGGCGTGAGGGCGCTGCCGTCGCCGAGGACGATCGCCATGCGCAGAGCGACGCGCCGGGTGTCGGGAAGGTCGCTCTCGAACAGCTCGCGCTCCCAGGCCTTCGCCACGTTCACGGAGAAGCCGGTGCCGAGCTCGCCGGTGGACTCGGTCATCGGCCGATCCTCCGCGTGCCGGTAGATCGTCGCGGTCGACGCATTGAACCAGACGGGCGGCGGCGCTTCGCTCGCGGCGATCGCCTCGCGGACGGCCTTCGTCGTCGCGAGGCGCGACCGGAAGATCTCGGCGCGGTTGGCGTCGCCGTACCGGCAGTTGACGCTCTTGCCGGCGAGGTTGATCACCGCATCGGCTCCGGTCACCGCAGCGCGAAGCCCGGCCGCGTCGTCCCACCGGACGTCCGGCCCGGTACGCCCGACCAGCACGACCTCGGCCCCGGAGGCCCGGTAGTGCTGCTCCAGGTACCGTCCGACGAACCCGGATCCCCCGGCGATCACGATGCGCTCCGTCACTCCGACCGCTCCCCCTTCTCGATCCCGTAGCGGAACCGCCCCGTGTACTGATAGATCCGGCCGATCACCGGCACTGCGACGACGATGGAGACCTCCTGGCGGCCGCCCGCGTCGTCCCATCGCTCGGTGAGGACGACCACCGGCGCCACGAGCCGCGGAATCGGCACTCGTCTTCCGCCGACGACAAGCCTGACCGCGGTCGAGCGCAATCGCAGTCCGCCGTCCCGCACCGTCGCGCGGAACAGCGCCTCCGCCCGGACCGGGTCCCCGAGACGGTCGATCAGCGCGCCGCCGCTCACTCCGATCTCGTCCACCATCAGCGCCGTGCGCCGGCGACCGAGTGCCGTCAGGTCGAACGAGCGCGTGGCGGCCACCGCCGGCGCTCCGTCGGCGGCCATCACCGCCCGGTTCGACACGGTGAACGGCACATCCCGCTCCCACACCGGGAACATGACGTGCGCCCGGGCGAACCAGGCGAGCACCGGCCATACCCAGCGCCGCGGCGTGCCGACCGTCTCGAACACGCCGCTCCCCCGCCCCACCGCGCCGTCCGGGATGGCGTCGAAGTACGTCCGCAGGCGCGGATGCAGCTCGTCGAACGCCGCGCCCAGCACGACGCGGTAGGGAGAGGTCACAGGTGTCAGGCGGCTCAGTCGAGCAGCGCCGACTTCAGCGTGTCGAGGCCGACGCCGCCGATGTCGAGGGCCTTCTTGTGGAACGCCTTGATGTCGAAGGACGCTCCCTCGCGGCGGGCGTACTCGTCGCGCAGCTGCTCCCAGATGCGCTGGCCGATCTTGTACGACGGCGCCTGTCCGGGCCAGCCGAGGTAGCGGTTGACCTCGAAGCGGACGAAGCCGTCGTTCATGTTGACGTTCTCGCGCAGGAACGGGAAGGCGTCCTCACCCGTCCACGGGCGGGAGCCGTCGGGCAACGGCTTCTCGAGGTGCACGCCGATGTCGAGCACCACGCGGGCGGCGCGCATGCGCTGGCCGTCGAGCATGCCGAGGCGGTCGGCCGGGTCGTCGAGGTAGCCCAGCTGCTCCATCAGGCGCTCGGCGTAGAGGGCCCAGCCCTCGGCGTGGCCCGACGTGCCGGCGATGCGGCGCCAGGAGTTGAGCTGCGCCTTGTTGTAGGTCGCCTGCGCGATCTGCAGGTGGTGGCCGGGGACGCCCTCGTGGTAGACGGTCGTCAGCTCGCGCCAGGTGTCGAACTCGGTGACGCCCTCGGGAACGCTCCACCACATCCGGCCGGCGCGGGCGAAGTCGTCGCTCGGGCCGGTGTAGTAGATGCCGCCTTCCTGCGTGGGGGCGATCATGCACTCGAGGCGGCGGATCTCGGCCGGGATGTCGAAGTGCGAACGGCCGAGCTCTTCGATCGCCCGGTCGCTGGTCTCCTGCATCCACCGCTGCAGCGCGTCGGTGCCGTGCAGCTTGCGGCTGGGGTCGCCATCGAGGAATTCGATCGCCTCGAGCACGCTCGCGCCCGGCTTGATCTCGTTCGCGATCGACTCCTGCTCGGCGCGCATGCGCGCCAGCTCTTCGATGCCCCACTCGTAGGTCTCGTCGAGGTCGACGGTCGCGCCGAGGAAGCCGCGGGAAGCGAGCGCGTAGAGCTCGCGGCCGACCGCGTCCTTCTCCGGCGCGTGCTGCGCCAGCTCGTTCTCGAAGAAGTCGGCCAGCGTGGCGTACGCCTGCGCGGCCTGCTGGGCGCCGTCGGCGAGCTCGGCCTTCAGCGACTCCGGGAGCACGCCGTTCAGCGGCTTGGCGTCGGCGGTGAACTCGTAGAAGAAGCCCGTGTCGGCGACCTGCTTGCGCGCCTGCGCCAGCACCTCGCGCACCTGGCGGATCGCCGGGACGTTGCCGGCCGCGATGCCGCTGCGCAGGGTCTCGATGTAACCGTCCATCGCCGCCGGGAGGTTGTGGAGGCGCTTGGAGACGTTGGCCCAGTCGTCTTCGGTGTCGGTCGGCACGAGGTCGAAGATGTCGCGCAGCTCCTGCGCCGGCGACGCGATGACGTTGAGGTCGCGCTGGGCGAACCCCGCTTCGTGCTTCTCGACAGTGAGCTGTAGCTCGCGCGTGAGGTCCATCTTGGTGACGCGGTCGATGTCGTCGACGGGCTCGGCCGCCTCGATGCGGGCCAACGCCTCCTTCACCTTGGCGATGGCGTGCTCCGCGCCGGCGGGCGAGTAGTCGGCGTATTCGCCCTCGCGGCCGGGACGGCCGAGCCAGACGTGGAACTCCGGATACAGCTCGAGCTGGGTGTCGACCCACTCCTCGGCGATCGTGTCGACCGGGGTGGGTTCACGCTTCTGATCGTTGGTCATGCTCCGACACTACCGACGACCGCTCCCGCCCGGCACGGGGCGCCCGGAATTGTGGACAAGTCGCCGACGGGACGGGTTGTGGACAGGTTCAGGAGAGCCCGCGCCTGTCTAATTCGTCCCGGAGGGCGACGAAGAAGCGGTCGATCTCCCCCAGCCGGCGCGTGTACAGCAACGTCTCGGCTCCGCTCACCCGCCCGACCGCGTCGAACTCCACCCGCGTGTGCCCTTCGTCGACCGGCACGAAGCGGAGCCGCGGCTCGAAGAGTGCATAGCCGCCCAGCACCTGCGCGAACGGATCGGTCAGGCTCGTGCCTTTCACGGCGTCGCGGACGAAGTCCCGCACCTCGGCGTACGGCACCGGCACGACCTCGCTCGGAATGCGCCGCGGCACGACCGCCTTGCGACGGCGCCCGCGCGGCTCCAGCTCGCTCACACGAGCAGGGCACGCCCGACCGCTCGGCTAGTGCGCCGCGGCGTCCCAGTTCGCGCCGCGGCCGACCTGCACGTCGAGCGGCACCCGGAGGTCGGCGGCCCCGGCCATGCGCGCACGCACGATCGCCTCCAGCGCGTCCCACTCCCCCGTCGCCACCTCGAAGATGAGCTCGTCGTGCACCTGGAGCAGCATCCGCGATTCGAGCTTCTGGTCGATGATGTCGCCGGCGATGCCGAGCATGGCGACCTTCATGATGTCCGCCGCGGAACCTTGGATGGGCGCGTTCAGCGCCTGCCGCTCGGCGTTCTCGCGCATGACGCGGTTGGTCGACGTCAGGTCGGCGAACGGGCGGCGCCGCCCGAAGATCGTCTCGGTGAAGCCGTCGACGCGCGCCTGCTCGACCACGTTGCGCAGGTAGTCGCGCACGGCGCCGAAGCGCTCGAAGTAGTCGGTCATCAGCTGGCGCGCCTCGGAGGTCTCGATGCGCAGCTGCTTCGAGAGGCCGAAGGCCGACAGACCGTAGGCGAGGCCGTACGACATCGCCTTGACCTTCGTGCGCATGGCCGGGGTGACCTCGGCGGGGGTGACGCCGAACACCCGGGAGCCGACGAAGCGGTGCAGGTCCTCTCCGCCGTTGAACGCCTCGATCAGGCCGGGATCCTCGGACAGATGCGCCATGATCCGCATCTCGATCTGCGAGTAGTCCGCGGTCAGCAGAGTCTCGAAGCCCTCGCCCTGCGTGAACGCCGAGCGGATCTCGCGGCCCTCCTCGGTGCGGATCGGGATGTTCTGCAGGTTCGGGTCGTTCGACGAGATGCGACCGGTGCTGGTGCCGGTCTGGTCGTAGGTGGTGTGGATGCGACCGTCGGACTCGACCGAGCGCTCCAGCGTCTCGACGATCTGCTTGAGCTTCGTCGCGTCGCGGTGCTGCAGCAGCAGGCCGAGGAACGGGTGCGGGTTCTTCTCCTGCAGGTCCGCGAGCGACCCGGCGTCGGTGGAGTAGCCGGTCTTGGTCGCGCGGGTCTTCGGCATCCCGAGCTCCTCGAACAGCACCTGCTGCAGCTGCTTCGGCGAGCCGAGGTTGAGCTCGTGGCCGACCTGCGCGTACGCCTGGGCGGCGTAGTCGTTGGCCTTATCGGTCAGCTGGCCGCGCAGCCGCGCGAGCACCGCGGAGTCGATGGTGACGCCGTTCAGCTCCATCTCGGCGAGCACTGCGACCAGCGGCAGCTCGATGTCGTCGAGGACGCTGCGGGTGCCGTCGTCGAGCGCGATCGCCTGACCCTCGGCCACCCGGCGGATGAACCACGCCTCGGTCGCCGGGCTCACCGCGTCGTTGATCGGGACGAGCTGATTCGGGTCGGAGACCGGCAACGTCTCGCCCAGCACCTCGTAGACCTGCTCCGCGAGCGACTGGGCCGCCGCTCCCGGGTTCACGAGCCAGGACGCGATGCGCGTGTCGAACGCGAGGCCGTCGACCACGAATCCGGCGCGGCTGAGCGCCTTGAACTGCGGCTTCGCGTGGAAGAAGTACTTGGGAGCGCTGCTCGCCAGCCACTCTTCCAGCGCCGCGTAGTCGGGCCGCCCCGGCACCCACGGCACGTAGACGCTGTCGTCGGCCGTGGCCAGGCCGAAGCCCGAGATGCCCGCCGGGCCGAGCTCGAGCTGGACCGCGACGGCGGCGCCGTCGGCCGAGGCCTTGGACAGCCAGTTCGCCAGCTCCTCGTCGACGAGAGTGCGGACGGCCGGCGCGGTGACCGCTCCTGCGTCCCCGACCTGGGCCGACGCGGCGACGCCGTCGAGCATCCCCTCTTCTGCGGCGGTCTTCATCAGCCGCTCGAGCAGTGTCTTGAACTGGAGGCGCGCGAAGATGTCGCGCACCGCGTTCTCGTTGAGCGGCTTGCGCTCCAGGTCGGCCGGCCCGATCGGCAGCTCGACGTCGTCGCGCAGCTGGTTGAGGCGGCGGTTGCGGAGGGCGTTCTCCTTCTGGTCGCGCAGGTTCTGCCCCACGACGCCCTTGATCTCGTCGGCATGGGCGACGATGTTCTCCACTGTGCCGTACTGCTGCACCCACTTGACGGCGGTCTTCTCGCCGACCTTGTCGATCCCGATGAGGTTGTCGCTGGTCTCGCCGACGAGGGCGGCGATCTCGGGGTACTCGTGCGGTTCGATGCCGTACTTCTCGCGCACCGCGGCCGGGTCGTAGACCTTGAGCTCGGAGACACCCCGCACGTTCGGGTAAAGGAGCGTGACGTCGTCGTTGACGAGCTGGATGGTGTCGCGGTCGCCCGAGACGATGAAGACCTTGTAGCCCTGCTCGGCGCCCTGGCGCGCGAGGGTGGCGAGGATGTCGTCGGCCTCGAAGTCCTCCTTCGCGATCGTCGTGACGTTCATCGCGTGCAGCGCCTCTTCGAGCAGCGGGACCTGGCCCGCGAACTCGGACGGCGTCTCACCGCGCGTGCCCTTGTACTCGGGGTATTCGCGGGTGCGGAAGGAGTAGCGGGAGATGTCGAACGCCACCGCGAGGTGGGTCGGCTTCTGCTGCTGCAGCAGGTTGATGAACATCGCGATGAAGCCGTGGATCGCGTTCGTGTGCTGACCCTCGCGGTTCACGAAGCTGTCGACGGGGAGGGCGTAGAAGGCCCGGAATGCCAGCGAATGGCCGTCGATGATCAGAAGGGTAGGCTTTTCGGAGTCTGACACCAGGCCAGCCTACAAGGGGCCGGTGACAGTCCAGACGACCGTCAGGAGAGGCCGAGGATGACCGAGGACGCACTCGCGTACGTGCAGCAGAGGGGGCTCGGCGCACTGGCCGAGAAGATGGGCATCGAGATGCTCGAGTTCACCGTGGAGCGCGCGGTCGCGCGCATGCCGGTGGAAGGCAACACCCAGCCCGCGGACCTCCTGCACGGCGGCGCGTACGTGGTCCTCGGCGAGTCGCTGGGGTCGATGTCGGCGAACCTCTGGGCCGGCGAGGGACGCCTGGCGGTCGGGATCGAGATCAACGCCTCGCACACCCGTTCGGCGACCAGCGGCTACGTGACCGGCGTGTGCACGCCCATCCACCTCGGCCGCACGCTCGCGACGCACGAGATCGCGGTGACCGACGACCAGGGTCGCCGCTGCTCCACGATCCGGATCACGAACCTGATCAAGGACCTGTAGGTTCCGGCCCCGCGAAGTCGGGTTCTCCCGGGGGCGAAACGGAGGAAGTTTCCCCTTAGCACCCCCGCAATCGCCTCCCTTTTGCGTCCCTCGGCGGCGTCTCGTTTCCACACTCCTCCTTTTCTCTACGCCAGCCGCTCGGGCCGCGGGGATGCAAACGGAGGAGAACTCGTGCCCAATCGTCCGGATAAGGCGAAAGGGAGGACGACCCGGCGGCGACAGCCGGATCATCCTCCCTTTCGTGACGACGGGTGCGCGCCCCTACTTCTTGGGCGCCAGCTGCTCGATGATCGCCTGGGCGACGTCGTGCATGGTGAGGCGGCGGTCCATCGACGCCTTCTGGATCCAGCGGAACGCCTCCGGCTCCGACAGGCCCATCTTCTCGTTGAGGAGGCCTTTCGCGCGGTCGACCAGCTTGCGGGTCTCGAAGCGCTGGACCATGTCCGACACCTCGGCCTCGAGGGCGATGATCTGCTGGTAGCGGGCCAGCGCGATCTCGATCGCGGGCAGCAGGTCGTTCGGGGTGAACGGCTTGACCACGTAGGCGAGGGCGCCGGCCTCGGTCGCGCGCTCCACGAGCTCCTTCTGGCTGAACGCGGTCAACAGCACGACGGGGGCGATGTGGTCCTTCGACAGCCGCTCGGCGGCGGAGATGCCGTCGAGCTGCGGCATCTTGACGTCCATGATCACCAGGTCGGGGCGCAGCTCGGTCGCGAGCGCGACGGCGGTCTCGCCGTCTCCGGCCTCACCGACCACCTCGAACCCGTTGTCACGCAGGATCTCGACGATGTCGAGGCGGATGAGGGACTCGTCCTCCGCGACGACGACGCGGCGGGGTGCGGTGGGGGTGGTCGGTTCCTGGTCAGTCACGTGCAAAATCCTACGGTATCGTTCAGGTGTTGTTGTGCGCCGCCGTGGCGGAATGGCAGACGCGGAGCACTCAAAATGCTTTGTCCGGAAGGGCGTGTGGGTTCGAGTCCCACCGGCGGCACGACTCTCTAGATGCGGGCGCCGACGACGGTCGCGGCGAAGCGACGGGCGCGTTCGGCCAGCCCCTCGATGCGCTGCTCGACCACCAGGTCGGCGTCGAATCCGACGTACGACGGCGGCGGGGTGCGGCGGACGTTCGCGCTGCACTCGAAGGCACCGCAGACCAACGTGCCCACCGTGTCGCCGTTGCGGCCGGGGGCTCCGGCGCGCCGCGCCGACCAGAACCAGACGTCGTTGGTGAGGTGCACGTCCTGGCACCAGCCGCACATCGAGGGCGCGTGCGACCGCATGCTGGCCTCTGAAGCGCGCAGCACGATCCCGACCGGGCCGTCATCGGTGGGGATGACGACGTAGCCGCGCTGGGGCAGCCGGGGATCGCGCCAGCCGAGGTATTCGCGGCGGGACCAGTCGACCTCGTGCAGGCCGGGCGGCATCGGAAGCTCTTCGGCTTCGCTGCGGGAGCAGTTGACGAACGACTCGCGGATCTGCTGCGGGCTCAGGATCTCCATGCGCACCTCCTCGTCCCATGCTCGCACAGGTTTCGGGAGGCACCGCTTGACCCTGCCCCACGGGTCAAGGCTTAGCCTGCCGCCATGACCACGATCGAGAGCGTCACGGACGCCCGCTTCCAGGAGGACGTGCTCGCCGCCCCGGGCACCACCGTCGTCGAGTTCTGGGCGGAATGGTGCGGGCCCTGCCGGGCGCTGACGCCCATCCTCGAGCAGCTGCAGGACGATCACGCCGACCGCATCCGCATCCTCAAGATCAACGCCGACGAGAACATGGACACGACGGTCGCCTACAAGGCGCTCGCCCTGCCGGTTATCAAGGTGTTCCAGAACGGCGAGGTCGTGAAGACGATCATCGGAGCCAAGCCCAAGCCCGCGATGGAGCTGGAGCTCGCGCCGTTCCTCACGTGAGGTCGTCGTAGGCGCCGCTCACCCAGCCGATGTACCGGTCGGCCGAGCGCAGCACCGCACCGCGGGCATCCTGCGGGATCACGTTGCCGAGGTTTCCGTACATCCGCTCGAACGGCCGCTCGCACACCGCGTCGGCGACCCGGCGCACCACGGCCGCCGACAGCGGGATGTCGTTCGGGAAGCTGCGCTGGAACGTCACCCAGCGCTGCGACGGCCCGGGGAAGACCGTGTCGCCGCTGAGCACCACGCCGCGATCCCAGTGGACGACCGCGCTGCCCGGGAAGTGGCCGCCGATCGTCCGCAGGGTGACGCCGGGCAGCACCTCCACCTCGCCGGTCCAGGTCTGGATGGCGGCGTCCTCGCGCTGCACCCAGTGCCGGTCGGCGGCGTTGACGAGCACCGGAGGGTCGCCGAGCATCCGGGACCACGTCACCTGCGCGCCGAACATGTGCGGGTGGCTGGTGGCGATGACGGCGGCGCCGCCGAGGTCCTGCACCGCCGCCGCGGCGGCCTCGTCGACGTAACCCGTCGGATCCCAGAGCAGGTTCCCGTCGGGCGTGCGCAGCAGGATGCTCTGCTGGCCGATCCCGACCTTCGGCTCGCTGCGCAGCCCGTACAGGTCGGGTTCCAGCTCGGTGACGACGACGCGCTCCCCCTCGCGCTGCAGCCTTTGCAGCGTGGTCCACTCCTGGCCGGTCGGCGGCACGTACTGGCGTTCGTCCTCGCAGATCGGGCACGATGCCGGGGCGTCCGCCCCCGCTGGATATTCCACCGCGCAGGTCGCGCACAGCCACTCCGCCATGCCCCCGACCCTAGCGCGGCGGAATAGGCTGCGCAGAGGACCGATTGGAGTGGATGTGAAACGCATCGGGTTCCTCAGCTTCGGGCACTACCAGCCCATCCCCGGCTCCGTGTCGCGCACCGCGGCGGACGCCCTCACGCAGACCATCGAGCTGGCGGTCGCCGCGGAGGAGCTGGGCGCCGACGGCGCGTTCGTCCGCGTCCACCACTTCGCCCCGCAGCTGGCGTCGCCGTTCCCGCTGCTCGCGGCGATCGGCGCGCGCACGAAGAGCATCGACATCGGCACGGCCGTGATCGACATGCGCTACGAGAACCCGCTTTACATGGCGGAGGACGCTGCGGCCGCCGACCTCATCAGCGGCGGGAGGCTGCAGCTCGGCGTGAGCCGCGGGTCACCCGAGACGGCGCTGCGCGGGTCGGAGTCCTTCGGCTACATCCCCGCCGAGGGCGAGACGGATGCGGACATGGCCCGCCGGCACACGGAGCTGTTCCGCGCCGCGATCGCCGGCGCGGGCGTCGCCGAGGCGAACCCGGCGATGACCGGCGGCCAGCGCGGCGCGCTGGCGATCGAGCCGCTGTCCCCCGGCCTGCCCGACCGGATCTGGTGGGGCGCGGGCACGCGCGCGACCGCCGTCTGGGCGGCCGAGCAGGGCATGAACCTAATGAGCTCGACCCTGCTGACCGAAGACACCGGCGTCCCCTTCTCCGACCTCCAGTACGAGCAGCTGCAGCAGTACCGCGAGGCGTGGAAGGCGGCCGGCTGGGAGCGCGAGCCGCGCGTGTCGGTGAGCCGCAGCATCCTGCCGATCACCACCGACCTCGACCGCCGCTACTTCGGCGCCTCCGCCCTCGCCGACCGCCACGACCAGGTCGGTCACCTCGACGGCGGCCTCGCCCGGTTCGGCAAGAGCTACGTCGGCGAGCCGGAGCGGATCGTCGAGGAGCTGCGCGAGGACGCCGCGGTCGCGGACGCGGACACGCTGCTGGTGACCGTGCCCAACCAGCTTGGCGTCGAATACAACGCGCACCTGCTGGAGACGATCGTGACGCAGATCGCGCCGGCGCTCGGCTGGCGGGACTGAACCCCGGTTCGGGCTTTTGTACCCCGAACGCGGCATAGACGACGCCCAGGAAATTGGGATGATTGGTGTACTGCGCACCCGAAGCTGCAGTACTGCAATGGATCTGCTTCCGAAGGGTGTGCCATGGATGGCCGTCGTCTCCGCTCCGTGTTCGTCTCCACAGCGCTCGCCGTCGCTCTCGGCGGGTCGCTCCTCGCAGCCGCGCCGGCGGCGGCCGTGACCGGCCGCGTCGACAGCGCCACCACCGCATCCTCTGCGATCACCGGGATGTGGGCGTGGGGCAACCCGATCGACCCCGCTGTGGACGCGCGCGGCGAGGGAATGCCGCAGTTCGAGCCGCAGGCGCTGGCGGAGTTCGCAGCGGCGCACCAGCTGCGGACGGTGTACCTGTCGGTGCCGTGGGCGGCCGACGAGGGCTCCTTCTCGGCCTGGCTGACGGATGCGGTGTCGGCGCTGCACGCCGCCGGCGTGACGAAGGTGGCCGCGCTCGGCGGCGACCCGGCGTGGGCGGACGACCCGTCACTCGCGGCGCAGTGGACGACCGCGGCACTGCGCGCCGCTCCGTTCGACGCCGTGCAGTTCGACGTGGAGCCCTGGGTGGTGTCCTCCGACAGCGAGCTGCCCGCGGTCGTCGCCAAGCTCCAGGCCATGTACGACGCCGCCCGCGTCGCCGCCGGATCGGTCCCGATCGGTGCCGACCTGCCGTGGTGGCTGGCCGCCAAGCCGCAGCCGGGAGGCGGCACGGCGTTCGACGCGCTGCTCCCCCACCTGAAGTCGGTCGCGATCGTGGCGTTCAGCGACCACGCGGCCGGGACGGACGGCATCGTCGCCTACGCGAAGCCGGCCGCGACCGCCGCTGCCGCGAAGCGCATCCCCTTCTCGATCGGCGTCGAGACGGACACGCCGGAGGTCGCCGGTGGACCGGCCGCCACGTTCGGCGACGACAGCGCGGCCCTGCTGGAGTCCGAGACGGCGAAGGTGCGCACAGCGCTCGCATCCCTGCGCGGCTACAGCGGCGTGACCGTCGAACACCTGCGCAGCTGGCAGACGCTCCTCGCCCGCTGATCCGGGCACCGAAGTGCAGCTAGTTGCGGTCGACACGCCGTGCCACTGCGCAACGGCCTGCACTTCACGGGGGCGGGTCAGGCGGCGTCGGCGGCGGCCTCCAGCGCGGCGATGTCGAGCTTCCGCATCCGGAGCATGGCCTGGTTGGCGCGGGCGGCGCGCTCCGGGTCGGGGTCGGACTGCAGCTCGAGCAGCCGTCGCGGGACGATCTGCCAGCTGACGCCCCACGGGTCCTTCAGCCAGCCGCACATGCTCTCCTCGCCGCCGTCCGCGGTCAGCGCCTCCCACAGCCGGTCGACCTCCGCCTGGTCGTCGCACAGCACCGACAGCGAGAAAGCCTCGGTGAATCCGCCGGCGGGTCCGGTGTTCATCGCCTGGTACTCGACCCCGTCGAGCGTGAAGCGCAGGACGACCAGGCCGTCCAGCGTTCCGCCGCCGAACCGACGGACCTCCAGGATCTCGGAGTTCGGGATGAGCGACGTGTACAGCTGCGCCGCCTCCTCCACCCCCTTCTCGAACCACAGGTACGTGCTGACCTTCTGCATGAGACTCCCCCTCTTCACACCGTCGTGGATGCGGCCCATGGTAGCCGCGCGGGGTAGCGTTGCCCCGTGTCGATCGCATACTCCAGTTACATCGCCATCGGGGACAGCTTCACGGAGGGCGTCGGCGACGACCTCCCGGACGGGCGGGTGCGCGGCTGGGCCGACTTCGTCGCGCTCGGGATGGCCGCGGCGTCGCCCGAGCCGTTCCGGTACGCGAACCTCGCCGTGCGCGGCCGCAAGCTCGGGCCGATCGTGGCGGAGCAGGTGGAGCCGGCGATCGCGCAGCATCCCGACCTGGTCAGCCTCAACGGCGGCGGCAACGACATCATGCGTCCCCGGGTCTCCATCGAAGGCGTGGCGAAGACGCTGGTGGATGCGGCCGACCGCGTGGTCGCGTCCGGCAGCCACATGCTGCTCCTCAGCGGTGCGAACCCGAGCGCGCACCTCCCGCTGGGCGGCCTGATCCGGCGCCGCGGTGAGGAGTTGGCGGTGGCCGTGCGGGAGATGCTGCCGCGCGAGGGCATCACCTTCGTGGACAACTGGGCCGACGAAGGCCTGGAGGACATCCGCTACTGGTCCGCCGACCGCCTCCACCTCGGGCCGCTCGGCCACGCGCGGGTGGCGAGCAACGTGCTGACCGCGTTCGGCATCCCGGTGCCCGCGGAGTGGGGAGTCGAGGAGGTCGCCGCCGCGCCGCCCGGGGAGCGCACCCGTCGCACCGCCGAGTACTACCGCCGCTACGTGCTGCCCTGGATCGGGCGGCGGCTCACCGGCCGGTCATCCGGCGACAACCGCGCCGCGAAGATCGCCGACCTGACCGTCGTCGACCCAACGTCGGCGCAACCGCTCTAGCGATCCAAGGGACGCAACACGCCGTTATGGCGAGAGCGTGACGGCGTGTTGCGACCCATGGATGCGGTCACGAGGCGCGCGACGGCGGTGGGATGCTCGACGTGCGCGAAGTGGCCCGTGCCGGGGAGCACCACGGTGCGCCATCCGGGGATGAGCGCCGCCAGGCGGGCGTCGTCGCGGGCCGGGACGAACACGTCGTGGTCGCCGCGGATCGCGAGCACCGGGCACTGAATGCGCGCCCACCGCTCCCCCGCCGGGTAGGCCCGCGCCGCGGCGACGGCTCGGGCGAACGCGGCGGGGCGCAGATCGCGCGCCAGCTCGTGCGCGACACCCGGCACGCGCACGCGGAAGAGCGGAGACACCAGTACGCGGAGAACTCCCCACCGGTCGAGCGTCCGCACCAGCGCGGGCCCGCCGCGGCCCAGCGACGCCAGCACCCGCATCCCGGCGAGCAGGAGGACGAGCGGCGCGTACCGAAGCAGCATCCCGCGACCGCTGAGCCGGTCGGCACGGGCGCCGAACACCGTCGCCGAGACGACGACCACGCTCTCGATCGCCGCTGGCTCCCGCACCGCCAGCTCCAGTGCCACGAACCCGCCCAGCGAGTGCCCCACCACCCGCCACCGCCGGTACCGGAGCGCGCGGGTGACCTCCGCGACCGCGTCCGCGAGCACGGCGGCGTCCAGCGCCGACGGGTCGGCGGGCGACGCGCCCCACCCCGGCAGGTCCGGCACCACCAGGTCCGGCACCGGGCCGCCGCGATCCGCCTCCAGCGCCGCGATGAGCGGCCGCCAGGTCGTCCACGACCCTGCTGCGCCATGCAGCAGGATGGTCGCGACCGAGTCCTCCGGCGGGAGTTCACCCGCCGTTCGGCGCACGGCCACCGCCCCGGCATCCGTCTGCACGATCGTCTCTTCCACGCCTGTTGTTCGGAGCGGACCGGCCGTAGGATGCGCGACAAGCCGCCCACGAACGACGTACCCGCCTGCCCGGGTGGCCGGACCGGAGGAGCACGATGACCGACACGACCGAGACCCGCGGACACGACCTCAGCGAGGAAACGCTCGACCGGCTCGACGCCTGGTGGCGCGCCGCCAACTACCTCTCCGTCGGCCAGATCTACCTGCTCGACAACCCGCTGCTGCGCCGGCCGCTCAGCCGCGACGACATCAAGCCGCGCCTGCTCGGCCACTGGGGCACCACCCCCGGCCTCAACTTCATCTATGCGCACCTCAACCGCGCCATCCAGGAGCGCGACCTGAACACGCTCTTCGTCGCCGGCCCCGGACACGGCGGCCCGGGCGTCGTCGCGAGCGCCTACCTCGACGGCACCTACAGCGAGCTCTACAACACGGTCGACCAGAGCGAGGACGGCCTCCGGCGCCTGTTCCGCCAGTTCTCCTTCCCCGGCGGCATCCCGAGCCACGCGGCACCGCAGACGCCCGGCTCCATCCACGAGGGCGGCGAGCTCGGCTACGCGCTCTCCCACGCCTACGGCGCCGCGTTCGACAACCCCGACCTGCTGGTCGCCGCGGTCGTCGGCGACGGCGAGGCTGAGACCGGGCCGCTCGCGACCGCCTGGCACTCGAACAAGTTCCTCAACCCGGCGCAGGACGGGGTAGTACTGCCGATCCTGCATCTCAACGGCTACAAGATCGCCAATCCGACCGTGCTCGCGCGCATCCCGGAGTCCGAACTCCTCGATCTCATGCGCGGCTACGGCTACGCGCCCTACGTGGTGTCCGGCGGGTTCGACGGCGAGGACCCGCGCGCCGTCCACGAGCGGATGGCCGCGACGCTCGACGAGATCCTGGACCGCATCGCCGAGATCAAGGATGCGGCGAGCGCCGGCACCCTCGACGGACGACCGGCGTGGCCCATGCTGATCCTGCGCACCCCGAAGGGCTGGACGTGTCCGGCGGAGATCGACGGGCACCCGACCGAGAACAACTGGCGTTCGCACCAGGTGCCGCTCGCAAGCGCGCGAGACACGGAGGCGCACACGCGGCTGCTGGAGGACTGGCTGAAGTCGTACCGTCCGGAGGAGCTGTTCGACGAGGAGGGGCGGCCGGTCGAGCTGGTGACGTCGCTGGCGCCCCGCGGCGAGCGCCGGATGAGCGCCAACCCGGTGGCGAACGGCGGTCTGCTGCGGAAGGACCTGCGGTTGCCGGACTTCCGCGACTACGCCGTGGACGTGCCCGCTGCCGGGGACACGGTGGAGGAGGCGACGAAGGTGCTGGGCGAGTGGTTCCGGGATGTGATGGCCGCCAACCCGCACGACTTCCGCCTGTTCGCGCCGGACGAGCTCGCGTCCAACCGCCTGCAGGCCGTGTACGAGGACACGAGCAAGCAGTGGAACGCCGAGTACCTGCCGATCGACTCGGACAACCACCTGGCGCCGACGGGCCGGGCGATGGAGGTGCTGAGCGAGCACCAGTGCCAGGGCTGGCTGGAGGGGTACCTGCTGACCGGGCGGCACGGTGTCTTCACGTCGTATGAGGCGTTCATCCACATCGTGGACTCGATGTTCAACCAGCACGCGAAGTGGCTGAAGTCGGCGGGCGAAGTGTCGTGGCGGCGTCCTGTCGCGTCGCTCAACTACCTCCTCAGTTCCCACGTGTGGCGACAGGACCACAACGGCGCCTCACACCAGGATCCGGGGTTCATCGACCACGTCGTGAACAAGAAGGCGGATGTGGTGCGCGTCTACCTGCCGTTCGACGCGAACACGCTGCTGTCGACGTACGACCACTGCCTCAAGTCGGTGGACTACGTGAACGTGGTCGTCGCGGGCAAGCAGCCGTCGCCGCAGTGGCTGGACATGGAGGACGCGATCGCGCACTGCACGCGCGGCATCGGAATCTTCCCGTGGGCGGGCACCGAGGTGGAGGGCGAGGAGCCCGATGTGGTGCTCGGCTGCGCGGGCGACATCCCGACGCTCGAGACCCTGGCCGCGGCCGACATCCTGCGCCGCCGGCTCCCCGACCTGAAGGTGCGGGTGGTGAACGTGGTGGACCTCATGCGGATGCAGGACGCGCGCGAGCATCCCCACGGGCTGACCGACCGGGAGTACGACGCGCTGTTCACGACCGAGAAGCCGGTCATCTTCGCTTATCACGGCTACCCGTGGCTCATCCACCGTCTGACCTACCGCCGGGCCGGCCACGACAACCTGCACGTGCGCGGGTACAAGGAGGAGGGCACGACGACGACGCCGTTCGACATGGTCATGCTCAACGACCTCGACCGGTACCACCTCGTGATCGACGTCATCGACCGGGTGCCCGGCCTGGCGTCCCGGGAGGCGGGGCTCCGGCAGGAGATGCAGGACGCGCGGCTGCGGGCCCGGCAGTACACGCGGGAGCACGGGGAGGACATCCCCGAGGTCGCCGAGTGGAAGTGGGGCGGCGGCGAGCGGACGACGCGGATCGACACGACGGGCGGGGACAACGACTGAGCCGTCCCACGGCGTCGGTGGCCGACGCTAGGGTCGACGCATGAGCGACATCGTGGTCCGCCCGGCCGACGCCTCCGTGTGGGATGACCTGGAGGTGGTGTTCGGTACGCGCGGCGATCCGTCGGGGTGCTGGTGCCAGTGGTTCAAGGTGCCCGGGTCGCAGTTCCGCGAGCTGTCGCATCCCGAGCGGGCGTCGCGGCTGCATGACCAGGTGGAGGCCGGGACGCCCGGGGTGATCGGCTGGGTGGATGGGGAGCCCGCCGGGTGGGCGGCGGTCGAGCCGTACTCGGCGTACCCGAACCTGCGGCGCTCTCCCATCACCAAGCGGGTGGCGGGGGACCCGGAGGATCCGTGGGCGGTCACCTGTTTCGTGGTGCGGCTCGAGTTCCGCAACCGCGGACTGTCGCGTGCGCTGCTCGACGGCGCTGTGGAGCACGCGCGCTCGCAGGGCGCCGAGGTGGTGGAGGGGTACCCCGTCGACCCGGAGGTGCGGCCGTCGCTGTCGAACGCCGAGCGGTTCCACGGGACCGTGTCCCTCTTCCGCGACGGCGGGTTCGAGATCGTCCGCCGGCCGAGCGCGACGCGCGCGATCATGCGCCGGACCATGTGACGATGACGGTCCCGGCGCGCCGGTAAGCTCGATCGGGTGAGCTCCACCCGTCGCGACCGTCTCGTGGGAGCGGGCACCCAGGTCGCGACGGAGGTCAGCATCAACTTCGGCTCGGCGGTCGCCGGGCTGCTCATCCCGGTGGTCGGATCGATCGTCGTCGTCGCCGCCCGTCAGGTGGTGACCGCGGCGGCCGTGCTGCCGTTCTACCGGCCCAAGCGCGCTGAACTGACCTGGACGCGGCTGTGGCCTGCGTTGGCGCTCGGCGTGGTGCTCGCCGCGATGAACCTCAGCTTCTACGAGGCCGTCGGCCGGCTCGGGCTCGGGATCGCGGCGACCATCGAGTTCCTGGGTCCGTTCGCGCTGGCGCTGGTCGGGTCCCGGCGACTCCTGGATGCGGGATGCGCTGTCGCGGCGGCCGCCGGCGTTTTCCTGCTCACGGCGACGGAGGGCGCGATCGACCCGCGGGGCGTCGTGCTGGCGCTGACCGCAGCTGCGGCGTGGGCGGCGTACATCCTCCTCACCCGTCGCGTCGCGATGCGGCTCCCGGGCTTAGAGGGACTGAGCGTCGCGAGCGTCGTGTCCACGGTGCTCACCGTGCCGCTCGCGCTCATCGTCGTCGACTACTCGAAGCTCGACCTGCGCATCCTGCTCATGCTGCTCGCCCTGGGCGTGCTGTCGTCGGCGGTGCCGTACAGCCTGGACACGTTCATCCTGCGCCGGCTCACCCCGCGCCTCTACGCCGTGATCACGAGCTTCGGTCCGGTCGTTGCGACCATCTTCGGCGTGATCGTGCTCGGCGAGCGGTTCACGGTCGTGCAGCTGATCGGCATCCTCGTCGTGTGTGCGGCGGCGGGCATCACCATCGCGACGCAGCGCGATCAGCCGCGCTCGGAGCTTGAGCAGACGGCCGAAGCGGTGCCGTGACGCGACGGCCCCGGCTCACGACAGGATGTCCTTCGTCGTGAACCGGCCGATCGCCAGTGCGCCGAACACGGCGATGTAGCCGAGCTGCAGGAGCGCGTTCTGGCCGAACGAGTCCCACGAGATCGGGTCGCGCAGGAAGTCGCCGAACCCCAGCCAGTAGTGGCTGAACAGCCACGGGTGCAGCCCCTCCAGCTGCGGGAGCTGGTCGAGCACCTGGGAGATGACGGCGAGCACGGCCGTCGCGGCCATCGCCCCCACCGGGACGTCGGTGAGCGTCGACAGGAACAGACCGATCGCGCACAGCCCGAGCAGCGACACGACGATGTAGAGCGCGATGAGCAGCATCCGGAGGTACGCCTCCCCGAGGCTCACCTGCACGCCGGAGAGCAGCGTCACCGGTCCGATCGGGAACAGCAGCATCCCGATCAGCGCCCCGGCGATGGCGACCACCAGGGCCGCGGTGACACAGAACACCGCACAGCCCGCGTACTTCACGCCCAGCAGGCGAAGGCGGCCCGCCGGGGCGATCACGAGGTAGCGTAGCGTGCCATGGCTCGCTTCGCCCGCGATCGTGTCACCCGCGACCACCCCGATGGTCAGCGGGAGGAACAAGGGCACGCAGACGACCAGGGCGGTGAACGCGACGAACAGGCCGTTGCTGCTGATCTCGCTGAGGAAGGCCGGCCCGCGCGAGCTGCCGCCGGTGATCCGCACGGCGACGGCGATCAGGATGGGGACGGCCGCGAGGGCGCCGAACATCGCGTACGTGCGCCAGCGGCGGAACATGACCGAGATCTCGGAGCCGAGCAGCGCCCATCCCCCGGACGGCCGCTCGCGGCGGGCGGCGACGGAGGCCCGCGCGGCGGGTGGGGCGGCGGTCAGCTCACTGCTCGACATCGAAGCCCTCCCCGGTCAGCTCAACGAACCGCTCCTCGAGGCTGGACGCGCGCACCGCGAACCCGCGGAGCCGCACGCCGTCGCCGACAAGTGCGGCGGCGAGCTGCTCGGCGGGCGGCGCGTCCTCGGGGAGCGCCGCCTCGACTCCCCCGGCGGCGGTCTCGGCCGTCAGCCCGAACCGGGCCAGCACAGACGCGGCGAGTGACGCATCCGGGGTCTCGACGGCCACCCGCGGGCCGGAACCGCGACGCAGGTCGTCCAGCGACCCCTGAGCCACCAAGCGCCCGGCACGCATGATCGCCGCGTGCGTGCAGACCTGCTCGATCTCGGCGAGCAGGTGACTCGAGACGAACACCGTCGTCCCCTCGTCGGCGAGCGAGCGCACCAGCGTCCGCACCTCGCGCGTCCCCTGCGGGTCGAGGCCGTTCGTCGGCTCGTCCAGGACGAGCAGGTCGCGGTCGGTGAGCAGCGCGCCGGCGATCCCGAGCCGCTGCTTCATGCCGAGCGAGTACGCGCGGACGTGCTTGCCCGCCGCGTGCGACAGCCCCACGCGGTCGAGCGCCGCCTCCACCCGCGCGCGGCGCGTCGCCCCGGGCGCGTACCGGTCGGCGGTGTCCCGGCGGATGAGATTGGCCGTGCCCGAGAGGTACGGCGCGAACGCCGGCCCCTCGACCAGCGCGCCCACCCGCGGGAGGACGGTCGCACCGCGTGCGGGCATCGCCTCGCCGAGCACGTCGATCGAACCCGCCGACGGCGAGATCAGCCCGAGCAGCATCCGGATGGTCGTGGTCTTGCCCGAGCCGTTCGGCCCGAGGAAGCCGAACACGGAGCCGCGCGGAACGTGCAGGTCGAGGCCGTCGACGACCGCCCGCGACCGGAAGCGCTTGGTGAGGCCGCTGGTCGCGATCGCCGCGTCGGTCACTGCGCGGGCGCGTTCGCCGCGGCCTGCAGCGCCGAGACCGGCACGGCACCGGCCAGCACCCGGCCGTCGGAGGTGATCAGCACGGAGAGCAGGGAGGCGTTGAGGGCGCGACCGCCGTCGACGGGCTGCGTCAGCTGCGCGAACAACGGATCGTCGGCCACCGACGCCGGAGCGGAGCCGGCGGGCAGGGAGACGATGGTCGACCATCCTTCGCCGGTGACGGTCGGCTTCGGGTGCGTGCCCTTCGCGGCGGCGGCGTCCTCGCGGGTCGGCAGCTTCTGCTCGCTCACGGTCGCGCCCTTCGGCGGCGTGAACGAGAACACCGAGGAGTCCGGCTTGTCGGTCGAAAACGCGGTGAAGCCGGCCTCGAACGACGGGGAGCTCGACCCCTTCGCCGTCACGGCCACCTTCAGCGGGATGCCCGTCTTGCCGTCGACCGCGATCGCAACCGAGCCGACCAGGGTCGCGTCGGTCTTCGGGGTGAGCACGAGGTCGTAGGCGTCGCGGTCGGCCACCTTCACCGGGTCGCCGAGGGTGACCGTCGTGGAGGGGTCGACGGCGTCGAGGAACCGCTGCGCGAGCTGCGACGGCGTCAGCGAGGTCGCGTCCGGCGTCGGAGTGCTCGCCTCGTGCGCCGGGAGCGTCGCGTGGGAGACGTTCTCGCCCTTCGAGTCGTACAGCCACAGGTCGGAGCCGTCGCGGTACGCGTCCCGCTCGGCCAGGCGGTCGAGCACCTGGACGCGGACCTTCGTCGGGCCGTCAACCCACACCTTCGCGGTGTGATCGGCCAGAGCCAGCTCCAGCGCGTTTGCCGCACTCGCGTCCTGCGACCCGCTCGATGTGGACGGAAGGCTCGGCAGCCCCAGGTCGGACGTCTGCTCGACGGTGCCGGAGAACGACCGGGTGTCGCTCGCGGCGACGAGCCGCAGCACATCCGACGGCGACTTCACGGGCAGATCCGTCGCCCCGGCGGCCAGCGGCGTGACGATCACGGCGGCCGCGATCGCGACGGGGACGACGACGGCCGGCGCCCAGCGGATCCAACGGTGTTCCATAGCCCGAGGATACGCGCGGGGAGGACGCTCCGACCCTCCGGATTGCCTGGGGAAACCGGACTTCATCCCCCGGTCGGACGCCATGTCATCCCCTGGTCTGACACGCTCACGACCCACCCCTCGCATCCGAAACGGAGGACTTCGGGCGGTGCCCGGCCCCGGTCTCCTCCGTTCGCACCATCCGCCCGGCGTGTCGCTCGAGATCTCCTCCCTCGCGAACTCGGCCCGCCGGGATGGATGGGCGCGCGGAACGGAGGTGTCTGCATTGGACACACCGTGCGGATGCGGGGAAAGGAGGGCGTGAGGGCCGGGATCGGCAGGAACTCCTCCGTTTCGCGCGAACGGAGGGGGCGGTGGTGCCGGAGACCGGACGCACGAAGGGCCCCGCCGCAGCGGGGCCCTTCGAACCGGTGCTAGAGGACGTCTCCGACCCGGTGCACGCGGATGTCGTTGGTGGTGCCGGGGATCCCGGGAGGGGAACCGGAGATGATGATCACCTTGTCGCCGTCGACGGCGCGGCCGGTCGACTTCAGGGCCTCGTCCACCTGGGCGACCATCTGGTCGGTGTGGGTGACGCGGCCGACGACGAACGACTCGACGCCCCAGAACAGCGACATGCGACGACGCACCGACTCCTCGGGCGTGAACGCCAGGATCGGGATCTTGTTGCGCAGGCGCGCCATGCGGCGGGCCGACTCGCCCGACTCGGTGAAGACGCAGAGGAACTTGGCCTCGACGAAGTCGGCGACCTCCACCGCGGCCAGCGTGATCGCGCCGGACTGGGTGCGGGGCCGGGTGCCGAGCGGCTGGATGCGCTCCAGGCCGTGCTCCTCGGTCGAGGTCACGATGCGGGCCATGGTCTGGACCGTGATCGCCGGGTACTCGCCGACGCTGGTCTCTCCCGAGAGCATGACCGCGTCCGCGCCGTCGAGGACGGCGTTGGCGACGTCGGAGGTCTCGGCGCGGGTCGGGACCGGGCTCGAGATCATCGACTCGAGCATCTGCGTGGCGACGATGACGGGCTTCGCCGCGCGGCGGGCGAGCTCGACGGCGCGCTTCTGCACGATCGGGACCGCCTCGAGCGGCAGCTCCACGCCGAGGTCGCCGCGGGCGACCATGATGGCGTCGAACGCCTCGATGATCTCCTCGAGCGCATCCACGGCCTGCGGCTTCTCGATCTTGGCGACGACGGGGACCTTGCGGCCCTCCTCCGCCATGATCTCGTGCACGCGCTCGATGTCGGCGGCGTTGCGCACGAACGAGAGGGCGATCAGGTCGGCGCCGAGCTTGAGACCCCAGCGGAGGTCGGCCTCGTCCTTCTCGGACAGCGCCGGGACGTTCACGGCCACACCCGGCAGGTTGATGCCCTTGTTGTTCGAGACGGGACCGGCGACGACGACCTCGGTCGTCACGACCGGACCATCGACCGAGACCACGCGGACGCGGACCTTGCCGTCGTCGATGAGGAGGAAGTCGCCCGGCTTGACGTCGTTGGGCAGGCCCTTGAACGTCGTCGAGGAGATCTCCTTGGTGCCGATGATGTCCTCGGTGGTGATCTTGAAGATGTCACCCTCGGCCAGCTCGTAGGGGCCGGCCTCGAACTTGCCGAGACGGATCTTCGGTCCCTGCAGGTCGACCAGGACGGCGACCGGCTTCCCGGCGTCGTCGGCGGCCTTCCGCACGTTGGCGTAGACCCCCTCGTGCACCTCGTAGCTGCCGTGGCTCAGGTTCATCCGGGCCACGTCCACACCCGCGTCGATGATCGCGCGGATGTTGTCGTAGCTGGAGGTCGCCGGCCCGAGGGTCGCGACGATTTTCGCCCTTCTCATGCTTTGTCGTAGCTCCGTGATTCTGCGCCGGGGGCGCGATATGGGGTTCGTGGCGCCCGGCCTGGCGGGCATCGTCTCGTGGTGAGGGGTCAGACGAGGATGCCGCGGTCGGTGGGACGGATCGGAGACGGCAACTGCGTCTCCCCTTCAAGATACCGGTCGACGGCCGCAGCCGCTGCACGGCCCTCGGCGATCGCCCAGACGATGAGGGACTGTCCGCGGCCGGCGTCACCGGCGACGAAGACTCCCGCCTGCTCGGTCTGGTACTGCCCGTCGCGCGCGACGTTGCCGCGCCCGTCGAACGGCAGCCCCAGCTGCGAGGACAGATCGTCCTGCTCCGGCCCGGTGAAACCGAGGGCCAGGAGGACCAGGTCGGCGGGGATCTCGCGCTCGGTGCCCGCCTTCGGCACGCGGCGTCCGTCGAGGAACTCGGTCTCGGCCACACGCAGCGCGCGCACCTCGCCGAACTCGTTCGCGAGGAATTCGACGGTCGATGCGAGATATTCGCGCTTGCCGCCCTCCTCATGAGCCGACTGGACCTCGAACAGCGTCGGGGTGGTCGGCCACGGCTGGTTGGACGGGCGCTCCGCCGGCGGCTGCTTGCCGATGGCGAGGTTGGTGACGCTCGCAGCGCCCTGACGGTGGGCCGTGCCGATGCAGTCGGCGCCGGTGTCGCCGCCGCCGAGGACGACGACGTGCTTGCCGTCCGCTGTGATCTGGCCGGCGACCTGGTCGCCCGCGCCCGCCTTGTTCTGCTGCACCAGGTACTCCATGGCGAAGTGCACACCGGCGAGCTCGCGGCCCGGGATGGGCAGGTCGCGCGGCACCATCGCGCCGGTCGCGACGACGACCGCGTCGTACCGGGCGCGCAGGTCGTCCCAGGTGATGTCGACGCCGATGTTGACGCCCGCGCGGAAGCGGGTGCCCTCGGCCATCATCTGGTTGAGGCGCGCCTCGAGGTGCTTCTTCTCCATCTTGAAGTCGGGAATGCCGTAGCGCAGCAGGCCGCCGATGCGGTCGTCGCGCTCGTACACGGCGACCGTGTGGCCGGCGCGGGTGAGCTGCTGGGCGGCGGCGAGCCCGGCGGGGCCGGAGCCGACGACGGCGACCGTCTTGCCGGTCAGGCGCTCCGGCGGGTGCGGCTGCACCCAGCCGTTCTGCCACGCCTGGTCGATGATCGAGACCTCGACCTGCTTGATCGTGACGGCCGGCTGGTTGATGCCGAGCACGCACGACGACTCGCAGGGCGCCGGGCAGAGCCGGCCCGTGAACTCGGGGAAGTTGTTGGTCGCGTGCAGGCGGTCGATCGCCTGGCGGCCCTCCCCGCGCCACATCAGGTCGTTCCACTCCGGGATGAGGTTGCCCAGCGGGCAGCCGGAGTGGCAGAACGGCACGCCGCAGTCCATGCAGCGGCCCGCCTGCCGGCGCAACTGCGCCGGGTCCTGCGCCTCGTAGACCTCTTTCCAGTCCATGAGCCGCACGGAGACGGGGCGGCGCTTCGGCAGCTCCCGCTCGGTCGTCTTCAGAAAGCCTTTAGGGTCAGCCACCGGTCACCTCCAAGATTCGGTTCCATACGATGTCGCCGTCGGGGTCCAGCCCCTCGTCGACGGCCTCCTGCCGCATCTGCAGCACCGCCGCGTAGTCGCGCGGGAGCACCTTCACGAACTTCGCCACCGTGGCGTCGAAGTCCTCCAGCAGACGGGTGGCGAGCGCCGATCCCGTCTCCGCCACGTGCCGCTCGAGCAAGTCGCGCACGATCTCGATGTCGGCGCTGCCGAGCGGGAGGAGCTCCAGCTCGCCGCTCGCGAGCGATTCGCGGTTCACGCGCTCCGGCTTCAGGTCGTAGACGTACGCCGTGCCGCCGGACATGCCGGCGCCCAGGTTGCGCCCGGTTCCGCCGAGGATGACGGCGAGCCCGCCGGTCATGTACTCCAGCGCGTGGTCGCCCACGCCCTCGACGACCGCGGTCGCGCCCGAGTTGCGCACCAGGAAGCGCTCGCCCACGATGCCGCGGATGAACATGCTGCCCTGCGTCGCGCCGTACCCGATGACGTTGCCCGCGATGACGTTGCGCTCCGCCGGGAACACGCTGTCCCGCGGCGGGCGGACGACGATCTGGCCGCCCGAGAGCCCCTTGCCGACATAGTCGTTGGAGTCGCCCTCCAGGCGCAGCGTGATGCCCGCCGGGAGGAAGGCGCCGAGCGACTGGCCGGCCGAACCGGTCAGCGTGATGTCGATCGAACCGGCGGGAAGGCCGTTCTCGCCGTGGCGGACGGTCACCTCGTGGCCCAGCATGGTGCCGACGGCGCGCTCGGTGTTGCGGATGGGCAGCGACAGCTCCAGCGTGCCGCCGTCGGCCAGCACGTCCTGCGCCGCCTCGATCAGCTGCACGTCGAAGTGGTGCTCCAGCTCGTGGTCCTGCTCGCGGCCGTTCTTGCGCGGCGCCTCCGGTCCGAACTGCGGGCCGTGCAGGATGGGCGACAGGTCGAGGCCGGACGCCTTCCAGTGCTCGATGGCGCGGTCCACGTCCAGGAGCTCGGCGTGGCCGATCGCCTCGTCGAGCGAGCGGAAGCCGAGGGACGCCAGGTACTCGCGCACCTCCTCCGCGATGAACTCGAAGAAGTTGACCACGAACTCCGGCTTGCCCGAGAACCGCGAGCGCAGCTCCGGGTTCTGCGTGGCGACGCCGACCGGGCAGGTGTCGAGGTGGCAGACGCGCATCATGATGCAGCCGGAGACGACCAGCGGCGCTGTCGCGAAGCCGAACTCCTCGGCCCCGAGCAGGGCGCCGACGATGACGTCGCGGCCGGTCTTCAGCTGACCGTCGACCTGCACGACGACGCGCTCGCGCATGCCGTTCAGCATCAGGGTCTGCTGCGTCTCGGCGAGGCCGAGCTCCCACGGCGTGCCCGCGTGCTTGAGCGAGTTGACCGGGGACGCTCCCGTGCCGCCGTCGTGGCCGGAGACCAGGATGACGTCGGCCAGCGCCTTCGCCGTGCCCGCCGCGACCGCGCCGATGCCCGACTCGGAGACGAGCTTGACGTGGACCCGGGCGCCCGGGTTGGCGCGCTTGAGGTCGAAGATCAGCTGCTTCAGGTCCTCGATCGAGTAGATGTCGTGGTGCGGCGGCGGCGAGATGAGGCCGACGCCGGCGGTCGCGTGCCGGGTGCGCGCGACCCACGGGTACACCTTCGTCGGAGGCAGCTGGCCGCCCTCGCCGGGCTTCGCGCCCTGCGCGAGCTTGATCTGGATGTCGTCCGCGTGCGTCAAGTACATCGACGTGACGCCGAAGCGGCCGGACGCGACCTGCTTGATCGCGCTGCGGCGCTCCGGGTCGAGCAGGCGGTCGAGGTCTTCGCCGCCCTCACCGGTGTTCGACTTCGCGCCGAGCCGGTTCATGGCGATCGCAAGCGTCTCGTGCGCCTCCTTCGAGATGGAGCCGTAGCTCATCGCGCCGGTGGAGAACCGCTTGACGATGGACGAGACGGGCTCGACCTCCTCGATCGGCACCGGCGGGCGCTCGCCCTCCTTGAGGGAGAACATCCCGCGCAGGGTCATCAGCGACTCGGACTGGTCGTCGACGAGCTGTGTGTACTCGCGGAACACGTCATACCGGCGCGTGCGCGTGGAGTGCTGCAGGCGGAACACCGTCTCCGGGTTGAAGAGGTGCGGCGAGCCGTCGCGGCGCCACTGGTACTCGCCGCCCGTCGCCAGCCGCTCGTGCGCGAGCGCCGCACCCTCGGACGGGTACGCGCTGTCGTGCCGGGCCAGGTTCTCGGCGGCGATGACGTCGATCCCGACGCCGCCGAGCTTACTCGTGGTGCCGGTGAAGTACTGGTCCACGAACTCCTGCGACAGGCCGACGGCCTCGAACGCCTGCGCTCCCGCGTAGGACGACACGGTCGAGATGCCCATCTTGGACATGATCTTCAGCACGCCCTTGCCGAGCGCCTTGATGACGTTCTTGACCGCCTTCTCGGGGCTGACGCCGCTGATCATGCCGCTGCGGACCAGCTCCTCGCAGGTCTCCATCGCCAGGTACGGGTTGATCGCCGAGGCGCCGTAGCCGATGAGCAGCGCGACATGGTGCACCTCGCGCACGTCGCCCGCCTCCACGATCAGGCCCGCCTTCATGCGGGTCTCCGACCGGATGAGGTGGTGGTGCACCGCGGCGAGCATGAGCAGCGACGGGATGGGCGCGAGGTCCTTCGTGGAGTCGCGGTCGCTCAGCACGATGAACTGCGCGCCGTTCGCGATCGCCTCGTCGACCTCGTCGCACATCTCGGCCAGCCGGCGCTCGAGCGCGTCGGGACCGGCGTCGGAGCGGTACAGGCCCCGCACGGTCGTGGTGAGCGTGCTGCCCGGGCGCGGGTCGATGTGCTGGATCTTGGCCAGCTCGTCGTTGTCGATCACCGGGAAGTCGAGCACGACCTGACGCGCGTGCTCCGGACCTGCGGTGAGGAGGTTGCGCTCCGGGCCGAGGCCGAGCTTCAGCGAGGTGACGACCTCCTCGCGGATCGAGTCCAGCGGCGGGTTCGTGACCTGTGCGAACTGCTGCGTGAAGTAGTCGAACAGCAGGCGCGGGCGCTCGGAGAGCACCGCGACCGGCGTGTCCGAGCCCATCGCGCCCAGCGGCTCTGCACCGGTGGTCGCCATCGGCTTCAGGAGGATTCGGACCTCCTCCTCGGTGTAGCCGAACGTGCGCTGCCGGCGCACGATCGACGCCGGGGTGTGGACGATGTGCTCGCGCTCCGGGAGGTCCTTCAGGTTGATCCGGCCCTCGTCCAGCCACTCGCCGTACGGCGCGGCGGCGGCGAGCTCGGACTTGATCTCCTCGTCCTCGATGAGACGGCCGGCGACCGTGTCCACGAGGAACATGCGGCCCGGGCGCAGGCGGCCCTTGCGCACGACGCGGCTCGGCTCGATGTCGAGCACGCCGATCTCGGAGGCGAGCACCACGAGGCCGTCGTTGGTGACGACGTAGCGCCCGGGGCGGAGGCCGTTGCGGTCGAGCGTCGCGCCGACGAGGGAGCCGTCGGTGAAGACGATCGCGGCGGGGCCGTCCCACGGCTCCATGAGCATCGAGTGGTACTCGTAGAACGCGCGGCGCACCGGGTCGATCTCGGTCTGGTTCTCCCACGCCTCCGGCACCATCATCATGACGGCGTGCGGCAGCGGGCGGCCGCTGAGCGAGATGAGCTCCACGACCTCGTCGAACGAGGCGGAGTCGGACGCGCCGGGCGTCACGACCGGGAAGATCGGGCGCAGGTCGCCGAGCAGTTCGCTCTCGAGCTGCGACTGGCGGGCGCGCATCCAGTTGCGGTTGCCCTGCACCGTGTTGATCTCGCCGTTGTGCGCGATCATCCGGAACGGCTGCGCCAGCGGCCACGACGGGAAGGTGTTCGTGGAGTAGCGCGAGTGGACCAGCGCCAGCTTGGACGCGAAGCGCTCGTCCGACAGGTCGGGGTAGAACGGCTCCAGCTGGAGGGTCGTCACCATGCCCTTGTAGACCAGGGTGCGGCTCGACAGCGACGAGAAGTACAGGTCGAGCTCGCGCTCGGCGCGCTTGCGCAGGAAGAACGTCTGGCGGTCGACGGCGATCCCGGAGACCTGCTCGCCGTTCTCGTCCACGCGGGTGGAGGCGACGAACAGCTGTTCGATGACCGGCATGGCCTGGCGGGCCAGCGTGCCCAGCTCCTCCGGGCGAACCGGGACGGAACGCCAGCCGAGGACGGTCAGCTCGTGCTCTCCGGCGATGGCCTCGAGGGCGGCCTTGATCTCGGCGCGCGTCTGCTCGTCGCTCGGCAGGAACGCGTTGCCGACGGCGTAGCGGCCGGCGGCGGGCAGCTCGAAGTCGACCACGGCGCGCAGGAACGCGTCCGGCACCTGGGTGATGATGCCCGCGCCGTCGCCGGTGCCGGCGTCGGAGCCGACCGCACCGCGGTGCTCCAGGTGGCGCAGCGCCTCGAGCGCGGCGTCGATGATGTCGTGCCCGGCCGTGCCGCGGAGGGTGGCGACCATGGCGAGGCCACAGGCGTCCTTCTCGTGGGCAGGGTCGTACAGGCCCTGGGGGCCTGGCACGGTCCCGAAGCGGGAATGGGGAGGCGTGAGCGCCATCTGTCGACCGTCCTCACAGTGTCGTGGATGTGGGGATGTGGAATGCGGGGACGCCTTCGGCCCGTGCTGGGAGGGGTTCCGCCGCTCCGCCCGATCCGGGTGCGATCGGGCTGTTCGGTGCGGTCAGTGCGTGGGATCGCCTCGACGGTTACTTCGTGCCGTCGGAATTCATCCGTTCGTGGGGCTTGTGGCCTTGGCCGAAGCGGACCCGGCAGGTGCACCGTCTACGTCGGCGGCGCCCTCGTCGTCCAGGTCCGTGTCGTCCGAGTCTACCTCAGCATCGGGACGCACCCATTCACGACCCGGCCGGTACGGGCTGGGCTCGAGTCCGGGGTGACGACGGGACTGCACGAGGAAGACGATCAGACCGAGCACGACCGCGGCGAACGCGGCCCACACGTTGGTCGGGATGCCGAGGAACGAGAACTCGCTCGGGTCGATGCGGATGGACTCCAGGTAGGAGCGGCCGAGGCCGTACCAGACGAGGTAGACCGCGAACAGCTTGCCCCACTGGAGGTGCCACTTGCGCTCGATGAGCACCAGCACCACGACGCCGATGACGTTCCAGATGATCTCGTAGAGGAACAGCGGCTGGAACAGCGTGTTGTCCGGGAGCCCGACCGGGATCGCCTTGTTGGTCGAGTCGATCTCGAGGCCCCATTGCAGGTTGGTCGGCAGTCCGAACAGCTCCTGGTTGAACCAGTTGCCGAGGCGGCCGATCGCCTGCGCGAGCAGGAGGGCCGGGGCCAGGGCGTCGGCGAAGGTCCAGAACCGGATGCCGGTCCAGCGGCAGCCGATCCAGGCGCCGACCGCGCCGCCGAGCAGCGAGCCGAAGATGGCGTTGCCGCCCTCCCAGATCGCGAAGACCTTCCACGGGTCGGCACCCGGGTAGAAGTAGTCGCCCGGGTGGGTGAACACGTGGTACAGCCGCGCGCCGATGATGCCGAGCACCACGACCGGGATGAGGATGTCGAGCACCACGCCCGGCTCCGCACCGCGCTTGGTGAGGCGGCGCGAGGTCCAGATCGCGGCGACGACGATACCGATGAGGATCATGATCGCGTACGTCTGGATGCGCCAGTGGAGCCCGAAGATGTCGATCGGGATCTGCTGCCACTCCGGCCCGGGGCTGGGGATGCTGGCGTACCAGCTGCTCATGGTCAGGGTCACCCGAGAACTGCCTTTCGATCAGGTTGGATGCGGCACGACGCGGCGCGCTGCGACATTAGTTTAGGACGCGGTCAGCCGCGCTCCGTGCCGCGGGCCAGAGCAGCGGCCACGCGGCCCGCCTCGGCCACGCCGCCGTCGCCCAGCGCCTTGACCAGCGCCGAGCCGACGATCGCGCCGTCGGCGTACTCCAGCACCTCGGCCACCTGAGCGGCCGTGGAGATGCCGAGGCCGACGCACGTGCTGGTGGCGCCCGCCTCGCGGAGGCGGCCGACGAGCGTGCGGGCCGCCGCGTCCACGTCGCTGCGTGCGCCGGTGATGCCCATGGTCGAGACGGCGTAGACGAAGCCGCGGCTGGCATCCACGGCCTGCTTGAGGCGCGCGTCGGTCGAGCTGGGCGCGGCGAGGAAGACGCGGTCCAGGCCGACGCGGTCGGAGGCGGCGAGCCAGTCGGCGCCCTCGTCCGGGATGAGGTCGGGCGTGATGAGCCCGGCTCCCCCGGCGTCGGCCAGGTCGTCGGCGAAGCGGTCGACGCCGTACTGCAGCACCGGGTTCCAGTACGTCATGACGAGCACCGGGATGTCGACCTGCGCCGTGATCTCGCGGACGGCCGTGAAGCCATCGCGGAGGCGGAATCCGGCGCTGAGCGCCTGCTGGGTCGCCGCCTGGATGACCGTGCCGTCCATGACCGGGTCGGAGTACGGCAGGCCGAGCTCGATGACGTCGACGCCGTTCTGCGCCAGGGCGACCGCGGCGTCCACGCTGGTGCGGAGATCGGGGAAGCCCGCCGGCAGGTAGCCGACCAGAGCACCGGCCGCCTCGTCGTTGCGCCGCGCGATCGTGTCGGCGACCCGGCTCACCGCGACTCCGCTCACGACTGCACCGCGCTCTCGTCGATGAGGTCGAAGTAGCGGCCCGCGGTCTCCATGTCCTTGTCGCCGCGCCCGCTGAGGTTCACCAGGATGAGACCGCCGGGGCCCAGCTCGCGCCCGAGCGCCAGCGCGCCGGCGAGGGCGTGCGAGGACTCGATCGCCGGGATGATGCCCTCGGTGCGGCTGAGCAGGCGCAGTGCCTCCATCGCGTCCGCGTCGGAGACCGGCAGGTACTCGGCGCGGCCGATCTTCGCGAGCCACGCGTGCTCCGGACCGACGCCCGGGTAGTCGAGGCCCGCCGAGATGGAGTGCGACTCGATGGTCTGGCCGTCCTCGTCCTGCAGCAGCATGGAGCGCGCGCCGTGCAGCACGCCCGGGCGGCCCTTCGTGATCGTGGCCGCGTGGCGCGGGGTGTCCGCACCCTCGCCGCCGGCCTCGTAGCCGATCAGCCGCACGTCTTCGTCGTCGAGGAACGCGTGGAAGATGCCCATCGCGTTCGACCCGCCGCCGACGCACGCGGCGACCGCGTCCGGGAGCCGGCCGGTCAGCGCGAGCACCTGCTCCCGCGCCTCCTCGCCGATGATCTTCTGCAGGTCGCGGACCATCGCCGGGAAGGGATGCGGCCCCGCGACGGTGCCGAAGATGTAGTTGGTGTGCTCGACGTTGGTGACCCAGTCGCGCATCGCGTCGTTGATCGCGTCCTTCAGGGTGCGCGAGCCGGTCTTGACGGCCACGACCTCGGCGCCGAGCAGGCGCATCCGGGCGACGTTGAGCGCCTGGCGCTCGGTGTCGACCTCGCCCATGTAGATGGTGCACTCGAGGCCGAACAGCGCGGCGGCGGTCGCGGTGGCGACGCCGTGCTGGCCGGCGCCGGTCTCGGCGATCACGCGGGTCTTGCCGATGCGCTTGGTCAGAATGGCCTGGCCCAGCACGTTGTTGATCTTGTGCGAGCCGGTGTGGTTGAGGTCCTCGCGCTTCAGGATGATGCGCGCGCCGCCGGCGTGCTCGGCGAACCGCGGAACCTCGGTGATGATCGACGGACGGCCCGTGTAGGTGCGGTGCAGCTCGTCCAGCTCGGCGTGGAACGCGGGATCGGCCTTCGCCTCCTCCCACGCCGCCGACAGCTCGTCGAGCGCTGCGACCAGCGACTCGGGGACGAACCGCCCGCCGAAGTCGCCGAAGTACGGACCCTGCTCAGTGCGGAGGGACATCAGACTCCCAGGAACTCTTCGAGCGTGGCGACGGGGTCGCTCGTCACGAGCGCCTCGCCGACGAGCACCACATCGGCGCCCGCCGCCCGATAGTGCGCGACGTCGTCGGCCGACTTCACGGCCGACTCCGCCACGCGGATGACGCCGGACGGGATGCGGTCGGCCAGGCGGCCGAACAGGTCCCGATCCAGCTCGAACGTGGTGAGGTCGCGGGCGTTCACGCCCACGAGGCCGGCGCCCGTGTCGAGCGCGCGGCTGAGCTCGTCGGCCGAGTGCGCCTCCACGAGGGAGGTCATGCCGAGCTCGGTGATCAGCTCGTGGAGCTCGACCAGCTGCTTCTGCTCCAGCGCCGCGACGATCAGCAGCACCAGGTCGGCGCCCGCAGCACGGGCCTCGAACACCTGGTACGGATCGGCGACGAACTCCTTGCGCAGCACCGGGATGGACACCGCGTCGCGCACGGCCTCCAGGTCGGCGAGCGAGCCGTGGAACTTCCGCTCCTCGGTCAGCACGCTGATCGCGCTGGCGCCGCCGGTCTCGTACGAGACGGCGAGGGCGGCCGGGTCGGGGATGGCGGCGAGCGATCCGCGCGACGGGCTCGCGCGCTTCACCTCGGCGATGATCTTGACGCGCTCCGCCGGGGCGAGCGCCGCCAGGGCGTCGAGCGCGGCCGGGCGGGCCAGCGCGGCGGCCTCCACCTCGGCGAGCGGACGCTCGGAGCGCCGCCGGTCAGCGTCTTCCAGCGCGCCGGCGACGAGGTCGGCGAGCACGGATCAGTGGCCCTTCGGGGTGTACTTGGAGCCGCCCACTCCGTAGCCCGCGCGCTTCATGACCCAGCCCACGATGAGGCCGATCACGGCGAGTCCCGCCGCTGCCCAGACGATGATCGGGGCGTCGAAGAAGAACGCGATCGCGCCGATGGTGAAGGCGACCAGCATGATGATCACGGCCGTCCACGCCGCCGGCGAGTGACCGTGGCCTGGTTCGACTGACTCGCTGCTCATGGGACTCCTGCACGTCGGGTGCGCGCCGCCGGGCGCGCACGGGGGATGGAACGCACCCAGTCTAGTGGCTCAGCGCGTGGGGTCGTCGCCGCGCGTCAGCTCGTCCCAGCTGTCGATGGCGGTGTCGCGGTCGAGGGTCTGCGGGCCCTCGGGCGTGTCGTCGGCGGCGTCCGCGGCGGCGCTGCCGTCCTCTGCGGCCTCGGCCACGACCTCCTCGGCCGGTCGGCCGTCCTCCCCCGCGAACCGGGTCTGGTACTTGCGCGACGGTCCGGGCCAGACGCGTGAGAACACGATGACGGCCGCGCTCGCGAGCACGATCACGGCACCGGCGACGATGGCGAGCCACGGCCAGAACTGCGTCTCGACCGAGTGGACGAGATGGCGGACGGAGGCGTCGCCGGCCACGCCTGTCGCGGAGGTGATGGCCGACGCGGAGGCGCGCACCGCATCCGACACCGCGGTGATCGCCGAGACGAGGACCGAGACCCCCAGCAGGATGCCCAGCAGCGCGAGCACGATCCGGAACACCGGCCCCGCGATCGCCAGCGCTGCCGTCAGCGCGAGGCCCGCGAGCGCGAGCGCGGTGAGCGCCGGAGCGGCCACGGACCCGGCCACGCTGATCGTGGCGGAGTGGTTCGCGGTGTCGGTCAGTCGGATGCTGAACCAGGTCTGCGTCGCGGCGAGCAGGGCCAGGCCGCTCCCCACGACGAGGAGCAGCATCGTCGTGTACTTGACCCTGCGGCCGTTCACAGTACCCGCTTCATCGCGTTCGCCACCGCGACCGCGCGCAGCGGGGCGGCGGCCTTGTTGACGGACTCCTGGAACTCGCTCTCGGGCACCGAGTCGGCGACCAGTCCTCCGCCCGCCTGCACGCGGGCGACGCCGCCGAGGATGGTCGCGGTGCGGATCGCGATTGCGAGGTCAGCGTCCCCGGCGAAGTCGAAGTACCCGATCACGCCGCCGTAGACGCCGCGCTGAGCGGGCTCCAGCTCGTCGATGATGCGCAACGCCATCGGCTTCGGCGCGCCCGACAGCGTCCCCGCCGGGAACGTCGCACGGAACACGTCGATCGCTGTCGCCTCCGGGCGCAGATCTCCCTCGACCGAGGAGACGATGTGCATGATGTGGCTGAACCGCTCGATGCGCATGAACTCCGTCACCTCGACCGTGCCCGCCTCGCACACCTTGAGCAGGTCGTTGCGGGCGAGGTCGACGAGCATCAGGTGCTCGGCGCGCTCCTTGTCGTCCGCGAGCAGGGACGCCTCCAGGTCGAGGTCCTCCTCCGGTGTCGCGCCGCGCGGGCGGGAGCCGGCGATGGGATGGGTGAACGCGCGTCCCTCCTGCACCTTCACCAGCGCCTCGGGCGAGGATCCGACGATCTGGTACGCCTCGCCGTCCGGCTTCTCGAGCGAGAGCAGGTACATGTACGGGCTCGGGTTGAGCGCCCGCAGCACGCGGTAGACGTCGAGCGCGGGCGCGGTGCACTCCAGCTCGAAGCGCTGCGAGATGACGACTTGGAAGATGTCGCCGTCGACGATGCGCTCTTTCGCCGTGACGACGGACGCCAGGAAATCCTCTCGTCGCGTGCGGGAGACGGGCTCGGCCGGCGTGAGGAGGTCGACCTCCGCCAGCCATGCCTCCGACGGCTGCGAGAGCTCGCGCTGCATGCGGTCGAGGCGCGCCTGCGCATCCGCCCACAGGGTGTCGGCGTCGTCGGTGCCGTCGGCCAGGGCGTTGGCGATGAGCTTCACGTAGCCGGAGCGGTGGTCGATCACGACGAGGTCGGCGACGAACGCGAGCGCCTGGCCGGGCACCTCCAGGTCGGCCGGCGGGGCGTCGGGCAGCCGCTCGATCTGGCGGATGGCCTCCCAGCCGATGAACCCGACCAGCCCGCCGGTCAGCGGCGGCAGGCCCGGGATGCGCGGCGTCTGCCAGCGCGCGTGCAGCGCGGCCAATGCCTCCAGCGGGCGCAGCACCGACGCCGTGCCGAGAGCGCGCTCGGCGGAGAGGCCGTAGTCGAGCCAGCGCACGTCGTCCCCCTGCTGCGTGAGCACCCCGAAGGACGCGGCGCCGACGAACGAGAAGCGGGACCAGATCCCGCCCTGCTCGGCCGACTCCAGCAGGAACGTCCCGGCGCGACCGGCTGCGAGCTTGCGGTAGATGCCGACCGGCGTCTCCCCGTCCGCGAACAGCTCGCGGACCACGGGGACCACGCGGTGGTCCGCCACGAGCGCGTCGAATGCCTCGCGCTCGGTGGTGGCGGCGGGCATCCGGATCACAGGTCGGCCGCCTCGATGTCGGGACTCGCGCCCACCTCGGGCTGCAGCACATCCGCATCGAAACAGGTGCGCGTCCCGGTGTGGCAGGCCGCGCCGATCTGGTCGACGGTCACGAGCAGGGTGTCGCCGTCGCAGTCGAGCGCGACGCCCTTCACGTACTGGACGTGGCCGGACGTGTCGCCCTTCCGCCAGTACTCCTGGCGCGAGCGCGACCAGAACGTCACGCGTCCCTCGGTCATGGTGCGGCGGAACGCCTCGGCGTCCATCCACCCCATCATCAGCACCTCGCGCGTGTCGTACTGCTGGATGATCGCGGGCACGAGGCCGGTGTCGGTGAAGCGGATGCGCTCCAGCACCGCCTCGGGCTTCGTGATGTTCGTGGTGTCGCTCATCGTCGGACCTCCATCCCGGCCGCGGCCAGTTCGTCCTTCACCTGATCGATCGTCAATTCGCCCTGGTGGAACACGCTCGCGGCGAGCACCGCGTCCGCTCCCGCCTCGATCGCGGGCACGAAGTCGCCGAGCCTTCCGGCGCCGCCCGACGCGATCACGGGGACCGTGCTCAGCGCGCGCATCTCGCGGATGAGCTCCAGGTCGAAGCCCTCCTTGGTGCCGTCGGCGTCGATGGAGTTGACCAGCAGCTCCCCCGCGCCCAGCTCGATCGCCCGCCGCGCCCACTCGAGCGCGTCGAGGTCGGTCTCGGTGCGGCCGCCGTGCGTGGTGACGACGAACCCGGACGGCGTCGCCGCCGAGCGCTTCACATCCAGGGACAGCACCAGCACCTGGGCGCCGAAGCGCGCGGCGATCTCGGCGATCAGCTCCGGGCGCGCGATGGCGGCCGAGTTGACGCCCACCTTGTCGGCGCCGTGGCCGAGCAGCTTGGCCACATCCTCCGGGCTGCGCACGCCGCCGCCGACGGTGAGCGGGATGAAGACCTGTTCGGCCGTCGCCCGCACCACGTCGTAGGTGGTGGCGCGGTCGTCGACCGTGGCGGTCACATCCAGGAAGGTCAGCTCGTCGGCGCCCTGCTCGAAGTAGCGGGCGGCGAGCTCGACCGGGTCGCCCTGGTCGCGCAGGTTCTGGAAGTTGACGCCCTTCACGACGCGGCCGGCGGCCACATCCAGACAGGGGATGACGCGGACCGAGACGCCCATCAGATCCTCGCGGCGTGGATGGAGGTGACCAGGATGGCGCGCGCGCCCAGTTCGTACAGCGCGTCCATGATGTGGTTGGTCTGGTCGCGCTTGATCATCACCCGGACCGCCACCCAGTCGGGCTCGCCCAGCGGCGACACCGTCGGGGACTCGACGCCCGGCGTGAGGGCGACCGCAGCGTCCAGCAGCGCCACCGGCAGGTTGTAGTCGATGAGCACGTACTGCCGGGCGACCATGACGCCCTGCAGGCGGCGGACCAGCGTGTCGACGCCCGCGGCGCCGGCGGGCGACGAGATGAGCACCGCCTCGGACTCGAGGATGACCGGTCCGAAGATCTCCAGCCCCTGCTTGCGCAGCGTCGAGCCGGTCTCGACCACATCCGCCACCGCGTCCGCGACGCCGAGCCGCACCGCCGACTCCACGGCGCCGTCGAGCTTGATCAGCGACGTGCTGACGCCGTTCTCCCCGAGGAACGCGCCGACCAGGCCGGGATAGCTCGTCGCGACGCGCTTGCCCTCCAGGTCGGCCAGCTCGGTGAAGACCCCTGCAGGCCCGGCGAAACGGAAGGTGGACGCGGCGAAGTCAAGCGCCTCGATCTCGGCGGCCGGCGAGCCGGAGTCGAGCAGCAGGTCGCGGCCGGTGATGCCCACGTCGAGCGCGCCGGAGCCGACGTAGGTCGCGATGTCGCGCGGCCGCAGATAGAAGAACTCGACGCCGTTGCGGGCGTCGGTGACGATGAGCTCCTTGGGGTCGCGGCGGCCGACGTACCCGGCCTCGTGCAGCATCTGCGCCGCGGTCTCGGAGAGGGAACCCTTGTTGGGGACGGCGATCTTCAGCATGTTCGGTCTTTCGTGTCGACGATACGTGGATGGGGGCGAGCCATCACAGATGTCGGTACACGTCGGCCGGGGTCAGGCCCTTCGCGAGGAGCAGGACCTGCAGGTGGTAGAGCAGCTGGGAGGCCTCTTCGGCGAGCGCGTCGTCGGACTCGTACTCGGCGGCCATCCACACCTCGGCGGCCTCCTCGACGATCTTCTTGCCGATGGCGTGCACGCCGGCGTCCAGCTCGCGGACCGTGCCGGAGCCCTCCGGGCGGGTGCGCGCCTTGTCGCTCAGCTCGGCGAAGAGGTCGTCGAAGTTTTTCACCGTTCTAGCGTACTAGCTGGCGGCAGGCGGTCGGCGCGGGAGACGGAGGGAGAGCGTGCCTGACGTTCATGCTACTGTTACGCCTCACATAGACATGCGCTATACACACATATTGCGTGCATAGCTCCGCAGCGAAGCACCGAGCGAGGAGGCTCCATGACATCGAAGACCCCACCCACCACCCGGTCGCTGTCGCTGATCCTCTGCTGGCTGGTGGTGGTGCTCGACGGGTTCGACCTCGTCGTACTCGGCGCAGTGATCCCCACCCTGCTCGCGACCGGAGACGCCGGATTCAACGCCGGCGCCGCGACCCTCGTCGCTACGACCGGACTGGTCGGCGTCGGTCTCGGCGCGATCACGGTCGGGCCGCTCGCCGACCGGTACGGCCGTCGCGGCCCCCTCACGGCGTGCGTCGCCTTGTTCTCGCTCTGCACGCTGGGGATCGCCTTCGCGCCGTCCGTCCTCGCGTTCGGCCTGCTCCGTTTCCTGGCGGGCGTCGGGCTCGGAGCGTGCCTTCCGGTCGCTCTCGCGGCCGTATCGGAGTTCGTGCCCGAGCACTGGACCGGCCGCTCGACCACGCTCACGATGACCGGCTACCACACCGGCGCGGTGCTCACCGCCCTGCTCGCGCTGGTGATCATCCCGGAGTGGCGGTGGATGTTCGCGATCGGGGGCATCGCCGGGCTCGTCCTCCTCCCGGTCCTCTGGTTCCTGCTCCCGGAGTCGGCGCGCCTCGCGGCGTCCCGCGACGGTCGCGCGCCGTCCGGGGGGACGGTCCGGGCGCTGGTGCGCGGACGCTTCCTCCGGGTCAGCCTGGGCGTCTGGCTGGCGTCGTTCATGGGACTGCTGCTGGTCTACGGCCTCAACACCTGGCTGCCCCAGCTGATGGCGACCGCCGGATACGCGACCGCCGACGCGTTGGTCTTCCTCCTCGTGCTCAATGTCGGAGCGGTCACCGGCCTGCTGATCGCCGGCTGGCTCGCGGACGCGCGCGGACCGCGGCGCGTGGCGCTGATCTGGTTCGGGCTGGCGGCGGTCTTCCTCGCCCTGCTCAGCATCCGGGTGGAGGCTGTGGTCCTGCTGTTCGTCGCCGTGTTCATCACAGGCGTGTTCGTCTACCCGCCCGAGACGCGTGCCACCGCTCTGGGCTACGCGGCCGGCCTCGGCCGGCTCGGCGCGATAGCCGGTCCGGCGGTGACCGGCCTGCTGGTCACGCTGGGCCAGGCGTACCCGGGCAGCTTCTACGTGTTCGCGCTCACAGCCGTGGTCGCCGCGATCGGCGTCGCGATCGTGCCGCCTCTCGCGTCCGCGTCGGACGCGCCGCTTCCGGTGGCTGACGCAGCCTAGCCGTGCGCGTGCGCCGAGGCGGCGTCCCGGAGCGCCTGGATGCGCTCGGCCGGCTCGCCCCGGAACACGCTGGAGCCCGCGACGAACGTGTCGGCACCCGCCGTGGCCGCGGTCACGATGGTCTCCTCGGTGACGCCGCCGTCGACCTGGAGCCAGACGTCGAGACCGCGCGCCTCGACCGCCTGCCGCAGCGCGACCAGCTTCGGCATCATCTCGGGCATGAACGACTGGCCGCCGAATCCCGGCTCGACGGTCATCACCAGCACCTGGTCGAACTCCTCGAGCAGGTCGAGGTACGGCTCGACGGCGGTGCCCGGCTTCAGCGCGATTCCGGCCCGCGAGCCGATTGCGCGCAGGCGGCGCGCCAGCGAGATGGGATCGTGAGCCGCCTCGGCGTGGAAGGTCACCGAGTAGGCGCCGAGCTCGGCGTAGCCGAGGGCCCAGTGGTCGGGGTCGTCGATCATCAGGTGCACGTCGAGCGGGATCGGGCTGACGTCCTGGATGCGGCCGACCATCTGCGGGCCGAAGGTCAGATTGGGGACGAAGTGGTTGTCCATCACATCCACGTGCACCAGGTCGGCGGTGTCGATCCGCTGCAGCTCGGACTGCATGTTGACGAAGTCGGCGGCCAGGATGCTCGGGTTGATGCGCACGTGTCCCATGCGCTCCAGCCTAGGCCGGGGCGTCGGCGGTCTTGCGCAGCAGGGCGATGAACATGGCGTCGGTGACGTGCCGGTGGGGCCACAGCTGCACGGTGTCGCCGTCGCCGGCGAGATCCATCCGCTCGGCCGTGAACGCCTGCATGAGCTCGGCGGTCGGCTCGGCCTGGAGGACGCCTGCGTGGCGGTCGAGCGCATCCTGAACGATCCCACGGGTCTCGGCCAGGTGCGGTGAGCAGGTGACGTAGGCGAGCAGCCCGCCGGGCTTCAGCGCGGCGACAGCGGAGTCGAGCAGGGCGGCCTGCAGCACGGTCAACTCGGCGACGTCGCGCGGCGTCTTGCGCCAGCGGGCCTCCGGGCGGCGGCGGAGCGCGCCCAGACCGGTGCACGGCGCGTCGAGCAGGATGCGGTCGAACGCCTCGGGGTTCTCCGCGCCGACGACCACGCCGTCCTTCTCCCAGACGGAGACCTCGAGCGGGACCGGCGCGAGCGCACGGCGGACCAGCTCGGCGCGGGCGGGCACCAGCTCGTTGGCGACGAGCGATGCTCCCCCCGCCAGCGCCTCCGCGGCGAGCAGCGCGGCCTTGCCGCCGGGGCCGGCGCACAGGTCGAGCCAGCGCTCGCCCGGCACGACCGGGCGCGCGCGCGTCAGGGCGAGGGCGGCCAGCTGCGAGCCCTCGTCCTGCACGCGGATGCGGCCATCCGCCTCCTCCACCAGGCGCTGCGGGTCTCCCCCGCCTGCGGTGAAGCCGGGAGGCGAGAAGCGGTCCGGACGGGCGCCTTCCGGCTCGTCGGCCAGGCCCGGCAGGGCGATGAGGTTGACGCGCGGGGCCGTGTTGTCCGCCTCCAGCAGCGCCTCGAGCTCGTCGCCGCGTCCCTCCGCGTCGAGCGACCGGCGGAACGCGCGGATCACCCACACCGGATGCGAGTACAGGGCGGCGAGCCGGTCGTCCTCGTTCTTGGCGCGGCCGGCGACTTGCTGGCGCCACTCCTCCGGGGTGTGGCGGCCGATCTCACGGAGGACGCCGTTGACGAAGCCCGTGCCCGACCGGCTGCCGACGGTTCGGGCCAGTCCGACCGACTCGTTCACCGCGGCGTGTGCGGCGACCCGGGTCGAGAGCAGCTGATGCGCGCCGAGGCGCAGCACGTCGAGCAGCGGCGGGTCGATCCTGTCGACCGGACGGCCCGCGGCGATCTGGATGACACGGTCGTAGTACCCCTGCATCCGGAGGGTGCCGTAGGTCAGCTCGGTCGCGAGGGCCGCGTCGGCGGACGAGAGCGCGGCGCGGGCGATGCGGGTCGGGAGGAGCAGGTTCGCGTAGGCGTCGGATTCGCGCACCGCCTGGAGGACATCGAAGGCGACGCGACGGGCGGGCTGGACGTGGGTCTGCTGCGGGCGGGACGGGCGGCTGCCGCGGCCGCGGGTGTCGGGGCGCGGGCTCACGAGAGCACCAGGCCTTCGTCGCCGGACTGCGCCGCGCCGCGCATCCAGTCGGCCGCCGACATCGCGCGCTTGCCCGCGGGCTGGACGGTGACGAGCTCCAGCGGGTCGGTGCCGGTGCCGACCAGGATGCGGCGGCCGCGCGCCTCGACGACGCCCGGGGCGAGCGGCGGCTCCCCGTCGGTGCGGCGGGCGGCGAGGACCTTGAAGCGCTCACCGCCGAGCAGCGCGAACGCACCCGGCTCGGGGGTCACGCCGCGCAGGCGGGCGTAGACGCGGTGGGCGGGCTCGGTGAGGTCGAGCCGGGCGTCGTCGAGGGTCAGCTTGGAGGCCGGGCGTGGCTCGCCCTGCTGCGGTACGGCACGCGCGGTTCCGGCGGCGAGCGCGTCGGCGGTGTCGGCCAGCAGCGCGGCGCCGTCGACCGCCAGGGCGTTCAGGAGCTCGCCGGCGGTCTCGTCCGGGCCGATCGGACGGCGCAGCTCGGCGTACACATCGCCCGCGTCGAGCTCCGGCACGAGGTAGAACACCGCCGCACCCGTCTCCGTGTCGCCCGCGATGACGGCGTGCTGCACCGGCGCCGCTCCGCGCCAGCGCGGGAGCAGCGAGAAGTGCAGGTTCACCCATCCCAGGCGGGGCAGAGACAGCAGCGGCTCGCGCACGAGCCCGCCGTACGCGACGACGACGCCGAGGTCGGGCGCCAGGTCGCGGATGCGGTCGGTGACCTCCTCACGCAGCCGGTTCGCCTTGATCACAGGGAGGCCGAGACGTTCGGCGGCCTCGGCGACCGGCGACGGCGTGAGCACGCGCTTGCGCCCGAGGGGCGCGTCCTCGCGGGTGACGACGGCGACCACCTCGTGGCGCGCGGCGACGGCCTCCAGCGACGGGATGGCGACGGCCGGGGTGCCGGCGAAGACGATGCGCATGAAGAAGGTTCTTTCGGTTCGGGACGGCCACCCAGCCTACTCCGCGCCGTCGACCGCCGCCGTCGCCCTGGTTGACGCAACACGCCGCCCGCCGCGCACGCATTGCGGCGCGTCGCGTCAACGACGCGCCTCCGACGCGGGGCCGGGTGCGCGTTGACCGCAGCGCACCCCGCCCATGGGGCGCAACACGCCGCTACGCGCAGGCGGTAACGGCGTGTTGCGCCCCATGGATGCAGCTGGCGGCCCGACACGCCGTTACCCGGCGGGGCGTAACGGCGTGTTGGGACCAGTAGATGCGCCGAGCGCGGCCAGCGATGGGACGCAACACGCCGTCACGCGCGGGCGATGACGGCGTGTTGCGACCCATGGATGCGGGTGCGCGGGCGCGGGGCTACAGGATCTCGGGGTCGTCGAAGCGCACGCGCAGGCTCGGCGCGGGGCGGTAGCCGGGGCGGCCGGCGGGGGCGCGACGGCGGCGGGTCGCGTTCTTGACGACGGCGGCGCGCACCGCCGCCGCCACGTTGGCTCCGTGCGCGTACTCGAAGCGCAGCACCGCGCGGACCTGGTCCGGACCGGCGCGCCGGGCCGATGCGCCGTCCGGCTCCACGGGCGCCGGGCCGAGCACGTCGATGAGGAGGGACGCGTCCACCGCCCGCAGCACCTCCGTGACCGTCGCCTCCGCACCGGTCACCGAGGCCAGTCGGACGGCCGGCGGGAAGCGGAGCTCGCGGCGGTCCACCAGCTCGGCGTGCGCGAACTCGACCAGGCGGCCGGTCGCGAAGTCGCGGGCGAGCGGTCCGGAGACGCCGACCAGCACGGTCGGCGCGCCCGGCGCCGCGAGACCGGCCGCGCTCTGCCACCAGCGGAGGCAGTCCTCGGCGACGTGCAGGGACTCGCGCGCGAGCATCCGCTCGCCGTCGAGGAGCAGCACGGCCTGGTAGCCGCCCTCGGCGATGGGCTCGGCGCCGCGGGTCGCCACCACGAGCGCCGGTCCGGACCCGATGCGCTGGACGGGGTGGTCGCCGTCGGCGAGGATGACGCGCGTGCCCGGGAACGCGCGCCCCAGCTCCTCGGCGGTGCGGCCGGAGCCGATGGTCGTCATCCGGAACCGCCGGTGCTCGCAGTGCTCGCACTGCCAGTCGGTGGCGAGACGTCCGCACACGGTGCAAGACGGCGGCGCGCCGGCCCGGGTCTGGTGGAGCGGTCCCTTGCAGTACGTGCAGCGGGCCGCCTGCCCGCAATTCGCGCAGGCGATCATGGGCGCGTAGCCGGGGCGTGCGACCTGCACGAGCACCGGTCCGCGGGGTCGCTCGCTCGACCCGTCCAGCGCCTCCCGGGCGGTGCGCCAGGCCGTCGAGGGGATGCGTGCCGCACGCGCCATCGGCTCCGGTGCCTGCTGGTTCGCGGTGAGGACGATCTTCGGGGTGATAGCGCGCTCCGGGCCGAAATCGCGCAGCCAGCCGAGTTCGACCAGCCGCTGCGCCTCCACGCTCCGGATGTTGCCGCTCAGCACGAGCGCGCAGCCTTCCAGCTCCTGGCGGACGAGCGCCGCGTCCCGCGTGTGGACGTACGGACTCAGCGGCTCGGCGTGCAGCGGGTCGCTATCCTCCCAGACCACCAGCAAGCCGAGGCGCGAAGCGGGCGCGTAGACCACCGACCGGTTGCCGATGACGATGCGCGGCCCGGACAGCGCCTCGAGGAACCCGCGGTAGCGGTCGGCGTTTGCCTGTCCCGCGTCGGCCCGCACCACCGCCTCGGGCGGCGCGACCGCGGCGAGGGCGGCGGCGAGCTGTTCCAGATCGCGGTGGTCGGGGACGGCGATGATCGCGGTCCGGCCACCGCGCCAGCAGTCCGCGGCCAGCGCGGCCAGGGTGACGGCCCACTCCCCGACCCAGCTCCCGTCGGGCAGCGGCACGAGGCGCGGGATGGCGCGCAGTGCGATCCGCTCGTCGCGGGCGACGGCGTCCTCCAGCACCCGCTCGCCGTACCCGCGCACCGGCACGACCGGGACGGCCGCGATGGACGCGCCGTCCGGCACGTCCGCGCCGTCCGGTGGCGACATCTGGTCGCCATCGGCGTCGGATGGAGACATCGACTCACCACTCGACGCGGAACGCGCCGCGAGCCAGGCCTTCTCGACGCGCACCATCCGACCGGGGACGGCGAGGCGCAGGATATCGCTCGCCGTGCCCGCGCTGCGGTCGGCGAGCCGCCGCGCCAGCCGCCACACCTCGGGCGTCAGGACCCGCGCGGGCGACACCACCGCCTCGATCGGACTCAGCGTCCCCTCGAACGCGTCGTCCGGGTCGCCGACCTCCACGAGGTACCCGTCGGCCACGCGGCCCGCGGAGCGCAGCGGCACGCGCACGCGCACCCCCGGCACCGCCGCGTCGGCGAGCTCCTCGGGGATGGCGTAGTCGAAGAGATGGTCGAGCTGCGGGAGCGGGGAGTCGATGACGACCCGGGCGACCCGTGCGGCCGCCGCCACGCTCAGAGTCCTGCGGCCGAGCGCAGGTCGTCGACGCGGTCCAGCCGCTCCCAGGTGAACTCGGGGAGCTCGCGGCCGAAGTGGCCGTAGGTCGCGGTCTGCGCGTAGATCGGGCGCAGCAGGTCGAGGTCGCGGATGATCGCGGCGGGACGCAGGTCGAAGACGTCCTGGATCGCGCGGATGATGCGCTCCTCCGGCACCTTCGCGGTGCCGAACGTCTCGACGTAGAGGCCCACCGGGGCCGCCTTGCCGATCGCGTACGCGATCTGCACCTCGAGCCGGTCGGCGAAGCCCGCCGCCACGGCGTTCTTGGCGACCCAGCGCATGGCGTACGCGGCCGAGCGGTCGACCTTCGACGGGTCCTTGCCCGAGAAGGCGCCGCCGCCGTGACGGGATGCGCCTCCGTAGGTGTCGACGATGATCTTGCGGCCGGTGAGCCCGGCGTCGCCCTTCGGGCCGCCGATCTCGAAGCGACCGGTCGGGTTGATGAGCGTCCGGATGTGGGAGGTCTCGAGCCCGGCGCCGTGGAGCACCGGGTTGATGACCTCCTCGACGATCTCGGCCTGCAGCTGCTCGTTGGAGACGTGCGGCGCGTGCTGCGTCGACAGCACGACCGTCTGCACCGACTTCGGCACGGCGCCCTCGTAGCCGATGGTGACCTGCGTCTTGCCGTCGGGACGCAGGTAGTCGAGCGTGCCGTCCTTGCGCACCGAGGCCAGGCGCTCGGCGAGGCGGTGCGCGAGCCAGATCGGCAGCGGCATGTACTGCGGGGTCTCGGTGGTGGCGTAGCCGAACATGATGCCCTGGTCGCCGGCGCCCTGACGGTCGAGGTCGTCGTGGCTCTGCTCGGCACGGGTCTCGAGCGCGTTGTCGACGCCCTGCGCGATGTCGGGTGACTGCGCGCCGATCGAGATGGAGACGCCGCACTGGGTCCCGTCGAAGCTGACGTCGGAGGAGTCGTACCCGATCTCGACCAGCTTGTTCCGCACCAGCGCGGGGATCTCGACGTAGCCGCGCGTCGTCACCTCGCCCGCGACGTGCACGAGGCCGGTGGTGACCAGGGTCTCGACCGCGGCCCGGCTGTGCGGGTCGACGGTGAGCAGTGCATCCAGGATGCTGTCGGAGATCTGGTCGCAGATCTTGTCCGGGTGGCCTTCGGTGACGGACTCGGACGTGAAGAGACGCAGATCTGCCATGGGTTCTCCCTCGTGCTGGATGTGACCTCGGTCGCAGGCTCCCTCGGCGCTGGGGTCGCGGAACCGCTTCGCGCTTCCCCTGAGCTCCACCGCGCCGTTATGCGATGACGTCGAGGATACGGTCGGCCACCGACAGCTTGCTGCCCGAGGCCTCCATCACTATATCGCCGCCCCTCCGCAGGACCACGACCTCGTTGCTCTCCGTTGCGAATCCCTGCGACCAGCCGACCTGGTTGAGTACGAGGAAGTCGCTGCCCTTGTGCTCGAGCTTGGTGCGGCCCAGCTCGATGAGGGCCTGCGGGTCGGGCTCGGTCTCCGCCGCGAAGCCGACGACGACCTGACCCTCCCGGCGGTTCGCGGCGAGCCCGGCGAGGATGTCGGGGTTGGCGACCAGCTCGAGCGTCAGGGTGTCGCCCTGGTCGGCCTTCTTGATCTTGGACTCGCGGGTCTCGGCCGGCCGGTAGTCGGCGACGGCGGCGGTCATCACGACGATGTCGGCGGCGCGCGCGGCCTCGGTCACGGCCTCCTGCAGCTCCAGCGCGGTCTGCACCTCGATCAGCTCGACGCCCTCCGGCGGTTCGACCTCGAGATGCGCGGCGATGAGGACGACCTCGGCTCCCCGTGCTTGCGCGGCGGCGGCGATCGCGACGCCCTGGCGGCCGCTGGACCGGTTGCCGAGGAACCGCACGGGGTCGAGCGGTTCCCGCGTCCCTCCGGCCGTGACGACGACGCGCTTGCCCGCGAGGTCGACGCCGCCGCGCGGGAGGCGGGCGGCCTCGTTGGCCCGGCGGCGCTCGGACAGCACGACCACGTCGTTGACCGTGGATGCGGCGGGCAGGGCGATGGGGGCGAGCGCCTCGACGGCGCGCGGGGTGGCGCCTGCGGCACGGAGGGCTGCGCGGACGATGACCTCGGGCTCCTCCATGCGGCCGGGGCCGGAGTCGTTGCCGGTGAGCTGGCCGCTCGCCGGGCCGACGATCGTCACTCCGCGGCCGCGCAGGGTCGCGATGTTGGCGACGGTCGCCGGATTGCGCCACATCTCGGTGTGCATCGCCGGAGCGATCACCAGCGGGGCGGTGGACGCGAGGACCGTGTTGCCGAGCAGGTCGTCGGCGATGCCGGCGGCGAGCTTGGCGATGGTGTTCGCCGTCGCGGGCGCGATCACGATGAGGTCGGCCGACTGCCCGATCGCCACATGCCGGACCTCGGCGACGCCCTCGTAGAGGTCGGTCGCGACGGGGTTGCGGCTGATCGCCTCCAGGGTCGGGCGCCCCACGAACCGCAGCGCCGCCTCGGTGGCGACCACGTGCACCGAGTGCCCTTCGAGGACCAGGGCGCGGATGACTCCGACGGCTTTATATGCGGCGATGCCGCCGGTCACTCCGACGACGACGGTCAATCGTGGGCTCAACGGCGGCACCTCTCCTCGGCCGGGGGCTGCCCGGCTGCGACGGTCTGCGGCTGTACTGCTGCTGGGTCTCGCGTTACTCCGCGGAGATGGGCTTGATGACGAGCTTGTCCTCGTTGATCTCGTGCAGCGCCACCGACAGCGGCTTGTCGTCGACCGAGGAGTCGACCAGCGGGCCGACGTTGTCGAACAGGCTGCCCTCGTGCAGGTCGGCGTAGTAGTCGTTGATCTGGCGGGCCCGCTTGGAGGCGAAGATCACGAGCGCGTACTTCGACTCGACGCGCGACAGGAGGTCGTCGATGGGCGGGTCGATGATGCCGTTGTTGCTGGTTGCCATTGCGGGCTGCTCCTTGTTCTGGGCGACCGGGCGCGGTGGCCCGATCGACGGCCGCGTCACGCGGCCGGGGACGGTGGGCGCGCCGGCGAGGGCGCGGGAAGAGGGCTCACGGACGCGACGGCGCCACGCGGACCTTCATCAAGTCTACGACCTCGCGGGCCGCGGTCGCGACGTCGTGGTTGACGACCTTGTAGTCGAACTCGTCCTGGGCGGCCAGCTCGACCTTCGCGGTCTCCAGCCGCCGCTGCTGCTCGGCCGCGTCCTCGGTGCCGCGTCCGATGAGGCGGCGGACCAGCTCCTCCCACGTCGGCGGGAGCAGGAAGATCAGCCGCGCCTCCGGCATCGACGCCCGCACCTGGCGCGCGCCCTGCAGGTCGATCTCGAGCAGGACGCTGCGGCCGGCGGCCAGTGCCTTCTCGATCGGCGCGCGCGGCGTGCCGTAACGGTAGGCGTTGTGCACGGTCGCGTGCTCCAGCAGCTCGCCCTCGACGATCATCCGGTCGAACTCGGCGTCGTCGACGAAGTAGTAGTTGACGCCGTCCACCTCGCCGGGCCGCGGCTTGCGGGTGGTGGCGGAGACCGAGAGGAGCACATCCGGGTAGTTCTCCCGGATGTAGGTGGAGACCGTGCCCTTGCCGACCGCGGTCGGGCCGGCGAGCACGACCAGACGGTTGCGCTGGCGCAGGTTCCGGTTCTCGCGCTCGATCAGGAACTCGCGCAGGCGCAGCCGCTGGTGACGGCCGAGGCCGCCGAGCCGCTTGGCGGGCGAGATCTGGAGGCGGTCGAGCGCATCCTGCATCTTGGTCTGTCCGATCGCAGGGACGCTGAGCAGGAACTCCGTCACCCGCAGCCGGCCCTCGACGCCCTCCGGGTCGGCGGTGGCGTGGTCGAGAACGGTCAGCGGCGAGACCTCCCGGGATGCGATGCTCGCCTTGACCGCGGCACGCGCACGCCGGGCGGCGACGGCGGCCTGCGACGCGGCCTGCCGGTCCACCTCGGGCGGAGCGGGGCGGACCGCGCGGTCGGAGGATGCTGCGGCGTCAGACATGGGCGGCCCGCACCTCCTCGGCGCGGCGGTCGATCGCGTCGGCCAGACCCCGCGGACCCGCGTTCAGCAGCCCGCGGGACTCGCTGACGATCACGCCGGTCGCGAGCGACCCGAACAGGCGCGGCGCGTCCTCGACCCGCGCACCCTGGTGGCCGAAGCCGGGGGCGAGCACCGGCAGGGCGGGCGTCCGCTCCCCCGCCGTCTGGACGTCGATCCCGTAGTCGGCGAGCTCGACGGTCGCGCCGAGCACCAGCCCGACGGTGCCGAACGGGCGCCGGCCCGGCTGCTCCTGGTTGAACGCATGCACGTCTTCGATGATCGCACGAGCAACAGACCGCCCGGTCCACGGGCCGCTCTGGACGATGGCCTGCTGCACGGCCGCAGCCTCCGGATTGGAGGTCGCCGCGAGCACGAACAGGCCCTTGCCCGCACGCTCCCCCAGCGCCATCGTGTCGGCCAGCGAACCGACGCCCATGTACGCGGCGACGGTCAGCGCGTCGGCCTCGAGCGGTGATCCCGGCGTCAGCCACGCCTCGGCGTACGCCGTGACGCTGGTGCCGATGTCGCCGCGCTTGGCGTCGGCGATCACCAGCAGCCCGGCGTCACGCGCGGCGGTCAGCACATCCTCCAGGGCCGCGTACCCGGCGGCGCCGAACCGCTCGAAGAAGGCGACCTGCGGCTTGACGATCCCCGCGCGTCCGGCGGCGGCCTCCACGACCGTCAGCCCGAACGACCGCAGACCGTCGGCGCTCGCCGGCAGCCCCCACGCCTCCAGAAGGTGGGCGTGGGGGTCGATGCCGACGCAGAGCCGGCCGCGCTCGGCGAAGACCTGCGCGAGCCGGTCGCCGAACGTCATGCGCGGGCGGCCCTCTCCACGGCGTACTCCTGCAGCGACTTCACGTCGAAGCCCTCGCGGATGGCGTCCAGCGACGCGACCGCGGCGCTCAGCTCGGCGATGGTCGTGAACAGCGGCTTGTCCGCCGCCACGGCCGCCGCCCGGATCTCGTACCCGTCCGCACGCGCCGAGCGCCCGCTCGGGGTGTTGATCACCACATCCACCTCGGACCGGTTGATGATGTCGACGATCGAGTCACCGCCCGACTCCAGCGCGTCGCTGTGCTTGCGCACGATGCGCGCCTCGATGCCGTTGCGGTTCAGCACCTCGGCGGTGCCCTCGGTGGCGACGATCCCGAAGCCCAGCTGCGCCAGGCGCAGCACCGGCAGGACGACGGCGCGCTTGTCGCGGTCCGAGACCGAGACGAAGACCGTGCCGGTCAGCGGCATCCCGCCGTAGGCGGCGGACTGGCTCTTCGCGAACGCGGTCGGGAAGTCCTTGTCGATGCCCATGACCTCGCCGGTCGAGCGCATCTCCGGGCCGAGCACCGAGTCGACGACCGTGCCCTCCTTCGTGCGGAACCGCTTGAACGGCAGCACGGCCTCCTTCACGGCGACGGGCGAGTCCATCGGGATGAGCGAGCCGTCCTCCGCGGGCAGCAGGCCCTCGGCGATCAGACCGTCGATCGTCTCGCCGACCATGAGCCGCGACGCGGCCTTCGCCAGCGGGATGCCGAGCGCCTTGGACACGAACGGCACGGTCCGGGACGCGCGCGGATTCGCCTCCAGCACGTAGAGCACACCCGCGCCGATCGCGAACTGCACGTTGAGCAGGCCGCGGACGCCGATCCCTTCGGCGATCTTCAGGGTCGCCTCGCGCACGCGTTCGATCTCGCGGCGGCCGAGCGTGATCGGCGGGAGGGTGCACGACGAGTCGCCGGAGTGGACGCCGGCCTCCTCGATGTGCTCCATCACGCCGCCGATGTACAGCCGCTCGCCGTCGTAGAGCGCGTCCACGTCGATCTCGATCGCGTCGTCGAGGAAGCGGTCCACGAGCAGGGGATGCGACGGACCGACGATCCCCTGGCCCGCGACCCGCTCGAAGTAGTCGGCGAGGGAGGCGTTGTCGTAGACGATCTCCATGCCGCGGCCGCCGAGCACGAAGCTCGGGCGGACCAGGACCGGGTAGCCGATCTGCTCGGCCGCGTGCGCCGCCGACGGGTAGTCGACCGCGGTGCTGTTGCGCGGCGCGACGAGGCCGGCGTTCTCGAGGATGCCGGCGAACAGGCCGCGCTCCTCCGCCAAGTCGATCGCCTCCGGCGTGGTGCCCAGGATCGGGACGCCCGCCGCCTCGAGGCCCTTCGCGAGCCCGAGCGCGGTCTGGCCGCCGAGCTGGACGACGACGCCGACCAGCTCGCCGGCCTGCGACTCCGCGTGGATGACCTCCAGCACGTCCTCCAGCGTCAGCGGCTCGAAGTAGAGCCGGTCGCTGGTGTCGTAGTCGGTCGAGACCGTCTCCGGGTTGCAGTTGATCATGATCGTCTCGAACCCCGCGTCGTGCAGCGCGAACGACGCGTGCACGCACGAGTAGTCGAACTCGACGCCCTGCCCGATGCGGTTCGGGCCGGAGCCCAGGATGACGACCTTGCGCTTGTCGCTCGGCTCGACCTCGGTCTCCAGGTCGTAGCTGGAGTAGTGGTACGGCGTCAGGGCCGGGAACTCGCCCGCGCAGGTGTCGACCGTCTTGTAGACCGGGCGGACGCCGAGGATGTGGCGCACCTCGCGCACGTCCGCCTCGCCGAAGCCGCGGAGCTCGCCGATCTGGGCGTCGGAGAAGCCGTGGTCCTTGGCGTAGCGCAGCGTCTCGGTGTCGAGGGTCGGCGCATCGCGGATCAGGTCGGCGACCTCGTTGATGAGGACGATCTGGTCGATGAACCACGGGTCGATCTTGGTCGCCTCGAACACCTGCTCCGGCGTCGCGCCCAGGCGGAGCGCCTGCTGCACGTCGACGATGCGGCCGTCGGTCGGCGTCGCGATGGAGGTGAGGAGTTCGTCCACCGTGCGCGTCTGCTCGCCCCAGTGGAACGACGACCCGCGCTTCTCCAGCGACCGCAGAGCCTTCTGCAGAGCGCTGGTGAAGGAGCGCCCGATCGCCATGGCCTCGCCGACCGACTTCATGGTCGTGGTCAGTGTCGGGTCGGCGGCCGGGAACTTCTCGAACGCGAACCGCGGCACCTTCACGACGATGTAGTCGAGCGTCGGCTCGAAGCTCGCCGGGGTGACCTTGGTGATGTCGTTCGGGATCTCGTCCAGGCGGTAGCCGATGGCGAGCTTCGCCGCGATCTTCGCGATCGGGAAGCCGGTGGCCTTCGACGCCAGGGCGGACGACCGCGAGACGCGCGGGTTCATCTCGATGACGATGATCCGGCCGTTCTCCGGGTTCACCGCGAACTGGATGTTGCAGCCGCCGGTGTCGACGCCGACGGCGCGGATGATGTCGATGCCGATGTCGCGGAGCCGCTGGTACTCGCGGTCGGTCAGGGTCAGCGCCGGGGCGACCGTGATGGAGTCGCCGGTGTGCACGCCGACCGGGTCCACGTTCTCGATGGAGCAGACGACCACCGTGTTGTCGGCGGTGTCGCGCATGAGCTCGAGCTCGTACTCCTTCCAGCCGAGGATGGACTCCTCCAGCAGCACCTCGCTGGTCGGGCTCTGGTGGATGCCGTCGCCGGCGATCCGGCGGAGCTCGTCCGGCGTGTACGCGAAGCCCGAGCCGAGGCCGCCCATGGTGAACGACGGGCGGACGACGAGCGGGTAGCCGAGGTCTTCCGCGAACTCGAGCGCTTCCTCGACCGTGTGGGCGATGTGCGATCGCGCGACCTCGGCGCCGGCCTCGATGACCAGCTCCTTGAAGATCTGGCGGTCCTCGCCCTTCTGGATGGCCTCGAACTTCGCGCCGATCAGCTCGACGCCGTACTTCTCGAGGATGCCGTGCTCGTGCAGCTGCATGGCCGCGTTGAGGGCGGTCTGCCCGCCGAGGGTCGGCAGGATGGCGTCCGGCTTCTCCTTGGCGATGATCGTCTCGATGACCTGCCAGGTGATCGGCTCGACATAGGTGGCGTCGGCGAAGTCGGGATCGGTCATGATCGTCGCCGGGTTGGAGTTGACGAGGATGACGCGCACGCCCTCGGCCTTGAGCACGCGGCAGGCCTGGGTGCCGGAGTAGTCGAACTCGACGGCCTGGCCGATCACGATCGGGCCGGAGCCGATGACGAGGACGGAGTTGATGTCGTCGCGCTTGGGCATCAGTTGTTCTCCTGGTCGTTGGTCGCCGACTCGCTGTGCTGGGCCCTGATGCTGTGTTGTTCACGAATCATGGCCAAGAAGCGGTCGAAGAGGTAGTTGGCGTCGTGCGGGCCGGCCGCCGCCTCCGGGTGGTACTGCACGCTGAACGCGTTCAGGTCGAGGCAGTCCAGCCCCTCGACGACCTGGTCGTTGAGCGAGAAGTGGCTGACCTCGACGCGGCCGAAGCCGGCGGGCGAGTCGAACGCTGCGTCGATAGGGGCCTTGACGGCGAACCCGTGGTTCTGCGCGGTGATCTCGACGCGGCCGGTGCGCTTGTCGAGAACCGGCTGGTTGATCCCCCGGTGGCCGAACGGCAGCTTGTACGTGTCGAGCCCGAGCGCACGGCCGAGCAGCTGGTTGCCGAAGCAGATGCCGAAGTACGGCAGGCCGGCGCGCAGCGTCTCCTGCAGCAGGGCGACGTGCTTGTCGGACGCCTGCGGGTCGCCCGGGCCGTTCGAGAAGAACAGCGCCGAGACGCCGAGCCCGAGCACATCCTGCGCCGACACCTGCTGCGGGAGCACGTGCACGTCGAGGCCGCGGGCGGCCAGGTTCTCGAGGGTGGACTTCTTGACGCCGAGGTCGAGCACGGCGACCGAGCCGACCTTCTCGCCGACGGCCGGGACCGTGTACGGCTCGACGGTCGAGACCTCGGCCGACAGGTTGCGGCCGCGCATCTTCTCGCCGGCGAGCACCAGCTCCAGCTGCTCGCTCTCGCTCAGGTCGAAGTCGTCGCCCGAGAAGATGCCGGAGCGCATGGCCCCGGCCGAGCGGATGTGACGGGTCACCGCGCGCGTGTCGATGCCGCTGATCCCCACCACGCCCTGCGCGACGAGGTCGTCGTCGAGGCTGCGCTGGGCGCGGAAGTTCGAGACGACGCGGCTGGGCTCGCGGACGACGTAGCCGGCGACCCAGATCTGTCGCGACTCCATGTCCTCGTCGTTGGTGCCCGTGTTGCCGATGTGGGGCGCCGTCTGGAGGACGATCTGCCCGGCGTACGACGGGTCGGTCAGGGTCTCCTGGTAGCCGGTCATGCCGGTCGCGAAGACGGCCTCGCCGAGCGTGCGCCCGCGGGCGCCGTAGGCCCGGCCGACGTAGCGTGTTCCGTCTTCGAGGACGAGCACCGCGGGGTCTGTTGCGAGCACGTCACACCTCCTTGTCGTTCGGGCGGGACTCGCCCGCCGCGTCCGGGGCGGATGCCCCGGGGACGATTTCGTGGATGGCCGCGGTCAACTGCGCGCGGCCGGCCGGGTCGACGACCCGGAAGTAGCTGTCGGCGGCCGTTCCGCCGCTCGTGGTCCACCCGAGGCGGACGAGGCCGTCGCGCTCGACCGCGCGGTCGATGGCGACGCTCGCCGCGCCGACGCCGGTGACGACGGCGGCCGGGATGAACACCGGCGCCTCGCCGGTCACCGTGATCGCGACGCCCTCGGGCCGGACCGTCACCACGGCCTTGCCGCGGAACGCGAGCCCCGGGAGCGCCAGTCGCTCGAGGTGCTGACCGGCCTTGGTCGTGGCGACGTACAGGGCGTCCGTCTCCGCCGTCGGGGCGCTCAGCGTCCCGGGCGTGGAGTAGCCGGCGCCCGCGCCGCTGTCGCGCCGTACCCGGCGACGCCAGCCGACGACCGCGAGGGCCAGGACGATGACGACGACCGCGAGGATGCCGAGGGTGGGGAGCAGCTTATCCACGCGCGCCCACCTCCTCCGCGTCGCGGACCGCGCCGTCGAGCACGGTGGGGCGCCCCTGGTGGAAGGTCGCGACGACCCGGCCCGGGAGCGTGAGCCCGAGGTACGGCGAGTTGACGCCCTTGCCCGCGAGGTCTCCGGTCGAGAACGTCCGGGACGCGGTCGGGTCGTAGAGGAACAGGTTGGCCGCGGCCCCGGGCTCGAGCGGGCCGCCGTGGCCGTCGAGCCGGCCGATCCGCGCCGGCGTCGCGGACAGCACCCGGGCGACATCGCTCCAGCCGAGCATCCCGTTGTCGACGACGCTGGCCTGCACGACCGACAGCGCCGACTCCAGGCCGACCATGCCGAACGCGGCCGCATCCCATTCGCAGTCCTTCGACTCGACGGGATGCGGGGCGTGGTCGGTGGCGACGATGTCGATCGTGCCGTCGGCGAGGCCGGCCCGCAGCGCCTCCACGTCCTCGCGGCGCCGGAGCGGCGGGTTGACCTTGTAGCGCGCGTCGTAGCCGGAGGCCAGCTCCTCGGTCAGCGCCAGGTGGTGCGGCGTGACCTCCGCGGTGACGTCGATCCCCCGGGCCTTGGCCCAGCGGATGACGTCGACGCTGCCCGCGGTCGAGACGTGGCAGACGTGCAGGCGGGATCCGACATGCTCGGCGAGCAGCACATCCCGGGCGATGATCGACTCCTCGGCGACCGCCGGCCAGCCCGCCAGCCCGAGCTCGCCGGAGAGCTCGCCCTCGTTCATCTGGGCGCCCTCGGTGAGCCGGGGCTCCTGCGCGTGCTGGGCGATCACGCCGTCGAACGCCTTCACGTACTCCAGCGCCCGGCGCATCAGCAGCGGGTCGGAGACGCATTTGCCGTCGTCCGAGAAGACGCGGACACGGGCGCGGGATGCGGCCATCGCGCCGAGCTCGGCCAGTCGCTCCCCGGCGAGGCCGACGGTGACGGCGCCGATCGGGCGGACCGTGGCGTAGCCCGCGGCCTCCCCCAGGCTGAGCACCTGCTCCACGACCCCGGCCGTGTCGGCGACCGGCGACGTGTTCGCCATGGCGAACACCGCCGTGAACCCGCCCGCCGCAGCGGCCCTGGTGCCGGTCAGCACGGTCTCGCTCTGCTCGTAGCCGGGCTCGCGCAGATGCGTGTGCAGGTCGACCAGCCCCGGCAATGCCAGGAGCCCGTCCGCGTCGATCCGGGTCGCGCCCGCGGCGCTCAGCCCGGCGCCGACCTCAGCGATCCGGCCGCCGTCGACCAGCAGGTCCGCACGGGAGCCGTCGGCCAGCGTCGCGCCGCCGATCAGGAACTTCTCCACACTCACCTCACACCACCTGCCCGTTGCCGCTGCCGCTGTCATTGCCGCTGAGCAGCAGGTACAGGGCCGCCATCCGTACCGAGACACCGTTGGCGACCTGCTCCCGGACCGTCGAGCGCGGGGAGTCCGCGGCCGCGGCCGAGATCTCCAGCCCGCGGTTCATCGGCCCAGGGTGCATCACAATGCTATCGGCCTTGAGCCGGCCGAGCCGTTCCTCGTCCAGTCCCCAGGTGCGCGCGTATTCGCGGGAGTTGGGGAAGAACGCATCGTTCATCCGCTCGGCCTGGATGCGCAGCATCATCACGACGTCCGGACCGTCGGCGATCGCCTCGTCCAGGTCGTAGCGGACGCGCACGGGCCAGCCGTCGATGCCCACCGGGAGGAGGGTCGGCGGCGCGACCAGCGTCACCTGGGCGCCCAGGGTCTGCAGCAGCCACACGTTCGACCGCGCGACGCGGGAGTGCAGGATGTCGCCCACGATCGCGACCGACACCTCGGCGAGGTCCTTCCCGCGCGAGGCCGAGCCGTGCAGGCGGCGGCGCATGGTGAACGCGTCCAGCAAGGCCTGGGTCGGGTGCTCGTGCGTGCCGTCGCCCGCGTTCAGGATGCCGGCGTCGATCCAGCCGCTCGTCGCGAGCGTCTGCGGGGCGCCGGACGAGCCGTGGCGGATGACCACCGCGTCCGCTCCCATCGCCTGCAGCGTCTGGGCGGTGTCCTTCAGGCTCTCGCCCTTGCTCACACTGGAGCCCTTGGCGGAGAAGTTGATCACGTCGGCGGAGAGCCGCTTGGCCGCGGCCTCGAACGAGATGCGGGTGCGGGTCGAGTCCTCGAAGAACAGGTTGACGACCGTCTTGCCGCGCAGGGTCGGGAGCTTCTTGACTTCGCGCTCCTGCACGTCCGCCATGTCCTCGGCGACGTCGAGCAGCTGGATGGCAGCGTCGCGCGACAGCCCGCGTGTCGAGAGAAGGTGCCTCATGCGTCCACCCCCGCCGGCTCCTCGATGGTCACCGACTCCTCGCCGTCGGTCTCGTGGAGCCGCACGTAGATGCGCTCGGAGGCCGCCGACGGCAGGTTCTTGCCCACGAAGTCGGCGCGGATCGGGAGCTCGCGGTGGCCGCGGTCGACCAGCACCGCGAGGCGCACCGCGCGCGGGCGGCCCAGGTCGCTGATCGCGTCGAGCGCGGCCCGGATGGTGCGGCCCGAGAAGAGCACGTCGTCCACCAGCACCACGGTCTTGCCGTCGATCGGCCCCGGCAGCGAGGTCGGCTGCGGAGTGCGCGTGGGATGCCGCGACAGGTCGTCGCGGTACATGGTCACGTCGAGCGCGCCCACGATGTCGGCGGGCGAGGAGACCGCCGCCGGTTCGATGCGCTGGATGTTCTCGGCGATCCGCCGCGCGAGCACGACGCCGCGGGTCGGGATCCCCAGGATCACCAGCTCGTCCGTTCCCCGGTTGGACTCCAGGATCTCGTGGGAGATCCGAGTCAACGCCCGGGCGATGTCAGCCTGCTGCAGCACGGTACGCGCTGTCATGCCGACCTCCTTCCCCGCCTCACAGGACGGCTCTTAAAGGATGCCTACGCCCTCCACCCTACCAGCCCGGTCCCTGCCGTCGTCGCCGCCCCACCGAAACGGAGGAAACGTGCATTCGACACGCCGGCGGGATGCACGAAACGGAGGAGTCCGCGTGCGGAAGCGCCGCGGACTCCTCCGTTTCGGATGGGGTCAGTGGTCGTTGAGGAACGTCGTGAACGCCTTCGTGTCGCTCACGCCGCCGGGATACTGCTTGCCGTTCACGAGGACGGTCGGGGTGCCCTTGATCACGTCGAGCACCTTCTTGCCGTCGACTTCGATCGGGCCCTTCTGCGAGTTCGCCGTATTGCGCTGCGCCCACGCCTGGTACGGCCCGCTGTCGGCGAGGCAGGCGGAGATGTCGCCCGCTCCCGCGTCGCTCGCGCGCTTCGCGAGCTCCTTGTCCGTCAGCCCTTCGGAGTTCTCCTCCGGCTGGTCGGTGAACAGCGCCTGGTAGAACGGCAGGACGGCGTTCTCGTCGGTCACGGCCACGCAGGTCAGCGCGGCGGACGCTCGGGTCGAGTAGCCCGTGCCGTTCGAGAGGGCATCGAGGAACGTCAGCGGGTGCAGCCGCAGCGTGATGTCGCCGTTGTCGACCGCGTCGGCCAGGGTTGTGCCGTTGGCCTTCTCGAACGCGCCGCACACCGGGCACATCGCGTCGAACCAGATGTCGACCTTCTTCCCGCCGTCGCCCGCGGTGATGAAGCCGCCGTCGAAGTCGACCGCGCCATCCGTGCCCTTCGGGGGCGCGTCCGTCGCGACCGGGACGTTGGACGCGCCGCCGAGCAGCGAGCATCCCGCCGCCGCCACCGCGACACCCACGGCCAGCGCGACGGCCGCCGCGATCCGGCGCAGACGCGGGCTCATCCGCGGTTCGCCGAGCCGTTGGCCTGGGCGATCTTGGCGAGGAGGCCGTTCACGAATCCGGCCGAGTCGTCCGTCGAGAGCACCGTCGCGGCCTCGACCGCCTCGGAGATCGCGACGCCGTCCGGCACCTCGTCGTTGTACAGAACCTCCCACACGCCGATGCGCAGGATGGCGCGGTCGACGGCGGGCATGCGGGCGAGGGTCCAGCCCTGCGCGTACGTCTCGATCTGCTCGTCGATCTCGTCCTGGTGCTCGATGACACCGTCGAGGATCTCGCGGGCATAGAGCCACGACGCCTCGCGAGCGGGCTGGGACGCCGCTCGCTCGGCCTCTGTCGCGAGCGCCTGACGCAGCGGCGTCTGCCGCAGGTCGGCGCTGTAGAGGACGTCGAGGGCGCGCTTACGGGCCTTGGTGCGCGCGCTCATCTAGTCGTTGACGCGGCCGAGGTAGTCGCCCGTGCGGGTGTCGACCTTGACCTTGGTGCCGGTCTCGAGGAACAGCGGGACCTGGATCTGGTAGCCGGTCTCGACGGTCGCGGGCTTGGTGCCGCCGGTCGAGCGGTCGCCCTGGAGGCCCGGCTCGGTGTAGGTGATCTCGAGCACGACGGAGGCCGGGAGCTCGACGTAGAGCGGCGAGCCCTCGTGCAGCGCGACGGTCACGTTCTGGTTCTCGAGCATGAAGTTGGCGGCGTCGCCGACGACCGGGCCCGGGATGGTGATCTGGTCGTAGTCGGAGGTGTCCATGAACACGAAGTCCGCGCCGTCCTGGTACAGGTACTGGTAGTCGCGGCGGTCGACGTTGGTGATGTCGATCTTGGCGCCGGCGTTGTAGGTGCGGTCGACCGTCTTGCCCGTGGTGACGTTCTTGAGCTTGGTGCGGACGAACGCACCGCCCTTGCCCGGCTTGACGTGCTGGAACTCGATCACGGTCCAGAGCTGTCCGTCGATGCTGAGGACGACGCCGTTCTTGATGTCAGCGGTAGAAGCCAAGAGGATGTTCCGTTTCGTTGGGTGAGAAAAGATGCGGGGAGCGCAGAAGGCCCCAGAGGATTCTAAACGTCAGCGCCGGTTTCGGCGAATGAACGCCAGTGCCAGCCGGTACGACTCGAACCCGAAACCGGCGATGACGCCGGTGGAGACGGCGGTGAGCACGCTGGTGTGCCGGAACTCCTCACGGGCGTGCGGATTCGACAGGTGCACCTCGACGACAGTGCCGCCGGCCTTCGTCACGAGGGACACCGCATCCCGCAGCGCGTAGGAGTAGTGCGTCCACGCGCCGGCGTTCAGGATGACGGGCGCACCGGAATCCGCGGCCTCGTGCAGCCAGCCGAGCAGCTGTGCCTCGTCGTCGGTCTGACGCAGGTCGATGGTGTCGTCACCCGCGTCCTCCTGCAGCACGGCGCGGAGGTCGTCGAGCGTCCCGGAGCCGTACACGTCGGGCTCGCGGGTGCCGAGGCGGCCGAGGTTGGGGCCGTTCAGGACCAGGATGTCGGCCACGTCATTCCTCCCCGTCCTTCAGCGGGCGCACGCGCACCGCCGACCAGGTCTCGTCGACGGCGATGTTGCTGACCCCGCGCCAGCCGTAGGCGCGCGCCTCGCCCGCGACCACGTCCCGGTTCACGTCGGCGCGGCCGCCTTTCGGGTACACGACCCAGACCGCACGGGCGCCGGATGCCACGGGCAGCTGCTCGGCGTAGCGCGCCAGTAGCTCGTCGCGGGTGCGCACGACCGTCGCGACGACCGCAGCGTCGGCGACCGCCGCCTCCGTCGCACCCTCCGGCAGGGCCCCGAGCAGCGCGCGATCGTCGTCGCCGGCGACCACCAGCGCGACGCCGTCGCCCGGCTTCGCCTGGAACCGCTGAAGCACGGTCTTGTCGGTCACGAACCCACCTCCTGGTATGCGGCGAACAGCAGGCTCTGGTCCGGGCCGGCCAGCACCGTCGGGCGTGCCACGTCGTCGAGCACGATGAATCGGAGCATACTGCCCCGCGCCTTCTTGTCGCGCTGCATGGTCGCGAGCAGCGTCTGCCAACGGCCCGCCGGGTAGGAGGTCGGGAGGGTCAGGGACTCCAGGATGCGGCGGTGCCGCTCCACGACCTCGTCGCTCAGCCGCCCGCTGAGCCGGGCGAGCTCTGCCGCGAACACCATGCCGACGGAGACCGCAGCGCCATGCCGCCACTGGTACCGCTCGGCGTGCTCGATCGCGTGGCCCAGGGTGTGGCCGTAATTGAGGATTTCGCGGAGCCCCTGCTCGGTGAAGTCCTCACCCACGACCCGCGCCTTGATCCCGATGGACAGCTCCACGAGCCGGCGGAACTCGGGGCTCTCCGGGTCGGTCGCCCGGTCCACGTCCGCCTCGAGGAGGTCCAGGATCTCCGGCTCGGCGATGAAGCCGTACTTGACCACCTCGGCGAACCCGGCGAGCAGTTCGTTGCGCGGGAGTGACGACAGCGTATCGAGGTCGCAGATCACCGCGGCGGGCGCGTAGAAGGCGCCGACGAGGTTCTTGCCCTCGACCGTGTTGATGCCGGTCTTGCCGCCGACCGCCGCATCCACCATGCCGAGCAGCGTCGTCGGCACCTGGATGAGCTTCACACCGCGCAGCCAGGTCGCCGCGACGAAGCCGGCGAGGTCGGTGACCGCGCCGCCGCCGAAGCCGATCACCGCGTCGGAGCGGGTGAAGTCGGCCTGCCCCATGATCTGCCACAGGAACGACGCGACCTCGACGCGCTTCGCCGCCTCGGCATCCGGGATCTCGGCGAGCAGCACCTCGTAGCGGTCGACGAGCGATTCGCGCAGCTCGGCGGCCGCCGCGCCCAGCGTGGGCTGGTGCACCAGCAGGATCTTGCGCACGCCCGTGCCCAGATAGGGCTCGAGGGCGAAACGGAGTCCGCGGCCGACGACCACCGGGTACGGCTCGCGTCCGGTGACGATGATCTCAGTGGCGTCGGTCATGCGTGTCCTTCCGTGGCGCCGTCGCGGACCCACGCGGCGATCTCCGCCGCGATGGTGTCGATCGGGCGGGTCGAGGTGTCGGCCGTGTAGTCGGCGAGCGACTGGTACAGCTCGCTGCGGGAGGCGACCAGGCGCTTCCACGAGTCGAGGTCGGTGATGAGCGGGCGCTTGCCGTTGGTGATCCGCTTGGCGATCGCCTCCGGCTGCACGGTGAGAAGCACGACGCGGGCGCCGGCGAGGTCGGCCTGCGTCGCCGGGTCGAGCACCGCTCCCCCGCCCAGCGAGACGATGCCGGGATGCCGGAGCGCGTCGGCGACGGCCGCGCGCTCCCGTTCGCGGAAGTACGGCTCACCGTGGGTCGCGAAGATCTCCGGGATCGGGCCGTGCAGCGCGACGACGACCGCGTCGGTGTCGACGAACGGGAGGTGGAGCAGCTTGGCGAGCCGCTTGCCGACGCGCGACTTGCCCGCCGCCGGGGGGCCGATCAGCGCGATCGTGTCGGGCGACGTCACGGCGTCAGGCGTACGGCGCGTGGACGCGCTCGGTGGTGAGGTTCTGCGGGATCGCGTCGAGGTAGCCGCGCAGGTTGCGGGCCGTCTCGGTCACGGAGTCGCCGCCGAACTTCTCGAGCACCGCATTCGCCAGCACCAGGGCGACCATCGCCTCCGCCACCACGCCCGCGGCGGGCACGGCACAGACGTCGGAGCGCTGGTGGTGCGCCGGCGCGGCCTCGCTGGTGGCCACATCCACGGTCCGCAGCGCGTGCGGGACGGTCGCGATGGGCTTCATCCCGGCCCGGACGCGCAGCACGCCGCCGGTGCTCATGCCGCCCTCGGTGCCGCCGGCCTTGTCGCTGGTGCGGACGATCGTGCCGTCCTCGGCCAGCAGCTCGTCGTGCGCCTCGGACCCGCGGCGGGTCGTGGTGAGGAAGCCGTCGCCGATCTCCACGCCCTTGATCGCCTGGATGCCCATCAGCGCGGCCGCGAGCTGCGCGTCGAGCTTGCGGTCCCAGTGGACGTGCGAGCCGAGCCCCGGCGGGAGGCCGTAGGCGAGCACTTCGACGACACCGCCGAGGGTGTCGCCGTCCTTGTGCGCGGCATCCACCTCGGCGACCATGCGCTCGGAGGTCGCGGGGTCGAAGCAGCGCAGCGGATCGGCGTCGAGCGTGTCGACGTCGGTCGGGCGCGGCAGAGGGGAACCCTCGGGGACGCGGACCGGACCGATCGAGAGCGTGTGGCTCACCAGAGTGATGCCGAGCTCGTTGAGGAACGCCTTGGCGACGGCGCCGAGCGAGACACGCGCCGCCGTCTCACGGGCGCTGGCGCGCTCGAGGACCGGACGGGCCTCGTCGAAGCCGTACTTCTGCATGCCGACGAGGTCGGCGTGGCCCGGACGCGGACGCGTCAGCGCTGCGCCGCGACCGGAGTTCAGCACCTCCGGGTCGACCGGCTCGGCGCTCATCACATCGACCCACTTGGGCCACTCGGTGTTGCCGATGCGGAGGGCGATGGGGCTGCCCATGCTGAAGCCGTGGCGCACACCGCCGGAGATGTCCAGCGCGTCCTGCTCGAACTTCATGCGCGCGCCGCGGCCGTAACCGAGCTTGCGGCGCGCGAGGTCGGCGCGGATGGCGTCGAGCGACACAGGGACCCCGGCGGGCAGACCCTCCAGGACGGCGATGAGTTCGGGACCGTGGGATTCCCCGGCCGTGAGCCAACGAAGCATGCTTCGATTCTGGCATATCGCCTCGGGGGGTCAGTCCGTCAGCAACTCGCCCTGTTCGTCGATCCCGACCGCATCCAGCATCGCGGCGAGCACGCCCGGCTCGTCCTCGAGCGGCTGCAACGGGTCGCCGGAGACGAAGACGCGGACCTGGAGGAGCGCCTGGTGCGCGAGCATCGCGAGCCCCGACACGGCACGGCCGCCGACGGCCTCCCACTGGCGCGCCAGCGGGGTCGGCCACGGCTCGTAGGCCACGTCGAACAGCACCGACCGGCGGCGGGTGGAGTCGGTGTAGACCGCCTCCGTCGTCGTTCCGCCGGGCAGCGTGCTGATCACGAGGTCCGGGACGTCGAGCGAGCGGTCCGCCTGCGAGAACGGGCGGATGCGGACGCGCAGGCCGAGGTCGTTCGCCAGCGGCTCGATCCACGCGCTGCGGGCGAGGTCGCGGACGTGCACGTCGACGCGCTCCGCGCCCAGCTCTGCGGCGGCGACGAGCGCGGACGCCGCCGTCGCTCCCCCGCCCAGGATGTGGACGTACCGCGCCTCCTCGAGGCCGGCGGCCTGCAGCGCGCGGACGATCCCGGACACGTCGGTGTTGAAGCCGCGCAGGTCCTCGCCGTCGAGCAGGACCGTGTTGGCGCCGCCGGTCTGGTCGGCGATGCGGTCGGTCTCGGTGAGCAGCGGGAGCACGGCCTTCTTCAGCGGCATGGTCAGCGACAGGCCGCGCCACTCCGGCCCGAGTCCGTCGATGAACGCCTGCAGACCGTCCTCGGTGACCTCGACGGCCTCGTACGACCAGTCGAGCCCGAGCGCGTCGTACGCGGCACGGTGCAGTTCCGGAGAACGAGAGTGGCCGATCGGCGAGCCCAGCACCGCCAGACGGCGGCTGGGGGCCTTGGGCTTGCGTGGCGTCCCCTTCTTGGCCGCTTTCGCGGGCTCGGGGGCAGGCGCAGGCTCCGGTTCGACCGCCGGCTCGGCTTCCGCCTCCTGGTCGTCGTCCACCGGCTCCTCGCGCTCCGCCGCCTCCTCGGCCTCCGCGACCGCGGCCTCCTCGGCCTCCGTCTCGCGCTCGGCTTCCACCAGCTCGGCGATCAGCGCCTCGGCCGACGCCTCGGAGACGCCGTCCTCCGCACCCAGCTGGTCACCGGTCGGTCGCTTGCGGGGTTCAGCCATAGTTCGGGTTGTCCTTCATCCACTGCTGCCACTTCTCCACCGCGGCCTCGTGCTCCGCCTGCGTGGTCGAGAAGATGGTCTCGCCGGTCTGCAGGTTCCAGGTCACGAAGTACATCCATGGCCCGTCCGCGGGCTTCTGCACCGCATTGATCGCCAGGTCGCCCGGGTTCGAGATCGGGCCGACCGGCAGGCCGGGGTGCACGTACGTGTTGTACGGGTTGCCGGCATCGGCGCGCTCCGCGTCGGTGGTCTCGACACGGTCGGTGTGGCCCGTGCCGTAGGCGACCGTTGCGTCGGACTGCAGGTCCCAGCCCTGTGCGATGCGGTTGAGGAAGACGCGGGCGACCTTCGGATAGTCGTCCTTCAGCCCGGCCTCGCGCTGCACGATCGAGGCCAGCACGACCGTGTTCCACCGGTTCGCGGGTGCGACTCCAGCCTCGTCGAGCGACTGGAACATCCGGTCGACCATGGTCTTGATCGCCTGCTGGGCGGTCGTGCCCGGCGCGAACGTGTATGTCGCCGGGAACAGGAAGCCCTCGAGCGACTTCGCCTGCGACGGCAGCCCGTAGGCCGCCGGGTTCGCGGCCGCCGCTTGGAGGTCGGCCAGCGGGATCTTCGTGGAGTCCGCGACCGTCTGCAGGATGTCCTTCTCGACCGTCCCTTCGGGGACGACCGCAGTGTTCTCGACGCGCGAGGCGGGATCCTGAAGCGCCGCGAGGGCCGCTGCCGCGCTCATCTTCTTGGCGAGCTTGAAGACGCCCGGCTGGAACTCCGGCTCCGGCTTCTGACGCAGCAGCAAGGTGTAGAACGCCTCATACGTCTTCACCACCCCCGCCTTGGCGAGCTTGTTCGCGATCGCCGAGCCGTCGTCACCGGACGCGATGGTGAACATCACCTCACCCGAGCCGTTGCCCTTGTAGTCGTTCTCCGGCGGGAACAGGGCGTTCTGCACCTTGGCGATCTGGGGCTGGAAGATGGCGTACGCGCCACCCGCCATACCGCCCAGGACCGCGAGGATGACGACCGTCACGATGAGCCGCTTCACCCAGCGGCGCTTCTTCGGGGGCTCCTCGTGGGACAGGTAGTTCTGCTGCCGCCAGACGAGGGGGTGCTCGTCCTGGGCTGACGCGTCATCGGTGTCCAGCACGCCGAAGAGAGTACGCGCAGGATGGTCGTGGTGCGAGTGCGGGCGCTCATCCAGGCCGTGCCGGGCCGCGGCGCCGACCGGTTGGGGCTCCTCGACCTGCGCGACCGGACCGGTGACCACCGCGTCGAAGTCGAGCCCGGCGAGGGCGGCGACGTCGGCCGGCGACTCCTGCGTCGGGGTCGGCGACGAGATCGGCGAACCGTCGTTCAGCGACCAGGTGGCGGCAGACGGCGATCCGGCGGCCGACACCGGCTGCCCGGGCGACTGCGGCTCCGCCTGCTTCTGCGCCTCCGCCGGCTTCTGGGGCTCCACCGGCTCCTGCGGGGCCGTGGCCTGGCCACGCTCCTCCGCCTCCCGGGCGGCCCGGGCCTCTCGACGGGTCATCGGCGGACGCTGCCCGTCGCCGGACGCCTCGCCGGCCTGCGGGACCGCCGGCGGGCGGTTCACAGCCGGGAACGAGGGCGGCTCCGGCCGCTCCTGGGGGTTCTGAGACAAGCTAGTGTCCAATGCTCGTTTCGACGGGGTCGCCCGGCGGACGGCCGGTGGCCCGTTCCGCGTCGAGGGCGTGCTGCAAAATTATCGTGGCCGCGACCTGATCCACGACCGGACGCGCCTTCTTCGTGTTCCTGCCCGACGCGCGCAGCGCCTGTGACGCCGACACCGTGGAGAGCCGCTCGTCCACCAGTCGTACCGGAACACCAACCTCGGCCGCCAGCGCCTCGGCGAAACCGATCGCGTCGCCGGTGGAGGCGGTATGGGCGCCCGAGAGCGCCAACGGCAGTCCGACGATAACCTCGAAGGCTCCGAGTTCCCCGACGATCTCGGAGATACGGCGCCGATCCACACCGTCTTCGGAGCGTGCGACCGTCTCGACCGGGGTCGCCAGCATCCCGTGGAGGTCGGACCGGCTCACGCCGATCCGGACCTTGCCCACGTCGATGCCGACGCGCACGCCGCTGCGCATCGAGCGCTATCCGATCGCCGAGACGACCGCGCTCAGCGCCGCCGGGATCGCGTCCGCGTCGGTGCCACCGCCCTGCGCGAGGTCGGCCTTGCCGCCGCCACCGCCGCCCAGCACGCCCGCTGCGGTCTTCGCGAGGGCACCGGCGTTGACGCCGGCGTCGCGCGCCGCCTGGTTGGTGCCGACGATCACGACCGGCTTGCCGCCGGCGCGCGCCGCGAGGGCGACCGCCGCCGCGTCCGAGCCCAGACGCTCGCGGACCGTGGTGACCAGCAGCCGCAGGTCGTCGGCGGTGTTCAGGGTGCCCGCATCCTCGGCGACGACCGTCACCGCGCCGCGCCGGGTCGCGGACTCGAGCAGCGACGGCACCTTGTCGAGCACCGCGCGCGCCTCGAACGCCTGGATGCGCTTCTCCGCGGCCTTCAGGTTCGCCATGAGGTCGGCGATCTTCTCGGGCAGCTGCTCGCGCGGCGTCTTGAGCGAGCTGGACAGCTGGGACACGATCGTGCGCTCCACGGCGAGGTCTTTGAACGCCTCGAGGCCGACCAGGGACTCGACGCGTCGGTTCGTCGACCCGACCGACGACTCGCTGACCAGGTTGATCATCCCGATCTCGGAGCTCGTGGACACGTGCGTGCCCGCGCAGAGCTCGCGCGACCACGGGCCGCCGATGTCGACGACGCGCACGACGTCGCCGTACTTCTCGCCGAACAGGGCCATCGCACCGAGCGACTTGGCCTCGGCGAGCGGCAGCTCACGGGTGGTGACCTCGAGGTTCTGGCGGATCGCGTTGTTCGAGATCTCCTCGATCTCGCTGCGCGTCTCGGCCGAGAGCGCCTGGTTCCAGGAGAAGTCGAGACGCAGGTAGCCGGCCTTGTTGTACGAACCGGACTGGTGCGCGTTCGGCCCGAGCACCTGCCGAAGGGCGGCGTGGATGATGTGGGTGCCGGAGTGCGCCTGGCGGGCACCACGGCGGTAGTCCGCGTCCACGATGCTCGTCGCGGGCGCGCCGACGCCGACCTCGCCGCTGCGCACGAGCACCTTGTGGCTGATCAGGCCCTTCACGGGCTTCTGCACGTCGAGCACGTCGAGCTCATAGCCGGGGCCGACGATCGTTCCGGCGTCCGCATCCTGACCGCCGGACTCGGCGTAGAGCGCCGTGGCGCCCAGGATGATCTCGGCAACCTGGCCCTCGCGGGCGCGGTCGACCGACTGGCCGTCGACGATCAGGCCGAGCACGCTCGACTCCGTCGTCAGCTCGGTGTAGCCGGTGAACACCGTCTCGCCGAGGGAACGGAACGAGCTGTAGACCGACAGGTCGGCCAGTGCGGTCTTCTTCGCCTTGGCGTCGGCCTTCGCGCGGGCGCGCTGGTCGGCCATGAGCTTGTCGAACGCGGTGCGGTCGACACTGAGGCCGGCCTCCTCCGCCATCTCGAGGGTCAGGTCGATCGGGAAGCCGTAGGTGTCGTGCAGCAGGAAGGCGGTGTCGCCTGCGAGCTGCCCGCGACCCTCCTTCTGCGTGTTCGACACGGCGGTGTCCAGGATGCTCGTGCCCGCCGCGAGCGTGCGCAGGAAGGTCTCCTCCTCGGCGTACGCCAGCTGCGAGATGCGGTTGAACTCGGTCTCGACCTCCGGGTAGGCCGCCTTCATCGCGTCACGCGACACCGGGAACAGCTCGGGGAAGGTCGCCGTCTCGACGCCGAGCAGGCGCATGGAGCGGATCGTGCGGCGCAGCAGGCGGCGCAGCACGTAGCCGCGGCCCTCGTTCGACGGCGTCACGCCGTCGGCCATGAGCATCAGCGCACTGCGGACGTGGTCGGCGACGACGCGCAGGCGCACGTCGTCCTCGTGCGCCTCGTTGCCGTATGGCTTGTTCGCGAGCTCGGCCGCGCGGTCGAGGACCGGTCGCACCTGGTCGATCTCGTACATGTTGTCGACGCCCTGCTTGATGAACGCGACGCGCTCCAGCCCCAGGCCGGTGTCGATGTTCCTCTTCGGCAGGTCGCCCAGGATCTCGAAGTCCTTCTTGCCGTCGCCCTCGCCGCGCAGGTACTGCATGAAGACGAGGTTCCAGATCTCGACGTACCGGTCGTCGTCGGTCGCCGGGCCGCCGTCGATGCCGTACGCCGGTCCGCGGTCGAAGAAGATCTCTGAGCAGGGGCCCGCGGGGCCGGGCTGACCCGTCGACCAGTAGTTCGTGTCCTTGCCGAGACCCTGGATGCGCTCCGGCGGGAGGGTGGAGACACGCTCCCAGATCTCCCGCGCCTCGTCGTCGTCCTCGTAGACCGTGACCCAGAGGTCCTTCGGGTCGAAGCCGAGCCCGCCCTCGTCCTCGGACGTGGTCAGCAGCTCCCAGGCGAACGTGATCGCCTGCTCCTTGAAGTAGTCGCCGAAGGAGAAGTTGCCCGCCATCTGGAAGAAGGTGCCGTGACGCGGGGTCTTGCCGACCTCCTCGATGTCCAGCGTGCGGATGCACTTCTGGACGCTCGTGGCGCGCGGGAACGGCGCGGGCACGACGCCCGTCAGATACGGCACGAAGGGCACCATCCCGGCCACCGTGAAGAGCAGCGACGGGTCGTCGCTGACCAGGGAGGCGGAAGGGACGACGGTGTGGCCGCGCTGCGCGAAGAAGTCGAGCCAGCGGCGGTGGATTTCAGCGGTCTGCATGGGTTCCGGTCGATCGAGGTGTGCGAAAAGGGGAAGGGGGCGTCAGTCGCCCTGGATGGCCGAGCGGATCTCGGCCTCGCGCTGGCGGTAGCCGTCGGTCACGGCCTCGCCGAAGTCACGCGCCTTCTGGTCGATGTTGCTGAAGAATTCGCGACCCTTCTGGGTCTCGTTCACCTTGTGGGCGACGGCGAAGCCGATGCCCACGCCGATGAGCAGCCACAGGAAACTCTTCATGCTGATCCTCCCTCTGCGGATGGGGCCTGGCGCGGACGCCCGGCGCACCCGATCAAGTCTAGTGGGAGGAGGCGGAGCCTTATCGGGATGCGGACTTCTTCGAAGCGAACCCACCGGCGGCCTTGAAGGCGGCCCGCGCGGCGGCGCTGAAACCGGCCAGTTTGATCAGCGGACCGCCGACGGTCGCCGCGAACAGGGCGACGAGGGAGGACACGTTCCCGGTCACATCCGCGACGTTCTTCGTGATCACGTCGACGCGGGCGAGCTGCTTGTTGGTCTCCTGCAGCGTGGTCGCCGTCTCGTCGAGGATCGGCGTGATGCCGTCGCTCGCCTCTTTGATCGCGTCGCGCGTCGAGTCGAGCACCCGCCCGAGCTTGATCAGCGGGATGGCGATGAAGCCGACGAGGACCGCGAACACGAGTGCCGCGATCAACCCCGCGATGTCTCCTCCGGACATGTCTGCTCCTTCCATTCCGCCCCCGGCATACGGGACAAGCGTAGTCGTCCGAGGCCTCGGCGGATACGGAAACGGGGCCGTGGCTCGAAAGCCACGACCCCGTCCGGGAGTGAGAACGCCGCCTTATCGGGCCGCGTAGTACTCGACGACCAGCTGGACCTCACAGGTCACGGGGACCTCGACGCGCTTCGGGCGACGGAGCAGGCGGGCCTGCAGCTTGTCGATCTCGACGTCGAGGTAGCCCGGGGTCTTCGGGAGGACGTCGAGGTGACCGCCGGCGGCCGCGACCTGGAAGGGCTCGGTGCCCTCGGAGCGGGCCTTGACGTGGATGAGCTGACCCGGCTTCACGCGGAACGACGGGCGGTCGACGATCTTGCCGTCGACGAGGATGTGACGGTGCACGACGAACTGGCGGGCCTGCGTGATGGTGCGGGCGAAGCCGGCGCGGAGCACGAGCGCGTCGAGACGCATCTCGAGCAGCTCGACCAGGTTCTCACCGGTCAGGCCCTGGGTGCGACGGGCCTCCTCGAAGGCGATGCGGAGCTGCTTCTCGCGGATGCCGTACTGGGCGCGCAGACGCTGCTTCTCGCGCAGACGAACGGCGTAGTCCGAGTCGGCCTTGCGCTTGGTGCGGCCGTGCTCACCGGGAGCGTAGGGGCGCTTCTCCATGTAGCGCGCCGCCTTCGGGGTGAGCGGGATGCCCAGGGCCCGCGACTCGCGGGTCTTGCTGCGGGAACGTGAAGACACGATTTCCTTTCGAAGTTTCTCTCTGAAGTAGTGGATGCGGGCGCATACGCGCGCCCGAAGAGAGAGGGATTGTCGCCAGGGACGCCCGGCTAAAGGGTCGATCCCGTCGAATCGTGTACTCGGCAGCCGACCCCGCACACGCTTCTAGGCGGATCAATGATAGCAGAGCGGAGTCAGCGTCCGCGCACGATGCGGCGCAGTTTCGCGAGGCGCGCGGACACGTCGCGTTCGTTGCCGTGCTCGGTCGGCGTGTAGTACGTCGTGCCGTTCAGCTCGTCGGGCAGATACTGCTGCTGCAGCACCCCGAGCGCATCGTCGTGCGGGTACTTGTAGCCCTTGCCGTGGCCGAGTCGCTTGGCGCCGGGATAGTGCGCGTCGCGCAGATGCTTCGGGACGCGGCCGATCCTCCCGGCGCGCACGTCGGCGATCGCGGCATCCAAGGCCATGTAGGCCGCGTTCGATTTCGGCGCGGTCGCCAGGTGCACGACCGCCTGCGCCAGAGGGATGCGCCCCTCGGGCATGCCGATGTACTGGACGGCGTCGGCGGCCGCGATCGCCACCCCGAGCGCCGTCGGGTCGGCCATGCCGATGTCCTCCGACGCGAGGACGATGATGCGGCGGGCGATAAACCGCGGGTCCTCCCCCGCTTCGATCATCCGCGCCAGGTAGTGCAGCGACGCGTCGACATCCGAGCCGCGCACCGACTTGATGAAGGCGCTGATGACGTCGTAGTGCTCGTCGCCGTTGCGGTCGTAGCGGAGGAGGGCGCGGTCGACGGCCTGTGCGACGAGCTCGGCGGTGATCACCGGCTTCTTCTTCGACGTCGCCGGTGTGGACGACGCCGCGGTGACGGACGCCGCCTCGAGCGCGGTGAGCGCACGGCGCGCATCCCCCGACGCCAGCCGGATGAGCGCGGCGCGCGCCTCGGGGTCGAGCGTGTACTGGCCGCCGAGGCCGCGCTCGTCCGCGACCGCGCGGTCGATCACCACACCGAGGTCGTCGTCGCTCAGCGTCTCGAGCGTGAGCAGCAGGCTGCGGGACAGCAGCGGCGAGATGACCGAGAACGACGGGTTCTCGGTGGTCGCCGCGACGAGGATGACCCAGCCGTTCTCGACGCCCGGAAGCAGCGCATCCTGCTGGGCCTTGGTGAAGCGGTGGATCTCGTCGAGGAAGAGCACCGTCGAGACGCCGTACAGGTCGCGCGTGGAGAGCGCTTCGTCCATGACCAGCCGTACGTCTTTGACACCGGCGGTCACCGCTGAGAGCTCGACGAAACGACGACCGGACGAGTGCGCTATCGCCTGTGCCAGCGTCGTCTTGCCCGTACCGGGCGGACCCCACAGGATGACGGAGACGGACCCCGACTGCCCCTCCGTGTCGGAGGCGAGGGCGACCAGCGGCGACCCGGGCTTGAGCAGATGGCGCTGACCGGCCACCTCGTCGAGCGACTTCGGGCGCATGCGGACAGCGAGCGGCGTCGCTCCCGTCCGGAGCCCAGGTTGCACATCGACCACCACATAAGCGTAGTCGCGACCACCGACACTGCAGGCGTTCCCTGGGAACCGCCGTTTTGGCGTCCATAGGCGCGGTCGGTAGGGTTCTCCATGATCCAGCGGGCACGGCCTCGCGGACATCCCCCGTACGGACCGCCGGAGGACACACGTGGCACCGAAGCAGAACGACCGCGACGCGCGACTCGCCCGCGAGCGGCTGCGCGCCTATCAGGCGCGCCAGACCGTGCACGTGCACAAGGCCAAGCGCCGCCGCCGTGACAACTGGGTGGCCGGAATCGCGGCCATCGTGATCGTCGCCCTCGCAGTCGGGACGCAGCTCCTCTACTTCTCCGCCGGACCGGGCGCCGCGAAGGCGTCGTCGTCGGCCCAGCCGTCGGCGTCGTCGACCGCCTCGACCGTCCCGCCGAAGTCGCTCTCCGAGGACCGCACCTGGACCGGCACGATGACCATCAACGGCATCCCGCTGGGCGTCTCGCTCGACGGCGCGGCGGCCCCGCAGGCGGTCGCGTCCACCGTCTCCCTGGTGCAGAAGAAGTTCTACGACGGGCTCACCTGCCACCGCCTGACCAACGGCGGCTTCTACGTGCTGCAGTGCGGCGACCCGCAGGGCAACGGACAAGGCGGCCCCGGCTACTCCTACGGTCCGATCGAGAACGCGCCGTCCGACAACGTGTACAAGGCGGGCACCATCGCCATGGCACGCCAGAGCAACAACGCCGAGAGCCAGGGCAGCCAGTTCTTCATCGTCTACGAGGACACGACCATTCCCTCCGACGACGCGGGCGGCTACACCGTGATCGGGCAGGTGACCTCTGGACTCGACCAACTCAAGACGCAGGTCGCCGACAAGGGCGTCCAGGGCGGCGGCAGCGACGGCAAGCCCGCCGTGCCCACCACCATCGACACCTTCACCCTGCAGTGATCGCGGCCGGTGCAATAGGCTGATTCCCAAACGTTCGGGCGGCATCCCGCCCGCATCGCGCAGCAGCAAGGTGAGGCTCTTGGCTACTTCTGAACAGCACCCCTGGGGTCGTGTCGACGAGACCGGGACCGTATACGTCCGCGAGGGCGACGGCGAACGCGTCGTCGGCGAGTACCCGGACGGCACGGCGGAGGAGGCGCTCGCGTACTTCGAGCGCAAGTACACCGACCTCGCCGGCCAGGTAGGCCTGCTGGAGCAGCGCGCCCGCCGTGGCGCGCCCGCGAGCGACATCGCCAAGTCGGTGGCCAACCTGCGCTCCTCGGTCGAAGGCGCGAACGCCGTCGGCGACCTGGCCTCCCTGCTGACCCGCCTGGACGCACTGGGCGGCACCGTCGAAGAGCTCACCGAGCAGCAGAGCGCCGAGGCGAAGGCCGCGCTCGAGGCCGCCGTCGCAGAGCGCACCGCGATCGTCGAGGAGGCCGAGGCGCTGGCCGCGCAGGACCCCGCGCGCACGCAGTGGAAGAACACCAGCACGGCTCTCGACGCCCTGTTCGCGCGGTGGCAGGCCCACCAGCACGACGGGCCGCGCATCCCCAAGAACGAGGCGAACGAGCTGTGGAAGCGGTTCCGCGCCGCCCGCTCGACCATCGAGCACAACCGCAAGGCCTTCTTCGCCGAGCTCGACACGCAGCACCGCGACGTGCGCAACCGCAAGAACGCGCTCATCGAGCAGGCGGAGAAGCTCATCCCGCTCGGTGCGGACGGCGTGCCGGAGTACCGCCGCCTCCTCGGCCAGTGGAAGGCCGCCGGCCGTGCCGGCAAGAAGAACGACGACGCCCTGTGGGCGCGGTTCAAGGCAGCGGGAGACGCGATCTACTCCGCCAAGGCCGAGGTGGACGCGCGCGACAACGCCGAGTACGAAGTCAACCTGCAGCAGAAGCTCGCCCTCCTCGACGAGGCGGAGCCGCTGCTGAAGGCGACCGACCGCGAGGCGGCCCGTGCGGAGCTCCTGTCGATCCAGGAGCGCTGGGACGCGATCGGTCGCGTGCCGCGCGAGCAGGTGCGTCCCATCGAAGACCGCCTGCGCAAGATCGAGGCGGCCGTGCGTCGCCTCGACGAGGAGCACTGGGAGAAGAACAACCCCGAGAAGAAGGCGCGCTCCGAGGGTCTGGCGAGCCAGCTCAACGCGGCGATCGCCAAGCTCGAGCAAGAGCTGGCCGAGGCGGAGGCGTCGGGCGACAGCGCGAAGGTGAAGGCGGCGCAGGAGGCGCTGGACGCGCGCAAGATCTGGCTGGACGCGCTGGGCTGAGTTCCACCTCACGCGAGGAATCGTTCACAGGGCGGTTCTCGCGCGGGTTCTCCACTGATCCGGCGATCGCCGGGTGCACGGCGCGCTGAGCGGCGAGGCTGGAGGCATGTCCTCGATCACCTCTTCCCTGCTCGATGCGGATGTGCTCCCCTTGGCGGAGCTGTTCGCCCTGTGCCTCGACGGTCAGCTGTTCCGCGTCGGTGACGCGTTCGCCGCGATCGGCACTCCTGTCGGTCCGGAGTTGCGTGCGGCCGCGTTCGTGCGGTCTGCTCCCGGCTGGACGGTGGCCGACCGCGGCTCCGCGGCGTGGATCCATGGCACCCGCGCGTCCCCGCCGCCGCTGCCGCAGGTGTGCGTTCCCTGCACGCGCCGCGGTCGGGTGTCCTCGGGGCTCGTCGACGCCTGCCACCGCACACTGGCGCCCGACGAGACGGTCACGATCGGGCCGGCCCTCGTGACGACTCCGTTGCGCACGGCGCTCGACCTCGTCTGCGATCCGGCGCGCTTCGGGCCGCGGCAGGCGCTCGAGGTGCGGAGACTGCTGGCGCTCGCCTCGGTGGGCGTCGAGGAGCTGTCCGAGCGGCTTGATTCCCGGCCGCGCAAGGGTGCCGACCTGGCGCGGGGACGGCTCCCCGACGTCGCGAGACTGCCCGAGGTCGCCCCGCTGCCGTGGCCGGTCGCCGGTGTCAGCCCGCGCTGACGCGGTACACGTCGTAGACGGCGTCGATGCGCCGCACGGCGTTCAGCACGCGGTCGAGGTGGGTGGTGTCACCCATCTCGAAGACGAAGCGGCTCAGGGCCAGTCGGTCGTTCGACGTGGTCACCGTCGCGGAGAGGATGTTCACATGGTGCTCCGAGAGCACGCGGGTCACGTCGCTGAGCAGGCCGGAGCGATCCAGCGCCTCCACCTGGATCTGCACCAGGAAGACGCTCTTCGAGCTCGGCGCCCATTCGACGTCGATCATGCGGTCCGGCTCCTGCAGGAGCGACTGCACGTTGTGGCAGGTCGCCTGGTGCACGGACACACCCTGGCCGCGGGTGATGAAGCCGACGATCGGGTCGCCCGGCACGGGCGTGCAGCACTTCGCGAGCTTGACCAGGATGTCGGGCGCACCGCGCACGAGCACACCCGAATCGCTGTTGCGCAGCTGCCGGCGGCCCTTGACCGGGATCTCGAGCTCGCCGTCCGACTCGACGTCGGTCTGCAGCGACGCCAGGATCTTCTCGATGACCGACTGCGTCGAGATGTGCCCCTCGCCGATCGCCGCATACAGCGCCGAGACGTCCGGGTACTTGAGCGACGACGCGACCTCGACCAGCGCGTCCTGCGTCATCAGCTTCTGCAGCGGCAGGTTCTGCTTGCGCATCGCGCGCGCGATCGCGTCCTTGCCCTGCTCGATCGCCTCGTCGCGGCGCTCCTTGGTGAACCACTGGCGGATCTTGTTGCGCGCACGCGGGCTCTTGACGAAGTTCAGCCAGTCCTGGCTGGGGCCGGAGTCGGGGTTCTTCGAGGTGAAGATCTCGACGACGTCGCCGGTGTTGAGGCTGCTCTCCAGCGGCACGAGGCGGCCGTTGACCTTGGCGCCCATCGTCCGGTGACCGACCTCGGTGTGGACGGCGTACGCGAAGTCGACCGGCGTCGCACCCGCGGGCAGGCCGATGACCCGCCCCTTCGGCGTGAAGACATAGACCTCCTTGGCGCCGATCTCGAACCGCAGCGAATCCAGGAACTCGCTCGGGTCGGCGGTCTCGGCCTGCCAGTCGGAGATGTGGGCGAGCCATGCGAGGTCGGTGTCGACCTTCCCCGGGCCGCCGGTGCTCTTGCCGGTGGTCTGCTCCTTGTACTTCCAGTGGGCCGCGACACCGAACTCGGCCCGCTGGTGCATCTCCTCGGTGCGGATCTGGATCTCGACTGGGCGGCCCTGCGGGCCGATCACGGTGGTGTGCAGCGACTGGTACAGGTTGAACTTCGGGGTCGCGATGTAGTCCTTGAAACGGCCGGGCATCGGCGTCCAGCGCGCGTGGATCTGGCCCAGCACGGCATAGCAATCGCGCACGGTGTTGACGAGCACGCGGATGCCGACCAGGTCGTAGATGTCGTCGAACTCGCGACCGCGGACGACCATCTTCTGATAGATCGAGTAGTACTGCTTCGGCCGGCCGACGACCTTGCCGCGGATCTTGGCGGACTTCAGGTCGTCGTTGATCGCGTCGATGACCTGCTGCACCAGGCGCTCGCGCTCGGGCGTCCGCTGCTTCACCAGGCTCTCGATCTCGGCGTAGAGCTTCGGGTAGAGTACCGCGAACGACAGGTCTTCGAGCTCCCACTTGATCGCCTGGATGCCGAGGCGGTGCGCGAGCGGGGCGTAGATCTCCAGCGTCTCGGTGGCCTTGCGCGTCGCGGACGCGGCGGGCACGAAGCCCCAGGTGCGGGCGTTGTGCAGGCGGTCGGCCAGCTTGATGATCAGCACGCGGATGTCCTTCGACATCGCGACGATCATCTTGCGGACGGTCTCGGCCTGGGCGCTGTCGCCGTACTTGACCTTGTCAAGCTTGGTGACGCCGTCCACGAGCATGGCGATCTCGTCGCCGAACTGGTCGCGCAGCTCGTCGAGGGTGTACTCCGTGTCCTCGACGGTGTCGTGGAGGAGCGCGGCGGCGATGGTCTTCGCGCCGATCCCGAGGTCGGCAATGATCTGGGCGACCGCGACCGGGTGGGTGATGTACGGCTCACCCGAACGGCGCTTCTGGCCGCGGTGGGCGCGTTCTGCGGTGGCGTACGCGCGCTCGATGAGCGAGAGGTCGGCCTTCGGGTGGTGCATGCGCACCGTGCGGATCAGGGTGTCGACCGCGCCCGACGGCTGCGCCCGCGAGAAGATGCGGGGCACCAGACGGCGCAGGGAAGCGCTCTGCGATGTCGTCGTGTCAACCATTCGCGCCTCCTTCCGTCCATTATGGCCGCTGAAACCCACCGTTCCGTCACGGTGAACGTTCCGCAGGCTACGCGATCGCTCCTGGCGTACCGTCGTCGCGCTGGACCGGACCCCCGGACGCCTGCCAGGCGCCCATCCCGCCTGCGACGTTGGCCGCCGGATAGTTGGCCTCGTTCAGGGCGTCCGTCACCATCCGCGAACGGTGGCCGCTGCGGCACACCACGAGGATCTGCTGGTCCTCCGGAAGTTCGTGCTGCCGCTCCCCCAGCTTGCCGAGGGGGATGTGGTGGGCGCCGGGCGCGTGCCCCGCCTCCCACTCGAACGGCTCCCGGACGTCGAGCAACCACGCGGAGCCCGCGTCGGCGAGTTCGCGCGCACGCACGGCCGACACCTCGTCCTCGAGCAGGAACCCGGTCGGGGCGGAGGCGTCGGTCATGCGGGCAGGCTACTCAGCGGCCGTCGCGACGACATCCTGCTTGACCGTGGCCTTCGGCCGGATCGAGAGGACCTTCTGGTCGTGCTTCCGGATCGCCGGCTCCTTCTCGCGGAACTGCGAGTACATCGGGGCCGCCAGGAAGATGGTCGAGTACGTGCCGACGATGATGCCGATGAGCAGCGCGAGCGAGATGTCGCGCAGCGTGGCCGCACCGAGGGCGTAGGCGCCGATGAAGAGAATGGATGCGACCGGCAGCACCGCGACGACGGCGGTGTTGATGGAGCGCACCAGCGTCTGGTTGACCGCGAGGTTGACCGACTCGGCGAACGTCCGGCGCGTCAGCTCCAGCTCCTCCTTGGTGTTCTCGCGCACCTTGTCGAACACCACGACGGTGTCGTACAGCGAGTAGCCGAGGATCGTCAGGAAGCCGATCATCGTCGCCGGCGAGATCTCGAAGCCGACCAGCGCGTACACGCCCGCGGTGATGATCAGGTCATGGAACAGCGAGATGATCGCGGCGGCCGACATCTTCCAGGTGCGGAAGTACAGCGCCATGGCGATGAACGCGAGGAGCAGGAAGACGACGAGGCCCTGGATGGTCTGCTGCGTCACATCCGCACCCCAGGAGGGTCCGATGAACGTCGCGGAGACTTCCGAGGAGTCCACGTTGTACGCCTTCGCCAGCGCGTCCGACACCTCGCGGGTCTGCGACTCGGAGAGCTGGTCGGTCTGCACGCGCACGGCGTTGTTACCGACCACGCTGACGTGCGTGACCGCGCTCGGGACGACGCTCGTAACCGCGCTCTGCGCCTTCGAGGTGTCGGTGCTCGAGACGTCGCTCACCTGGAACTGCGAGCCCCCGCGGAACTCGATCGAGAAGTTGAAGCCGCCCTTGACCACCGGGATCAGGATGGAGATCACGACCATGACGGCGGCGATCGTGTACCAGACCTTCCGTCGGCCGACGAAGTCGATCGACCGGGCACCGGTGTAGAGGTCGTTGCCGAACTTGACGAGACGGCTGGCCATCAGGAGTCCTTCCCCTCGGAGCCACGATCGGAGGACGAGGTCGACGCGCCGGCTAGCTCGGCCGCCTTGCGCTCGGCGATCGTCTGGCGGCGGGCCGCCTCCTTGCTGCTGCGGGCGGCCGTACCGGCGCCCACGGTCGCGGTCGGCGTGCGGAACTTCGCCGCACCCCGGTACACGGCGCCGAGCGCCTGCGGGTCGAGGCCCGAGAGCGGGTGGCCGGAGCTGAAGAAGCGCGTGCGCGCCAGCAGCTGCAGCGTCGGGTGGGTGAACAGCAGCACCACGATGACATCGATGATCGTCGTCAATCCCAGCGTGAACGCGAAGCCGCGCACGTTGGCGGCGGTCAGGACGTAGAGGACGATGGCCGCGAGGAGGTTGGTGGCCTTCGAGGCGTAGATGGTGCGCCGCGCGCGCCCCCAGCCCGCTTCGACGGCACCCTCGAGACCGCGCCCGTCGCGCAGCTCGTCTCGTATTCGCTCGAAGTAGACGATGAACGAGTCCGCCGTGAAGCCGATCGCGACGATCAGACCCGCGACGCCCGCGAGCGACAGACGGTAGTCGTAATGCCACGACAGCAGCGAGATCGTGAGCCAGGTCAGCACACCGGCGACGACGAGCGAGAAGATCGTCACGAAGCCGAGCAGGCGGTACTGGAAGAACGTGTAGATGCCGACCAGGATGAGGCCGATCAGACCGGCGAGCAGACCGCTGAGGAGCTGCGAGGTTCCGAGGGTCGCCGAGATCGTGTCCTGGCTCTGCACCTTGAAGCTGAACGGCAGCGCACCGAACTTCAGCTGGTCGGCGAGGGCCTTTGAGGTGGTCTCGGTGAAGTTACCGGTGATCTGCGGCTTGCCGTCCGTGATCGCGGCCTGGGTGGTCGGCGCGGAGATGACCTTGCCGTCGAGAACGATCGCGAACTGGTTCTGCGCTCCCTGCTCGGCGACGAGACGGGTGGTGACGTCCGCGAACGCCTTGGTACCCGCATCGTTGAAGACGATGTTGACGGCCCACTGGCCGGTGGTCACGCCCTGCGAGCTCTGCACCAGGCCCGCGGACGCGTCCTTGATGTCCTGACCCTTCACCTCGACCGGTCCGAGCAGGTACTTGACCTGGTTCTGGTCGTCGCAGGTGATGAGCGGCTGATCGGTCGGAGCGGAACTGGAGGTCTTGCTCGCGTTCGCCTTGCAGTCGTACGCGTCGAACTCCGCCTGGAGCTTCGGCGTCACCCAGGCGAGGTCGCTGCCGTTGGTCGGCTTGGTCGACGGAGTCGACTGCAGGCCCGGAGCCGGGGTGGGCGCGGGCGTCGACTTGCCGTCGGCCCCGACGACCTCGTTGGTCGGACCTCCGGCGACGAGCACCGGGCGGAAGTCGAGGCGGGCGGACGACTTGACGCGGTCGAGGGTCGCCTGGTCCGGCTTGCCCGGCAGCGAGACGACGATGTTGCGCGATCCCTCGGTCGAGATCTGGGCCTCGGACACGCCGGACGCGTCGATGCGCTGCCGGATGATCGAGACCGCCTGGTCGAGCTGCTGCTGCTGCACCGACTGACCGTTCTCGACCTGCGGGGCGAGGATGATCTGCGTCCCGCCCTCGAGGTCGAGCGCGAGCTTGGGCAGCCACGTCGCATTGCTGAACAGGACGCCGGCCGTGAGGGTGCCGAGGAGCACCACCACGATGACGCCGAGCCACGTCAGCGAACGCCAGGCTTTCTTGACCGGGGTCGACTTTGCCACCTAGGTACTCAGCTTTCTACGAGTGCTCCGGCGCGGTCGGGCGCCGGAGCACAGGGAATGTGTCAGTCGTCGTTCTGCGCGCGCTTCTTGGACGCGTCGTCGAGGCGCTCACCGTACTCCGGCGACGCGGCGTTGGTGCCGTCGGCCGGGATGGCGTGGTCCTCGTTCAGCTCGACGGCCGGCGCGGCGGCGTCGCCGGTCTCGGTCGCGTCGACGGCGTCCTTCGGCTCGACCACGCGGGCGAGCACCTGGCGGTGCACCTTGACGGTGTGGCCGGGGCTGGTCTCGATGACGGCCGAGTTGTCGTCCTCGTCGACCGACAGGAGGGTGCCGTACAGCCCGAAGTTCGTCATGACCTCGGCGCCGGGCACCATCTTGGAACGGGTCTCCTCCTGCTCCTTGCGGCGCTTCCGGCTGTTCCGGAACATGAAGAAAACGAGGGCCGCCAGGATGACGACCATCAGGATGGTCAACGGGTCAAAGGCCATGAGGCTTTGCCGAACCTTTCAATGGGGGGCAAGGGGTTGGCCGAACGGCCAGGTTGGATTATATGTCATCGATCAGCGTCGGAGGCTGGGAGGAGCCCTGCCCCCGGCTGGGGATCCCCAGGTGCCGCCACGCTGCCGGCGTCGCCACCCGTCCACGCGGGGTCCGGGACAGGAGACCGATGCGCACGAGGAACGGTTCGACCACTGATTCTATCGTCTCGGCCTCTTCGCCGACAGAGACCGCGAGGGTGTTCAGGCCGACCGGTCCTCCGTCGAAGCGCTCGAGGATCGCATGCAGGACGGCCCGGTCGAGACGGTCGAGCCCGAGCGGGTCCACGTCGTACAGTTCGAGCGCCGCGCGCACCGCGTCCACGTCGCCCCGTCCGCCGTGCACGAGCGCGTAGTCGCGCACCCGGCGGAGCAATCGGTTGGCGATGCGCGGCGTGCCGCGGCAGCGCCCGGCGATCTCGGCCAGCGCCTCACGGTCGATGTCGAACTCCAGCATCGTGGCCGCACGCGACAGCACCTGCGTCAACTCGGCGTCGTCGTAGAACTCGAGATGCGCGGTGAAGCCGAAGCGATCGCGCAGCGGGTTGGGCAGGAGACCCGAGCGCGTCGTGGCGCCGACCAGGGTGAACGGCGCGAGGTCGAGGGGGATGGACGTGGCGCCCGCTCCCTTGCCGACCATGATGTCGATGCGGAAGTCCTCCATCGCCAGGTACAGCATCTCCTCCGCGGAGCGCGCCATGCGGTGGATCTCGTCGATGAACAGCACTTCTCCCGGCGTCAGGGACGACAGCAGAGCGGCCAGGTCTCCCGCGTGCTGGATCGCCGGTCCGCTCGACAGGCGCAGCGGGCGCCCGCTCTCGTGGGCGACGATCATCGCGAGGGTCGTCTTCCCGAGGCCGGGAGGGCCGGCGAGGAGGATGTGGTCGGCCGTGCGCTCCTGCATCCGGGCGGCCGTGAGCAGCAGCTGCAGCTGCCCGCGGACCTTCGCCTGGCCGACGAACTCCGCGAGGTTGCGCGGACGGAGGGCGCCCTCGAAGGCGAGCTCCGACTCCGACTCGAGTTCGGGCGCGGTCAGGTCGTCGCTCATCGCGCCGCCTGCTGCGCCGGGCCGAGCCGGGCGAGGGTGAGCCGCAACAGCGTCTGCACGCTGTCGCGCTCGGACTCGGCGGTGTCGGCGACGACCTCGGCGACGGCGTCGGATGCGATGCGCTCCGGCCAGCCGAGCCCGACGAGCGCGACGAGCACGCTGTCGGCGACCGACGACGGCGCGCCGGTCCTCTTCGCCACCGGAGCCGGACGGCGTGCGGCCGCCAGCTTCCCAGTCAGCGACACGACGATGAGCTTGGCCGTTTTAGGTCCGATTCCGGACACTTTGCGGAACGGCGCGTCGTCGTCCGCGGCCACCGCGGCGGCGATGTCGTCCGGCGACAGCACCGAGAGCACGCCGATCGCCGACTTCGGGCCGACACCGGAGACGCCGTTGAGCAGTTCGAAGACCTCCAGCTGCTCTCGATCGGCGAAACCGAACAGCTGCAGGGCGTCCTCCCGCACGATGAGCGAGGTGTGGAGGAACGCCTCCTCGCCCGTGCGCAGAGTGAGCACGTGGTCGGGCGTGCACTGCACGGAGAAGCCGACGCCGCCGACCTCGACGACGGCGGTGCCGCCGACCGCCGAGAGGACGGTGCCGCGGAGGGAGGAGATCACCGTGCAAGCCTACGGGGAGCCGCCGACGCTCGGCTGGAGCGCTCCGCGGCGCGCCACGCGGCCTGCGCGGGGGTGAGGGAGCCGGCCGCTCCCCCGGCATCCTGCGTCACCGGGCCGCCGCGCCAGGCGTGGCAGATCGCGATCGCGAGGGCGTCCGCCGCGTCCGCGGGCTTCGGCGCCTCGTCGAGGCCGAGGATGCGCGCGACCATCGCCTGCACCTGCTTCTTGTCGGCCGAGCCGTAGCCGGTGATCGCCGCCTTCACCTCGCTCGGCGTGTGCAGGCCGACCGGGAGACCGCGCTTGGCAGCCGAGTGCAGCGCCACGCCGCTCACCTGGGCCGTGCCCATGACGGTCCGGAGGTTGTGCTGCGCGAAGACGCGCTCGATCGCGACGACCGCGGGGCCGTGCTCGTCGAGCAGCGCTTCGATCCCGGTCCCCACGGCGAGCAGCCGCTCCTCGAGCGCCATGCCCGGCGGCGTCCGGATGACGGTGACGTCGACCAGGGTCGCGCGGCGGTCGGGGCGCACGTCCACGATCCCGACGCCGCAGCGCGTCAGACCCGGGTCGATACCGAGCACCCGGATCGTCACGGCTTCCGCCTACTCGTCGTCGTCGTCGAGCTGCGCCTGCACCTCGGGGCTGATGTCGAGGTTGGTGTAGACGTTCTGCACGTCGTCCGAGTCCTCGAGCGCGTCGATCAGCTTGAAGACCTTGCGGGCGACCTCGACGTCGGCCTCGACGTTGACCGTGGCGACGAACTCGGCGTCGGCCGAGTCGTAGTCGATGCCGGCGTCCTGCAGCGCGGTGCGCGCGGCCACCAGGTCGGACGCCTCGGTCAGCACCTCGAAACTCTCGCCCCGGTCGGTGACCTCTTCGGCGCCGGCGTCGAGAACCGCGGTGAGGACCGTGTCCTCATCCACGCCGTCGGCGTGCGGGACCACGATGACGCCCTTGCGGTGGAAGTTGTACGCGACGCTTCCCGGGTCGGCCATGGTGCCGCCATTGCGGGTCATCGCCGTGCGCACCTCGGCGGCGGCGCGGTTCTTGTTCTCGGTGAGGCACTCGATCAGCAGGGCGACGCCGCCCGGGCCGTAGCCCTCGTACATGATCGTCGTGTAGTCGATGGACTCACCGGTGAGACCCGCTCCGCGCTTGATGGCGCGGTCGATGTTGTCGTTGGGGACCGAGGTCTTCTTGGCCTTCTGGACCGCGTCGACGAGCGTCGGGTTGCCGGACAGGTCGGCGCCGCCGGTCTTCGCCGCGACCTCGATGTTCTTGATGAGCTTGGCGAAGGACTTCGCGCGGCGGGCGTCGATCACCGCCTTCTTGTGCTTGGTCGTTGCCCACTTGGAATGCCCGGACACTGGTGCTCCCTCGTCTTACGTCTGAAAACTCGTCCATTGTACGCGAGCGGCGTCGCGCACCTTGGACAGGAAGTACTCGTGGAAGCGCGTGTCCCCGGTGATCTCCGGGTGGAACGATGTCCCGATCAGGTTGCCCTGCTCCACCGCGACCACGCGGCCGTCGGCCACGCGCGCGAGCGCGGTCGCCGCGGGGCCGACCTCCTCCACGATGGGGGCGCGGATGAACACGGCGTGCATCGGCTCCTCGCCCACGGCCGGGATGTCGAGGTCGGTCTCGAACGAGTCCACCTGGGAGCCGAAGGCATTGCGCCGCACCGACACGTCCAGGCCGCCGAGGCTCTGCTGACCCGCGATCCCGTCGAGAATGCGATCGGCCAGCATGATGAGGCCGGCGCAGGTGCCGTAGACCGGCAGGCCGCCGGCGATCGCCTCGCGGAGCGGCTCGGCCAGCCCGAACGTGCGCGACAGCTTGTCCATCACGCTCGACTCGCCGCCCGGGATGACCAGGCCGCCGATCTCGTCCAGTTCCGCGGGCCGGCGGATCGGGACCGCGTCGGCGCCCAGCCCGCGCAGGACCGCGAGGTGTTCGCGGAAGTCGCCCTGCAGGGCGAGGACGCCGACCTTCTGTCCGTTACCAGCCACGCTCGGCCAGGCGGTGCGGGGCGGGGAGGTCGCCGACGTTGATGCCGACCATGGCCTCGCCGAGGCCGCGCGACACCTCCGCGATGACCGACGGGTCGTCGTAGAACGTCGTCGCCTTGACGATCGCGGCCGCGCGCTGCGCCGGGTTGCCCGACTTGAAGATGCCCGAGCCGACGAAGACGCCGTCCGCACCGAGCTGCATCATCATCGCGGCGTCCGCCGGGGTGGCCACGCCGCCCGCGGTGAACAGCACGACGGGGAGCTTACCGGTCTCGGCGATCTCGCGCACGAGCTCGTAGGGCGCCTGCAGCTCCTTGGCCGCGACGTACAGCTCGTCCTTGGTCATCGACTTCAGCGCGTTGATCTCCGAGGTGATCTTGCGGATGTGCTTGGTCGCCTCCGACACGTCGCCGGTGCCCGCCTCGCCCTTGGAGCGGATCATCGCGGCGCCCTCGTTGATGCGGCGCAGCGCCTCGCCGAGGTTGGTCGCGCCGCAGACGAAGGGGACGGTGAACTGCCACTTGTCGATGTGGTTGACGTAGTCGGCGGGCGACAGCACCTCGGACTCGTCGATGTAGTCCACATCCAGCGCCTGCAGCACCTGGGCCTCGACGAAGTGGCCGATGCGAGCCTTCGCCATGACCGGGATGGACACCTCGGCGATGATCGCCTCGATCAGGTCCGGGTCGCTCATCCGGGCGACGCCGCCCTGGGCGCGGATGTCGGCCGGGACGCGCTCCAGCGCCATGACGGCGACCGCTCCGGCGTCCTCGGCGATGCGCGCCTGCTCGGGGGTGACGACGTCCATGATGACGCCGCCCTTCAGCATCTCGGCGAGGCCGCGCTTGACCCGGCTCGATCCGATGGTGCTCTGCTCGCTGTCGGTCATGGTCGCCCTCTCGTGCGGTACGCGCAACAAAGTGCGGTACGAAATCTGTTTTGGCCTATGCCGAAGATAGCACTGTCGCCGCGGCTCGATAGACTCGAAGCCTCGGGAGGGACATGGACCAGCAGACCATCACGGGCGCCACGGCGTCCGAGATCGCGGCGAGCGTGCGAGCGCTCCACGAACGCGGCGCGCTGCGGACCGGGGATTCCCTGCCTCCCGTTCGCGAGCTCGCGGCGCAGCTCGGCGTGAACCGCAACACCGCAGTGGCCGCCTACCGCCTGCTCGCCCAGGCCGGCGTCGTCACCGCCCGCGGCCGTGCGGGCACCGTGGTCGCCGGCGTCGCCGCGGTCGCGCAGGAGGGCTACGCGCCCGACAGCGTGCTGCGCGACATCGGGACGGGCAACCCCGACCCGGCGCGCATCCCCGACCTCTCGGGCGCTCTCGCGACAGCCGTCGGGCGACCGGTGCTCTACGGCGAGCCGGTCATCGACCCGGCGCTCGAGGAGCGCGCACTGGCGTGGATCGGCGCCGACCTCCCCGGCCGCCCGGTGCGCATCACGGTCACCAACGGAGCGGTGGATGCCGTCGAGCGGCTGCTCGCCCAGGCCCTGCTCCGCGACGACGCGGTCGCGCTGGAGGATCCGTGCTTCCTGGCGAGCATCCACACCGTCCGGCTGGGCGGCTACCGCGCCGTGCCGGTGCCGGTGGATGCGGAGGGCATGACCGTCGACGGCCTGCGCGCCGCGCTCGACGCGGGCGTCCGTGCCGTGATCTGCACGCCGCGCGCGCAGAACCCGACCGGGGCGACGCTCTCCCCCGCTCGGGCCGCCGCCCTGCGAGCGGTGCTGGCCGACCACCCGTACGTGCTCGTGATCGAGGACGACCACTTCTCGATGCTGTCGCAGCGGCCCTACGAGACGCTGATCGGGCCCGAGCACCGCCGGTACGCGCTCGTGCGCTCGGTGTCCAAGTCGCTCGGGCCGGACATGTGCCTCGCTGTCGCCGCGACCGACCCCGAGACGGCCGACCGGCTGGCGTTCCGGCTCTCCCCCGGCACGACGTGGGTCAGCCACATCCTGCAGCGCCTCGTGCTCGCGCAGCTGACCGACGACGCCGTGCTCGCGCAGGTGGAGGACGCCGGCCGCCATTACGCCGAGCGCAACGCGGCCTTCGCCGCGCGCCTGACCGAGCGCGGGCTGCGCGCCGAGGCCCGCGACGGCCTCAACCTGTGGGTCGAGCTGCCGGTCGAGGCGCGGATCGTCGCCGACAGACTGATGCGGCGCGGCTGGCTCGCGCGCACCGGCGACGAGTTCGTGCTGGGCGACCATCCCGCGCCCTCCCGCCACCTGCGGCTGACAGTGCATGATCTGGACGAGGACGAGACCGAACGTCTGGTGACCGACCTGGCCGACGCCGCGAAGTGACCGCCCGACGAGGTGAGAGGATCGAGGGATGAAGATCCTCTCGATCCAGTCCGCGGTCGCCTACGGTCACGTCGGCAACTCCGCCGCCGTCTTCCCGCTGCAGCGCATCGGCGTCGAGGTGCTGCCCGTGTACACGGTGAACTTCTCCAACCACACCGGCTACGGCGCCTGGCGCGGGCCCCTGATCGCGCCGGACGACGTCCGCGACGTCATCACGGGGATCGAGGAGCGCGGCGTCCTCGGTCAGATCGACGCCGTCCTCTCGGGCTACCAGGGCAGCGAGGGCATCGGCGACGTCATCATCGACGCGGTCGCGCGCGTCAAGGCCGCCAATCCGGACGCCGCCTACGCGTGCGACCCGGTCATGGGCAACGCGAAGTCCGGATGCTTCGTCGCGCCGGCCATCCCGGTCCTGCTGCGCGAGCGCGTGGTCCCCGTGGCCGACATCATCACGCCGAACCAGTTCGAGCTCGGCTTCCTGACCGAGACCTCGCCGGACACCTTGGAGTCGACGCTGGAGTCCGTGGATGCGGCCCGCGCGATGGGTCCGCGCACCGTCCTCGTGACGAGCGTCGAGCGCCCGGACGCCCCGGCCGACACGATCGAGATGCTGGCCGTCGACGACGCGGGCGCGTGGCTCGTGCAGACGCCGCGCCTCCCGATGAAGGCCAACGGCTCCGGCGACGTGACGGCCGCGCTCTTCACCGCGCACTACGTCCGCACCGGCGACGCCGAGCTGGCGCTGCGCAAGACCGTGTCGAGCGTCTTCGACCTGCTCACCCGCACGCTCGAGTCGGGCGAGCGCGAGCTGCAGCTCGTCGAGTCGCAGGAGTCCTACGCCCACCCGCGCGAGCAGTTCGCGGTGACGAAGGTCCGCTGACCGCGCCTCGCCGAGTGGTGACTACATGTCGCCACTCGGCCGGAATGGGAGCCATAACTCACCACTCGGTCGCAGCGGATCGGTCCGAGTGGCCGGTCAGGCCTTCGGCCAGGCGTCGGCGATCGCCTGACGGACCTCGCCCAGGAGCTGAGGCAGCGCCTTGGTGCGGGCGATGATCGGGAAGAAGTTCGCATCCTGAGCCCACCGCGGCACGATGTGCTGGTGCAGGTGCGCCGCGATGCCCGCGCCCGCGACGGCTCCCTGGTTCATACCGATGTTGAACCCGTCGTTGTGCGACACCTCGCGGATGACGCGCATCGCCGTCTGCGTGATGCTGCCGATCTCGGCGACCTCCTCCGGCGTCGCCTCGTCGTACAGCGCGATGTGGCGGTACGGGACGACCAGCAGGTGGCCGCTGTTGTACGGGAACAGGTTGAGCAGCGCGTACGCGTGCGTGCCGCGCGCGACGATCAGCGCGTCCTCATCGCTCATGCTGGGCGCGACGCAGAACGGGCAGTCGTCGTGGCCGGGGTCGCCCTGCTGGATGTAGACCATCCGATGCGGGGTCCACAGCCGCTGGAACTCGTCCGGCACCCCGACCAGGTAGGACGGGTCGTCGACGCGGACGGGAGCATCGGCCCCGTCCGCGCCGGCGCCGTCGTCGTACGACCCGAGGTTCAGTCGTGCCATGCCGTGTCGACCAGCTCGTGCGAGCGGATGCTCTCGACGATGCGCTCGATCGCCTCGTCGACCGTCACGCCGTTGCGCTGCGTGCCGTCGCGGAAGCGGAAGCTGACCGTGCCGGCCGCCGCGTCCTCCTCGCCGACGATCAGCTGGAACGGCACCTTGGCCTTGGTGTGCGTGCGGATCTTCTTCTGCATGCGGTCATCGGAGTGGTCGACCTCGGCGCGCACGCCGCGGGCGCGGAGCCGCGCGAACACGTCGTCGAGGAACGGCGCGTACTGGTCCGCGACCGGGATGCCCACCACCTGCACCGGCGACAGCCACACCGGGAACGCCCCGGCGTAGTGCTCCAGCAGGATGGCGAAGAACCGCTCGATCGAGCCGAGCAGCGCCCGGTGGATCATCGCCGGCTGCTTGCGCGTGCCGTCGGCGGCGTTGTACTCCAGCTGGAACAGCTCCGGCTGGTTGAAGTCGAGCTGCACGGTGGACAGCTGCCAGGTGCGGCCGATCGCGTCGCGCGCCTGGACCGAGATCTTCGGGCCGTAGAACGCCGCCCCGCCCGGGTCGGCCACGAGCTCGAGGCCGGACTCGATCGCGACCTGGCGCAGCGTCTCGGTCGCGGTCTCCCACGACTCGTCGCTGCCGACGTACTTGTCCGGGTCCTTGGTGGAGAGCTCCAGGTAGAAGTCGGTCAGGCCGTAGCCGCGCAGGGTCTCGAGCACGAACTCCAGCTGCCGGGCGACCTCGTCCTTGATCTGGTCCTCCGCCACGTAGATGTGCGCGTCGTCCTGGGTGAGGCCGCGCACGCGGGTGAGGCCGGACAGGGTGCCCGACTTCTCGTAGCGGTACACCGTCCCGAACTCCGACAGGCGGAGCGGGAGCTCTCGGTAGCTGCGGCCGCGCGCCCGGTAGATGAGGTTGTGCATCGGGCAGTTCATGGGCTTGAGGTAGTAGTCCTGCCCCTGCCGGGTGATGTTGCCGTCGGCGTCCCGCTCCTCATCCAGATGCATGGGAGGGAACATGCCCTCCTTGTACCAGTTGAGGTGCTGGCTGGTCTCGAAGAGGTGCGCCTTGGTGATGTGCGGCGTGTTCACCATCTCGTAGCCGTTCGCGATCAGCCGATCGCGCATGTAGTCCTCGATCTCCTTGCGGATGATGCCGCCCTTGGGGTGGAACACCGCGAGGCCGGAGCCGATCTCGTCGGGGAAGGAGAACAGGTCCAGTTCGGCGCCGAGCTTGCGGTGGTCGCGCTTGGCGGCCTCCTCCATGCGGGTCTGGTACGCGCGCAGTTCGTCCTTGCTCGGCCACGCCGTGCCGTAGATGCGCTGCAGCTGCTTGTTCTTCTCGTTGCCGCGCCAGTAGGCCGCGGCGACGCGGGTGAGCGCCCAGCCGTTGCCGATCATGCGGGTGTTCGGGAGGTGCGGACCGCGGCAGAGGTCCTTCCACACCGTCTCGCCCGTCTTCGGGTCGACGTTGTCGTAAATCGTCAGCTCGCCGCCGCCGACCTCGACGCTCTCGCTCTCGTCGAACGCGGCGGTGTCGCCGTGCTGCACGCCGCCCTTGAGGCCGATCAGCTCGAGCTTGTACGGCTCGTCCGCCAACTCGGCGCGCGCCTCGTCGTCGGAGACGACCCGGCGGACGAACCGCTGGCCCGCGCGCTGGATGCGCTGCATCTCCTTCTCGAGCGCCTTCAGGTCCTCCGGGGTGAAGGACTCGAGCACGTCGAAGTCGTAATAGAAGCCGTCGGTGATGGGCGGCCCGATGCCGAGCTTCGCCTCCGGGTTGATCGCCTGGACCGCCTGCGCGAGCACGTGCGCGGTGGAGTGACGCAGGATGTTGAGCCCGTCGGGCGAGTCGATGGTGACCGGCTCGACGACGTCGGTCGTCGTGACGGTGGTCGCGAGGTCCTTCAGCTCGCCGTTGACGCGCATCGCGACAACGGAACGGTCGGTGAAGAGCTCGAAGCCGTCGGCCACCTGTCCACTCCTAGGGTTCTGGTCATCAGGGAACCCTCCAACTCTAGCCGGGTGCCGGAGCGCGACACCTCTTGTGGCCCATACGGGTGCATGCGCGCGCATGGGCCCTCGTCGTAGACTGCCCGTACTGCCCTGCCCGAATGCTTCCGGACGGACCCGACCGACTGGACACCTCTACCTCCCCCACACGAGCGGATGTCCATCATGAGAATCGGTACCCTTGCGACGACCGGAGCGCTGCTCCTGTCCCTCATCGGAGCCTCTCCCGCTCTGGCTGCCACGCCGGAACCGGAGCCGACTCCCCCAGCCACCAGCACGCCGGCGCCCACCGCCGATCCGGCCGCGCCCGCGCCCACGGCCGCACCGAGCGCCGCGCCCACGGAGCCTGCTGCCCCCTCCTCGCCCGAGCCGTCGCCATCGACGTCGACGCCTGCTGCGGACCCCAGTCTCGCCGTGCAGGACGCCGCGGGCGACCATGCCATGGGCTCCACCATCGAGGCCGTCGAGGGCCCGGCCGCCGGCGCCCGCACGATCACGCCGAAGGCGTCCCTGGGCGTGGGCGGCGTGCTCGGGATGGACGTCAGCGGCTGGCAGCCGACGGTCGACTGGAACGCGATGTGGGCGAACGGCGCCCGCTTCGTCTACATCAAGACGACCGAGAGCACGGACTACGTGAGCTCGCACTTCCCGTCGCAGTGGGCCGGTGCGACCAACGTCGGGATGATCCGCGGCGCCTACCACTTCGCCACCCCGAACACGACGGACGGCGCCACGCAGGCCCGCTACTTCGTCGCGCACGGCGGCACGTGGGCGCCCGACGGCCGCACCCTCCCGCCGCTGCTCGACATCGAGTACGCGACCGACGGCAGCGGCACGTGCTGGGGCCTCTCCCCGGCGGCCATGAGCCAGTGGATCCGCGACTTCGTCGGCACCATGAAGGCACTGACCGGTATCGAGCCGGCGATCTACTCCACCGCCAACTGGTGGAACCAGTGCACCGGCTCCAACAACACCTTCGGCGCCTACCCCCTGTTCGTCGCCCGCTACGGCACGTCCACCCCGGGTGCGCTGCCGGCGAGCTGGCTCAACTGGACCATGTGGCAGTTCGCCAGCTCCGGCGTCTTCGCGGGCGACCAGGACATCTTCAACGGCAACTACGCCCAGCTGCAGGCCTTCGCCTTCGGCGCGAACAGCCACCCGCCGGTCGGCGCGTACGACACCGCGACCGTCACCTCCGGCCAGCCGTTCCGCGTGACGGGATGGGCGTTCGACCTGACGAACCTCGCGGCGGCCGTCCAGATCCAGGTCTCGTGGAGCACGCCCGCCGGGAACACGACGACGACGGCCACCGCCAACCTGTCGCGTCCGGACGTCGGAGCCGCCTATCCCGCAGCGGGTGGCACGCACGGCTTCTCGATCACGACGCCGTGGGCCGGGTACGGCCAGTACGGGGCGTGCATCACCGTGATCGCGCTGCCGGGCGACCGAGCGGGCAACAGCTCGCTCGGCTGCAAGACGGCCTTCATCTCCGCCGCGACGGCGACCGCCCCGACGGCGCAGCGCCTCACCGGGTCGGACCGCTTCGCCACCGCTGTCGCCATCTCGCAGGACCGCTACCCGAACGCGGGCGTCCCCGTCGTCTACATCGCCTCGGGTCTCGACTACCCCGACGCCCTCGCCGCCGCCCCGGCGGCCGCGGCGCAGCGGGGACCGGTGCTGCTGACGACGAGCTCCAGCGTGCCGTCCGCCACCCTGACCGAGGTGAACCGGCTGAAGCCGCAGAAGATCGTGGTCGTCGGCGGCCCGAACGCTGTCGGCGACGCCGCCGCCGCACAGCTCTCCGCCGTCGCGCCGGTCACCCGCCTGGGCGGCGGCGACCGGTACGAGACGGCGCAGAGGATCGCGGCGTACGCCTTCCCGAACGCCACGAAGGCGTACGTGGCGAGCGGGTTCGGCTTCGCCGACGCCCTCTCGGCCGGCCCCGTCGCCGCCAAGCTGGGCGCTCCGCTCCTCCTGGTCGGCACTCCCAACCTGGACGCGGGGACCCAGGCCTTCCTGTCGGCCCGCTCGATCAAGCAGGTGACGATCGTCGGCGGCACCAGCGTCGTCTCCCCGCTGTGGGCGCAGGGCGCGCAGTCCGCGGGCATCACGGTCACCCGGATCGGCGGCTCGTCGCGCTTCGAGACCAGCACGCAGATCACCGCCACCGCCTTCGGCGCGAACGCGGGCCAGAACGTCTACATCGCCTCCGGCGTGAACTGGCCGGACGCCCTCGTCGCCGCCGCGGCCGCGGGCTCCGTGCCCAAGCCGCTGCTGCTCAGCAACAGCGGATGCGTCCCGCGCACGGTCGGCGACCAGCTGGTCCGCCTGGGCACGACGTCGATGAAGGTCGTGGGAGGCACGGACGCACTGACCGCGGACGTGAACTCGCTCGGAGTCTGCTTCGTCGGCTGAGTCCCGACCACACACCGAGGGCCGTGTCCCCCGCCCAACGGACGGGAGGCACGGCCCTCGTGTCGTGCGCTACGCGGTGAGTGCTACTGGGTGAGTCCGGCGAAGAACGCCGGGCCGTTGGGCGTCCCGACTCCGGTCGCGGTGTCGTAGCCCTTGGTGCTGTGGAGCGTCTGGCTGGGCGACTCCTGCGTCCGCAGGCTGTAGCTCAGTCCGCCCGCAGCGCTCTCGCTGTCGACGTAGTTGACCCGGAGGACCGACGGGAGCGGCGCGTTCACGCCCGTCCCGAACTGGTCGGCCTGGTCGACGTCGTAGAACGCCGAGCCGCCGGTCTTGTAGGCCGCGTAGATGCGCGGGTTGAGGAACCCGAGCGGCGCTCCGGCGACCTGGTTGGCCACGGCCGCGATGCCCGCGGTCAGCGGGGCAGCGACCGAGGTGCCGCCGATGCGGTACTCGTCGTAGTACGTCCCGTTGCTGAACGTCTGCGTCTGGCCGACCAACAGGCCGGTGTTCGGGTCGGCGAGGGCGCTGATGTCCGGCACCAGTCGTCCCGACGCGGAGCCCACGGCGGCCGCCTGGTACGCGGGCTGCGCGAACAGACGGCTCACGCCGCCTCCCCCGCCGCCGTTGAACGTGCCAGGCAGCGGACCGGCCAGAGTGCCGTTCAGCAGGTACGGCGCGCTGGAGATGTGGTCCGTGGGCGTCGGCGTCACCGGGTCGAGACCCGTCTGCCAGCCGACCTCGAAGGAGCGCTTCCACCCGGTGTGGTTGAGCGGCGAAGCCGGGTCGTCGATCGCGCCGTAGCCGAGCGCCGGAGCGGTCCCGGTGGGGACGACGGACGCGGAGGATCCGCCGACCGCGGTCACGAACGGGCTATCGGCGTAGAAGTCGACCGTCGGCGTGCCGAAGTTGCCCACCTCATCCCCCGAGTCGCCGCTGGAGACAAACACGCCGACTCCGGTCGCGGCGGCCTCGATGAACGTGTTGTTGAGGCTGTTGACGAAGCCCTGCGGCACCGCCTCACCCGCGAACCCGTAGCTGATCGAGAGGATGCTCGCGAGGTGCTTGTCCACGATGTGGTTGACGGACGCGTCGAAGTCCTGACGCGCGTTCGCCGACGCGACGTAGAGGAGGTTCGCTCCCGGCGCCGTCGTGTGGATGGCCTCCGCGTCCAGGGTCTCCTCGCCGTAGTAGTCGCCGGGGACCTGCTGCGGGGTGTCCGGGTGCTTGTACACACCGGGCGCCACGAGCTGCGTGATCTTCGGCGCGGGCAGGTTGTGCAGGCTGCTGTACTTCGTCACATCCTGGACCAGCGTCGGGCTCGCGTTCGCGCCGACGAACGCGACCGTCTGGCCGCTGCCGTCCGCGGCGACCTGATCGAGGCCGTAGAGTCCGCGCACCTGGGCAGGCGTGTAGCCGCACGGCGCGATCGGCTTCGTGGTCGTCCCGTACGCCGGGGCGTTCGGCATCGAGACCGTCTTCTCTCCATACCAGAGCGAGCACGGCTGCCCGGCGCGGAAGCCGACCGACGGCGCACCGTGGTTCTGCTTCGGCGCGTTTCCGTTGCCGGTGGTGTTCGTCGGCTGGATGAGCGACGCGCCCTGGTCGAGGCCGGCGACGCTCTCCACGATTCCGGCCAGCGACGACGGGACGCTGACCGCCGACTCCGGAGCCCGCAGCGTCGTGCCGTAGGCGCTGTACTCGCCCAGGGTCACACCGAATGCGCTCTGCGCCTGGGCGACGGTGCCCTCGGCCGAGACATACCGGTTGTTGGAGGGCGTGTCGACGACGCTGAAGCCCGCCCCGCGCAAGAACTGCTGCACCGCCACCACGCTCGACTGGCTCGGCGCGAACTGCTGGCGGAACGCCTGCGGGGTGAGGTACTTCCGGTACGACGACGAGCCGGGCGTGGAGACCGCGAGCGCGGTCGCGGCTGCCGCGTCGGCGTTGCGCCACGGCAGGTACACGCGGATGTCGACCGGGTCGCCGGCGGGGGCGGCGGAGCGGAGCGCCTTGGCGTTCGCCCACGCGGGCTGGCTCCCCGGGAGGGCGTTCCTGCCCGGAGCCGCTGCAGCCGGCGTGGCGGCCGCGGCGGCAAAGAGAAGGGCCGCGCCGGCGGTGACGGCTGCGGCCCTGAGGGTTCTCGAAGTGGTGCGCATGATGTCCTTTCATCGATGCGGGATGCGCGCTGGTCGGCGCCCTTCGATCCAACAACCCGGGATGGGGGCGGACCAAGGAATCCAGTCTGAGAAATCGCTCAGGGAGAAGGCCGCGGTCACACCGGATGGTGGGGCCCCTGCGCGTACGGTGCGGGACGTGGCGACCTCCCGATCCCTCCTCGACCGCACCTTCTTCGTGACGCTGGTGCTGAAGGGCCTGGACGGGGTCATCGAGCTGGTCGCGGGCGTAGCGCTGCTGCTGGTGTCGCCCGCCCAACTCGAGGCGGCCGCCCGTGCGCTGACACGGCATGAGCTGCGGGAGGACCCGCACGATCCGGTCGCGCACTGGTTGCTCCACTACACGGGCGATCTCAGCGTGTCGGCGACCCTGTTCGGCGCCGTCTACCTGCTGGTGCACGGCGTCGTGAAGGTGTTCCTCGTGGTGGCGGTGCTGCGCGACAAACTGTGGGCGTATCCCTGGCTGATCGGGTTCCTGGTCGCGTTCATCGGCTGGCAGGGGTACGAACTCGTGCGGCACTTCACGTGGGGGCTCGCCGCGCTGACGGCGTTCGATATTTTCATCGTGGTGCTGACGGTGCGGGGGTACCGCGTCCACCGCGCGCGGCGGCGGGAGCAGGATGGTGCCCGCGAGAGAGAGGCGGCCGGCGAAGCCTGAGATGCTCCCCGTCGCCCTTGCGCGCCGGCCACCTGCTCCTACACTCGGCTCATGCAGACGCATGACGTGGTCGTGATCGGTGCGGGGCTGGCGGGTCTGCGGTGCGCCGCGTCGCTCGCGGAGCAGGGCCGCGAGGTGGTCGTCCTGGAGGCCGCGGATCGCGTCGGCGGCCGCCAGCGGACCGACCATGTCGACGGCTTCACCCTCGACCGCGGATTCCACGTGCTGAACACCGCCTACCCGGCCGTCCGCTCGGCGGTCGACGTCTCCGCCCTCTCGGTCGCGGCCTTTCCGACCGCCGTACGGGTGCGACGTCCCGACGGCTCGCTGGTTACGCTCGCGCATCCGCTCCGGCATCCCGGGCTGCTTCCGGCGACGCTCGCCAGTGGACTTCCGACGCCTCGAGACCTGGCCGGTCTCGCGCGGTGGTTCGGGCCGATCGCCCTCCGGCCGCGGAGAACGGTCGCGCGTCCCGACCGCACACTCGCGGAGGGATGGGATGCTGCGGGCCTCACCGGTCCGCTCCGGACAGAGGTGCTGTCGCCGTTCTTCGCCGGAGTCCTCGCAGACGCGACGGAGTCGACCTCCGACACGTACGTCCGCCTTCTCGCGCGATCATTCCTTCCCGCCGCGGCCGGGCTCCCGCGCGCGGGCATCGCGGCGCTCCCCACCGCGCTCGCCGCCCGGGCGGTTGCGGCAGGAGCGGACATCCGCCTCGGGCACGCCGTGAGCGGATTGCAGCGGCGCGACGGTCGCTGGCAGGTGGACACACCCGGCGGGACGCTGTCCGCGCGGGATGTCGTCGTGGCGGTGGGCGCCGAGGCGGTCGAGGGTCTGATGGACGTGCCGACGCCGGCGACCCGAGGACTGCAGACCTGGTGGTTCGCGGCCGAAGGGGCTCCGCCATCCCGCTATCTGACGATCGACGGCGCTGGGAACGGCCCGATCGTCAACGCGCTGGCCATCTCGTCGACGATCCCGGAGGCGGCGCCGCCGGGAAAGCACCTGGTGCAGGCGACCTGCCTGTGGTCCGCCGGGGACGGCGCGAGCGAGGCCGAGGTGCGCGCCCAGCTCGCCCGGCTGTACGGCCCGGCCTCGTCGGCGTGGCGGCTGCTCCGCCGCGACGACATCCCGCACGCGCTTCCGGCGCTGCCCCCGCCGATGCGGCGCGCGTCTCCGGCCCGGATCGGCCGAGGCCTGCACATCGCGGGCGATCACCGCGAGACGCCGTCGATCCAGGGGGCGCTGCAGTCGGGGGTGCGGGCGGCGACGTCGGTGCTGGCGGGCTAGCCGTCGGACGGGTCACACTGGACGCGTGCCCGACGGAGGGGGTTCGCTGTGGATGTGACGACCCGGCATGTGATCAGGCCTTTGACCCTGGAGACCTACCCGGCCTGGCTGGCGCTCGCCCAGAAGCACAACGGCGTCTGGGGCGGGTGCTACTGCTCGTACTTCCACGGCGACACGGCGGACACCGTCAAGCGCGAGTACGACGGCCCCACCTTCAAGCAGCGGCTCGTCGCGGAGGGGGTGGCCCACGCCGCCCTCGTCTTCGAGGGTGACGACGCCATCGCGTGGTGCGAGTACGGCAGCCCCGACGAACTGCCGAACATCTACCACCGCAAGCAGTACGACGCAGGCGAGTCCCGGCCGGCGCCGTGGCGCATCACCTGTTTCTTCGTCGACCGCGACCACCGTCGCACCGGGGTCGCGCGGGAGGCGCTGGATGGGGCACTCGAGCTGATCGCCCGGGCGGGCGGCGGCGAGGTGGTGTCGTTCCCCAACGAGCTCGCGCCCGGGAAACGGACGTCCTCATCCTTCCTCCACAACGGCACGCGGGCCATGTTCGAGAAGGCGGGGTTCACGTTCGAGCGCCACATCGGCAAGAGCAAGACGGTGATGCGCATCACCGTCGCGCCGGTTGCCGACTGACATCTGCCCTGCCGGACGAGGCGCGCCACTCCGAGGCCAGAAGCGACCAGACCTGCTTGTCGTAGAAGACGTCGCCCACCGGCCACGCTTCGCGAAGCACGCCCTCGAGCGTCATGCCCAGACGACGGGCGACCGCCGAGCTCCGGTCGTTGTCGCTGCGGCACCTCCACTCGGCGCGGTGCATCCCGCGCTCGTCGAAGGCATAGGCGAGCAGTTCCCGCACGGCACTCGTGATGTGACCGTGCCCCTCGGCGCCGGGTTCGAGCCAGCATCCGATCTCGAACGAGCCCGTCGCCGTGGAGAACTCGACGAACATCACGCCACCGACGAGGACGCTGTCCACCCAGATCCCGTAGATTCCTGCGCCGTCCCGGGCCGCCCGCTCGGCGTAGCGACCGAGGGTGGTGCGCGCGCCCGCCACATCGTTCGTGACGAACGACGGGCCCACCCAGGGGCGGATGTGCTCCCGCGCGCGGTCCAGATGGGCGGCGAACTCCTCGGCACGCCATGGCTCCAACGGCCGGAGGCTGGCGCCGGAGCTCAAGGTCGTAGAGAACATGCGCACACGTTACCGTCCCGATACGAAAAAAGCCCCGTTCAGGGGCTCTTTCTCTTGGTGGGCGATACTGGGATCGAACCAGTGACCTCTTCCGTGTCAGGGAAGCGCGCTACCGCTGCGCCAATCGCCCGAATCCGAACTCAGGAGCTCAGAATCGAGGTGGATACGGGATTCGAACCCGTGTATACGGCTTTGCAGGCCGCTGCCTCGCCTCTCGGCCAATCCACCGAACGCCACAACACGGAAAAACCGTACCGTACCTGAGAGGCCCGATCTGAAGACCGGGCCGACTCGAGCGGATGACGAGACTCGAACTCGCGACCCTCACCTTGGCAAGGTGATGCGCTACCAACTGCGCTACATCCGCATTTCGTTCCGCAGTTCCCTGCGGCACTTGAAAGACTCTAGCCGATCCGCGCGCCCAAGACAAAACCGATGACGCCTGCCGGGTGTGTCGCCTGCCGCGTCGGTGTCGATGTGCGTTCGACCCTCCGAGTCGGCTAGTATCGGAACTCGCAGCCGCTTGGCTGCGAGCGGGCGATTGGCGCAGTTGGTAGCGCGCTTCCTTCACACGGAAGAGGTCATCAGTTCGAGTCTGGTATCGCCCACCACGAAGAAACCCCCGGTCAGGCCGGGGGTTTCTTTTTGTCGCGACCGCGCCGGAGGGCGGTCACGCGCACCGAAGGCGGAGCGGAACGTCCGGATCGATGACCGCATCGAGTCCCAGATCGACGTCCGGGACAAGCCGCCCCTCCGCGACGAGGAGTCGAAGGGCGCCCGTCACCGCGGCGACCGTCGCCGCGAACCGTATGGCGAGTGACCTCACGGTCGTCTGCACGCCTGCCTCACCCGACCATGCGATCGCGTATCGCAGGTCTTCCGCGAGCAGAGCGTGAAGTCGTATGAGCGTGGCCACCCGCATGCGGCGGATAGTGGCTTCATCCGCACCGTTCCGAGCCTGATGCGCCCAGGCAGGTTCGGGGGACGGATTCGGGATCAGCAGTTCCTGACCGCTGCGCCTCTCGACGAGCAGGAGGCCGAGGTCACGCATAGCATCGATGGCTCGACCGGTTGTCAGCGGTGCCTGCCGTCCCGTCAATTCGGCGAGCGGGTCAGCTTCAGACAGCGGCTGGACGATGACGTCGTCGAGCGCGTCGGCCCAGGTGGACTCCCCCTGCTGCTTCCAGGTACGGAGTCTGCGTGCCAGGGCGTCGGCCGTGGCCGGTCCATGCTCCGACCAGAGCGCCTGGCAGATGGAACGGAAGGAAGCCGAACGCGAGAGCAGGTCGTCCCAGCCGCTGCTCCCAACGGCGCCCCCTGCTGCAGACCACGGGTCGGACCACGCCGCGTGCAGGCCGCCCTCACCGGCGAGGCGACGAGGACCTCCTGCGAGGGGCTGGAACTCATCGTCCGCCGGGAAGAACCGGAACAGCCACTCCTCGGGCTGCAGCGCATCCCCTGAGGTGCCGTCGCTGTAGGTGTACCGGTGCCTGCCGCGGGCGAACACTTGGACGCGCGCGTTGCCGATGCCATCGACGTCGAGACGGACTTCGCCCGGATCGAAGCCGGCGATGATGAGCGGGCCGTCACCGGGGACCTCGGCGAAAGGGAGCTCGTCGAAGTCCTCCCACGACTCGTCGAACGGCGGGCGCGCATCCCATCTCTCTGCACGGACGTGGACCCGGGCGTACTTGGTGCCGCACACAACGTGGACCGCTCCGGGCGCGGAAAGCGCGAAGATGCCGATGTCGGCGACCCAGTTCATCGACTGCTGAAGATGGAGGATGGCGAAGTCTGTGTCGAGGGTTGTCTCGACGGATGTCATCATGGCCACACCGCGATGGTCGCAGTCCCCTCGTCGACGCCGCCATCCCACCAACGCGGGCCAGCGGTTCTCGTCTCCGCCGTCTCCGGAGGCGCCTGCTCCGCCGTCAGACGGACTGCCGATCCCCGGCGTCCGCCTGACCGCGGGCACGCCGCCGGCGGCGGAGCGCGCCGATCACGACGGGCGCGACGGAGATCGCGACGACGACGATCATCAGCACGTCGATGTTGTTCGCGACGAACGGGATGCCGCCGAGGAGGACGCCCAGCAGCACCATCACGATGACCCAGCTGACGCCGCCGAGGGCGTTCCAGAGCAGGAACCGCCGGTAGCGCATGTTCGCGATGCCGGCGGAGAGCGGGACGTAGGTGCGCACGAAGGGGACGAAGCGGCCGAGGACCAGCGACGGTCCGCCGTAACGGGCGAAGAACGCCTCCGCCGCTTCGAGCCGTTCGGTCTTCAGCACGCGGGCGTCCGGCTTGAACAGGCGCCGTCCGTAGCGCTTTCCGAGCCAGTAGCCCGCCTGGTCCCCGAGGAACGCGGCCACGATCGCTACGGCCGCCACCTGCCACACCTGGATGCCGAGGTTCGGCGCGAGGATCGCCGCCGTGATCAGCAGCGAATCCCCCGGCAGGAACGGGAACAGGAGTCCCGACTCGATGAAGACGACGACGGCGATGCCGACGAGCACCCATGGTCCGAACGCATGCAGCCATGTGGATGCGTCGAGCAGGGGAATGGACGTGTGCACGATGGATCCTCCGGGGCAGCCGAGCGCGAGCCTCACGAGTTGTACGCTCGCGGCGCTCCGAGGGCCAGACCTTCTCAGGCGCTACAGAGGGGAGGGCTGAACGATCGTTCAGATGCGCACGTCTTCACGGCACGATCCTTCAGAGGTGCGCGTACGGCCGGCCGCCCTCGTCGAGGATCGTCACCAGTTCACCGCGGCAAGGCTTCCGGGTCCAGGTTGAGAATCGCGTCCTCGTAGAGGTTGCCCTGCGCGTCGAAGGCCGCCTGGGACGGGTTCAGCCACAGCAGGTCCTGCAGCGTGATGCCGAAGCGCTCGGCCACATACCCCGGCAGGTCGCCGTGGCCCACCCGGTAGCTCGCAGGCGCGCCCGACGGCGTGGTGGCGGTGACCATGCCTCCGGCGAGGGGACGAGCTCCCCCGTCGACCGGGTGGACGTTGGTCTCACGCGTCGGCACCGACCAGCGGACCGTGTCCACCGCGAGCACCTTGCCGGGGCCGAGTTCGACCGGGACGCCGTCGGCGGAGGCGACCGACGAGTACGTGACGAGTGCGACGAGGTCGGCGGGAGCCGCCCCGATGTTCGCCGACGACGGCGCGGCGGGCGATGTCGTGGGGCCGCCGAGCGGGTGGTCGCCCATGCCGTGGAAGACGACGCCGTCCCCGACGCGCGGCGGCACCTCCAGGAGGGTGACCGATACCGGGATGGGCGCGGTGTTCGTGAAGCCCGAGTACTGAGCCGAGTAGGTGTTGTCGCCGTTGGAGACCATCCGGTAGTGGAAGTGGATGCTGCCCTTCGGCGAGGCGACGTCGCCCTGCGCGACAACGGTGCCTGCCGGCACGGGGGTGAGGTACGGCGCGGGCTGCGGCGGGAGGCTCGGGGTGGCCGGCGGCGGGGAGGACGTCGGCTGCGAGGGCGTCGGGGTGGCCGGGGTCGGCGACGAGGTCGGATGGGCGGTGGCGGTCGCCGAGCGATGCGGACGACTCCCCGCGGTCGCCGCGGTCGGCGCGCACCCGGCGAGAATGGCGACCACCGCAACCGCGGAGACCAGAGCGGTAGCGGGTCTTCTCAGGCGTCGTACGGGCACCGCTTCATCCTGGTGCCTCGGCGACGGGAGAACAAGAGGTATCGGATCTGGCCGCAGTGATCGACGGAGTTCGGGTGTCGAATCTCCGACCATTGTCAGTTCGGGCAGGAGTTTCGGACGCGGAGTCCCGGGATCTCCGTCGCTCACCGCCACCCGTACCGCGCCGACAGCGCCCGCCGCACCGTCTCGTACGGGCGCGCGTCGAGGGCCGCCCCCTCGCGGCGCATCCCGGACTGGTGCAGCCGGAACACGCGGTCGATCCGGACGAAGCTGGGGCGGTGGCGGCCATCCCAGTCCCCCGAGCCGATCGCCAGGTACTCCGGTCGTCCGGGGTGTTCCTGGCTGGTCAGCGCCACCGCCAGCACGGTCCCGCCCGGCTCGCTCGCCACGACGAGGACCGGGCGGTCCTTTCCGCGCCCGTCGGCCTCCTCGTAGGGCACCCAGGTCCAGACGATCTCGCCCGGGTCGGCGTCGCCGTCCAGGCGCGGTTCGTACGAGGTCCGGATGCGGCCGAGCGACCGCGGGTCGACCTGCTGTGTGGCGCCGGGACCGGCGCGACCGGGCTCAGCGGCCGGGGTCGGCCTGGCGGGCGACGCCGTCCGCGACGGGCGCAGCATCGCGCTCAGGGAGGACAGGACGCTGCGCAGGGAGGCCACGTCCGGCACCATAGCGGATGCGGGTGAGCCCCGCCGTGAAGCGCAGCGCCAGCGCCAGAAGCAGCGACGCCGTGGTCGCGTAGAGCAGCACGGCCATCCCGGCGATGCCCTGGGCGATGAACAGGTCGAAGTTGCCGCTGTCGACCATGCCGCTCCCGCTGGCGAACAGGCCGGGGAACAGCAGCCCGACCAGTCCCCCGACGATCGTCACGACGCAGAGCGTCAGGGACGGCCCGAAGCGCGCGCGGGCGGCGAGGTCGACCATCGTGGCGCAGGCCAGCGCCGACAGCGCACCGACGAGCATCGCCCAGCCGAGCGTGAGCACACCGGAAGCGGCAGTCACCGACACGAGGCCGGCGAAGGCGCCCCACAGCGCACTGGTGAGGGCCGGGCGCCGCAGGAGCACCGCATCCACCACCATCCACATCAGCACACCGGTCGCGGACGCCACGAACGCCCCGATGGCCATCAGCGGCGCGTACGCGTCGAGTGAGCCCTCGGAGCCGACCACCAGGCCCAGCCATCCCACCCAGAGCGCGGCGCCGCCGAACGCCAGCAGCGACGGTGTGACGGGATGCGGCTGCTGGTGCTCACCGCGTCCGCACGCGAGCAGCACGCCCACGGCGCTTCCGCCCGCGGCGACGATCGGCAGGGCTCCCCCGAAGTCGACCACGCGGAGGCCGGCGACGGCCCAGCCGTCGTCCAGCGAGAACACCCCGTACGCGACGGGGAAGACGACGAGCGGCAGCCAGAGGACGGTGAACACGATCCACGCGCGCAGGGTGAGCCGCGAGGCGACGGCCACGGCGACGACGGACGTGCACAGCACGAGCACGGCGATGACGTATCCGGCGCGGGCGAGCGGGTAGGGGGACGCGGCGGCCGGGTCGGTGCCGGCGAGCGACGCCAGGCCGGGGTCGGGCATCCCGAGCAGGTGACCGATCAGCGGGGAGCCCGCGACCATCCCGTAGCCTCCGGCCACCGCGAGGACGACGGTGACCGCGAGGCCGAGCAGCACGAACCGGAACGCTCGCGCCGCCCGGGCGCGGCCGCCGAGGCCCCCGACGTAGAACGCCAGCCCGAAGGCGGCGAGCAGCACGAGCGCGCCGCAGAAGAACAGGAGCAGCGCATCCACCTGGTCGGGCGTGGCCTGCGCCGCGGTGCTCCCTCGAACCGGAATCACCCTCTCACCCTAGCGAGGCCGAACGACGGGACGGGGCGCCGCCAGCAGGCGACGCCCCGTCCGTGTCGGGCAGAAGGACGGTCAGACCGTCTCGAGCGCGTAGCCCTCCTCGCCGTGCACGACGGTGTCGACGCCGGCCAGCTCGTCCTCGTTCTTGATGCGGAAGCCCATCGTCCGCTGGATGACCCAGCCGATCGCGTAGGCCAGGACGAAGGAGTAGATCAGAACCGCGAAGGCACCGACCGCCTGGACGGCCAGCTGGTAGAAGCTGCCGCCGTAGAGGAGGCTGGAGAACTGGTCCGTGGCCTCGCCCTTGCTGTTGTAGACGTGGGTGAAGCCGAAGATGCCGATCCAGAGGGTACCGATGAGGCCGCCGACCAGGTGGATGCCGACCACGTCGAGCGAGTCGTCGAAGCCGAGGCGGAACTTCAGGTCGATCGCCAGCGCGCAGACGGCACCGGCGACGAGGCCGAGGAGGATCGCGAAGCCCGGGGTCAGGATGTTACAGGCCGGGGTGATCGCGACCAGACCCGCGACGGCACCGGACGCGGCGCCGATGGACGTGGGCTTGCCGTCCTTGATCTTCTCGACGATCAGCCAGCCGATGGTCGCGGCTGCGGGGGCTGCGAGGGTGTTGACCCAGGCGATCGCGGCGACGCCGTCGACCGCGGCCTCGGAACCGGCGTTGAAGCCGAACCAGCCGAACCACAGCAGGGCAGCGCCGAGAAGGGTCAGCGGGACGTTGTGCGGCTTGGACATCCCCTTCTGGAACCCGACGCGCTTGCCGAGGACGAGGGCCAGGGCGAGACCCGCGGCACCGGCGTTGATGTGGACCGCGGTACCACCGGCGAAGTCGTTCACGTGGAGGACGGCGGGAGCCCAGCCGTCGGCGAGGTTGAACACCCAGTACGCGACCGGGAAGTAGACGACCGTCACCCAGATGCCGGCGAACACCATCCACGAGCCGAACTTGGCGCGGTCGGCGATCGCGCCCGAGATCAGGGCCACGGTGATGATGGCGAAGGTCGCCTGGAAGCCGGCGAACGCGAGACCGCCGAGGTCGGGGGTGATGCCGTCCTTGCCCATCAGGCTCGACAGGAACCAGTCCGGGGTGCCGAGGAAGTGAGGGATGGAGGCGGGGCCGAACGCGAGACCGTAGCCGTAGACGACCCAGAGGACGCCGACGAGGGCCATCGCGCCGAAGCTCATCATCATCATGCTGATGACGCTCTTGGCCCGAACCATGCCGCCGTAGAAGAAGGCGACGCCGGGGGTCATCAGCAGGACGAGGGCCGCGGCCACGAGGAGCCACAGGGCGTTGACCGTCCCTGCCTCCGCGTAGTCCGCTGCTGTGTGGAGCACCATGCGAATCATCTGCCTCTCTGTGCAAGCCCCGCGGGTTCATGGGGGTTTCGGGGTGGAGCCAGTTTCGAGCCGAGAGGTTTCCGTGGAGGGATGCTCGTGTTTCGCGGTTGTTACGCATCCGGGTCGCGTGTAAACACTGTGTTTCCGGATACTGCCGATGCGCCGCGCAGGCGTAGGGAAACAGCCGGGTCGTCGGCTGGACGGCGGAAGGGAGGTGCGGCGTGAGCCCACAGCGTATCCAGCTGAGCCGCCGCAAAGGCTGGCGCAAACCCGAGAACACGGTCGTCGTCGCGAGGCCGACGAGGTGGGGCAACCCGTTCCCGGTCGCCGAGCTCGGGCGCGAGCGCGCGATCGCCGCGTTCCGTGCGATGCTCGACGACCCCGCGGAGCGAGTCGCGGTGGGCTACCCGGACCCGGAGGAGATCCGCGCCCGGCTCGCCGGCAGGAACCTGGCCTGCTGGTGCCGGCTCGATCAGGCGTGCCACGCCGACGTGCTGCTGGAGGTCGCGAATCGGCGACCGACGGCCTAGGCCGCCACCTTCTCCCGCACCTGCCGCTTGGCGCGGCCGAGCAGAGCCGACATGCCGCGGATGCGCAACGGCGAGACCGCCTGCGTGAGGCCGAGGGTCTGCGGGAAGTCGTCGGGCACCGCCAGCACCTCGTCGGCGGTGAGACCTTCGAGGCCCTGGACCAGGATGGATGCGAAGCCGCGCGTGGTGGGCGCCTCCTGCGGGGCGGTCGCGTACAGGTGCACGATGCCGTCGGCATCCACCTCGACGAAGATGAACACGGGCGCCTGGCACTCCTCGACCCGCTCGAACAGGTCGGGGTGGTCGCGGTAGCGCTCGGGCAGCTCCGGCAGCTCGTCGGAGAACTCCAGCAGCAGCTGCAGCCGGTCGTTCTGCTCCAGCGCCTGGAAGTCGTCGCGGATCTCGGCGAGCGCGCCCGTCAGTTCAGTCACCCTTCAAGGCTACGTCGGATTCGGGGACACCCGGTCAGCGGGCCGGGACCACGCCCGGCTCGGCACCCGTGACGATCGGGACACGCACGGCCGAGCCCCACTCCGTCCACGAACCGTCGTAGTTGCGGACGTTCTCGAAGCCGAGGAGGTGGGTGAGCACGAACCAGGTGTGGCTGGACCGCTCGCCGATGCGGCAGTAGGCGATGACGTCGTCGCCGGGCTTCAGCCCGGCGCCCTCGAGGTAGACCTGCTCAAGCTCGGCGCGGCGCTTGAAGGTCGCGTCCGGTGCGGCCGCCTTCGCCCACGGCACCGACTTCGCCGACGGGATGTGGCCGGCGCGCAGGGCGCCCTCGGTCGGGTAGCCGGGGATCTCGGTGCGCTCGCCGCTGTACTCCTCCGGCGAGCGCACGTCGATCAGCGGCTGCGTTCCGAGGGCGGCGAGCACGTCGTCCTTGAAGGCGCGGATCACGGTGTCGTCGCGCTCGACGACCGGGTAGTCGACAGGGGTCGGCTGAGGGACGTCGCGGGTCAGCTCACGCCCTTCGGCGATCCACTTGTCGCGGCCGCCGTCGAGGAGGCGGACGTCGTCGTGACCAAACAGCGTGAACACCCAGAGGGCGTACGCGGCCCACCAGTTGTTCTTGTCGCCGTAGATCACCACCGTGGTGTCGCGCGCGATGCCCTTCGAGCCGAGCAGTTCGGCGAAGCGCTCGGAGCTGACGTAGTCGCGCACGACCGGGTCGTTGAGGTCGGTGTGCCAGTCGATCTTGACCGCCCCGGGGATGTGGCCGGTGTCGTAGAGCAGCACGTCCTCATCGGACTCGACCACGACGAGCCCCGGTTCGCCCAGGCGGCCGGCGAGCCATTCGGTGCTCACCAGCCGTTCCGGATGCGCGTAGCCGGCGAACTCGGGCGACGGGTCGGTCTCGATGGTCATGCGTGTGTCCCTCCCGGAGACGAGGTGAGGTCGCGGGGATAGGCTGGAGAGCCTGCGACGCCAAGGAATCTACGTCCAGCGTAGGCGGCTGAGAACGGCCGCGGTAAGACTTCGACACAAAGGTGCAGAACCCGTCATGACCCTCGAGCAGACCGGCGCCCTCCCCCGCCTCGCCGACCGTTCGCCCCAGATCACGGGCGCCGAGATCGCCGCCAGCCTGGTGCCGCCGTCGCAGTTCGAGCACGCGACGTTCGAGTCGTACCGGCCCGACCACGACTACCCGTCGCAGGCGGAGGCCGTCGCCACCCTGAAGCTGTTCGCGAAGACCTGGGAGCCGCAGCGGCCGGCCGGCCTGTTCAGCCGCAGCCGCAAGAAGGTGGAGGCGATGAAGCCGGGCGTCTACCTGGACGGCGGCTTCGGCGTGGGCAAGACGCACCTCCTCGCCGCGCTCTGGCACGAGGCTCCCGGGCCGAAGTACTTCGGCACCTTCATCGAGTACACGGCGCTGGTCGGCGCGCTCGGCTACGCGGGCGCGGTGGACCTGCTGCGCGGCTCCACCCTGATCTGCATCGACGAGTTCGAGCTGGACGACCCGGGCGACACCATGATGATGACCCGGATGCTCGGCGAGCTCGTCGCCTCCGGCACCCGCATCGCGGCGACCAGCAACACGCCGCCGAACGCGCTCGGCGAGGGGCGGTTCGCCGCGAGCGACTTCCTTCGCGAGATCCAGTCGCTGTCGTCCAACTTCCAGACCATCCGCATCGACGGCCTCGACTACCGCCGCCGCGACACCACCGGCGCGGCGGTCACCGTGGAGCCGGACGCCTACGAGCGCATCATCGCTACGATGGCCGGCCGCGGAGAGACCGTCACGAGCGACGACTTCCAGGACCTCATCGCGCACCTCGCGACCGTCCACCCGTCCCGCTACATCAAGATCATCGAGGGCGTCGATGTCATCGGGCTGACGGGCGTGGAGGTGCTGCACGACCAGATGGCCGCGCTCCGTCTCGTCGCGTTCATCGACCGCGTGTACGACGCCGAGATCCCGATCGTGCAGACCGGTGTCGCGCTCAACGACGTGTTCGACGACGAGATGCTGGGCGGCGGCTACCGCAAGAAGTACCTGCGGTCGATGTCGCGCATGATCGCGCTCACCGCGGGCGAGCTGCCGCCGCACGACGACTGACGCACGTCCGGACGTCAGGCGACCGGGTCTCCGACGGGAGCCGCCGTCGCCGAAACGTGCTCCCTCAGCCACTCCGTGATCGCTCCCGACCACTTCGCCTCGTCGTAATTCCACAGCTTCGTGTGCAGCGCCGTGTCGAAGGGCACCAGCGTCACGATGTCGCTGCGGGCCGCGGCGAGCGCGCGGGAGCCGGTGGAGGGGACGAAGCCGTCGTCGTCGCTGTGCAGGATGAGCATCGGGAGGCTCAGCTCGGCGGCGCGGGCGACGAAGTCCATGCTCCGCAGGTCGATCGGGGCGCCCTGGCCGGTGATCGGCCCGCTCCACTCCGACTCGATGAGGCGCATGGCGGCGCGGGTCATCATGTCGGGCAGGCGCAGGAGGTTGCCCTGGTACTCCAGGGTGTCGATCCAGTCGATGACGGGCGACTCCAGGACGATGCCGGTCACGTGGTCCAGCGCCGTCGAGCGGGTGATCGTCTGCAGCACGACGGCTCCGCCCATCGACCAGCCCATGAGGACGATCGAGCGGGCGCCATGCTCGACGGCGTAGTGGATGGCCGCCTCGATGTCGCGCCACTCCGTCCCGCCGAGACCGTAGCGGCGGTCGATGCTCTCCGGAGCGTCGCCGTCGTTGCGGTAGGAGGCGAGCAGGCAGGTGAAACCGGCGTCGTGGAAAGTGCGGACCGCGCGCAGGCCCTCCTGACGGGAGGCGCCCCAGCCGTGCACCTGGATGACCCAGCGTCCGTCGTCCGCCGCCGGCGGCGCGGGGAAGACCCACGCCGGCGCCTCGCCGAGGTCGGTGGCGATCTCGACGCTGGTCACCTCCAGGCCCAGCTCTTCCGGCTGGAGGTAGTAGTAGCCGCTGATCCGCGCGCGGCCGGCGCGCAGCGTCCCGAATTCGACGCGCTCCAGTTCGCGCACGACCGTGCCGTCCTCGCGTTCGATCAGGCCGCCGAGCTTCGCATACGCCGCCTCGTTCCCCCACCAGAGGCCGAACCGGCCGGGCATCGCGGCGTCCGGGGTGTCGCGGAGGGCGACCGTCCCGGCGGTCTCGTCGAACGAGCGGATGAGCTGGTTCTGCGGTCGCCGACGGACCGGCGTGATCACGGTGCGGGCGACGCGCGCGGTCGCCCAGGCGGCTGTCGCGGCGGCGCCGAGCACCAGTCCCCCGGCGACGACGGCCGCCGTCCCGAGCACCTTGCCGAACGCCGAACCCGAGCCGCTTGCCGCCATAGTGTGCACTGTACCGGCGGCGGCCCCGGCGCGTCCTCAGGAGTTCTCCAGGCGGCGTGCCTTACTACCCGGACACGGCAAAGGCTTCTAGTGTTCGAAGCGTGCCGACACCGACATCCCCACCGCAGCATCCGGCGGAGTTCGCCACGGCGCTGCAGTCCATCCGCGCCGCAGTGTCGCGACCGGAGCTCGTCATCGAGGAGATCCCCGCGCCCGCACAGCTGGCGCCGTACTCGGTCGCGCTCGCGGCCGACGTCCGGCCGGCACGGCACGGAAGCGACTCGGACCTCGGCACCGGACGTTTCATCCTGCTGTACGACCCCGACGAGCCGGAGGCGTGGGGCGGCCCGTTCCGCATCGTCTGCTTCGCGCAGGCGCCGCTCGAGACCGACATCGGGCTCGACCCGTTCCTCGCCGACGTCGCGTGGTCGTGGCTGGTGGATGCGCTCGACGCCCGCCATGCCCGCTACACCGCCGCCAGCGGCACCGCCACCAAGATCATCTCCACCGGGTTCGGCGAGCTCGCCGCCCAGGGCGACGGGTCGCAGATCGAGCTGCGCGCCTCCTGGAGCCCGCTGGAGTCGGACGTCTCGGCGCACGTCGAGGGATGGGGCGAGCTGCTGTGCATGCTCGCCGGCCTCCCCCCGACCGGCGAAGGGGTCAGCCTGCTGAGCACGCGGGCGGCCTCGCCGAGAAGGACACCGCGTGGCTGAGCACACCGTCATCGACAGCCGGGACGGCTACCTGCGGGCCGTCGAGCGGATCGTCGCGGGAGAGGGCCCGGTCGCGGTCGACGCCGAGCGGGCCAGCGGCTTCCGGTACTCGCAGCGTGCGTACCTCATCCAGGTCTTCCGGCGCGGGTCCGGCACGTTCCTCTTCGACCCGCCGGCGATCGGCCGCTTCGACGAGCTGAACGACGCCATCCACGACGACGAGTGGGTGCTGCACGCCGCCACCCAGGACCTCACCTGCCTGCGCGAGGTGGGCCTCGACCCCTCGATCGTGTTCGACACCGAGCTGGCCGCACGTCTGCTAGGGATGCCGCGCGTCGGACTCGGGACGGTCGTGGAGGAGCTGCTGGGCATCCACCTCGCGAAGGAGCACAGCGCGGCCGACTGGTCGACGCGTCCCCTTCCCGAGCCGTGGCTGAACTACGCGGCGCTGGATGTGGAGCTGCTGCCCGACCTGCGCGACGCCATCGCGGCGCTGCTCGACGAGTCCGGGAAGATGGACATCGCCCGGCAGGAGTTCGCCGACGAGCTGGTCCGGGAGCTCACGCCGGTGCGCGCCGAGCCATGGCGGCGGCTGTCTGGCATCCACTCCATCCGGGGCCTGCGGAACCTCGCTGTCGCCCGCGAGCTCTGGCTGAGCCGGGATGCGCTTGCCCGCGAGCTCGACACCGCTCCGGGACGTCTGGTTCCCGACGCGTCGCTGACCGCCGCTGCGAAGGCGATGCCGGAGAGCAAGCGCGCGTTGGCGTCGCTGCGCGAATTCACCGGCCGCGCCAGCCGCAGCGAGCTCGACCGCTGGTGGGCCGCTATCGAGGCCGGACGCACGACCGACGACCTGCCGGTGCTGCGGGGCAACGGCGACAGCCTCCCACCGCCGCGCGCCTGGTCCGATCGCAATCCGGAGGCGGACGCCCGGCTCAAGGCCGCCCGCGCAGCGCTGACGACCGTGTCGGAGGAGCGCGCGATCCCGCTGGAGAACCTGCTGACGCCGGAGACGCTGCGGCGCGTGGCGTGGACTCCCCCGGCCGAGATCACGCCGGAGACGGTCGGCGAGGCCCTGTCCGCGCACGGTGCCCGACCCTGGCAGGTTGCCGCAACCGCACAGGTGATCGCCCAGGCGTTTGTGGAAAGCACCCAAAGCGCCGACGAGGGGTCCGAGCCCGTTTCGTAGGAAGGATCAAACGATTCTTTTCGTGCACAGTCGTGTACCTAGGATCGTTTCCGACCTTGATTTGGGAGGCACTGTGGCCGATAGGAACGAAGTCGTGTTCGTCGACGGAGTCCGTACTCCGTTCGGGCGAGCCGGCGAAAAAGGGCAGTACTGGAACACCCGCGCGGACGATCTCGTCGTGAAGGCGATGATCGGCCTGATGGAGCGGAACCCCGAGGTGCCCAAGGACCGCATCGACGATGTGGCGATCGCCGCCACCACCCAGCAGGGCGACCAGGGCCTGACCCTCGGCCGCACCGCCGCTCTCCTGGCCGGCCTGCCGAAGTCGGTTCCCGGCTTCGCGATCGACCGGATGTGCGCGGGCGCCATGACGAGCGTCACGACGCTCGGCTCCGGCATCGCGTTCGGCGCCTACGACCTCGTCATCGCGGGCGGCGTGGAGCACATGGGCCGCCACCCGATGGGCTTCGGCGCCGACCCCAACCCCCGCTTCCTCAGCGAGAAGATGGTCGCAGAGGACGCGCTCAACATGGGCATGACCGCGGAGCGCATCCACGACCGCTTCCCGGCGCTGACCAAGGAGCGCTCCGACCGCTTCGCGATGCGCAGCCAGCACAAGCTCGCCGCCGCCTACGAGGCGGGCAAGATCCAGCCGGACCTCATTCCGGTCGCGATCCGGTCCGAGGAAGGCTGGGGCCTGGCCACGCAGGATCAGGGCATGCGCCCGGAGACCAACATGGAGAGTCTCGCCACCCTCAAGACCCCGTTCCGCCCGCACGGCCGGGTCACCGCGGGCAACTCGTCGCCGCTGACCGACGGCGCCACCGCGTCCCTCCTCGCATCGCACGACGCGGTGAAGGAGCTCGGCCTCACGCCGAAGATGCGCATGGTGAGCTTCGCGTTCGCCGGTGTGGAGCCGGAGATCATGGGCATCGGCCCGGTCCCGTCGACGGAGAAGGCGCTGCGCAAGGCGGGCCTGAGCATCGACGACATCGGGCTGTTCGAGCTGAACGAGGCGTTCGCCATCCAGGTGCTGTCGTTCCTGGACCACTTCGGCATCGCCGACGACGACCCGCGCGTGAACCAGTGGGGCGGCGCGATCGCCATCGGCCACCCGCTCGCCGCGAGCGGGGTGCGCCTGATGATCCAGCTCGCCGCGCAGTTCGCCGAGCACCCCGAGGTCCGCTACGGCATCACTGCGATGTGCGTGGGTCTCGGCCAGGGCGGCACCGTGATCTGGGAGAACCCCAACTACGACAAGCGCGCTGCGCGGAAGGGCTGAGAAGCGTGACGGACTACAGCAAGATCGACTTCAGCCCGCTCGAGGCCGTCGCCGACGACGAGGTCGTCACCCACGCCTTCGTGAAGGATGTGCCGCTCCCCAGCGGCAAGCGCCTCGCGCTGGTGACCCTCGACAACGGCCGCGACCACACGCGCCCCAACACCCTGGGCCCCGCCACGCTGATGGAGCTCGGCCGCGTCTTCGACGAGCTGACCGAGCGCGCCAAGCGCGGCGAGATCGACGCGGTCGCCGTCACCGGCAAGCCGTTCATCCTGGCCGCCGGCGCCGACCTCAGCCGCGTGGGAGACATCCCCAGTGTCGAGGTCGCGAAGCTGCTCCCCCAGCTGGGCCACTACGTCCTCGGCAAGCAGGCGCACTTCGGTGTCCCGTCCTTCGTGTTCACGAACGGCCTCGCCCTCGGCGGCGGTGTGGAGATCGGCCTCAACGCCGACTACCGCACCATCGACCGCAACACGGCAGCGTTCGCGCTTCCCGAGGTCTTCCTCGGCCTGATCCCCGGCTGGGGCGGCGCGACCATCCTGCCGAACCTCATCGGCATCGAGAACGCGCTGAAGGTCGTCGTCGAGAACCCGCTCAAGCAGAACCGGATGCTCAAGGCGCAGGAGGCGTTCGACCTCGGCATCGCGGACGCGATCTTCGACTCGGCGAACTTCCTCGAGGACTCGCTGCGGTGGGCCGACAAGGTCCTCACCGGCGCCGTCGTCGTGAAGCGCCCGAACGAGCCGGGCAAGCTCGAGCGCATGGTCAAGTGGGACGCCGCCATCGGCATCGCCCGCAAGATGCTCGAGTCGCGCATCGGCACGGTGCCGAAGTCCCCGTACAAGGCCCTCGACCTGCTCAAGGCCGCGAAGTCGAACGACCGCGAGGCCGGCTTCGCGCTCGAGGACGACGCCCTGGCGGAGCTCATCTCGGGCGACCAGTTCCAGGCGAGCATCTACGCGTTCAACCTGGTGCAGAAGCGGGCGAAGCGCCCCGCAGGAGCGCCCGACAAGAAGCTCGCGAAGAAGGTCACCAAGATCGGCGTCATCGGCGCCGGCTACATGGCCAGCCAGTTCGCGCTGCTCTTCGTGCGGCGGCTGCGTGTGCCGGTCGTGATCACCGACCTCGACCAAGCGCATGTCGACAAGGGCGTGGCGTACATCCACGACGAGATCGGCAAGCTGCAGGAGAAGGGCCGCATCTCCCCGGATGAGGCCAACCGCCTGCGCGCGCTCGTCACCGGCACGACGAACAAGGCCGACTTCGCGGACTGCGACTGGGTCATCGAAGCCGTGTTCGAGGAGCTGTCCGTCAAGCAGGACGTCTTCGCCGAGGTGGAGCCGTTCCTGTCCGACGAGGCGGTCATCGCGACCAACACGTCGTCGCTGTCGGTGGAGCAGATCGGCGCGAAGCTGAAGCACCCGGAGCGTCTGGTCGGCTTCCACTTCTTCACCCCGGTCGCGGTCATGCCGCTGATCGAGGTCGTGAAGACGCCGCACACCGACGACGCCACCCTGTCCACCGCCATGGTGACGGCCGCCGCACTCAAGAAGAACGCCGTCATCACCGCCGACACCCCCGGCTTCGTCGTCAACCGCATCCTGGCGAAGATCCTCGGCGATGCGATGCACGCCGTCGACGACGGGACGCCGTTCGAGGTCGTCGACGAGGCGATCGCACCGCTGGGTCTGCCCATGCCGCCCTCTCAGCTGCTCGACCTGGTCGGGCTGAAGGTCGGCGCGCACGTGCTCGACACCCACCACGCGGCGTTCCCGGACCGGTTCTACCGCTCCGAGAACCTCCACAAGCTGGCCGAGTACGGCACGCTGCTGGAGAAGGACGCCAAGGGCAAGGTGAAGGGTCTCGACAAGGGCGCCGCGAAGATCGTCTCGGGCGGCAAGAACCCGTGGACGAAGGAGCAGATCCTCCGCACGCTGGAGGACGGCCTGGCCGACGAGATCCACCGCATGCTGGCCGACGACCACGTGGTCGAGGAGCCGGAGGACATCGACCTCTGCATGATCCTCGGCGCGGGCTTCCCGTTCCAGATGGGCGGCATCACGCCGTACCTGGACCGGGTGGGAGCGTCGGAGCGCGTCTTCGGAGACACGTTCCACCATCCGCCGATCAAGGGCGTCGCGTAAGCACCCCCGCCATGAGACGCAACACGCCGTTATCCGGACCGGATAACGGCGTGTTGCGTCTCATCGTTCAGCGGGTCAGCGGTTGACCGTCGACATGTCGGGGTAGCGGTCGCCGACCGGCGCGGCCACGGCGTCCAGGCGGGCGAGCTGGTCCTCCGAGAGGGTCAACTCGGTCGCGGCGACGTTCTGCTCCAGGTTCTTCACCTTCGTGGTGCCGGGGATCGGCGCGATGTCGTCGCCCTTCGACAGCAGCCACGCCAGCGCCACCTGGCCGGGTGCCGCGCCGACTTCGCGGGCGACCTCGTCCACCTGCTCGACGATGCGGATGTTCGCCTCCAGGTTGTCGCCCTCGAACCGCGGGTTGAAGCGGCGGAAGTCGTCGTCCGACAGGTCGTCGAGCGAGCGGATGGTGCCGGTCAGGAATCCGCGGCCCAGCGGAGAATACGGCACGAAGCCGATGCCGAGCTCGCGGACGGTCGGCAGAACCTCGGCCTCCGGGTCGCGGGTCCACAGCGAGTACTCGGTCTGGATGGCCGTGACCGGGTGCACCACGTTCGCGCGGCGGATGGTCGCCGGCGCCGCCTCCGAGAGGCCGTAGTGCAGGATCTTGCCTTCATCGATCAGCTCCTTCAGCGCGCCCACGGTGTCCTCGATCGGCGTGTTCGGGTCCATCCGGTGCTGATAATAGAGGTCGATGCGGTCGGTGTTCAGCCGGCGCAGCGAGCCCTCGACGGCGAGGCGCAGGTTCTCGGGCGAGCCGTCCAGCCCGCGCTCGTCGTTCTGGCGGTGCAGGATGTTGCCGAACTTCGTCGCAATGACCACGCGGTCCCGGCGTCCGTCGGCGAACGCCTTCGCCAGCAGCTCCTCGTTCGTGTAGGGGCCGTAGATCTCGGCGGTGTCGAAGAACGTGACGCCCAGTTCCATCGCCCGGTGGATGGTGCGGATGGAGCCCGCCTCGTCTTGGCCCGCTCCGGTGTAGAACGCGGACATGCCCATGCAGCCGAGGCCCAGCTGCGAGACCTCCAGCTTCTCGGTTCCCAGTGCGATCGTCTTCATGCGTCGTTCCCTTCCGTGACCTGCTCGACGGTGCGCCGGTACAGGTCGATCTTGTAGTCGATGGCCGCCAGGCTCGCCGTCATCTCCTCCAGCTGCCGCACCACCGCCATGCGGTGCAGGAGCAGCAGCTCCAGCCGCTCCGCCTCCGTCCCGTCGCCCTGGCGCGCCAGCACGACGTACTGGCGCATGGTGGCGATCGGCATGGCGGTCGAGCGCAGCTTGGTGAGGAAGCCGACCCACGACACGTCCGCCTCGGTGTAGCGCCGGTGGGTGGAGGACGCGCGCTCGACCGGCGAGAGCATGAGCCCTTCGCGTTCGTAGTAGCGCAGTGTGTGGGTGGTGAGTCCGGTCCGCTCGGCGACGTCGGAGATCGACATCGCCGTCCGTGTGTCCGTCATACCGTCACGTTACGACTTAGAGTGCACTCAAAGTCAACCGAGCGCGGGAATCAGTCGGCCGCCCTGTCGGCCACCACGGTCCTGAGCATCCCTGTGGGCGCGTCGTCGATGTCGTACGCGTCCAGGCGTTCAATCCTCGCGAAATCCTCGGGAGACATCCACGCGGGACGCGCGTCCACCACCGTGAGCTCGGGATAACGAAGGGATATATCGGCTTCCGAGCGCGCCAACAGGAGTCCCCAGAGACCTCCCATGCCGTAGTCGTACACCACCAGGTAGCGTCGCTTGTCCGCGGGGGTCACGTCGGCGCTCAGGCGCCGGGCTTCTTGGCAGCGGGAGTCTCGTCGGCGGGGGCGTCGTCGGGCAGGGGTCGTGCGATCGGGACGCGGCTGCCGAGCACCTGCGCGACGAGGTCGCGGGCGATCTTCTGCGGGGTGAGCCCCGCGTCCTCGAGGATCTGATCGCGCGACGCGTGGTCGATGAACGCGTCGGGCAGGCCCAGCTCGTCGACGGCGGTGTCGATGCCCGCTCCGCGCAGGTCCTGGCGGACGCGCGTGCCGATTCCGCCGACGCGGATGCCGTCCTCGATCGTCACGACGATGCGGTGCTCCGCCGCGAGCGACAGGATGCTCTTCGGCACCGGCACGACCCAGCGCGGGTCGACCACGGTCGCGCCGATCCCCTGCGCCGCCAGCCGCTCGGCGACCTTCAGCCCGAGGTCGGCCATCGGTCCGACGGTGACGAGCAGGACGTCCTTGCGGTCGCCCTCGAGCAGCACGTCGACCCCGTCGTCAAGGCGGCGCACCGCCTCGATGTCCGGCTGCACAGGACCCTTCGGGAAGCGCAGCACCGTCGGGGCATCCTCCACCGCGACCGCCTCGGCCAGCTCCTCACGGAAGCGCGTGCCGTCGCGCGGCGCGGCGAGCCGGATGTTCGGAACGACCTGCAGGATCGCGAGGTCCCAGATACCGTGGTGGCTCGGTCCGTCCGGCCCCGTCACTCCCGCGCGGTCGAGGACGAAGGTCACGCCCGCCTTGTGGAGGCCGACATCCATCAGGACCTGGTCGAACGCGCGGTTCATGAAGGTCGCGTAGATCGCGACCACCGGGTGCAGGCCGCCGAACGCGAGACCCGCGGCGCTGGTGGCCGCGTGCTGCTCGGCGATGCCGACGTCGTGGACGCGGTCGGGGAAGCGCTCGGCGAGCTTGTGGAGGCCGGTCGGACGCAGCATCGCCGCGGTGATGCCGACGATCTTGGGGTTCTTCTCGGCGAGGCGAACGATCTCGTCGGCGAAGACGCCCGTCCACGACGGCTGCGTGGACGACTCCATCGCCTCGCCAGTCTCCGGGTCGATCTTGCCCACGGCGTGGAACTGGTCGGCCGCGTCCCGCAGCGCCGGTTCGTAACCGCGGCCCTTCTGCGTGATCGCGTGGACGATCACCGGGGCACCGTAGTTCTTCGCCTGCTGGAGCGCTTCCTCCATCGCCTCGATGTCGTGCCCGTGGATCGGGCCGATGTACTTGATGTCGAGGTTCGAGTACAGCGCCTCGTTGTTCGAGAAGCGGCTGAGGAACCCGTGGAGGCCGCCGCGGACCCCGCGGTAGAAGGAGCGACCCGGTGTGCCGAGCTTGTCGAAGGCGGCCTGCGAGGTGAGGTACAGGCTGCGGTAGCTCTTGCGAGTGCGCACGGTGTTGAGGAACCGCGCCATGCCGCCGATCGTCGGCGCGTACGACCGGCCGTTGTCGTTGACGACGATGATCAGCTTGCGGTTGTTGTCGTCGGAGATGTTGTTGAGCGCTTCCCACGTCATGCCGCCGGTGAGCGCTCCGTCGCCGACCACCGCGACGACGTGGCGATCCTTCTGCCCGGTCAGCTCGAAGGCACGCGAGATGCCGTCCGCCCACGAGAGCGAGGAGGAGGCGTGCGAGCTCTCGACGATGTCGTGCTCCGACTCGGACCGCTGCGGGTAACCCGCCATGCCGCCGCGCTGGCGCAGCTGCGAGAAGTCCTGGCGGCCGGTCAGCAGCTTGTGCACGTACGACTGGTGGCCGGTGTCGAAGACGATGGCGTCCCGCGGGGAGTCGAAGACCCGGTGGATGGCGATCGTCGTCTCGACCACGCCCAGGTTGGGGCCCAGGTGGCCGCCGGTCTTCGCCACGTTGGCGACCAGGAACGCCCGCACCTCGGCGGCGAGCTGGACCAGCTCACCGTCGGTCAGACGGTCGAGGTCGCGCGGACCGTGGATGGTCTCGAGGATGCCCATGCGTTCGAGTCTAGGCTCGCGCGAATGGGCAGAGGCTCGGAACGTGCGGTTGACCGGTGGAAGTCCGCAATCGGTTCCGGTTAAACACAGCGGCCCGGGCGAACCCGGGCCCCTGAGAGCGTGACGTCGTTAGTACTGCCGACGTCCTGCTCAAGAGATTACTACGCTCGCGGAATGGCGGCAGACATCGTGACCTATTTCAGCGAACCGCGCATCGGTACGTACCTTGCGCGTTGCAAAGGTGACGAAACGCGAGCGCTGACGTTGTACCGCGCGAACGCCCACATCAGTGGCACTGCTCACACGGCAGTCCACTACTGCGAGGTGATACTTCGCAATGCGCTCGACCGGGAGTTGCGGAGCTGGAACCGCGCGGTGCATAGGACGCCTGAATGGGCCCGCGACCCGGCGCCGCTCCTCGCGTCCGTGCTCCCGCCCGACCGGCTTCGTGCGGCCCGAGACCATGCTGCTCGGGGTGTACGAGGCCGGCGGCCGGTCAACCACGACGATATCGTCGCGCAATTCACCTTCGGTGTGTGGCGCAACCTCCTCCCTTCGCAGCGCCACCGATGGAAGGAAGCGCTGTGGGACGAAGCGCTCCAGCACGCGTTCACGAACCGTCAGGGAGTCCGAGTCGACCAGATCGCGCGCTCTGTGTCGATCGTCTGCGACTTCCGCAATCGGATCGCTCACCACGAGCCGGTGTTCGGCTTAGACCTCCGCGGCAAACGCAGGGCTATGCGCGACGTCATCAACAGCGTCCACCCGACCGCTCGTCGCTGGTTCGTGGAGCACGAGCCGCTGTCGGCGGCGCTGGACGCCTTCTACGCGGAATGGCCGGAATTCGCCCGAACGAACTGAGCCCCCGGCGCCGTACGGGACTGGGGGCTCAGTTCACGCGCTCTCCGCTTACACGAGGCTCCGCAGCACGTACTGCAGGATGCCGCCGTTGCGGTAGTAGTCCGCCTCACCGGGGGTGTCAATGCGGACGACCGCGTCGAACTCGATGGTCTGCTTGCCGGCGGGCGAGTGCTCGCTCGGCTCTGCCACGACGTGGACGGTCTTCGGGGTGGTGCCCTCGTTCAGCTGCTCCAGGCCCGTGATCGAGAAGACCTCGGTGCCGTCGAGGCCCAGCGAGTCGGCGGACTCGCCGGCCGGGAACTGCAGCGGCACGACGCCCATGCCGATCAGGTTCGAGCGGTGGATGCGCTCGAAGCTCTCGGTGATGACAGCGCGGACGCCGAGGAGGCTGGTGCCCTTCGCCGCCCAGTCGCGCGACGAGCCGGAGCCGTACTCCTTGCCGCCGAGGATGACGAGCGGGGTGCCCTGCGCCTGGTAGTTCTGCGACGCGTCGTAGATGAACGACTGCGGCGCATCCGGCTTGGTGAAGTCGCGCGTGTAGCCGCCCTCGACGCCGTCCAGGAGCTGGTTCTTCAGTCGGATGTTCGCGAAGGTGCCGCGGATCATCACCTCGTGGTTGCCGCGGCGCGAGCCGTAGGAGTTGAAGTCCTTGCGGTCGATGCCGTGCTCGGTGAGGTACTGGCCGGCCGGGCTGTCCGCCTTGATGGAGCCGGCGGGCGAGATGTGGTCGGTGGTGACCGAGTCGCCGAGCTTGGCGAGCGCGCGGGCGCCGACGATGTCCGTGACGGGCTTCGTCTCGAGCGTGAGGCCCTCGAAGTACGGGGGCTTGCGCACGTAGGTCGACTTCTCGTCCCACTCGAAGACCGAGCCGGTCGGGGTCGGCAGCGACTTCCAGCGCTCGTCGCCCTCGAAGACCGACGCGTACTGGTGGACGAACATGCCCTCGTTGATCGAGGAGTCGATCGTCTCCTGCACCTCGGCCGCGTCGGGCCAGATGTCCTTCAGGAACACGTCGTTGCCCTCGGAGTCCTGGCCCAGCGGGTCGACCTCGAAGTCGAAGTTCATCGAACCGGCGAGCGCGTAGGCGATGACCAGCGGCGGGCTCGCCAGGTAGTTCATCTTGACGTCCGGGTTGATGCGGCCCTCGAAGTTGCGGTTGCCCGAGAGCACCGCGGTGACGGCCAGGTCGTTCTGGTTGACCGCCTCCGAGATCTCGTCGAGCAGCGGGCCCGAGTTGCCGATGCAGGTGGTGCAGCCGTAGCCGACCGTGTAGAAGCCGAGCGCCTCGAGGTCCTGGGTCAGACCGGCCTTCTCGTAGTAGTCGGTGACGACCTTCGACCCCGGGGCCAGCGTGGTCTTGACCCACGGCTTGGCCTTGAGGCCCTTCTTCGCCGCGTTGCGGGCGAGCAGGCCGGCGGCCAGCATGACCGACGGGTTGGAGGTGTTGGTGCACGACGTGATCGCCGCGATCGCGACCGCACCGTGGTCGAGGACGAAGCCCTCGCCGTTCTCCTTCAGCGTCACCGGGGTCGGGTTGGAGGCCGTCTTCGGGGCGTGGCTGTGGTGCGTGTGGAGGTGGATGCTGCGGTCGTCCTCCGGCTGCAGCTCACCCGGGTCGGACGCCGGGAACGACTCGGCGATCGTCAGGTCGACGAGGTCGTGCGAGACATCGGCGTAGTCGTTGAGGTCCTTCTCGAACTGGTCCTTGGCGTGGCTCAGCTCGATGCGGTCCTGCGGGCGCTTCGGGCCGGCGATCGACGGGACGACGGTCGAGAGGTCGAGCTCCAGGTACTCGCTGAAGACCGGCTCGTTCGCCGGGTCGTGCCACAGGCTCTGCGCCTTGGAGTACTGCTCGACGAGCTGGACCTGCTCCTCGCTGCGGCCGGTGAGGCGCAGGTAGTCGAGGGTGACGTCGTCGATCGGGAACATGGCGGCGGTGGAGCCGAACTCCGGGCTCATGTTGCCGATGGTGGCGCGGTTCGCGAGCGGGACCTCGGCCACGCCGGCGCCGTAGAACTCGACGAACTTGCCGACCACGCCGTGCTTGCGCAGCATCTGCGTGATCGTGAGCACGACGTCCGTCGCGGTCACGCCGGTCGGGATGGCGCCGGTCAGCTTGAAGCCGACCACCTTGGGGATGAGCATGGAGACGGGCTGGCCCAGCATGGCCGCCTCGGCCTCGATGCCGCCGACGCCCCAGCCGAGCACGCCCAGGCCGTTGACCATCGTGGTGTGCGAGTCGGTGCCGACGCAGGTGTCGGGGTAGGCCAGCAGCTCGCCGCCGACCTCACGGGTCATGGTGACACGGGCCAGGTACTCGATGTTGACCTGGTGGACGATGCCGGTCCCCGGCGGGACGACCTTGAAGTCGTCGAACGCGGTCTGGCCCCAGCGGAGGAACTGGTAGCGCTCGCCGTTGCGCTCGTACTCGATGTCGGTGTTGCGCTCCAGCGCGTCCGGCTGGCCGAACAGGTCGGCGATGACGGAGTGGTCGATGACCATCTCGGCCGGCGCGAGCGGGTTGATCTTCTTCGGGTCGCCGCCGAGTGCGGAGACGGCCTCGCGCATGGTGGCGAGGTCGACGATGCAGGGGACGCCGGTGAAGTCCTGCATGATCACGCGGGCCGGCGTGAACTGGATCTCGGTGTTCGGCTCGGCCGCCGGGTCCCAGGAGCCGAGAGCGCGGATGTGGTCGGCGGTGATGTTGGCGCCGTCCTCCGTGCGGAGCAGGTTCTCGAGGAGCACCTTGAGGCTGAAGGGCAGCCGCTGGTATCCCTCGACGGTGTCGATCTTGAAGATCGTGTAGTCACGCGATCCGACCGTCAAGGTCTCTTTCGCACCGAAGCTGTTCACAGCAGACACAATGCCCTCTCCTTCATCGGCAGGCGATGTTCACGCACGCCTCGTCCATCTTCGTCGTCCGTCGAAGCGCCTTTCCAGCAAGGTAAGCCTAAATCCTCATCGCCGGAAAGTATCTTGACGTCGAGATAAAACTATCACGATCAGAGCCGGTCGAAGACCAGCGAACGTCGCTTCGCGAACCGGTAGAACAGCTCGACACCGGCCGCGCCCACGGCGCCCACGGCGATGCCCCAGGCCAGGGCGCCGTCGAGCTGCAGATGCATCTCGAAGAAGGTGGCCGTGAACGGGATGACGCAGACCAGCGTGAAGGCGGCGGCGACCGCGGCGAGCAGCAGCCAGCGGATGCCGGTGAGCGGCCTCGTGAGCACGCACAGCATCCACAGCGAAACGCAGAACAGTGCGACCGTGGTGACGCTGCGGGCCTCGTGGAGCGGAACGCTGCGGTACAGCGGCGCGTACGCCACGATCGCCGTGAGGCCCGCGATGAGACCGGTCGGGATGGAGTACCGCAGCACGCGCCCGAGCACGCCCGGCGTGTAGATGCGCTTGTTCGGCGCGAGCGCCAGGAAGAAGGACGGGATGCCGATGGCCAGCGACGACACCAGGGTCAGCTGTCGTGGGAGGAACGGGAACGGCCACAGGATCGCAGCGCTCACGAGAGCCAGCAGGATGCCGTACGTCGTCTTCGCCAGGAAGATGTTGCTGACCCGCTCCACGTTGGCGATGACCCGCCGACCGGACGCCAAGACGTCCGGCAGCCGATCGAAACGGTCGTCGAGCAGCACGACGCGGGATGCGGCCTTCGTCGCGGCGGTACCGCTGCCCATGGCGATGCCGAGGTCGGCGCCCTTCACCGCCATCGCGTCGTTGACGCCGTCGCCCGTCATCGCGACCGTTCGACCGCTTCCCTTGAGCAGCCGCACCGCGGCCCGCTTCTGGTCCGGGCTGACACGGCCGAGCACACTGGCGCGCTCGAGCGCGTCGGCCAGCTCGTCGTCGGTGGTGAGCGTGGACGCGTCGATCGCCTCGCCCTCGAGGTGCAGCTCGCGGGCGATGGCCGCGACGGTCACGGGATTGTCGCCGGACATCACCACGACGCGGACGGACTGCTCGCGGAAGTACTCGAGCGCCTGCTGAGCCTCTGGCCGTAGCGTCTCAGCGAGAAGCACGAGCAGGACCGGCTCCACCCGCGTGCCCGTCAGCGGCATGTGCAGCTCGGCGGGCAGCGGGTCGATCGCCCGCGCCAGCGCAAGTGTCCGCAGTCCCGTCGCGGCGAGGGCCGTCGCGCGGGCCAACGCCTCGGAGTGGCCGTCGAGCACGCGTTCCGGTGCCCCGAGGACCCATGCGCTCTCCGGCCCGCCGTCGACCGTCATCGTGAGCGCGCTGTACTTGGTGGCCGAGCTGAAGGGGATGCGTCGGCCCACCGCGATCCGGTCGCTGCGGAACCGGGAGCCGAGGATGCCCGACGTCGCGTTCCCCGCCTCGTCTGACCCGAAGGCCGCGAGCGCGAGCTCGCCGTCGGCGACGGCCTGCTCCCCCGCCAGCGCCTCGGTGCCGTGAAGCGACAGCTCGCCGGTGGTCAGCGTGCCGGTCTTGTCGAGGAACAGCACGTCGACGCGCGCCAGCACCTCCACCGCCGCGAGCTCCTGCACTAGCACTTTGCGTGCGGCGAGCTGGATCGCCGCCACGCCGAAGGCCAGGCTCGTCAGCAGCACCAGCCCCTCCGGGATGAGTCCGACGACGGCTGCGACCGCGTCCAGCAGAGCCCGGCGCCAGCGTTCGTCGACGAACACCTCGGAGAACCCGCCGTAGGCGAAGACACGGCCGAGCAGGGTGATGAGGATGATCGGGCCCAGGATCCACGACAGGTAGACGAGGATGCGGTTGGTCGCGTCGCGGAGCTCGGACCGCACCTGGCTGTGCTTGCGGATCTCGCTCGTGAGCCGGCTCGCGTACGAGTCGGCGCCGACCGCCGAGACGGTCGCCAGTCCCGTCCCGGACACGACGTGCGATCCGGAGAGCAGAGGCGCCCCCGCATCTTTGAACATCGGATCGGACTCGCCCGTGAGCATCGATTCGTCGAGGGACAGCCCGGTGCTCTCGACCACGATGGCGTCGGCCGGGACCTGATCGCCCGGACGCAGGACGAGCAGGTCGTCGAGCACGACCTGATCGAGCGCGACCGTCACCACCGCGGCGTCGCGGCGCACGCGGCTGTGGGGCGCGGCGAGCAGCGCCGCCCGGTCGAGCACGCGCTTGGCGCGGTACTCCTGCACGATGCCGATGAGCGCGTTGACGACGACGATGCCGAAGAAGAACCCGTCGCGCAGGTCGCCCAGCAGGACCACGACGATGAAGCAGGCGGTGAGGATGCCGTTGAACAGCGTGAAGACGTTCTCGCGGAGGATGTCGCCGATCGACCGCGAGCTGGGCTGCTCCTGCGTGTTGACGCGCCCGTCGGCGATGCGCGCCTCCACCTGGGCGGAGGTCAGCCCGTCACGTGTTCCCGCGTCCAGCATCCCTCCCCCTTACCGTCCGAATGGTTCTACTTGGTAGACGAGGTGGGGCGTGGGTTCGTGACGGGCTTCTGGGGGAATTGCCCCTTCACGACGAACCACGTCACGAGGAGGAGCGGTGCGTAGAGCGGGACGCCCATGAGCAGCTTGGTGAGGGCGAGCGCGCTCGTCGCCTCGTCGGTGTGCGCCAGGTACAGCGGTACCTGCACGACGAGGCGGGCCGCGAACAGCAGGAACCAGAGGAAGGTCAGCGCCTGCATGACCCGGAACTTCCGCTTGTCCTTGCGCCACGCGACGCCGTCGCCCATCAGGTAGCCGGCCGCGAGCCCGATGATCGGCCAGCGCACGAGCATGGAGATCAGGATGCCCGCGGCGTACGCGGCGTTCGTCCAGATCCCGAGGAGGAAGTTGTCCTCGCCGCGCCCGGTGATGAGCGCGAGGATGGCGGAGATGCCGACGCCGATGAGTCCGGCGAGCGCCTGCGTCACCGGTGTCTTTCCGACGATGCGGATGACCGTGAAGACGATCGCGACCGCCACCGAGCATCCGATCGAGAGCGGGACGTTCTGGGTGAACGTGAAGAGCACGAGGAAGACGAGGCCGGGGAGGATCGTCTCGCACAGCCCGCGGATGCCGCCGAGAGCGCCCAGGAGCGCCGCGCCGGTCGAGGAGTCGTCCTCGGCGAGCTGGCCCAGACCCGAACGGCGTGCGGCTGCGGCGATGCTCTCGCCGAGACCGGGCGCGGGGGCCGTCGTCCTGTCGTCGTCGTCCGGCTGAGGGGTCGGGCGCTCGGGGCGCTCCTCGTCGGTCATGTCCATGCCTTAAAGAGAGGAGTAGTCGTTCTCGCTGCCGGTCGTCGGCGCGGCCGGCATCCGGAGCGGGATGAGGTCGCGGGGCGGCATGGGCACCGACCCGCGCACCACGACGATGCTGCGGAAGAGGTCTTCGACGAGCGCAGCCGCCTCCGGCTGCACGGCCGCGTCGCCCGCGATCACGCCGCGGAGGAACCAGCGCGGTCCGTCGACGCCGATGAAGCGCGCAACGCGCGTCTCCACCGCACCGCCCGCGGCCGCCGCGACGGGGATCTCGGCCACGAGCTCCGGACCGAAGGCGCCATCGCGCTCGGTCACCCGACCGCCCTGGCGCTGGATCTGGTCGGTGATCTGCTCGCGGATCTCGTGCCACAGGCCCGTGGAGCGGGGAGCGGCGAACGGCTGCACCTGGAGCGTGGAGCCGGCGTAGTCGAGCCCGACCGCGACGACCCGCTGCGTCTCCTCCTCGACCTCGAGGCGCAGGTGCAGGCCCTCGCGCGGCAGGATCTTCACGCCGCCGAGGTCGACGTACGGGCGGACCGGGTTGGCCTCGCTCTCGTCGAGCGGCCCCTCGGTCTCGCGGTCCTCCGGGGCCGACTTCTCGAACTCCACGGCGTCGCCCTGCTGCTCGAGCTCGGCGTCTCCGCCGGCCCCGCGAGGGGTGTCGCTGATGTCGCTCACGCGTGTTCTCCTGCCTCGGTGACGGTGTACCCGGACGAGCCGAAGCCCGCGTCGCCGCGGTGGCTGTCCGGGAGGGTGTCGACGGGGATGAACCGGGCGCGCGTGACCGGCATGACGATCAGCTGGGCGATCCGGTCGCCGACGGCGATATCGTACGGCATCGACCTGTCGGTATTGAGGAGGGTGACCTTGATCTCGCCGCGGTAGCCCGCGTCCACGGTGCCCGGGGAGTTCACGATGGTGATCCCGTGGCGCATGGCCAGGCCGCTGCGCGGGACGACGAACGCCGCATAGCCGTCCGGCAGCGCAATGGAGACCCCGGTCGGCATGGTGAACCGCTCCCCCGGCCCGAGCACGACGGCCTCCGCTGCGCTCAGGTCGGCGCCCGCGTCCCCCGGATGCGCGTAGGAGGGTGGGAAGGCGGCCACGATCGGAACATCGACGGTATCGGTCACGTGTCAGAGGGTAGTGCAGAAGTCTGGTCGAATAGAGGACATGGACCTGTACCGAGAGCGGCTGTGGGCGACCCCCTGGCTGTTCATCTCCACCCTGCTCGTCATCCCCGCGATCATGCTCGTCTTCGCACCGATCAACTTCGCGGTCGGGGTCGTGCTGGCGATCGTCGTGTACGCCGCCTGGGCGATCTTCCTGGTCGTGACGGCGCCGACCATCCGCGTGACGGAGGACGAGCTGGTCGCCGGCAGCGCGCGCATCCCGCTGACGCTCGTCGGAGATCCCGTCGCCTTCCGCGGCGAGGACGCGACGCTCGAGCGCGGACGCCGCCTGGACGCGCGGGCCTGGCTGCTCATCCGCGGCTGGATCAAGCCCGTGGTGAAGGTGCCGGTGCTGGACGCGGACGACCCGGCGCCCTACTGGCTCCTCTCAACAAGAAACCCGGACCAGCTGGTCCGGGTTCTCGGTGAGGCTCGACGCGTGTCGTGAGTTATGCCGCGCACTCCACGCAGATCGGCCCGAGCTTCGTCTCGTGGTCGATCTGCGAGCGGTGCTTCACCAGGAAGCAGTTCACGCAGGTGAACTCGTCCGCCTGGGGAGGCAGCACGACGACGTCGAGGTCGAGGTCAGAGAGGTCGGCACCGGGGAGCTCGTATCCACCGGGGTTGTCGGCGTCCTCGACGTCGACGACGCCCGACATCTTGTCCGGGACACGCTCCTTGAGGGCCTCGATCGACTCGGAGTCGTCCTCGGTCTTCCGCGGTGCGTCGTAATCGGTTGCCATGCCCATCCACTTCTCGTCGTAACGGCCGATTCTCGCAATCGGCGGCCATAGTTTGCATCAATCGCCACTGAATAGCAAAACCATTCAGGAGCCTTTCAGCGATTGCTGGATGTGCAACTTCCGGCACGCCCACGGTATTCCCCGGATTGCCTTCTCTCCCGTGTCATTCTGGGGCGGTACAGACGAGCTCGGAAGGCACTCCACATGCAGGATCTGAAGGTCATCGGGGTCGAGAACGGCGCACTCGTCGCCGTCGGCGACGACGGTGAGCGTTTCCGCATCGCCGTCGACGAGGCGTTGCAGTCGAAAGTGCGGCAGGTGCGTCAGGAGACGCCCGCCGACGCCCCCAAACTGTCCCCGCGCGAGGTCCAGGCGCACATCCGCTCCGGCATGTCCGCCGAGGACGTCGCCGCGGTCACCGGCGCCCCGCTGGAGTACGTCCAGCGTTTCGAGGGCCCGATCATCGCGGAGCGCGAGCACATCGTCGCGAGCGCCCTGAGCGTCCCCGTGCACACCACCGACGCCGTCGACCCGCTCGGCGAGGGCGAGACCTTCGGATCGGTGATCCGCGACCGGCTGGCGTCCCTCGGCGTCGCCGGCGAGCGCTGGGCGAGCTGGAAGGACAGCGAGACCGGCTGGATCGTGAAGCTGGAGTTCACCGCCGACACGATCGATCACGACGCGCGCTGGTCCTACGACGCACGCAAGCACGCCCTGGCACCCCTCAACTCCGAGGCGACCACGCTGTCCCAGGCCGGCGAGCTGCGCGGCGGTGCGCTCATCCCCCGCCTGCGCGCCGTGCTGCCGCACGAGGGCGAGCCGGACACCTCGCGCTTCGACAGTGGCGCCTTCACCTTCCCGGCGCCGTCGGTCGACCTGCTCGGCCCCGAGATCACCCAGCCCATCGAGCCGCTGCCCCCGCAGGGGCGCGTCCCCGGGGCGAACAACTCCATCCCGGTGTCGGCCATGAAGCGCGCCGACGACGCCACCCCGCGCGACCTGCACCAGACCGCCGACCTGCTGGAGGCGCTGCGCCGCCGCCGGGGCGAGCGCGAGGCGGCGAACTACGACGACCGCGCGACGACGCCCCAGGCTCCGGTCCACGCCGAGTCCCCGGTCGCCGCTCCGCAGGAGCCGACGCCGCCGATGACCCCGTTCCGGGTCGTCGAGGATCGCACGCCGGTCGCCGAGCAGCCCGCCCTGCCGCTGGATGCGCCCGCCCCGCCAGCGGCACCGGCGCCGTCGAACAACGATTCCGGCCCCCAGCCATCGGCCCGCAAGAAGGGCCGCGCGGCCATGCCGAGCTGGGACGAGATCGTCTTCGGAGCACGCACCGACGACGACCTCGCCTGACGGATCCCTATTAAGAGGTCTCGATCAGGGACCTTTCCACGGGGACACGGTGTCGATTCCAAGTAATGCACGGATGTCCCGTATCCTGTGGGAATGCTTGCAACCGACCCTGCACGCACGATCAGTGCCGGCCTGCGCGGCCACGACAACGCGCTCGGTCTGATCCGTCTCGTCCTCGCCCTCGCCGTGCTGGTGTCGCACACCTTCCCGCTCGGCGGCTTCGGCCACGACCCGGGGTCGGGAATCACCAAGGGGCAGGCCAACCTCGGCACCCTCTCCGTCGCCGGATTCTTCGCGATCAGCGGCTACCTCATCACGAAGAGCGGGATGTCCGCCGACATCGTCCAGTTCCTCTGGCGACGCGTTCTCCGCATCTTCCCGGCCTTCCTGCTGGCGCTGCTGCTCGCCGCCTTCGTCCTCGGTCCGATCATCTGGTCGCTCGATGGGCACTCGCTCGGCGCGTACTTCGCCCGTGGCGCGACCAGCCCCTGGCACTACCTGCTCTCGAACTGGAACCTCCACGTCGACACGTGGGGCATCCTGGACATCTTCCAGAACTCCACGCCGTACGGTCAGGCCACCCACGCCAGCGTCATCAACGGCTCGATGTGGACGCTCGGCTACGAGTGGGACTGCTACATGATGATCGCGCTCCTGCTGGTCGCCGGCGTGCTGACCAAGGCGCGCCCGATCGTGGTAGTCGTCGCCGGCGTCATCTTCGCCGCGCAGATCGTCGACCTGGTCAGCCCGGGCACGATGGCGACGGTCTTCCCGCCGCTCGGCAGCGTCCAGTTCTCGTACCTGTCGTACCCGTTCGCCGTCGGCGCCGTGTTCGCCGTGTACTCGCGGTCCATCCCGATGAACGCGCGCTTCGGCATCGCCGCCGGCGTGCTGCTGGTGTGGACGCTGCTCAACGGCGGCTACGGGGTCATCGGCGTGCCCGCAGGCGTCTACTTCGTGCTGTGGCTGGGCTCGGTCATCCCGGGTCGCCTCCGGACCATCGGTCAGAAGAACGACATCTCGTACGGCGTGTACCTCTACGCGTTCCCGGTGCAGCAGACGCTCGCGTACTTCGGGCTCTACAAGCTCGGGATCGTCCCGATGATCCTCGGGGCCGCGATCATCGTTTTCGCCATCTCCTGGCTCAGCTGGCGCTTCATCGAGAGCCCGGCCATGTCGCTCAAGAACTGGGGACCGGGACGCGGCCTCGCGTTCTGGCTGCAGAAGCTGCGGCGGCGGCCGGTCACGACCCCGGAGGCGCGACCTGCGAACCACGCGCACGTGCCGCACCCGGTGACGGCGGAACTCAGCCAGCTGCCCCGAACCGCAGCAGCGGCACCCGCGTCTCCTCCGGCGTGATGGAGCCGTGCTGGCCGATCATGTTCCGGCCGGTGCGCTGCGGGTCGCGCCCGTCGTATTACGTTTTGACAGATTGTAGCGGAATGATGTGAAAAATGTTGTACATTCAATGTGTAAAGATAGGGAATAAGAAAAGATGTGTATTGTGGCTTTAGCATGGCATGTTCTGGATGATATGCCCTTATGTCTTATGTCAAATCGGGATGAGTTCTACCATCGACCAACAGCTTTATTACATCAGTGGCAACATACACCGATTATTGCTGGGCAAGATTTACAGTCGGGTGGGACTTGGATGGGCGTTACACCTCAAGGCCGATGGGCTGTCTTGACCAATTTTAGGGATGGACGAGATCAGAAATCATATGAAACCTCTCGGGGGCATTTAGTTCAGGCTTTTTTAGAGTCAGATTTATTGCCGATTCGATTTGCTCAACAATTAGAACAGCAGCAACAGAACTTCGCTGGCTTTAACCTGTTTATGGGAAATGCTGATCAAGCGGTTTATATGAGTAACCGTGGTGAAGCCCCGCAAGTATTAGCAAATGGTGTTTATGTGGTTTCAAATGGTTTGATGTCTGAACATTGGGAAAAAACCAGACATTTAAGAACACGTTTTACGCAAGAGTTTTTGCCTATGCTTCAGCACCAGACGGAAGAGTTAACTTTGCAACATGCTGCATGGGATATTCTTGAAGATGAACGTAAGGTCACAACGGCATTATTACCCAATACCGGCATTCAGCCAGAAATGGAAGAGTTATTATCATCGACTTTTATTCAAAGTCCTGTGTATGGTACACGTTGTTCAAATTTTTTAAGAATGACCAATAACGAATGGCTTTGGTTGGAAAAGACCCAACAAGGCGAGCATGGTGGGCAAATTGTTCAGCAACAGGTTCTCTTAAATCGATGATAATAAAAATGCCGATCAATTGACCGGCATTTTTAATCATCTAAGAATTAACCCACGATCACACCGCCATCTTTACGGGTAATCACAACAGTTGCTGAGCGTGGACGCGCAGTTTTGTTGCTTGGATCTTTCTGGGTTGCTGGCCAGTTACTTTCTGGTGTCGAGTAACTTGCAGAATCTTCGCCAGGGTGTTGAACATTAATGAAAATTGCTTTGTAGTCAGGTGTCATCGCAATACCTGTAATCTCACATTGCTTAGGTCCCACCAAGAAACGGCGCAAAGTTGAGTCTGTAACTTTAGCACCGACTAAAGTTTGCTGACCATTTGAGGTAGTTGCAGGAGCACCATCTCCAATCTGGCCTGGTAGCGCAGCAAGCATCATACAGTTAGTGACATCAGTATATGCGCCATCATCTGTTTGAATCCAAAGTACGCCACGTGGGTCGAACCACATACCATCTGGAGATGACAAATCATTGTTGTCTGTTAAACCAGATAGGTTGATGTTTGAAGCCATAGATGCTTCTGCACCAAATAGGTAAATATCCCATTTGAAGGTTTCAGCAGTCGTTTTGTCATCAGTTTCTTTAAAACGGATAATATGACCGTTAACGTTACCCTTTTGCTCTTTAGTGCCGTTGTAGAGGTCTGTGTAGTTACGTGGGTTTGCAGCATCGGTCGCGTAATCTTTACCACGATTTGAGTTATTGGTTAGGGTGACATAGACCTCGCCGTTTACTGGGTTGACCGTACACCATTCTGGGCGGTCCATTTTTGTCGCACCGACTGCATCGGCAGCTAAACGTGCAAATGTGACAACGTCAGCTTGTGATTTAAATGGGTAGGTCGTGTTGCTTTCATTTAAGCCATTTTTGCCATAAGCAAGTTCAATCCATTGACCTGAACCATCGTTATTAAACTTAGCAACATACAATTTACCTGCGTTCATGTATTTGTCGCCAACTGCATAACCGCCATTTATATCTTTAGCATCCCACACTGCGGTAGAGACGAATTTATAGATGTACTCACCGCGAGAATCATCGCCCATATAAAATGCTAATGGTTGACCTACAACGGCACGGCAAGCACTGTCTTCATGTGCAAAACGTCCCAGTGAAGTACGTTTAACTGGGTTTTGACGTCTATCAAATGGATCAATCTCGACCATCCAACCGAATGTATTTGGACCGTTACGGTAGTCTTGGGTAGCTTGTGCGGCTTTTACGTCGGCATTCCAGCGGTCATATAAGTCTTGTGACTCTACTTGACCAATTGCTGTTTCCCAGCCGTAACGTGAGCCAGATCCTGCTTTTAAGCCATAGCGTTTCAGTGCAATAATTTCTTCTGGAGTACGTAACGCGTCATCAGTCGTACTACGAGCAAAGTAACCAATAAAGTTTTCTTCCGTGGTTAAGTATGTGCCCCAAGGTGTATAACCATTACCGCAGTTATTATGAGTACCGCGAGTTTTACTTGCAGTAGGGGAGAAGCGAGTTGCGAGCAAGCCAGAACCAGCTGCTGCACCTTCAAAATCCATCTCTGTTGATGCTGTAATACGACGATTAAAAGCAGAACTTTTATCAATTGTTACTTTTTGAGTTGCAGCATCTTTTTTGATGTAAACAATAGAAACGCCATGCGCATTAGTTTCACGAATGACCTCATCTTCAGGGCGGCGTCCATCAACTTTTGTTGGGCCTTTTGGGTGAAGGAAAGTCTGATTAATATATTCATGATTCATGACCAACAAACCTTGCGCTGAAGCACTCTCGTCAAAGCGGTTTGTTGAAGTATTTAAACCAAAATAATGCATACCATCATGACAGTCGCCTGAACGGAACTGAAAGCTTGGGCCTGATGGAATATTATTATCGTCCCATTCGCCAAAATTAGGGTTGATTGAATCACCCAATGCATAAATGACATTCGCTTCATAACCTTCAGGTACAGTCACAATATCATTATGGTTTTTCGCAACTGTGGTAAAAGTTAATTTTTCTGGTTTTTTATTTGGGTCTACAGGTGTGGTTCCACCGTTGTTAGAACCTGAATCATCATCGCTATCATTACAGCCTGTTAATGTAGAGGCTAAAGTTAACGCTACAGCACCACTTGCTGCTTTAGTAATTAAACTACGGCGACTGATGTGTTGTTCTAAAATGTCACGAAAGTGGATATTGTCAGAAGTATTGTTATCCAATTCTTGGTCTTCATGATATGGCGTCAGCTCTGTCATGGGAAATTCCTAAGTAAATAAAGAGATTGTTCTAAAATTCTTCATGAGCTTAGTTTGTGAATGTGACGAGGCGTTGACGTTTTGATGATAAGTTAATGAAAAGTTCTGTAATTTTTCATTTAATTTTCATAAAAAGTAAAAGTTGAATGTAAAAATATTAAAGCTGACCTTAGCCAGCTTTAATATTTAGAGAAGTTATGAAAAATTATTTAGTTGTGACTGAAGGGGCAATTGGGTCTGCTGTAATATAGCCGACGTTAGCACTATAACCATTGTTGTAATTTTGGTTAATTAAGGCCTTAACATCCTCAGGTACACTACTACTATCGCCTGGATGTTGGAAGTTGCTCATGATGTAAGTCCAACCGTTGATTGAATCTACCGCATGTAAACCTGTTGACTCTGCACCTGCCGGTGTAGAAAGTAAACGTGTTAATTCTTTGGTATCTACATTGTATGCCCACAAGAAGTTGTTCACGTGGTTACCTGAGTCTTCACCAATGAATAATGTGCGTAAAGTTTCAGAGAACTTCAGATTGTCTGGGCTAGCAATTTTGTCTGGGTTCGCTGTATTACCTAGACTATCTTTCGCAGCAAGATCTTCACCCATGAGTAGCATATATGAGTAAAGAGGAACCCACTCGCTATTGATTGCGCTGCCTTCATTGTCTGTAAAGCTATTACCTAACTTGTGTGCCAGAACCCCACCAGCAGTAATTTTTTTAGAGAACGCGACATTATGTCCAGCGACATAACCTTTACCACCAATGACCATTGAATCTTGAATATTAGCTAAAGCAGAGTAAGCAACTTTATCTTTAATATTTACGTTAGTACCTTCCATCTTGGTAAACGCCATACTTGCACCTTTTAGTGCTGCATAACGATGTGTTTCCAAGAAAGCTGCTGCTTTTTCCATACCTGGTTTAAGTTTGACCCAAAGCTGTTTCTTTGCCAAAGTGATTTCAGTATAGCTCGCATCATTTGGATTGGTTGTTAAACTTTCCATGATGTCAGTTGACTTAATCCCACCAGCAACTAAATCCTCAATTTCTTTACTTGTCGCATGGCCAAGTTTGATCCATTGAATGCTAGCAGTTGAGGTTTCAGTTAGGGTATTGATGTATTTAGCAACGTATAGTGTCCCTGCCGATAAATCTTTTTCTTTATCTGCAACGAACATGAAGAAGCCACCGTTGGTGTAGTCATCTCCCATAAGTGCTGTACGGTTGTCTGGCATAACATGGATAAGTTCGTGAGAAATACGACCTAAACAATAGTGCTTTTTAATGCTACCAGTACCATCAAGGTTAACTGTTACTTCTGGCAAATGACCATAGTTATATGGGTTTGCTTTAGTTTCATCACCAAAGAAGTATTTACCAAGATATTTTGGATCTGTACCGCCAATACCTTGATTGAATGCATCTGGCTCATATTCTTCACTTGATAAGTGAGTGTTCCAAGGTGATAAGCTAGCACCGCAAGTAATCCATAAACCGTGTACTGGTGCAGTATCAACGTTGAAGTATTTTTTAAGTTCTAGGTGACCTGTTTTTTGGTCTTGATCTAAAGTCAAAATTGCGATTGGTGAAGGTAATTGACCGTAAGTATCACCGCCTGCTTGGTCTTTAGAGTTGTATTCAAATTGAACGACATGGAACACTGGGTTTGCTACGCCTTCAACTTTCGCACCTTCTAATTGAATTAGAGATGAACCATCTGGACAGTCTGAAAAGAACTGACGCTCTTTACCAGCAACTGACTTATCCATAATTGGATTGCCGTTAACATCAAAATAACCACCCGCGATAATCGTTCCACCACCAAGTTTTGGTACGCTATCACCAGTTTTAAAGAAAGGTTTATAAGCGAGTTGGTATTCAGTACTGGTTGAATTTTCCCAATCAATTTTTAATTTAGAATTCACTACAGTTGTTGCACGATCAGCTGCAGTTGTTGGCGCTGGCATTGCTGTGAATTTTGCATTTTTAAATTTGCTTGGTTGTGGTGTTGGAGTGACTACTGAGCTGTCATCACTATCATTACAACCTGCTAATGTTGCTGCCGTAGCCATCGCTCCTAATGGTAGAAAAGGAATCCCCGAAAACCATTTTAAAATTTCGCGACGCGTTGGTTGAGTAGAAGCAGTTGTCATAAGAAATCCGTAAATTTTGTGGGTATATTTGTTGAGTTGATTCTATGGACTGAAAATGACACTTTTCTTACATTTTTAAGTCACTTTGAAGACAGTTTATTGCTTTGTAGATTAAAAAGTGTTCTATATAAAAAAGCCTGAACTTGTAGGCTCAGGCTTTTTCTTAGAAATCATTTTATTCAGCAGAATGGCTTTTTCTTTTCTCAAGAATTTTACCAAAGAGCAGGCCGAGTTCAAAAAGCAACCACATTGGAATTGCTAACATCACCATTGAAATTGCATCTGGTGGGGTAATAAACATCGCTACGAAAAAGCATCCTACAATGATAAAACGTCGCTTTTCAGCAAGGCTTTTTGTATTTACCACACCGATTAAAATAAGGAGAAGCGTAGCGATTGGAATTTCAAAAGTCAGTCCAAATACTAAAAATAACTTTAAGCAGAAGCTTAGGTAGCTATTAATATCCGTCATCGGTGCAACAGTTTCAGGCGATACACTAATAAAGAAATGTAAAATTGCTGGAAGAGTAATGTAGTATGCAAAAGCAACACCCGCATAAAACAAGACAATACTACCGATGAGTAATGGTAGTGCTAAATGACGTTCTTTTTGATACAGCGCTGGACGAACAAATGACCAGATTTCATACAGAATAAATGGCATTGCCAGCACAAGTGCGACAAATAAATTGAGTTTAAAAGGCGCCATGAATGTTGCAGTGACATCGGTTGCAATCATTGACGAGGAGGTTGGAAGTTGCAGCCTCAAAGGTTCGGATAGTAATTGGTAAGTATTATTTCTAAATGGTAATAAGCAAAAAAATAAAAATAAGGTTACTCCGACAATCCTAAATAAATGACGTCGTAAAACGACCAAATGGCTCATGATTGGCATTTGGTCTAAATTTTCCTGATTATTTACAGTGGTTGAAGGCAGTTGGTTCATACGGCAATCTTCAATTTAACAGGTGATGTCTCTGAAATATCAGTTGATGATGCTAAAGGCATAAATTTTCTAATGTATGGGACTTTATAATGGCCTGATATAGGAAGACATATCCGAATAGGTTGGGGCACTGATTTGGTTGCCTCAGCCTTATCTATATTTTCAGAAATATTCTGCTTTTGAATTTCTTCAAGCTGTTGTTGTACTTTACGTTCTAGTGCTTCAATGCGGTTGAGTTCTTCTTGCATTTCTTTTCGAAACTCAGAAAGACGCAACTCTTGATCAATCTCATTTTGCAAATTGGTAATATAACGTTTTAGGCGAACATACCAACGACCAGCAAAGCGTGCAGCTTCTGGAAGTTTATCCGGACCTAAAACTAAAATTGCAATAATTGCAAAACAGAGTAGCTCTGTCATTCCTACATCAAGCATGGTCGAAAACCTTTAGCTTTTTACTGATGTGCTGTCAGGTGTTTTGACTTGGGCATCAATGGTACGTGGAGTATTAAGAGCAGTAGTCTCATCTTCTTCACGAACTGATTTTTTAAAGTCTTTTACTGCACCGCCTACGTCTTTACCGATATTTTTTAATTTCGACGTACCGAATAATAAAATAACGACAATTGCAAAAATAACGACATGCCAAATAGATAAACCGGCCATGATCTTATACCTCTTTTCAGTTTGCTTTATATCAACAGGTTGCCATGACAGGAATGTGACATTTATATGTCATTTTTAAGACAATGAATGGCTGCCAAAACCTAAAAAGTTAATTTTATAAGCTGAATATCTTCTTTTTTATTTATACATAGTTTGAAAAAAGTCACTTAAATTACTTGAAATGGAGAATACATTTGATTTTGAAAAGGTGTAGCATAGCAAGCTGGTTTTAATGAGCAAGAGGAGAGAGCGTGGCGCTACTACTGCCTGTATTGGCATTTATCACAGGACTTCTAATTGCTCAGACTTCCATTGCAGAAACCATAAAACCTATTCTTTCAGCTTGGCTTGCCCGCTTACTGATTCCAATTGTGATTATTTACAACATGGTATTTTATCAGCCAGGTAGTTTGAGTTTAATGCTGTTTAGCTCCGGTTCAGCATTTCTTATTTTCTTTGCTTATTTAGCTTTATTTAAAGACAGATTGTTAGCGCTATGCGTAAGTTATACCAACATGGGATGGCTTGGTTTTCCCTTTGCCATGGCTTTATTTGGCCCTGATGCTACGGCTCCTATTGTGGCTTTATATATTGGTATGTCTCTTTTTGGAAATGCGTGGGCTGTTACGGCAGTCACCACTGCACCACAAAGTAAGCTCAACATATTAAAAAATGTTTTAACTTCTCCACCGTGTATTTCAATATTCTGTGCACTTTTACTTAGGTCGTTAGGTGTTCAATATATCGAGCATCCTGCTATACATTGGGTATATGAAGTTGCCAAGTTTGTTATGACTTTTGCTGGTATGTGTGTGCTGGGAATGTGGCTACGCCGTACTCGAGTGCATTTGAAAGACTTAATTTACAGTACTAAAGCTCAAGCATT
>NZ_JBFBOG010000004.1:0-43533 GCF_040686855.1 Leifsonia sp. NPDC077715
ACTTTGGTTTTAGAAGATGATCTTCCTGCCATATTAGTGCGCATTGCGACCAAAAACGATTTGTATAAAAACTTTAATATTGGCGAATATATTCGCGGTAATATCTGGATTCAGGCGACTATTTGTGCTAAGAATACCTGATTAATTCATATTTAATATCTATATTCAACAACTTAAATCACTTATCAAGAGCTAGTTTTTAATGTATGTACACTATTCTGTACACATAAAGAAAATTAGCTCTTTTGTTTCTTAGAGAATTTCCACCAGACTTTTTTATAATAGACTTCGTCACGCAAGAAATTAATTTTGAGCTCGTTGCCATTAAGGTCATAAATTTTGGTGACCTCTCCGTTTTTGTCTAGATCTGCTAAAAGATCCTCTGTTCGATTATTGGCAAAATCATGAATCTTAATTAGCTGACTAGACATTAAAGTGCACTCACACAAATAGAGACATTAACGTTACTATTAATCGTGTGAGCTGTGCAACCTGAGAAGAGGAGGCACAGCAATGTAATAATCGATGCAACTTTGGTACGTTTACACATATAAGTTACTTCTTTAAAAAGAGCGCTCGTTCTGCTTCTCGGCGACGAACCAAGCCGGTTAAAACTTTACCACCTGCCTTTTTCCATGCAAGGAATTGGTCGGCAGCGCCTTGATAGTCACCTTTATTAAGCAACTTAAGTAAAGTTGAATTATTAAAAGCGCCTGAGCCGATGTTATAAGTCAGCGATACCAAAGCATCAAACTGATTTTGAGTTAAAGGCACAGTGACCGATTCATTTACAGTCTTTTCAAATTTAGCTAAGTCATGCTTGAAGTAGGCCTTAGCTTGCTCAGGTGTGCAAGTATCACCCTTCTTGACTTTTCGACCGTCGGGGTAAACAGTTGTGCCAGTGCCAATGGTCCAGACTCCCACCCCATCGTCATAAGAAGTGGTCCGTGTTCCTTCAAAACCAGCAATTAATTCAACACCAACATCACTTGTAGTTTTCCCACTAGGTGCAAGTTTATCGACCACTTTATTTAAATCATCTACTTGTGCTTGTGTTAGCTTGCCGCCTGCAATTACTCGGGCAGCGTCGAAAAATGGTTTATTTGTCATCTCGTTCCCCTTTCTTTTTCTCAAGTTCAGAGCTACCAAAATAAAAACCACATGCAGTTGTCATAGCCCCTGCAATGAAGCCCAATGCTGTATTAATCAGATTGCTATTTTCTCGGGGCATATCCACAAAAAATAAAGCAATCACTAAAACAAACATTAACCCCACCAATGCAAAAGCTAGATATGCGCGAGTATTTTCACTGTTCATCTTTTTGCTTCCTCCAACCGTGATACTTTCTCTTTAATTAAAGACTGGTCTTGGCTTAATTGAATAATTGAAGATCCAACCCACGCACACAATGAAAATACGATGCCTGCAAATATTCCCAGCAATACACGCAGCACAGAAATTCCACCATCTTGTGCTGCTGTGCGGTTTTCTAAATTGGCGACTTTGATATCCAATGTATCGATATCCTTTTTGTTCTGTTCGCTAGTCTCTTTGTGCGCTTCATTAATGAAAGTCAGTCGAGTAACATGATCTGACAACATGCGGATATCACTCTGAATGGAGTCAATTTTCTTTTCAAATCTCAACCCATACGATTCATTTTCAGTCATGCCTTCCCCCTAATTTCGGCAATAAAAAAGCCCTAGCTTATTTAAGCTAAGGCTTGGCGTTTGTTTTAGGTTGCTTGTTGTACGTTTGTGATTTTTACATTGCTTGCAACATAACGATCTCCGGTTGAGACGGCTGGTGTAGAGGTAACTTTGGATTGTGTAACCTTATTAACCCATACATCTTTCAGTGGTGCGTTCAAGAACACAGGTTTATCAGTTAGTTTTGAATCAATATCATTAATAGTAATGTTGTAACAGTCACCAAGAGTCGCACCATTTCCATAAGTCGCTTGGATATGCACCAACCAATTTACAGTTGCAATATCAAACTCTTTCACATTATTAACGTTGATGTTGTATATCTTGGATCCACCAGAGAAATACATTCCCACACCAGCACTAGATGAGGCATTGATGTTATAAATTTCACCATCGTGAACATCAATACCAAACCCCCGATCAGCATAGCCACCAACTTGCGTTGGATATGTATACTGTCCAGAAGGATGCTGGGTAATAAAGTTATTTAGTGAGTTGCAGGCTACAGTATCATCACTTGTTTTTGCATCAATATTGTAGACTTCAAAATCATGGCATCCAAAGCGCACATTAACGCCATCACCATTTTTTACCGTTGTATTGAAATACAGGTCGTGGTAACTGAAGTTTGAACAGCCATGCTCATTCGAAATTGTCCAGTTTTGTGAATTAATAAGACTCAAATTAAAAACATGATGATGTTGAGTATTAGCAAATAATATTGAAATTGCTCGCCAACCAAAAAAATCTGAAATCCAAGGTATCGGATTACCCCCAGTTACTGGGTGTGGCGCAACTTTTGCCCCCGCCAAATTGCCATCAATAAATGAGTCAGCTTTGGTGTTGCCAAAAATCAAAATATTCTCATTTTGATTTAATGCTGTCGCATAGTTAAATGGGTTTGGGTCTGGAACGATACCTTCATTTCTAAAGATATTGTCAAATACGCCATTGCCACGCTTCACTGTTGATTTATTGATGTAAATCCAGCAGTTGCTTGGCAAGGTTATTGCCTCGGTAACAGTCCAAAGATTTGAATTTGTTTGCTTGTCTACTCCTAGCTCAATAATTCCATATCCGCGGGTTTTTACAAAAGCTACTGCTGATTTTATCCGGTCTGTTTGTGTTGCATCAGCAAAATCATTTGGGGAAATAAAGGCTTTCTTTTTAAACATTGAAAGCATCTTTTCAACTAATGGTGAAGTTGCAGGTGGCATACCACCCAATCCATCACCGCCACTAGATCCTGTCTTTAACTCTTCAACATCAGAAACTAAATTATCAATTTGTGGTTGAATTACTTTAGTTCGTTTTGAGAGTACAACCTTCATTCCATTTGCAATGTCGTCATAACTAACAGTTGCATTAGAGTAATAAACTGTTCTATATGCATAGATCACGTTATCAGGAATATCAAACTCAACGTCATATGAATATGAAGTGATAATTTTCCCGCCAGATGATGTCTCGAAGACCCACAACCAAGTACTTACACCAGGATCCTGAAGCGTATTAGAAACTTTCATATATCCAGATTGGCTTACATCAATTTTAATATAAGCACGCTGGTCATTTGCCGCTTGAGGACTTAAGAAAGCTGGGATAGTTGGACTTGTTTGTACACTGAAACCCTGTATTGCATTTAGAACAATATTAGAAGAGATATCACCAAATAACTTCTTATCAGTAGATTGGGCTGCATCATAAAGCGTTTTTACAGAAGCATCATTGATTGCTTTTTTTATTGATAATGCTGAATAAGCTGTTACCACCATTTCATCGTTTTCGTAAAGGTTTAAGTCTCCGACCTTCCAAGTGCGATATGCCCATTTTGCATTTGTAGGAATTGCAAAAGTACCATTCCCGTAGTTGCTACTAGTGGAAATGTACTTATTGTTTATATCGCAATAAACGAACTTCCATTCTGGCCTGTTAATGGACCCATCAACAACTAAGTAATGAAAGCCTTTTACATCTATTCTTAAATACGCACGCCTGTTGTCAGCAGAAGTAAAGATATTATCCTGTGGCGTTGTTGCATTAATTGCATAGCCAATAATCGGCGCATTTGGAATAGTAGACTTGTAGTCAGCAAATAGGTCTCTAATTGAAGAATCAGTATATTTTTTTGATAGGTCAAGTGGACTGGTACCTTCATCCTTCCAAATAGTGCCATTCCACAAGTAGAGTTTTTTAGTGTCAAAGGCATACCCGACTGAAGGATTAACAGTAGGTACCGTTGCAAGTAAAACAGCTTCAGTAACATAAGCCTTCCACCCACCAGTCTCCATTAGTAATCGTACCAATTTGGCTAATGTTGGGTATATCATCCCCAGTCGTGTTAAAACATCTTCAATGTCAGTGCCACTGATAAACTTTTGCAAACACTCAGCATCTAATGACGCTTCTATCAACTGTTGCCGAGTAATGATTTCATCAGCCATTACTTTTCTCCAAGCATAAAAAAAGCCCCAGTTAAGGGGCTTGGATTTCTGTTAATTAATTAAATAAAGTCATGGTCACGCTCATAGAATCGGGCATCGTAGTTAGAAGCCTTAAGCGTATTAGTCATTTGAGTTTGAGGGGTAAGTTCTTCAAGCATGAACGCCTGTGCTTGTGTCTGGTCAGCACGGACTAATGTGTAGAGTGTTTTAACGTATCGATCGTCGCTTACAACGAGTGGTTGTACTGGTGGTCGACTGAGAACTACATGATATTCATCAACACCTGCCGTACATGGCACCACATCTACAGTTGCATTTGATATCTGCAAGTGAATGAAGTAATCACTACCTACATCAAATGTGCATGGCTGAGATGTTTGAATAATCAAACCATCCACTGCTTCAACTTCACCGTCTTGAGTGTCTACAACTGTGTTATCTGCAACCAAAATACGGTCATTACGAATCAGTAATTCCGATTCGTCTAGAACTTCCACTTCACAAGACATGTACTTGTACCGAAGCTTATTCCACTCGCGCCACGCTCGGACTTTTGCCTGAGCTTCATTGCGAATACCTGTTGTCGTGATCTTCAAAGGATTCTTCGGCGTGATGTCTTCAGGAATGATGTACTTCACACGTGCATCGTCGACATCGGAAGTATATTCAAGCTCAACACCGTCATAGTCTTTCTGCACGCCAAACGTATATGACCTTTTTTCGGTTAAAGGCACTTTGTTCCGGTGATTGAAGAGTAAAACAGCATTTTCTTGAGGTTGCTCAAATTTGAGACGGGTTAGACTCCCGAAACGATACGGCTCACAGAAGGCTGCACTAGCGACCATGCCTGCAATTTCTTCAAAGCTAAGATTGTCGTCATCAATGGTGTAATTGAACTCAGACATAAGGTCAGAACCAAAATAATTATTAATTTTGGCAATCTCTGTATTGATTTCATCGATATCAATTTCCGCGTTTGACCGACGACCAATATACTCATCCAGACCTTGGTTAATTAGCGCTTGCCCTGCTGAACGTGTCACCTGTAAAGGGCCTGTTCCATCAAGTGGTAGTTTGCGATTAACTAAACAGTTCAGCTTACGCTCTTTGATGCTTAGCGCACCATCAGTGGCCACTGTTCTAGAACGTAGTACTGTAACGTTGCCATAATCGCTGATCGTTGAATCGGCCATGCCATACACAGACTTAATCTTGCAGGTGTCCTGTGTTTTCCCCGCTTGAGTTGCTGTTGTGCGGCTTAACCGGAAACGGAATGAACCAGCTGTAGGTAAGTCAATATAAATCGTTTTTCCGAACTGAGACTTATTGTTGGCTCGAATCTCTTGATTAATAGTTGTGATAGACCCAATTGGATCACCATTACTATCGATAGCCTGTAACTCAATAATTACTGTGATTTTCTCTTCCCATACACCGCCTTTACTGTCTTGGTAAAACAGTCCATTTGGAAAGAAAAAATTAAATACAGCTTGGGTCGCTTCTGGCATGTCAAAGTTAAACCACCCGACATACTTAGAACTTACAGCATCAAAGCGCACTAGAACCTCTTGCCCTTGAGTGCTTTGATTCGGAAGTGTCAGCAACTTATCCCAATCGCTGTTAATGGCTGAAGGATTGACTAAAGCAATCGTATCGGCGGTAACGCTATTGATTGTGTAGGTGTCATCCAGAGTAATTGAGTTTGAGTTTCGGTTTAACAATGCCCCTGCTGTGATGGTGTAGCTGTTGTTGACGTACTGCCAGTTAGCATTAACTTTTTCAGGATTTGATAATGTAATTTCATAATGGAAACCACCTGTAATCACTGTCTTAGTTACACCTGAAACAACAAATTGGCCTGATAAATCACGGGTATTTGTTTCAGTGACTGGTGGCGTCCCCGAAGTAGTCTCAATATCAACTAATGCACCAGTGAGCTGCAAACCCTTAAACAAGTTCGGATTATCAATATTGGTCGATGACTCGATGATAACCATCTTGTCTTCATTGACCATTATTGACCCTGAAAGATTCACATCCTGAACACCATATACAGCACCACTTAAAGCAACACGGTCAGTAGCAGCAAAGTATTGTGTAAAATCTAAGCCTGCCGATTTTATTAAGTTTGGGCTCTGGAACCACACATTACTCGACTCGAGTACTGCACTATTAGGCAATTCGATAGTCTGGCCGTTGATTGACGCTGAATTGCGTACGAACTTTGGCAATTCAGTAAAAGACTCACCTACTTGATAGATTGGCGTTCCAATGATTGAAGCAAACGGGTCATAAACTGAAACCGATGTCCCAGCAATATTCGCCACATCTGTATCACCGTCTCGCATATCCAATATTTGGAAATACCCACGGCCGATACACATCAAGCATTCTTCAATCTCAATTCCGTTTTCATAAATGCTATAGGTTTGAGCGATTAGATCGGGGTAAGAACGAACTCTGCCAAATATATCTGGAATACGTGCATTAAGCCTTGCTTGGTTAGTACGCTGCGCTAACTCATTGTTTGCTGAACCTGCCTGTTGTGCTTGAGGCTTCGGCATCGTTAAAACGGTATAAAGGCTATAAACCGCAGTCGCTGCAACAATTGCATAGTAGAGATATGGCAACCACCAAACTACTGCGCCCTTTATTACTACATAGAACGTTCCATCAAGTGATTGCAAGTGCTTAATCTGAGCGTCAATAATTCTTGGATTGCATGGTGTTACATCACAAGAATCTGCAATGTGATTATGATAAATCCTTGCATCTTCAGGCCATACTGAAAACTGTTGATAGATATAAGCTAAAACATCCTCAACATATTCTTCAGAGCGCCCTTCTTCACTGTACGGATCAGGAACGATGATGACTTTTTTCAAACTCATTTATAAAACCTCGTTTCCCGAAAGTTCATGGAAATAGTCTCAAGTGGAACGTACTGCACACCACGGCCTGTTAAATGCAGAACTTTGTCGCAATAAAAAAGCCCGACATGTGCCGAGCTTCTTTTGCCATTTGTGAAAAAGACAATGCAAGGGGAAATAGGCTCCTTTAGTTTCTTGAAGCTACCCTTCCCATTTAAAAATCTTTCAAGACGCTTTTTAAGATCACGCCCTGTAACTTCTTTCCATGCTTCACACAGGAATTCATTGCAGGTGAAGTCTTTAGTCCACACTCTGTTATGAAGATGGTCAAGATTCATATCATGCCCCGCAACAATGGGAAACGCTCTAAAGAATAGATTTCACCAGTCTTCACACTGTTAAGTTCTGGTGCCTGAGCATCAAAGGTACAGTTGCCTGAATTGTCTTTCGATAAAGTGGCAATCTCTAACGTTTGTAGTGAAACCATTGGAGCTGTTAAGTCATCATCACGGTACAATCGCCATCTAACCGAAGGTCTAGTTTTCCAATTAGTGCCTAATCGAGCAGAAACCACTGACTTAATCAAAGCATCGTCTACATCAGCAATTGTTAGACTTAACTTCTGATCAAGGTCGTTATTAACTGTCGCCCTTTGAATAGCCATTGGTTGGAAATCATATGTAACATCAGGGCCAGATACCTCATGCTTAACTACCACGCCTTCTGTATCGTTTTTCACGAATCGAAATGGCGCTGTAAAATCTGGATGGGTTATCTCAACACACTCCAAAGGCACCACGCCACTGCTTGAGTTAAGAAAGAACGATGTATAGTCAGGCATCTAGATACCCTCCATCGCAGCAGGTAGGTCTTCATTTACAAGCTTTTCCAATGGATTCACTAAGCCTGCCAAATCACTCCCACCATTGCCAGTCTCTACAATAATCCAATTCAATTCTGAATCGACTATAGGCTTAACACGCAATTGAGCTGTAACTGTATAGACTGGCCCCTGCATACTTGTGAGTTGGAAACTATCCGGAACAAATAAGCATTTATAAGGCTTGAACTCTGGTCCATTTACCCGAAGTGAAGCATTAAACATCTCTCCTGGTGTTTCACACCAAACGTTATAGAACGCATCAAGATATTGAAAACCAGCTTCAAGCACCTTCCATTGAACGCTGACAGTGTGAAAGCTATTTTTACTCAGTCTTCTATTGCGTGGTGCTCCCCCGTCCAACTCCTGTGAAGCTACTCCGCTGCGGTATGCAACAGAATAGCCTTCTTGCGTTGAGCAATACATTAATGTGTTCATAATTGCCTCTTTTAGCGCTTAGGAGCGACATTAAAGTTTTGTTTAAGCGCCTTATTCATAGGGCTGTTAGGTCGGTTAACACTAGCAATAAAAGTCTGCTCTGCAACTTCCCCAGCAATCTGTCTAATGCGAACATCCAAAGAACCATCATCATTTCTAGTCACGTCAGCAGTTTGACCTTCCATGACGTAGACATTCACGATTGGTTCAAGGACAGTTGCACCAGAACTACCAAAAGATTGACCAGAGTTAATTGCATTTAATGTATCCACACCAACACGCTTAGTAGCTGCCGCATTCAATACATATTCCTGACCATGAACTACACCAGCAACATCACCACGACCCATGTCGCCTGTGTATCCACCGGTGGCGAAACCAGCGATACCAGCAACTGTCTGTGCCGCAATTAATCCAACATTTGCATAACCCAAACCTGTAATCATTGCTGCATAACTTGTCTTTTGGGCAAGTGTTAGTGCAGATGGATCAGCCATCACTTGTGCAGCAGCCAAATGAGTTGAAACAAGAGCAGACGCAATCGCCATTGTTTGTTGCATCAAGAACATAGACTTATATGCAGCAGACTGTTCGCCTGCACTATCTTTAACTAACTGTGTAAAACCTCCCCAAACATTAGATGCTTGAGATAGAAGGTTGTTATACATGCCCAATTCAGCTTCATATTGGGTATTTTGCAAGTCTCGATACTTTTCTGCATATTCCTCTTGAATCTTGAATTTATTTTCTTCATGGATCCTGACAGCATCTTCAATCCGTTTGTTGTACTCAAGAGTGTCGATTTCTGCCTTTTGAAGTTTAATCTTGGCTTCACTGGCTTTATTAAAAAGAGTAGTGTCATTATCGGCGTTAGCATTCCTTTCGCCGAATTGTGCTGATAAAGATGCTCTTTGTCCTAAAGGAGCAGCTAATAGATCTCGTTGCTGTTTTAAATCCAGCAACTCCTTCATATTTGCCTGCTCATATGATGCCTGTTGAGCAGCCTTAGTGAGGTTGATTAATTTCAGCTCATGCTGGTACTGCTGATCAAGATATTTAATAGCCTCATCACGCTGATCTTTACTTAATTCAATATCATGAGCCGCATTAAACTTCTTGCGGTCAAAACTATCCTTAAGTAGCTGTTCTTCAGTCATGTTGAACTGTTTATAGTCATCAAGCTTTGTTTTAAGAGCTTGTTGAGCTATGGCAATATCATTGTCAGCACGCGCTTGCAATTCTGCCGTAATTTCCGCTTTGCGTTCTGGAGTGAAGTTGGCTTTATCAACATCTTCCAACTTTTTAGCAAGATCATTTCTAATCTTGGTCACTTCATTGGCTACATCACTTTCCAATTGAAGGCGTAACTTAGCCTGTTCTTCTGCCATTTTTGTGGCGTCTTGAATAAGCCTATCAAAATCTTTAGAGGTGATATCGCCAGCTGCATAGCCATTAATACCAGCCATATAGCCCTGATAATCCTTCCAGTATTGGTTGTTATATTTACCAATACCTTTACCCTTTTGAACATTACCTTCACCAGCATGATAAGCACGTACAGCCTTCTCTAAATCTCCTTTAAATAGCTTTAAGAGATAAGACATGTACTTGCCAGCACCTTCGGCAGATTGAGCTAAATCAGTACGGTCCTTCACGCCATATTGCTTAGCTGTACCTTCCAGAAATTGAAATCCACCAGTTGCCCCAGTCGATTTGTTATAAGCCTTAGTATTTCCACGCGACTCAATCATATGAAGCGCTGATAATGTACCAGTTGGCAAATTGTACTTTGATTCAATACCTGCAAATCCATATTTAGCAGCATTAGCCTGAACTTTGGCATTAACAGAAAGAACTTTTTGCTGTTTCTGAAGTTCCTTGGTACGCTCTTTATCCTTATTTACAAGATTATCAAGAGCACTTTCCTGACTAACAATGCCTTTGATGATTTTGTCTTGTTCAACTGTGACTCCAGCAAATCCTTTTTTCTGATTATCTCGATATGTCTGCAAGAGAAGCTCTGCTTCTTCTGCTGATCTACCATATTTAGTGATCAAAACTGACTTAAAGTCTGCATCCCATTTACGATCCGCAAGCGACTTATTGATGTCTTTAAGCTTTTTATTAAGCTCGGTTACGTCTTGAACTGCTCCTTTAGCACCTTGACTAACATCATTAAAACCTGCTTTTGCATTGGCACCAGAAGCACGAACCTGATTTAACTCAGAGTTTGTTTGTTTAACAGCTTTTGAGTTTTCATCTACCTTCTTCTTGCTATCAGCCAGCTGGTTGATTTGATCCGAACTGATGAATGAAAGTTGATTTAATCTATTGAATGCTTTATTTACATCAATTGCCCCTGTCTTCAATTCTGCCCAAATTCGATAAGCTTCAGCACTTTGCTTATTGTTGTCAGTGATAGACTGGGTAAGTAACAAGAACTCGTTCTGAGACTTAGATAGTTGAGCATTCTGTAAACTTAACTGCTTGGTCAGTTCACCTTCCGCTGTACGCTTTTGCGCACCTTCGAGCTTCATAAGTTCATCGGCTGCCATACCTGCATAACGCGATTGCTTTTCAAGCATGTCATTGGCTTTATCGCCATTGTCTCGCATCAAAAGATATCCAGCAGCTAGACTTGCCACTGTAATCCCAATGCCAACGGGCCCACCAAGTAAACCTAATAGCCGTGATCCAATTCCTACACTAGCTGCACCAGCTGCTGCCGATCTAGCTTGCGCATTTGCCAATGCACCTTCCGCTACAGCTAACTCTCTTGTAACTTGAGCCTCAATTTTCTTTAACTCAGCCATACGAGTTAATGTCGCTGTTCTGCCTTTTTCCGTAATTTGAGATTTTAGGCGCTGTACTTCTAAGGACTTTTCAGCAGTAATAGCAGATAAAGTTGCTTGGGTGTTAGCAACAACTGCTTGCGTGCTAATTACTTGTTGAGCAGCAGCCGCACGCTCGGCTTGAATTGCAGCATATTGCGTTACTGTTTGAGCAGCTAATTCCTTGGTTTTTGCAGCTACAGCAACACCTGAGGCATAAATTGCAGGAATGTAGGTTCCAAGCCAGTATGCGCCACCAACCATCATTGCAGATGTTAAGACATCTAAGTTGCCAGCCAAGGTTTGGATAGTGCCCGCAAGAACTTGAGCTGCACCAGAACCTTTCCCTGATTCACCAACAAATTTTGTAATTTCGTTGTTGAGTAGCGTTAAAGATTGCCCAATAGTGATATCGGTTTTTGTAAAGAGTGCATCAACATCTTTTTCTACATTTCTAAGGGCTTTTACAATCTCTTGAGATGTAATTTTACCTTCTGCGGCCACTGATCGTAATTCACCTACAGTAATACCCATACCCTGTGCAATTGCTTTTGCTAATGCAGGGGTTTGTTCCATTACAGAGTTCAGCTCTTCACCACGTAATGTTCCACTTGCTAAAGCCTGTCCAAACTGAACTAATGCAGCATCGGCCGCTGAGGCGCTTGCGCCACTAATTGCCACAGCCTTAGAGACTGTCTCAGTTAAACGAGCGGTGTCATCCATAGTGAGATTTAAGGTTTTTGCATTGTCGCTAAACCGTTGGTAAACCTGTAAAACAGAATCCCAAGCCGAATATGTCTTTTGAGCAATTCTAAAAGTATCTTCTGTTGCCTTGTTTAGCTCAATTTGGCTGTTAGTCACTAACTTAAGACGGTTTTGAAGACCTGTGTAAGTGTCCATCTTAGAAATGGCAGCACTTACAGTAACCAATCCAGCCATATATCCTGCAAGTTGACGTGTCGCAACCGATAACCCATCCATTGATTTAGTGGCAAAGTCACCCTTACGCTCAATACTATCCAATTCATTGCCTAGATTACGCGCATTACGCTCTGCATTTTTTGCATCAATTACAATGACGAGACGTGATTCTTGTGTCATCTTACTTTCCTCTAGGCAATAAAAAACCCTGCAAATGCAGGGCTTATTTACGAGTTAAATCTATAATTCTTTAGCGCATTTAAGTGATGCAGCTTTTAAGTCACTATCTTTTTTGTAAACCATATCTATGTTAAACGCAGATAAAGTAGTTTTTGCTTCTAAAACATCTTGATTAAGAGAAATAACTTTTAAGATCAATCCATTTTGAGCATAAAGTTGCCCATTTGAGTACTTAAGTTTATTTAGGTTGAGGTATCCACTTGTATCTTCACAAAGAATGCCATTGCCATCCTCATTCAACTTAATTGTAGAAAGCCCTGGTCCAACAGATGTTGTCCATATACCGGCAGCCAGTGGCTTGGTTGGCACAATATCACTGAATTTATTATTCATCATTTGGGTTACTGGTGTGACACAACCACTCAATAACATTATAAGACTTAATAAAATAATTTTTTTCATGAAATACCCCTATGTTTAGGGGTAATTTAACAAGTGGTTATTTCAGAAGCAATAAAAACCGCTATCTCTAGCGGTTCATTGAATGTTGCTTACTATTTTTGCGTAGTTGGCTTAGAGGTCTGCTCGCCATTAGACGCAGGTACTTTGCGAAGCACTAGAATTACCAAAATGGCTGCTAATGTTGAGAATGCAGCTGTTGCAACCCAAGGATAACCTGCATATAGAGCATAAACTGCTACACAGAGGATTCCTATTCCTATCAATACACCAAATATTAAGCCAAGAAGGAATAATTGAGAGTTATGTTTTTGATTCTCAATGTTTGCAGTGTTAATACGCTTATTTTCTGCCATTTGATGACGAGCCACTTCATGACTCATAGTCTGCTCATTCTCAACAATCTGCATTAAACGACTAGCTAGACCAGGTTGGATTTCTTCAAATGCCTTAACCAAATCAGGAGGCGGGTATGGTGAGTAGCTCTCCGCCTCTTCCACAGCAACTGATACATCATTGCCATTTTTTGTTGCGATGCCACGTTTAGTTCGACGATGTTGAGACATTAATTGGGTATTTATAATGAGTTAAGTTCAGGTTGTTTGCTGCGCAAGTCACATGCGATTCTGTTGGTAGCTTTTGTCATGTTTTTACCGACTGCTTCCCAATGTTTTGCTGCATTACCAATTGGTCGCGGATCTTCCATTTTTGCAGGCTCAACAGCATGTACTGGGACACGAGGTGCTAATACAAAAGCTGCTAGCAGACCTTCTGTAAAGTACTTCATACCTTTGTTCATTTTTTATCGCCCTTATATTTAATGGGTGTCATAAAACATACAATTTTTATGACAGAAAAACCCTCTTATCATTTGATAACAGGGTCTCTATAGGAACAAGGGTACGCACTAATGACATTTCTGTCAATAAGGAATCTTTACGGGAATGTCAAGAGAATAGGCGTATTATGTAACTTTAATCGCGCTAAATCACGTCGCAAAGTCTAGATTATGCACCGTAAGTCAGCATTTAAGCCTTCGTCGCTCGTTGCGTCGCCTTCTTATGCGCCTCATCCAAGAACATATCGTCAAGCGTAAAGATGCAGTCATTAAAGATGTATCGTTCAACAGGTAAGTCGTATTGCTCAACATAAGCATTAATTGCTGATATATCTAACGCCAGAGGAACACCTTGTTCATAGCGTCTAGATCGTGCAATTGTGTTATATGCTGACAGGATGACATTTGCTAAATAAGAATAGTCAGGCTTAGTTAAAACCTTAGTGTTGTTGAGATTTAAAGCTTTTGCGACTGCGCTTTGCTTTTTGCTGTAGTCGTTCGCTTCTTCTTCTGAGCCGAACTTTGCCCACTCGTAGAGGCTGACGACTTTCCCACAACATCATCTCGATATTTGTTTGCTTCAGCTTGGATCTTTTCAGATTCAGTACGGATAAATGACCAGATAGAAACGCCTAAATCACCCATATTGAGCAACTTATATGCATTCTCACCATTAAATGTTGGTTCTGTCTTTACCAGCTCACCTTCAAGCCCTTCTTCAACAAATACAACCCCTTTCCAGTCTTCTATTAGATGAGAAGCCACTGCTTCTAATACTAATTCATGGAAGAGTTTATCTTCTGCTGTAGCCTTTGCAACATCAAATCCTTTTGATGAAATTTGATTGTTTGCTCGTTCAAGTGCTACTTGATAAGGCTTGTACCCAATACCACGGATCTTGAACTCAGCAAGCACATTGCCGTCAGTATCTTTATATTCGCGCCACAAACTGACGTCTTTATTCCTTTGAATATTGACTTCAAGAGCCATGTTATATCTCCAAAAAAGAAGGCAGCAATTAAGCTGCCAAATCAGTATTAAGGCGTTGCTGGTGTACGGGTAATTGTTGGAGCTTCATCAACTACAGTGTAGTCAAAAGAAGTATTTAAGATGTCGCCTGTACCACCTGTTGGCAAACCTGCCGTAATTTCCACTTTAGGGATGAATAACTCGTATTCATTGCCTTCACTGTCTGTAATTGGCACACGTAAAGAAATATTGGCATTTGTGAATTGCTTAGCGTACATCTCAGAAGTGTTTTGAGACCAAGCTGCTGTAAATGAGCCTGTTCCTGCGGCAATCATTTCAAGAATCTTTTTAGGATCAATGCCACTACCTAAACAGCGTTGAACCTGCATTGAGTTATCCCAATTGAAGGTGAATGCTGTAATACATGAGATGCCAGCTTGAGAAACACCATCAATCAAAATATCTCCAACTGAAATGTTAGACATTTTAGGATTGTCATCGGCTGGTGTTACTGTTCCCAATGGAGGAGTAGTTGCACCTAAACGACCTAAAGCCATTAACCCGAAGGTCATGGTGATTAAGCCTTGCTCTGGAATATCAATTCCAAAGGTGTTTACATGAGCGCCTTTAAAAATGTGGTAGTCATTCACATCAGTGAAGCCACGGAGCACACTAAATGTTTGACGCACATTCCCACCAAACGTCAGAACATTGTTATCCCAATTATTGAAAGCAGCTGCGGCCATTAAGTCTTGAATCAATGGGCTGTATTTGGCTTCACACGTTAAATCACCAGCATATTCAGCACCAGTAATCATTGATGATCGGGCAATTCGCGAATCAGCAATCGAATTAGACGATTCTTTAGTAACCGTGGCATCTAATGCATTTTCGGTGAATTCAAATGTTTGACGATCAAATGGGCTTGGTGTAACCCCAATTGTTGTTTCTTTAGCTATTTGTGTTAGCTGACGTGCACCAGAACTCATCTAAGTTCTCCTTAATTTTCGGGCATTAAAAAGCCCTCGAATTGAGGGCGTTGGATTTGGGTATTTGGTTAAGGTATGCAGGCGTTTGGCAAAGGATCTATGAAGCCAGAATGCTGATTGTGTTCCTGAATAAGAGTGCCGAAGGTTGTAAACTTCAGCGCTAAGTTCCAAGCTTCTTCAATGGCTGCTTCTTTTTCTTTATAGGTCTCGCAATTCTTGAGTAGTTCAAGGCTGAACTGATATGCATACTCTTCGGTAGTTTTCATGCTAATCCACCATTTAAATCAAGCTGTGGCTGAAGCTGATATTCCAATTCCTTAATTTCATTCTCTAGCGGTTCTTTTTCCCATCGCCACTGGCCCATTGCGCTCGCACATCCACTGATTTGTGCTTTTCTGCCTTGGTGATAATTCGTTAGAGAGTTATATCTAGCCCATTTTGATTGGAAAACTTGACTGAGTTGATTAGCCATCCACTCAAATGCATCAATAAATTGCTCTTTAATGGCATCTGCTTTTTCACCATTGAATCCCATCACAAGGAACATGAAGCCTCGCTCAGTCATCTGGTAAAACCCTGTTTGTCGCTTTGTGTTTCCTATCTTCTTGTTTTCTAAGGTAAACGCAAAATTGCGCTCACGAAACTTAGTGGAGCACTTCATATTTTTAATGGAACGAAGAACATCTGAATGTCGCTTTCCAAATGCTTGAGCAACGGCATAACTTGTTGTTCTTGGCTCACCGTTATTATTGGTAACCAATGCTCGTAAATTCAATGTTGTCATCATGTTCATAAGAGTTCCTCTTACTAGCTCATGTTCAAAGAAAAGAACTGGCAGGCACACTGAACATGAAAAGTGTGCTTTTCGGGGATCAACCTAGCCAGTGGTTGCCTGAATTTCAGGCATAAAAAAACCTGCCACTAAGGACAGGTTCGTTTAAAAGTTAAATTCGTTAATTGACGCGATAATTTATTGAAATGTTGTACTGAATGAAGTCGCCATTACTTCCGAGGTTCTGTGCTTGACCTTGCAGTACTTCTAACTGGCCGCTCTTAAAGTATTCAAAATGAGCTAACCAAGCATCTGCAAGCTTTGTGATAGCAACTTCATGTGTGTTTAGCCGCGCCATGCAATTGATTGAGATAATTCCTGTTCTTCTTGTGCATGGTGTATCACCAATTGCAGCAATGATTGAGCCACCCCACAACACATTAATGTCACACCAAAGGCCATCAACGGGGACAGTAAAGTCTTTATTGGGATATTTAATTCGGCTCTGCTCAATACCAGTAAATGCCATTGCTCTAGTGATAATGGCCTGCCTTGCTTGATCTAATGTCATTGCCATTTTAGCCACCGTATTTCTGAGCAATATAGTTAAAAGTTAAACCGTAGACGCCTTGAGGAGCTTGTCTTGAGTATCCACCTGTTGTCTTTGGTGTTTCAGGCTTATCAGTGAAGTCACCATATTCAATTTTAGTCGCATAAGGTGCATTCGTTTGAATATAGACAACTGAATAAGGAACTAGGCGAGATAAAGCGCTTGTACCTTTGCTAATGGTTGAGCTACCACCTTTGTCCTTCTCTGCTTCATTAAAGGTCATGTCTGGCTGATTGATACTGACTCGGTGTGAAGCACGGAATGTTCCCTCATCAACAGGGCTTTGCATTACCACCCCACCTAATGCATCAATGACAATATCTTTCTGTTTTTTAGCTAGGTCTGCTTCAATTGTTTTAGTGAAGGCACTAGGTTTGCTTGTCCAACTCATATTTGCACCATCAATATTGTATAGGTAAATACCCTTCCATATGTTAAAATAACTTATTGTTAAAAAAGGTATTTCACATGGAAAATTGGAAAGCTGTTTTAGGTTATGAAGGTATTTATGAGGTATCTAATTTAGGCCGAATAAAGTCTTTAAGCAGACCAACAACAAATAAAATACAGCCATTTATTCAAGAAAAGATTCTCAAAACCCGAATTGGTAAAACGGGCTATGAAATAGTTGGGCTTAGTAAAGACGGAAAGCAGAAAACTTGCAAAGTTCATCGATTGGTTGCCTCTGCATTTTGCGATAATCCATTTAATAAGCCTCATGTTAATCACAAGAACGGCATCAAACTTGACAACCATTTTTCAAATCTTGAATGGGTCACTGCAAGCGAGAATGCTATCCATTCTTTCTCAAATGGGCTTTCGCAACCTACTGTTGGAGAAAATAGTTCATTAGCAACAATAACAGCACCGCAAGCCAACAATGTAAGAGAACTAATCCTAAGCAACATGCCTCTTAATGAGATTTCCACCTTAACCAATATACCTTTGAATATTGTTAACAGCATCCGATCAGGAAAAACTTGGGTGAATGCATCCACCCCTGAACTAGTCAAGAAATGCCGTGAGTATAAAAAACCAAAAAATCTCTACCACAGTATTAAACATTCTGAAGAATTTGTACTATTAATTATTTCTAGGTTGTTGGCTGGTGAATCTGTTTCATCAATCGCTAGGTCTTTAAAGCTCCAAAGACGTTATGTGAGCCTAATTAACAATGGGCAAACTAGAACTGAAGTGACACCTCATTGTGGGTCTAAGCCACCCTACCTTAAAAATAGCTTTGTCATGTCAGCAAAAAATCGACCAAAGGAAAGCGCCTAAACTTTCCTTAGCTGGCAGAACCAACACGAATCAGCCGCATCTTTTCCGTAGCTAACAACCCGATAATTACCACCATCAATCACCCAAATGTCATTAACATCTGGCTCAACTAAAGTTCCTGCTGCATCCTTCACTTCATTTTGCAGTAGCACGGCTTTAGAGTCTGTTGCTCGGTAATCTATAGGCTTCACCAAGTCTTTTAAATAAGAGCCAAATAGGACGCCTCTACCGCTATATACATATTCGGTGTAAGTATCTTCACCTGTAGCGGGATTAGATCCAGTTAGCTTCTTCCGAGTACAAGTGAAGGAATCAACTGCATCAGCAAGCTCATCCTCAGCATCAAAGGCAGCACCAATTTCTTGCTGAATCTCATCACGCATTCCCATGACTTACTCCGTAATAACATAAGTATTGATGTGATACTTCTCGCTAAAGAATGGCTCAAGCAGATCAAGGATGAATTGCATATCGCCACTTACTGACTCTTCTTTTCCTGCAACATAGGTTTTGCTTACAGATGTGCCTGATTGAGCAGATACGGTCTTAGATGCAACTACACCCTCTTTGGTTGTATATAGCTGCCCTGCTGCTGCAAGTTTTGCTAAATAAGCTCCAGCTGTAAGAATTGAATCTGGCACTTCGCCTTCTGGATAGTCGGGTAAATTTCTAGCATTAAGCCACGCATTAGCCTGCATTACAGCAATAACCGGATCACCGGCTCCCCACCAGTCAGGCCCTAGCTTTTGAGTCACACTTTCGACTGTTACATAGTTCATAGCTTAATCCTAAAAATCTAATTAAGAAGGACGACCCGAAAGCCGCCCTGCTTTAGTTATGCACCACCATTCAGCGGTGCTTCTGGCACAGGGACCGCCACTTCAGGGTCCTTAATGCCATAGTCACCCGCTGTTTTGGCAGGGTCAAACATGGTGCCTGCTGCTAATGTGTCAGTTGCATCATCAACATATCGGCGGTCAGTTGGGTATTGGTATTTGTAGTCTGGTTGCTTCTCAGCCATGACTGCTCTCCTTAAAGGTTAGTAATTAAGAAACGGATTGAGGTGTCTTCAACTGATGAAACAAGATTCCAGTTTTCCGCTTTCTGCAAATCAGCCCAAGATGCGCTTAATGACTCACGAGCAGTACCACCCGTTAAAGTATCTTTCGGAGCAATGAAGCTAAACCCTTGTGGATGGATAAGCATGTTGCGACGAGTCCAAAGGATTTCATGGCCTGCACCATTACCAGTTGATTGAGTCTCTTCAACTTTCAAGTCTTTAGCACCAGGCACAGAGTCATACGCAAATGCACGTGGACCAGCCAGAATGGTGATGAACTTAGCATTAGCACCTGTACCAATTTGCGTATTGGTATCTGTTTCAATGACTGCGCGACCGTTGTAAACAGTGATTGGAGGCAAGTTATCGCTTGTGGTTACTTGTTCAAGTAATTGCTGCTTACGCATCTTCGCAGCAATACGTGAATGCACGAACATCACACCACGTCCACGTAATGAAGCATTCATTGTGCTTTCGGCATCAATATATGCATCTACTGACCAACGTGACGCATCTGTAGCTGTTGCTAATGAGATATCAGTAGTGAAACGCTTGCCGTTCGCTTGGTCATAATTACGTAACCCAATTACTGTTGCTAGAGCACGATTTTCAGCAGCTTGCTGCCAATACTTATTCAGCATTCCACCGATCAACTCAAGTGAATTAACTTTTGATAAGTACTGTCCTAGAACTGACTCGACGAAGCCTTCGTTCATGAAAGCTACACGGCCTTGCATCTCGCCCGCATCAATAAAGCGAGGCATTGCAATATCAGTCAAGATAGTGTTGCCGTAGTTTTGTTCAACATTGCCATCCACACCGTTAATGTATGGAACAACAAACGTTGAAGAACCACTTGTTAGCAATGGACGTAAAGATTCATCAGAAACAAATGCACCTGATTGCACTAGTGGCGAAACTGCCACAGGGTTTGGACGTAAATAAGATAAAACTACGTCACGGTTAAATACTTCTACTAAAGAAGGCATGGAGTTACTCCCAATAATTAATTATTAAATTCGCCATTCGCCATTGCTGTTTGGAATCCTTGAGGATCATTCTTTTGGAATTCCAATCGCTCTTGCGTGGTCATTTCACTTGGTTTCTTGGCAGCTCCACCACCTGAACCACCGCCAGAAGCCCCACTTCCTGACGCATTTGAAGCAACAATTAATGGCTTAAATGCCATGTTGCTGCGAAACTCTTTTTTGAGGTCATCAATACTTAAAGCACTAGGTTTGCCCTGCGAATCTAGAACACGTACCTTGACCTCCCCGTTTTCATCAGTTTCAACTTGAAGACGGTTTGTAATATGTGGAAGCAATACTGCCTCCGAGCCTTTGATAGAAAGCTCACTTGCTAATGATTGTGCTGTTTGCCCGACAGTTAATTTGTAGACTTGGTCTTGCAATGCTTTGGTTGCTTCCGCATGTTTAGCTTCGGCCTGATCAAGCTTGGCTTGCCAAGATGCTTCTAATGCAGCTACATCGCCTTTTTTCCGCGCTGCTTCTTCAGCTTCTTTTCGGGCTGCTTCTTCAGCTTCGCGTTGTTTTTGCTGAGCTGTTTTCTTTTCACCAAGAAGTTCTTCAACTTTCTTTTTTAGGCCATCAAGTTCTGAGTTATCTTGCTGCGGCAGACCTTCAACTTTTAAATAAAATGCACCGTCTTTTTCTTCGTAAAGTGCCTTCATTTCATCAGATAAGCCCTCTAGGCTATCGAGTTTGTATTTCATGTTTTGCTCCCTGAGCGGTTTTGCAGTCACAAACTGCGGGCAATAAAAAAGCACCCTTTCGAGTGCTCTTAATAGAATTAGGTTTTACTTTTCAGAAACTGGTTTGCTGGCATCTTCAAGGTTCTTCAATGTGTTGTTCACTGCCTTAGCAGTCCTTCCATACACATCTTTGCCATTTGCAGAATCAACAGGAATCATCACTGTATCTACAGTTGCGGTTACTACAGTTGAGGCAGCCGATACAGTAGCTTTTGTAAGGCTTTCAAGTATTCCGAACATTTCTTTTCTCACAATAAGTAAAGCACCCGACGGTGCTAAGGTTTAATTTATTTAGTAGGCTTGTTAATTCTTCTAAGCCATCGACGCAATCTGAACTTACTTCGCGTTGAAAGTCTTGAAAGCTCTAATGAGCCTTCGCCTGTTAAATCAAAGATCATAATCCCAACCTCTTAAACATTTCTTCATCAAGCTTTTTGAGTTCAGCAAGTGTGAATGGCTGACCAGTTAAAGGATCTACAAACTTATCCAATGAGTATTTCCCCTCTTTGAATAGTTTGTATCTTGTTGGTCCAAGCCAAGACTTTTGAAAAGCTGCATCCTGTTTATCAAACCAGCCTTTGAAAGTTGTATTTGAATCAACAACACCAATTTCGCCTTCACCATTCACTTTATTGTTGAATGGTCGCATGCCGATTGTCCTACCTGAATCATCAGAAACAGGAATCAGAATCGATCTACAGTTCGGGTGAAGTGGCGGCACTGGATGAGGCTCATCTTTCTTGTAAACCTTGTCTGAGTAACCCATACAGATTTTAGAAGTTCGACTATCCAGTGTTGCAATGAACTTCACATACTCAACTCCAATAGCAGTGTATGTTTCATTCAAGGCGACATTAGACACATGACTCCGAGCAGTACGTACCATGGTAGATATCTGGTTTCTACTCTGATCAAGCAAGCCATCTTGGTAATTAAGTGCTTTCTTACCCTTAATTCGCTGAACAATTTGTTGATTTGTCTGGTCTTGAGATAAACCATCTCGAATAGTCTGCTCTACCCTCACGCGGGTATCATCCGCAATTCGCGCAAAGATAGAGTCAAGTAAGACGCCACCACTTAAAGGCGTTTTCTTTGCCTTATTTAATAGCGTCTTTCCATTTTGCTCTATTTTGCGATTGGCGAGAGTTTTGGCCTGATATGTAGCTTCGTATATCGCCAGCGCTGTTGCGCTTACTGTGAAGCTCTCAAGCAATCCTGAGGCTACACTTGCCTGCCAAGTCTGAACTAATGTTCTAACTTCTTTCAAAGCAGCCGTTGTGTACTGCCCTGACATCAATGCTGTCTTTTCAGCATCGCTCAAGTCATCCAATAAATCTCTTAACTTTGAAAGCATCTCGTTAGAGAGCGAATCAAACTGTTTTAAGAGGTCATTGATTTCAGTAGATGAGAGACGGTAAAGATAAGCCTGATGTGATACCAAAGCATCAAGAAGTGCCTCTTGTGACAACTGGACGTTCATTTGTCACTCCTGAGATTTAAACCACCATAGGTCGATTGACTGACTCGCTTTCGATACGTGTTTGCTCATCTTCAAAGCTAATTTCTGGCACTTTCCCAGTTGTAAGCAGCTCATGGAATGTTTCCATACTCATTCGATTAGCAAGCACCATTTCCCAATAGAATTTAAGCGTATCAAGGTCAATATTGCCTTTAGCAAAATCTTGCTTAATCGTGAGTTTGGCTTTAGTGCCGCTTCCGTAATATGCAGCACACCATTTAAGCGCATATTCCATCGCCTCATTGGTATTTGCTACACACAAAGAAAGAACACTGTATTGAGCAAGCTTTTCATTGTTGGATTGGGTAGCTGTCTTGTTGACCTGCTCGGTCTCAAGAATCTTTGCTCCCATCGCCTGCATGTACTTTTCTTTAGCATCCATAGCTTGTTTGGCTAGGGTGCTTTCAGTTACTTGCTTGTAGTCAAATGATGATCCTTTTGGAAGCATTAAAGGATTCTTAGAACCTAAGCGAACACCATTTTTCTGCAACCAGTCGCGCCAACCTTCATCAAGTTCATTAATAACTGGTTGGGCTTGACCACAAATGAAAACCATCTCTTCATAGCTTGCGCTGTTCTGATAGTGGGCCAAGTTCATCGTGACAATCGGTTCTAATGGGATTGGATCAATATTCCAATCATTAGCCAAAGCCCCCAAAGGAATAAAAGGAATTTCATTCCATCTTTGGCCTAATGAATTCGTTGGATAGAAGATATTCCCACCCTTTAGTTCACCTGATTGATCAGTATAAATCTGTACGTAGTATTCATTCTTTTCATCAAGGCGAAGTACACGGTAAATATTGATTTCTTTCTTAGAGAATTCGTCTTCTGGATCTTTTTCCGTAGTCTTCTCATGCAAGACAATAAGTTCAGGCTTATAGACCGAACCAACTCGTTTCAAACTCCAATTGATAATACTTAATGATTCATAAAATACGATCGTTGGGCGAATACCCAAGCTCTCAGCTTGTTGTAAAGAAACATTGCCGTCGGTAGTCGGATAATCTACAAACAAACCACCACGTGCATGCTTTAGCAGCCCTTGAACTGAAGACTGAGCAACTTGATAAATTGACTTACCTGTCCCATCTGCATCGTATTTAAGAAAATCCATTCCATCTGGCTCGAATGTTGGATCCTCAGCAAATACCACACCGACCATCTTGTTTAATGTGTCCTTAGAAATCTCATAAAACACCGCACGGGTTAAGTAAGCTAAATAATATTGATCATTCTGCGCCAAGTCAGACGATACATTGGGTTTAGGTAAATAAAGTTCCCCACGTTCTTTAACTTTGGTGGAACCATCACAGACATCGTCGATAGTTTTCCAACGCTTTTTCATGTCTGCATAAGCTTGATGTTCAGTATTAACTGGCATTAGTAAACCATTCCTATATCTAGTGATCTTGCTACGACCTTTTTACCCATAGCCACAGCAAACATACGGAAACCATCAGCACCGTGTGAGTGAATGTCATGAAGAGGATTGTCTTTCCAACATCCAAGCTTGTCATTCCACTCTTTTCGGTAGTTCTCGAGATGAGTAATACCTTCTGCACATTTGTATTCATCAAATTCGCATAGGGGTAGAATCTCACGCACCTGCTCAATACCATCCATTACGGTGATACTTGGCACTACTTCGAAATTAACTGAGTACTTCTCACCGTCATCAAGTACATAGCCTTCTTTGGCAATGTCTAGTCGAGACTTACCATCATTCATAAGTGAACGGTTTTTGATGTCGTGCGGGGCGTAATGCTTGCTGTACTTGTAGCCTTTGTCTTTAAGCACCTTAAAATAGTGCCGCATCCCTTCGCCTGAGTTTTCGTAGTAATCAATAACTTGGTAGCAAGTATCTGATAGCTTCCGAATAAACCAGATAACCATGGAATCTGAGACACCCAAGTCCCAAAATGTCATAACAGGCAAATGATCATTAGAAGGCAATACACCAATGCGTTTATTGGTATACAAGAATTTAAATTGGTTCTTGTAGTAAGCACCTTCAACAGATTGTGCAAAAGCTTCACTAGGAATACTTGGATATTCCCGTTTCATATCCTCGCCAAGCGTTTTCTCTTTTGAGTGATACCAAGCTTTTTGTTTGGCCGTTGTTTTAATGTTGTGCTTTGCTTCCAGCTCTTCAAAGTATTGAACTAGACGTTGTGGGATTTCTTCAGTTGGTTCAATTTCATAATCAGCATTCTTCCACCAGGAGAAGAAAAAGAACTTCCAATCAAGCGGACTAAGTTTTTTGCTGAGTAATAGTAACTTTTCAGCTAATTGGCAAAATTCGTAGAAGTAGCCGCTTTTACCTTCGGCTGTACTTTCGAGGGTGATACGACCTTTAAGACTGACTGCTTCAAATGCACCAGTAACAATCTCACGGGCTTTATCTGGAAACTTCGCACAGATCTTACCGAACTCAGACACATGTAATCGGTCTAATGTTCCTCCACGGAAAGAGGTTGATACTGTGATTGATCCACCTTTAACAAATACAAGCTCATCCTTGGTTTGAATTTCTAAAGGATTGGCTGCTTTTATTAAATGAGGCAGTCGATCATAAGCGTACTTAACTTTTTCACGGAACAGGCGCTTCGCATCATGTAATGTGTGGGCGATCAGTGCACACTTATCAGACATGAACAATGCAGCATCTAACTGAATCATGCACATCTCAGTAGTAAAGCCCAACTGACGCGCCTTCAAGATGATGTTACGGGTCCACTCATTTTCGAAGTATTCAAGCTGCTCAAGTGTCATCTTGAACTTAACTTGTTTGCCTTCCTTATTTGTTATGAAGTAAAGATTATTTAAGCGCCACAACTGGTCTTTAAGTTTCGCTTTATGCTCAGGATTCAGCATGGCTACTCCTTAAAATTAATCACCCTCGCTTAATTCATCCATTAATTCAGATACAGACTGAATCTCAATTGTTCCCGAATGCTCTACTTTGTCTTTAAATGCTCCGACAGAAATGTGTTTACCGAGTAATTCAAGGTTTTTAACTTTGTCGGGCCATTTAATTTTTCGCATCCATCCCGCACTGTCAGTAATTTCCATATTTTCAATACTGTTGACATATTGGCGCCAAATAGGAGGCCACTCATCTAATGGCTTCATATTCAACTTCTCGTCCATGATGTCTAAAACATCCATCTTGTCAATTTCTACAAGACGTTTGAGCACATAGTCTGCATCCACATCAACGCGTTTGAGTCGCTGCCCATTTAAGTATGCAATGCGCTCTTCAACTTCCTCACGTTGCAGCACATCCCAAGCATGTTGACGAGTTTTAAAACCTACTGCTTTGCCAGCTTCTTGTGAACTTAATGTTTTTAAATATTCGTGGCAGAACTTTTCGTGACGCTCATTCTCTAAAGGTTCTGCGCCTTTGATTTGTTCTTCCATTTTTACTCCATGATGTGTGCTAAATGTTCAAGCAGCTTTGCTCGAGCAATCTCTTGTAATTCTTTATCATTAGCCATTGTGGCTGTTTTATGCAGTTCGGTGTACATTGGCAAGCGCTCTAATGCCAATTTGTGTAGACGCTTTTTCTTATCTGCATCTATTTGCTTTTGTGTTCGTGGTGGTTCAATCCAGTACATATCTCACTCCAACACATACTTAAGATCATCAGGACACTTCAAATAAACACCAAGCTCTGTATTGGCAAAAGCATGCAACTTATCGCAGAACTCAGAAAACTGTTTCTTGGTTGCATCTCTTGAACGCACATGATCTTTGACAAACATTCTGACGATGCGTTGATACTGTGCTGTGTGTATTTTCTTTTCTTCACCATCGAGTGTTTTTATTACATCTCGATAAGCTAATACAGCCTCGTATGCTTCTTGCGTTTCTGCATTATCTCTAAGATAGATCTTCGCCAAAAACTTCTTTTTCATTTCATATTTGATTGACTCAGCACTATCTCCAGTGCGCTTAGCCATTTCACCAAACCACATATGAAGAAGCCTATTCTGAGCCTTTGAACGATCTTTCTCTTGAGGTGCAATCAATACAACCAAAGGCTTCCCTTCGCTTGCTGCCTTAGCATGATTATTATTAAGATAGCCAATTACATAGTTGATGTCAGAATGGTTTTTGATGACGAATCGTGGTTCCATTTTGACCTCGCAAAAAAACCACCCGAGGGTGGCTTAACAACCTGTTGGTTGCGCAACAGCACGAACTAGGGCCATGATGCCTGTCTGAATGTCAGTTTTCCCAATTGCTGCCCAGCGTAATGGCTCAGCTACTTTGAAGCGTTCATATTCTTGCCATTCAACACTTGCAAAGTCATTTGGAGCTAACTGGGCGCGTTTAGCTGCTGCTTGTTTAACTTCTAAATCTGTGTTTAAGCGGTTTGCTAATTCAGCCTGAAGTTCAAGTAATTCCGCACCTTTTTCTTTGATGCGATTCATTAGGTCAACTTCTTCTTGAGAAAGTTCACGATAGCCTTTGATTTTACGATGTTGGTTTTCCATTTTAATTCTCACAAAAAAAGCCCATCATTTCTGACAGGCTCTGCATTTCAGGACTTAAGACTTATCTATCCATAATTACAGGTAGATGCCTTTCACATTAGTCTCGAGATGTGGTGTTTAACCACGATAATCATCATTTCCGTAGTTTTCAAGCTTTATTAAATCTTCATGTGTATCTGAAAGTAAAAGCTTAAATGATTTAGCCAATTCAACCAGATCAGCAGCACGCGCACCGACTTCTGGAATATTAGTGTGATTAATAATGCACTGGTTTTCAGCAATAACCTTTTCTGCGAACTCGAATGCTCGTTCAATCATTTTAGCCTTTGTTGCTTTAGTTCCCATCAGAAAACCTCTTCATTGTTAATTAAATTAAGCATCCGCTCTGTTTTTTCTAACCAACCATCAAATAGAGCTTCTGATTCTTGTCTTGTGCCTAGTTGATATGTGTCGAATAGGAAATGGCACTTATGGCAGAGAGGCACTGTAAACGCATCTGAGGCCTTAATTCCTTTACCCTTGCCATGCTTGCCTGAATTAGAATGAGCTGCTTGTGAGTGAGGATAGCCGCATCTAACGCAGGGTAGCGCTCTTATTTCGTTTAGCCTCTTTGTCGAACGCATTTTCTAGATTCTCTATTCTGGTTCTGAGAGTATTTACTTCACGCTGACATTCAGTCTTAAACGTATGGCTGCTGAATAAATGGTTATAGCTTTCTAACCGACTAAGATTACGTTTATAGATTTCTAAATTCTTCTTCGCTTCGATTGTGTCCATGTTCACCCCAAGAAATGCCAGAATATCCAAATTATTGCAGCACAGAATGCAAGCCAAATGCCGACCTTAAAACCCTTAATGAACTGAGGCTCTTCAAAACCTTCCATGAATTCTTCATGCAGTTCATTGTGAGCAGTGTTCCACTCATAAATGTCTTGCTTCTCTTTAGGAGTCATATAGATCTGAGCTTGCTTTTTTGTATGTGCCTTGGCAGCCAATCGTTTTGCTTTCTTTTGTTTTCGATTCATAAATACCCCAATCCATTTGACTTAGATGAAGTGAGCTACTCCTTAGCTTTGATATCCACTTTGGCAAGAGGCTACATCTATGCAGCACACTTCTCTAAATTAAATGGCACGCCATGCAGGACTCGAACCCGCATCAATCACACTAGAATTATGATGTCTTATCCAATTAGACGAATGGCGTAAAAAAGAAAACCCCGTCATTGACAGGGCTATAAACACTTAATCTTTCCACACTTTCTGCATTCTTTCTGATTGAACATGTCTGAATCATATTCCCAAACATGTATGCAAAAGACCTGCTTAATTATTCGGAGCATGTGAACCTCCAAAAAGCAAAAAGCCCACGATTAAGTGAGCTTTTGAAATAACGCTAGTGAACCTGACTACTCAAGCGCACTATACCAGAAATATATCATTCCGCGTTTAAACGGTCAACTACTTTACGTCTTGATAGTGAAATACGACTAAAGCTGAAAACTTGAGCTTACCCTCAAACATATAATTTGTGTATGAAGTATTGGCAATCGTAGCTAAATAATTTCGGTCAAAATTTTCCTCTTTAAGTTTTTCATTAATTTTATTTGCTAATTCAGTTGGTGAGTTTTCAGTTATTGAAAATACATGAGATGCTTTAATCATTTTTACACCATTGTTAGAAAGTTATATTTACCAAGAAGATAGAATCTAGCACAACTAACCATGATATTCACTTGGCCTTTAGACTGATTTGTGATCCCTGCCACTGCACTTAAGGAACGGTTCTCAACCTTATGTTTGACTAGGCACATCACTGCAAACTTAGTCGTGTAATCAACCTTATCCGATTTGAATACCCCTCTTAAAAGTGATTGAATGTGATCTGCCTCAAAGTCATTAATCTCACAACGAATGTAAGCCTTACCTCGTGGCGCTTCTTTCCCCGCTTCACGCATCAACCAATAGATCTGATTGATATGCAATCCATCTGGCAAATCCCCTCCTTTCATGCGCACAGTTTCACACCAAGCGCCGAACTGCTCTAGCCATCCATCAATTGTGTATTTATTCCAATCCATTACTGGTGTTACTACTGCCGCATTCATACCGTCACCCCTAATTATTACTTATTAAACTAATTGCCTGGTCTATGCTCTCAACTACAAAGACTTTGCCGCGCCATGATTCATGCCATTCGATTTGATCAGGAGTAAGCTTTCTATCCGACTTGTACTTCTGACCGTCTTTAATTTCCATTAAGTAGTTAGTGCCTCTAAACCCTACAAGCAGATCCGGACATCCTTTTCCAGTTGAAGCAAGCGACTGAACACTTGCCCCAACTTGGCGTAGAGCTTTGACAATCTCGTTTTGATTTGCATCAATTCTTGCTGCTCTACGCATTATTTCAGAAGCTCCTGAATTTGACGTTGTGCATACTCAATGCCATCAGCAAATCCTTGAGAATGCATATCAGCAGTGTTCTTCCACTCTGCCCATTTCTGGTTAAACAACTCATCGAAATGGTTGTCTAACTTGATTAACTTCTGCTTGATGTGCTTATTCACATCCTTTGCAATTGTTGGTGTATAACCTCCACGCTTAGCATTCTTAATCTGCTTCGCATAGTTTTGAGCCTCTTTGAATGTGGTCATTGGTCACCCCATTGCTTTCTTGATTTCATGAATACAGAACTTCAAAGCAAACACTCTCTGATCATTACCGCTCTTTAGGTTCTGCTCTTTCGCCAATTCAAGTTGATTAACAAGCTGACTAGCTGCATTTCTTAACTTGTCGTTTTCAATCTTTGAGTTATGTAATTCTTGAGCTAGACGATCCACTTCTAAGATTGCTTGCTCTCTTGTTAGCTCTTGGTCAGCAAAGCAAGTTCCGCCTGCATGGCAATAACCGTCTGCGCCACAGTAAGGGCTTCCACCCTTACAGCGCATAACAGCATTAGCCCATGTGTCGTCGTTCTTACTTAGCAAGTCGTGCTCACATGGGATCTTGATTGCTTTCACCCTTCCCCCTTGAGCGCTTGCTCTAACTCAATTGCAATACGGCCATAGATTGTTGATTGTTCCCATTCTTTAAGCTCAAGCTCTTTTTCTTCATCTAAGTAGTCTTGGATCAGTTGCTTGACCGCATCCACCCGCTTTTGCAGCTCTGCCTTATCCTTTGCTAACTGAGCTTTAAAACCACACTCACGTTCATGCGCTTCTGCAAACGTATCTACATCTTCATAAGCCTGTTTAAGTTTGCCTTCCAGCTCCTCCACTTTCGCTTGCTGGTGCTGAAATGTGAGCCATGCACTATTTATTATTTCGTTTTCATACTCATTCCGATGATTTAAATTAAGATCTGAATCAGTGAAATACTCGAAAAAGTACTGCGTTGTTTTAAACCAATCTTCAAACTCATCTCTACACTTATCCATCTCAAACATCCTTTGATTTACACAGCGGGCTGATGCGGTTTTCTATGTGGGAGTCGTCGCCTAGGTCATGCGTGATGTCTTTACCTGGATCAAACCCCATGGTCACAACACCTAGATCATTTAGTTTGATGCCGTAGGTAACTTCCATCTTGATGTCATTAAGTGGATGGCCTGCTTTAATCTCGTCTTCTGATGCATGTTCAATCTCAGACAGTTTGTATCCAGACAAACCAATCGACTTACCTGCTCTACTGATCACATCCACAATGGCTTTTTCACCAGTCACCTTGTAAATGATCATTAATCCACTATGGCCTTGGGTTTTAACCCAGTCACCCGCTTTAAACTCACTCATGGCTGGCTCCTTTTGCATGCTTTGCGAATTGTGTTTTTACTTTTTCTACAACTTCGTCCACTGTCCATGGTTCACGAGAACCAGCAAGACCATGTTCAATCAATACCCCAAGAATTCGTCGCATTCCCTGCTCGAATCGATCCTTACGAACAACATTGCCGTCCTTATCAAACTCAAGCATGTCTATGGTCAATTTTGGATCTTGAAACTCTGGCTTACGAAGATCCATTTCAGTTACTTGACGTTTACTCACCCCCGCCTCCGTATATTGATTCGTGGTCGCGGATGGCTTGAGCCAAGCGCTCTACAGTTTCACCAATTCGATATTCATGAAGTTCTGGTGCATGCATCCATTTTGTGTGTTCTTCGATTACATCATGAATTCCACCAACCTTAGTGATGATGTCCAAAGACTCCACCAGACGCATTAACTCGATAATTGACACCGCATCGTATGAAGGTATGTGCTTTGAAAGCTCCAAGGTCTTAGCATTTACATACAAGCCGCCATACGCCTTAGCCTCTTCAATGCAATCCTTAACAGCATCTAGGCCTTGCTCACGAATAAACTGTTCTGGTTTCATACCGCCTCCTTGTCATGTCCTGTCATGATCTCTAAGCGTTTAATCTCATCATTGATATACCAGACAGCCTTTTGTAGATCTTGGATTTGGCTATCTGAATCTTTTAAACCATTGCGCCATAAATACTTGATTGCATTACCAATATTAAAGTTACGGTGTCTCGTGATCTGGATACACTCAATTCCACTTGGATCACTGGTGTAATGCTTAGGGTGATTAACATTGTCATTCATGCCACTTTCTCCAAATGCCCGATTAAGCTATCTAGCAACTTAGCTGCACCATTGACTTGTTTAACCATTGCCACACACTCAGCACGTGCAATTGCTTTGACTGCCTTCCATGAATCGTCATAGTCTGCGTCTAGTTCTTTGATCCAGTTCTTGGTGACTCCGATCCAGCGAGTCTTAATGCCACCTGCATTCATCTTGATGTGCTTAGCGCCATTTAGTACTTCATGCATCGACATGGTTTTATCGAACTTCCATTCCATTTCGCATTCAGAAGTACGGCCATCATCACACTCAAGGTATGTGGTAATTTTCAGTGTCCAAACCTGTTTAGGCTCAACTCGCTTAGTGTTGAATAATGGGTAAAAACTACCTTCAAAGATTTGAAGCATTTCTTCATTTGTAGGATCACGACCTAAGCCTTCTAACCATTCAGCACTAGAAATAACTTCCCACTCTGCATGTAGGCTTCTTTTAATTTGTTTCATGCTACAAACTCCCCTTTTACGTTTAGCAAGTCCTTTGCGTACTGAGACGCTTTGTAGGTTTTGTATGAGTCTTTTTCTAAGTAGCCGCTTTTAACTAAATCCTGTACATAACATTGGATTGTGTTTTTAGGCGCCTCTAACACATAGTCATGCAGGTCATTCAAAGTGAAAGGTTCTGTTGCATGAGTAGCAAACAACAAAATGTCTAATACGTTCTGGAATGTCTCAACTCTTCTTATTGCTTTCACGCTGCACCTCTCTCTTCCATTGATTGGTAATACTCAGGGCTTAAGTCAGCGAAAGTTGCGCGTGACAAGTCAGTAGCTAATCGAACTGTGCCAATCGAGCCATTCCGAGCTTTACCTATGATGATTTCTGCTGTACCTGCTTCTTTAGAGTCCTTGTTGTAGACTTCATCGCGGTAAATAAACATGATGATGTCTGCGTCTTGCTCTAAGTCGCCTGATTCTTTTAGATCTGCGTTTACAGGGCGTTTGTTTGGTCGTGTTTCCAAATTACGGTTAAGCTGAGCTAATGCCACTACAGGACAATCAAAGTCGCCTGCCATGCGTTTAAGTTCATTTGAGATTTCGCCAATGTCCTTGTCTGAACGGCCAAAGTTGTTTTTGGTGAGCGGAGTAACTTTCTGGATGTAATCAACAAAGATGGCACCAAGCTTCCCGTATTTAGCAACGACCTTCTTTGCTGATCTGCGGATAGTTGCCACAGTTGCACGGTTGTTGTCATCGATCATCAAAGGCGCTTTTTCAAGAACAAGAGCAGCATTATTCACCTTCAACGTATCATCGCTATTTGGGTCGATATGGCCTGTTAAAACTTTGCGTAGCTCTACACCACCAATACCGCTAATTAAGCGCTGTGCGATCTGTCTGCCCTTCATTTCGATTGAGATGAAAAGAACCGGCAAAGACTGGTTGATCATCATGTCTGCTGCGATATTTTGAGCAAACGTTGTCTTACCCATTGAAGGACGCGCACCGATGATGACTAGATCGCCTTTGCTGATTTCACCTAGTTTGTTGTCTAGTGCAGTGAACCCAGTCTTGATACCACCCTCATATGGCATTTGGTTATGAATAGCCATATGGCGATCAAGGAACTCTTTCACAGCTTCTTTAGAGAACTCATGAGCATGTTTAAGCTTTTCTTCTCCTGCACCAAAATCTAAGTTTTGAACAAGTGATTGTGCTTTGTTCACGGCAGATTCAGCAGTGTGAGTTGCCATGTCGTTAGCGATTGAGCTAATTAACTTACTAGTCTCTTGAAGCTTTCTGCGAGTAGAGAAATCTTTAAGCTTTTTGATATGAGTTACTAACAAACTCACGTTGCTTGCACGGTTCATGAGGTTCACAAGGAACTGCTCATCGATTTGGTTTGCTTCAAGCGGATTAGCTTTAATCAACTCGAATACAGTCACCTCATCAAATGCTTCACCCTTGTTCAATTGGCTTTTGATGTGGGCAAAGATGATCTGGTGTTGTGATGCGTAGAAATCTTGTGCATCGATCTGAGATATAAACTCATCTGCTGCCTGATCGATTGTCATGAACGTAGACAAGATGCTTTGCTCAACAGGGATAGAAAATAATTCAATCATTGGTCCATCCCCTTAAATTTCTTAGCAACACCTTTGAATTGAGCTGCTGGTTGTTCAGGGATGATCTGTTGAGTTTGGTTCTCTACAATTTGTTTTTGATATGTATGAAGATCAATGTTTTGCAACCAAGTAGCTCGGAAGCCTTTCCAATCGCGATCAATACAAATTTTAAGAATTAGATTTACATCAAATCCTGATTCCAAAAGTTGCTGTTCAAATGTCTCAAAAGCGGTTTGTGTATTAGACGCCTTCTTGGTTTTGCGAACAGCTAACCAGTCATTAATTAACTGATCGTTTGCACCTAGTTTTTTAAGTGCTTCAACAAATGAAAATTTAGCTTTTGAATCACTAATTACATTTGTTTTTGTATTAGTTGTTTTTATATTGTTTTTGTGTGTCGGTATTTCCGACAAGTTACTATCTGAAAAATCGACAGCAGTGTCGGTATTTCCGACAGCTGAAATTCCGCTAGCGGTTTTTCCGACAGCAATAATATTGTCAGTTAAGATGTATTTTGATGGGCGATTTTGGAAAGCTATCTTCTCAACAATACCCATTGAAATTAACTGCTCAACACCACCTAAAACAGCATCTTTTTTATAACCTGTACCTTCCACAAGTTGTGAAATACTGATGTTATCGTTCGATTTGTTCCAGCCACGGGTTTTGCGAACAATGAATAGGTAGCAAGGCAATGCAGCACCTTTCATCTGTGCCATAAAGCCATTGTCTACAAGATCATTTGGCAACATGAATGCATTTGAGATGAAATTACTCATATAATTCCCTCACTTGCAAACTTATTGAAAACCCATTGTTCGCCTTTAGTTGTGAACATAGGTTGTGCAAAGCCGAGAGCAGTTTCTTTTAGTTCACCTAAGCCTTGATCAATAAACCATTGTTGAAATACACGACCACGCTTAACGCAACGGTTGTACACATCGAATGACTCTAAGATCTTATTAAAAGCAACTGCCGACTTCTTAAACTTTTGAGCCAATTGCGTTGCGTTCATAAGGTTTTGACGTTCAGCCAAAGCATCATAGAAATCTACTTTTGGCGCTGCTAACTCTAGTTTTTTCGCTTGATCAGCAGCTAATTGCAAAGCTTCTGCAAATGATTGTGGAACAGCTGATGCTGATTTGATTTCAAGTTCATGAAGTCTCTTGATAACGCGAAACCGTAATTTGATGCTATAGCCAGTTATTAAAGTTTCTACCAAGTCTTTTGTGAGTTGGTATTCAACATAAGTTTGGCCGTTTTGGGGGTGTGTCCAGTTTTGGGCATACCCTTCTGGACTAATTTCAAGCTCACCAAACATGTTCAAACAATCTCGCAAAACATGTTTGTGTTCCTTTCCAGTTAGATCGGCTATCAACCGACTAGACATCGTCAACTGTTCATGATTTAATTGCTTTAACAAATGCATGTTTAAATCTCCAATGGTTTAGACATAAAGCCTCAGTTATTTGCCGTAACTGGGGCTTTTTTGTTTTCAAAGATCTGATAAGGGATTTCAGGATTTAATAAAGCCAACTTCGCAGCAGCCTCATCTGGAATGAATTTCCCCCACTGACTTACAGCTTGACGAGTTATCCCTAAAACACCTGCAAGAGCAGATTGATTGCCGCGATAACAGTCAAGTGCATCCTTTTTTCGCATAATGACGTTCATAGGTAACTCCACTTCTGATATTTCTTAGTAAAGCATAGTTGACAGTAATTGACAAGCATGGTTTACTAAAAACAGGTTAAGCTAGCTTTACTTTTTGGCTATTTCAATGATTTATTTCACAATGAACACTTTGCAAGAACGTATTTCGATTGCATTTAATTATGCGAAACAGAAGGACAAGACAGTTTCAAAGACTAATCTGGCTACTGCGTCAGGCGTATCACGTCAAGCAGTTAGCCAGTGGTTTACTGGAGCTACTAAGTCTCTTGACTCTACTACTCTGTTTAAGGTTGCTACTTACCTCAAAGTAAGGCCTGAGTGGCTTGATGGTCAGGGCGGAAGCATGGTGGACATTGGCGGGGAACTGACAACAAACGTATCTGAGATAGGTGCACGATTGGTGGATGTGCCACTTATATCTTGGGTACAGGCTGGAGATTGGAAGAATGGACAGCTTGAAAATTTAGGTCGCAGTGAATATCAAATGGTATTAAGCATTTTTGACACTGGACAGAACGGTTATGCTTTACGTGTTGAGGGTGAATCAATGTCACCTAATTACATGCAAGGCGATATTATTTACATTAATCCTGACAAAGTACCTGAACATGGCAACCGTGTCATAGCAAGTACCTCTATCGGGATTACCTTTAAGGAGTTAGTTATAGAAGATGGCGTACATAAGCTCAAAGCGTTAAACCCAGAATGGCAACCTAAATATATGCCTTGTGAGGATGGCTGTTATATTTTAGGGGTCGTTGTAGGCACAGTAAGACCAGAGAAGTAGTAAAAGAAAAGTTAGCCAAACCCAACCCGCGAAAGCGGGTTTTTTATTGCGTCAATCATACTTAAATCTAATCAAGCATAATTTACAATTATTTTGTCAACCACGCTTTACACTCTTGTCTCTATCAAGTATGCTTTACACATGATCAATAAAAAAGCTCACTAGACATTCGACCGACAGTGAGCTTTGCATTACTTGCGGAGATAAGTATGAATCAAAGAATTGAAAAGTACAAGTTTAGCCAAGCTACTGTTGATAGCTTCAAAGGCTTCCTAGGTGGCTCAGTGCTATCAATGGTCATCGGTGTTTTTATCGTAGTCCCTTTCCTTCGTTCATGTGCCGACGAACAACACGTCAACGAACTCAAAGCAAAACAGAACATGTATGTACGTGTTCAGGTTGAGGGGGTGAAGTGATGAGTAATAAAGAATATCCCCTTGAATTGGAGAACTGGGGCGGTGACCAATATTTGGTTGTTAGTCGTGGTCACCACGCTCTTGATGAATTCAAAAAAGCGGTAAATAAAGAATACAGCTCATGGGGCAACTTCTTTGAGGTTGCTTATCACTCTTACTTTAAGGCAGTACCTAGTAAAAACCCATATTCTCGTTGTTATTACTCGCCTTGTACTGAAAAAACGCGCGGCGCCTTCCCTGCAACTGTAGCTCAAGAAGGTTGGACACAAGAAGCTACCGATCAGATGAACAAGGAGCCCTCTCATGGATAACTACAAAGAATATTTAGATCCAGCAGATGGATATGCCTTAGTAAAGCAGTCAGTGAATATGCCAGTACATCCACATTGGATTGATATTCCCGAAGGTGCTGAGCTTTATGTGTATTGGCGTGAAAATGACACATATAACTTTCAGGTTGATAAATCATATTTTGAAAATGGTTCATGGCAGCCTTGTGCATGGACAGTAGAAGAAATTAAGTCTGATGAAGCAGGTGCAAAAATCTTGTGGTCTCGTAAAACAAAACAAGACCCAGCCTTGATTAGCGGTGCGGATGTACCACGGTTAATTAAAGAAGGTAATCAAATTCAATTAAGAGCCGCTATCGGCTTTAAGTTAGGCGAATGGAAAGACCTTGATCTAGAACGTGACGAGGAAGAGTTAACTTTAGGTGATCTGATTAATTCTCGTTTTGAATGGCGCCTCAAACCCCAAACCATCAAGGTTGAACTTGAGCTGCCGAAGCCTTTTGAGCCGAAGGAAGGGGATGAATATTTTTATATTTCAACCCTTCAACATTGCCTCTATTCGCATGATGTTTGGAGCGATGAAACTGCTGACATTACTCAAGCTGCTTTTGGTGCCTACCGTACAGAAGACGACGTTAAAAAGGCAGTAGAGCAACTCAGAAAGATACGAGGTACTAACTCATGAATATGTTAGCCAATATCTCGTTTGATGCTGCTGTATTCACAAGCCTTGAAGTGATGAATGTAGGCGTTGAGGATGGCGTTATTCAGTTCTCTTTATCTATTCAAAACGCTGAGCACATCTACATCGTGGCAAGTGTCAAAGGAATTGAGAAGAACGACACTTTTGAATATGGCGAAGGCTTGGATTATCAAGACTGGAAAGATGTGGATTACACCATGATGACAGTCGATTCAAGTAGCAGACCACATGTAGATGACTTTGATTATGTGGATGCAGTCGAAGGTATGCCCTTTTCCCTTACTTCTACTCAAATTCAAAAGCTGAATGAGTATTTAGAAGAACTGGCAAGAGAAGAAAAGATTACAGAGTTGAGAGGTGGGTGATGTCTACAAATTATTGGGAAGTCGTCACAGAAACCATTCTTGGTGATGCAGGGTTTGTGATTGAAAAAGATCAACTTCAAGAACTGGCAAAGCAGTTTGAAAGTGCTGCATCAATGGAATCTGAATCGACTGGTGAAATGTACATAAGCCATAACCCTGAAGCTATTGAGCTTGCACAACTCAAAGCTGAGCAAGCTAAACATGAAAAATGGTTTCACTCAACATTGCCATGCAAGCCTTGCTATCAAACAGGTGTTACACAAGACAGATATGGCAGAGATACAACCTGCCCTCATTGCTCTGGTAAAGGTCGAGTTAATCGTGGTTATTGGAATTAGGAGAAGATTATGAATGCGCCAGTGCAAAAGAAAGCTCCTAAAAAGAACAAGAAGAAGCAAAAGCCCGTCAAGTTTGAATGGTGTTTTTGCTGCAAAGATTTGATGCAAGTTACGAACGACGGGCAATGCACCGTTTGTTATAGCTACATCGTAATGTGATTTAAGCCAGTCTACGGAGTATTAGAAAATGGCACTAAAAATTGTTACAGCTCAAGAGCCAATGCGTGTAGAAACCCTAATTACTTTTATTTATGGTGATCCTGGTATTGGCAAAACGTCTTTAGCTTTCTCAGCTAAAAACCCAATCCTTTTTGACTTTGATAAAGGCGCACATCGTGCTGGCAAATACCGTAAAGACACGGTTCAGGTTAATAACTGGTCTGAGGTTTCATCATTAACTGCAAATGATCTTTTAGGTTATGACACAGTAATTGTAGACACAGCAGGTCGTATGCTTGATGTGATCATTGCTCATCTAGTTAAAGATCAGAAGAACTGCCGTCGTAATTCAAATGAATTATCAATTCAAGGTTATGGCACTTTAAACAGAACTTTCACTCACTGGTTTAATCTTTTGCGCAGCTTTGGTAAGGATGTAATCCTTCTTGCTCATACTGCCGAAGATAAAAAAGGCGATGACATTATTTTTCGCCCTGACATGGTAGGTGCAAGTAAAAAAGAAGCCTACAAGGTTGCAGATATGATGGGATACATGACAACTCATCAAGGGCAACAAGGAACCCAAAAAGCTATTTATTTTGCACCAAGCACAGCATTTCACGCGAAAGACTCAGGAGCAATTGGAAACCTTATTCTCAATGATTTAGATGTACAACCAAATCAACTTGATTCGATTCTAAATCAGGCCAAGAACCACATTAATAGTCTTAGTGAATCTCAGGCTAAAGCACAAAAAGAATTAGATGATTGGGAATCAGAAGTACTAGCCGCTGAATCACTTGAAGACTTTGAAGAGCTTAAAGCCAAACTTCCACAAGGTCATGTATTTGTTCGCCAGATGTGGAACAAAGCTGTTGAGCAAGCTAGACAATATGGATTTGCTTATGATGGGCAAACCAAGACATTTACTAGTGTTCAGCCTCAGGAGCAAACAGCATGATTATCAGGCTATCGACAACTATGCTCGATAGCTACCTTTGGGGCATATCGAATGATGATATGACCTCAGAGGAACTTGCTAAAGAGTTGTTCTTAGGAAAGACGCAGAATATGGCAATGAAGTGTGGTACAGCTTTCCATGCCCTGCTTGAACATGATCTTAATTATGAAGTCACAAAAGAAATGGGTTTTAACTTTCTGTTTAGTGAAGATCTAGACGGGACTTTAGAACTTGGCGATGTGCGCGAACAAAAGTATGTCACACGTATATTTGATGATGTTGATTTGGTTGCAAAGATTGATGCTGAGACCAGCTCAAAGCTAATTGATCACAAGCTAACTGCTGCCTTTGATCCAGATAAATACATGGACGCATATCAGTGGCGTGCATATTTATTAGTTAAGCAATACGACAACTTTAAGTACCAAGTATTTGAACACTCAGGCTTAGATAAAGTTGTGGACGGGTTAACGGAAGTAAAAATTAAGAGCTATCACGAGTTACACCAACACTCATATCAAAACATGGAATCAGATGTTAAGGCGCTTGTTCGTGAAGTAGCTGATTTCGCTAAATATTGGAAGCCGAAATTAGAGGTGGCAGCATGACAGATTTGAATAAGTTAAGAAGTGAGTTTGAGGCTATCCCTGAAATTAAAGCGCATTTAGATCATGGGAATGTTTTTTGGAGCGATAAGAATCAAACTTACGCCTCTGAATTCCAGTGTCTTCATGTAGTGGCATGTTACGTAAATGGAGCTTGGTTTATGTTTCAAGAAAAATCCAAAGCTCAGGCAGTGCCAGAGGCACATACACATAGTGTGACTTTAACTTGTGCTGAATTAAAAGAAGCTTATGACTTTGGTGCGCCAGATGGTGAGAAAGATCAATTCCAGATGGAAACTGAAATGCTTATCAAATGGCTCGATGATGGTTATGACGGTGCAGGATACTACTGTTGGTATGCTGATTTGCCTGAGGAAGGTTGTATTAAGTTGGGTGAAAGCGAATCGGGAGCTGAGGGATGAGTAGAATGCAAGCTATATTCGAAAAGGCTTTCAAAGATGGTGGTCTAGATTTACGCACATTGATGGAATCATTTGATGTGCGATTCGGGAACTTAAGTCTTGATGATGTTCGTTTTATTGAGTCGGAATGCCGAGAGGTTCGTCAAAAGTTTGAAGACGCAGAGAAAGTGGACTGCTACAAAACCAGAGAATTGTTTTGGCTCGGCTTTGATGATACTGCTTACTTTTCAGTGGATGAAATTGATCTGGTGAAGAAGCTAGCAAATGAAATGATCTTAAAGGGTAATTTCGCATTTGAGATTAAAAAGATTCGTATCTCTCAAGCTGTTTTAGAAGGCCATATTAAAGACCGTAAACAATGGGAGAAAGAATAATGAGCAACAAATACAAAATTGAGTCACTAGGTGACTTTCTTAAAATCCCTGCTGATCGAATTAAAGATTGTTTGGCAGAGCTAGGTGACCATTTATTTGCAATGCGTCAGACTATCGACAATTTCGGCGTAGAACCCACTGGCAATGAAGTTAAATCATTTACTTGGGAAGATGATGGGAAACAAGACTTAGCAGTCAAAGCAAATATTGGTGATGAAGTAGTAGAGGTGAAGTTCACTAAAGCGGAAAGTAAGGAGGGGTGAATTTGAATAAGTATCTCACTTCAAATGAAGTCTGTGAAAGATTTGGGATTACTAAGCAGACTTTAAATCGTTGGGAGAAAGGCACTCAATATGGGGAGCCTTTCCCTGCCCCAGCATTACCTTCAGTGGGTGGCGGGATGAAGCGCTACCTATCAAAAGAAGTAAGTCGCTGGGAGCGTATGTGCATAGATCGATATAAAACGGCTGTTTAAGCAGCCGTTAATCTTCAATAATTCCATTCTTAAGTTTTTCCAATCTAGCAATCCACTTTTCATAGATTTCAGCTTGTTCTTTCACATAGTCATAAAGATCGTACACTTCTTGAATCTGCGGCATACTGTGCCCAATCATCATTTCCGCTACATCTCTACGCTCAGTAAATCGGCTAAAATTAGTTCTAGCTGTACGTCTTAAGTCGTGCATAGACCAATGATTCATATCTTCTTTCTTGAAGCGCTTAACCCAACCAATAACACTTGCAGAAAGAGCGGTTGAAGCTGAGCTACTCATAGCCTCATCTTTTTCGCCATTATTAAATAAGTACTTCCCTTTGCTTAATTCCATGGCTTCTAAAATTAGAGCTTCCATTCCTGGCAAAATTGGACGTATTAAGGTTTTATCATTCTTATAGCCTGTCTTATGGTTTTCAGGCGGAACTAACCAGACTTTCTTTTTTAAATCGAAGTGCTTTTTCTCGGCAAGCCGTAGTTCACCTTTACGGCAACCATATATAAGGCAAAGCTGAATAAATATTTTGTTCTTCTCAGTTAATCTAGACCATTTCAAACATTCAAATAAAACTACTAACTCCTCATCGGTTAAAACTCGCTTAGATGGGATATATGTAATATTCAAATCTTCCTTAGGGAAAATATCAGCAAGTACATTAGTTAAAATAAGCTTTCTCTTTGCAGCCCATTTCAGCATCTGTTTTATATTTGATAAAAGTACCTTCGCTGTACCGGGCTGCTTAGCTGCAAGACTCTCAAATAATTCTAGCCAGTGCTCAATATCAACCCTCTCAATTGGATATTTACCCAACTGTGGTGATACATGATTTAAATAAGCACTCTTTACTTGATCATGTAGTTTTTTATTAGGCTTACAAAATGATTCATACCATTTGTCAAAAAGCTGATCCAAAGTAAGCGGATCAATATGTTTATTTCGCTCTACCAAAACTTCGACTTTGGGATTTTTACCCTGTTCTAGCAAAGCACGTAATCTGTTGGCTTCAGCTCTAGCATCCTTTAAACTGATATTAGGGTATGAGCCCAAATCTAAACGATGTGGCTTGCCATTAAATCTATATCGAAGTTGGAAGACAATTTTGCCTTTTGCTGATACTCTTACGCTCATTGAGTCGCGATCGGCAACTTCTTCTACTTTATCGCGAACCTTGCCATTATTAGTTTTTAGCCAAGCTTCTGAAAGAGCCATTATTAAAACTCGCTAGAATATGTACACAGATGAGATAAACAAAAGCTTGTGTACACGAATATGTACGCAAAAGCTGTTTGTTTGGATGTGTCATTATGTTCTAGTTAGTTATAGCTAAACAATATAATGGTGCATAATTTATGTTTTTAGTTATTCAGTATGTTCTAGTATGCGATAATACTTTCAATAGACTGATATTTGTGCTAAAAAGGGTGAAACTAATTGAATTTCACTAATATTTTAATAATTAGGTTATTGAATGAAGATTATACCCGAACAAACTACCAGCCTCATTCAATCCAGTAGCCTGCGCGTAAAGGTCGATACTGGTGCGTTTTGCTTTTTTGTCTTGGGTATGTTCTTAGCTGCCATATTCATGCACCAGTTTGGTTTAGTGCCTTTTTAATTTATAACTTATTCAATAAATAAAGCCCTCATTTGAGGGCTTTATTTATTTGATTTGCTTAACCATTACGCTTTGCAAAATCATCCATAAAGTTGATTAAAGCCTGTACGCCTTCTAATGGTACGGCATTATAAATACTTGCACGCATACCGCCGACAGAACGGTGGCCAGCTAAATTCAACAAGTGATTAGCTTCCGCTTCTTTTAAGAATTGCTTTTCTAAAGCTTCGTCTGCCAAGGTAAACGGTACATTCATAATTGAGCGGTTTGGAATTGCGATCGGGTTATTGTAGAAATCGCTTGAGTCGATATAACCATATAACAACTGAGCTTTTTCAAGGTTTACTTTATGAATAGCCTCTACCCCACCCTGCTCTAGCAACCATTCAAATACCAAACCAGACAAGTACCAAGCGTAAGTCGATGGTGTATTTACCATAGAACCATTTTTGGCTTGGTCGCCATATTTTAAAATACTTGTAATATCAGTATTAGCATGATCAAGTAATTCATCACGAATAATGACAAATGAGAAACAAGCAGTTCCAATATTTTTATGTGCGCAAGCAAACATTA
>NZ_JBFBOG010000005.1:0-28539 GCF_040686855.1 Leifsonia sp. NPDC077715
AATTGAGGGAAGTTGAGTGAGTATTTGCTTCCTTTACTATCTTTGATGTCGAAGGTCAGTGTGAACACATCACGGGTTTTAATTGCATCAATCCACGCTGCAGAGGTCGCTGAGAACATGAATGAAGCATTCGCTTCGATATCCATCATCTTTTCAATATAGAACTCTGGTGTGTACTTGCCTGAGCCGATACAACGGACTGCTTCCAGATTGTTATTGAGCGAAAGTGTCAGTGATTGCATGCAGGCTTTACCTTGAATTGACTGGCCATTAATAAGCAAGTTTTCAACGTTTGGCATACTGACCAATGGACGGTTTGAGGCAGATATTGGATTAGTAACTGGATTGACCTGTTGACGGGTAAATGAATTACCAACTAAACCGAAGTTCCCTGTAATTTTACCTGTGGTCTGAATCGTGATTTCACCTGTATTGACCTGAACACCACGGTAAATAAAGACCTGACCAATATCTTCAAACACTTTAACTAGGGTAAATGATTTACGTACATTTCCACCAAAGCTAAGCGCATTGGCTGCCCAGTTATTAAATGCAAGAGCACTTAAGAATAAGTCAAATGTACCAACTGACAATTCAAACTCTAACTGACCGGCCACTTCAGCTTCAGTAACCACACCACCTTGTCGGAAGCGTGAATCCAAAACCTCACTACTTTCTTCAGTTGAGATGTTTTCTGATAAGCCATCTGAAACACGGCGAACTGTATACCAGATTGGGTTTGCTGGAGTAGTTCCCAGTACAGCTTCTTCACAAGCATATAATCGAATTTTTGCGCCTGAACTCATTTATAGTTCTCCAAAATTTAGGCATAAAAAAACCCACTTCATCAGCGGGTCGTTAAAAACTGTGGGCGTAAAAAAACCCGCTAAATTAGCGGGTCTTTAATGGGTTTCTTCTGAGAGTTCTGGTGGTGCTACACCGACCATGGCGGCAGCTACAGCTTCAGATAAATTAGTAGGCTGGAATTCAAAAGGCGTTTCAGATAAATGTTCTTCTTCTGGCTCGGGTTCGGGTTCTTCATGCAAACGAATATCAACCCAGCGTGCTTCTGGAATATCCATAGGCATTTCTAAATCAGCTACGACTGCAGCAAGTTCAAAATCAAATTTACGCTTGTAGGTCTTAATCGAGATGTCACCATTTTCCAATGTGTCATACACCACAGCTACGATTGTATTTCCATTTGCATCTTTGGGTACTTCGATGTACCAGCCTTCCTGGGCAAAGCCTAAAGAGCCTTTAAGTAAATAATCGCCTACATCAACTTTCTTAAATTCAATCAGCTGTTTTTCTGCATCACTATTAAGCTCAATATGATCGTTAAATAACTTAACTACTGGTGATGCCGATTTTAAGAATCCGTTTGCATCAACTGATGTATTGAAGCTGGTCTTTAAATGCCCCCATGCTGACCATGCATCAGATCCAGCACCGTATCGATATGACATTTGGTGCCCTTGCACACCTTTGAAGAGTTGCCAAGAATAAGTACCGATCGAATCATTCGCTTGATAACCCATAAGGGTTCCGTAACGCATTGGCATTAATAGAGGATTAGATGTACTTCCACCTTGCCAATCACCATGGGAAATGTTCACTAAACGATTTAGGCCCAGAACCGTTACCCATTGTGAAACTAGTGATTTATCAAAAAGAGAAGCAACAACGTTTGCTGAATAACCCAAAACCCCTGCATCACCCAAACCTAATGCAACTTTGGCATTAATTGCAGTATTACCTCCTGTACCGCCTTGTGCGATTGAAAGAACCGTAGTTAACCCTTTTATCTCAGTAATATCACTATTTACACCACTGGCAGCAGCTCCGAGATTATTTCGCGCATCTGTTGCAGTTGTTGCCCCTGTACCACCTTGAGAGATAGCTGCTGTACCAACTACTTGAGAAAAGTTAGGAGTCAAATTGGGAATACCCGATGCGAATGGCAGCATAAATTGCCGCTTGCCCTGAGCTGAGTTCAACTGGAACGGTCGATGGTCCCAATTAAATTTAAATACAAGATTCGCCATTATGCTGTTACCCCATCAATCACTTGAAAAGTCAAAGTTTCGGTATGTTGAGTGTTGCCGCTTACTACCGCTTTAATATCCATCTGGCATAAACCTACAGGCCATGCGGCTGTGCTAGCACCCGATTTCACATTAAGCCATCCTTTCTGAGTGGACTGACTTAATGGCACACATGTCAAAGTTGCAACAGCAGCACCTTCTGTAGTTTTGACTTGAGAGGTAAACGTGTAGCCTGTTAGATCAATAGCGCGGCGAACATCATCGGCAGGATATTGCAAAGCATCATCCGTATCGACGAGCTGCAAATTCAAGTTGAATGTGTCACCACGCTTAAAAACAAAATTGCTCATAAGTGATTCCTATAGACATAAAAAAACCACCGATGAGGTGGTAGTGAGTAAAATGAAAAAACCGTCTTTCGGCGGCCTGATTTTTTATAAGATTAATTAAAATTGATTCTATATCGTACTAACTTATTTGCGACTTCTATATTTTCCTGATCAGGTAAAATTTGTAAAATAGGTTGTAGTTCAAGTATTGCAACTTTCTTACTTAATAAGGTTAAATAAAATTTTAAGATATCATCTTGACTTGCATTTGCTTTCAACTCTTCGTTTATAACTAATTGAGCTTTTTCCTTAATCCCAAGTTTAGGTACTCCAAGAGGTTTCCAAGAAAAATCATCAAAATCTGAAATTGATTCGATTTCTAAATATCTAAAACTTGTAATCAACTCAATATTGATTGAATTATCAATAGCATTTTTTAATTTATTATATTCACTATTAATAAAGGAAAAGTAATCCTGATTATCTGACTTTAATACAAACTCTGCGTTAATCATCTTAGAACCCTTGTTGTAAAGTTGAGTTGTTATAACAGAACAAACTATAAAACTATACAACTTTCGAATATTTATAATTATTCGAGATTAAAAAGTATATTAATGAATATTAAAGGACTAAAACAATTCAATTCAATTCACCTTATAACCAATGCTAACATTATACCGAATGAAGTCAGTATCTTGCCCGACAAAAATTGATTGTCCTTGTAAACATTCAAGGTGATCGATTGAGTAATATTCAAAATGCTGTAGCAATGCATCACTGAGTTCTGTTACTCCTTTTACACCACTACGATGACGTGCAAAGCATTGAATCATGATATTTCCGGTACGGCGTGTACATGGCTTATCTGCAATACCTGAAATAAAACTCGGGCCGCCTAAAATTGCTAAACGGCACCATACACCATCTTTAGGTACATTAAATTCTGGCGCATTTGGATACTGAATTCGTTCCTGACCAATGCCTGTGAAAGCTTGCATGTGCTCTATAATAGCTTGCCTAGTCTGCTCTAAAGTCATTGCCATTTTAACCACCGTATTTTTGACAAATATAATTAAATGTAGTGTTGTAAATACCTTGTGGCGCTTGATCGGACCAACCGTTTTCTAAGCGTTCAGCATATGGTTGATTATTCTGAATATAGACTAAATTACCCAGCTTAAACTTCACGGCTTGAATAGCTGCATCTTGCACAGCGTTTGTTTCAGGTCCACGCACACCATAGTCACCAGAACCAATCGAAACAATATGAGACGCACGATAAGCGCCAGTATCAACGGGGCTTGAAACTACTAAAGACTGAACAGCATCCATAGTAATTTTCTTTACCTTGTCCTCTGCTGTTTTAGCCACATCAAAACTAAAATCAGTCGGCTTTTCCCCCTTCCATCCCATCATTTACCTCGCTTTCTTCATACATTTTAAAAAGGTCTTGAGCGATCGCTTGAATTGAATATGCTTCAAATTCTGAACTAGGCTCTTTTTCTCCCATGAGCTTTTTAACTTTCTGCCAAATATGCACAGCTTCATGTAAAAGTAAGCCATATACTTCGATCAAATTTCTTTCTGAAGTATCACCTAGCTGAACAACTGCATATGCACCGTCAGAATAAAAATCAACTTGTGCAGCAGCACCTTCAACAGACAAGAACTTATCAACGTTATTCATATCTTCGAATAACAGATCCATGTGAAGCTGATTTCTGGCAAGCGTGTATTGAACATGTTGAAAAGGAGAGATATGCCATAAGGGAACGTAGTTTGTACAAACCATATAAAATCCTAAATTGTGCCCATTAAAAAACCCACCGAAGTGGGCAAAAAATTAACTAATAGCTTTAAACATGAAGTACTGACAGCTTTTTTTGAATTTTCAAATAATTACTTAAACAGTCAGATTTTTTTATACCAGCTTCATTTATTTTATCTCCATAACTTCGTTTTAAAATTTCACTTGATGAACTTCCTTCTGGTACAGATTCATAAAGTTTATTAAATTGATATTGCCGCTCAAGACACGACCAAATTTCAAGAATTACAATATCTAACTTTTCAATATTATTAACAAATTCTTCAGACTTAGAATCAATTGAGTTAATTAACAATTTTTTCCTTTTTAAATCAAAATATAAAGTAAAATATTGTTCTCTAAATTTAAAAAATTGCTCGTCGTTTTGAATTTCCAAATAGTAGGTATTAATATAGGGAAGTAAATTAGTAGCAACATCTAAAATTTCTTTGCTATTTTTTTCATTATTTATTGAAGCATGTTGTTCTCGCCAATCAGTAAATAATATTAAAGCTGCAATAGGAGCTAAAAAATAAGCTGTAAGTGTTAAAGAGTCTCTAAATACCTCATAAAATATAGATGAATCTAATGGACTAGTTAAATCTGATTTAAGAATAATTCCTAAAATCAAATAACTTAAACAGAATAAACCTAGCCAAAAGATTGTAAGTTCAATTTTGTCTTTTAATTCTTTTTTACCCATGATATCCCCCTAACTTAGAAGGATATTAGACCAAGTATTTAAACCTTCCTCAACTGACATTTCCAAATAGTGCTAGCTGGATCTTGTTGAATATGAATTACCAGGAATGATCCTAACGCTGTTAGCCATTCATCATCAATTTTAGGCATCATAGATACTTCATTCTGCAGCACAGTAGCCTTTTTATCCGTAGCCAGTACTCCAAGCGTCTGAATCTCATATTGACTGTATGAGCCAAACAGAACACCACGGCCAGAATAGTTTTCTTTAACCTCGATAGAAGTTTCAGTCTTAGGATCCCAACTTGTTTTTGATACCCGTTCACACGTAAAGGTATGTACGGCGTCAGCCAAATCTTCAGTAAATGCTTCGGCAATGTCCGCCTGTAGCTCATTTCTTAAGCCCATTACTTATGCCCTATAAAGCGGAATGCCAAAACCATTAAAACTTGCATTAGGATCTTTCAAATCAAGCGAATCAATATAATCAAATGCTATCTGTTCAAAGCTAGAAATCGCTTCAGTACCTTCTTGATACTCTTTTTCAGATTCGACTGAATCAGCTTTAACTTTCTTTCGTTTAAGCAACTGCTCTTTGCCGTTATAAATTAGTTTGGCCAGAATTCCTTTAATGATTTCACAAGCAGCGTCTTTAAGAAGTGAATTAATAGGATCCGGCACGAAACCTATACGTTTTTTCATCCAGACATTTGCAAGTTGAACCAGACGAGCTTTATCACTGTCTGGTGCAAAATCTCTGCCCAAAATTGAATTTGCGTCATCTACAGTAATAAAGCTCATTTCATTATTCCTTTGGGATCAACTTAAGTAGTTCTGGTTTTGTTGCAGATGGTTTGTAGCCAATGTCTTTACTAGCCAAATATTCTTTTAATTGATCGTTAGACCAACTTTCAAAATCATTAGCCCCTGTTTCTACAACTGGAGCTGCTGCTTGAGTCTCTAATTCAGCAATACGCGCTTGCATAGCAGCAACATCATTTTTAAAAGCATCAAATTCTGCTTGGATGCTAACTACCTTTCCTTCAGCCGCTTTAGTAGCTTTGTCAGCTTGGAGTAAAGCATCTTTTAAACGTGAGTTTTCTGAAATTAACTCTGAACTATCACCACTTGCCTGTTCCAAGATTTCGATTTTCTGTTTAAGTTGCCCGTTTTCCTCAACAACTTTTTCACAGTCAGCTTTTGCTTGATCAATAACTTCTTGCAGCTCTGGAGTAATTCCCACTGCAACATTTACTGTGGCCAAAGTCAATTTTTCAGGCTCTTCCAATTTACGAACTTCAACTGGAATATCTAAAGCTTCATAATCATTTTTGATTTTTGGATAATTACCATAAATGATTACTTCTTCAGCACTTCGATTTGGATATTCATAATAGTCAGGGTTTGCAATAGTCCCTACTTCTAACGCAGCTGCTGCAGCAATACGTGTATAAATTAGCTTCATGGCACTTTCTCTTAAAAATAAAAAAGAGGGCTTAAATGCCCCCTTATGGAAAAATTCTTATTAACCAGTTGTTGCTGTGCCAGATAAATCAAGCAATGTTCCAGCGGTCATTTTGTTGCTGGTTGCATGTTTTTTCCAGTTAGCACTTGAACCAAGCAAAGTAAGATCTGGATTCTCACCTTTCGTTGTATCCCAGCTATAACCAAGAATGTCTAGGTTAAATGTACCTTCAGCACGCATACCAATAGCAAAGTTTTCTTCATCATTGATGTCGTATGCTCGGAAACCTGGTACTTGTGACTCAGTTACAGTCACAGCACCATACTGCAAGCCAAATGCATCGTTATCGCCTACAGCGTCAGTTACAAGTACAGGTTTACCTAAAGTACCTGGTAAACCGCCATAAATAACGATTTCAGATTCACCATAAATCTGCTTGGTGATAGCATCATCTACAATATCGAAATAGGTGTCTGAGTTCATTACCCACAAACCGATACGCCCAAACTTGTCACCAAATTTACGCATCCCACGTGTTAATGCTTTTCGACCGTCTACTGCAATACTTCCTTTTGCTACCATATCAGGATTGCTTGTAATCGCAGCTTTTAATGAAGCCAAGCTGTACTGTAAACGCCCTGCAACTAAAGCATCAGCCAAGTCATAACCAAGAATCATTGCAAACTCTTCAGGTGTACGAGCACGGCGCTTAAAAGCTTCTTCAGTAGATGCATAAGGACCGTATTTAAACGGAATTTTCACACCTACAGATTCTCCAGCGCCAATTTTTTCATGGTTAACTTTAGCGTTTGAGTTCACATCACGGTGCTTGATACTGCCGCCAACACGATAAAATGATTCTTTATTAAAATCGCCTTCAATGATTTCATTTTTATAAAGAATCGCTCCAGCTGATGCCTCATTAAAGACATTCAAATTGTCTTGCAAACGCTCTAAATAAGCAGTTTGTGCCAATTGGTTGTAGATGATCATGTCTGAATTAACTGTTGTAGTCATAACGACTTATCTCCAAATGTTTAATAATTAGTTCGGTAGTTTTAGGAAGGATTCTTGGCCATGTTCTTTGATGTAATCTGCTCTTTGAGATACTGACATCTCACTGCGCTTCATACCTGCAGGTGCTCCACCTTTGCCCCCGCTTTGGAAACCACCGCCATTTCCTTTACCACCTTTAAGGATTAAGTCTTTATGCTGGTATCCACCAACCAAGGACTCTAAAGCTTCATCAACATTTGCAAGTTCACCAGGGCGGACACGGGAATAAATCTTTTCGCCTTTTTGGTCATAGGCAACTACTTCGCCGTCTTCGATTTTGAAATGATTACCAAAGGTTGCCTGAACCATATCAACTGGAACTGCAATGTTGTCTTGAATGTACTTAGAACGAGCAAAACCACCGCCGATAAGCTCTTTATGTAATGAAGCTTCAAGTGCATCACGTTGTTGAACGATTGGAGCGTATTTATCTTCAACAGCTTTGATAGCTTCAGCTTTCACTTTCTCAACTTCACCAGCATCCACCAGCTTTTTATCGTCAAGGTTTTGCATTGTCTGAATTGCTTTCTTAGCTGCCACTGGATCATCGATCCCTTCAAAAGCTTTTAGAGCTTTTTCTGCCGCTTCTTTCGCTTCACGGTTCGTTTTTGCTTCATTGTTTAAACGTGCAATAGTTGCTACAGAGTGAGCGGCATCATGCGGCATCTCTTTACCATCATCATGAACATAGATAGGTTTATCACCCTCTACTTCCGCATATACCTTACCGTCGATCGTTACTGTTTTAAGTTTCATTGGTCATCCAACCTATATTTTCAAAATGGGCATCCACCCGGTTTTGCCGTCTGCATCCACTTTCGGCAGGCAATAAAAAAGCGCCCCTAAGGACGCTTGAATTCAATTTAATAATTTAAAAGTTCGAAGCAAATAAACGGTAGCCTTCTAGTTCCCACAGCTTATTTTCAGCATGCTTTTCTGCATTACCTCGAGCCATACGTTCACCAATTTCTGCATCAAAGTTTTCAGCATTCACACATGCACTAAAACCAGAAGCTAGAAAAAACTTTCCATCTAAAAATGCATGAACAAAAGTAGAGGTTGTATCTCCAGGACATTGCTCAACCGTATAAGTAACGCGCCCCATCAATGCATCAATTTGAGTTTTAGTTACTCGAGGTGCCACAGACTTTTCAACTAACTCTTGCTCTGTTACGTCTTTGGTCATTTTCTTCTCACAAAAAAGCACCCTAAGGTGCTATTGAATTAGTAAAAGGGGTTAATTAGAAATTGAGGTTTTAACTGTCACACCAGTTAGAAAGTGTTTTTCTGAACCACCCAAACATGTAGCACTAGAAAAATTCGCATAAACATCTTGAACATTTACGCCTGTATCTTTTTCAAATTTACTGATCAATTCAGCAATATGGCCTGTTAGTGCTCTTTCTAACTCTTCTTTTCTCTTTACATATTCAGCAACTGATATTTCAGACATTTTTACCACCTTTAGCTACGTTTACTTTTTATTCCAAACCTCTGATCTAGGTTCATCACCAACTAAGCGGATGCCTTGAGGACCACCTACATCAAATGTTGCCGTGATAGTCGCTGGACCCTCAAAAACACTACAATTCATTTTTACAGAGGTTAATCCAGCTAATGGAATACCTGTTTCCTCGTCACAAAGAGCAAGATTAGAAGATTTATCTGAAACTCTTTTAAGTACTAAATGCCTAACTTTTGATTCAATCATAAGCCAAACTCCATAAATGACAAAAGCGCCGTTTGGGCGCTTATATAGGTGAAAATTGTGTCTAAAGTGAATTTAGGATTGCCTGTCATCGGCGATAATTACTCACAGTTAAATCCAGTTCCAACAAGGTCTTTTTTCAAATTTGAAACGAGAGTTTGTTGTTCCTGCTGTTGTCCACTAAGATAATTTTTATCTAGAGTCTCTGCACCATCAATAGATTTATAAAGCTCTTTAGATTCCTCTAAATTGTCTTTTAAAAACGTGGTGAGGTTTAGTTTCGCCTGGGCAGCTCTACATAAATTATTTTTAGCTTCTAAATCTTGAGTAGCCTGTTGTACTTGACCAGTTGTAGGATCAAAAGAATATGCATTTGCCATTGCTGACTCCAAAGCTTCAGACAATCGATCATATTCTTTAAGATATTTTTGACTTGGTTCAGCTAAACAAGTGATGGAAATTAGAGTTAGACATACAAAAGCTATTGTTTTCATATTGTATAAATTCTGATGTTTTAAAAAATATAACATAAGAAAAAATTACAGACCCAACTCTTTAAAGGCTTTTTCATCAAACTTTCTCAAATCATCTAAGCTATAGAAACGGCCTTCAGGATCAAAGAACTTCTCAAAATCAAATTTCCCATCTTTATAGAGCTTAAAGCGCTTTGGCCCTAGCCACTCTTTTTGAAAGAAATCATCTGTTTTCTTAAAGAACTCTTTAAATGTGGTGTTTGCGTCCAATTGCCCTATTAATTGGCTGCGCTCATCTTTCGGGATGTCCTTTACTTTGCGCTCATCCATTACAAAAGGACGTTCTCCTGGAAGTTTCCCATCTTTCTCAACTGGTACCAAAATACTGCGGCAATGAGGATGCAACGGCGGTACACGTTTAGCTGGATCGTTTATTTCCCAAATTGAGCCATCCAGCGAAGCACACAACTTAGAAGTTCTTCCATCAAGAACGCTAATAAAACGCACATAATCAAAGCCCAATTGATTAAAGCTATTTAAATAAGCTTGATTGGCTACGTGACTTCTTACAGTCCTAACAGTGCGATCAATATCAGTCTTGGTACCGTTTAAGATTCCATCTTCATAATTGAGCCGTTTGGTACCGCGAATACGCTGAATAATTTCCTGATTGCTTTTGCCAGTGCTGATTCCATCACGAATAGCATATTCAACTTTTTGGCGGGCACTTTCTGCAATTCTTGATAAAATATCATCAACAAGAGCACCGCCTGTAAGTGGAACCTTTTTAGCTGCAGAATAAAGCTTTTCTCCATCTGGTTTATTTATCGTTGTGCCGAATAACTTTGCCATATAGCTGGCTTCATATACGGCCATCGCAGTAGCTGAAACTGCGAAAGCTTCCGGCAAGCTTGTATTTACACTACTAAACCATTGAGAAATTAAATCTCTTATTTCCCTAAGGTTTGAAGTTGTGTATTTCCCTCCAGCTAAAGCTATCTTTTCTGAGTCACTAAGTTCATCCAATATGTCACGAAGCTTTGAAAGCATTGTGTTTGTATCATCATTGAACAAACCTAATAATTCATTTACTGATTGTGAAGAAGCACGATAGAGATAAGCCTGGTGTTGAGTGAGTATCTCCAAAAGATTTTTATTATCTTTAGCCATATCACTTTACCTATAGATTCAAGGTCCCGTCTTTTTCACCTTCGACATTGACCAGCTCTTCTTTATACTTTTGTTTTGGGAACATTCCAGTCTGGTTATATTCCCACCAAGATTTAAATGAAGAACGGCCTTGTAAAGCTGCCTCATATAATTGTCGAGCTAGTTCAGCTTGATACCCTTGTTTATTAAATTCCTGACTAATTTCGAACATCAGTTCATCTTTAGTCAGAACATCAACATTAGGTGTTACAAACTTAGCTGCCCATCTTAAAGCCATCGAAAAAGCTTCATTCATATTCACAACACAAAGTGAAAGAACGGAATGCTGCACGGCGTCATCACTGTTAGATTCAGTAGCAGTCTTTTTGGCCGCTGAACCCTTTTCGATTAAACGAGCACCCATTTCTTTCATCTGTTCCCATTTATCCTTCATGGCTTCCCGAGCTAAAGTGTTTGGATCTGCTTGTACAATCCCCAAATCACCGTTTTCAGGTAAAGGTAAAAGAACTTTTGCACCAATATAAATGCCACGCTTTTTGGCCTCGTCGTACCAAGCCCAATTGACTCCCTTTGCATAAAACTGCGGTTGGCCCATATAAAAAACAGACTCTTGAAAGTCCGCACTATCTCTATAATGAGCTAAATTAAGATTAGCTAATGGGAGCAATGGAGGCTTCTTAATCTCTTCGGAGTTATCAATAGCCCCCACAAAAGTGAAAGGAATATATGACCAGGTATCACCGTTATAATCAGTTGGTGATTTCTTTTCTCCCCCCACCCAAGTACCTTTATCCCCTTTGGTGTAAACCTGAACCGTATAGATGTAATTTCCTTCATTATCAGGTTCTAAACGAAGAACCCGGTATTGCTCCACGTCTGTTTTACTAAAGCCATCATTCCCACGTTCAGAAGTAAATTCACGGATAACCACTAAGCAAAGCTTTTTCTGGTTATCAATCCTCATTGAATCCCAATTGATTACATCAATGGCATTCAATAAGTGAATCATCGGATAGGCTTTTTGCTGTTTAAACTCTGCAAGATTTCGTGCCGGTGTAACTGCTGGGTAATCAACATATAGGGCGCATCTGTAATGCTTTAATAAGTGTCGAATACCCGTTTGTGCCAATTGATAAGCGCTTAAGCCTGCGCCATTAGCATTACGCTCTAAATGAGCGAGCTGGGATGGAAACTTAAAGCTTGGATCTGTAGCAAATGCAGCACCCACTAAACTGTTTGACGTTGTACCTGTAACTTCATAAAACACAGCACGTATCAAATAAGCTAAATAAGCACTTTTGTTTGCTGGCGTTTTGTCATGCGCATTTGGCTTTGGTAAATATTTTTCACCTTTAGCCTTAACTGCATCCTCACCTTCACATACATCATCTAGCTTTTGCCAGTATGGCAAGTTTTTAACATACTCAGGATGTTTAAAAGTTACGTCACTCATCGAGCAAATCCCATATCAGCAAAGAAGACTTCAAAGCCTTCATGTAATTCATTAAAAGCATCAGAACCAGCATCAACCTGGTCGTCATTTGTCCCGTTAGGGAAATTTCGAAGCTCTTCAATAAATGCCTTATTCCAATCACCTTTGAGCATACGCACATTTCCCACGTTAACTTGCGCAGCAAATGGTTGCGCTCTTGTCAGCTTGTCCCCTGAGACAGGCTTAGCAATCACGCTATAACCTGCTAGAAGTTTCACAAAAGCACTAGCTTGTGATTTTCCAGCTTGACCAGGATCCTGAGGTATACGAACAGTGACGTTTTTACCATCCAGTTCTGTAATTTGCTTTAACCGCTTATTAACGTTGTCTGGACCTAGTTGTCCTTTGGTTACATCGACAATATATGTATAGCCATCTGCGCCTAAAGCCTCCCTAACACCTGCAGTAAAGTCACCTTCATTCTCAGTTGCACCAAAGTCCCAAGCCCTTACTTGCTTCACTACATCCGCAGGCAAAGCATCAACAATTTGGATATTGTCAGGCTTAAAAAAACCGCCTGCTGGCGGTGATGGCATTTGTCGGTATTGCCCCGCAAAAACATACGGCGCAGCTTGCTCCATTTGCCTTAACTTTTGGATATTGTGTTTTGCTGGCCATAGTGCGGATCCGTCTTCCTGAATAGCTGAAAGACATAGGTGCTCCCACACTTCACCATTACCACCAGCCACAGGAATGCCGTCTTTTCTATCACCTAGCAACCATCCAGCTAAATCATCTTCATGAAGTCGCTGCATAATCACAATGATCGGTGTATCTGGTGAGTTGGTTCGTGACTCGAGTGTGTTCTGGAACCAATCAATCACACCTTCACGAATAGTTTTAGAAGATGCTTCATGTGCTTTATGCGGGTCATCAATAATGATGCATCCACCGAATTCGTCTCTTAGCTTTCCCGCTCCAAAACCTGTAATGGTACCGCCAGTACCAGTCGCATAGCAGACACCACCTTCCGAAGTACGCCAAAAGTCTTTAGCCTTACTGTCATCTCTCAAAGCAAAATTAGGAAATACTTTCTTATAGGCTTCCTCTTGTACAAGGCCTCTAATTTGGAATGCATTATTAGCTGCCAGCATTGCGGAATAGCTAATATGAATAAATTCAGAATCGGGCTTTTTACCGTAGCACCATGCCATAAAATTAATTACAACAATCTCAGTTTTAGAATAACGAGGCGGCAAATTAATAACTAACCGCTTTGTTTCTCCGCGATAGACTTTCATTAAAGCCTCACAGAGTTCTAAATGGTGCCAGTTATGCATCCATTTATAACCACGACGCTCCTTAAACATGTACCTTGTGAAGAAATATAAATCTTCTTGCGCCTCGATCTGGATGGCTTTATCCCGAGCCGCATCAGTACTCATCTAGGACCTCCCTCCGCGCTTTTAAATACTCTTCCATTGGAACTGGCACATCTGAATTAACCGTTTGTAATGGTCCGCCATCTTTGCCTGTTATTTCTTGGCGGTTGGTAAATTGACCACCAATGTCTTTTGCAGCTTGTTCTAGAATTTTTAGCGCTGTTTTAACGTTTCTAGTTCTATCAAGCTGTCTTTGGTATTGCTTCAGACGGTAGTACTTATTAGCAATAGGAATATCAATTAAGCCTTCATCAAATCTCACTCTGGTTGATTCAAAAAGCTTAACAAATTTCTTACTTAAGTTTCTGCCCGAATATTTCGTTGGGTCATAGCATTCGCATTGGCTACGACTAATATCAATACCAAACTCTTGCTTGACCTGTTCAACCACTTCTTGAGGGGTATCACGGCATGCAAGAGCTTGAACAATATATATTTTCACAGGCTCTTTTAGTGCTGCCATAAATTCCCCTTCGTACAGCTACGTACAGCAAACAGGGCAAAAAAAAGAGCCTTAAGGCTCAATTTATTACACAGTTTCCGCAGCATCTTGAAATATCTAGATCCGAAACAAACGGCGGATTCTTGGCAACTTCAATAAGTCGCTTAACATTTTTGCTTGGTCCATAACGTTTAACTACACCAATAAACTCTTCAACATCATGACCAGCAAGATAGTGCTTAGGTAAGCCTGAATTGTCGCTATAAAGGATCTCGCCGTCTTCATCTTTCATAACGCCAATGTGATACAGCTCATGCTCAATCAGATAGCAGAATTCTATATCATTGGCCCGCTCACAAAAGGAAGCATCTACAGTAATTAAGTATGTTGGTACAGCCCCGAACCAGTCTCGCATTTGTTGCTCTTGTCTAGCTTTACGCCAGCCACCAACATTGAACATAACTTTTTCGCACTGACCCAATACCATAGCATGCTTGCTTTTATATGCAGAAGAAGCCCAAGCAAAAGCCAAGAACTCTTCATTATCATGCAATAGCTCTGCAATATGGTCATGATCCGGATTATGAAGAGGTCTACCAATCGTTAAGTAATTCGCAATAACCCATTTCTTTAAGTCGGGTGCCGGTATTAAACGAATTGCTTCCTCTTCTTCAGCTTGGTCAATAAAATCAGTTGGTGGGAATGGTCTGATCTGTTCCATCTTCAATTCTCGCTAATTCGCTTTTTATCCAGTTGATTGCATAGCCCGATTCAATTTGATGAGGTTCAAGACGCTCAAATACATAACCTCGATCTAGAGCTAGTTCATACTTATTAAATGAATTTGCTATCTTTGTGCCACCGCGACCAACTGCCCAAGGACTTCCAGCAATTTCGATAAGAAGATTCAACTTCACAATATAAAAATCGAAACGCCAATTTTTGATTGATTCAAATTGGAATTTTCTTCGATAACCAATTCGACGCTCTTCTAATTCTTGAAATAATGTTTCTTCAGCTTCCAGATATTTTTCTTTAGCCTTGGGCAATGGTCTGCTTTTAGGTTTGGTTTTAGGTTCTTTTTTTCGTGTAAGCCAAAAGTACTCTTTATCATCCATACCTATAGCCTCTTATAAAAAGCCCTCTGGGTTACAATTGAGACGAGCAATTAAGTTTTTCTGTTTTGCTGCGGCCAAAAAAAATCGCTCATCTAATTGAGCGATCTCTTTTTCTGTTAAACCTTTCGTTGTACAGCTTCCCAAATGATTTAGCTCTACTTGAAGCTGTCTTATCTCATGCGTGATTTTTTGAAACTCAGTCATAAACACTCCAAGTAGGCAATAAAAAAACCCACCGATTGGTGGGCTTCATTTGTTTGAACTATTATTTAAGATAGATATGGGTATTTTTCAGCGAGATACTTATTGGCAATTTTAGTTGTTTCTGAATAAGGCATTTCAGCACAAAGCCAAAAACGATATGTATTTTCACCAACTTTATAACTCTGGCGGTTATATGTTGATTGCTTGCCAGGATCTATCTCACTGGCTTCAAAGAATGTACCCTCACGATTATTTACAACTTCACCGTCTAAATCACCGCCAATACAAATAAACATTAAGCTAATCCATAAATTTATGAAGATCAGCTTAACACATAAAGTAAAACGCCCCGCCAATAATCGATATTTAGCTGGGCCTTATTAGCATTAAAATTACAGCGCATTAAATCAAGATAATCCAATAATCGATCAAGTAAAAAATTTAAGAATGAGTTATCAAATCTTACTTTGACTGATTCTCTCAATGTCCTTCAATTCAACAATCTTGAATTCATTTTTTTCACCAATTTTGTGCATTAGTATTGCCTTATCAGAAAATTTATCTAAAAGTATCCAAGTTTCATAGATATTGTTCTCTTTTTTTAGAGTAACGATTGGCAATTCTTTTGTTGTTAAATTATCAGCTTCATTCTTACCATTAAAATATGGAAGCCCAACTAAAATTGCTACAATTCCAATAACTCGATATCCGTGATGATTTGAATAAAGAACTGCTGCAAAGCAATTTAAAGCAACAATTGCATTTAATACAAATATCCATTCAGCCTTTGAAAAAAATATCATTCCTAAAAATGAACAAAAAAGTACTACATTAGCGCTTATCAATCCACCAATTAATTTGTCTCTGCCATCTATAATTTTATCCATATAGAGTAATGCAAGTACATAATATAAATAAATAATTACATTAGAAACCATGAAGTCAACAGGTGAGAATAATGAAATTAGCCAAAGTGCATCAATATTTTTGGAATCATAAAAACCTAGTTTGTATGCAGCACCAATCAAAATTATACAAGGCGTAAATAATGCGATTAAATCTAGTAAAGAGCCTTGCTTGATTTTATTAATTAACATTTCAATGAATTTTCTATTTTCTTAATTTAAAAATAATTGAATATAAGCTAAGTTACTAACTTATTAATATAAAGCCCACCATTTGGCGAGCTCTTAAAATTAGGTTTTAATAAAGATACTTCTTACAATAAATCTGAACGGGCTTGATTGTCTAAGGCTTTCTGAGCGTCATCCAATTCTTTTTTAGCCACATCCACATCTACATCTGTTTGCGCTTGTTCAAATTTACGTTTTGCTTCAAGCAATTCATTTTCACGGTGATTCAATATTTCTTGTGCTCTATTGCTCTGCGCTTCACTCATTGCGAGTCTCCAATAATTATGAAATTAGCAAATTAAAAAAGTAAAAGCCCACTATTTTGTGAGCTAATTAAGTATATTGGCGACTAAGAATTAAAAACGCCCATTTTAGAAATACTTATACTCAACCGTTCTGTCTATGTCAAGCTAAGGAAATTTCATCTGGCTCAAAATGAAACGATCTTGCAAGGCCATTTCTAATACAATTTTCCCAATTTTCGATACATGCTTCCGCAATTAATTCGTATGGTTCATAACGTTCAGAATAGCCAGATTTAGAAACTTTTAATTTTGCGATCGTAATTTTCTCATGCAATGTATAAGGACGTTTTCCAGTACTTGCGCATTTTTCACAAAACTTTGAACCGTCCGGATAACCTTTATCATTAAACAATTCCAGCTTACCCAATCCCTGGCAATGGCTGCACATTGCTTTAGTAAATAACCGACCACGCAAAACAACTTCCGCTATTCCTTTGGCCACATTAGTTAAATCGCCCTGACAATTATTAGGCTTGAAGTTCTTCTTGATCATTTCTCTATGGATCTTACCAGCCAAGACGTTTCTAACACGGAAAAAATCAGCAGAATTAATCTCCCCCTTTTTTATTTCTACTTTGCCAGGTATTTCATCAATACGCTTCTTAACTTCCTTTCCATCAATTATCTTGGTCTCATAAATTTTCTTTGCTTCTGTAACCTCTGTAATGCGTTCAAAATCGACTCGCTCAATGAGCAATTCAGCCCATTTTTTTGCACCAGAAGGCAATAAAGCGATTTCCCCTAAAACAACGGATTTCGTGATTTTCCCTTTACCTTCGCTTTGAGCAATAGCAAGGCGAAGTAACTCAATAAAATCAAACTTTTCAACTAACATAATCGCCTTCCTATTTACCCTTTACCATTATTAAAAAACAACTTATTAAAACCTTTGTTCACATCAAAACTTTGCATATCGCCCGAAAACAAGCATTGCTGCATCTCGCGCATGTTCATTAGTTCGCTTTGCCCACCCTGTTAGTTTTAAAAAATACTTCGCGTCAGTTTTTGTTTTGTTGGCTGCAGGATGAATCATCTTGTATTTCAAGCCTTGTTCGATACACCACTGCTCCCAAATCTGTGCATCACGCTTAACTGATCCAATGCCCTCACGAACACCAGCACCACTACGAGCTTGTCGTGCATCTGCGTTACCGAACCATGTACGCAATCGCGCATCTTCAATAAACAACATTAGATTTTCTTTACCATGTTCCTCGGCCAGCGTTAACACTTTGCTCATTGCCAGGGTAATTGTTAAAGATTCGACCTCAAGTAGTTGGCCTCCCTTACCTTGGTCAAAAGCAACTGCAAAACCTGTATGAACCCCAGTATCCACCCCGATTAAAATTTTGCTCATTTCTTTTCACCCTTTCGTGCTTGCTCAATTGCCTTATCAAGTTGAAGTAATTCGTTGTAATCAGTGTTAGACAGCCCACTACGGTTGTATTTGCCTCTTAATTTGTCTCGGCGAGCAATCGCTTTTACTAAATCGAAATTTTCTTGAGTACTCATGCTATTGCCCCTTTGGATGGAGCCTTAAAACCCATCTCGATCAAATACGGAATGAATGGTTTTTGTTGCTCAGGATCTACCAGTTTTTGAGCCATTCGCTTTCCTGCGTCCATCCACGATTCCCCGGTATGACAAAATGAATCTTTGAAATCAGGATGGTTTACAAGAAGACGAGCAAACATAAAAAGCTGTTTGTCTGAGGCAAAAGTTATTACCTCCGGCAATGTGTTTTCAGAATTGGACTGTTGGCAGTTAAAGATTTTGTTTTCAAAAGAATGTGTTGCCGGTGTTTTCATCTTTGCGTATTTAGCGCGAGCTTTAAGCATCCACTCAGCAAAGAATTTCACCATGTAATCATCAGAGTGATTGCGGCCTTCATTGAAACCATTGAATGCTTTTAGTTCTCTCTCAAACCACGAAGCTTTAAAAATCTCGCTGGTATCAATTGACGGATTGATAGAACAAATTTCAGACTTCAAATTTTCCAAAACAAACCACGTATTTTTTTTATTTTGATTAGTTTGTTTTGATAGTGTGTTTTGTGTGTTAAAAATTTTAACTAGCAGGGGTAAAAAATTTTTACTAGCAGTAGTTAAAAATTTTAACTGGCAGGTACTCTCAAGGTAGTTAAATTTTTTAACTAGCAAGCGAGATTTTAGAGGGAAATTTAAGCAAAGATTTTTAATCTTTATGCCATTCAATGTCTTTTTAGGTGCAGCTATTTGGTAGTTAAAATTTTTAACTAGCTGACCATTAAATAAGCTAAAAGATTGAACCAGTACTGAGCCTTTATTTGGAAAATTAATTAACTCGCCAATAAAATAATTATCAATTAAAGAGTAAACATTTCCGTAAATAGATTGCTCGTGCTTTTTAACCAAGCCAACTTTAACTAGTTCTTTTGTGCAACGAACAACAGTCGGGTGACTTTTGCCTGACAGCTCTTCTAATTGAGTTAGTGAAAGTGCATCACACTCTTTAGCCCAACCCCGTGTTTTACGGTTAATGATTAAATAAATCTTAACTGAGGCATCTGAGATTTTACTCATTGCTTCGTCAACAAAAGCGTTGGCCACTTGGAAAGAGTTTGGTACATACTTACTCATACGCACCGCCTATTTGCACTTTTTCAGTGTGTTCAGTGGCAACAAATAGATTTACTTCTTTCGCCTTGTCATGCCCATCTCGCATAGCTGACAAAGATCTTTGTTCCTGCTTATCAAAGCGTACCTTGCCATAAAAGATATTGTCTGGCCTCAAAGTTTTAGCAAGCTTGGTTTCTTTATATGCATTGATGCGCTCTTCAATTTCCAAGTTTGGATTGAGGTTTTTAATTTTTGCGTAAACGTTTTGAACCCAACCCGTACAATAAGCATCAGCGAGTTTTGTTTTATTTGAGCGCTTATATCGCCAAAGTTTATCTTGGATATAATCAGATCTATTTTGCTTAATCTTCTTATAAAGCACTTCAAATGCATAACTAGCAATTTCGGGTGCTGGCTCAACTCCGATAAATATGAGCTGTATGTTCCAGTCTTTATCCCAATGTCGAACGATGGAGGCACAATCTAGCGCCTGGGCAATTGAACTATGCAAGTTAAGTACCCATTGAGCTGGATTTTTACGGACATCCAATTCATGCTTATTCTCGACAACGCCTGTAGCAAGAACATGTTTTTCATTAAATCCGTGTTTCTGCATTAAAGCTTGCATTTGTTTAATTGCTAATGCCGCCTCATGTTCATTAGAACTTTTTGACAGATCCATACAGCGTTTAATTTTTCTAAGAATTTGATCATTCATTTGCTATCACCTTCTTCAATGATTTGAATGAAAGTTCCTAAGTAACGGATCCGCTTAGCTCTATAAAGACTCGAAATAATTATCCCGGCATGGTAAAGATTTATGCCATGTACTCCATGTTCGTTTACCAGCGCTTCCATAAACTCATCACGTGTAGCTGCCGCTTGATTTTCATCATGGTTTCTACGTTTCAAATTTTGTTTACGTTCAGCCAGCAAACATGACAGAGTTCTTAAAGCAGGCTCATGCCACGACTGATAACTTTGCTGGCGCTTTTGTTCTAAAAGTTTGTCTTTAATCGATTGATTTGATAAATTACCCATGTTCTTTGATTCCAAAAGTTAATGAACACGAAAAGCTCGACCCGCAACGTCGGGCTTTTTATTTGCCATTATGAAAGTTAAAAAGTTTCTGAATACATTCTTGAATTCTCTTGAAGACGTTGTATTCATTGAATATTTAGCATCATTCGACGATGATTGATTTAAATCAGTTTCGAGCTTTAACTTAATGGCATCCCTTAACCATTTCGCCCTATCCAAACCATTCGATTTAGCAACGTCATCAACCAGTAATTGCACTTCTTCTGGTACACGTGTACTTAAATTCACAAGTAACTTATTGCTTATTTGCATACCTTCTAATTTCATGTTGTGCATGATTTCTCCTCATTCTGTTTCTTCATTAATATCTCTGGGAACTTCAATTTTTCTTTTGGTGGAATTCCTCGAACTGTCCAGTTTTGAACACGATGGGAGCGGTAATTCAGTTTTCGAGCTAACTGAGATGGCCCACCATTTTCAGCAATGATTTTTTGATCTTCTGCAAGTGTCATAAAGATTTCCTAAAACAAAATGTTTCATAAATACTAAAACATTTTGTTTTATTTGGTCAATCACTTTGTTTCACACAGATTGTTTTAATTTTGAGAAAATTCTAATAATTGTTTCAGGTTGTTTTGTTATGAGTGATAAAGAGATACACCCAACAATGCAGCGTATTTATAATGAAACTGGTTTAAACGCCAATTCATTAGCTTCGCTTTTAGATGTAGATTCCCAAAAGGTCTATAACTGGGATAAGCGTGGGATTTCAAAGCAAGGTGGTTTACAGGTTTCACAGAAATTGAAACTAGATTATGCCTGGATCCTTACGGGCGAAGGTCAGCCAAAAATTGAAAAACTTTATAATGAGAAAATTTTTAATGTATCTCCAAGAATTGGAGGATGGATCCCTGTGAAGTCTTACTCAAAGATGGGTTATGACGGCTTCTATACTGAAATGGGTTACGGCGGCAACGGTGGAGATGGTTACGTACCTTCGCTTACAGCTGGAATCCATGCATATGCTGTTAAAGGTACAGGTGACTCCATGTACCCCGCAATAAGAAATGGATGGTATATAGTTTGCGATCCTGACGCCGCTCCAACACCAACTGAATTTGTTGAAGTTCAACTGAAAGATGGACGAAGGACAATTAAAGAATTTATTGGTATCGTTAATGATGTTTTGCACCTACTTGCTGTAAATGGCGAGAAGCGAACTACTTTTGATATGGATGAAGTAGATGCAATTGTAGCTGTTACAGATATTGTTCCGCCTAGTAGACATGTACAAGAATATCCAACCATTCCCTTACAGGATATTCATTACGACTAAATAAGAAAAAACCAAATACCGCCTAAGGGCGGTTTTTTTGTGCCCAATAAAAATAACACATTTTGTTTTATAAAATTCTTGACCAAATAAAACATTATGTTTTATATTCTAATAACACATTTTGTTTTAACAATAAAAAAGCAGCTATGAAGTTCGAAGGTCCTAGCTGCTTAATACTCAGTGAGTAAAACGATTATGAATGTAAATGCAATTCCATTCAACCATATCAAAGTAACAGGTGTTACAGCTCTTGTTTTGATTGCTGGTTTAGCTTCTTGTGAATACAAGACAGCTCAATCAAGTTTTGCAACAAACACGCAGGCTTTTACACCGCAAATTCAACCTAGTTCTTACGGCGTTCAAACAGCAAAGATTACAGGTAAGACCTCAGGCATTGCAGTTATCAAACTTGATGGCTTCCGAGTAAACGTAAGCTTTGACTTTGAGGCTCATCCAGATAGCTACGGTGTACCTGGTTCTGAATTTACAGCAGTTGATGTAACTCAGCTCACCATTAATGAAATTACAGATGTAAACGGTAAGTCATACAACGATTTCACCGATTACAACGATCACCGCAATATCAATGCCCTTCTTAAAGGCTTCATTGAAAAAAATCGATTAGTGGAGTCTTAATCATGAAAAAGACCTCCACTACAACTTTTCGTAAGTTTCTTTTTAAAGACCAGGAAGGTTTCTACCATGTGCGTCTTGGTCCAAAAATCTATTTGGCCAAGCTGACTTTAGATTTCACTCCAGACTTTGACAAAGAGTTCACTGGTGGCAAAAGAGCACAGCCGTTTAACTGGTACAACGTGCTAGTTAAAGACTCTAAAGATAGCGAACCCCGACCTATTACTACCGATGAACTATCCCAAAAATGGTTCAAGCCTGAGTTTAAAGGTGGAGTTAATTATCACCGCGCTATTGAACAAAAGAACCGTACTCAACCCCAACGATACTGCGCAGAGCAACGTATCGCTTATAAAAACTCTCGTTATTAATTGGGTGGCATCATGACTAATCAAAACAACGCATTACATAAAATTCAACAAGAGTTGAAAGCTCCAAAAAACAAAACCAATGATTTTGGCAAATATAAATACCGTAACTGTGAAGATATTCTTGAAGCAGTTAAACCGCACTTAAATGAATTGGGCGCAACACTTGTCCTTACAGACGAAGTTCAGCAAGTTGGCTCAGTCGTCGTTATTACCGCTAAAGCAGTCTTTACTGATGCCAACGGCAAAGAAATTACTGTAACTGCTCATGCTGGCGTTGATGTTAATAAGAAAGGTATGGATGTAGCTCAAACCTTTGGTGCATCGAGCTCGTATGCTCGTAAATACGCTTTAAATGGCTTGTTCCTTATTGATGACACTAAGGACTATGACACTAATGAATATCATCAGCAAATGGACCATGCATCTAAAAATCAAAACAACCGTACCAGCGGAAATCAAAGCCAGCAATCTAATCAGAGCTCGCAGGCAAACAATGCTAATAGCACTCAGTCATTAGCTCAGCGTTATACAAATGCGCTTACTAGTATCAAGAATGCCAAATATCCATCTACCCTGGATAAAGCCATTGCCACTTTTGCAAATTCTCAATATGCAGCTGGGATCGTGAACGCTTGTCGTGCACGTGCCGATCAAATGGGATGGGCAGTTAATTCCCTTCCTCAGCAAAAAAACCAAACTCAACAACTCCACCATTAATTAAAGGCAGGAAATAAACATGACTAATTTAATTTCAAACCAAGAAGCCTTTAATGCTTTGATGTCGGGCAAAGTTATTCTTTGCCGCCACATCGATGGTGAGTTTGATACTTTGGACCAGTTTCCGGCTACAGTATTTTCTTTGCCAGACTATGAGTATTGCATCCAACTGCCAAAAATTGAATTGGCTGGGATTACATTTACTCAACCTATCACCCTTGATGATGTCAAGCCAGATCAAGACATTTATCTTATTGAACCAACTGGCAGTATTTATTGGTACAAATTCAATGAAACAGCAGCTCTCAAAACAGCAGTTTCAAATGGTTTTGCTCAAGCTGATATTGAGAATGCTCGCCTCCAGTTAAAAGCATTTTGTGCAGCCGTTGGCCGAGATGTAGATACAAGTGAAGTTCGTGTCGTGCCAATTGGTGGAGCAGAAAAACAAAAAGCAGCTAAGAAAAAATCTTCAAAGACTGCTACTCCTAAACAAGTTGAGGAAGTTAAAGCTGAGGATCCAATTCATACAGAAGTTTTGGAACCCTCTTCGACTAATGAAATCGCAACATCTCAAGCTTCAAACAATCACCAGCACCAAGTTTTATTAGATGCTTTGCAAATTGCCAATACTGAGCAGGAAGTCGCAAACATTTGTTCAGGTCTTGAGAAAGAAGGCTTTACGCAAGAGCAATTAGATGAAATTGAAGCTGCTAAACAAGCTCGATTGACTGAGCTGGATTTTATTGAAATGGATGCAGCTGATTCAGCAAGTGAGCAAGTATTTTCTGTTTTATACGACTCATTCATTAGTGAAATTGAATCGTGCACTTCAGCTGAAGAACTACAAGCGGTTAAGCGGAAAATTGGCGCAAATGTGCATTTAGAAGATCAAGAACGTGACAATTTAATGAAAGTTATTCAAGAGACAACTTTCTGCGATAAACCGACATCGGCACCCAAAGCGGTACTTATGGGTCTAATTGATCAGGCCAGCACATTAGATGATTTAGCGAAAGTTAATGACACTATTTTAGCAAGCTCAAACAATCTTACTTCTGAAGATCTAAGTGAGTTGAGAATTCAGAGCGAGCAACGTAAAGAGCAACTTTCACAACTTGATTTAATTGATTCTGATCCGACTTACGCTTCATTCATATACTCGGATGAATTAGTAGACGAATTAGCTTTCGAAATAGATATGGCTGGCAACGCCGAGGAAGTGAATGCGATTTTTAACCGCACACGCCAATGGACAGAAACACAACGCAAGCCTTTATTGGATGCTTCCTATAAGCGACTTAAAGAGCTTAATGAAAGACCTTTAATTGAGCGCATCCAGGCTGCACAAAATATTGATGTTTTACGCTCTTTATTCGCTGAGATCCGTTTACTTGAAAATGGAACTCTAAAGTATGACGCAATGACAGCTTATAAAAACCGCGAAGCACAATTACCTGGTGCACCATTGGAGATAAGCCAATGAAATATCGCTACTCAACAATGACGCGCATTCTTCTCGTGATAGGCGCTCACATGAACCACCAGTTTGACAATGTTAATGCTTCAGAAATCGATGCTTGCTTAGAAAATGTAAAGTTTAAAGAAGCCACATGGAGAAAGTGAAAATGAGTACAGCAGCTGAACTTAAAAAGGCCAATGAAATGACTAATTTCAAAAAATACAAAGCTAAAGTTTTTGAAGCTCTGGCAAATGATACTTACGGCTTAACAGTTTCTCAATTGGCAACTGTATGCAAACTAAGTGCAAAAACTATAAAGCAGATATTGGCCGAGCTTGAAGTGGAGAAAAACGGCGATGTTTACTTGCTTATCACTAAACAAAGTTTACCAAATTATGAGGTGGAAATTATTGATTCAAAACCTATAGAAGAATCACCTATAGATATTTCTACAACTATTTTTATGGACATTATTTGTCCTAAAGCGGATGAGCTCAGAAAGAAGGATCCTCAAGCATTTAGCATATTTGCTTATGATGTAATGAGATTAAGCCTCTCTCTTTATTCTGAAACAACAAACATTAATCAATTTGATACTAACGTAAAAGTTTTACTTAGCAATTTGGTAAGACGTCTTCAAAGATCTTAAAACTTCATTAATTTAGAAAACAAGAGGGTTGTTTAAATGTCTTGGTATTCTTTAAGGCAATTAGCTAAAGAACTCGGTATGGCTCCAAATACATTTAAAAAATATTATTTGGAGGAGTTCCCACCTGATCGTGAATCCAAAACTTATAAGGGATGGACTTCACAATCAGTAGCAAAAATCAAAACTGCAATTCAAGGCGCTAAGTAAGCGCCTTTATATAAATGAAAATTTATTTAAATTCATAATATCTTTAGTATGTTGTGCTGCTCCATATGCCCCCCTAAAAAGGTGACATGCATTGAAATTGTGATAATTACAAAAATCAAAAAGCCTTATTACCTCTTTAAAATCGATATTGATCTTTAGAAGTCTATGACTAGAATTGTAATGTTCTAAAATATCTTGCAGTTTAGGTCTAAAGCCAAATTTTTGTAAAATTTCCTCACGTGCAATGGTATAGGTTAATACACCTTGTTGATGTGATATATGTTGATTAATTCCTTTAGGTGGTTCTAAAACTTCTAAAACATCCTTTAGCTCACCAGTTAATTCTGCAGAATTTAAAACCCAAATACTGATTTTCTTGTCTTCATGATATCCTGAACTTAAAGCATATGAACAGGCAAAATAACTTGCGACAAAAGGATTTTTGGTCCAATCAAGTAACCTTGTAGGAACTCCATAATGTTGTGCAAAAACTGCTAGTTCAAAAAAATCATCTGAAAACCAATCTCCACTACAATTATTAAATTTTCCAAAAAAGTGATCAATTTTGAGTTTCTGATTTTTTCTTAATTTATCATTATCAGAAGGTAATTGAACTCCTGCTAAATCACAGGATTCTTGAAATTGAATTAAAATATTTGACTCTTTTTGATATTCAATTGTTTTTTCATCAAATACAAAACTTATATTTTTAGGCTGTCTATAATATGTAGGCTCTAGATCCCAGTTATAATCGCCATGCCCTCTATATACAAGTGATTTTTCTAAAATATGCGTATCAGTCGCATCCCATGTTCCAAGATATTTCGAATTCATAATATTTGGTTCATCTCTATGCTTTAGATTAATCATTAGATTTTTCACATTACCTTTATCAGGTCGAAAAAAATTAATAATTTCATCTGAATCATTTATATATAATTCATAATAACCATTTTTTTTATTCAAAGAATTTAAATATCTACTTTCCATTACGGTTTATCCAGCTTTCTATATTCATACCTAACGAATTATTCCTATTTAATAATTACAATAGTTGGACTTCTTAATCAGTTGCTAAAATCAAAGTACAGTTCAAAGCACGAAATAAGCGCCATTATTGAAAAAATTTATCAATATTCACAACAATCTTTACAATTTTCATATGACTTCCAAAGGGTTTCTTAATTTTTATTTCTACAGGTGCTTCAAATTCAAAATCCATATAACATGACCAACCATCCCCTCTTTCTACATCACTTTTATTACCGTATTCTAATAAGCAAAATACATCTCCAGAGACGGTAAAACTCACATTAGAAGAATCTATTTCCATATTTATAAATTTGTTTGCACTAATATGATTTACAGATGCAATATCAGCAATCTGATCAATATTTTCCACATAATCCATTACTGATGAATTGAACAGCTCCTCATCAAGATATTTGATTATATGTTTGAAAAGCTTATTTCGAACTCTCTTAATAAGTCTCACTACTTTCAAAACATCATCAAAACATTGTATTGCTCGTTGTCTTGTGTCTTCAATTGATAAATTATATGTATGCTCTTGAATGTGGGTAAAACTATTTAAAACTTCTATTTGATCTAATAGAGTAGTACAAGCCTTTTCAATTGATTTATCTAATCGAAACTGCTTTAAAAGAAATTCACCAATCCCGCCCTGAATAGCATATTTATATCTTTGTCTTCGAGTAATTTTATCGTCAGGTTCTCTTAAACTTGGATACCATGAACATTTAACAATTTCTTCAGCGGGAGAAAGTCTATGAAAAACTATTCTTAGCATTTCTCTCATTGCATAAGCAAAATTATTAAATGTTAGACTGTTATAGGTTTCTAAATTCAAGATAGCTGAATCTAATAGATTATTCTCAAAATCACCTTTTAAATATTTTTTAAACTCTTTTATTTTATTTTTTGGAATCATTTAACCATTTCTCCACCTCATTTGCATACCAAGTCATTAATTCTACCCGTTCATCCCAATACTCTGCACGGTTATAAATTTTACTTGTCTTATCTGCTTTTGTAGATTTATTCACATGGGCAATTTGATAATCGATCACCTCACCACGGAATAATTTACTTTCATTAGCTTGAGTCGAAAAAAGTGAACGAAAACCGTGGGTAACCATTTTATCTTCGTAACCCATTCTTTTTATCATGGTAAGTACAGACTCAGAGGTCATATACTCATAAGGCTTTCCACGTTTTTTAAATATGTATCCATCATCAGTTTTAACGCTTTCGAGCTCCTTAAATAGTGCATAAATCTGCGGCACCAATGGAACCATTAATTCCTTTCTTCTTTTCATGCGATCAGCTGGAATAATCCAAACCTTATTTTCAAAATCTAGTTCGCCAGAATCCCATCTAGCTTTTAATAATTCTGTTATACGCGTTCCTGTATAACAAACTAGAAGCATTGCCATTTTAACTATAGAACTTGAATGGCTCGCTTGCATACGTCTAAAAAATTCAGGCATTTCACTTGCAGGTAAACAAGGATGGCTATCAGATTCATATTCAGGAATTACATCTTCCACTAATGTGCATGGATTACGATCTGTATAATCTGAGGCAATTGCAAAATCAAATACCTGCTTGCCAAGTCTTAAAGCACGGCTTGCTGTTTCTAAAGTACCCTTTGCAACAATTTCTTTAATTT
>NZ_JBFBOG010000006.1:0-20530 GCF_040686855.1 Leifsonia sp. NPDC077715
GGATAAGACGGCATTATTTGCTCCACCGCGATTTCAGACTTTTGAGGAATAGTTAGCCTAATGCCAAATCAAATTGAACAGATTAATAATGTTGAGCAATTAGGTACCGAGAACGAACAAAAGCAAGAAAACTCAGTGCTTAATTCTGTGAATCCAGATCCTGTCGATGTGGCAGATTTGATTGTAGAAATCGGAAAAGATGTAGTCGAGTTTGCGTCATCTATTCTAGACAATATTGATATAAATTTTTGATTTAAAAATTCCTCAAATAGGGAGACTTTTTTATAGAATTTTGAAATATGAATTTGTAGTTGCGTATATACGAATATCCATATATATTTCATATCAAACACTGCGCTGAAAGTTTTTGTTTTTGTGACCCGTTTCTTTTTGAAGCGGGTTTTTTAATGTAATATTTGATTTCACTAAAATAATTTATAGAAATTTTATGGAACGGGGAATCCTTTTAGAAAAATCATTAGAAATGATTTTGGAACTTAAAGATGAGATCATTAATAGCGAAGTGATTGATTGTGGGCCGCGATTAGATTTGGTTGAGCAATGTATATATATTTCATTTGAACATGGAATTGGGGTTAACACCTTATTAACATTAGAAATGCCAATTCAAGCAATGGTTTTATCACGTGCTCAGTTTGAGTCTGCGGTAAGGGCCTACTGGTTATTGTTTTGTGCATCTAATTTTCAAATTTCAAAATTAAGTTTTGGCTATACTTTTGACGAGCAGTTTGACAAAGATACATGCCCATCCTTAAGTAAAATGTTGGAAATGCTTCAAAAAGCTGATTTGCCAGCTAAACCTGTAATTAATATGTTTGTTGAGTTTAAAAAGTATCATCTCAACCAACTAAATTCATTTGTCCATACAGGTAAACATTCATTTACTCGCGATGAGATAGGTTTTGATGAGAATCTTGTCCTGACTCTAATGAGACAATCTAATAATTTAATCACAGCTTCAGCACAAATAATGTTGGCACATACTATTCCAGATAAACAGAAATTCATCCATTTTTTGACTGAAAAATATCGGGATTGTTTCTTTATGCAGGAAGATTTAGATCTTAAAGTGAAAGCGAGAGTAGATAGTTACTTTAATTAAATTAGTTAAACGGATTACTGATAAAACGAATCTTAATGGGTATGAATTTTGGTTAAGATATTATTTAAACTTGAAAAGCAGAATACTTATTGTTAAAATTTTTTCTTAAATATTAAAGAGCTAAATAAAAATGCCATATAAACGACTTGAAATTTTTGAAAATAAGGAATTTGCTGATACTCCGATTAAAGTAGATGCATATTATATTTTCTATGGGGATGATATAAATACGGGAAAGTTTACAGCAAGTTTAATTTATAAGCCGAAAGACTGTATTTATGAAGGAGATATTCGTAGCTTATCAAATTTGAGTTCTGAACATGCTTTATCTGATTTATTAGAAAAGATCAGAAGGGCTTATGATTCAAAATTATATAATGAGATTATCTCAGATTGGCAAAAACCATAACTTAAATCTTCTTTGATGGTTTTTATAATCAGGTTAGAAAGCAAGTAGATTTGATATTTTTATTAAGAGCCATTATTGTATTGAGCTAGTTTGCCTTTTCCAAACTTAACTCACTAAATACTTAAATTACTTACATATGTTATGTAATTGAGTATTACGTGAAAACGTTAGTTGATTTTGATTGGGTGTTGGAATAGTTTTACAACTACGATATATTCATTTTTCTATATCACAGTTAAGAAAAATAACCATGCCAAAAGAGAATCCAATAAACCAAACAAATCTTGCAATTGCAGCATTATCTGCAAGTTTTGCGAATGCAATGAATAAAATCGATCCTAAATTTTCAACCCTATTTTTAGAGGAAATTGAAAATAGATATCATGAGCTGAAAGATATGGAACTGATTCATGTTGAGGCAATGGAAACATTAAATTGGACAAGAGAATTTATTCAGAACAAATAACCCATACCGCCGAAAGGCGGTTTTTTTATAGGTGTAATTAATGGATTCTGATGTCTACTTCTGGCTTACAAGAAAAAAAGAACCTAAAACAAAATCTAAAAGCAGACCTTTGCCTAAGGCTAAAGAAAAATATCTTGAAGCTGAAGAAACGTTATTTCAAGAATTAGAAGAGCATCGAATTGGTTATCGAAGAAAATTTCAATTTGAATCAACTAAAAATTGGAGATTCGATTTTTATATTGTGAAGTTGAATCTTCTTATAGAAATTGCTGGCAGTCCTTGGGCAGTTGGTCGCGGTGGAACAAAGATAGCAAATTCATTTAATAAGTATGATCTAGCTCTAGATCGGGGTTATGTATTTGAGCGCCTTGAACCTCATCAAATTGAATCAGGTTATGCAATCAACTGGATAAAAAGTGAAATAGCGAGAATAGAAAATGGATCAGATCAGACCATTTCCTCCTCAGGACTTGATTGATAAAGCCGAAGAGGATGAAGCAATTAGATTGGCTCCAGCACCTGACTTAATGAATTGGGTGATCACAAACTTTTTAACTATTGGCGGACCACTACATAACCCCGATCACGATCATATTGCTGAATTAATTCACGACAATGAAGAGTTCCTAGCATTTGCTTGGGCTTCTTCTGCATATAAAAGCAAACAAGCTATGGTTCTAGGGCAATGTGAAAAGGTTATGTTTAATGTTGGAGGCTGGCGTAAAGCTAGACAGGAGCAACAGATGCGGGACTGGTTCGGATTTATACCAATTTACCTGATTACGATCGATGCTTCCTTTTGCGATAAAGCTAACGATAGTGAATTCTGTGCTTTGCTTGAGCATGAACTTTACCATATAGGTGTAGAACGTGATGAAGACGGCGAGATGATCTTTAGCAGCTCAACTGGATTACCTAAGCATTATTTAGCAGGTCACGATGTTGAAGAGTTTATTGGTGTAGTTAAACGCTGGGGACCAAGTAAGAATGTTAAGCGGCTTATTGAAGTCGCTCAAAACCCGCCGTTTGTTTCGAATTTAGATGTTTCTAAATGCTGTGGAAACTGTGTGATTAATTAATGTACTAAAAGCATCACATTAAAGATATTCAATACAATTAGTTTTCAGTAGGTTTAAGAAAACTAGGAGAAAATCATGGCCACTTATAAGCAGCTTCAAGAATATATAAAGGAACATCACCAAATTACAGCTCAGTCCTGTTGGATTGCTCATGTTAAATCGGAACATGGAATAACAATGCGTACTAATCGGCAAGGTAAAGAAAGAGTTAAACCATGTCCATTAAAGCATAGAAATAAAGTTGAAGAGGCTCTAAGACATTTTAAGATGATCCCCTAGATAGGGGATTTTTTTTGCCTATTTAGTCTTACGTAGTCTTACGAAGGGGAAGTTATGGCAACACTAAAAGAGCCTGTAAAAATCTTTATAGTTCAGTCTCTTGCTTGCTTTGAAACCCCTCAACAAGTTGTAGAAGCCGTAAGAGAAGAATTTAACATCGAATTAACTCGTCAGCAGGTAGCTTCTTACGATCCTACAAAAGCAACATGTAGAGCATTAAGTAAGAAATTGACTGCATTATTTAATAAGACGAGAGAAGACTTTAAGAAGAATATTTATGACATTCCGCTAGCTAATAAAGCCTACCGACTTAAAGAGCTCCAGAAGATCTATGAAGACTGGAAGAACAATAGACTTATGAAGCAGGGCATTATTAAACAAGTTCGGGAAGAAATGCACGGTTACGACCTGATGCTTTTAAATGTTGAGTTAAAACAACTTGAGATTGAAAAGATGAGGGCGGGTGATGAGGAGGAGGATCCAACACCGGTCAAAGTAACCATTCAAGTTGTAGATGCGAGTAAAAAAGATGCCGAACATCAATCCGACGCTGAATGTACCTCAGGCTAATTTTTTGCAGATGGATAAGAAGTTCCGCGCATTTGTGGCGGGCTTTGGATCTGGTAAGACTTGGGTAGGCTGCTCTAGTTTATGTAACAAAGCTTGGGAGTTCCCAAAAGTACCTCTAGGTTACTTTGCTCCCACTTACCCTCAGATTCGTGACATTTTCTTTCCTACCATTGATGAAGTTGCATTTGATTGGGGACTTAAAACCAAGGTCTATGAAACCAATAAAGAAGTAGATATTTATTATGGTCGCCAGTATCGAACAACAATCATATGTCGATCTATGGAGAAACCAGCAACGATTGTAGGTTTTAAAATTGGTCATGCCTTGATTGATGAGCTTGATGTTATGGCTAAGGTCAAGGCACAACAGGCTTGGCGTAAGATCATTGCACGTATGCGCTTTAAACAAGCTGGTTTGCTCAACGGTATTGATGTGGCCACCACACCAGAAGGTTTTAAGTTTACATACGAGCAGTTTGTAAAAGAGGCAAATAAATCAGAGGCTAAACGGGCACTTTACGGCATGATTCAGGCTTCAACCTATGACAATGAAGCCAATTTACCAGATGACTATATTTCATCGCTTTATGAGTCTTATCCTCCACAACTGATTTCCGCTTACTTAAGGGGGCAGTTTGTCAACTTAACCAGCGGCGCTGTTTACCCGGACTTTGATCGAGTTTTAAATCATACGGATGAGGAAATTAAGCAAAGTGAACCTTTACTCATTGGTATGGACTTTAACGTTCTGAAAATGGCTGCTGTTGTCTATGTCATTAGAGATGGAAAGCCGAGAGCTTTAGATGAACTGGTTGGGGTGAGGGATACACCGACTATGTGTTATTTGATCAAGGAACGATTTTCAGAACACGATGTTACCGTGATACCTGATGCTTCGGGTCAGGCAACGTCTTCAAAGGGCTTTAGCGAATCTGATCATGCAATTCTAAAGAAAAATGGATTCAAGGTTGAAGTGAATGGTGTTAATCCGGGTATTAAAGACCGCATCAATGCTGTGAATGCCCAGATCCTTAATGCTGAAGGTGAAAGATATTTAAAAGTGAACACAAATAAGTGTCCTAACTTTACTGCCACTTTGGAGCAGCAAGTCTATGATGATTTTGGAATGCCAGACAAGGGTGCTGGATTGGACCATGTCGGCGATGCAGGAGGCTATCCACTAGCTAAGCGTTTCCCAATCATCATTCAAAAAGTATTTAAGCGGCGCACGATTGCCGGATTCTCTCGTTAAACAACGCACCTTTATAGGTGCTTTTTTATTGGTGTTTTTATGGCAGTTACTGATAAACATCCGCAGTATATTGCTGCACAAAAAGTCTGGTTGGCTATGCGCGACGCCGTTGCTGGTGAAGAGCAGATTAAACAGGCACAAACCAAGTATCTTCCTAAATCAGCTGGGATGATCGAAGCAGAGAAGCAGGGAGATACGACTGGAGAGATTTATAAAGCCTATCTCAGTCGAGCTCAGTATCCACTGTGGGTTCAAGATTCATTACGCACGATGATTGGTTTAGTTTCAAAGCTTGAACCAAACATCGTAATTGAAAGCTCTCTTTTAAAGGGTTTGATAGAGAATGCAACCAATGATGGTTTTGGGCTTAAACAACTCTTTATCCGTATTTGCCTAGAATTACTGGAGTATGGTCGCTGCGGCTTACTTGTTGATGTAGATGCTAAAGGTGTGCCTTACTTCGCGCTTTATGATGCTTTATCCATTATTAACTGGAAGGAAAACAGTATTGGTGGTCGCAAGGATCTAAAGCTGTTAGTGCTCGAGGAGCAATTTGATAATAGCGAAGATGAGTTTGGTCATGATACTAAAACGGTCCACCGCGTTCTATCTATGGATGATGGAGCCTTAGCGGTCCGTTTGTTTGATGGGTCTTACGAAGAGGATAAAACACCAGATCTTGGTGGTAATCAGCTTTCTTTTACACCCTTTGTTTTCTGCGGTACCACTGATAATTCTCCACAAGTTGGTACGGTACCATTGCTCACCATGGCAAAAGCAGCACTCAAGTATTACCAGCTCAGCGCGGACTATTTTCAGTCACTTCATCACACAGCTCATCCTCAGCCTTGGATTAATGGTTTAGACGGGGATGAAGATGATGATATTAGTGTTACGGGTGTTATGGCTGTCTGGAGTCTACCTAAGGAATCACAATGCGGTTACTTAGAGATTTCTGGAAATGGTATCGAACTGACTAAGAGTGAAATGGATGCTCAGAAAAATGCAGCATTAGAAGCAGGTGCAAAGGTCATTGATACCAACACACAAGAATCAGGTGAAGCTCGCCGTGCACGTCAGGATGACCAGCATGCAAGCTTACACAGTATTGTGATGTGTGCAGCTCAGGCGATCGAACAGGCAATTAAATACGCTGCTCAGTGGTTAAAGCTGGATGCAACCAAATATACATTTACAGTAGAACCTGAATTTATCGTTCAGCAGTATGACATCAATCTTGCTAAACAACTTTATGAGGGAGCTCTGGCAGGGAAGAACTCGTTCCAGACATATTGGGAATATATCGCTACTGGAAAGTTACCAGCTCATGATTTTAAGGAAGAATTAAAACGTGTTGAAGGTGAGCGAGATAGTATGTCGCTTTAGAGGTGTTAAATGGCTTCAAAAGATAAAACGTTAATCGAAGTACTTACACAACATCAGGCGTACTTATATCGCGCTTCTTCTCATACAGTGAATGAGTTATTAAAGATTTTTAATGATGAGTCGGCTTTGATGTTGGCAAAGCTTCGGGACTTGCTGGATGAGCTAAATGATTCTGAAAAATTAGCACTTGCTGGTGGCCAGTACACCACGGCTAATCTCAAAGAGATTCGTGACTTAATCTCTCAGTGGTTTACGGCAATAAATACTTCATTGCCAGAAGCCTTCGCCGTATCTGCTACAGCATTGGCTGTATATGAAGCGAATTACACAGCTAAGCTATACGGTAGCAAGATTAAAAAGCCAAACGGTGAAAAGCTATATTCAGCAGCCAAAAAAGTACCCTTAGTAGGTGGAGCATTGGTTGATGATCTTCTATCAAAGATTGCTGAGACTGCCCGCCAAAAAGTTGAATATGCGATTCGCGATGGAATTAGCTTAGGTAAAACGAATCAGGAAATTGTTCAGCGTATTCGCGGTACCAAACGTCTTAATTTTGAGGATGGTCTATTAACTAGTTCGAAGACTGATATCGATCGGACAGTAAGAACGGTTCGCAGCCATGTAGCGAATCAAGCTTATCTGAATAGCTTCAACCAGATTGGCTTTGCATACGTAAGATTGGTTGCAACGCTGGATGGTAGAACCTCAAAACTTTGTGCTTCATTAGATGGTACTGTCTGGGGAATAAACGACCCAGCAAAGCGTGTACCGCCGTTGCATCCAAATTGCCGCAGTATTCTGGTTCCCGTTGAGAAAGATGGTCGCCTGGTAGGAGAACGCCCATTTGTAATGGATGAGCGAAGAGTTAAGGACATTCTTAAGGACGAGCGTAGCCAGTTAATCGGACAAATGGATGCTAATACTACGTTTAGAGAGTTCTTCAAGAAGACAGATGATTTCTTTCAAAAAGAATGGCTCGGTCCAAAGCGTTTTAAACTCTATAAAGAAGGGAAATTTGATTTTGAAAAGTTCTTTGATCCAGAAGGGCGCTTGTACACTTTGGATGAGTTAAGAGTATTGGATGAGAGGGCTTTTAAAGGTTCCTAGCTGATTTTAATAAAATCAAGATAGAAAAAGGTAAGTAATACAATTGGGAGCCTGCCTTTCTCCTATCTTAAGGAGGTTATGATAAGCAAACAGAGGAATTTATGCTTAATTTGAAAGTAGAGGAATTTATTGAGTTATTTGCAAAAAATAATGTATTGTTAAATTATTCAAAGTAACTGAATTTAAAAAATATAATGAGTGCGATATATAATGATAGCTTAAACGAGTACTGTCGAAAGTACTTCGTTAAAGATGAGGTTAAAATCACACAGCAAGATGTGCTTTTAGCAGAATGGCGGTATAAAAAACTTCAAGCAGAATTATTTGAAAGTTTTCTTCTAAACGAGAAAGTAAACTTGAAAGTTTATGGAGAAAATATTCCCTTAGTATTTCTTATTAATAATCTAGGCTTGCAAAATGTTGAGAAACTATTAGAAAGAGATGCCTTATCTTTTACTTTGTGGACACCTATGATAGTTCAAATGGTAGATAATATTGAAGGCGTAGTTCCCATTGCAGCAGGAAGGGTTAATTCGGCAGTACATTCCGATCCAGTTGAATCAATAAAGAGCGGATTTAACTGGATGAGAAATGGAATTAATGAAAAAACAAAAAAAATGCTTACTAATAAAGTTCGAGATTTATATGTGCTCCCTCAAGATAATCTTGAACATGATGCATCAGCATTAACACTTTCAGCATTCCACTCGAATAAAACCTCATTAATTGGGTTTAATAGCGAAGGCTTGGATATACATAAATTAAATAAAGAGCAAAAAACTAAAATTACTGAATGCGCATCTACTATTCTTGAGCATAAATTTTTAATTTCTCAAAATTTGGTATCAAATGATGTTTCCAAATTCTCGCGATTGTATAGTGACTCTATAAATAAAATAGTAAAATCAGAGGTTAAGGATTTTTCAGCAAAAATCTTTGAGCTTGAATGTTTCCCAGATTTATACACTTTAGGTATGAATATAGAAAATCCTTTACAGCACATGATTAAAATTCGACATTCGAAAAATTCCGTAAAATTTAGAAGCTGGGTCCAAGAATTCTCGAATACAACTGATATTAATGAAATATCTAAAGCTTATATGGATGAAATTACAAGACCGATAGGATTTTTACAGTCAGATGAGGGGAGATTCGTGAAATCTTGTTTAATGACAACAATCGGTGCAGGAGTTGGAGCTTTCTGTGGGCCTGCTGGCGCATTAGTTGGAGCTGGCGCAGGGTTAGCTATAGACTTAATTGATGAATTCTTTATTTCAGAATTAACCAAAGGTTGGACACCCCGTATGTTTTTTGACGATATGCGTAATTTTGCTAAAACAATATAAATAGATATAAATAGATTTCTCTATCAAAATATAGAAATATTTATATTTTTACGTATTTATGCATAAAATAGGCTATAAATTTATAGTTTTTCTATATTTTATAGCCTTTTTATATTTTGGAACTTTTGTCTCTATGTCTGAACAAATCGATAGCACTCATATGACTCCAGAACAGTTACGACAAGCTGGTGAGTTGCTCTATGGCACTCAGTGGCAGACTGATTTTGCAAGAGCTATTGATGTAGATGCTAGACGCGTTCGTCAATGGCTCTCTGGAGATAGACCCATTCCAAAAGGTTTGTGGACTGAAGTTATAGAGCTATTAAATTCTAATAGTAAAAATACCGCAGCATATGCTGAAAAATTGCAACAGGTATTTGATTCAATAAAAAATCAAGCATAAGTAGGAATAATATTGACTTGTACCTCAATTTAGGTACATTATTACAGTAGGAAGCATGCTCACTAGGGGCGGCTTATATCCGTAGGGTGATATATGAATACTATTGCAAAAATAAATGATAAAGAAATTTCCGTTATTAACTATAAGACTATTCCAGTGGTCACTACTGAAATGCTGGCAGACTTATATGGAACTGAAAATATTCGTATCCAACAAAACCACATAAGAAATTTGGAACGTTTTGTTGAAGGTAAACATTTTTTTAAATTAGTTGGTGAAGAATTAAGAAATTTTAAAAAAGCACTAACTAGCTTAAAGATAGTCAGTCCAAATGCACGAGCATTAACAATCTGGACAGAACGTGGTGCTGCACGTCATGCCAAGATGCTAGACACAGACCAAGCTTGGGAAGTGTTTGAGCAATTAGAAGATTGTTACTTCCATCGAAAAGATATTCTGTCCAAAACACATAAGTCAGAACGTGAACCACTCACCAGCGCTGTAAATATGCTTGTCTCTAAAACCAAGCACTTGAACTATAGCGAAGCATATAAATTAGTACATCAACGGTTCAATGTTAAGAGCATCGACGAAATCCCGTACGATGTGATTCCAGTCGCCGTTGAGTATGTGCATCACTTGATTGCTTTATATAGTCAAGCCGATAAGAAACAGCAATATGAATCTAAACATGTAGATTCTATAGCTCGCCATATGCTTTGGCTTAATCACTGGTGGTCAGAGTTTGGCGAATCTATCCGAAAACTTGGTCCATCTATGGGACATGGAATCCATGACCATTTTAAGTTCGGTGCTGAAGATGCAAGACAGTTGGTAGGGCGAGACGTCTACATGCCTATATTTGAATTAGCTAAAACTCATGACTGGCATAAAGATGAGATTGGGTTTAAAGATCTAAATGAATGTGGTAAGTCAGCCATTTTTCATTCTTAAGTTTAAGATTTACCGCTCGAAAGAGCGGTGAATTTGTAAATAAATGTATCTAAAAAATGTAATTAAATAATTAATATTTTTAGAAATTTAATTATAAATGGCATATAAAATTAAAATAATTGTCTAGTTTTGTCTAGTTTTGTCTAGTTTTGTCCTAATTAAATTCTTTTTTAGATTTGTTCATAAAGTATGGATAAAAAATAGTATCTGGATGATGCTGCACGACGTGATTTAACGCAGTTGAATGTTGCCAAGACTAGTTATTTCTTGATAACTCTTATAAAGTAAAAAGATGAAACCAAATCAATGATTAAGCGAGGCATTTTTTTTGCTCGTTTAAAGAGAAAAAGGACCAAGTACGCCAATACTTGATCCTTTTGCTGGTTCAGGTGGTATCTCGTAACGCCAATTACGGAATACCGAAATTTTTAAACGCCGTCGGAAGGCACAAACTAAGAGAACTTAGATGTAAAGATTAAAAATATAACCTAGGTTAGTAAATATTAGACCACTGGTTTAAACAAGTAAACAAAATGTTTACTTTGGGAAACCTTCAATTTATTTCACTAAAAATTATGTTTGGTGGTGTAGATTGTTGCGGATTAATATTTAGCACTATAAAAATTTATCTTTATTTCTATTTTTCTTAATTTGCAGCTTGGCGGAACTCTGTTAGAGGTCTTGCATATGCATAAATTCCAAACATTACACAATACTTTAATTCCAGTTGTGGATGCCACAATTGGTGGAGAGGTTCAACCTTGTGTTGATGCCCGTACTTTACATCAATGGCTGAAAAGTGGAGATCGTTTTGCTGATTGGATAAAGAAACGAATCAAAACATATGGATTCATTGAAAATGAAGACTTTGCTTGCCTTTCGGTAATTTCCGAAACCCAAAGAAAAGATGGCCAAAAAGGTAAAGCAAGACAAACGGATTATCTTTTGACCTTAGATGTTGCCAAAGAACTATCAATGGTAGAAAACAATGATCAGGGGAGAATTGCACGTCGTTACTTTATCCAATGTGAAAAAGCATTACGACAATCTGCTTTTAACTTAATAGATCAGTTTAATAGAGCAGTATTAGACTTTGAGAATTTGACGGACATTGCATCTAAAGCGGGTCGAACCTTATGTTTAGTTGGTAAGCAATATAAGCCGAAAGCAAAACACAAAGTTGAAGAGTTAAAACTTAAGATGCAGCCACTTTTAATCTAGATGAGTAAAAGAAAACCACCTTAATTCTAGGGTGGTTTTTTTATCCCTGAAATTACACAACAAACCTAAAGTTCGAATATCAAGAATAGAGGATAGAAGTTCTAAAAAGCAAAAAGCCCATGACGGCAATCATGAGCTTTTTAATTCAACTCAACTGGTGAAAGTTAAGGAGAAATATCTCTGTGCATAAGCATACATCAAAAACTGAACTAAAGGTAGATGGGAAAATGAGCGAGAAAGGTGCTGACCGTGCAGGACTAATGCAGTCAATTACCAATTTGGGCTTAGCCTTAGGAATCATTGTTATCGCGATTATTTTGGCGCTGAAATAATCGCACTCTTACAACGTACCGCCTTCGGGCGGTTTTTTATTGCCTTGAGATAAGGCTCAACTTAATCAAACGAGAGGTTTGAACATGTCACTGCCATTTATTGTTGATTCACTGGATGACGTTAAAGAAGAACATCGTGGTCTATATGTCGAGGAAGACGGGAAGTTTCGCCTTGATCTGGATGGCTACGAAGATCCGAAGGGACTTAAAACTGCACTTCAAAGCGAGCGTGATGCCGCCAAGACAGCAAAGCAGGAACTCCAGAAGCTTCAAAAACAGTATGAAGGTATTGATCCTGAAACAGTCAAAAAACTGTTTGCCCAACTGGAGCAGGATGAAGACGCGAAATTAATTGCCGAAGGCAAGGTGAGTGAAGTCATCCAGAAGCGCACCGAGAAGATGCGTGAACAGCATGACAAGTTGCTCAATGCCGAAAAAGAACGGGCCGATAAAGCAGAAGCTTATGCCAACAAGTTCAAGCAATCGGTTGTTCAGAGCCAGATTGTACAGGCTGCTCTTGAACTGGAGGCTTTGCCGGAAGCAACAGCTGATATCGCATTTCTTGCCCATTCTAAATTTGTACTCGATGAAAACGGTAAGGCCGTAGCAGTCGACGCACAAGGTGAAGTGATCATTGGTAAAGACGGTAAGACGCCGTTATCACCAAAAGAATGGGTCGAAACCTTACGTGAGCAAAAGCCTTATTTCTGGCCTAAAGCCAATGGTACAGGTTCACCAGGTAGCACCAATACAAAAGGACAGGTCGATATCACCAAGCCAGATGGTTCAGTGAACCTGACCAAACTTGCTCAATTACGAAATGAAAATCCGCAGCTTGCTAAAGAGCTAGCGGCAAAACACGGTATTAATCTTTAAGGAGTTAAGCCTAATGGCTGAGACAAAAATTGCTGATGTCATCGTACCCGAGTTATTCACTCAGTACGTTTTAAATAAAACTGCCAAGAAATCTGCCTTATGGCAGTCGGGAATTGTAGGGGAGCTGGATGTTGAAGTTGCATTCGGCACACAAGGTGGATCTACCGTAAATATCCCGTTCTGGAACGATTTAGATGGTGAGTCTGAAGTACTTTCAGATGCGACCCCTTTAACCGTAAACAACATTGCAGCGGGTCAGGATATTGCCATTTTACATGCACGTGGTAAGGCTTGGGGTGCCAATGACCTTGCTAAAGCTTTATCTGGTGACGATCCTCTTGGCGCAGTTGGTGATCTAGTTGCTGATTACTGGGCCCGTGAGTTTCAAGGCTTTACCGTGAATACACTTAAAGGTGTGTTCGGTTCTGCAAGTATGGCAAGCAATACACATGACATCTCTGCTGGTACTGGAGCCGCAGCCGTTATTGATGGTGTTTCATTTATTGATGCCTCATATAAGCTTGGGGATGCAGTCGATAAATTAACGGCTATTGCCATGCATTCGGCGACCATGGCTGCACTAGCCAAACAGGGCCTGATTGAAACCGTACGTGATGCAGATGGCGTAGTGCTCTACAAAACCTTCATGGATCGTCGTGTGATTGTCGATGATGGTATGCCAGTTGATGGTGATGTATTCACATCATTCCTGTTCGGACAAGGCGCTATCGGGTTTCAGGATATCGGTGCTCCTGTTGGGGTTGAGACTGACCGAGATAGTCTCGCAGGCTCAGACATCCTCATTAACCGTCGTCACTTTGTCTTGCATCCTCGTGGCATCAAATGGGCTGGTGCAATGGGTGTTGCACCGAATAATGCAGGTCTTTCTACTGATACCAACTGGGAACGCGTCTACGATCCAAAACAGATTCGTATTGTGGCGTTTAAGCATAAAGTTAAATAAAGACGGGCGGAATTATCCGCCTTTTCTTTTGGAGATAAATCAATGGGCCTATCCGCATTTAACCGCATGAGAGAACGTCAAATGACACAAGCACAAGTAACTGAACTCGAAGAACAATTGGCAACCTTAAAAGGTGAGTTTATTGCCTTTCAGAATGATCCTGAGGCAATGAAAGCACGTATTGCTGAGCTTGAATCTGGTGAAGGAAATCAACCCCCGGAAGGCGATCAAAAGCCAAGTGAAGTTCAACCAATCAACTACGCAGGGCTTAAAGTTGATGAGCTTCGTGCTGTATTAACTGAAAAAGGTATTGCATTTGAGTCAGGTGCGAAAAAAGACGAGCTTTTAGCATTAATTCCAAAGGAATAATCCATGAGCTTTATCACTGAACAAGAAGCGATAGAACATGTTGAAGGCTTTGATGCTTTATCTGCCAGTGATAAGGCTCAATACCTTCAGATGTCAAAGGCTTATCTCTTAGCACGTAATGTTAAACCTTATGAAAATGCCACACTCGTTCCTGAGCCACTGAAAACAGCCTCATATCAAATCATCAAGGGGATTATTAAAGGTGATTTATATCAAGGACAGGAACAAGCTTTAAAGCGCAAGAAAGTAAAGGCTGATACGGTTGAGACCGAAAAGGAATATCAGGACGGATCAGTAAAACTGAGTGCGATTGAGCAATTTATTCTTGATTTGATCAAACCATATTGCAAACAGAAACGCGTATTTTTTGTTAGGAAAATATAATGAGCTTACGTGACGAAATTCAGGCAGAAATTGCCGAAGCATTTAATGATGGTTTAGCGGATGCCGTTCATACTTTTACATGTGAGCGGAACTCTAAAACGAATTGGGATCCTAAAACTGAAACTTATGTTGAAGTTAAAGAAAACTATTCTGGCCGTGGCGTTCTGTTCGGTTCATATAGTCAATATGAGGTCCAAGCACTTGGAGTACTGGCCACCGATAAGAAAGCTACCATACTGCAAAATGAAGTGACTATGATTCCTAAAATTGATGATGAGTGGATAACTGCCTTAGGTTCATTTCGAATCATCCATATTCAGCAGGATCCTGCTGCGACAATTTGGAAATGCCAGTTGAGGAAAATATAGGAAAAATTCTATATTATTAAGCTCGAAATATAGGAATTTTTATGAATAAGAAATTTTTACTATGGAGCATAATTTTATTATCAGGTTGTTCATCTGTTAATAATCCAGTGAAGCAAGAATTAACTCCAACTACTATTTCAAATGCGTATAAAGAAATTTCTGAAATCAAGGATTACAAATCTCGCTTATTTTTAAATTATGCAAAAGAAATAAAAACAAAATACCCAGAGATGAAGACGTCAACTTATGGTCGTCCAATGTCTATAAGATTTAATCCAGTAAGTTCGGATTACTATTATGAGCATACTAATGATAAAAAATGGTTGAATTTTTACCTATCACAGAGTTTTGACGAAAAAATATGGAGAGATCTTTATGTATATTCAAAACATTCAGGAAATTATCAAGCCTCTAAAGATGAAGCTATTAAATATTGTAAAGAAATTACCTCACTTATCTCTCCAAGTTTTAGCATTGTAATAGACAAATTAAGTCGTGATTTAGAAGTAAAAGAAAAGAACGGATCTGTACGAGCACTCAGTACTTTCAGTGGAAGATTTAATATCTTATTAAATGGTGAGGAGTTTGATGAAGGTGGGCCCTTTATATGCAATATTACTCAGTTTGAAGATAGTTAGGCTACTGAAAAAAGATAGCTGAATTGACTGATTTTCTATTAATTAAATATCTCTTTATAAATTTAATGAAATTATATGGCTACAACTATCCATAGCACACTTTATATTTCTCGTCCAAGCAATTACGAGGGAGATGGAACTGACGATAAAGAAGAATTTATTGAGACATGTAATATTCATTTTAAAGATCTGTTTAAAGATCAAAAAGCCATCTCTACACTTTCTGAAACTGAAAAAAAATACTTTGATAAATGTGTTTCAGCTTCAAATGATAAATATGCTGCTGAAGAGGTTATTTATGATCTTGGAGTTGGTTTTGCGATACTAATTGTGTTGCTGGGAATAGGCTGGGGATTCTATGAGGCGAAAAAATCTTTAAATACTCCAATGATACTTAATCCCAAGGAAAATCCTGAGAATGATGCCAATAGAGATTATATTTCTGACGGGATTATCATAGTCTTTATTTCCGTAATTATTGCTGCATTTATTTATCTAATTTTTAGTTTTGTTTCCGGAATATGGATATCGATTAAATATTAAAGTTTCGAGCAAGGCGGATACGGAACCAAAATGTATTCGGATATTCAAATTGTAGTATTAATTTATAGATATAAGTTCAAACCCACTTCGGTGGGTTTTTTAATGGACGCAAGTGAGGAGTTTAGATGATAAATACAGATTATGTCCCTTTATGGCATATCTCACTATTTTCAGCATGTTCAGTACACGCTGGCTAGAAGTTAAATAATAAAAAGTTTTTAAAGAAGTAAAAATTACCGCTTGTCAGTTTTTAATCAATCTTTTTATATGCTTGGCTATACTGTTTGCTCAAATAAAAAAGGAAGATTACATGAATAAAATTATTTTGGGTTTATTAATCAGTAGTGGACTTTCAATAAATACTTATGCTGCCTGTACTTATAATTTTGATGCAACTCAGGCTCAAGTAGATGCTAAAAATGCTGCAGGTGGAAGACAGATAAAATTAATGTCTCCAATTAGTATTACTGAGCAAAAAGGGACAGCAACAATTACTTATGTGGGAAGTACACCTGTAGATCAGGTCGTAACTTCTAGCAAACTTATAAGCATAACTTCTAGCCAAACTCCTCTAGTAGATAAAGCCGTTGTGGGAACTAATATTGTTGCTACAGAATTTGTTTTTGATGCTTCAAATCTTAAAAATGTGGTGCTTGGTGACAGTTATGAAACTCAGCAAATGGCCTTTCAGATTTTGGGTGCTTCTAATTTAAAAAATGAAATAAGTATTGATCTAGGCTATGCATTAATGAATAAAGATTCAACACGTGCAGATGGAAGTTATGTCACACTTATTGGAATTACTAGAACACGAGATTCTTCGGGTTCAGTAGTTGTTAAAGATATCGCTCAAAAATTAATACCTATTACTTTGCCTTCAGACGGCAAAGTTAGAGTTGGGCTTTACTTTAATCAGGTTAGTAAACAAGTAGGGTATATCATCAATGGTACAAATTATGGATATCTTAATTTAATTGCTGAGAATGCCCTTAAAAATATTGGCTTTAATGGTGTGGGTATACAATCACCAAATCCTAATTCTAAATTTTTAGGTAAAACTGTTTCAGTACAGTTAATTACTAATAAAGCAAATATGCAGTTTACATATCCAACAGGTACCACCGATATTTGTGGAAATGCTAATTAAGAACTTTTTGTAAAAGAAAAAACCACTCTCATCTGAGTGGTTTTTTTATGGAGAAATTTATGGGATGGAAGGGAAAAAAGCCGACTGATTTTAGCTTTGATGTGGCTAAAACAGCCGAGGAAAAGGTAAAGAAAATTACCATGGATGTTGTTCAGTCATTAGTAGTTTCAAGTCCAGTTGATACTGGTGCCTACAGAGCTTCTCATATCGTTTCAATTGGATCAGGTGACTATGGTGTACGTGGACCTGAAACTAATGCAGTGCAGGATGCAGCTCTTCAAGCCGTTAAGTTTAAGCTGGGTAATTTGGTCTACATACAAAACAATAAGCCATATGCTGAACGCTTAGAAAATGGTTGGTCTGATCAAGCACCTCAAGGTATTTATAACACCACGTTTACCTTTATTTCTCAGAAGTATGGCGGCTAATATGGCAATGACTTTAGAGCAGACAAGGCAAGCTATTATCGACCATATGATAAGTTTTGACGGCATTTCACAAGAAAGAATTCAGTATCCCAATGCAGCAGGTTTTACAGTACCAAAGGAAGGCTTATGGTGTCGCTTAACGATTGTAGGCGGTCCGAGTTTTATTTCAGGAATAGCCGATAATCCTTGTACTCGCCGTACAGGTAATATTATGGTTCAATGCTTTGCTCGTCCCAATTCAGGAATAATGGAAATCACAAAGCTGAGTGATGCTTTGCTTGCCCATTTTGAATATTACTCAATCGATCATCTAGAATGTTTACAAGGACAATCAATTTTTGTTGGGCAAGATGCTGACTTCATTCAGTATAATGTTTCGATTGGGTACAAGGTAAATTGATATGTCATGTATGCTGACTTTAGAAGAAATCGAAATTAAACGGCAAGAACTGGAAAGACATTTGGAAGATTTAATGTCAGTTGAGCTGAAAAAGTGGCAAAGTGAAAACAAACTCTGTGTTTCAGATGTGAATATCCGTTTGGCAAATATTAGTAGTCTTGGTGGATCAAAACACAATGTAGTTACTGGAGTAAGTGTTGATTTAGATTACAAACCTTAAATTATTTTAATTAAATGACCGCTAATAGGCGGTTTTTTTACATCTTATTCACTACCACCTCATGGGTGGTTTTTTTATGTCTATAGGAATCACATATGAGCAATTTTGTCTTTAAGCGTGGTGACACATTCAACTTAAATTTGCAGCTCGTTGATATGGATGATGCGCTGCAATATCCAGCCAATGATGTACGTCGAGCGATCGATCTAACGGGGTATGCATTTACTTCTCAAGTTAAGACTTTAGAGGGTGCAGCCATTGCAACATTAACATGCGCCGCATTAAGCCAAACTACACAAAAGGGATGGCTAAATGTTAAGTCCGGTGCAAGTACTACAACGTGGCCATTAGGATTGTGTCAGATGGATATTAAGGCCGTTGTAGGTGGTGTTATTCAACATACTGAAACATTGGTATTCCAAGTGATTGATGGAGTAACGGCATAATGGCAAATCTTTTATTTAGATTTAGTTGGGACCACCGACCTTTTGTATATAACTCATCTCAAGGTAAGCGACAGTTTATGCTGCCTTTTGCCTCCGGGATTCCAAACCTAACACCAGACTGGTCTCAAGTAACAGGACTCGGTACAGCTGCGACAGCGGCACTTACAACATCAAGCCAAGATAATACATCTGGCCGTGTTTTAAAGGTTGGAGATGGAGGATTACTTAATCCAATTCCTCTATACGATGGTATTGACCTTAACAGTACTCAATTTCATGTAAATGCTGCCTGGTATACAACTACAGCTACTACGAACGGATGGGCAAATGGGATTATTCAAACCTATAAAGGAAATTCTACTCGATTTGCACAGTTGGGCTTTCTTGATTCAGGGGAGCTTCGTGTACGTGGTGGACTTAATATTGCTAATGGAGCAACTTGGCAGACTGTTCGTACAACGGGAAACACAACTGTTGATGCAAATGGCTTTGTGAAATCTGCTTCCCCCATAGCTAAACTATTTAATAGCCATATCGAGCTTAATGACGATGCAGCAAAGCAACCATTGAATTTTGAAAAATTAGATATCGGTGATTATTTATTAAAAGGCTCATTAGGTTTTGCCCAGGAAGGCTGGTATATCGAAGTCCCTAAAGATGCAAATGGCAATACTATAGTAGCTGTTGAATATTCAAATTTAGAAAATGGTGACATTTCGATTAAGACTTATAAGCGTAAGTTTGATGTAGAAAAGGCAGCTATCGTAGCTGATCTTGAAAATCCACTCGATATTCCAGAAGGCCGCTGGATTGATATCCGCTTACATGAAGAACAAGAGCTTGAAGAAACGTTGAGTGAAACACCCGTCGATTTTCAGCCGACCAACTTATTTGAAGCAGTAGCTGCAGCATTGGCTGGTGTTGAACCGCCTGAAATCTCAGATACAGATGAAACACTTTAATAACCCGCTAAAACAGCGGGTTTTTTAATGCCTAAATTTTGGAGAACAATAAATGAGTTCAGGCGCAAAAATTCGATTATATGCTTGTGAAGAAGCTGTACTGGGAACTACTCCAGCAAATCCGATCTGGTATACCGTTCGCCGTGTGAGTGACGGTTTATCAGAAAATGTTTCAACTGAAGAAAGTAGTGAAGTGGTAGATTCTCGCTTCCGACAAGGAGGTGTGGTTACTGAAGCTGAAGTGGCTGGTCAGTTAGAGTTTGAATTGTCAGTTGGTACATTCGACTTATTCTTAAGTGCTCTTGCATTTAATAACTGGGCAGCAAATGCGCTTAGCTTTGGCGGCACAGTACGTAAATCATTTACCTTGGTTAAAGTCTTTGAAGATGTGGGTCAGGTCTTTATTTATCGTGGTGTTCAAGTAAATACGGGTGAAATTACCATTCAGACAACTGGAAAAATTACAGGTAACTTTGGTTTAGTTGGTAATTCATTCACCCGTCAACAGGTCAATCCAGTTACTAATCCAATAGCTGCCTCAAACCGTCCATTGGTCAGTATGCCAAACGTTGAAAACTTGCTTATTAATGGCCAGTCAATTCAAGGTAAAGCCTGCACGCAATCACTGACACTTTCGTTCAATAACAATCTGGAAGCAGTTCGTTGTATCGGCTCAGGCAAGTACACACCAGAGTTCTATATTGAAAAGATGATGGACATCGAAGCGAATGCTTCATTCATGTTCTCAGCGACCTCTGCAGCATGGATTGATGCAATTAAAACCCGTGATGTGTTCACACTGACCTTCGACATCAAAGATAGTAAAGGAAGCAAATACTCACTCAACTTCCCTCAATT
>NZ_JBFBOG010000007.1:0-6985 GCF_040686855.1 Leifsonia sp. NPDC077715
GCGCCCAAGCGACTAAAACGTTCCTGATCCTGTCTAAAGAACTCACTGGAACCATTCATATCAGCCTGAATACCACCCCAGTTTTGAACAGCGTTATTAACTTTGTCGCGTGTCTCTTTGTCCTGTGTGGCTTTAGATAATGCGATTAGCTTTTGCCGCTCTTCAATGGAAAGTTTTGTATTCTTAAGAATCTCCTCTCTTTCAAGTCTATAACGTTCCTGCATGGCTTGAGTTTCGGAAAGCAGAGATAAACGGGCTTGAAATGATCGCTGCTCTTGGGCTAATTTCATCAATCCTCGTTCTTGCTGATATTGCTGTTCTAGCAACTCTACTGCTTGCTTTTGTTCCGATTTACTTAATTCAATGTCATGAGCCGCATTGAACTTTTTGCGATCAAAACTTTCTTTAAGTAAATCAGCCTCGGTTTTCTGGAATTCTTTATAGTCTTCCAGTTTCGTTCTAAGGGCTTGTTTGGCGATAGCGATATCATTATCGGCGCGACGATTTATTTCCGCCTTGATTTCTGCTGTTCGTTCCGGGCTAAAATTAGCTTTATCAACATCTTCCAATCTCACCTTTCTATTATTGTTAATCCGTCCAACTTCACTCGCTACCTCATTTTCAAGTGACCGTTGCAGATCCTGTTGACGTTCAAGTTGCGATTGAATGTCACCCGAAGCTTTATCACTACCTTTGCTTGCTCCGCTCTTAACCTTGCTTTGCATACTCGGCGATTGGTGAAGAAGCTTAAGTGACACCCCATCCTCAAAGATCACCTCGCTGACATAGCCACCACCTTTGCTGTCATACCATGTCTTAATATCTTTCACGGCGACATTGGTTGTGATCGGCGTACCTTCAGGCATTGAGAAATCAATACCCTTATGAAATGAAGAAGCCCCTTTAGTAGGGGCTTGTCTTGGACCATAGTTGGAACTGATCTTGTAAGATGACAATGGTTTGCCACCCGCTTGCAACCTAGCTAAATGTTCATTAGAGACTTTCTGGCCAGACATAGAACCACCATAACGAACATCAAGATGTGGGCCTGTGCCAACTCCTGATTGACCTGAAATGCCGACTAATCGTTTACTGACCTTCTCTTGTTTCTCCAACTCTTTAGTGCGTGCCTTATCCTTGTTTACAAGAGCCTCAAGGGCGTTTTCCTGCGCCACAATACCTTTAATGATTGTGTCTTGCTCTACAGTTACACCTACGTAACCTTTTTTCTGGTTATCGCGGTATGTCTGCAAAAGTAAATCAGCTTCCTCAACTGATCTTCCATATTTTTTAATAAGAGTAGTTTTGAATGCCGCATCCCATTTACGGTCAGCTAAAGTTTTATTGATATCTTTCAATTTGTCATGTAGCTGAGCAACATCATTTACAGCATTTTTTGCTCCCTGACTGACATCATTAAATCCTACTTTTGCATTGGCGCCACTATTTCTTACGAGATTTAGCTCAGTATTTGTCTTAGATACAGCAAGTGAATTTTCATCAACTTTCTTTTTACTATCGACAAGCTGATTTATCTGATCGGAATTAATGAAATCAAGTTGATTTAGTCTCTCAAATGCCTGATTTACATCAATCACTTCATTTGTTAATTCGGCCCAGATTCGATAAGCCTCTGTACTCTTTTTATTGCTATCAGCAATATTTTGAGTTAATGCTAAAAATTCATTTTGAGCCTTTTTAAGCTGAGCTGACTGAGAATTTAATTGCTTATTTAGTTCTCCTTCAGCTGCACGTTTTTGGGCTCCATTTAGCTTAGTGAGTTCATCGACAGCCAATCCAGCATAACGCGTCTGATCCTTAAGCATGTCATTAGCTTCATTGCCATTGTCACGCATCAACAAATAACCAGCAGCTAAGGTGGCTACTGTAATTCCTATACCTGCTGGACCACCTAATACTCCTAACAATGTACGGCCTGCGCCAAACATAGCACCTGTAAGGCCAACCGCAGCTTTTTGAGCAGTTGCACTTCTTGCTTGGGCAACTGCTAATGTAGTCTCTGCTGTGGCTAGTTCGCGTGTTACCTGAGCTTCAATTTTCTTAAGCTCAGCCATACGTGTAATAGATTGTGTGCGCCCAACTGAATTGATCTGTGATTTTAAACGATCTGCTTCTAATGCTTTTTCCGCTGCCAATGCAGCTAAAGTAGCTTGAGTATTCACCACTTGAGCTTGAGCAGACTTAACAGCAGCTGATGATTCAGCCAACTCAGCCAATGCTTTTGAACGACTTGCTTGAATACTTGATGTTGTTGCAGCTATATCAGCGTAGACAGCCATTGATTTAGCACTAATTGCTTTAGTGACATATCCAATCCCAACTACTAAAGCTCCATCAGCAATCAAATCCAAATTCGTTGCAAGAATTTGAATAGATGCAGCTAATGTCTCTGCAGCACCAGATCCCTGACCTGTTTCGCCAACAAACTTAGTTATCCCATTACTTAACATTTCCAAAGATTGAGAAATTGTTTTGTTAGTTTTGCCGTACAGCTGCTCAACACTATCACCAGCATTTAAAAGTGCTTTAGTAATAACATCTCCGGTAAGTTTTCCATCCAACATCATTTGACGGAGTTCACCACGAGTTACACCTAATCCTTTTGCCATGGCATTTAATAAGCCACCCGCTCCTTCTACTAAACTATTAAACTCTTCAGCTCTTAAAACCCCACCATCTAAAGCTTGCCCATATTGGAATAAAGCCGCTGCAGCTGATTCAGAATTTGAACCACTAATAGCAACAGCTTTTGAAGTAATTTCAGTAAGTTTGGCTGTTTGTTCTTGAGTTAAATTTAATGTTTTTGCATTGGACATATATTTGGAGTACACATCATTGACAGCACTCCAAGACGAAGCAGAACGCTGTGCAATTTCAAAAGTATCATCCATTGCTTGATTTAATTCTTTCTGATTATTAGTCACTAATTTCAGTTTGTTATTAATACCAGTATAGAGATCCATTTTGCTAATAGCCGCCCCCACTGTTACAAGCCCAGCCATATAACCTGCTAAAGTACGAGTAGCAATAGACATTCTATCCATGGACTTAGAAGCAAAGTTGCCATTCTTTTCAATACTGTTTAGTTCATTGCCTAGATTTCGTGCATTTCGTTCAGCATTTTGCGAATCAATAACAATGACCAACCGGGATTCTTGCGCCATTTTTACTTTTCTCCAGGCAATAAAAAACCCCGCAAATGCGGGGTTTTAGGTTTGTTAAATCTAAGATAAATTATTAATACAACTAATGAATTTATCTTTGGAAAATTCATTTATCTCTTCACGTTGTTTTTCTTTAGTACTATATTTAGGTCGTTCATAGGCATCTAAGATATATTTTTTGCTTAATTTTTTCTGACTCTCATTTGTTCTTGTCTTTTCCAAGGAATCAAACATAACCTTAATAGAAACACCATCTTGCCTGTTAGTCATAACCATTTCAGCATAATCATAAATCCCTCTACAAAAGCTTTGCTTCTTATTTTCATTTGCTGAAACGTAACTCGAACTCAAGAGTAAACAACTTCCTATGAGAGCAATCATCTTCATCTCGATACACCTTTATCATACATTCTCATACTAGTTCCTAAATCAGATTGTGTGATTTCTATCAAATAATCCTTACACCTATAATGATATTCATTGACTTCACCGTATCTAGGATCCGTTTCATGTGTCAAACTCCAACCAACTTTAGGTAAACCATATAAAGTTATAAGGGCGTCTTTAACTTTGCCAACTGGAAAATCATCCAATCTTAGACTTAATCCAAAACTCAAAACTTTATAATTTTTTGGATCATAGGTTATGAAGTTAAAATCACGAATTGGTTGACTACCTAACCAAATATCATTTGTCCTATTTAAGATAGAAACACGATATTCCTTTGACCCTATTTTGTTAAAAACATCATTCTCAAGTTCAAGCCTTCTATAATCCTTTGATGCTAATTCCTTAACTGATTTCCCCAACCCCACATCACCAACAATAATCTTATCTTTAGATATCTCACAAGTACCGAGATTTTTATGTTCTGCCCATGAAGAAGAAGATAAACAAATTAAACCTAACAAAATAATTTTTTTCATAAAGTTATCCATTTTATTAATGGGTTAAAATTTAACAGTTGGGGCATTAAAAAACCACCCGAAGGTGGTCTAATTGTTATTCATGTTTCTATTAATCTCTTTTCCAGCTGAGGTCCCACCTTTTTGACCTAAGTTAAGTAAATTTAAATCTTTAAAATAGTTACTACCCGCAATTAATATTATGACAATTACTGAACCTAAAATGAATTTTGTTTGATTTGACACAATTTTTACCTTTAAGAAATTAAACCTATTTTGTCGAATACTTGTTGATGCAAGCTATATACTATTAGATTCTTAAGTGACAAAAATCAACCACAATTAACGACAAAAGTTTTTCTGTAGAATCTAATCACAGCCTCATAGTCTCTTAATAGATTTTCCTCTGTATATAATTTAGGAGAAAGCTTAAGAAGAGTTGGCATGTACTGTTTTTTGTAGACTTCACGATAGGTGTTGCACAATATCTCACGCTTTCGTTGAAATGGAATATCTCGATTTTCTAGTTCATCTAGCATCTTCCCTATTTCTTTATCTGCACTCATGAATTGAGCTTCAACTGAAGGAGGCAGTGCCTTACTTTCAGCTTGTTTAGTACAGCTAACTAAAACTACTAAAGAAATAGATAACCCCAATATATAAAAAAGTTTTTCTAACATATTAATTTTCAATATAAATTATTATTAATATTATATATTTTTAATAACTATATTTCACTATTACTACATTACAGATATTAAAAAACCACCCGAAGGTGGCTTATTGGGTTGCGTATCTAGCAAGAGAACAAACGTATCAAGCATCGCAGTCGAGAAATTTGGCTTAACTCAATAGCCTTTTTCTTTTTTCATAGGTCTTCTACTCCATTTTATTAGTTAGTGTTGTCTTCAAAAATAAAATCAATTGTTTCTCTTATATCTGGCTCAGCATTTATAACTTTTATTCTTTTATATGCAGACATTCCTAGGCGCGTTATAGGCGTCGCTAAGAGAGCATTCAAAAAGCTATGCGGAGCCCTTTTGATATTTTTACAGTCTATAATTACTTTTTTACCACTTTCAATAGCAGGAAGTAAATATTTATCTCTTATATTTATTGCTTCAGATTTCAATTCAGCATGATCACCAAAATAGTTTGTCATGTATAAAACAAATTGTTGATCAACTTCCTCATTTCTTAAATAACTTCGTTCTTGTTCAGCATTCTGCCTCAATTCTTGAAGTATTGCTGTTAAATTATTACTATCTTCTTTACTTATTTTAATAGATAGAAAAGCAATTGTACCTTTCCACTGTTGCGAAAGTGTTGTCGATGTTACATCTCGAGGTGAAATATGTACTAATCCATCATTTGATAAAATATACATATCACCTTTAAGACGCCTAATGATATTTGATGTTAAATACAAACCCATTCCAGCATTATTTTTCGCGTTATAAGGGTCAGAGTTAGCGAATGTTCCTGATTTTTCTGGTTGAATTGCTAATCTTATCGCAGATTCATTAGACTCTTGTCCCGGATATGTTTGTTCTATATGAGCTTTGATACCTACCCCTAAGTCTGCAATGATAAAATTCATCTCTCCTTTATTCCGATACCAACTCATTTGCACCAGAGCTGGCAAGTTGATGTTTGTTAATGGAGAAAATGATGGTCCATGCTCTAAGGCGTTATACATTAATTCACTTAGTATATAACTGAGAGTATCAGTATAAGAAATATCAAATTCACCTGTGTAACGCTCAATGGCTGAAAGAATATCCTTGAAGTCTTTACCATTAGACTCTTTTCTTAATGCAAACAGTGGCTTGTAATTATCCCCTTTAAACTGCTGGTAGGTATGAAAAAGAACATTAAAGGTACCAAGAGCCCCTAATCTTTTCCACATTACACTAGCATCACGATATGCAGATTTGTCAATAACATGATCTACAGTGCAACCTCTGCTTTTCAAGTACCAAGAGTAAATAACAATCAAAGATATTGCTTGATAGTCAGCTGATGTACATTCTGTAAAATCAATCCTTACTTGAATATTTTCTAAACTCCAATCGAAGTACTTCAATATCCCATCAAAATCCATTATTCCATGATTTTTGAACCCAAAACGCTTTGGAAGGGTGATTGTTACCCCACTAAATCTTTTAATTTCTTTTTTTATAGGAAGAAGTGCTTTTTTCATTACATCATTACGCATTTATTTTTTATATTCCTAACAAGCTAATTTATAATTTACCAACTTAAAGACCGATTATCTACATTCAAATTTGATTTATATACCAATGTGTTATAACTATTTACCTTCTATTAATTTAATGCTATTAAGATATTTTCTGAAAGCGACACTGAGTGCCGCCTACTTCTTGTTTAACTTCTTAAGTACTCCATCCATAAACAAGTTATCCAAAGCAAAAATACAGTCATTAAAGATATGAGAATCAACAGGCAAATCATTATGCTCAGCATAGACATTGATTGCTTGCTGATCTAAAGATAAAGGTACACCCTGCTCATATCGTCTTGATCTAATAATCGCGCTAAAGGCTGCAAGAATTGAGTCAGCCGCATAAGAATATTCTGGTGGATCTGGAACATGTCCACCTAAGAACTTGATTTGTTCGATTTCGTGCGGCGTTTTCGACGCATAGGTCTTTTGGTACTTGTAGAGCTCGATGACTTTCCCAGTATTGTCGCCTTGTCCTTATCAGCTTCCTCCTGAATCTTTTGCGCCTGCTCTTTAATAAATGACCAGATAACAATACCTATATCACCAAGATTGAGAAGCTTTGACGCATTTTCAGGTGTATACGGTTTTTCAGTTTCAACGGATTTGCCTTCTACTATCTCAGCAAAAACAATACCTTTCCAGTCCTC
>NZ_JBFBOG010000008.1:0-6873 GCF_040686855.1 Leifsonia sp. NPDC077715
CTAAAACGTTCCTGATCCTGTCTAAAGAACTCACTGGAACCATTCATATCAGCCTGAATACCACCCCAGTTTTGAACAGCGTTATTAACTTTGTCTCGTGTCTCTTTGTCCTGTGTGGCTTTAGATAATGCGATTAGCTTTTGCCGCTCTTCAATAGAAAGCTTTGTATTCTTAAGAATTTCCTCTCTTTCCAGCCTATAACGTTCCTGCATGGCCTGAGTTTCGGAAAGCAGAGATAAACGGGCTTGAAATGATCGCTGCTCTTGGGCTAATTTCATCAATCCTAGTTCTTGCTGATACTGCTGTTCTAGCAGCTCTACTGCTTGCTTTTGTTCAGATTTACTTAATTCAATGTCATGAGTCGCATTGAACTTTTTGCGATCAAAACTTTCTTTAAGTAAATCAGCCTCGGTTTTCTGGAACTCCTTATAATCCTCAAGTTTGCTTCTAATCGCTTGTTTGGCGATCGCAATATCATTATCTGCACGGCGCTGTAATTCTGCCTTGATTTCAGCAGTACGTTCTGGGGTAAAACCTGCTTTATCAACATCCTCCAATCTAACTGTTAAGTTATTCTGGATCCGCTGTACTTCACTAGCTACCTCATTTTCAAGTGAACGCTGAGCATCTAACTGACGATCAAGTTGTGATTGAATGTCACCCGAAGCTTTATCACTGCCTTTGCTTGCTCCGCTCTTAACCTTGCTTTGCATACTCGGCGATTGATGAAGTAACTTAAGAGATACGCCATCCTCAAAGATCACCTCGCTGACATAACCACCACCCTTGCTGTCATACCATGTCTTAATATCTTTCACGGCGACATTGGTCGTGATCGGTGTGCCTTCAGGCATTGAAAAATCAATACCCTTATGAAATGAAGAAGCCCCTTTGGTAGGTGCTTTTCGTGGACCGTAATTTGAACTGATCTTGTAAGATGACAATGGTTTGCCGCCTGCCTGTAATCGGGCTAGATGTTCATTCGATACTTTCTGGCCAGACATTGAACCGCCATAGCGAACATCAAGATGAGGACCTGTGCCAATCCCTGATTTTCCTGATACACCTACAAGACGTTTAGCAATCTTCTCCTGCTGCTCCAACTCCTTTGTCTGCTTACGTTTGGAGTCAATTAGTTTCTCTTCACGCTCCTGTTGTTCCTCAATAATTTTGAGGTTTCGCAAAGCACTATCAATTTCATCTTTAGATAAAATTGCACTCATCCCTTTAGCTTTTTGCAGCTCTAGAATCGCGTTAGCCTGAGCAACGGTATATCCCGAATCAAGCAAACCTGATTTATAGATTGAATCAAGCACATTATCTCTTTGCTTATCCCGATAATCCTGTAAAGCCTTCGATGCTTTTTCTGCTTCAGTTGCTGTATTACCAATTGCATTCGCTTGTTGTTGATGTTGAAGTGCAGCGTTTTGCGCAGCATTCCCAGCTAACTTACTTTCAACACCAACATTCTTTAAACCTTCAACTAACTTAGTACCCTTTTGATAACCTTCGTCATATTTTTCAACTTGTTGCTTAAGTGCGTTATATAAGTCAGGTGGAATTTTCATTCCATTTAATCGTTCAATGGCTTCGGTATAGCTAATAGTACCCGTACGTGCATCATTAGAAATTTTGGCAAGTTCCGCATTACCGACTGCATAGTTTTGAATGTTAATTAATGCAGAACCGACAGCAAGTTCAGTCTTTCTCAATTCCTTATTTTGAGCTTCCAATGCCTTGGTCATATCATCAATAGCAGATTGCTTTTCAACTCCTCTTAATTTTTTAAGTTCTTCAGCCGTTTTATTTGCAACCGCTGCTTGCTCCTCTAGCTTTTTATTGGCTTTTTCCGCCTGCTCTTGAAAATACATATAGCCTGCGGCCAAAGCAGTAATACCAATAGTAATAGCACCTATAGGACCTCCAATAAGTCCAAGAGCTCGGCTACCAATACCGCCAGCTAATGACGTAGCAGCAGTCAATCTGGTTTGTGCAGCAGTTTGTGCATTGGTTGCTGCTGTCACAGCGGCTTGAGCTTGGGTGTATCTTAAAGCAGCTGCAGTAGCTCCATATTTGGCTTGAGTCTCAGCATTAGTTGCCTGAACATTAGCAAGGTGTGCTTTAGCTGTATTTAAAGTTGCTGCCGCCTCACTAAGTTCTGCTTGAGCCTTTGCTATAGAAGCTTGACGACTAGCTAATGTAGAAACTATTCCCTCTTTAACAGCAGCTCCTTTAAGTAAAATTGCACGGGTGATTAATCCGATACCAGCGATAAGTGCTCCGTCAGCAAGTAAGTTCAAATTACTTGAAAGTACCTGAATCGAACCAGAAAGTACTTGTGCCGCTCCTGAGCCTTTCCCAGCTTCTCCTACAAATTTGGTAATTTCATTATTTAAAAGAGTTAATGATTGTCCAATTGTGATATCAGTTTTACCAAATAATGCATCTACATCTGACTCCACATTTCTTAGAGCTTTTACAATTTCTTGAGAAGTAATTTTTCCTTCAGCTGCTACTGAACGCAACTCTCCTACGGTAATCCCCATACCTTGTGCAATGGCCTTTGCTAATGCTGGTGTTTGCTCCATAACAGAATTCAGCTCTTCACCGCGTAGTGTGCCACTGGCAAGTGCTTGCCCGAACTGCACTAATGCTGCATCAGCTGCTTCTGCAGTTGCCCCACTAATGGCCACTGCTTTCGATACGGTTTCCGTTAAACGGGCGGTATCATCCATAGTAAGATTTAATGTTTTGGCGTTATCACTAAAGCGCTGATATACCTGTAAAACCGAATCCCAAGCAGAATAGGTTCTTTGGGCAATTTGAAAAGTATCTTCAGTCGCTTTATTTAACTCAGCTTGATTGTTAGTAACCAACTTCAATCTATTCTGCAAGCCTGTATAGGCATCCATTTTAGATACGGCTGATCCAACTGTTAACAACCCTGCCATATAGCCAGCAAGTGCACGTGTCGAGACAGATAAGCCATCCATTGACTTTGAAGCATAATCACCTTTACGTTCAATACTATTGAGCTCATTGCCTAGATTACGCGCGTTACGTTCAGCATTTTGCGAATCAATAACAATGACCAAACGAGATTCTTGTGCCATTTTTACTTTCCTCTAGGCAATAAAAAACCCACTCAAGTAGTGGGTTCTGTTTAAGTTAAATATAATTACCAATCTAAGGCATTAAATTAATTTGGCCTTTCTATAAGTGCTGAGTCTCAGACAAGCCTTTATATAAAAAAGTAATCTAAGCTGCTTTCTCTACTTGCGTTAATTTATATATCCGAACTCTTTTGGGGCATCACCATTATCGGTATAGGAATGACAATACTTAAAATAAACTGATATATCAGAATCATATACAGCTGGCATCCCATCCGCGCTACTAAAATCCAATATTGTTAATTGGGAGCTACTTCCAACCGATGGTTTTGTATATGAGCAATTGATAATTAATTTGTGTGGTTTTTTGTCCCAGCTTATATCTTGATCTCCACCTCTACTATCTTCAGGATCAAATTCCGAAGTACCACCCAACAAGGTTGCCTCAAGTAAAATATTTTTACTTGTTTCTGATATGATCTTTGTACTAATGGATTTAGACCAAGAACAATATCCCATATGACATCTACCTACCGATATCACCTCTGGAGTATTTAATATATTGAATCCAGCATTCGCGATTGAGTAAGCACTCAAAGACAATATAAATAATAAAAGTTTTTTCATATTTGATCCTGAACCTATTCAAGTAAAACAGTACACTCTAGGTTGTTTCTATTATTCATACATTGCCATACAGCCCAAATAATATTTTGCAGAGAACTCATTTAACTGCTCCTGCTTTATTGATGGGGTTGAATAACTCGGTTGCTCATAAGCATCACGAATAATTAAAGTAGTTATTTTATGCATATTTTTATTTGGAGTTTTCTTGAGTGCTGAATCATTTGCCTCTAAAGCTTTAATCAATGGTAAACCATTTTGTTTTTGCATCATGACAGTATTAGCCAATTCCATGTACATTCGGCAATTTTTATCCCGTTCATCATCGCTAATAGGATTAGAAGGTTTTGCAATCGACAAAATAGGCAAGAAAACTAAACTCAACAAAATAATCTTTTTCATTTCGCCCCACCTTTATCATACATTCTCAGACTAGTTCCCAATCCAGATTGTGATATATCTATCCAATAGTCCTTACATCTATAATGATATTGATTGACATCACCGTATTTAGGATCAATTTCTTGAGTCAAGCTCCAACCAACTTTAGGTAAACCATATAAGGTTATAAGGGCATCTTTAACTTTACCCACTGGAAAATCATCTAATCTTAAACTTAACCCAAAACTTAAAATTTTATAATTTTTTGGATCATAGGTTATAAAATTAAAATCATAGATTGGTTGCCCACTTAACCAAATATCATTTTTTCTATTTAATATAGAAACTCGATATTCCTTATTTCCTTTTTTATTAAAAAACTCATTATCAAGTTCTAGTCCTCTATATTCTTTAGATACTAGTTCTTTTGCTGATTTTCCTAATCCCACATCAGCAATAACGATTTTATATTTTGGTATCTCACAAGCACCAACATTTTTAATTTGTGCCCAAGAAATAGAAGGTAAAAAAATTAACCCAAAAAAAATTATCTTTTTCATTATTTTATCTCATTCATAAAGGCAATAATCTAGGTCTGCGATAGGGACCAGAACTTATACGGAAAATATTTTTAATATTTGGTTTTATATTTTGTTGTTCAAATGCTGGGTTAAATCCAGCTGCTGCACATAACCCTTTACCTTGACGATCAGCTGCTACTGCCATGCTCCATTGACCAATTGGTAAATAAAAGGTAGCTTTTTCACCAGTATCAAAACGTCCAATCGTTTCATTACGGAAAAGCACACTTAAATAACAACCTCCACCAAGATATCCAGTATCTCTAGTAATTTCCACTTCGGCATAACCATCTTTGTACTCTTGATAAGCTAATAAGCGCTCTTTTGGTGTTTGCTTTGCCATAGTTGTTGAAATGGGCGCTGTAGCACACCCTACTAAAGAAAATATTAAACCTAATAAAATTATCTTTTTCATAAAATCCCCCTATATTTAGGGGTAATTTAACAAACTAGTTACTAAATGTCACATAATGTAAAACTACCCGAAGGTATTTAAGGATGATTTCTAAAATTTAATTAGAAGATTTATAGCCTATTATGCATTTATTGAAAAACATGGATGAATAATCTTTCCTGTATGCTTTTCTTTCACTTTCATTCACCGGAAATGGTATATAGTCGTAGGCAATGTCAATTAATTTCTTACTAAAAACAATCCCCACTTCATCTTGGATCTTTTCTTCGACTAAATTATATTGCTCCTCTCGACTTTGACCATTGAAATAATTATCCCAATAGACCAATGCTAGTTCTGTATATGATTCACACCTTTTCTTTATTTCCATATTTTCCAATGATTTGGCTTGAACCGTACCCATCAATGTAAACATAATTGTAAATAGATAAAACTTTATCATGAAAATATCCATTTTAATAATGAGTAAAATTTAACAAGCGGTTATTTCAGAAGCAATAAAAACCGCTATCTCTAGCGGTTCTTGTCCTTATTGGTTAGATTTTAATTTACAACCTCTAACTTGGGATTTTTACATACATAATTAAAAACAGTATCCTCAACAGATCCAGGAACAATATTGCTTGGTCCTATTGTCGAATCACTAGTTTCAAGTATATTGCCTTGTTTATCATAAGCTATACCCTTAACCGTAGTGGATGTTCTTGAACTGCAAAAATAATAATCTAGTGTCTTATATTCCGTAAGTATCCCAGTATCTAACTGTTCTTTTATATTATTTACCTTAGACCAAACGCTTACAGAATTATCATTTGAATGATAATTTAATGTTTCAATATCCAAATATGTACGTACATTATCTGTTGATTCCGCTACCAATTTCCAGTCTTCTGCATAACATAGACTAGAAGTTATAAATCCTATAATTAAAATAAAAGCTTTCACGGAATCACCCATTTTTTAAAAAATGTTTTAATTTAACAATCGCATACTTTTGAGGCAATAAAAATTATCATCTCTAGCATTTTTATTAATAAATCAATTTTAAGCACAATTAATAACAAATGCTTTTTCATAAAAGCCAATCATGGCCTCAAAATCTCTTAATAGAGCTTCCTCTTTATATACCTTAGGAGCAAGCTTGAGTAGAGCTTGCATATACTGTTTTTTGTAGACATCAGGATAGGTGTTGCACAATAAATAAAGTAGCTATCACGTAGATAGCTACTTTATTACTTTTTGGATTTAGTAGAAATTTTCTTATGAACTTCTTCAATAAATAAATTATCTAAAGCAAAAATACAGTCGTGAAATATATGAGCATCAACAGGCAAATCATTATGCTCAGCATATACATTGATAGCCTGCTGATCTAAAGATAAAGGAATACCCCGCTCATATCGTCTTGATCTGATAATCGTGCTAAAGGCTGCAAGGATCGAGTCAGCCGCATAAGAATATTCTGGTGGATCCGGAATATGTCCACCTAAGAACTTGATCTGTTCGATTTCGTGCGGCGTTTTCGACGCATACGTTTTTTGATATTTGTAGAGCTCGGTGACTTTCCCAAAATTAAAGCTTTGTCCTTATCAGCTTCCTCCTGAATCTTTTGCGCCTGCTCTTTAATAAATGACCAGATAACAATACCTATATCACCAAGATTAAGAAGCTTTGACGCATTTTCAGGTGTATACGGTTTTTCAGTTTCAACGGATTTGCCTTCTACTATCTCAGCAAAAACAATACCTTTCCAGTCCTC
>NZ_JBFBOG010000009.1:0-2273 GCF_040686855.1 Leifsonia sp. NPDC077715
AAAAAAAAGTGGGTTTATTGAGTATTTCCACCTATATGTATTTAGTAAAAATCAATTTTCTTGTTTTCAGCGAGCGTAGCTCGGTTACTCCCGCTCTTAGGCTAAAGGGAGCATGTAATCAGGGAGAGAAGGCTCTTAATCGATTTATGTCAGTTCGCGGGTAGACACCCGCTCTGTTTTTTCATTTTCAGGCTGAAAATGGATATAAAACAATTTACTCCATGCCGTTATGTGCGTGCACGGCACGCCAAACGTCATGGAGTAAATTGATATGCACCACTGGTGCATGATTAGCCTAAGTTGATTTTTTGCGTATACGCAAAAAAAAGCCCGAGGGGATCGGGCAAAAAGATTTAAGAAACAATAGAACTTAAGACATCGTTCTTAAAATCATCACTGGAAAGAACTTCCTTAATAAATATTCGATCTTCATCTGTATTGACGAAGGTATTCAAAAAACCTAAGTCGTAGTTCCAATTAACATCAAATTCAATCGGCCCGGAAAAGGAAAAACCATCTGCTGTTTCTAGTTCAACTTCAGCCGTATAACCTTGTTTAGACTTCTCAACACTCACCAAAATTACTTTCTCAATAAGCATTTTCTAATCTCCTAATTTCTGTTTGAACCAAATCGTTTATTAAATTTTCTGCTTCACCATTTCCAAAACATCCACTTTCATAATCTCGAGTAATTGCCTCCAGATATTCATGACGTTTTTGGTATGTGCAAAGCAGACTAAAGACGAGATCCTCAACAGGGGTTAAAGTGATTGAAGTCTTGTCTGTTTCTTCAGCTAACTCTTCATCAGATTTATCTTCAATTTCAAGCAAAGCCTTAAGACCACGTGCCCAAACAAGTTGTCTAGCACCTTTCATAGCCAGGGCAAATTCTTGAAAAAGTTTGCCTGAAGATCGTCCATGAACAATTTCATCAGAAGTAGATAATTGCAAAAGATCAAATGGCGTGTAACTGCCGTTGCGACCCTTCTTAATGTGGCCCTTAGTTAATTCATTCTCAATTCCCCATTTTGCAACATATTGGTCAGCGTAATACCCGTTACGGAGATCCAAACCATGCTGCATCGAGGGAGCATTAAGACCCGATTTAATACAAGCTGAAATCCATTGTTCAGCTAACTCAGAGATATAACTCTCAAAACGTAAATCATGGTGAGTTGCCAATAAAAGAACATGATTATGAGGATGCCAACCATTTTGGCCGTAAGTAACTTCCTGGCCCTTAATTTTGTATTCGACACCTAGTTTTTTGAAAATTGCTACAACTTTGCGCCCCTCGAAAAATCGCTTGTAAGCCTTTTTCTGACCTTCTAGCAAAATCCTTAAGGATTGGCCATGCGAATGGCTAAACGTGAGCGTAAGGAGATATATGGAGCCGTTACGGCCTGTTTTCCACCTATCCAAGCCAGTTCTTAATTCAGTACGTCTTTGCTCCGTGATGTGCTTTGCACAAATAGGACACGACCAAATCGAACCGCAAATCTGAACATTGCCAAAATGAGCCTTACAACGATTCTCGTTGTACATCACTGTACGAGGCTTCATTTTATCAATGCGCAAACGTCTACAATTCGAAACTCGCTCTTTGGGTAAAAGCTTTCGAGATTGATCCTGAAGTAAATAATCATGTACCCGCTGAAACCCTTGTGGCGTAAGGATGGCAGGAGATTTCGTATATATACCAAGAGACTGGCTATTTTGAATGCTCTTTGAGCTTGCTGAGGACGGATTTTCCCCATAAAATAGATTCATCGACATACCTTAATTATGTTGATCACTGGGTTGAAGTGTTCCAGCACTGTCAGCCCATTTTTTTTGCCTGTACGGTGAACGAGGTCTTTCGCACAAGCTTTAGTGCAAGTTGATAGTACTACTGAAAAAATCAGAAAAGCAAGACCACAAGTTTTCATGACAACATGTTGTATATACGCAAAATATAAGTGGTAAATACAATGCTCCGCCAATTCCTCGGTCGTGTCGGTCGTGCGTGCCCTCCTCCTCACTCCTCGTCTTTGCTCCGCATTATTTTCAATAAGTTTAAATATCATTTTTTGTAGTACCCCATAATTGTGTAAACCGTTGTTAAAACAAAAAGAATTAAATTAATTAGGTCGTAATCAAACATGATCATCTCTCCTGTGTTGTTATTATTTAGTCATAAAAAAAAAGTGGGTTTATTGAGTATTTCCACCTATATGTATTTAGTAAAAATCAATTTTCTTGTTTTCAGCGAGCGTAGCTCGGTTACTCCCGCT